>NZ_JACHJS010000001.1:2451462-3677193 GCF_014203755.1 Saccharothrix violaceirubra
GCTGCTCTACGTGGCGGCGATCTCGTGGCTGGCGGCGGCGATGGGCGTCGTGGCGAAGACGCCGGAAGCGGCCGGTGCGCTCAACTTCCTGATGCTGTTCCTGCCGTACCTGAGCAGCGCGTTCGTGCCGACCGACACGATGCCCGCCGTACTGCGGGCGATCAGCGAGAACCAGCCCGTGACGCCGTTGATCGAGACCGTGCGCGGACTGCTGACCGGCACGGCGATCGGATCGCACGGCGTCATCGCCTTGGCATGGTCGGCGGGGTTGTTGATCGCGTCGACCACGGTGGCGGTCATGCTGTACCGGCGGAAGGTCGACGGCGGGTGAGTCCGGCCCCGCCGATCGCGACCCGGATCCGGTCCGCGCACGTCGACACGCACCACCGTGCGCTCCTTCAGGGGTCCCGGGTCAGCAGGTCCTTGCCCACCAGTCGGCCGTCGGCGAAGCACACCCGGTACAGGTCGAGACGGCGGCCGTCGAACGGGTTCGGGTGCGTGCTGTAGTACGAGCACGTCCAGTCCGGCGGCGGTGCCTCGACCGGCGGGCCGTCCACGCGGGTCCGGTCGGGCAGCAGGGGGAGGACGTCGGCCTGGGCCGCGCCCACCCGCAGCCGGTCGTAGACGGCGGGGCGAAGGGTGGACGTGACCGCGTCGAAGACCATGTAGCCCAGCGCGAGCACGGCCGCGCCACCCACCACGGCGACCGTGACCAGCGTGACGTGCCGCGCACTGTGCCGGACCCGGGTGGCCGCGCTCGACCGGGTGGGTTCGGTGGCGACGGGGCGCTCGGGCAGGTGCGCGTGGACCGCGAAACCCTCGCCCTGCGGACCCGCGTCGAACCGGCCCCCGACGAGCGAGACGCGTTCGGTGAGGCCGACCAGTCCCAGCCGGCTGCCGGTGTGCGTCGGCTTCGCCGCCGGCGGACCGTTGGCGACGACGAGCGTGATGCCGTCGTCGCGGGTGAGCGTGATCCGCACCTTCGAACCGGGGGCGTGCTTCATCGCGTTGGTGAGCGACTCGGCGAGGACCCGGTGCACGGTGCGGTCGATGACCGGGTCGACGCCGGCGAGATCGGCGGTGTCGGCGTCGACGTCGAGACCGGTGGCGCGGGCGGCGTCGACGACCGCCTGGACGGACTCGTCCGGGCTCCGGGACTCGGGACCGCGCAGGAGGCGCACGGTGTCGGCCAGGCGTTCGGCCGCGGCCGTGACCCCGGCCCGGGCCTCGTGGGCGGCGCGACGCTGGTCGTCGGGGAGGGTGGGGGAGACCTCCAACGCGCCGACGAGCAGCGCGGCGCGGGCGAGTTCGTGGCCGACCAGGTCGTGCATCTCGGCGGCGAGCCGGGCGCGTTCGCGGTCACGGGCGCGGACCACGTCGCGTTCGAGCCGCTCGGCCCGGTCCCAGCCGGCCTCGACCATGGCCGCGAACAGCCGGCGGTGCCGGCCGAACGCCCAGGGCACCGCGCCCGCCACCGCGATGCCCGCGAGCGTGAGGACGACGGTGTCCGGGGTTCCGGTGACCACCGCGCCCGCGATCGCGCCGACCAGACCGGAGCCGACGAGGGCCACGACGGCGGCGCGGGCGTGCCCGACGTGGCGGCCGGCGACGTAGGCGGTGAGCACGAGCGCGGGGGAGAGCGCGGCGAGCGGAACGGAGTTGTCGGAGCCCAGGCGCGACAGGACGCCCACCTGCCACGCGGCGGCGGCGAGCACGATCCCGGCGGGGTGGCGTCGTGCGGCGACCAGGGCGACGGCCACGGCCGTCCCGTACCCGACCACCTCCACGACCGAGAACCGGTCGACCCAGGAGGTCACGCCGGCCCACAGGACGGGCAGCAGCGCGCAGACCAGGCGGATCGCGGTGGTCATCGGGGTCCGGCTCCGAGCAGCGTCCTGCCCGGCGTGCCGGACCGCAGTCGGGCGACCACCGGCGCGGCCCGCCGGGCGGCCATCGGGAGGAAGGTCACGACCAGAGCGCCCAGGAGCAGACCGGCGGCCACGTCGTGCGGGTAGTGCACGCCCACGAAGACGCGCGACGCGGCCGTGAACACGGCACACGCCAACGCGATCCGGCGCAGCACGCGTCCGGCGACGAGCGCCAAGGCGACGGCGGCCGAGCCCGCGATCACCGAATGGCTACTGGGGAACGACCAGTCGTCCGGCGCCGGGCACGGTGCGATGCCCGCGGTGGTGTGGCAAGGGCGTTCCTCCCGGAACAGCAGCTTGATCACCTCGCCGACCAGGCCGGCGACCACGGTGGCGGCCGGTGCGAGCAGTGCCTTGGCCATCCGTTCGGCACCGGCCGTGCGGGCACGCCACCAGGACACGAGGAACAGGACGGCGAAGACGCCGAGGACGGCGTCGGTGGCGATCACGCCGAACGTCCGGACGAAGGGCGGGCTGTCCGTGGCCACGCCGACCACGAACAGGAAGAGCCCGAGGTGGGGATCGACCATGTCGTCGAGGTTACGAAGATCGCGCGGCCGGCGTCGGCCACCACCCGGACCCGACTGTCGTCAGGGGTCGGTACCTGCCTGGAGGACGCGCGGATCGAACGCGCGCCGGGACGTCCGCCCGGACCACGGATTAATCATCCGGTGCCTTGCCTGCTCGGCCAGTCCTCCGGCTTTCGAGTATGTCGACCCGTTGTCGGTCGTAATCATTTCCCTGAAATGGCGTAGAAAATCGAAGCCGCCCTGACCGGACTACCGGTGGGCGGCTCCCTGGTGGTTGTGACCTGCGAGGATCACGGCGAGGAGCCTGGTGTGCGAAAGTCGTGCCGACCCAATTTCGGGAGCGGCGCAAGGAGTTGGATCCCCGCGGTCCGGCGTCCGTGCCCCATGGCTTCTCCCCAAGTCGGTGTTCCCCTTCATCATTCCGTACGGGGGCCGGCCGGTCAATCATTTTGGGATTCCGTATCGGACCGCGGTCCGACCCCGGGTTTCGGACTCCGGTCCGATCCCCCGGCCCGCCTCCCGGACCAGACTTCCCCTCATGACCGCGTCGATCCAGTCCCCGTCCCTGTCCACCGCCGGCCCCGCCTCCGGCTCCACCTGGTTCCCCGGCCCGGTGCTCGGCGGCCTGTCCCTGACCGTCGCCCCGCTCCTGCTGCTGGCCGCGACCCTGCTGCGCTCCCCGTTCGACTTCTTCTACAAGCAGCAGCTCGCCGCGTTCGGGTCGGACCCGACCCTCATGGTCACGGCGTACACCCTGTTCCTGGCCGGCACCGTGGCCCTGTGGCCGGGCATCGTCAGCCTGGTCCGGTCGATCGCCCACACCCGCCCGACGTTGGCGAGGTGGGCGGGCGGGCTGGTCGTGACGGGCCTGCTGGCGCGCACCTTCCACGCCGGGGTCGACCAGGCCGCCTTCAGCCTGGCACGCCACCGGGGAGTGGAGTTCGCGACCGCGCAGGTGGGTCTGGCCTACCAGGACGAGCACCTGTTCAGCTACCTGTCGTTCACGATCATGTTCGGCTGGTTCGTGCTCGCGTTCGCGGTGTACCGCAGCGGCCACTTCACCGGTGTGGTCGGCAAGATCCGCGCGGTGGCACTGGCCACCATGGGCCTGTTGCCGTTGGGCGTGCTGAAGGGCACCGAACTGCTGTCGATCGTGGGGACGGTCGGCCTCTGCGTCGCCCTGCTGCCCGAAGGCGTCCGGTTGCTGAGGACCGTTTCCCGGCCCACTCCTCGGGCCGCCGCCATGGCGGCGCTCACCGTCGTGGGGTTGGCGGCCTTCGCCTACCTCAGCACGCAGGGCTGACCGGCCTCGGTCACCCGCCACCCCGCGCCAGTCGTGACGACTGTTCCGAGACCCCGGTGAACCGAATGAAAACCGCCCCGACAGCCGCTAGAGTCCCAGGTCGCGAAGCCTCTTCCCCGCGCACGCGGGGGTGTTCCGACCAGGACGCCGATCTCGGCCAGCCGTGAGAGCTCTTCCCCGCGCACGCGGGGGTGTTCCCCGGGACATCGCGGCCTGCCTCGCAGGCGCGGTCTCTTCCCCGCGCACGCGGGGGTGTTCCGGACCTCGGCCCCGCGGCCACCAACGAGGAGACCTCTTCCCCGCGCACGCGGGGGTGTTCCCTGGACGATCCGGACGGGGATTCCGCCTCGGTCCTCTTCCCCGCGCACGCGGGGGTGTTCCCCCCGGTGGTGCAGCCGCCGTCCGTGGCTGGTGCTCTTCCCCGCGCACGCGGGGGTGTTCCGCCGACGGGCGAGACCATCGTTCCGAGCCGCAGCTCTTCCCCGCGCACGCGGGGGTGTTCCAGCTGCGCTCGCCGCGCGGCAGGCTCCAGGAGGCTCTTCCCCGCGCACGCGGGGGTGTTCCGTGAGGTCGGCACAGCACCAGGGCCGTCTCACCCTCTTCCCCGCGCAGGCGGGGGTGTTCCTCCTGGCTGTTGCAGATCCACGCCAGCACGGCGCTCTCCCCCGCGCACGCGGGGGTGTTCCCAGACCACCCGTGACCACCGCCAACGTCAGCCGCTCTTCCCCGCGCACGCGGGGGTGTTCCGCTCACGGCAGACCAGACTCACCCGTCTGGTCGCTCTTCCCCGCGCACGCGGGGGTGTTCCGACCACCGTCCGCGTCGAGTCGCTGGACCGGACCTCCTCCCCGCGTATGCGGGAGTGTTCCGGGGACACGGCGCCGGGAGTCCACGCCGAGCGGCTCTTTCCCGCGTATGCGGGGGCGGCCCTCGTCGGGGGCCGCCCCCGCGGCGTATCAGGTAGTGGCCACCAGGAGCGACTGGCCCGGCGAGGTGCTCAACGGGTGCACGGTGGGCTCCGTGAAGCCCGCCTTCGTCAGCCACGACGTGATCTCCGAAGCCGGGTACACCTGTCCGCCCTGACCGTGGAACAGGTTCAGGCTGAACACCCGCGCGAAGGCGTCCGACCCGGCGTCCGGGACGTGGTGGTCGTGTTCCAGCAGGACGACCCGCCCGCCCGGCCGCAGGGCCTTCGCCACGCGTGCCAACAACGTCACGTTCGCGTCCGGAGCACGGCCGTGGACGACGTTGAACAACAGCACGGTGTCGTACCCGCCACCCAGGTCGACCTCGTCGTAGTCGCCCGCCGCGAAACCGATCCGGTCGGTCAGGCCCGCCGCCGCGACGGCTGCCCGGCCCACCTCCACCGCGTCGGGCAGGTCGACCACGGTGGCCGTCAGGTCCGGGTTGCCCGCGCAGAAGCGGATGGCGTACTTGGCGTGCCCGCCACCGACGTCCAGCAGGGTCACCCCGGGGGTGATCAGGGTCGTCACCTCCGGGGCGATGGCGTCCGCGTGCGTGGACAGCATCGCCTGGAACCGGTGCAGGGTCTCGGGGTTCTCCACCAGCCAGCGGTAGAAGTCCAGGGCCGGTCGTCCCGTTCGGACGGACTCCGTCAGGTCCGTCCACGACGAGAACAGGACGGTGCTCCAGAACCGGTCCACCTCGGCGTACGGGCCGGTCAGCCAGCGGGTGGTCGACGGGCTGTTCGCGTAGCCGGGTTCCAGGTGCCCCAACGTCACCAGCACGTCGGCCAGCAGTCCGGTGCCGCGCGGGTCGGTGCCCAGGCGGGCGGCCAGGTCGTCGGCGTCGAGCGGTCCCTCGGTCAACGCCGCGAACAGGCCCAGTTCCAACGCCGTGGCCACGGCCCGGTAGCCCGCGGTGGACAGCATGTCGTGGAACGACGCGGGCCCGTCGTCGGACGGTCGGTGCAGTGGCATGTCAAACCCTCTCCGGCATGGCTCCGGCGGTGATCAGGTGGTCTACGTGGCGGCCCAGCATCTCCGCGTCGGCCGGGGGGAACTCGACGCCGTGGGCCGCCGCCGCGGTGAACGTCCGGGTGCAGTCGAACACCGGGTGCGCCCGGCGGCGGCCGGACAGGCCGTACGCCAACGGGCCGAACGCGGTCTCCGGGTGGTCGAGCATCAACGTCCGCCACTGTTCGAACGGCAGGACGCGGGTGGGGTAGCCGCGCTCGGTCAGCACCCCGCCCAGGTCGGCGTAGGTGAAGCCGTCCGACCGGTAGTAGTGGTAGTCCGTCGCGACGGAGTCCAGGGACAGCGCCGCCACCGCCGCGCCGACCCGGTCCACGGGCAGCATGTCCAGCACGTCGCCCGAGTCCGGCACCGCGCCCAGTTGCGCGCACGCCGCGATCTGCCGGCTCAGGTACGACGCGGTCTGCGCCCGGCCCGTCCGCACGTCGCCGCCGATCGCGGCGATGCGGTGGATCGACACCGGCACGCCCCGGTCGCGCGCGAGCACGGCCATCCGGTCGGCCACCCACTTCGTGGTGTTGTAGCCGGTGTCCAGGCCGGTCGGGTCGTCGCACCGCACCGCCTCGGTGACCGGCCGCCGGTCGTACGCGGTGCCGAGGAACACGCCCAGGGTCGACGTGAGGTGCAACGGCTTGGTGCGGTGCCGGGTGACCAGGCGCAGGATGTCGATCGTGCTGCCCACGTGCGACGGCATCATCCACCGGTACGTCAGCACGAAGTTCATCACCGCGCCGTTGTGGTAGACGGCGTCCATCGACCGGGCCAGGAGGTCGAATTCGTCCTCGGTCAACCCCATCAGCGGACGCGACAGGTCGCCCACCACGGGCACGATCCGCGCCAGGTGCCCGGCCGGCACGTCCACCCCGGCCCGCCGGAAGTTCGCCACGATCCGGTCCAGCGCCAGGTCGGGCGTCTCGGCGCGGACCAGGCAGTGCACCTCGTACGACGACCGCGCGAGCAGTTCCGACAGCAGGTAGGCGCCCAGGAACCCGGTCGAGCCGGTGAGGAACACCCGGGACACCGCGTCCACGGTCGTCGCGGCGGGCACGATGTCGGCCGGCGGTTCGGCGTCCGCGTGCATCTGCTCGGCCGTCGGCAACCCGCTGCGGAACGTGTACGTGTCGTCGTGCGCCCGCTCGACGACCTCGGCCAGTTCGGCGAGGTCCGCGGTGGCGAACAACGCCCGCAGCGGCACGGTCACCCCCAGCAGCGACCGCACCCGGCCGAGCACGGCCGCCGCCACCAGCGAATGCCCGCCCAGCCCGAAGAACGTGTCCCGACGCCCCACGACCGGCACGCCGAGCACCTCGGACCAGACCTCGGCCAGGACCCGTTCGACGTCCGTGCGCGGCGCCTCGTACTCGACGCCCGGCGTGGGATCGGGCAGCGCGGCGAAGTCCACCTTGCCGTGCCGGGTCAACGGCAGTCCGTCCAGCACCACCACGGCGCCGGGCAGCATCGCCGCCGGCAGGCGGTCCGCGCAGAACGCCCGCACCCCGGCCGGGTCGACCGCGCCGACCACGTACCCGACGAGCACGTCACCGCGCACGGTCACCGCCGCTTCGGTCACGTCCGGGTGTGCCAGCAGCGCGGCCCGCACCTCGCCCGGTTCGATCCGGTGCCCGCGCAGCTTGACCTGGTCGTCCACCCGGCCGAGGAATTCGAGGTTCCCGTCCGGCAGCGACCGGACCAGGTCGCCGGTCCGGTACACGCGACCACCCGGCACGACGGGGTCGGGCAGGTACGCCGCCGCCGTGCGCGCCGGATCGTCCCGGTAGCCCCACGCCGGTGCCACGCCGCCGACGTGGAGCTGGCCGGGGACGCCGAGCGGGACGGGCCGCAGGCGGGCGTCGAGCACGTAGGCCCGCACGCCGGGCAGCGGTCGCCCGATCGGCAGGGTCGCCGATCGACTGTCCACTTCGGACGCTTCGACGGTGGTGAACGTCGTGGCGCACACCGTCGTCTCGGTCGGCCCGTAGTGGTTCACCAGCCGTACCCGGCCGCCGGTGATCCGGGCGAACGCCGCGACGGTGGCCACCGGCACGGCCTCGCCGCCGAACATGACCAGTCCGAGTGGACCGGTGGACACGTCGACCACGCCGTCCAGGTCGGCCACCCACCGCTTGAGCAGCGCCGCCGGCGCGTCGACGGCCGTGATCCCGTGGTCCGCGCACAGGCGCAGCAGGCCGGGGCCGTCGATCGCGGCGGGTTCCGGGTGCACGACGATCGCCGCGCCCACGCTCCACGCCGGGAACACGTCGCCCACGGACGCGTCGAAGCTCAGCGGCGGGATCATCAGGATGCGGTGCCCCGCGGCGAATCCGTGCACCGCCACGAAGGAGTCCGTCAGGTGGGCCAGGCTCGCGTGCCCCACTTCGACGCCCTTAGGCGTGCCGGTCGACCCGGACGTGTGGATCACGTAGGCCAGGTCGCCACGTGTCACCTCGAAACCTTCGGCCTCGCCTGACCACGACGTGAGCACGACACCCCCGTACGGCCCCAGGTCGACCTCGGCGGGGGCGAGCACGACCGGTGCCCCGCAGGACTCCAGCAGCCCGGCGAGGCGGGCCGGCGGGTGTGCCGGGTCGAGCGGCACGTAAGCGCCGCCCGCCTTGAGCACGCCGAGCAGTCCGCTCAGCCCTTCGACACCGGCCCGTGCCGCCAGCCCCACCGGCACGGACGGTCCGACGCCGTGCGAGCGCAGCAGGTTCGCGACGTGGTCGGCCCGCCGGTCGAGTTCGGCGAACGTGATCTCCGCGCCGGAACCGAGGTCCAGCACGGCGGTGGTGTCCGGGTGGTTCGCGACGGCCGCCGCGATCCGGGTGAGGACGTCGTCGACCGGGGCGACCGGCACGCCGTGCAGGGCCTCGGCGGCGGCGTGGTCGGCCGGGGGAGTGGTGTCCAGTGTGGACAGTCGGGCCGCCGGGTCGCGGACCAGTGCCGACAGCGTGACCAGCACCTGGTCGGCGAGTCGGGCCGCGGTGTCGGGCGAGAACAGGTCCGTGCGGTAGTCCAGGTCCACCGGCCAGTCGCCGTCGGTCTCCCGCACGTGCAGGGTCAGGTCGAACCGGCTGGTCCCGCGCGTGACCGGCAGCGTCGTGGCGGGCAGTCCCGCCCACGTGCCGCCGCCCGAGCCCCGGTTGAGCACGAGCATCACCTGGAACAGCGGGTGGTGGGCGGGGTCGCGGCGGGGCGCCACCCGGGCGGTCACCTCGTCGAAGCTCACCCCGGCGTGGTCCAGTGCCTCGACGGCGGTGGTCCGCGTGCGGGCCAGCAGTTCCGCCACGGTCGGGTCGCCGGACAGGTCCACGCGCAACGCCGTCGTCGTCACGAACATGCCCACGGCGCGTTCCAACGCCGGGAACGGCCGGTCGGTCGTCGGCGAGCCGATCACCACGTCGTCCGTGCCCGACCGCCGCGACAACACCACCGCGAACGCGGCCAGCAGCCCGGCGAACGTCGTCGCGCCCTGCTCCCGCGTCACCTCGGTCAGCCGCGCGGCGAGCGCGGCGGGCACGGTGAACCGGTGGCTGTCGCCCGCGATCGACCGGTGCGGCGTGCGCGGCCGGTCGCCCGCCAGGTCCAGCACGGGGGGCGCGTCGGCCAGCCGGGACGCCCAGTGGTCGAGCATCCGCGCGCGGTCGCCCTCGGCCAGCCGACCGGCCTGCCAGTGCACGAAGTCGGGGAACTGGCCGACCGGCGCGAACGACGTCCCGCCCTGGTAGGCCGCGCCGATCTCCTCCGCGACGACGGCCAGCGACACGTCGTCGCACACGATGTGGTGCGCGCTGAGCACGACGGCGGTCACGTCATCGGAACGGAACACCCGCACCCGGAACAGCGGTGCCGCACCCAGGTCGAACGGGGTGTCCACTTCGGACCGGACCGCGTCGTCGAGCGACTCGACGTCCGTGCACGTCACCGAAGCCGTCGCAGGGACGATCTCCTGCGCCGGCACGCCGTCCACCTCGACGACCCGCGTGCGCAGCGCCTCGTGCCGGTCGACCACGACCGCCACGGCGTCGCGCAGCCGTTCGACGTCGAGCGTGCCGGTCACGCGGATCGCCGCGTACATCACGTAGGCGCCGGAGTCGTCGCCGAGCTGCCCGGCCAGCCACAGGCCGCGCTGGTTGCCCGACAGCGGCACGTCCGCACCCCCGGGCCGCCGCGGCAGCCCGGCCGACCGCAGCCCTTGGCGGGCCATCAACTTCGCCAGCAGGCGCTCGCGCTGGTCGTCGGTCACGATGCGGTCCTTTCCAGGGGGGACGCGGCGTCGGGCAGGTCGTCGACGGCGCGCAGTCGCGGGCGCGACCACGCGACGGCGGCCAGGGCGAGCATCAGCACGCCGACCACCAGGAACACCAGGGCGATGCCGCGACCGGGCCCGGTGCCGATCAGCGCGCCGACGGTGCCCGCGAGCGCGCCGTCGCCGGTCATCAGCGGTTCGGCGATGCCGTCCGACAGCGGCCCGATCAGCAGGTAGGCGACGGGCATGGCGGCCGTGCTCAACGTCCGCACCCCGGCCAGTACGCGCCCGAGCACGGCCGGGTCGACCTTCGTCTGCACCAGCGTCACGCAGCACGTGTTCATCAGCGGCAACGTCGCGAGGAACGCGGGCGCCACGAACCCGATCAGCCACGGCGAGGGCGCCAGGCTGTGCAGCACGAGGAAGACGCCGCCGAGCCCGAGCCCGAGGTAGATGCCGTGCACGCGCCGTTTCGGCCCGCCCCACGCGCCCATCGCCAGGCCGCCCAGGAACAGACCGCTGCCGCCGGCCGCCATCAGCACGCCCAGCGTCGCCGGTGTCGCGAACGACAGGATCAGCGGCTGCACCAGCCCACCCGCCACGGCGAACAGGAAGTTCCACACCCCGAACACCGCGCACAGCGCGAGCAGGCCCGGCGCCGACCGCAGCCACCGCAGTCCGGCGCCGACACCCCGGTCCCGGCCCGCCGCGCCGGCCGGTCGCACGGCCTCCTCGGGCAGCCGGGCCAGCAGCAGCGACCCGACCGCGAACACCATCGACACCACGTCGATCAGCAGCACGCCGCGCAGCCCCACCAGGCCCAGCAGCGCGCCCGCGACCAGCGGTGCCGCGATCTGCACACCTTGCGTGAGCTGCATCAGCCCGTTGACGCGCCCCAACTGGTCCTTGGGCACCAGCGCGGGCACCAGGGCGCTGTAGGCGATGACGTGGAACGAGTTCAACGTCGCGGTCAGCGCGGCGGCCAGGTAGATCTGCCACGTCGCCAACGAGTCCAGGCTCACGGCCGTGAACAGCAGCGACGTCACCAGCCCGGCGCCGCCGTCGGCCACCAGCATGATCACCCGGCGGTCGACGCGGTCGGCCAGTACCCCGGCCCACGGCGCGAGCAGGATGCCCGGCAGGATCGCGCAGAACTGGATCAGCGCGAACTTCGTCACCGAGCCGGTCTCCAGGTAGACCCACACGCCGAGCACGAACGTGCTCAGCGCCGAGCCGATCACCGACACCAACTGACCCGCCCACACGACGGCGAAACGGCGCAGTCCGGTCACGCGTCCTCCTCCAGCAACGCCGCGATCTCCTCGTCGGACAGGCCCGCGAGCCGCACGCGCAGCTCGGCGACGGCCGCGACCTGGCCCGGCTCGTCCTCCAGTTCCCGCACCGCGGTCGCCAGCCCGGCGACCGTCGGCGCGGCGAACAACCGGCCGATCGGCACCGACACCGAGAACGCGCCGTGCACCCGGGCCAACGCCTTCGCGGCCAGCAGCGAGTGCCCGCCCAGTGCGAAGAAGTCGTCGTGCACACCCAGCTCGGTCACGCCCAGCACCTCGCGCCAGATCTCCGCGACCACCTCCTCGACCGGCTCGCGCGGTGCCACGCGGTCGACGTGCGAGGTCCACGACGGTTCGGGCAGGGCTTTGCGGTCGACCTTGCCGTTGGGCGTCAAGGGCAACGCGTCGAGCACCACGGCCGTCGCGGGCAGCATGTAGTCCGGCAACCGTTCGGCCAGCGCGGTCCGGGCCCGCGGCCAGGTGTCGGTGCCGACCAGGTAGGCCACGAGCCGCTCGTCGCGCGCCACCACGACCGCCTCGCGCACGTAGTCGAGGTCACGCAGCGCGGCCTCGATCTCGCCGAGTTCGATCCGGAACCCGCGCACCTTCACCTGGTGGTCGGCCCGGCCGAGGAACTCCAGCGTGCCGTCGCCGCGCTGGCGCACCAGGTCGCCGGTGGCGTACAGGCGGCCGGGCGTGGCCGCGAACGGGTCGGGCACGAACCGGGACGCGGTCAGCTCCGGGCGGCCCCGGTAGCCGACCGCCACGCCGGCGCCGCCGATGTACAGCTCGCCGACGACACCGGGCGGCACGGGTTCCATGCGCGCGTCCAGCACGTAGAGCCGGGTGTTGCCGATCGGCGGCCCGATCACGACCGGCGCGGGGGAGGGTTCGACCGGACCGGCGGCCGACCAGACCGTGGTCTCGGTCGGCCCGTACACGTTCCACAGCAGCGCGGAGTCGGTGATCAGCTCGTCGGCCAGGTCGCGGGGCAGCGCCTCGCCGCCGCACACCCGCGTGGTCACCGTCTCCGGCACGCCGCCCGCCGCCAGCAGCAGCCGCCACGTGGCGGGCGTCGCCTGGAGCATGGTCACCCCGCGCGTGGTCAGCAGGTCCCGCAACGCGGGGCCGTCGCCCGCGTCCGGTACGACCAGCACCTCGGCGCCGGACACCAGCGGCAGCAGCAGTTCGAGCACGGAGATGTCGAACGACAGCGTGGTCACGGCCGCCAGCCGGTCGCCGGGCGCGGGCGCCAGCAGGTCGCGGAACGACACCAGCAGGTTCACCACGGCCCGGTGCGGCACCTCGACGCCCTTGGGCCGCCCGGTGGACCCGGACGTGTAGATCACGTAGGCCAGGTCGCCCGGCACGACCTCCGTCAGCGGCTCCGCGTCGTCGGTCGGCGCGGCCACCCGGCCGGTGAACCCGAACGTGTCGCCGTCGGTGATCAGCAGGTCGGCGCCGGAGTCGGCCAGCATCAGCGCCAGCCGGTCGGCCGGCCACGACGGGTCCAGCGGCAGGTAGGCCGCGCCCGCGCGCCACACGCCCAGCACGGCCGCGACCAGGTCGGGCGTGCGGGGCAGGCACAGCGCGACCAGTCGGCTGCCGCGCACCAGGCCGGCGATCCGGGCCGCCCGCGCGTCCAGTTCCCGGTAGGTCAGCGCGCCGTCGACGCCGGACACGGCCACCGCGTCCGGGTCGCCCGAGATCAGGTCCAGGGCGGACGCGGCCTCGGGCAGCGCGAGGTCGGTGGCGTTCCAGCCTTCGAGGACCTCCCACCGCCGCACGCCGCTGAGCGCGTCCAGGTCGCCGATCCGCCGGTGCGGCTCCCGCGCGGCGGCCGTGAGCAGCGCGACGAACCGGTCGGTGAACTCCACGACCGTGGCCTCGTCGAACAGGTCCGTGCTGTACTCGACGCCCAGGGCCAGGCCGCCCGCGCGGTACTCGGCGGCGATCGTGAGGTCGAACTTCGACACGCCGGGGTCGGGCGCGAGGCCGGTGATCTCCAGTCCGGGCAGGGAGATCGTGGTCGGCGGCGTGTTCTGGAGGATGAGCTGGGCCTGGTGCAGCGGCGCGTGGCCGAGTGCGCGGTGCGGGCTCAGGTGCTCCACCACCCGGTCGAACGGCAGGTCGGCGTGCGCCAGACCCTCCACAGTGGACTCACGGACGCGGCCGAGCAGCTCGGCGAACGTCGGGTCGCCGCCCACGTGCGCGCGCAACGCCAACGAGTTCACGAAGAACCCGACCAGGTGCTCCAGGTCCGGGTGCGCGCGACCGGCGACCGGCGTGCCGACCACCACGTCGTCCTGACCCGCCAACCGGCCCAGCCGCGCGGCGAAACCGGCCAGCAGCACCATGAACAGCGTGGCGCCGTGCGCCCGGCCGACCTCCTCCCACGCCGACAGCGTCTCGGGCGGCACGGTCGCCGTGTACAGCGCGCCCCGGTAGGTCGCCACCGCCGGGCGCGGCCGGTCCGTGGGCAGGGTGAGCAGCTCCGGCGCGCCGGCCAGGTGGTCGGCCCAGTACGCGAGGTGGTCCTGCGCGTGCGCGGTGACCTGGTCGCGTTGCCACACCGCGAAGTCCGGGTAGCCCAGCCGCAGCGGCGGCAGCGCCTCGCCCCGGCCCGCGTACGCCTCGCCCAGGTCGTGCAGCAGCACGGCCAGCGACCACGCGTCGGAGACGATGTGGTGCAGGGTCAGCACCAGCACGTGGTCGTCCTCGGCGAACCGGCCCAGGTCCGCCACGAACAGCGGCCCCCGGTGCAGGTCGAACCCGACCGCGCCGCGTTCGTCCGCGAACCGCTGCGCCCGCGCGTCCCGGTCGTCGGCCGGCAGGTCGACCAGGTTCAGCGTCGCGGCGCCGGTGGGCGCCACGAGCTGGACCGGTTCGCCGCCCGAGTCCGGGAACGTCGTGCGCAACGCCGCGTGCCGCCGCACCAGCAGGTCCAGCGCGGACCGCAGCGCGTCGACGTCGAGCGGGCCGCGCAGCCGGACCGCGATCGGCACGTTGTACACGGCCGTGCCCGGTGCGAACCGGTCGAGGAACCACAGCCGCTGCTGGCCGAACGACAGCGGGTACGGGGTGGGCGTGGACGCGCGGGCACGCAGCCGTTCGGCGAGCAGCGCCCGCTTGCGTGCGGCTGGGTCGGTCATGGGTCAGCTCCCGGACGTGGCGAGGCGGTCGGCGGCGGCGCTCACGTCGCCGCGCAGGTGGCCCGGCACCCGGTCGCCGAAGCGCTGGAGGTAGGCGGCCACGGTCGCGTCGTCGTCGCGCAGGAACGGGAAGTCGGTCGGGACCATGTGCCGGACCGCGAGCAGCGGCACCGGGCTGCGCAGCGGCCGGAACGCCGGGTTCCACAGGCCCGCCTTGTCGGGGGGACCGGGGTGGAACTCGCCGATCATCAGCCCCTGCTGGGTGTAGTCGGGCTTGAGCAGCTCCTGGGTGCGGTCGACCACGGTGTGGTCGGCCAGGTCCGGGAACAGCACCAGGATCGTCTTGAACTGCGCGGCCGGGCCCGCGGTGGGCGCCAGGTCGACGAACCAGTCCCGGTAGTGCAGCAGCAGCTCGGCCAGCTCGTCGGGACCGTGCGGCACACCGGGGTGCACCGAGATCCAGAACAGCCCGCGCTGCAACGAGGTGTCGGTGAACGGGCACACCGCGCCGCGCCGCCCCAGCTCGGGGTGCGGTCCGACGAGGTACTCGCCCGCCCAGTCGAACACCGCGCGCAACGCGGGACCGTAGGCCGCCACCCCGTCGGGCAACGGACCGCGGAAATCGGCCGTCTCCACGAGCGGGTGGGTCGCGCCTGTCGGGTGGAACAGCATCAACTCACCTTCCTTCCGGCTCGGGACCGGTGTGCCAGCCCCGCGAGGACCGCGCCGGTGAGCGCGGCGGTGACACCGCCCAACAGGCGGTCCTGGCGCCGGACCCGGGCCAGTGCCTCGCCGTACGGAGTGGTGGTATGGGAAACCAGGGTGTAGAGCGGGACCCACGCGCGTGGGAACCACCTGTGCAGCAACAGATCGGCCTTGCGCCGGGCCAGGAACAGCGGCGAGCGCACGCGGTCGCGAAGCTCGACGAAGTTGCGTTTGGACAGTTCCGCCAGCACGTCGGTGTGCGGACGGCGGAAGCGCTCGAACGCCGCCAACGCGGCGGGCAGGTCGTCGGGGTGCGCGGCCAGGCAGCGGTCCAGGACCGAGCAGTCCTCGAACGCGGCGTTCATGCCCTGCCCGTAGAACGGGTACACCGCGTGGGCCGCGTCGCCGAGCAGGACCGTGCCGCGCCCGTCGTCGGTGGCCGTGTGCCACGGCGACGCGCGGATCGTGACCAGGCTCGCGGGCGGGTGGTCCAGGAACTGCTCCACCACGTCCGGGATGAGCGCGGGCACGTCCGGGAACCGGTCCGCGAAGAACGCGCGCACCCGCTCGGGCGTGTCCAGACCCGCGAACCCGGCCGGGCCCTCGAACGGCAGGAAGATCGTCGCGGTGAGCGTGCCGTCCGCGTTGGGGTGGGCCACGATCAGCCCGTCGTCGCCCGGCCACACGTGCAGGGCATAGGGGTCGGTACGCGGCTTTCCGCCGTCGTCCAACGGGATGAGCAGCTCCCGGTAGCCCCACTCCAGGTATTCCTGGTGCAGGTCCATCCGCAGCCCGCGGGCGAGCTGCGCGCGCACCGCGGAGAACGCGCCGTCCGCGCCCACGACCAGGTCGGCCGCGTGCTCCTCGCCGGCGATCACCGAGGGGACGGTGCGGTCGACGGCCGTGACCCGGTGCCCCCAGCGGAAGTCGACGCCCAGCCGTTCGGCCTCGTCGATCAGCGCCACGTTGAGGTCGTGCCGCAGCACCGAGTGCAGCACCTGGTCCTCTTCGGTGCCGTAGGGCTGGAAGCGCAGCGTGCCGTCCGGTGCGTGCACGACCCGACCGCGCATCGGCACGGTCGCCGGCTTGAGCCGGTCGAGCAGGCCGACCTCGCGCAACGCCACGATGCCGCGCTGGGACAGGCCGAGGTTGATCGACCGGCCCTCCTCGCGCACGCCCGGCGTGCGCGGGTCGCCCCGCCGTTCGAGCACCCGGACGGCGAAGCCCCGCCGGGCCAGGTACACCGACATCAGCGAGCCGGACAGCCCGGCGCCGACCACGACCGCCGTGCGGCTCACAGGACGTCCTCGCCGTCGGACAGGGTGCCCAGGAGCCGGTCGATCTCGGCGTCGGACAGGTCGTCGAGCTGGTCCAGCAGCGGCACCGGTCCCCGGGCCAGGTGGTCGTCGGCGCCCCGGACCGCGACGCTCAGACCGGCGATCGTGGGCGCGGCGAACAGCGCGGCCAACGGCACCTGCGCGGACAGGGTGGTGCGGACCCGGGCCAGCATCTGGGTCGCGGTCAGCGAGTGTCCGCCCAGCGCGAAGAAGTTGTCGTGCACGCCCAGCGGCACGTCCTCCGGGATGCTCAGCACCGCGCGCCAGATCACGGCCATGCTCGCCTCGGTCTCGTCGCGCGGCTCGACCCGGTCCGCCGACGCGGTGTGCCACGTCGGCTCGGGCAGCGCGGACCGGTCGACCTTGCCGGTGCCCGTGCGCGGGACGGACTCCAGGTCCACCACCGACGCCGGGAGCATGTACTCGGGCAGGTGCGCGGCCAGGTGCTCGCGCACGTCGGCCGGCGCGGCCGGGACGACGTAGGCGACCAGTCGCACGTCGGAGGCGTTCGCCGACCACGCGACCACGACCGCGTCGGCCACGTCCGGGTGCGCCCGGAGCACGGCCTCGACCTCGCCCGGCTCGATCCGGTAGCCGCGGATCTTGAGCTGCCGGTCGGCGCGGCCCAGGAACTCCAACCCGCCGTCCACCCGCCGCCGGACCAGGTCGCCCGTGGCGTACAGGCGCCCGCCGGTGCCGAAGGGGTCGGGCACGAACTTCGCGGCGGTCAGGTCCGGACGCCCGTGGTAGCCGCGGGCCACGCCCGCGCCGCCGATGTGCAGTTCGCCGATCACGCCCGGCGGCACCGGCCGCAGCGCGCGGTCGAGCACGTGCAGCGTCGTGCCCGCGATCGCCGGCCCCAGCCGCACCGGGTGCGGTGCGCGGGCGACCACGCCGACCGCCGAGTACACGGTCGTCTCGGTCGGGCCGTAGCCGTCGATCACCGTCGCGCCGCCGGACTGGAGTTCGTCCGCGAGGTCGCGGGTCATGGCCTCGCCGCCGCTGATCCGCAGCCGCACCCGGTCGGGCACGCCGCCCGCCGCCACGACCATGCGCCAGCTCGCCGGGCCACCCTGTACGACGGTCGCGCCCGACTCGTCGATCCGGGCGCGCAGCAACGCGCCGTCGGCGACCTCGTCCGCGTCGAGCACGGTCAGCGGCACGCCGCGCAGCAGCGGCACGAACATCTCCACGGTCGACACGTCGAACGCGGGCGTGGTGATCGACGCGAGCAGGTCGTCGGACCCGAGGTCGAGGACGTCGTCCATGGCCGACAGCAACGCGCCCAGGCCGCCCTGCGTCACGCGGACGCCCTTGGGCGTGCCGGTCGACCCCGACGTGTAGAGGACATAGGCGAGCATGCCGGGGTGCTGCGGCACGGCCTGGGGCGGCGTGTCCGGAAACTCGTGCACGGCACGGGAATCGACCGTGGTCCACGGGCCGCCGACCGCCACCGAGCCGTCCGTGACCAGCACGGGCGTGCCCGCGTCGGTGGCCATCGAGGTCAACCGGTGCACCGGCCACGACGGGTCCAGCGGCAGGTAACCGGCACCGGCCTTCCACGCGGCCAGCACGCCGACCAGCGTGGCCGCGCCGCGGTCCAGGCACAGCGCCACGGGCTCGTCGGGCCGGGCGCCCGCCGCGAGCAGGGCGTGCGCCAGCCGGTTCGCGGCCCGGTCCAGCTCGCCGCAGGTCAGTTCGCCCGCGAGGGCGACCGCGTCCGGGTGGGCGGCCACCGCGTCGAGCACCAGTCCGGCGGCGGTGTCCGAAGTGGACCGGACGAGGGGGAGTTCGGCGACCGGGGTGTCCGCGTCGGCGTCGAGCACGGCCGTGAAAGCGTCGTGCAGGGCCACGACCGAGGCCCGGTCGAACAGCTCGGCGTCGTACTGCCAGCGCGCGAACCAGTCCTCGCCCGCGCGTTCCACGGTCAGCGACAGGTCGAACTTGGCGCCGCCGTTGTGCACGGGCTCGGGGCCGAACCGCACGTCGCCCGCGGTCCGGACGCCGGGGACCGGCTCGACCGCGAACAGCACCTGCACCAACGGCGAGTGCGCGAGCGAGCGCGGCACGTCGGCGAGTTCCACGATCCGCTCGAACGGCAGGTCCTGGTGCGCCACCGCGGCCACGGTCTCGCGCTCGGCCGCCGTGACCGCGTCGCGCACGGTCGTGTCCTCGTCGAAGGTCGCGCGCAGCGGCACCGTGTTGGCCACGAACCCGACCAGGCCCTCGGTCTCCGGCCTGGTCCGCGCGGCGACCGGCGTGGCCACCAGGAGGTCGGCCTGCCCGGTCACCCGGTGCAGCACGCAGCCGAACAGGGCGAGCAGCCGTGCGAACGAGCCGTCGCCGACCCGGATCCGGGCCCGCAACTCGGCGCCCCGACCCGTCGGCCGCTCGGGGCGCGGGCGGTCGGTGGGCAGCGCGAGCACGGTCGGCACGTCGCGCAGCCGTTCGCGCCAGTACCCGTCGTCGAAGCTCTGTTCCTGTTGCCACAGCGCGTAATCCGGGTAGCCGATGGGCGGCTCGGGCAGGTCCTCGCCCGCGTACCGGCGGGCCAGCTCGTCGAACAGCACCGCGCACGACCAGCCGTCGGCGATTGCGTGGTGCAGTACGAGCACCAGCACGTGCCGGTCCGCCGTGAGTCGCAGCAGCACCGCCCGGAACAGCGGCCCGGTCTCCAGGTCGAACGCGACCCGGACCTGGTCGCGCACCCGCGCCGCGACCTCGGTGGCGGCCACGTCGACGACCGGCAGCTCCACCGGGACGGTCGACGCCACGACCTGCTCGGGCACGCCGTCGGGCGCGACCAGCGTGGTGCGCAACGCCTCGTGCCGGTCCACGACGTCGGCGAGCGCGGACCGCAGCCGGTCGACGTCGAGCGGACCGTCGACCGCGACCCGCCAGCCGATGTTGTACACCGGGCTGCCCGGCAGCAGCTGGTCGAGCAGCCACAGCCGGCGCTGCCCCGACGACGCCGGGAATCTGAACACCTCGGGCACGCTCACCGTGCTCCCTCCTCGAAGTGGCGCCACCCGCGCCGGTCGACCGCGACGACCCGGAACTCGGCGGTGTGCCGGTTGCCCGCGGCGTCGGTCAGCCACAGGTGGTCCGGGTCGGGCAACATCTCGCCCACGGTCATGGGCGCGTCCGGCCGTTCCCGGTCGAGCGCGCGCACGGCGTGCGCGAACAGCTCCACCGAGGGCGGGCTCGCCAAGTCGACGTAGAACGGCTTGTGCTCCACCGGGCTCTTCACGAACACGTAGCGCGGCATGGCGTTGGCGATGCGCCACGCCTGCGCGTCCAGGAACCGGGTGGGCTCGTCCGGGCCGAACGCGAACCGCGCGTCGGCGGACTTGAGCCGCCACGTCTCGCGGGCCACCACGAGCCGGTCCAGGGACACGCGCGGGGTGTGCGCACCGGCGGGCAACAGGCGGAAGTGCTGCACGAGCTGGGCCATGATCTGCTCGTTGAGCAGCTCGACCAGGTCGTGGTCCACGCGGCCGGACCGGTCGCGCACGACGAGCCGGCCGCCGTCCTCGACGATGACGCACTCGCCGACCGGCACCGCGCCCAGCAGGTCCGGCCCGCACGCGTCGTGGCCGAACGCGATCCGCAGGTCCCGGGGCAGGACCAGGGCGTCGGCCAGGCGTTGCGGCGTGCCGCCCTCCTCGCGGGTGGTCGACAGCACGACCCGGGGTCCGCCCAGGTCTGCCGCCATGGAGTCGCGCAGTTGCACCGGGTCCGGGTGCTGCGACACGAACAGCGCCGCCCGCATGGTGTTGACGCCGGGGTGCACCTCGCCGAGCACCCAGTGGTAGTCCCCGGCGCGGACGGCGGCGGCGTCCTTCGCCGCGATCAACACGTCCGGGCTGTGCTGCACGGCGCCGCGCCAGCCCGGCCGGGCGGTCGCGAACGCCTTGCGCACCGCGTCCCGCACCTGGTCGACCTCGTAGTGGACACGGCTCTCGTCCGGGTCGTGCGCACCCAACGCGTCCGCCCACTTGCGTTGAAGGGCGGTGACAAGCCGGGCGATGAGCCGTTCGTCGAGCCGGAAGATGGTGTCGTTGGCCCACAGCCAGAAGTCGGCGAGCCGCACGGTCGGATCTCCGGTCGCCTCGACCCGGCGGCGGTAGACCTCGCGCAACGCCTTCCCGTACAGCGCCGCACCGGCGGCGGTGAACCAGCGCGCGGCCTCCAGCACCAGGTCCAGGCCGGGCGAGAGGGTGTCCAGCAGCGCGGGGGAGAGGGTGACGTCCAGGTCGCGGCGGCACTCCTCGTGCACCACGGTCCGCCCGGCGTAGAACAGGCCGGGCCGGCGGACGGCGGCCGTGCCGGTGATGGCGGTGAACTTCTCCTGGAGCGCGCCGATCGCGTGGACCAGGCGGTCCGGGTCGCCCACCGCGTCGGCCACCTCGCCCCGGCCGCGCTCGACCTCGTCGAGGGTCGCGGCGATCCGGTCGCGGACGGCCGGGTCGTCGATCCGCTCGACCTGGCGGCGCAGTTCGCGCTCGGGCACCAGCGCGCTCGGCGCGACCTCGAACGTCCACGCGATCCGCCGGGCCTTGCGCAGTCGGTCGAGCACCCCGAACACATCGTCCACATCGGACAGCCCGGCCGCGATGTCGACCGCCCGCCGGTGCCCGTCGCACGCGGCCAGCACGCGGGCCTCGGCGTCGTCCAGCACGACCGGCGCGGTCATCGGCACGTGCAGGACGTTGCCCACGACGTCCACGAACGGCATCCGGCGCGGCGCGGCCCACGGCCGGACCTCGTCGGTGGTCAGCACTTCGGCCAACTCCTGGACGGCCCAGTTCTCCAGGTACACGGTGCGCCGGTCGACCAGGCCGGCGCCGGGCACCGAGGTGAGCGCGGCCGGCGCGTCGTCCCGCACGTAGGCCCAGCCGACCGGGCCGAAGAAGCCGATGGTGTCGTTCTTCGCGCAGTACCGCTGGAGGTAGGCCACGACGGTGTGCTCCCACCGCCGGTAGTCGACGTTGCGCGCGGCGGCGGGGGAGGCGGCGCGCAGGGCGTCGACCGCGGTGACCAGCGCGCGCGGGTTCTGCCAGGCCACGGCCTCGCGGAACCGGGCGTCGCCGGCCACGCCGCGCAGGATCCCGGCGACCTCGACGCGGGCGTGCTCGAACCGCCCGGCGTAGTCGGCCTCGGCTTCGGCGACCCGCTCGGCCGCCCGCGCCGCGAGCGTCAACGCCGCCACCGCGTCGGCCGGACCGGCGACGAGTCCGCGGGCCTCGGCGAACCGGCCCTTGCGCACCAGGCGGCCGACCCGCCGGAGGGTGGCACGCTCGTCACCGCTCGCCGCGTCCTCCACGGCGCGCAACGCCCGGAACGCCGCCCACCGTGCTTCGCCGAGGGCTTCCCGTGCCGCGTGCACGTCGTCGGCGGCACGTGCGGCGGCGGGACTGCCCAACGCCACCAACGGCTCGATCCCGAACCCGGTACCCCGCAGCTCGACCCACCGCCACACCGCCCAGTCGCCGCCGGACGAGACGAGGTGGTCGGGCAGCCGGCCGACCATGTCCCGGTTGTGCCCGGTCGGGTCGGTGTGCCCGATCTGTGCCGCAGACCGTGTGTCGGAGCGGGCAGGGGACTGACCGGCGTCCGGGGCCGTGCGGCCCGGTGATGCCACTTCGGTGCTCGCGGTGGCAGTCGGCGGGATGCGGGTCGGAACCGGATCGCCCGCGCGCGCACCGGTCGCGGTGCCCGCCGCCGTCGGGTTCGGTGCCGTCACGCCGGTCTTGTCGGCGGCGGTCGGAAGCAGGTCGTCCGCGTTCAGGTCGATCACCCCCGCTCCGGCTTTCTTGTCGGTGGGTGCCGAATCGTCGGCAGTGCGGCTGGTCGGTGTCGTCGCGGGACCGGCTTCGGTCCTTTCGGCGACGGCCTGGGTCGGCGCCGCGCCGCCCGCGGACCCGAAGGCCGTGGCGGGCACCGGCGGGCGGGTGTGCGCGGTCGCCGGGCGGGTCTGGGCGGTGCCGCCGGGGCGGGTGTCGGCCGGTGCGCGCGTCGGCACGCGGTAGGACGAGCGGTCGCGGCGGGTGATCGGCGGGGTGGTCGTCGTGCCCGCGCGGTCGACCGCCTCGGCGCACGCGGCCAACGTGCGGGCCCGGTGCAGCTCGGCGATCGGCACCTCGACGCCGAACTCCTCGCGGACCCGGAACGCCAGCCGCACGGCCAGCAGCGAGTTGCCGCCGACGGCGAAGAAGTCGTCTTCCGCGTGCACCCGCCCGACGCCGAGCAGCATGCGCCACAACCCGGCCAGCCGGGTCTGCGTACCGGGCGCGGGCGCGGTGCCGGTCCGGACGTCCGTGCCACCGGCCGCCGGCAGCGCCGCGCGGTCGACCTTGCCGCTGCTGTTGAGCGGCAACGCGTCCAGCACCACGTACCGGGCCGGGCACAGGTAGGCGGGCAGGTGGTCGGCGGCGTGCTCGCGCAGCCCGTCCGCCGACCCGACCACGTACGCCACGAGGTGGCGCGTGTCGTCGTCGCCCGCCGGCACCACCGCGACCGCCGACACGCCCGCGTGCCGCCGCAGCACGGCCTCGACCTCGGCGGGTTCGACCAGGAACCCGCGCACCTTCACCTGCCGGTCGACCCGGCCGAGGAACTCCAGCACGCCGTCGGGCCGCCACCGCGCGCGGTCGCCCGTGCGGTACAGCCGCCGCCCGGCCGCGCCGAACGGGTCGGGTACGAACTTGGCCGCGGTCAGCGCGGGTTCGCCCTGGTAGCCCCGGGCCAGTCCGGCGCCGCCCGTGTACAGCTCGCCCGGCACGCCGACCGGCGCCGGGCGCATGTCGTCGTCGAGCACGTACGCCGTGGTCCGCTGGATCGGCGTGCCGATCGGCACGGTCGCGCCGACCTCGTCGGGCGAGGTCATCACGTGGCACGTGGTGAACGTGGTGTTCTCGGTCGGCCCGTAGCCGTTGACCACGGGCTTCCCGTCCCGTGCCGCCAACGCGGCCCGCACGGCGTCCGGCGCCAGCACGTCGCCGCCCGCCAGCAGGTGGTCGACGGACGTGAGCAGCGCCGGGTCGAGCTGGTGGAACAGCCCGGCGGTCAGCCACAGCACGGACACGTCGTGCTCGCGCAGCAGCGGGCCCAGCACGGCCGGGTCGGGCGGCCCCTCGGGCGCGGGCACCACGCGACCGCCGGTCAGCAGCGCGCCCCACACCTCCAGCGTGGTCAGGTCGAACGCGGTCGCGGACAGGTGCAGGAACGTCCGCCCCGGACCGAACGTCGCGAAGCTCGGGTCGCTCACCAGCCGCACCACGCCCCGGTGCGGCACGGCGACGCCCTTGGGCCGGCCGGTCGACCCCGACGTGTGGTTGACGTAGGCCAGGCCGTCCGGGTGCACGCGCACGTCCGGCGCGGTGTCCGGCAGTCGGTCGTCCACTTCGGACAGTAGGACGACGGTCGCGGGCAGGTCGAGCGGCCGGTCCGCCACCACGAGCGACGCGCCCGCCGCCCGCAACGCCGCCGCGTCGCGGGCCGCCGGGTTGCCCGGGTGCAGCGGCAGGTACGCGGCGCCCGCCTTGAGCACGGCGAGCAGCGTGACGACCAGGTCCGCGCCGCGCGGCAGGGCGACGCCCACCGGCCGGTCGGGACGGGCGCCGCGGGCCACCAGCAGGTGTGCCAGGCGGTTCGCGCGCCGGTCGAGTTCCGCGTAGGAGAGCCAGCCCGACGGCGTGAGCACCGCGTCCGCGTCGGGCCGCAGGCGGACCTGCTCGGCGAACAGGTCCGGGATCGTGGCGTCCGCCGGGTACGGCACGGCGGTGTCGTTCCACCCGGCCAGGTCCAGGCCGCGGGGTTCGCCGACCGCGCGCACGGGCCGGTCGGGGTCCCGTGCCAGACCGGTGAGCAGGTCGCGCACGTGCCCGAGCAGCACGTCCGGCGCCCAGTCCGGGAACCGCGCCGCGTCGTGGATCAGCCGCAGGCTCAACCGGGGTTCGGCGAACGCGTAGAGCGTCACCGCGTAGCCGGGCGTGCGCAGGATCTCGACGTGCCGGTCGGAGGGCGTGGTCGCCCGGTCCGCGAGCACGGTGTTGATCTCGCGGTGTTCGAACAGCACGAGGCTGCGCACCCGCCCGGCCTCGGGCACCGGGCCGAGCTGGTGGTCGCGGGCGGCGACGGACCGTGCCCGCACGGCACCCAGCCAGGTGCGGACGGAGGCGTCCCGGTCGACCGGCAGGCGCAGCGGCGTCGTGGCGATGAGCAGGCCGATCATGTCCGCCGCGCCCTCGACCGTGCCGTGCCGGGCCGCGCGGGTCACCGCGAACGCGGACTCGTCGTCGCCGGAGTGCGCGGCCAGCAGCAGGCTCCACGCGGCGAGCACGACCGTGTTGACGGTGACGCCGGTGGTCGCGGCGAGCGCACGCACCGACGTGGTTTCCTCGTCGGACAGCTCCAACGCGGCCGTGGCCATGCGGACCGGGCCGGACGCGGCGTGCTCCAACGGCAGCGGGCCGGTGTCGGGCAGGTCGGCGAGTTCCGTGCGCCAGAACCGTTCGTCGGCCTCGGTCGGGCGTGCCGCGTGCCACCGGGCGTAGTCGGCGAAGTCGGGGCGGTCCGGGAGGACCGCCGCCGGGCCGCCCAGCCGGGCCGCGTAGTCGTCGTCGATCTCGGCCAGCAGCATCGCCAGCGACCGGCCGTCGAGGATCGCGTGGTGGAACGTCACCACGACGACGCCGCCGGGCAGCGCGACGACCCGCAGTGCCGGACCGGACACCGGGTCGACGCCGCGTCGCCGGTCCTCGCGCAGGAACGCGGCCACGTCGGAGACCGTGTCGTCGTTGCCGACCGGCACGTCCGCCGCCGGGGTCAGGACCTGGTCGGCGCCGCCGTCCGGGCGCCACCGCAGCCGCGTGCGCAGCACCGGGTGCCGGTCGACCGCCGCGCGCCACGCCGCGAGGTAGGCGTCCCGGTCGTACTCCGCCGACCACCGCAGGACGCACTGGACGACATCCGTCCCGGCCTCCGGATCGCGCAGTCCGGCGGCCACCATGCCACTTTGCAGCGGCAGGGCCGGAACGCTTCCCGGTTCCGCGTGCACGACAGACCTCCCCGATTGTTGCGAGCATGCGCCGGTAGGCCGCGAAACAATTCACGGCCGGTTCACGGCAGGACGTCGACGCCCGGAAGATCGGGCGGGAAATAGATCGGCGGACTCAGCCGCCGTGGGCGCGCAGGTGTTCGCGGACGCTGCGCGGACGCGCGTCGGTCCACACGCGACCGATGTGCTCCAGGCACTCTTCCCTGGTACCGCGCGTGCCTTCGGCCCGCCAGCCCAGGGGGAGATCGCGGTCGGCGAACCAGACCGAGTACTGCTCCTCGTCGTTCAAGACGACCAGAAATTCCGGTGAATCCACCATGCTTCGGAGTCCTTCGCGGATCGCGGCGTATTGCCTGCGGGGCACGCTACGCGGCGGATGTCCGTTTTCGGAATCCACTGAACGGGGCAAGGGCGATATCGTTGTCGATGGCGGTCCATCCGGTCCGCTAATGGCTCGGCCGCGCACCGGCGGTGCGCGGCCGTCTGTTTCGACAAAGCTTATGGGTCTCGATAGGAATTCCGGATGGCGGGCTCAGTCCCGCAGTGAGCCGAGCAGGCGCCAGGTCCGTTCCTGGTCCCCGGGCCCGCCCAGGTTCGTGTTCGCCGCGACGACCTCGGTCGCGCCGGCCTCGAAGTAGCGGCGCACCTGGTCGGCGACGGTCTTCTCGTCGCCGATGACCGCCAGGTCCGCCGCGCGCTCGACGGCACCGAGTCCGAGCACCCGCTGGTAGGACGGGACGGTCTCGTAGAGCGCGAGGTCGGCGGCGGCACGTTCGCGCGCGCCCTCGACGTCGTCGGTCACCACGATCGGGACGAGCGCGATGACCCGTCGATCGGCGCCGCCCGAACCCGCGCGCAGGTCCGCGACGATCGTCTCCAGGGCCTTCGGGTTCGCGAGGTAGGGCTGGATGCCGTCGGACAGTTCGCCCGCCACCCGCACGGCCTTCGGTCCCATCACGGCCACGACCACCGACGGCGGCTCGGCGCCCGGCAAGGCCGCCGGGAAGGGCGTGCGCGCGACGACCGTCTCGCCCGCGAAGTCGACCGTGCCGGTCTTGAACAGCGTGTCGAACACCGTGAGGTACTCGCGCAGCCTCAACGCGGGACGTTCGTGCTTCACGCCGAACACGGGCTCGACGAAGTCCTTGGCGCCTAACGCGATGCCGAAGGTGAACCTGTTGTGCGTGGCGGCCTGCGCGGTCTGCGCCGCGGCGGCCAGCGGGAGCGGGTGGCGGCCGTAGATCGGGACCGCGCTGGTGCCCAGCCGCAGCTCCGGCACCCGCGTGCCGACGACGGCGGCGAGGGCGATGGCGTCGTAGTGGAAGATCTGGGCGAACCAGCCGGACTCGAGGCCGGCGTCCGCCGCCAGGCGGGCCTGCGCCACGACGTCGTCGACGTAGTTCGTGCTGTCGGGTCCCGCACCGAGGACCGTGCCGATGGTCATGATCGCGGTAACCGGCCGGTGACGGACCGCATTCCCCGTTCCGGGATGCGGGATGCGGACCGGTGCGCGGTCGTGGTCTGGTGGGGGACGACTTCGCGGAAAGGACTCGTGTCATGACCAGAGCTGTCGTGCTGTCCGGATACGGCGGCCCCGAGGTGCTCGTCGAGGCCGACGTGCCGACCCCGTCCCCCGGTCCGGGGCAGGTGCTGATCGCGGTGCGCGCGATCGGTCTGAACCCCTTCGACGTCAAGGTGCGCTCGGGGGCGTTCCGCGACGTCATGCCCCTCGACCTGCCCGCCGTGCTCGGCCTGGAGGCGGCGGGCGTCGTCGTCGAGTCCACAGTGGACGATTTCGCCGTCGGCGACGAGGTGTTCGGCCTGGTGGACGGCGGCGCCTACGCCGAACGTGCACTGGCCACCGCCGTGGCGCGCAAACCCGTCGGGCTGGACTGGAGCCTGGCCGCCGCGCTGCCGGTCGCCGTGGAGGTCACGGGCCGCGTGCTGCGTGCGCTGGACGTGGCGCAGGGGGAGACCGTGCTGGTCAACGGCGCGGCGGGCGCGGTCGGCACGATCGCGGTGCAGATGTCGGTTGCCCGAGGCGCGCGGGTCGTCGGCACCGCGGGCGACGCGAACCAGGACCACCTCCGGTCGCTGGGCGCGACGCCGGTCCGTTACGGCGCCGGACTGGTGGACCGGGTCCGGGAGATCTCGCCGGGCGGCGTGGACGCCGTGTTCGACGTCGCCGGCCGGGGTGCCCTGCCCGACTCGATCGCCCTGGCCGGCGGTCCCGACCGGGTGGTGACCATCGCCGACCCGGAGGCGGAACGCCACGGGGTGCGGTTCTCCGGCGGGGCGGAGCCCGATCCGGGCGAGTTCGCCGCCGTGGCCGAGGCCGTGGCGGCGGGCCGGTTCACCGTCACGATCGACCGCACGTTCCCGTTGTCCGAGGCCGCCGCCGCACATGCCTGGCTGGAGGCGGGGCACACGCGGGGCAAGTCGATCCTCCTGCCCTGACGCTTGGTGATCGCCTCGCCCGTCCGGCGCACGCGTTCGTCCACTCGGGCCGGTCGCGGAGGCATAGGGGTGGGTGCGGCAAGATGGGTGCGCACACGTTCGACGGTCGCCCGTCCGGGTATCCAAGGGTCTCGACGTGCGCGGAGGGACGGGAGCGTTTCGGTGGTCGACCGCACGGTCGCCGGCAGGTACCGGCTGACGGAGAAGCTCGGCGCGGGTGGCATGGGCGTCGTGTGGCGTGCCGAGGACACCCGGCTCCGGCGCATCGTCGCCGTCAAGGAACTCTTGGCGCGCAACGGTTTCGATGAGGAGTCGACCCGACGGGCGGTGCGCGAGGCCCGCATCGCGGCCCGCCTCCAGCACTCCAACGTGATCGCCCTCTACGACGTGGTCGAGGACGAGGGCCACCCGTGGCTGGTCATGGAGTACCTGCCGGCCAAGAGCCTGTCGGCGGTGATCTCCGAACGCGGCACGCTGCCCGCCGACGAGGTCCGCCGCATCGCCGTCCAACTCGCCGAAGGGCTCGCCGCCGCCCACAAGGCCGGTGTCGTGCACCGCGACGTCAAGCCCGGCAACGTCCTGGTCACCGAGTTCGGCACGGTCAAGGTCACCGACTTCGGCACGTCCCGGGCCGCCGACGAGGCGACCGTGACCTCGTCGGGCCTGCTCGTCGGCACGCCCGCCTACCTGGCGCCCGAGGTGGCCCAGGGCTCGCCGGCTGACTTCCCGGCCGACGTGTTCGGGCTCGGTGCCACGCTTTACGCGGCGCTGGAGGGCAGTCCGCCGTTCGGCGAGGACACCAACGCCATCGCGTTGCTGCACCGGGCCGCGGCGGGGACCTTTCCGGCGCCGGAGAACGCCGGTGCGCTCGAACCCGTGCTGCTGCGCCTGCTCGACGCGGACCCCGGGGCCCGGCCGACGATGGCCGAGGCGGCGCGCATGCTCCAGGAGATCTCGGTCGAGCCTGTGACCGTCCTGGCCTCGCCGACGCCCGTGGAAGCCGAGCCGACCCGCGTCGTGCCGCCGGCCAAGGCGACCACCGAGTTGCCGGAGCCCGAACCCGAGTCGGAACCGGAACCCGAGCCGGTCGTCGAGGAGGAGGACCCGCAGCGCAAGCGGTTCGCCCTGGTCGCCGTCGTGCTGATCATGGTCGTGGTGGGCACGGTCGCGTTCCTGATCACCCGTAGCCGGGGCAAGGACGACAAGGCCGCGGACACCACCACGACGACGACCGGGCAGACGGTCGCCACGTCCGCCCCGCCGACGTCGGACGCCGGACAGCCGCCCCCGCAGGGCGAGACTCCCGTGACGAGCACGACCTCGGAGGCACCGCCGCCGACGACCGTCCCGCCGGCCGCCGTCACGCCAGACAAAGCGCTCGTCGACTACTACGCCCTGTTGCCCGGCAACATCGACGCGGCGTTCCCCACGCTCACCGAGTCGTTCCGCAACGGGCGCGGCGTCGACTACGACTACTACCGGAACTTCTGGGCCGGATACAGCGCGGTCTCGCTCTCGAACGTCCAGGTGGTCGGCGAGAACCAGGTGTCCGCCACCGTCAACTACACCGACCTCAGCGGCGCGCAGAAGTCCGAGAACAACCTCTTCACGCTGGTCAAGTCCGGCGACAAGTGGCTGATCGACAACCAGGTCGGGATCTGACCCCGACTCGTCCGGCCGTCACTCCTCCGGGTGGATGGCGGGCTTGCGCAGCTTGTTGGACAGCACGGCCGCCTGCGTGCGGCGCTCCAGGCCGAGCTTCGCCAGCAGGTGCGAGACGTAGTTCTTGACCGTCTTCTCGGCCAGGAACATCTTCTCGGCGATCTGCCGGTTGGTCAGCCCCTGCCCGATGTGGTCGAGCACCACGCGTTCCTGGTCGGTCAGCACCCGGAGCGGGTCGCCCTGCTCGCGTTCGCGGCGGATGCGGTCGAGCAGCGCGGCGGTCGACCGGGCGTCCAGCAGCGATCCGCCGGCCGCGACCGTGCGCACGGCGTTGTGCAGGTCGTTGCCCAGGATGCGCTTGAGCACGAACCCGGACGCGCCCGCCATGATCGCGTCGAACAGGGCCTCGTCGTCGGTGAACGAGGTGAGCATCAGGCAGTGCAGCTCGGGCATCAGCGACCGCAGCTCCCGGCACAGCTCGATGCCGTTGCCGTCGGGCAGTCGCACGTCCAGCACGGCCACGTCGGCGCCGCTGCCCGGCACCCGGGCCAACGCCTCGGCGACCGAGCCCGCCTCGCCGACGACCTCCAGGTCGTCGCCGCTGTTGAGCAGTTCCCTCACGCCGATCCGCACGACCTCGTGGTCGTCGACCAGGAACACGCGTGCCACTCGTCCCGCCTCTCATCGCCGTCCGTCCCGACCCTGGGGCACGACGGGCCCGCGCCCCAGGGCCGAAGGTCCCGTCCGTCCCAGGATGCGGGGTCCGGACGGGCGACGCACGATCGGGACTTTCGACCGCGTTCTTGCGGACCGGCCCTGCCTAACGTCGAGGACGACGGTTTCGCCGACTATGGGAGTTTCGCGATGGGTGCGCCGATCTTGGTGGGAGTCGACGGCTCGGAATCGGCGCTGGACGCCGTGCGCTGGGCGGCGGCCGAGGCCGCGCGACGGGGTGTCGGCCTGGACCTGGTGCACGTGTACCCGACGCCCGTGCGCGGCTATCCGCAGGTCGTGCTGACCGGCGGCGAGGTGCGGCGCGCGTTGGAGGAAGCCGGTCGCGAGCACCTGGAACGCGCGCGGGCACTGGTCGCCGACGTGCCGGTGACCGTCGAGGTCGTGCCCGGCGACGCGGCGGCCACGCTGGTCGGGCGGTCGGCCGCCGCGTCCTGCGTCGTGGTCGGTTCGCGCGGGCTCGGCGGGTTCACCGGTCTGCTGATCGGGTCCGTCGCCGTGGCGCTGGCCGCGCACGCCCGGTGCCCGGTGGTGGTCGTGCGCGGGACCGAGGCGGTGGACGGGCCCGTGGTCGTGGGCGTCGACGGTTCGCCGACGGCCGAGGCCGCGGTGGCATACGCGTTCGAGGAGGCTTCGCTTCGTGGTGTCGGACTGGTCGCGGTGTTGGCGTGGACGGACGCGTTGGTCGACGGTCCGCTGGGCGAGCGCTTCGGCGCCGACTGGGCGGCCGTCGAGGCGGGCGAGCACCGGGTGCTCGCCGAACGCCTGGCCGGGTGGGGCGCGAAGTACCCGGACGTGGCCGTGACCCGTGCGGTGGTACGGGAACTGCCGGTGCGCGCGTTGCTCGACCACGCGGCCGGCGCGTCGCTGCTGGTGGCCGGCACTCGCGGTCGGGGCGGGTTCGCGGGACTGCTGCTCGGCTCGACCAGCCAGGCCCTGATCCACCACGCGCCGTGCCCGTTGGCGGTCGTCCGGCCGGCCGCGGAGTAGCCGCGACTGCTCCACGCGGGTGGCGTTCCGAGGGCGGACGCCACTGTGCGGTGGCTCGGGCGGCCTCGCGCGCGGTCGGCAGCGGAGCGGCGACTCCGCAGGGTCCAAAGTCCCGACCCGGCCGGGGCCGCGGCCACTCATCGGGGACCGTCCGGTCGGGAAGGCTCGTCCCGGTACGGGAAGTGGCTGGGTGAGTCGGGAGGTGGACATGGGCAAGCGTCCGGTCGTGGTCGGTGTCGACGGAACGGTCGCCGGGGTGCGCGCGTTGGCGTGGGCGATGGACCAGGCCCTGGAGCGTGACGTTCCGCTGCACGTGGTGAACGCGTGGCAGCAGAACACGGTCCCGGCCCGGGAACGCTCCCGTGAACTGGTCGACGACGCCCTGGTCACCGCCGCCACCGGCAGGCTGCGCCACCCCCAGATCATCCGCCGCTGCCTGCCCGGCCCGGCGGCCGAGGTGCTGGTCGAGGCGGCCCGCTCGGCGACGCTGCTGGTGCTCGCCGCACACGACAGACCCACGACCGGCCTGGGCCGGGTCAGTGCGCACTGCGTGCTGCACGCTTCGGTTCCGGTCGTGGTGCTGCACGAGGAGACTGCCGACTGAGGTGGCCCGGGATGCGCCGAGCGGATCCCGCGCCCTGCCCGCACCGGCCGATGTGCGGAGAGTGACGGGCTGACAGCATCAGGTCATGATGAAGAGCCTGATCGTCGCCGCCCTGCTGGCCACCCTGGTGCCCGCGCCTCCGGCTTCCGCCGCCGCGTACACGGTTCCGCGTTCGGCGACGGCCTCCGGACGCGGGACGTCGGAGGCCAACGCCGAGGCGAGAGCCCGCTACAACGCCCGGGTCGCGGTCCTGGCCGTAGGTGTGGACTGCGTCGACTGGACCAGTCAGTTGGTCGTGCCCACCGAGCGCACCCGCCAGAACGAGTGGACCGCGTTGGTGGCGGTCGACGCGCTGTGCGTGGCGTGAGCCGCTGCGTTCGGCGGCAGGGCACCGCGCCGAGCGGATTCCGCGCCCTGCCCGCACCGGCCGATGTGCGGAGGGTGACGGACTGACAGCATCGGGTCATGAGACGCATTCTGGCTCTCGCGGCGGCAAGCGCCGCGATGATCACCCTTCTGGTCCCCGTGTCGCAGGCTTCCGCCGCGGCGTACACGGTTCCTCGCTCGGCCGGCGCCGGCGGGACCGCGTCGACTCAGGACTTCGCCGTGGCGTTGGCCCGCCAGAACGCCCGCAACCGGGTGCTGGCCGTGGGCGTGGACTGCATCGACTGGAACTACCGGACCGTCATGGTCGAACGCGGCGCGGGTCCGAACACCTACATCGCGGTGGTCGAGGCGAAGGCCCTCTGCGTGAGCTGACGGCCGGATTCCGCGCGGCGCGGGGCTTTCGCGCACCGGGATGACGCTGCCGGCCAGACCCGACTTCGACCACACTCGGCCCGGACCGCACTCGGCCTCGCTCGGCCAGACCGGTCCAGACCAGACCAGACCAGACCCGAACCTGCCCGACCCGATCTTGCCCGTGCCCGGCAGGCCCGAACTCGGCCGAGACTGTGTCAGGCCAAGCCTGTGCCGATACCCGACGAGGTACGCGCCAGCCGGACCTGTGCCGGCGAGGCCCGTGTCCGGCAAGGTCCGCGTTCGATGCGGACCTGTGCCGGACACGGGCCTCACTCCGCTACGCGGGCTGCGTTCGAGTCGGGGTTCCGCGTTGGTTTGCTTTGCCTGCCACGCCTGGCTTGTCGGCCGTGCCCGACGCACCGCGCGGGTTCGATTCGGCTGCCGGTTCTGATTCGCCTGTCGCGCCAGGCTGGTGGGCCGCATCCGACTCCGGATCACGTCCGACGCGGACGGCGCCGGTTCTCCCCGACCTGGTGTGCGTCGGCCCGCAAAAAGGAATTCGCTGCGCACCAAAGGAATCCGGGGCGGGTCAGCGTCGCGGGCGGATCGCGTGCGCCGCCTCGGCCAGGCGGCGCACGCCTTCGGCCAGGATCTCGGGACCGGCCGCGCCGTAGGTCAGGCGCAGGTGCGGGCCGGGCGGGTCGCCCGCGTGCCAGGGGCGGCCCGGTGACACGACCACGCCGTTGGCGATCGCGGCCGAGGTGACCTCCAGGTCGTCCCAGTCCTCGGGCAGGCGGACCCACACGTGCAGACCGCCCTTGGGCACGGTCACCGGCACGACCTCCGGCAGGTGCGTGGCCAGCGCGGCGAGCAGGGTGTCGCGGCGCGTGCGCAACGCGATGCGCAGCGCGGCCAGGTGGCGACGCCAGGCCGGCGACGACAGGACGTCCAGCGCCGCCTCCTGGAGCGGCCCGGCGACGAAGAAGTCGTCCATCACCCGTGCCGTGCGCAGCCGTGCACCGGCCGCGCCCCGCGCGCCGATGCCCGCCAGGCGCAGACCCGGCGCGGCCGACTTCGTCAACGACCGCAGGTGGATCACGTGCCCGTGCACGTCGTCCGCCGCGAGCGGAGACGGCGGGGTGCCGTCGATGGCCAGATCGCGGGCGTAGTCGTCCTCCAACAGGAACGCCCCCGCACCGCTCAACACCGACAGCACCTCGGCCCGGCGGTGGACGGCGAGCGTCGCGCCGTGCGGGTTCGCGAACAGCGGCTGGCAGTAGAACAACCGCGCCCCGGTCCGCGCGAACGCGGCGGCCAACAGCTCCGGCCGCACCCCGTCGGCGTCGGTCGGCACGCCCACCACGCGCAGGCCCGCCGCCCGCGCCGTCGCGATCGCGCCCAGGTACGTCGGCGCCTCGACCAGCAGCGTGTCACCGGGCACGGTCAACGCCCGCAGCGCCGTCGACAGCGCCGCCTGTCCACCCGGACACACCACCATGTCGCCCGCCCGGAACGCGCCACCGGCCTCACGGGCGAACCACGCCCGCAGGTCGTCCCGCCCCTCGACCGGCCCACGCGCCCACGCGTCCGGCCGACGGGCGGCACGGGCCAGCGCGGCACCGAGCGCGGCCGTGGGCTGGAGGCCGGGGTCCAGGTACCCGCCGGACAGCGGCACCGCTTCCGGGCGCGGCACGGCGAGCAACTCGGGCAGCGCCTCGTCGCCCGGCGGCTTCGCGCCCAGCGCCACGGACTGCCACTGGAGGTCGGGCGTCGGGTGCACGGCCGTCGGGGTCGACGCGGCGAAGGTCCCCTTGCCGGGCCGCACCTCGACGATGCCTTCCGCGACCAGGCGGCGCAGGGCGTTCTGCACGGTCACCGGCGACACGTGCAGTTCCCCCATGACCGCCCGCACCGACGGCAACCGACCACCCGGCGGCGTGGTGTGCGCTGCGGCACGGAGCAGCCGGATAACACCAGCCTCGGCGTTATCATCATCCATGACGGCACAGGATAACGTTACTCGGTCCGGACGGATAACGGCCGCGACACTGCTCGGCCTGCTCGGCATCACCGCCTTCAGCTTGTCGTTGCCCAGCACCAGATTCGCGGTGGACGGGCTGTCACCGTGGTTCGTCGCGTTCGGCCGCGCCGTCGGCGCCGGTGTGCTCGCCGCCGCCTACCTGGCCGCCGTCCGCGCACCCCGACCGACACCGGCGCAGTGGCGGCGGCTCGCGATCGTGGCGTTCGGCGTCGTGATCGGGTTCCCGCTGTGCACCTCCATCGCCCTCACCCAGGCGACGGCGGCGCACGGCGCGATCGTGATCGCCCTCCTGCCCGCCGTGACGGCCGTGTTCGGCGTGCTGCGCGGCGGCGAACGCCCGTCACCCCGCTTCTGGCTGTCGGCCGGCGCCGGGCTCGCGGCGGTGCTGGTGTTCATCGCCGTGTCGGGTGGAGCCCAGGGCGGCTTCCGGAGCGCCGACCTGTGGTTCCTCGCCGCCGTGCTCGTGTGCGGACTCGCCTACGCCGAAGGCGGCGTGCTGGCCCGTGAACTCGGCGGCGCCCGGACGATCTGCTGGGCGCTGATCCTCTCCCTTCCGGTCACCGTTCCGCTGTCACTGGTCGCCACCGACGGCCTCGCCACCGCTCCCGCGCACGCGTGGTGGGGATTCGCCTACGTCACCGTGATCTCCATGTTCCTCGGGTTCTTCGCCTGGTACGCCGCGCTGGCCCGGGGCGGGGTCGCCCGAGTCGCCCAGGTCCAGGCCCTGCAACCGGTGCTCACGCTGGTGTGGTCGGCGGTGCTGCTGGACGAGCACGTCGACCCGCTGAGCGTGGGCGTCGGTCTGGTGGTCCTGGCCTGCGTGGTCGCGACGCAACGCACGCGGTGAGCCATGACGGGACCTCGCGGTCGGCGGCGGGGCACCGCCGCCGACCGGCACACCCAAACCGCCGGCCCGCGAACCGCCGGTCCGCACATGGTCGGCCGACCCGTGCACCGCCGATGGTCGGCAGGCGGTGTTCGCCGCCGGTCGTGACAGTGAGCAGGGTTTGCCGTGGCCGTGCCGGTGGAGACCGCGCGTGTCAACTGGCACCCGCCGCGCGGGCCTCCTGCTCGACCTTCTCCCGGTAGGAGACCCACCACGACTCCTCGTGCGTCGCCATGTTGTCGGTGCCCTGGCGGTGCCCGACGAAGCCGTCGATCAGTTCCCGGACGATGTCGGCGTGACCCGCGTGCCGGTGCGTCTCCGCGATCACATGGGACAGGATGCGGTGCAGTGTGACCTGACGCTTGTCCTCGGCCCACCAAGGCACTGTGCCCGGCGCGTCGAGTGGCAGGCTCTCGATCGTCTCGTCGGAGTGGGCCCACACCTCCTTGTACAGACCGACGATGTGCTCGCGGGACTCGTCGGCCTTGGCGTACATGTCGATGTTCAGCTCGGTCTCGTCGGTCATCCACGGTTCCTCGCGCGGGAACGGGCGGCCGAACGTGGCGCCGAAGTAGCCGGACTCGACCAGGGCCAGGTGCTTGACCAGACCGAGCAGGTTGGTGCCGGTCGGGGTGAGCGGGCGGCGGACGTCGTACTCGGACAGGCCGTCGAGCTTCCACAGGATCGCCTCGCGTCCGACTCGGAGGTAGTTGTGCAGGTCTTCCTTGGGGGTCGTCATGGGAGGCATCGTGCCCGCGGGGTCCGACAATTCCGGGGCCGGGTGGGGCAGGTGGTCGGCGATTACCACGAAAAGGTGATGGGCGCCCGTCCTCCCACCATCCGAGCACGCCGTGCGGGCCGCGCCGGGAGCGGCATCCTGACCGGCATGACCACCGACGTTGCCCTCAACAGGGTAGACATCGCCGCCGTCGGCGCCCTCGTCTCCGCCGTCCGCGACGACCCGAGCCGGGCCGCCACCACCTGGGCCGCCCACGTCCGCTGGCAGGGCGGCTTCACCTCCGAGTCCAAGGTGCGCGGCTTCGACCCCGTGCCGTCCGACGAACCCGCCGCGCTGGGCGGCGGCGACACCGCGCCCAACCCGGTGGAGCAGTTGCTCGGCGCGCTGGGCAACTGCCTCGCGGTCGGCTACGCGGCCAACGCCACCGTCGCCGGCATCGCGCTGGACAGCCTGGAGATCGACGTGAAGGGCGACGTCGACCTGCACGTGTTCCTGGGCCTGGCCGAGGGACACGCCGGTTTCGACTCGATCACCGCCCGCGTGCGGATCAAGTCGGGCGCACCGCAGGCCGACCTGGAAGCCCTGCACGCCAAGGTGATCGCGTCGTCCCCGGTCGGTCACACGCTGGGCGCGGCGGTCCCGGTGACGATCGAACTCGCCTGAGTGCCCTTCCGCCCGTGGCACCATCTGTGGCCGGGCGGAAGGAGCGGGTGTGGAGAACCGCAACGACATCTCGGGCGTCGTCAACGGGCCGGCCGTGCAGGTCGGGGTCAACTACGGCGGGGTGAACTACCACGTTGCGGCCGAGGCTCCCCGCGTCGACCTGCCCAGACCGTCCGGGTGGGCCGACGCGCCCGAGCTGCCCGACGACGTGCGGGCGTTGCTCCGCGCCCAGATCAGCATGGCGCAGACCATGCCTTACAAGCTGCCGGGCGCACGCAGGCCGTCGTTGGCGACCGTATATGTGCGGCAAGAACTCGGCGGCGTCGTCGAGGAACCCGACCAACACCGGCCGGCCCCGGCCCTGGACCACCGGGGCCGGTTGATCGAGCCGCCCCGGCGTCCGGTCGCCCGCACCACCGTCCGGCCCCCGTCGCGCGCCGTGCGGGAGGCGTTGGACGACCACGACCACCTGATCGTCACCGGCGGTCCGGGGCAGGGGAAGTCGACGCTGTCGCTGCGCCTGGCCGCCGACATCGCCAAACACTGGGCCACGCGCGCCGAACCGCCGTTGTCCGAGCCGGTCGTGCCGTTACGCCTCCCGGCACGCTTATTGGCCCCGCGAGTGGGAATGCCGTTCGCCGACGCGCTGGCCGAAGCGGCGGGGGAGGAGTACGGCAGCCTGCTCCCGCACCGCCTCGACCCGCGCGTCCTGGTCGAACCCGTCATGGGCTGCCGTTGGCTGTTGTTGGTGGACGGCTTGGACGAGGTGGCCGACGCCGGAACCCGCGACCGGCTCGTGACCGTGCTGGCGCATCGCACGACCCACCGCGTGGTGCTCACCACCCGGCCGATCGGCGGGGCCGCTTTGGCTCCGCTGCACGAGATCGGGGCGCAACGGTACGAGCTGCAACCGTTCGACGAGGCCGCGTTGACGCGCTTCGCCGACAACTGGTTCGGGCACGGGGAGCGGTTCGTGCGGCAGGTGCGCGAGGCGCACTTGGACGAGTTGGTGCGGGTTCCGTTGCTCGCGACGATCGCGGGGATCATCTTCGAGCAGCGCGCGGACCACCCGTTGCCGGACAACCAGTACGAGCTGTACGAGGCATATCTCAAGTACCTGCGTGACCGTCCACTCGCGCCCAGCCGGTTCGACTCGATTCGTGATTCCTTGTTGGAGCACCTGGGTTGTGTGCGGTTGGAGGCGGACACGTCCCTGATCGCGGCGGCGCGCGATCGGGTGGGAGAGGAGGAGGGACTCGGCGAGTACCTGACGTCGGTCGGCCCGCTCACGCCGCGTGGCGACGACGTGAGCTTCCTGCACCACTCGTTCGCGGAGCACTTGGCGGCCAAGGCGAAGGCTCGCATCCTGCCCCCGGAGTTCGACCCGGCCCACGAAGACTTCGTACGCCTTGTCCACACCGCGAGGTCGGAGGAACGAGGTCGGCACGCCCGTATGGTGCTGCTCCACTACTGCCACCTCCACCTCGACCAGGCAGACGGGGTCGTGCGTTGGCTACATCAAGGGGACGATGTCCAGCAGTTGATTGCCGCGCAACTGCTGGCATGGCATGTGCCCGTCGCCCAGTCCACGCTGGAGGAGTTCCTGGCGACGGTTCGGGCTTGGGCGGCGACTACAAGCAGTACGGCCCTCAAGATCCTCGCCCAGGCGAGCCGGGCCCACCATCCTGGCCTGGTCGCCTGGCTGACCGCGTTGGCTTCGGATGCCGCGTTGCCATGGGCATCTCGGATCGAAGCCGCAGCGGCGCTTGCGATCAGGATTCGCGAACAGGGCGTTTCCGATGCGGCGGAGGTGCTGTCCACTGCCGCGGAGGACAGATCAGTCTCATTGCGAGATCGCCTCAGTGCCGCCGAAGCGCTGTCCCAGTGTGGCCCGGACGAGCGTGCGGTCGCGCTCCGGAGTCTGCGCGCGACGCTGACCGCACCGGGTGCCGAAGGCACTGTCCTCCGTGACACGGCGCTGGTTCTGGTCGGCCTCGGGGTCGAGCACAGAACGGAGGCGGTCGAGGCATTGCTCGTCGCGCTGGAGGATCCCTGCGCGGCAGACGAGGACAAGGTCGCTATCGCCACCGGCCTTTCGGAGGTGTCGGTCGAGCACCAGGCGCTCTGTGCGGAGGTGTTCGTCGTCGCCATGGTGAGTGACGGTTGGCAGGTTTCCCGGAACGCCGCCGCCGCGCTTGCCGACCAAGGCTCTCGGAGAGTGGGCGAAGCCGCCGAGTTGCTCAGCGGGAGAATCGCCGATCGCGCGCTCGACACGACCGCGAGGATACGCGCGGCCGAGGCGTTGGCGGCGATGGGACCGCAGTACCGGCGGCCTGCCGGGCAAGCTCTTCTCAAGATCGCGAACGACACCGGACATTCGGCCTACGACAGGGTTCAGGCGGCCTCGCTTCTGTCCGGACTGGGCGTGGAGTTCCACGTCGGGGTGGTCCGGACGCTGCGTGAAGTGATAGCCGTTCGACATCTGGCGCCGTTCTACCGCAGACAGGCTGCCGAGTACTTGGCGGAACTGGGGCCCGAGTACCACACCGAGGCAGCGCGTGCGTTCGAAGAGCAGTCGCGGAATCCGCATCAGCGGCTCGCGGTGCTCGAAAGCCTGGCGCAACTGGGAGGAGTCCACCGGGAGGTGGCCGTGACCACCCTTCGGAAGTATGTCGCGGATAGGGACCGCCCTCCACGTGAGCGGGTGCATGCGGCTCGCGTGCTGGTGAGGCTGAGCACGGACCACCACGACGAACTTGGCGGGCACATGGTCGAGGTCGCGGCGGAGACCGACGAGGTCAACTCGGCCACGTGGGCATGGCGCGTGCTCGAAGATCTCGGCCTCGTGCACCGGGACAGCCCGGGCGACGACTTGGTGACGGCGATCCGGCACGGTGGCACGCGCGTTCGTCGAATTGCCATGGCGGGTTTGCGCATAGCCGACGGAGAACGCGCGGCGCAGGCACTTCTCACCACCCTTCGAATCGGCTTGACGGACCCTCGCGTGCGGACGGTCGTCGACATGGAGATCGTCCGCACGGGACGGCGGTACCACGATGCCGTGGTGGTGGCCCTATCCGGCCTGTACCGGTCAGGAATGCTGCCGTTCGACTATGCCTCCAGATGCGCTTTGCTGCTCGTGGATGCGGGGGAGCGTCCTCGTGCCAGATTCCTGGAACTGGTGCGTTGTGTCGTCGCAGATCCGGACGTGCCGGACGATGATCTGCTGGTCGCACTCACCGGGCTGAAGGACTCGGCCGATCCGGAGGACCGTCCGGCACTCGAAGCGATCATGATGGACGGCGTGCTGTCCCGGTCGATCCGCATTCGTGCCGCGTCGGCCCTGTGCGAAGCCGATCGGTCGCTGTTCACCGAGGCTGTCGCCTTAGCCGCTGCGTTCGGCCGGCACATGCCGCATTTCGACTGGGCAATCGACTTCCACGAGCGGGGAGCGGGCCTCGTCGAGCTGCTGATGCCGGTGGTCGTCGACGTCGACTGTCGCGGTGTCTGTCGCGAGAGAGCGACAATGGTCCTATCGGAACGGCATCCAGAGCAACGAGGGCGGGTGTCGGCGTTCGTACAGGGGCGGATGCTCGACGACTTCCTGGGTGTATCGGAACGTACGAAAGCGTGTGCTGCGGCCACCTTGGACGAAGAGGTCGCCCATTGTCGAGAGGTGTTCGACGACGGCAAGGCGGCACTGAAAGATCGTGCCGAGGCGGCGAGCCGCCTCGTCGAACTGGGCGAGGTGGACGGGGACGACGCGATCGCCTTTCTTCGTCGTGTCGCGGCGGACCGCCGCTCCACAATGGAGGAACGGCGTGCTGTTCTCCGGCGATTGGAGTGGCTCAGCCCGCCGATGTCTGTGATATCGGCGCTTCGAGAAGCTTTGGACAACCGTCCGGACGAGGTCGCGGTGGAAGACCGAATGGTTTCCCTGGGCCGCCGGGTGCACTGGATGGACGATGGCGAGGCACTGATCCGCGACGTACTCGACGGTGCCGAGACGGATCTGGCCGAGCGGGTGAAGGCGGCTGTCGAGTTGGCCAGGCTGCGACCGGCGTTGGTCCAGGACGCCGCAGAATCGTTGTGGCGGCTGCGTCCGAGTCCGAGGGCTTATCGGGCGCTCGCGGAGTTCGGGCGGCGTCGTCGGCATGAAGTGGTCGCGGAGTTGATCGCCATGGCGCTGGACGAAGGCCGGAGGTGGCAGGCCAGGCGCGAAGCGGCCTTGTTGGTCGTCGAGATCATGTCCGAACCGGACGATGCGGTGGTGGAGTTCCTGAACGGACGACTTGACGAGCGGTCGCTGTCCGATCGGGATCGTCGGCGGATTGCGCGGGGACTGCTGCGGCTCGATGTGCTCAGGGGCGTCAGGGATAGCGAGTCCGCGCGGGCCTCGGCGAGGTGGCGGGCGGCGATGGACATGTACGAGTACGACGTCGCGGATCGGGCAGCCGGGGCGAAAGTGTTGCGGGACATAGCGAATGATCCGCTGTGCCGTCCGGCCCTCAGGTGGCGGGCTGCCCGAGGGCTGGCCACTTTCGGGGTTCGTGGGCAGGAATGGGGATCAGAGGCGCTTGAGGCGTTGATGGGCGACGAAACCTTGAGCGTCCGGGTCAGGGCATCCGCCGCCCAGGCCCTGGGGTTGGCGCGGCCCGACCTGAGGATCAAGGTGCGGAAGTTCCTGTGGAAGTTGGCCATCGGCACGGAATCGGCGGTGCGGCTGCACGTGCTCCTGGCCCGGCTGGAGATCGACCTGGCCGACGTTTCCGTCGAATTGCGGACACTGTCGCGGGACGGGTCGGTCGCGGCCAACGTCCGGGCGCGGGCGGCCTGGGCGGCGGCCCAGGCCCAGTGGGGGCTGCGCGACTCGGCGGCGGTCGTGCTGAAGGAGATCGCGTTCGACCGTGCGGTCGCCCGGCACGTCCGCGTCAAGGCGGCGCGGTGGTTGGCGTTCGTCAGTGCCGTGTGCCGCCCGGAAGCGCGAGCACTCCTCGCCGAATTGCGGTCCGCTAGGCCGTAAGGGTGGTTTCCCGGGTCTTCGGGAAACATCCTCGTGGATTCCGCCATCCGATACCGTGCGCGGTCGCTCGGTCGTATCGGATCGGCTCTTCGGCGCATTGCCCGGGAAACCGGGATCAGTACTGTGGAACCGTGTCCGCTCGGCGTTCCGCTGCGATTGTGGTCGTTTTCCTGTTGATCTCGTTGTCCGGTCTGGCCGGTTGCTCCCGGGAGTCTCCTCCGGTCGTCCCCGGCGGTTTTGTCTACCAGTTGCAGGGATACCAGGACGAGCGCTTGGGCGAGTTGGCCGGCACGTCCGCCCGCTACGCCGTGGTGGACCTCGCGCGCGATGCCGGGGAATCCTACTTCTCGGCCGAGGAGATCGGTGCGCTCAAAGGTTCCGGGAAGATCGTGCTCGCCTACTTCGAGATCGGATCGATCGAGGACTTCCGCCCGGACTTCGCCTCGACCGGCGCGGGGCTGACCCTCAACGAGTGGGAGACCTGGCCCGGCGAGTTCTTCGTCCGCTACTGGGAAGAGCGCTGGTGGGAGCTGGGGATCAAGCCCCGGCTCGACCGGGCGCTGCAGGCCGGCTTCGACGGTGTCTACCTGGACACCCCGCTGGCCTACGAGGAGATCGACCTCGCGCTCGTGCCGGGTCTGGACCGGGAGGTGCTCGGCCGGCGGATGGTCGACCTGATCATGCGCATCAGTTCCTACGCCAAGGGCGCGCGGTCGGACTTCCGGGTCTACCCGCAGAATTCGCCCGAACTCGTCCGGTATTCCGGTTTCCTGGACGCGGTCGACGGCATCGGGATCGAGGAGCTTTTCTTCGAGGCCACCGACGAGCCGTGCACGGCCGACTACTGCGCCACCAACCTCGCGGCGACGCGCGAAGTGAGACGGGCCGGCAAGACCGTCTTGGCGGTTGACTACGCGGTCCGCCCCGACAACATGGCCGAGGCGTGTCGTCGATATCGAGAGGAAGGGTTCGAGGGGTACGTCGCGGTGCGCGCGCTGGACCGGATCAGCGCGCAGTGCCGGTGAACGAGAGTGGCAAGCACTAGCAAGGAGTCGATGGTGACGGAAGAATTACCGGAACTGCGTCGGGTCGGGATCATCGGAATGGGGTACGTCGGCCTCACGCTGGCCGCCGCCATGGCCGATCGGGGCTATGAGGTGCACGGCGTGGACACGCAGTCCGCCGTGCTCGACTCGCTGTCCCGGGGCCGCCCGCACATCTTCGAGCCCGGCGTCGAGGAGGTGTTCGGCGAGTGGGTCGGCCGGCGGATCTTCCTCTCGCCCGACCTGCCGGACGGCGGTGTGGACGCGGCGATCATCTGCGTGTCCACGCCGGTGAACGAAGGCGACCACGAGCCGTACCTGGGCAACCTGGCCGCCGCCGCGGAGCACATCGCCAAGCGCTGCTCGCCGGACACCCTGATCGTGGTCCGCAGCACGGTCCCGGTCGGCGCGACCCGCGCGGTCGTGCTGCCCCGGCTGCTCGACGCGTGGGGCTCGGCCCGCGTGGTCATGGCGCCCGAACGCACCATCCAGGGCCAGGCGCTGCGCGAACTGGTCGAACTGCCGCAGGTCGTCGGCGGCCTCGACGACGAAAGCCTGGAACTGGGCCTGAAGCTGTTCGGCGGCCTGTCCAAGCAGTTGGTGCCGGTGTCCAACCTGGAGACCGCCGAACTGGTCAAGCTCACGAACAACTGCCACACCGACGTGATCTACTCGTTCGGCAACGAGGTCGCCCGGCTCACCGAGAGCCTCGGCCTCGACCCGCTCGAGGTGATCCGCGCGACCAACCTGGACTACCCGCGCCCGGACATCGCCAAGCCCGGCTACGTCGGTGGCGGCTGCCTGTCCAAGGACCCGTACATCATGCTGGCCGGTGCCGAGCGCAGCGGCTACGAGCTGCCGCTGATCCGCGCGGCCCGGCGCATCAACGAGGACCTGCCGGTGCACGTCGCCGAACGCCTGGTCGACCTGCTCGGCGACCCGGCGGGCCGGACCGTGTTCGTGCTCGGCTGGGCCTACAAGGGCTGGCCGCCCACCGACGACATGCGCGGCACGCCGATCGCGTCGATGACGCCGATCTTCGAGGCCGCGGGCGTCAAGGTCGTCGGCCACGACCCGCTGGTGACCGCCGACGTGATCAAGCGCTACGGCGGCGAGCCGGTCGACCTGGAGACCGGGTTCGCACAGGCGGATGCGGTGCTCGTGATCACCGACCACCCGCAGTACCGGGCGCTCGACGTCGACGCGCTGCTCACGGGATCGGCGGTGAAGCTGGTCTACGACTCGTGGCGCGTGCTCGACGGCGACAAGGTGGAGGGTCACGGTATCCGCTACACGGGCCTGGGCTTCGAGCCCGCGGCGGAGCCGGAGGTGGCGCGGTGAAGCACCTCGTTCTCGGCGGCGCCGGGTTCATCGGCCTGCACCTGACCCGGCGGCTGCTGGCCGACGGGCACGACGTGACCATCGTGGACGACTTCTCGCGCGGCAAGGACGACCCGGAGCTGGCCGAACTCAGCGTCCCGGTCGTGCACGCCGACCTGACCGACCCGCACTCGCTGGACGAACTGCCGCACGACGCCGACCACGTGCACCTGCTCGCCGCGGTGGTGGGCGTGCGCAACGTGGAACGCGACCCCGCGAAGGTGGTCCGGGTCAACACCCTGGCCGTGCTGAACACGCTGGACTGGATCGAGCCGCACCAGCGCCTGTTCTTCGCGTCCACGAGCGAGGCCTACGCGGGCGGTGTCCACACCGGACTCGTGCCGGTGCCGACGCCGGAGTCCGTGCCGCTGGTCATCGAGGACATCACCGCGCCCCGGTTCGCCTACGCGGTGAGCAAGTCGCTGGGCGAGGCCGCGGTCGTGCACACCGGACGCGCCAAGGGCGTGCGGGTCGTCGTCGGCCGGTTCCACAACGTGTACGGCGCGCGCATGGGCGCCGACCACGTCGTGCCGGAGCTGTCGCTGCGCGCGATCCGGGGCGAGGACCCGTTCCGGGTCTACGGTTCCGACCAGTTCCGGGCGTTCTGCCACGTGGACGACGCGGTCGACGCGATCGCGCGCCTGGTCGATGCCGACGACGCGGCCGGGCGGATCGTGCACATCGGCGACGACACCGCCGAGACCAACATCGGTGATCTCACGCGGCTCATCCTGGACATCGCGGAGCACAAGCCGGAGTTGGAACGCGTGCCCGCGCCGCCCGGTTCGGTCGCCCGTCGCTGCCCGGACCTGACGCTGCTGCGGTCGCTGACCGGCTACGAGCCCAAGGTGTCGCTGGAGGAAGGCGTCCGGCGGACCTTCGAGTGGTACCGGGACAACTGGGCGTAAGGCCCAGGAACGAAAAGGGGGAGGCACCGGCCCGTGTCTCCCCCTTTTCCCTTCTCCGGTCAGGATTCCGACCAGATGCCCGTGACGGATTCCGCGAGCGGGCGCCGCGGACTCCAGTCGAGCACCCCGGTGGTCCGGGTCAGGTCGGCGGCGATCCAGTCGACCCCGCCGGACCGGTTCGGCGGCGGATCGGACTCGACGACCCGACCGGTGAAGCCCGCCGCTTCGACGAGGAGCTTCACCGCGTCCCGGACGGTGACCGCGACGCCGCTGCCCACGTTGAGCACCGACTCGCCGGCCAGGTCCGGCACGAGCGCGGCCGAGGCGACCGCGTCGGCGACGTCGGCCACGTCCACGAAGTCGCGGTACGCGCCGAGCGGGCCGAGCACGACGTCCCCACCGTCCACAAGGGATTTCCGCAGCGACGCCGCCGCGCGCCCGAGCACCGTGCCCTCGGGCATCCCGGCGCCGATCGGGTTGAACACGCGCAACGCCACCGCGTCCACCCGGCCCGAGGCCACGGCCGCGCGCACCAGTCCGGTGCTCGCCAGCTTCGTGATCCCGTAAGGCGCCACGGGGTTGGTCGGCGCGTCCTCCGCCACCGGCACCCCTTCGGTCACCACGCCGTACTCGGCCGCCGAACCGAGCACGACCAGTCGCGTGCCGCGGTCGGACACCGCGTCGAGCAGGTGCGCGGTCGCGGTGACGTTCGCCGCGACCAGGTCGGCGGCGCTCCCGTCGAGCCGCCCCGCGCAGTTGACCACGACGTCGGGCGCGACCTGCTCGAGCAGGTCGGCCAACGCCGAGGACCCGCCCGAGACCAGGTCGTGCACGACCCAGTCCGGTCCCGCCGCGCGCCGTCCGGCCCGCACGACCACCGCGTCGCGCGCGCCGAGCACGTCCGCCACCGCACCGCCGAGGTAGCCGGACGCGCCGAACAGCAGCACCTTCACCGGACTCACCCGATCACGTCCAGCGGTGCCGGCACGGGCCGGCGTCCGGTGGGCAGCAGCGCCGATCTGACCTCCTCGAAGCACCGGTTGGCCTCGTCGTAGTCGTCGGGGCGGCCGATGTCGAGCCAGTAGCCGTCGAAGTCGAACGCGGCCGGCTCCTCGCCGCGCGAGAGCAGGTCGAGCACGAGCTGGTCGAGCCCGAACGGCACGTTGCGCGGGTAGGGCGTGAGCGTCTTGCGCGCCATGGCGTAGACGCCCATGCTCACGCCGTAGGACAGGACCGGCTTCTCCACGAAGTCGATGATCCGGCCGCCGTCGTCGGTGGCCAGCGTGCCGAAGTCGATCTTGACCTTCCGCTGGTAGGTCGCGACGGTCAGCGGTGCCTTGCTCGTCACGTGGTGTTCGAGCAACGCCGTGTAGTCCAGGTCGGTGAGCACGTCCCCGTTCATCACCAGGAAGTGCTCGGGCAGCTGGTCGACGAAGTTGAGCAGCGGGCCGATGGTGGACAGCGGCGCCTTCTCCTCCGCGTAGTCCACCTTGATCTCCCACTTCGACCCGTCGCCGACGAAGGCCCGGATCAACGACCCGAGGTGGCCGATCGCCAGCGTCGCGCGGTCGAAGCCGTAGGCGCGCAGCTGTTGCAGGATGATGTCCAGGATCGCGTACTCCTCGCCGATGGGGACGAGGGGCTTGGGGAGTGCCGTGGTGTACGGCCGGAGTCGCACACCCCGACCGCCCGCGAGTATCACCGCATGCATCCGGGATTTCCCTTTCTGTTCATCGGTAGTGTCGGACTTGTCCGACGCCCCGGCGGAGGGCCGTCAGCAGGAGGACCGACAGCGCGATGCCGGTGGCCAGGAACACCCGCGGCAGGCTGTCGGTGGTGAGTGGGTCCGCGACCAGTTCGGCGGTCGTCACGCAGCCGAGCGACGCACCGCCGAGCAACGCGGGCGCGAGCACCGCGCCGCCGGTCCGGACCAGGACGAAACCGAGGAAGAACACGCCGCCGAGCACCACGTGCCCGTCGACCAGGAACGCGCCGGCCGAGGTCAGCACGCCCAGCGACCGCAGTACCGCCAACAGGACCAGTGCGAGCGCGCCGAGCGCGACCAGGCACGTGGCCAGCTCGCGCAGCAGCGCCCGCCACATCCGCTCGTGGAACTCGCCGGGCCGCAACGGCTCCCGCAGGAGTCCGTCGGCGTGCTCGAACAACCGGTTGGCGCGCAACTCCACCACGCCCATGCCGAGTACCAAAGGCGCCGCGGCCACCGCGAGATCCAGCGCGCCGAGAACGTAGCGCGCGTCGACGTACAGCACCAGTGCCGCGCACATCGTGGCATAGGCCAGGCCGGGCAGGGAGTTCTTCACCAGCACCCTGGGTTCGGGCAGGCGCACGCCGTCCGCGTCGCGGTGCGCGCGTCCCGAGCGGCGGGCGGATTCCATGCCGAGCACGACGGACACGCAGCCCAGCGCCAGCACGGGCCACGCGAACCGCTCGTCGCTCAACGCCAGGTAGCCCAGCCCGCCGATCCCGGCCGGGAGCATGGCGTAGGCGAGGACCCGCTCGCGGCGGTGGAACAGCAGCACACCCACGATCTGCTGCACGGCCAACTGCGCGAGCACGAACAGCGGCACGCCCAGGCCGCCGCCGAACAGCAGCAGCGGCAACGACAGCAGTGTGCCGACGCCCAGTCCCAGCCAACCCAGGTGCAGGAACGTCCGGGTGGCCGACCCGCGGGCGTCCAGCCCGACCAGTTGGTACGCCACGAAACTCGCGCCCGCGCCCCACACCCACCCGAACGCGGTCGCGAACACCAGCGCCCGCACCGCGACCGCCGAGCCCAGCACCTCGAACGCCGCCGGGTAGGCCAGCGTCGGCAGCAGGTACAGCGGTCCGTGCAGCAGGTCGATCCGGGTGCGCCGGTCGGCGGGCGGCGCGGGCGGGTCGTCCTCCCGGCCGGGCAGCAGCGGGAACACCCGGCGGGCCAACGCGAACACGTCGGCCTCGCCGTAGTCGTCCGCCGCCGCCTGGTCGGTCACGCCCTGGCTCTCCAGCACGGCGGCGACCTGGAGTTCGTCCACCGGGTCGGGCAGGATCGGCGACACCCGGTCGACGAGGTCGGCGATCGTCACGACGGACCGCCCAGGAGTACGAGTTCGGCGTACCGCGCCTGGTAGCTGTCGTTCCAGCGTTGCAGGGTGAAGTACTCCATCACCCGCTGCCGGGCCAGCTTGCCCAGTTCGCGGCGCAGCGAGTCGTCCTTGAGCAGCCGCAGGCACGCCCGCGCCACGGCCTCGTGGTCGCGCGGCGGCACGACGATCCCGGCGTCCTCCACGGCCTCGGACACGCCGCCGACGTTCGTGCACACCGTGGTGCGACCGGTCGACATGGCCTCGACGACGGTGAACGGGAACCCTTCCGACACGCTCGTCAACGCCACGATATGACCCGCGTGGTAGGCGTCGACCTGGTTGGGCACCCGGCCCTCGAAGACCGCCGCGCCGGTGAGCCCGAGTTCCTCGACGAGCTGCACGCAGCCCGCGTGGTACGCCTTGTTGGCGGCGGGCACCGGGCCGAACATGCGTAATCGGGCCTCGGGGAGTTCCTTGTGCACCAACTGGAACGACCGGACCAGCGTGTGGATGTCCTTGAGCGGGTCGATCCGGCCGACGAACACGATCGTCGGCACGTCCGGTTCCCCCTCGGCGAGCGGGAAGTCCTCCGGGTCGATGCCGTTGTACATGGTGCTCATCCGCTTCTCGTCGGCGCCGTTGCGCAGCTGCCACCTGCGGTTGTAGCTGGAGTGCGGCGTCAACATGTCGCACAGCCGGTAGGCCGCGCACGCGAGCGCCCGGTGGAAACCCATGAGCACCCGGCGGACCGGTCGCGACATCGTCTCGTTGATCATTCCCAGGTACCGCTCGCGCAGGTACACCCCGTGCTCGGACATGATCACGGGGGTGCCGTACGCCCACTTGCCGGCGAACGCGACCAGCGCGCTCAGCCCGTTCATCGCCAGGTGGCACACGTCGGCCTTGACCGGCGGGTGCGACAACGGCCGCAGCATGTGCTCGAGCAGGTCGGTCGCGGTGATCGCGTCGCGCAGCGACAACCGCATGCCGTACCCCTCCTCGACCACGTCGATCAACCGGTCCACGGCCTCGTTCGACGACAACGCCGTGGAGACGTCCCACGACTGGGCGTCGTCGAAGAGCCGGCGCAGCGCGGCCAGGAACGCCGCCGGGCTGTCGTCGGTGTGCGGGATGAACGAGCGGAGCAGCGCTTCGTGCGTCGCGGCGAACCCGGGAGGTGTGCGTCGGGCACGCCGCGGCGGTCTGCCCCACAGCGGGATGCTCACCACCTCCACGAGGTTGTCCGGGTAGGTCCACGTCGGGCGCTCCCGACCGTCGACGGTCAGCGCCACGGCGGTGAACTCGTGCTCGGGCATGCCGCGCACGAGCTGGTCGCTCCACAGGCTCACGCCGCCGGAGTGGAACGGGTAGGTGCCCTCGGAGATCAACGCGATCCGCAGCGGCTTGCCGTCGGTGGTCGCGGTGACCGGTGCGACCGCTTTCTGCCTCGGTGTGGTCATGGGCGTGGTCTCGCCATCACGACGGCCGGCTCGCTGCCGGTCAGCCCGAGCTTGGCCACGGTGTCCGTGCCGTAGGTCTCGCCGTCGTCGCCGGACACCTGGTCGGCGTCGTCGGCGTCGCGCAGCTCGACCCCGGTCAGGAACAGCGACCCGCCGGAGCCGGGGGAGTAGGTGATCGCGCCGGTGCTCCGGTCCCACACCGCGTCGTGCCCGGAAGCCAGTTCGGCGAAGTGCGCGGTGCGGTCCCGCACGTACCCGGCCAGGGACAGCCAGTCCGGGCTCTTGAGCGGCACCCGGTAGTACTTGGCGTACTTGGCCACGGTCGCGGTGATCCAGTCGAAGCCGAGGCTGTGGCCGGGCGCGTACTCGCGGAAGTTGCCCTGGTGCAACGTGTGCGCGTAGACGGACCCGCCCAGCAGGTGCCCGGACGCGACCCTGGCCTCCTCCTCGACGAACTCGTCGTAGGTGACGTCGTGGTCGGCGTGGTCGGCGGCGGTGCCGTTGCGGCCGTACTCGGCGTTGTACTGGCTTACCTGCTCGTCGGGCTCCGTGGCCTCGAACGCGACGCTCACCGGCCAGTCCGGCACGACCAGCAGCTCGGGCCGCAGCGGGTGATAGGTCCCGCAGTTGGCGCACGTGGGTCGGTGGCTGGCGAAGGACATGTTGCCCTGGAGGTACTTGATGCCCACGTCGCGTGCGGCGTCGAGCAGGTCCTGGTTCGACCCGGTCAGGCCGAAGTCGGTCGGCGGGTCCAGCGAGTTGGGCGTCGGGTTGTACACGCCCAGTCCGGAGTACTCCGGGGTCTTGAGCACGCACGACGGGACCGGGAGCCCGGCCGCCGCGGCGAAGTCGAGGTTGCGGCTGATCTCGGTGCGGTTGACGTCGTAGGCCGTCCGGTTCATCTGGGGGTGGGTGGCGGTGTGGTTGATCCAGCGGAATTCGTTCACCATGGCCTTGGAACAGCTGCTCAACGTGTCGGGCGCGTCGTCGTCGCACGTCGCCTCGGCCGACGGTTTGAGCTTGCTGCCGTTGAACGGGAGGTTGAGCGTGAACTGCGCGGCCACCGGGTGGTCGGCGCGCAGGCGGCGTTGCGCCTCGACGGCGGCCAGCACGTCCCGACCGGTCATCCGGTACTGGCCGGCGGTGCCGTCGGCGCGGCGGCGCAGGGTGGCGTTGAACCAGTCGTCCACGTCGACCACGAACCAGTGCCGGCGCTCGCCGAGGAACACGCCCCGGTTCGCCCACCGCACCAGGCCGTAGCCGATCATCGTCGTCGACGCGGTCTCGGCACCGGTGGAGAACGTCAACGCCACGCGTTCGCGGCCGTCCGGTGCGCGGCTGCGCACCGCGACCACACCGTCCGGAGTGGACAGTATGGGTTCGGCGGCGCAATCCGGTGCCAGATCGGCGCGGTACAGGTAGGAGTGCGTCAGCGGCACGCCCGGTTCGGTGCGCAGGTCGTCGAACAGGTCGACGCCCGGACCGGTGATGGTCAGCGGCACGGCCATCGGTCCGACGTCCAGTTCGTCGCGCTGCCGCAGGCAGTAGTCCTCGGGCGTGCTGCCGGGCGCGGTGTTGAGGGCCACCTGGCGTACCCGGTATCGGCGTTCGTAGTCCCAGAGGGCTTCCCACTGGGCGCCGTCGAGCGCGCTGTTGTACACACCCGTGCCGTCGTCGTGCAGCAACGCGCCGTTGGACAACAGCACCGCGCTGTAGCGACCGGTGCCGTCGGCGCGGACCAGGCGGTCCGGCGTGACGGGCTCGGTGCCGGCGTACAGCACGTCGTAGGGGGTGCCGATGACGTCGAGCACCGACTTCCAGGCGGTCAGACCGAAGTCGTCGGGGCCGGTCGCGAGCACGAGCTGGCGCAGCGCGACCCGGTCCCCGAGTACCGCCCCGCCCGCCGGCGGGCGGGCGGGGCGGACCGGCACCTGGTGCTTGCGGGCGACCGGGAAGGGCGCGGCGGCGGCGCCGCTCCCCGGTTCGACCACATCGGTGCCGGCCGGTCCGGACGGGCTCGCCACGGTGAACGCCGCCAGTGCCAGTGCGACGACCACCAGGACGGGCATCCGCCCGCGTCGGCCGAACTCGGACATTCTCATGGGCGTGGCGTCGCCGTTCCCGTGATCGCGCCGCCGGCCTTGACCGGGATTTGCACAATGTTGTCGGAGCCGTACCGGTCGACGGTTCCGGTGACGCCGGTCACACCGGTGAGGAACAGCGAGCCGGTCGTCGCCGCGGTGTAGGTGACCTTCCCGGTCGATTTGTCCCAGACCGGATCACGGCCGGCCGCGGTCTCCGAGAAGTGAGCGTTGCGCGCCTTTACGTAGGTCGACAGCGCGGGCCAATCCGGATTCCGCAGCGGCACCTTGAACTTCGCGGTGTATTTCGCCACCACGAGCTGGAGCCAGTCGAACGTCAGGCTCTTGCCGACCGAGTACTGGCGCAGGTTGCCCTGGTGCAGCGTGTGCGCGTACGCCGAGCCGCTCGTCAAGTGCGAGAGCGTCACGTTGGATTCGTATTCGAGCTGCTCCGCGTAGGTCAGGTTGCGCGGGAACTGCGGGATCCGGCCGTTGGGCCCGTACAGCTGGTTGTAGAACAACGCCTGCTCGGCGGGCGCGGTGGCCTGGTAGCCGATGTTCGTCGGCCAGTCCGGCACCACCAGGATCTCCTTGCGCAGCGGGTGGTAGATGCCGCAGTTGAAACAGGACGGCTGGTGGCTGGTGAACGACATGTTGCCGTGCACGTAGCGAACGCCCAGGCCGTAGGCCGCGTCGAGCAGTGCCTTGTTCGACTTGGCCAGCCCGAAGTCGGTCGGGGGATCGGTGTCGGGCGCGTTGGGGTCGGGGTTGTACACGCCGAGACCGGAGTACGCGGGGGTCTTGAGGATCTCGGTCGGCACGGTCAGCCCGGCGTCCCGGCCGACCTCCAGGTTCTCGGAGATCTCCTGCCGGTTGACCGCGGCGCTGGTGAAGTTCATCTCCGGGTGGGTCAGCGTGTGGTTCACCCAGCGGAAGTTGCGCTTCAAGCACAGCGAGTAGCTGGTCAGCGAGTCGGACGTGTTCGACGTACTGCACTGCGAAGGCGCCTCGGGGTCGAGGTCGCCGCCGTTGTAGGGGAGGTTGAGCGTGAAGCCGGCCGCGGCCGGGAACTGCGTGCGCAGCGACTTCTGCTGGTTGTCGATGCCGCTCACCTCGGGCCCGGTGAGCCGGAAACCGGGGTCGGTCTCCACGTGGCCGTCGGGGTAGAGGTGGTCGCTGGAGTTGAACCAGTCGTCGACGTCGACGTTGATCCAGTGCCGCAGCTCGCCGCTGAACACGCCGCGCGTGGCCCACCGGACCAGGCCGTAGCCCAGCAGGCCGACCTGTTGCAGGCTCTCGTGCGAGGAGAACGTCAGGCCCGCGCGTTCACGGCCGTCGGTCGAGGTGCTGGTCACGCCGAGCACCCGGTCGCCGACGGTCAGCAGCGGCTGCGCGGAGCAGCCCGCGGCCACCGTCGTGCGGTACACGTACGAGTCGGTGATCGGGATCTGCGCGTCGGCCTTGAGGTAGTCGAACACCTGGGCGCCGGCGGTGGTCAGCTTCGCCGTGAAGGCACCGCCGCCCTCCTCGCCCGCGCGCAGGCAGTAGTCCTCGGGGAACGTGCCGTAGGACGTGTACAGCGACGCCTGACGCACCTTGTACGTGCTCTCGTAGGCCCACAGCGCCTGCCACTCGGCGGCGTCCAGGCCCGAGACGTAGTTGCCGGAGCCGTCCGGGTAGAGCAGCGCGTTGTCGGTCAGCAGGATCGCGTTGTAGCGGCCGGTGCCGTCGGGCAGGACGAGCCGGCCCGCGGTGAGCTGTTCGGTCTTCGCGTACAGCACGTCGTACGGCGAGCCGATCCGGCCCAGGACGGTCTTCCAGGTGGGCAGACCGAAGTCGTCCTTGTCCAGGGCGATGACCAGCGGTCGCAGCGCGACCTTGTCCGTGGCCGCGAGGGGGGCGGCGGCCTTCGGGGTGACGGAGCCGGTGAGTCTGGCCAGACGTGGCGGCGCGGGCGGCGTGGGGAGCTTGACCTGCCCGCGTATGTGCCCGTGGTGCGGGTGCGCGCTGTGCGCACCCGCTGCCGGCGCGGCCGGCAGCAATGCCGTCGCCGCGCCGGCCAGTGGCACCAGTAATGCGGCGAGCCACTTCCGGCGCGAACGGGATGTCGTCATGGTGCGACCCTTCAAAAATCGGATGAAACCGTATATTTGCGGCTTCCACGACCGGTTCACGGGCGTGCGGGGGCACCTTCGGAGGTGCCGGAACCTGAAGATCGGCGAATCTGCCGGGCTATTACCGACCGGCCGGTCGGCGGCCGGTTGTGGTGGCTGTCGGAATGTTCGGGGTCCGCGCGCTCGAAGACCTCCCTTCCGTGCGGCTGGTCGGGGTGCCATCTGGGAACGTATGGGTAATCGCCGTGGGTCGGTACCGCACTTCGTGTTATTGGGGATTCTTTTCCAGGAGCAACGCGGGGGACTGAACGGACTATCGGACGTCCTATTTGCGGGGTTCGCTCGTATGGTCGGACCTGCCAAGGCGCACGTTTGCGGTCGAACATACGGGGAAGTTGTCGGGGGTGGTGACGGCGGCCGACGTGGTGTTTTCGTCAAACGGGTTGGAATTAACTCGGATCTCCGAAGAGTCGAATATCCCCCGCGTGCGTACAATGGCAGACAATCGTCGTGAGCCATTCGCCAAATGAGACCGCGAATGCCTCGATACGTTCGTCGGTACGACAGTGGCAAACTTTCAGCGGGTGTTGCGGCGATCGGTGCAGGGCGTGGCCCGCGCGGGCGGGCCGTCCGGACGTCCGGTCGCGGACCCGGGTGGACGCGTGCCGTCGGATCGGCTGGTCGAGCGGCCCTTTACCGTCCATTGTGGATTCAACCGGTCGCCCTGTCGGCGGTAGTGGGGGGCCTGCGGCGACCGCTAGCTTGCGGACACGCCCGACGAGCGCCCGCGGCACGGCCGTGCCCGGCGTCGGACCGGCCCTCCGGGTGTCGCCGAGGGCGTCGTCCCCGGGGCTTCTCCCCTCCCGTACCCGTTACCAGGGGTTCACTGTGGACATCTCCTTGTCGATCGCGCACGCCGCCGTGGTCCTGCTCGTCGTCGTGGGACTCGCCGCCCTCGGCCGAAGGCTGGCCGCATTTGTGCGCCAACCACCCGTCGTCGGCGAGATCGTCGTCGGCCTGGCCGCCGGGCCGGTGCTCGTCGCCCTCGTCGGCCGCGACGTGTTCGCCGTCCTCCTGCCCGTCGACGTGCGCGACGTGCTGAAGGTCGTCGCCGAGGCCGCGCTCGTGCTGTACCTGGTCGGCTTCACCCGCGAACTGCGGATCGGGCCGGCCGCGCCGGACCGACGATCGGCCGTGCTCGTCTCGTTCGGCGCGTTGGTGCCACCTCTGCTATGCGGTGTCGGCTACGCGCTGTGGCTGGGCACCGACGAGGCGCTGCGCGGCCGAGCACCGGCGCCCGCGTTCGTCGTCTGCGTCGCGGTGACGCTGGCGATCACCGCGGTGCCCGTCCTCGCCCGGCTGCTGACCGAACGTCGACTGCTCGACACGCCCGAGGGTGGCCTGTCGATGACCGCGGCGGTGGTCGTCGACTGCGTCGGCTGGCTCCTGCTGTCCCTCGCGGTCGCGTTGAGCCGGGGCGAGCGCGGCTTCTTCCTCGTCGCCATGGCGGTCTTCGGCGGCGGGCTCGTGGCGTCGGTCGTGATCCGGCTCGTGCTGCGCGGCGGCGTCGCGACCCGGCTCTGCGGACGCTGGCCCCGCGTGGCCGCGCTCGCCCTCGGCGTGCTCGCGCTCGTCGTCGGTTTCGGCGTGCACGGGCTCGGGCTCACCGCCGTGTTCGGTGCCGTGCTGGTCGGCCTCGCGGTGCCCGGCGGCCGGGACTGGGACGTGCCGGTGCGCACCGTGACCCGCGTCGGCGGCCCGCTGCTGCCGGTCTTCTTCACCAGCGCCGGCCTGACCGCGCTCACCGGCACGCTCGGCTCGCTGCCGGTTCCGGCCACTCTCCTGGCCCTGGGACTGGCATTCGTGGGCAAGATCGGCGGCGGCTACCTCGGCACCCGGATGGCGGGTCGCGACCACCGGCTCTCGGTCCGGGTCGGCATCCTGCTCGACACCAGGGGTCTCACCGAGTTGGTCGTGCTCCAGGTCGGTCACCAAGCGGGAATCCTCACCCCTCCGGTCTTCCTGGCACTACTCGTGATGGCGGTTGTGACGACTGCGCTGACCGGACCCCTGCTTTCCCTGGTCGACCGCGTCCCGTTCCGCGTAGGCGGTATTTCCGGAAAACGTGACGGGCTTCCGGGCTAGTCCGTTCCCGTGAATCGGAACGCCGACCCCTTGCCGGTCGTCTGCGCCGATCAATACGGTGAACATGCAATCGGGAGGAATATTCCGCCCGACGTCACAAAGATCCACTACCGGGTGGACGCGCCGCCGACGCTTTTCGGTCTCCTTCTCCCCGTCGAATCTGTATCTGGTCATGTGGGGGCATCATGGGATGGAAGTTCGTCGAACCGTCGAAAGATCCCCGACGGCCATTACGGATATACCGGGCGACCACCGCCGAGCACCTCGACCGGGTGGACCTGCTGTGGAAAGAGGTCTACGGCCGGGAATGCGGCTGGCTGGCGGCCGGCGCGGGCACGCCGCGCACCGACGGTTTCCACCCGCACTCCGTCTACCTCCTGGCGGATGTCGACGGCGAGACCGTCGGCACCATGCGCCTGGTCCGCGACAGCCCCGAACAGGGCCTGCCGGTGGGTCGCTTCCTGCCCGTCGCCGACCTCAAGGGACCGGTCACGCTGGAGTGCCAGCGCCTCATGGTGCTCGCCGAACACCGCCGCAGGCGGTGGCCGGAGCTGCCGTTCGGGGTGCTCGCGGCCCTGATCAAGGCATGCCTGCACTGGTGCGTGCGCACCGACGTGACCCACGTGCTCGCCGACGTCTTCCTGGACACGGCGACCACGCCGATGGCGCCGCTGGTCGAACTCGGCTTCGCCGAGACCGGCCGCACGTTCGTCGACACCGAGCTGCACGAGCCGAGCAAGAGCACCGTGCTGGTGATGCGGATCAACGAGTTGGTGTCCCGTTCGTTCCGCGCGGACAACCCGTTCTACCGCTACCTCATGGATTTCGACCCGATCATCGACCTGACCCCTCTCGGAACGGCGGACCATGAGCACTGACCACGAGACCCCCCACCACGGCGGCCCGGAGAACGGACATTTCGACGTCATCGTGATCGGCGGCGGGCCCGGTGGCTCGATGGCCTCGACCCTGCTGGCGGATTCCGGCAAACGGGTCGTGCTGTTCGAGGCTACGGAATTCCCGCGCTACCACATCGGCGAGTCGCTGCTGTCGGGCACGGCCGACCTGTTGAAGAAGATCGGCGCGCTGGAGAAACTCGAACGCGACGGCTACATCAAGAAGTACGGCGTCGAATGGGTGTGGGGCGAACACCGCCAACCCTGGAAGGTCTACTTCAAGGACGCGCTCGCCATGCCGTACGACTACGGCTACCAGGTCGAGCGCGGCGCGTTCGACAAGATGCTGCTCGACAACGCCCGCGAGCACGGCGTCGACGCCCGCGAACGGCACCGCGTGACCGACTTCGGCCGCGAGCCCGACGGCACCTCCTGGGTCGCCTACCGCGCCGCCGACGGCGCCGAGGGCCGGGTCACCGCACGCTGGATCGTCGACGCCTCCGGACAGGGCGGCACGGTCACCAAACGCCTGCACGAGCGCTCGTGGGACCCGTACCTCAAGAACATGGCGGTGTGGACGTACTGGCGCGACGCCAAGCGACCCGAGGGCATCGACCACGGCAACACGTTCCTGCCCACGTTCGGCGACGGCTGGTGGTGGTTCATCCCGCTGCGCGACGGCATCACCAGCGTCGGCGTGGTCGTCGACCGCGAGACGATGCGCACCCGCCAGGAGTCGGACCTGGAGGCGTACTACCTCGAAGCCGTCGCGCGCACGCCGGAGATCGCCGACCGGCTCGCGAATGCCGAGCGCACCGACGAACTGCACATCCAACGCGACTGGTCCTACATCTACGACAAGTTCGCCGGCGACGGCTACATCGCGGTCGGCGACGCGGCGTGCTTCATCGACCCGCTGTTCTCCACCGGCGTGCACCTGGCCATGCTCGCGGGCTTCCTGGCCGCGGTGACCGTGAACACGGTGCTGGACAAACCGGAACTCGACCGCGCCGAGGTGCTGGCGTTCTACGAGAAGAACTACCGCGCCGAGTTCGCCCGGCTGCGCGCCCAGGTGTACTTCCTCTACGGCGGGCACGGCGGCACCAAGGACTCCTACTTCTGGCACGCCCGCAGCCAGTTCGACGTGCCCGGCATCGCGCCCGAGAAGGCGTTCATCTCGCTGATCGCGGGTGCGTTCACCCACCGCTCCTGGTACCGCCGGTTCCTGGAGCAGCTCGACGTGCCCGCCGAGCTGAAATCCACGGTGGAGGGGATCTTCGACGGCAAGTCGCTGGGCACCGGCGTCGACCCGGACGCGCCGCTGGTCCGCCGGGACGGCCTCGCGGTCGTCGACGACCTGGCCGTGGACGGCGCGTACCTGCGCCGCTCGCAGTCGCTGGTGTCGCCCGACGGCGCCGTGGTGCCGCTGACCGACCGGCTCACCGCGCTGCTGGACAGCGCCGACGGCACCCGCGGCGGCAACGAACTCGCCGACGCGCTGGTCAGCCGGGGCGTGCCGGCGGACGTGGCCCAGTCGGCGGTGCACGAGGCGTTGAGCTACGGCATCCTCGCGGCGCCGGCCGCCGACACGTCCACCCGGACCTGACATGGCGTTCATCGACCTGGTGTCCGACGACGCCGACAAGCCCGCCGAGGTCGAGGCGGTCTTCGCCGCGGCCCGTGAGGGCTACGGCTTCGTGCCCAACGTCCTGCGCGCCCTGGCCCACTGCCCGGACCTGCTCACCACGTTCGCGCCCTTCTGGGCGCAGGTCTACCGGTCGCCGACGATCGGCGGACGCCTGCGCGCGCTGTCCGCGCTGGGCACCGCGCAGGCCCAGTCCTGCACCTACTGCGTCGCGCACATGTCCGCGTCCGCCCGCCGCGTCGGCATGTCCGAGCAGGAGGTCTCGGCGGTCGGGGACCCGCACGTGGAGCAGCGGGTCTTCCACGACGAACGGGAGACGCTGGTCCTGGAGGTCGCCGCCGCGCTGACCCGCGACCCGGACGGCGTGACCGACGACCTGCGCGCCCGGCTGCGCCGCCACCTCACCGACGCGGAGATCGTCAATGTGGTCGTCGCGATCGGGCTCTACAACCTCACCAGCCGGTTCCTGAAGGCCCTCGACGTCGAGGTCGAGGACGTCTTCACCGCCACGCCGACGACGGGACGTTAGGCGATGACCACAGCGACAAGTCCGGCGTCCACCGACTCCGGGCGCACCCTCAAGGACGAGATCATCGAGCGGTACGGCGAGCCCGCGTGGCACGTCATCCTCACGATCTACGTGAACTTCTACTACTCGGAACTGGAGATCATCGACCTGTGCGGCCGGTGGATCCCGATCCGGGGTGACCTGCGCGAGAAGAACTACCTGCTGCGGCACGCCGCCGACGAGGTCGTGCACGCCCGCCTGTTCCAGGAGGGCGTGGAGAAGCTCGGCCAGCCGTGGGACGGCTTCGACCACGACGCGTACCGGATCCCGGACATCGACGCGCGGTTCGACAAGCTCTACGTCAGCGACGACGAGCTGGAGGTCCTCATCGGCCTCAACCTGTACGCGGAAGGCGTGCTGGCCATGGAGGAACTCGCCCAGCTCGCGCGCAACAAGCCCGAGTACTTCTACCAGTTCGGCCGGATCGAACGCGAGGAACGCCGCCATGTCGCGTTCGGCGTCACCGTCGCGAAACGCCTGGTGGCCGAGAGCGAGGAGAACCGGCAGCGGGCCCTGGCGCACCGCCGCTGGTACCGCGAGCACCTCGAGAACTACCTGAGCGGCCAGCTCAAGGACTCCATCCAGTGGGGCATCGAGGCCGGTTTCGTGGGCGACGACTACATCCAGCGCACCCGGCAGCGCTTCGACGACGTGTTTGCCAAGATCGGCCTTGGGGAGGACTGACATGACCACCCGCTACGAGACGGCCACCGCCGAGGTCGCCGCCGAACTCGCCCTGGTCGAGGAGCACCCGTTCGTCCGGACGATCCTCGACGGCAAGCTCACCAAGCCGGTGTACGCCGCGTACCTGCGCGAGTCGTACCACCTGGTGCACGAGACCCCGTTCTTCCTGTCCGCCGCCGCCTCCTACAGCCGCGACGAGGGCTGGCTCCAGGACTGGTTCCTGGACCTGGCCATCGACGAGCGCCACCACGACCGGCTGTGCGTGCACGACCTGCGCAACCTCGGCCTGGAACCGGCGGACTTCCTCGGCTCCCGGCCGGGCCTGGGCACCTGGACCATGGTGAGCCAGAACCACTACCTGGCCACGAAGAAGGATCCGGCGGGCATCATCGGGTTCGCCGCCGCCACCGAGGGGCTCGGCGCCGAACTCGCGCCCAAGGCCGCGAAGGCGCTCGTGCAGTACCCGTTCACGCACGACGCGCTGTCGTTCCTCAAGGTGCACTCCACCGAGGACGTGGAGCACATCGAAGAGGTCAAGAAGGCGTTCGAGCGCGTGGCGGAGTCCGACGAGCGCTACGAGCTGATGGTGGAGATCTGGAAGTTCACGCTGCGCGCCTACGCCCAGTTGTTCACCGACTCCGTCGAGCGCGGCGAACACGACGCGCAACTCGCGGCCCTGCTGGGCGAACCCGCCACGACGGCCGCGGGCGAGTAGCCGATGACCGACCAGGTGTGCCGACTCGCCGCCATCGTGCGCGCGCTGCCGGGGCACGGGGAGAGCACCCTCGTCGCGCGTCGCGACGGGGTGCTCGCCACCCGGTCCTACGCGGACTGCCACCGCGACGCCGTGCGCGTCGCGCGTGCCCTGGTCGCCCGGGGCGTGCGGCCGGGCGACACGGTCGCGGTGCACGGCGTGACGTCCTACGAGTGGGTGCTGGCCGACCTCGCCTGCGTGCTGGCGGGCGCGATCTCCGTCGCGCTCTACCCGAGCGCGCCGCCGGATCGGGTCCTGGCCGCCGCGCGCGAGGCCCGGTGCCGGGTGCTGTTCACCGACCAGCCCGCCCTGGCCGACGTGGCGGTCGAGTTCGACGTGATCGCACTCGATCCCTCCACAATGGACTCGCTCGGCGGCGACGCGGTCCTGCCCGAGCGCCCCGACGGGCCGTTCACCGTGGTGTCCACGAGCGGCACGCTGTCCGAGCCCAAGCTGTTCGGCGTCCACTCCCGACCGCTGCTCCACACGATGGAGCGCTTCGCCGAGCTGTACGGGATCGACGGCCGTGACCGGTTGCTGCTGTACCTGCCGCTGTCCCACCTGCCGCAGCGCATGATGCTGTACTGGGGACTGTCGGTGGGGTTGGACTTCGTGCTCTCCGACCCGGTGCACATGGTCGCCGACACCGGTCGGACCCGGCCGACGCTGAGCGTGGGCGTGCCGCGGTCGTTGGAGCACCTGCACGGCCGGGCCACCAAGGCGATCGCGGGCGGTACCGAGTCGGCCAGGGCGTACGCCACGCTGTTCGGCGACCGGCTCAAGGCGTTGTTCGTGGGCAGCGCGCCCAGCGACCCGGCCGTGCTCACGGACCTGCGCGAGGCGGGCGTGCCGGTGTACGAGGTGTACGGCACGACCGAACTGGGCATGATCGGCCTCAACCGGCCGGACGCGAACCGGCCCGGCACCGTCGGCAAGCCGATCCCGTGGGGCGCGGTGCGGCTGGACAAGGCCACGCGTGAGGTCCTGGTCCGGACGCCGACGCCGTTCCGCTACGGCGAACTCGTGGACGGCAAGGTCGTGCCGGTCGTGCGCGATCCCGAGGAATGGGTGTCGACCGGTGACGTCGGCTCGTTCGACGGTGACGGTTTCCTGACGCTGCTGGGCCGGTTGCGGGACTTCGTGCCGTTGCGCAGCGGCGAGAAGGTGTTCGTCAAGCCGATCGAGGACGCGCTGTGCCGGCGGACCGGCGCGACGCACGCGGTCCTGGTGCTGGTGGACGGCACGCGCCTGCACGCGCTGCTGTTCTTCACCCCCGAGTCGCTCCGTGACCCGGACGCGCTCGCGTCGGACGTGACGACGGTGAACAAGACCTTGCACCGCTGGGAACGCGTGCGTGCGTTCGCGGTCGTCGGGCGGCTGCCCACGGCCGAGGAGGGCTGCGTCACCGAGACCACCAAGCTGCGCCGGCACCGGATCGAGGAGGTCCACGGCCGGCACGCCGCGTGGACACCCCTACCGTGAAGGCGGACGACGATGCCGAGTGACCGCGTTCCCGTCGACCGGGGCGAGATCGCCTACCGGCTCCAGGGCCAGGGGCCGCCGCTGGTGCTGCTGTCGACCCTGTCGGGCACCTGGGTGCGCCAGGTTCCCGTGCTGCGGCGGCATTTCACCCTGCTCACCTACGACCTGCGCGGGTTCGGCGACTCGCCCTCGGCCGACGGGTTCCCGGACAACGCCGGGCACGCCGACGACCTGGCCCGGTTGCTCGACGCGCTCGGGTTCCCCACCGCCGCGGTCGTCGGCCTGTCGCACGGCGGGTTGGTGGCGCAGCACTTCGCGGGTCGGCACGGCGACCGGCTGTCCGGGCTGGGACTGGTGTCCACGATCGCCGCGCCGCGTCGGTCGACGGTGCTGTTCCTGCGGATGCTCAAGGGTTTCCTCGATCGCGACGACGTCGCGGGCTTCTGGGAGGTGCTGCGGTCGTTCCTGTTCTCGGCGGCGAACTTCGACAAGCTGCTCGCACGGGAGGGGGCGCTGCGCGAGGCGATGTTCAACCAGTACACGGCCGGTGCGTTGCTGAGCATCTACGGGCAGGCGCTGACGCACGACGCCACGGGGTGGCTGGGCGGCGTGGACTGCCCGACGCTGGTCGTCGGCGGGCGGGAGGACATGCTGTTCCCGCCCTGGCAGACCGAGGAACTGGCCGCCCTGGTGCCGGGATCGAAGCTGGTGCTGCTGCCCGCCGCCCACGTGCCGCCGGTCGAGGTGCCGGCCGACTTCAACCACCTGGTGGTCGACTTCTTCGGCGGTGCCCCGTGAGCGGTGATCCGCCGGAGCCGGTCGTCCCGCCGCCGCCCCGGTGCGGCCGGCGGACGTTCCCGGACCGGGACCGGCTCGACGCGCTGGAGGCGCGCATGGCCGAACTGCTCGACGACGAGCCCGAGGGCGGTGGGCGGTGACCGCGGACGTCCTGGTCGAACTGCCCGACGCCGACGTCCACGTCGAGGTGCTCGGCGTCGACGGCCCGCCGGTCGTGCTGGTGCACGGGTTCCTCACCTCGTCGTACACCTGGCGGCACGTCGCGCCGCTGTTGGCCTCCGGGTTCCGGGTGTACCTGGTCGACCTGCCCGCCTGCGGGCGGTCGCCCGTGCCCCGGAGTCGGGAGTGGGACGCGCGTCGGTGCGTGGCGCTGCTCGGCGGCGTGCTCGACCACCTGGGCGTGGAACGGCCTGTCCTGGCGGGCAGCCAGATGGGCGGCTCGCTGGTCGCCTGGTTCACGGCGCTGCACCCCGAGCGGGTCGGGCGGCTGGTGGTGATGGCGGCGGGCGCGCTCGGCGAGGCGCGGTCGAACCTGCTGCTGTACCGGCTGCTGGCCAACCCGCTCGTGGGACCGGTGCTGGCGCGGGCGTTCCCGCGCACCGCGTTCGGCGACAAGTGGCGGGACGCGCACGGCCCTGGCTTCACCCCCGAGGTCGATGCCGTCGACCGCTACCACCGGCAGTTGCGGGAGCGGGGGAGTGCGATCGCGGCGTTCGGGTTGGGCTTCCGACGGGACTACGGCGCGGAGTTCGACCGGCTGGCGCCGCTGCTGGCGGGGTGCGCCGTGCCCACGCTTCTGCTCTTCGGGCAGGACGACCCGCTGGTGCCGCCGTCGACCGGACGGCGGTTCCGGGAGCTGTTGGCGGACGCGGAACTCGTGCTGCTGCCCGGCTGCGGCGACTTCCCCCAGGAGGAACGCGCGGAGGAAGTCGCCGTGGCGGTCGTCAGGTTCCTGACGCGGTAGACCGCAGCGCGGCGACCAGGTCGTCGTAGCGCCGCTGCGCGTCCTCCCGTGACCCGCCGACCGCGACCACGCCGAGCTTGCCGTGGTCGGGCAGCGCGCCGAGGTTGTAGTAGAACGTGCCCGTGCCCGCCGCCGGGTCGAAGGCCAGGCCGTGCTCGCGCGCGACCCGGACCAGGTCCGCGCAGGTCAGGGTGCGGAACGCCGCGTCGTGCACGCGGTCGCTGGTCACGTAGCAGCGCGGCCGGCCGTCGGCGGCCAGGTAGTGCCCGCTCTCGGCGTCGTAGTGGCCGGCGAGCAGGCCGTGGGTGAACATGAACGGCGCCGTCGCGCCGCCCATGCGCAGGTTGATCTCCAACGCGTAGACGCGGTCCGGCTCGGCCTCGTCCACGACGAAGTCGACGCTGAGCTGGCCGACGACGCCGTGCCGGGCCAGTTCCCGCCCGGCGCGCAGGGCCAGGTCGTGCACGGCCGTCCGGTACAGGTCGCTGGCCGGGAACGCACAGCCGACGAACGTCTGCCCGGCCGGTCCGCCGAGTACCTGGTCGTGGGTCGAGAGCACCCGCACGCCGCCCGCCGGGGTCAGTTCGAGCTGCGCCGACGGCGAATGCGGTACCTGTGCGTCCAGGAAGCACTCGACGACGCCGCCCATCGCGGCGAACTTGTCGCGGAAGCCCTCCCAGGAATCGCCCGGCGCGCTGATCCGGGTCGCCAGCCGGGCGGCGATCCACGAATTCAGGTCCCCGTCCGGTGCGCCGTCGTAGGAGAACGTGGCGTTGCCCGCGCCCGCGAAACTGTCGTTGAGTTTGACGACGGCTTTGCGGATTTCCGGATTCTCCTGCTTCAACCGCGCCAGCGCGTCGACGAGTTCCCGTTCGGACGAGAGATCCTCGAATCCGGGCAGCACCGGCAGTCCGGCCTCGCGCAGCAATCGGCGGCCCCGGCTTTTCGTGCCCAGCGGCGCGAGTTCCGGATCGCACGCGTAGAGCGGGATGTCCAGCCGCAGGGCGAGTTCGCGTTCCACCGCGGTGCTCGTGAACACCACGAGGTACGCGCGGTCCGGATCGGGGATCGCGGCCCGGACCGCGGCCAGCGCGCCGGGGTGCGCCAGCAGTTTGGCGGTGAGCGGGACGGGGGAGTCGTCGCCGCAGTCGAGCAGGGTCAACCGCTGCCGGGCGGTCTCGTCGAGACCGGGTACCAGGCCCAGCGCGTACTCGACCAGGGCCGCGTCGACGGCCCGGCTCGTGGCGTACACCAGGCGCACCCGCGGGTCGCGCAGGAGTTGGAATTGGAACAGCAGTCGCTGTTCGAAATGCACCGCGCCGGGGATCTTGCGCAGTTCGTCGTGGTGCAGGGTCAGGCTGGGCACCACGACGACGGTCAGCGGATCATTCGATCCATCGTCGAACAATGCGCCGAGCCGTTGTTGGAGGCGGGGGAAGTCGGACGTTTTCGGGGGGTCGAGTATCACGCGGGCCAGGGTAGCGGAGCGAGGTTGCCCGACCCGATGCCCGGAAAGGCGATCGGACTAAGCCGAAATGATGAGAACTGCTCGGCGCAGGTGACGATCCGTAGTCCATGAGCGGGTCACATGCCATGAATACTTCCCTCATGGCATGTGACCGCGAAAGTGTCGTATTACCTGTGCACCGGGTGGACGAAGTGCTTGACCTCCTGGAACTCCTCCAGGCCGCGCGCACCGTTGAGCCGGCCCAGCCCGCTCTGCTTGAACCCGCCCTCCTCGAACTGGTCGTGCACGACCGCCCACGTGTTGGTCCACACCGTGCCGACGTCCAGGTCACGGCCGACCCGCAGCGGGCGGTCCACGTCCGTCGTCCACACGCTCGCGGCCAGGCCGTACTCGGTGGCGTTGGCGCGCGCGATCGCGTCCGCCTCGTCGTCGAACACCTCGAACGTGGCCACCGGGCCGAACACCTCGCGCTGCACGATCGACGCGGCCGTGTCGCCGACCTCGACCAGGCTGGGCCGGAAGAACGCGCCGCCCGCCAGCTCCGGCTCGGTCGGGATGCCGCCGCGCACCAACACGGTCGCGTACGACTCGGCGTCCGCCACGATCCCGTCCACGCGCCGGGCGGCGGCCACGTCGACCATCGGCCCCATCTCGCTGGCCGGGTCGTCGCCCGGTCCGACGCGCACCGAACCCAGCGACTCGACCAGCGCCGCGCGCAGCCGGTCGGCGATGCCGCGCTGGGCCAGGACCCGGCTGCCCGCCATGCAGAACTGGCCGGTGAACGTCGTCACGGCCTTGGTCAGCGCGGGCACCACGCGGTCGAGGTCCGCGTCGTCGAACACGATCATGGGCGTCTTGCCGCCCAGTTCCAGCGACAGCGGCTTGAGCGTGCGCGCGGCGGCGGTCATGATCTCGCGGCCCACGGTCGTACTGCCGGTGTAGCTGACCACGTCCACGCGCGGATCGGACACCAGCAGCGGCGCGCCCTCGTTGCCGGACTCGGTGAACGCGTTGAGCACGCCCGGCGGCAGCGACTCCGTCGCCGCGATCACCTCGTACAGCAGGCCGTTCACGAGCGCGGTCTGCGCGGGCATCTTCATCGCCACGGTGCACCCGGCCGCGAGCGCCGGCGCGAACGAGCGCACCGCGAGCACCACCGGCGCGTTCCACGGCACGATCACCCCGGCCACCCCGGCGGGCTGGCGCACCGTCAGCGAGTACAGGTCGGGCTTGACCTCGGCGGACCGGCCGGTGTCGGTCAGCGCCAGCGCGGCGGCGTACCGCAGCTTCGGCACGGCCATGTCGACCTCGAACGCGGCCTCGGCCAGGATCTTGCCGTTCTCCCGCGCGAGCAGCGTGACGAACTCGTCGCGCCGGGCCTGGAGGCGGTCGGCCAGTTCCAGCAGGGCACGGGCGCGCAGGTCGCGGTCGCGGGCCCACGACGTCGTGGTGAACGCGGTCCGCGCCGCGGCGATCGCGGCGTCGGCCTCGGCCGCGCCGCCGTCCGCGAAGACGCCGAGCACCTCGCCGGTCGCCGGCGCGAGCGAGTCCCGGGGGTTGCGGTCCACCCACTTCCCGTCGATCAGGTTGCGCGCGGCAGGGCGTGACGGCATGGCGTCTCCTCTCGGCGTGCTCTCCGGTGAGCGCTGCCCACGATGCCGCCGGGCGGGTGTGGCGACTAGCACAACAACGCACACCTGGGCGAACAGGCTGCCTCGCCGTGAGAAACGACACGATCTTGTCCGGTAACGCGGCGTCGGATGAATTCGGGTGCGCCGCCGATTGTCATCACGATAGGATCGCAGCACGTCAGGGCCGGTGCGGTAATCGGTGTGCGGCCTTTTCCGCGCTCTCCCGCGCACGGGTGACGGTCGACCCGCGGTGGTATTTTCCGATTTCCGTCGAGGGGATCAGGGGGTGTTCCGGTGGCGCGCGGTCTGCTGCTGCTCGACGTCGACGGTCCGCTCAACCCGTACGCGGCCCGCCGGCACCGCCGTCCGGCCGGCTTCACCACCCACCGGCTCACCTCGACCGGCCACTGGTACACCGGGCGCGAGGCACGGCGGCACAAGGGACTGCGGGTCTGGCTCAACCCCGACCACGGCGCCCTGCTGCGTGCCCTGGCCGAGCGCGCCGACCTCGAACCGGTGTGGGCGACCACCTGGGCGCACCAGGCCAACACCCGGATCGCGCCCGTGATCGGCCTGCCGGAACTGCCCGTGATCGAGTTCTCCGAACGCGACCTCGACCCGCTGCACGGCTGGCGCGACGGCGGCTCGTGGAAGTGGTCGGCGGTGGCCCGGTACGCGGGCGACCGGCCGCTGGCGTGGCTCGACGACGAACTCGACGACCGCTACCCGCGCGCCCGCGCGCGGTTCGAGGCGGCCCGTGCGGCGACGCCCACGCTGCTGTGCGACGTGGACCCGCGCGTCGGCTTGCGCGAGGAGCACGCCGAACAGGTCGAGAAGTGGGCCGCCGGCCTGTGAAGGCCATCCGCACGATGAGGTGACGTCCGGTTGCGACGGTCGGTGCGCCGCGCAGCATGAGGCCCATGAACCTTGTCAAAGCTCTGTCCGGCGCCGCGGCCATGTCCGCCGCGATCGTCCTGTTCGCCGCCGGGCCCGCGTCCGCCGCGCCGGTCGACGTGATCAAGCTCCAGTGCGACGGCGACACCTACAAGTGCACGGCCAAGCTGAAGTTCGGCGACAACCGGTGGATCGCGGACTGGAACGTCGACGTGTTCCACGAGGAGGGCGAGACCCGGTCACCCGTGGACGTGACGAAACTCCAGTGCGACGGCGACACCTACACCTGTACCGCGAAGCTGAAGTTCGGCGACGGGCGGTGGATAGCCCGGTGGCCGGCGGTCATCCGGCACACCGCCCTGGCGGAGAACCGCGCGCCGGTCGACGTGACCCGGCTGCGCTGCGACGGCGACACCTACCAGTGCACGGCGAACCTGGACTTCGGCGACGACCAGTGGGTCGCCCGGTGGGACGTGGACGTGCTGCACACGTGAGGCGACAGCGGTGGTCCGGCGGGTTCGGGCCGGACCACCGCGTCCCCGGTCAGACCGGGATCGAGCCCGAGTGCAGCAGCAGGTCGGCCGGACCGGTGTTGGTGCCGGTGACGACGCCCGGCGTCGCGTTGGCCTTCAGCGCGGCGGCCACCTCCACCGCCGAGTCACCGGGGAACCGGTGTCGCCACAGCGCGGCGACCCCGGCCGCGTGCGCCGCGGCGGACGACCCGCTGATCGTGGAGTAGGCGGTGTCGCTCGTGTTCCACGCCGACGTGATGTTCGCGCCGGGCGCCCAGACGTCGATGCAGGGACCGTAGTTGGAGAACGACGTCTTCACGTCGTTGATGTCCACCGCGCCGACCGTGGTCGCGTCGGCGACCCCACCGGGCGAGGAGTTGCAGGCGTTGGTGTTCGAAGCGCCCGCGATGACCGAGTAGTGCACGCCGGCCGCGATGGACGCCGTGACGGCGTCGTTGAACGCCTTGTTGGTCGGCCCGCCGATGACCGCCACGGCGACGGCCTTCTTGCCACTGGCCAGCGCGTCCTCGGTCAACCAGTCGATGCCGCCGATGACCTGGCTGTAGGAAGCCGAACCCTGGCAGTTGGCGACCCGCACGGACACCAGCGTGACGTCCTTGGCCACGCCCGTGGTGCGCCCGCCGATGACGCCGGCGACGTGCGTGCCCAGGCCGTGGCAGTCGTCGCCGGGCGGCGTGACACCGCCGACGAGGTCGGTGCCGGGCACGGCCGCGCCGTCGAACTCCTGGTGCGTGTAACGGATCCCGGTACCCAGGACGTAGGCCCGCACGCTCGACGCCGTGTTGGCGTGGAAGTACTTCTTGTCCAGCGGACGGGACCGCTGGTCGATCCGGTCGAGCCCCCAGTTCGGCGGGTCGGTCTGCACGCCCAGGCCCTGTGCGGTGACGGCGGGCGCGGGCGCGGCCTCGGCGTCCCGGCCGCCGAGGTCGACCTGGTGGTCCTGCACGACGTAGGCGACGCGCGGATCACGCGCGAGTCTCCGCGCACCGGACAGGTCCGTGCGCACGGCGAACCCCGATAACGCCCGCCCGTAGGTGTACGTGACCTTGGCGTCGCGTCCGAGCAGGGAGTCGGCGGCCGTCAGGTCCCGCTTCTGCTTGAGCACCACGATGTAGCTGCCCGCGATGGCGGCCGGGTGACCGACCCCCAGCACCGTCCCGGCGGCCTGCGCCGACCCGGGCACCGCCACGACGGTGGCCGCCAACGCGGCCGTCACCGCCGCGATCCGATACCTCATCAGTTCTCCTCCATGGCAGGGATACCGGGCAAAAGCCCGATTCCTCACCACAGCACACCCCCTACCCGCTCGAAAGACCCGATCAGTCCACGCCGATCGACCCCCGTGCCGCCGGGTCGCCGACCGGAACGCGGTGGCCCCGGCGACCGGGGCGATGGCGTCGTGCTCGTGCCCGGTCGCGGACCGGGCCGGTGCCGGACCCCGCGGCCTAAGCCTTCGGCTGGGTCAGGTACACCGGACCGGTCGTCAGCGTGTCCGAGCGCGGACCGGACTTCAGCACCGGGATCGGCTTGCCGATCGGCCACCGGTCGTTCGGCGGGTTCTCCGCGAAGTAGATCTCGCCGCTCGCGCCGGGCACGAGATCGGTCGTCGACGAGTACAGGTGCTGGCCGACATCCTCGTTCTTGAGCCGTTGCCCCTCGACGGCCTCGATCGACCGCGCCGCGCGCCGGGCCGCCCACACGGTCGCCGCGACGGCGTCGTGGTGCATGATCGCGTAGCCGTCGCGCAGGTCGTCCTCGGCGAACCCGAGTCCGGCGAACCACGTGCGGAACTCGCCGAAGTGCTTCGGCGTACCGGGTTCGCCGGCCAGCCACGCCCGGGTGTCGGTCGCGGCGGCGTTGAGCAGAATGGCGTTCGCTTCGTCGAGGGCCTGCGGTTCGATGCTGATGCCGGTGGCGCCGGTGGCGACGATCAGCGGGTCGTCCGGTTCCCGGCAGCCGGTGCGCAGGGCCAACGCCTGCATCAGGTCGTCGATGTCGCGGCCACGCCCGGCGAAGAACAGGACGTCGGGCTTGGCGGCGCACACGTCCTGGACCAGTTCGGAGAGCAGCAGCGGGGTGCCGTTGGGCGACGCGCTGCCGTTGAACCCGCCACTGCGCCCCTTCAGCCCGTACTCCTCGCCGAACGTGGTGGTGAACGCGGCCCGCAGGCTCTGCACGTACTTGTCCTGGTTGCGGTCGAACAGCAGGTAGCCGGTGCGCTTCGCGGGCTCCGTCCTTTTCGGACTGCCGTCGAGGAAGGCCTTGAGCGCCAACGTGTACTGCGCGTTGGACGGCGTGGTCTTGAACAGCAGCGGCGAGGTCATGTCGTCCGCGGTGAGGACCGCGCCGACGGCGGGGATCTGGAGCCTGCCCAGTTCGTCGGCGGCCTGCTTGGTCGCGTCGATGCTGATGCCCATCCCGGTCACCGCGACGAGCGGGTGGTCGCCGCCGCGCAGCGCGCCGAGCTGCCGGACGACCGGTGCCCAGTGCTCCTGGTCGCGGCCCTCGTTGGCCAGCACCAACTGCACCTGCGGGGTCGGGTCGCCCAGGACGCTGCGCCCCTGGTTGGCCTGGCGCTGCGCGGCGTACGCGCCTTGCAAGGCGTGCAGGACCTCGTTGTCCCGCATGGCACTGCCCTCACGGGACGTCATCGGCATCAGCACGGCGATCCGCACGTACGGCGTGCCGCCGGTCCGCCCCGCCTGGTCGTGCACCCGCTGGTTCTCCTTGACCACGGCGGTGATCACGGCGTTCACCCGCTCGTCGGTCGAGCCGAACGCGTGGTCCTCCTCGACGATCCAGCCGATGCACTGGTCGCCCGCGAGCGACAGCGCGTACCCCTCGCCCTCGGTCGAGTCGAGACCGTGGCACCGCGCCCCCCGCGCGTCGAGCCACCGCGAGCCGAGCCACCCGCCGACGCCGAGCACCAGCAGCACCGCGACGAGCAGCGCGGTCAGCCGGACCCGGCGTCGACGGAGTCCGCGCGGGGTGTCCCTCGGGGTAAAGGTCACGGTCCCTCCTTCGGCGTGCGGCGGCCGGACCGGCGCCACTGCCGGCCGAGCTGTTCGTGGTGGTGGACCCGGTCGACGAGGTCGAGCAGCCCCTCCTGGTCCTCGGCCCGGTCGCCGACCCGGCGGGCGAGGTCGCGGTAGGCGCCCGCGATCCGCCAGTGCAGGACGCCCCGACCGACTCCGCACACCGGGTCGGTCACGATGCGCAGCGCGGTGACCAGCACCCGCACCGGGTCGCCCGGCGCGGGGTCGGCCGACGCGCCCGGCGGTCGCGGCGCGGTCACCACGGCGTCGAGCAGGGCCAGCCAGTCGGTGAGGCGGTCGGTGTCCAGCCGGTCGTCGAGCACGGCCACCACGTGGTCGGCGTCGTCGGCCGCGAGGGCGTGGTGCAGCCGGCCGGCCAGGTCGCCGCGCTGCTCGGCGGACAACCGGAGGCCGCGGTGCACCGCGCGCCGACCGTCCGGGTGGTCGTCGGGACGGCGGGCGAGCCGGCGCAGGAGCAGCAGTCGCAACAGCGTGGTGTGCGTGTCGGCGGTCCACATCCCGGCGGGCAGCACGTCGTCGAACCGGTCCACCAGCGGCATGGCCTCGGCGTGGTCGCGGGCGGCCGAGCACGTGACCAGCACGTCGAGTGCCGCGTCGTCGACGTCGCCGAGCAGCAGCGCGCCCAGCCGCTCCTCGACGCCGGAGCGCAGGAGCTTTTCGGGGTCGACGACCGTGGTGCCCTCGGCCGCGACCGCGTCGAGCACCAGGTGCGTGCCGCCGGGGTGGCCGCCGGTGAGCTGGTGCAGCACGGACGCCAGGGTGCGGTGGCCCTGGCCGTCGATGCCCAGCCCGCGCACGGTCTCGTACACCTCGTCCGGCGACAGCGGCGGCAGCACACGGCGCAGCCACACCACCCGCCGGTCCTCGGGCAGCGGGGTGTCGTGCGCGGTCAGGGTGTGGACGGTCGCGCGTTCCACCTTCGACAGTGCCGAGAGCAGCCCGCCCCGGCTGGCGGCCACGACCGCGAGCGGCGTGTCCGGCACGACGCCGCGTGCGACCTGCCGCCGGCGGGCGGCGTGCAGCGCGTCGACCAGCGCCCGGCCGAGCCCGGTGTCCGCGCCGTCGAGCAGCAGCAGGCAGTTCATCGTCCATTCGGAGCTGTGGCGCCCGGTGCGGAAGTCGTCGCGCAGGTCGGCGACGAACGCGTCCACGAGCAGGTCCTCGGCGTCGCGCCGGTCGGCGCGGTTGAGTTCGACCAGGACCTCGACGGGGTCGCGGTCGAGGCCGCGGTCCTGGTCGCCGTACCACGTGACGTGCCGGCCCAGCGCGGTGCCGCGGGTCGCGGTCCACGTGCTGAGCCGGTCGACGACGAACCCGACGGCGCCGGTCACCACGCCCGCGCCCGGCGCGCCGCCGGGCACGAACGCGAGCGCGTCCTGGGCGACCTCGCCGAGCGCCTGCTTCAGGGTGGTCAGGCCGCGCCGCTCCTTGAGCATCTCGGTGACCTGGCGGGCCGCCGCGCGCGGGTCGACGCCGTCGAGCGCCAGGGCGCGGGCGAGCATGCCGACGACCAGGCGGTCGAAGCGCAGGGACCCGTAGAGGCGGCACTGGCGGGACAGTCCGAACGCGATCGCGGCCAGCACGCGCGGCAGCGGCTCGTCGTCCAGTTCGGCCTCGAGCGCGGCCAGGTCCAGCCGCACGGACGGCACGGTGCCCAGGGAGCGCTCGTCGAGGTCGCGCAGCAGGTCGGTCTTGCCCGCCGCCGCGGCACCCTCGTAGACGAGCACCGGCGGCCACGTCGGGCTGCCGGGATCGCGGTCGAGCAGGCGACCGACCAGGCGTACCTCGGCCATGCGGCCGGCGAACGAACGTGTCACGCCCACCCCTCACGACCGGCCTACGATTCCCCCCGCATGGTGTTCGCCCGCCGGTCGGCCGACGTTACCGTTGTCGGGGTGGGCCTTTTCCGCATTGATGCGGTCAGGAATATTCCTATGTCGGTTTCGATTGGAATAATGGTCCAAACCGGGTCGGTGGCACTGCTAATTTCGGCAGGGAGTCGCCCGCCCCGGGTGACGGGGAAGACGAGGGGAATCGGTGATCAATCGTCCGCGGTGCGGCCGTCCGACGCGATCGGGCGCACCCTGCGAACTCGTGGTTCGTCGGTCGGTGGCCCTGGACGCGTACGCGCCCGCGTGCCGCAAGCACATGACAGCCGCCGAGCGCGAGGAGGACGACACCAACCCGCTCTGGTCGGACGAGGGGCAGGTGCGGTGGCTGCTCGCGCGCCGGCCCGAGGGCGGCGAGCTGCTGACCACGGCCGCGATCGCGGAACAGCTCAAACTCCAGCCCGGCACGGTGTCGCGGGCGCTGGAGCGGCTGCGCGCGCGGGGCGCGGTCGTCGCGGGCAGCGAGGGCGAGCGCGACGCGTGGGCCGATCCGGTGCTGTTCGAGCGGTGGCGGGAGCGGGTGCACCGGGAGGACGCCAGGGTGCGGGCCGAGCTGGAGGTCGTGCGGGCCAGGGTCGAGAAGCGCAACGACGCGCTCGGCTCGATCGCCTCGCGGTTGCGCGAAGTGGTCGCCGGACGCGATGTCGGCGTTTCGCTGGTCGGCGGGACCCCGCAATTGTCGGAGGTGCCGGCGGAACACGCGCTGGTCCTCTCGGTGGACGACCCGGAGGTCGCCGAGTGGCTGGTGGACCGCCTCGCCGGCAAGCCGGAATAAATAACTCCCGGTATTCGGCGAACCGAGCGTCGGTCACATTTGGTGGCGACACTTTGGTCCACTGTGGACGAATACTTTGAGGGGGGAGAACTTCGTCCGGGATTCACCTGAATGAGAGCTAGGACGTGTCACTCTGCCTGGGGTGGTCGGCACATGACCACTCTGCGTGGCGGCCCTGCCATGCCACCCCGGGGAGAGGACTCTCGATCGTGCGAAATCGACGCTGGACACACGCGGCGGCCCTGGTCGCCGCCGTGCTCGCCGTCGCGGCGGCCCTGCTCGCCCCGACCGCGAACGGTGCCGCGCCGCTGACCGTGGCGCAGGCGGTCGCCGCGCAGAACGGTGCGTCGGCGACCGTGCGCGGCTACGTCGTCGGGCAGCCGACCGCGACCACCACGGTGATCCGCTCCGGCTTCCCGAACGATTACGCGCTGGCGCTGGCCGACACGCCGACCCAGACCGACACCACGCGCATGCTCTACGTGCAGATCACGTCGTCGTTCCGCGCGGCGTGGGGGCTGAAGACCAACCCGGGCCTGCTCGGCGCGCGGCTCGACGTGACCGGTCCGCTCGGCGCGTACTTCTCGCACCCCGGCCTGACCTCGCCCACGGCGTTCGCCCGTGTCGGCGGCACGACCACGACCCCGCCGACCACCCCGCCGACGACCACGACCGGCGGTGGCGGCGGTTACGACGACACCTACTACCGCACCGCGCTCGGCAAGAGCGGCCCCGCCTTGAAGAGCGCGCTCAACGTGATCATCCGCACCAACACGAAGATCTCCTACGACGCGGTGTGGAACGCGCTCAAGGTCACCGACCAGGACCCGGGCAACCCCGCCAACGTCATCCTGCTCTACAGCGGCCGTTCGCAGAGCAAGTCCACCAACGGCGGCGGCGTGAACGACTGGAACCGCGAGCACGTCTGGGCCAAGTCCCACGGCGACTTCGGCACCGCCACCGGTCCCGGCACCGACCTGCACCACCTGCGTCCCGAGGACGTCTCGGTCAACTCCGAGCGGGGCAACAAGGACTTCGACAACGGCGGTTCGGCGGTGGCCGAGGCGCCGGGCAACCGCACCGATGCGGACTCGTGGGAACCGCGCGACGCGGCGAAGGGCGACGTCGCCCGGATGATCTTCTACATGGCCGTGCGGTACGAGGGCAACGACGGCTACGTGGACCTGGAACTCAACGACAGCGTCTCCAACGGCAGCGCACCGTACCTGGGTCGCCGTTCGGTGCTGCTCCAGTGGAACCTCCAGGACCCGCCGGACGCGTTCGAGCGCGATCGCAACCAGAAGATCTACGACCAGTTCCAGCACAACCGCAACCCGTTCGTCGACCACCCGGAGTGGGCGACGTCGATCTGGGGCTGACACCGGGCCGCCGGACGGCACCGGGATTCCCGGTGCCGTCCGGGACCGGCTACTTCGGGTCCTCGTCGCGCAGCGCCTTCTCGACGTCGGCGATCGCGGCGACGAACGCGACCATCGAGTCGCGGCACACCTTGAGGTCCGGGGTGGCCTTCACGTCGCCGCAGCCTTCCCGGTCCCAGCGGTCGTAGGGCGCGTTCGACGAGTCGATCGCGGCCATCGTCAGCGGGTACTCGCCCGGCGGTCGTTCGACGAGGTCGGTGAGCAGGTCGCGCTTGAGCCCGAGGATCACCAGCGCGAACTCCAAGCAGGCCAACGAGTGCCCGTCCGCCGGCGGGCACTCCTCGTCGACGCCGTCGCGGATCTTGGCGAACGTCCCCGAGTAGCGCGGGTACAGCGCGTCGCCTCTCGGCGCGGCCGACGAGGTCCCGGCCGCCGCGGACGATGCCGAGGTGGGGGCGTCGGACGTGGTCGCGGTCGTGCCGCAGCCCGCGAGGACCGATAAGACGAGCAGCACCGCAGCGGCGCGGGACATCGGATCTCCTTCTCTGCCGGGGAAACCCGGACCGTAGCGGACCCGCCGTCGGCGCCGGGCGGCTTCGCCGACGCGATCACCCGTTCGTCACGCCGGGTGCGCGGCGATCAGCAGTACCGCGTCGAGCACCCGGAACCAGTCCGCCTCGGAGGGCTCGTCGAGCACGTGCCCGAGCCGGCGGCACGCGCCGAGCAGGTGCGTCGCCACGGCCGTGACGTCCTGGCCGCGGTGTTCCGCCAACGCCGCGACGGCCGACTTGAACCGCCGGCTCCGCCCCAGTTTCGCCAGATCCGGCGGCAACGGTCCCTCCTCGCCCGCCACGCCGTCGAAGCCGATCACGAGGTCACGCCCGAGCGCGGTGGCCAGCCTGGACAACGCGCTCATCGTCGGGTTTCCCCGGCCGTTCTCCAAGTTCGCGATGTAGGGCACGGACAGCCCGGCGTCGGCCGCGACCGACGCGACCGTGCGACCGGCGGCCAGCCTCAGGGCGCGCAGCTGTGACCCGATGGCCTCGTGCGGCACGATCGGCTCCTATCTTGACAGAACACTCGAACTCTCGGTCTTATTCTCACAAGAGTACCGCCGAGGGGGTGGCGATGGGGAGAGCTTTACGGGTCCGCGATTTCCGCTTGCTGTGGGGTGCCCGGACGATCAGCGCGCTGGGGTCGTGGCTGCTGGTGGTCGCGGTGCCGGCGCACGTCCTCGCGCTGACCGGCTCGATCACCGCGACCGGGTTCGTGCTGGTCGCGGAGTACCTGCCCGCGTTGGTCCTCGGGCCGATCGCGGGTGTGCTGGTCGACCGGTGGGACCGGCGGTCGGTCATGGTCGCCGCCGACGCGTTCCGCGCCGCCGCGGTCGGCGCGCTGGTCTTCGCCGACGACGCCCTGTGGGTCGTCTACGCGGCACTGCTCGCCGAGAGCGTCGGCACGGTCCTGTTCCGCCCGGCCACGCAGGCCCACCTGCCCGCCGTCGTCGGCACCGGTCCGGCGCTCGCCGACGCCAACGCGCTGACCGCGTTCACCGACGGCACGGTCCGCCTGGTCGCGCCGCCGCTGGGCGCCGTGGTCCTCGCCGCCGCCGGCTTCTCCACGCTCGTGCTGATCGACGTGGCGACCTACGCGGTGTCGGCGGCCCTGGTCGTGCTGACGGCGAAAGGTGTTCCGGGACAACGTTTTCGTAAGGTGTCCGACGTGGTCGTGGACCTTGTCGAGGGGGTGAAGGCGTTGCGCCGCAGCGACACCGCACGCGTCCTCCTGCGGGTGTCCACGCTCTTCCTCGCGGCGAACGCGGCGCTCAGCGCGGTGCTCGTGCCCTACGGGGTGCGCGAGTTCGGCGACGGTACCCACGTCGGGTACCTGGTCTCGGCGTTGGGCGCGGGTTTCCTCGTCGGCGCGTGGCTGGTGCGGTTCGCGGACGGGCGGCTCGGGTGGCGGTGGCAGCTCGGCATCGCGCACGGCGCGACCGCAGCGGGGTTCGTCGTCCTGTTCGCCGGGCCGGCGTTCGAGGTCGCGCTCGGCGCGGCGGCACTGGTCGGCACGGCCGGGTCGGCGGCGCTGATCGTGCCCCAGACCACGCTCCAGCGCGCGGTGCCCGGTGCCCTGCTTGGCCGCATCGGTGCGGTTTTCGTCACCGCCGAGGCCGCCGCGACACTGCTCGGCGCGCTCGCCGGTCCGGTGGTCGTGGCGCACCGGTCGGCCTGGACGCTTGCCGTGGCAACGGGAATCGTGATCCTTTCGGGGGTTGTCACCGGCTTGGTGGAGCGGTCGCGGTGAGCCCGGTACGTGCCGTGTGACCAGGCACGGGCGGTCGTGGAACGCGGTTGGGCCGGGTGGGTGCACGTGCGGTCGCACGTGAGCGCGATGTGATCGCCGGTCCTAGACTGCGGGGCGTGAGCCGCAAGCCGCCGGTAGTGGTGCCCTCGCAGACCCGCAACGGGTCCGCGACGGCGGGGAGCACGCGTCCGGCTCCCGAAGTCCTCGAAGTCCTCTGCTCCGCCGTCGACGGCGCGCTGGCCATGCTCGGCGCCGACGCGCCGCCCGGCCCGGTGCTCGAGTCGATGCTGACCGCGTTCACCGAGCGCGTGGCGCCGGTCCGCGAGCGGATCGCGGACTCGCCGGACGGCTCGCTGCGCATCGTCCAGTGCTACCTGGGCAACGCGTTCGCGCACGCGGTCGAGGGCGACGTGGCGGCCACCCGATCCGCCCTGATCGCGGCGCGGGTCGCGCTCGCGCGGTTCTTCGACGACGAGCCGGACACCGAACGCCGCTGGTTCGGCTAGGTCCACTGTGGACGGTTCGGGGTGCTTCGGCATCCCTTCGGTCCGCCCTGTGGTGACCCGATCACGGGATGTGTGCGCGGTTTGAGATGATCCCCCGGATCGACGTGGTGGGGCAGACTGGGGGCACACGTGCGGTTCGAGGACAGGGTCGTGCTGGTCACGGGTGCCGGATCGGGCATCGGGCGCGCGGTCGCCGTGGGGTTCGGTGCCGAGGGCGCGCACGTCGTGCTGGCCGGTCGGGACGTGGAACGGCTCGCCGAGGTGGCCGACGCCGTCGGGGAGGCCGGCGGCACCGCGTTGCCCGTGCCGACCGACGTGTCCGACTCGCATTCGGTCGACGCGCTCTTCCGCGAGGTCGACGCCGAGTACGGCATCCTGCACTCGGCGGCCAACTGCGCGGGCGTGTGGGAGACCGGCTGCGCGGCCGACATGTCCGACATCGTGTGGGACCGGGTGATCGGCACCAACTTGACCGGGTTGTGGCGCTGCCTGCGCGGCGAGGTCCGGCTGATGGTCGAGGGCGGCGCGATCGTCAACGTCGCGTCGGTCGTCGGCCGGCACCACTCGGTGCCCGGCGCGGCGGCGTACGCCGCGTCGAAGGCCGGTGTCGAGGCGCTCTCGCGTACCGCCGCCCGCGAGTACATCGGCCGGGGTATCCGCATCAACACGGTCAGCCCCGGCCGGATCGACACGCTGCACCTGGCCGGCGCCGACCACGGCTTCGGCTCGTGCCCGCCGATCGGTCGGGTCGGCGGGTTGGCCGAGGCGGCGAACGCCGTCCTGTTCGCGTGCTCCGACGAGTCGTCGTACTTCGTCGGGCACGACTTCGTGCTGGACGGCGGCGTGACCGCCTGAGTCCACAGTGGACTTAGACCCGGGTGAACGAGGCCCGGAAGCCCTGTGGCACCAGGAGGTTGTGGAACTCGGGTGCGCAGGCCGCGGCGTCCGGGGCGGCTACCCGGTAGTTCCGGGTCAGCCAGAACGCGCCCAGGGTCAGCTGGATCATGCCGAGCTGCGTGCCGACGCACACCCGGGGTCCGGCACCGAACGGCAGGTACGCGTGCTTGCGCGGGGTCTCGCCGCGCAGCCAGCGGTCCGGGTCGGCCCGGTCCGGGTCCGGCCACCACCGGGGATCGCGGTGCAGCAGGAACGGGCTGAACATGGCCGCGTCCCGGGTGCTCAACCGCCAGTCGCCCAGCGTGGTCGGCCGGACCGCCGTGCGACCCATGAGCCACGTCGGCGGCCACAGCCGCAACACTTCGCGGATCACCGCCTCGGTCTGGGGCAGCGCCGACAGCGGCGGTTCGTCGTCACCGTCCCAGGCGGACGATTCGGCGGCCACCCGGTCCCACAGGTCGGGGTGGGTGACCAGGGTGTGGATCGTCCAGGTCATCGACGCGGCCGGTACGCCGTACGCGGCCAGCAGGATGCCCCGGATCAGCCGCTGCACCTGGAGTTCCCTCATCTCCGGTTCGCGGGCGGCGAGCAGCACGTCGAGCAGGTCACGCGGCTGGTCCGGCGGGTGTGGGGTCCGTCGGCGGTGGATCCGCGTGGTGATGGCGTCGAGCGTGGCGTCGCGCGCCCGGCGGAACCGCCGGATGGCGCGGGAGGGGAACCACTCCGGGAAGAGCTGCGAACTGCCGGACAGCGGTTCGATCGCGGCGGTGTTCTCGGCCACGACCTCCGCGATGCCGTCGGCGTCCGGGCCAAGGCAGAAGTCCGCCGCGGCCCGGCCGGAGTACGTCTCCATCAGGGGCATGACGTCGACCGCGCGTCCCCCGGTGTCGTCCAACGTCCTCTCGAACAACGCGCGCAGCCGGGCCGTGTGCGCGATCACGGTGGCCCGGTTCAGGCCACGCCACCCGGCACGTCTCGCGGTCATCCACGCCCGCGCGGTCTCCGCGTCCGTGCGGGCCTCGAACCTGGTGGCGACGGCGGAACTCGCGCTGGAGAAGTCGTCGTTCGTCCGGATCAGCAGTTCGTGTACGAGGTCCGGGTCGCGGACCACGATCGTGCGCTCGTCGAAGGAGAACACGTCGCCGTACCGCTCGTGCCCTGCGCGCAGGAAGCCCATGCGGTCGCGGTCGTAGTCGAGGGTGTTGCCGACGAGCCACCGGCCCTTCGGTCCCGGTGGGCGGACTTCCGTGCTGGTCAAGAGTTCCTCCCCCAGAACCCGAAAACTCGGCGACCCGAAAACTCGGCGACCCGAAGGCGCGGCGACCCGAAGGCGCGGCGACCCGAAGGCGCGGCGACCCGAAGGCGCGGCGACCCGAAGGCGCGGCGACCCGAAGGCGCGGCGGCGGGGCGCCGGGGCGGGCGCTGACGGCCCGCCCCGGCTTCGGTTCAGTTCGCGATGTCCCAGTACGTGTAGAACCCGCCCATGCGGGTCGAACCGAGCACGCGGGCGGCGAGGTGGCGAAGGTGCTTCATGGTTTCCCTCCGGTGATCCAGGGCTTGTGGCCCAAGGACGTTGCCCCTTCGATCATGCACACCCGCACCCGGAATGTGAATAACGCGATCGGAGTAGTGCTCGTCAATTCCACACAAGTCCGCGCTGGTCGTCCATAAAGGACTGCTGAAAACCCCTTGTCGGGGAACGTTCTCAGAAGCGGAACACCCAGCCCGTGTCCGCGTCCAGCGTGCAGGCGTTGGAGAACTCGGCCGTCCACCTGACGGAATTGCCCTGGTAGGTGCCCTCCGCGGTCGCCTCGACAGGGTCGTACTCCAGGGTGCACGGGTGCTGGTCGCCGGGCAGGTTGTCGAAGTCGCCGCCGGCCATGTCGAGGTCCGCGCAGGCGGACTCGGCGTGCGGGTGCAGTGCCCGGTTCGGCGGACAGTCCAGGCTCACGCCGCGTCCCCACGTGCCGTCGGGGTCGGAGATCACGAGGTACAGGCCGGTCTGTTCCGTCGCGCCCGCGGGTGCGGCCGTCGCGACGACGAGGGCCGCGGCCGAGAGTGCGGTGCCGATGATTCGCATGACATCCCTTCCGTTGGTCCACAAAGGATCATCGTCGGGGTGCCCGCCGTGCCCCGCCTCAGTCGCGACGCGCCGCACGTCCACTCGGACGTGTGCCGGTCGGCACCCGGCGGACTTAGGCCACGGAGGGTAGTGATTTGGTGCCTACAGGTGACTGCGGAGCGGTCCGCTGCCTTGCGAGACTGGGCCGGGGGCGTGCACAGAGAGGACCACCGATGAGGCTCCCGCGTGGCACAGTCGTCTGCGTCGCGGCACTGCTCGTCCTCGGCCCGTCCGGGGTCGCGGTCGCGGAACCGTTCCCCACGACGCTCGGGCTGCCCGACGGCTTCCGACCCGAGGGCATCGCGGTCGACGCCGAGTACGCGTACTTCGGGTCGATGGGCACCGGCGCCATCCGCCGGGTGCGGCTCGCCGACGGCACCTCCACGCAGCTCACGCCGGGTGCCGCCGGCACGGCGGCGCTCGGGCTCAAGGTCGACGGGCGCGGCAGGCTGTTCGTCGCCGGCGGTGGCGGCGGCGACGCGCGCGTGCTCGACACCGCGACCGGGCGGACCATCGCCACGTTCCGGCTCGCCACGCGGTCGACCTTCGTCAACGACGTCGTGCTCACGCCCGAGGCGGCGTGGTTCACCGACTCGACCACGGCGGTGATCCACAGGCTGCCGTTCGGCGCGGACGGCACCCTGCCCGCCAAGGCCCAGGCCGTCCGGCTCTCCGGCGACATCCGGTACACGTCGGGCACCAACGCCAACGGCATCGAGACCAGCCCGGACGGGAAGTCGCTGATCATCGCGCAGCACAACACCGGCCGGTTGTTCCGGGTCGACCCGGCCACCGGTGCGACCAGGGAGATCCAGGTCGCCGGGGGACCGTTGGCCGACACCGACGGGCTGGTGCGCGACGGCGAGACGCTGTACGTGGTGGAGAACCGGTCCAACCGGGTCGCGGTCGTGAAGCTCGACGCTCCCGGCACGCGCGGCGCCTTGGTGAAGCGGGTGACCGACCCGAGGTTCGACGTGCCCACGACGGCGGCGCTGTACCGTGACCGGCTCTACCTGCCGAACGGCCGGTTCACCACGACGCCGATGCCGGATACCCCCTATACGGCGAACGCCATCCCGAAGCCTTGACGGTGCGCGACCGGTCCTGTCGGTGCTGCTCCGATCGGCCGGTTCGCATTGGGCGCGGTGATATCGGACATCGGCGTCGCCAATGGGTTCCGGGGGTCGGCAGTCCGTTGTTCCGCCAGTTCAGTCGGGCAGGGAACGCCCAGTTCACGGTGTGCCCGCGGACCGTCGACCGGGCTGTTGGACCGTCCGGGTCGGCGGCGTCGCACGAACGAGTGGTGCTTCGGCCGAACTGCGGTCCCGGACCGTGAGAGGGGTATTTACCCGCCTCGGATCTGCTCTGATCGGCGTGGTGCCCGCACCGGGGTGCCAGGGGTGAAGGGACTGGGGATGGGCATCGCTGTCCGCGGTTCGTCGGCCGCGCCCGCCGACGTCGACCGGTTCCGCAGGCTGCTGACGGCGGTCCGCGGTGCGGGGGTCACCGTGGTCGGGGCCACCGGCACCGGCCGTGAGGAGGTCGTCGACGCGTGCACGGCGGCGGCGCGGGAACTCGGCGTCCCGGTGTTACGCGGGCGAGTCGTGGCCGGCACGCCCTACAGCGGGTTCGCGGAGGCGTTCGGGCAGTGCGACGTGGGCCCGCTGACCGACTTCGGCCGCCATGCCGCCCTGCTGCTGAGAGGCCTGTTCCGCGCCATGGCCACCCCCGGCTGGGCCACCGAGGCGCTGGGCCTGGCCGACACCGAGCACACCCGCCTGCACCGGGCGGTCGGCGCCGTGCTGGACGCGGCCACCGGGCCCGACGGCCTGGTCCTGGTCCTGCGCGACGCCCACCTGCTCGACGACGACGCGTTGGCGTTGCTCGACCACCTGACCGCCGAATCCCGGCGCTCCCGGGTCCTGGTCCTGCTGTCCCACGCCCCCGACGAACGCCTGGCCGGCCTGACCGGGCCGCCACGACCCACCGCCGAGGTGGTCCGCCTGCCCGTGGACCGGGCCACCCCCACCCGCCGGGAGCGGACCGTGCTGGCCGCGCTGGCGGAGGGGCTGACGGCCGACGCGATCGCCCGCCGGCTCGACATCTCGCCCCGCACGGTCCACCGCCACCTCCAGCACCTGTACCGGAAACTCGGCACGACCGACCGGTTGGCGACCGTGCTGCGGGCCCAGGAACTGGGCCTGCTGCCCTGAGCCGACCCCGTCCCGAGTGCACATTTCGTGGTGCCTGAACGCACAACTCGCGGTGTCTGAACGCATGACTCGCGGGTCAGCGTCGGAGGAGGACCGCGAACCCGGCGACGGTGGGGTGGTCGAAGACGGCGCTGAGCGGGACGTCCACCCCGAACCGGCGGCGGACACGGGACACGATCCGGTTGGCCAGCAGGGAGTGGCCGCCCAGGTCGAAGAAGTCGTCGTGCCGCCCGACCTCCGTCAGGGCCAGGATCTCGCGCCAGATCTCGGCGAGCGCGGCCTCGTCGGCGGACAGGCCGGCCGACGACGAGGGCGTGGTGCCGAGGTCGGGGGACGGCAGGGCGGCGCGGTCCACCTTGCCGTTCACCGTCAAGGGCAACGTCGACACCGTGATCCACACGTCCGGCACCAGGTAGTCCGGCAGCACGGAACCGATGCGCGCGCGGACGCCCGCCGCGGTCTCGGCGACCACGTACGCGATCAGCCGTCGGGTGTCGGCGGTGTCGCCGTCGAGCACCACCGCGGCGTCGCGCACGTCCGGGTCGGCGCGCAGGGCCAGCTCGACCTCGGCGGGCTCCACGCGGTAGCCGCGCTTCTTCACCTGCCGGTCGATCCGGCCCAGGAACTCCAGTACACCGTCCTCACGCACCCGCACCAGATCCCCGGTGGCGTACAGGCGTTCGCCGGGCACGTCAGGGTCCGGGACGAAGCGCGACGCGGTCAGCGCCGGGTCCAGGTAGCCCCGGGCCAGCCCCGGACCACCGGCGTAGAGCTGGCCGGTGGTCGCCGGGGACAGCGACTCGTCCAGCACGACCACGCGGGTCCGCGCGAGCGGTCGACCGATCGGCACGGGCACGTCCGGCGACTGGTCCGGGCCGACCTCGTGGAAGGTGGTGAACGTGGTCATCTCGGTCGGCCCGTAGCCGTTGACCAGGCGCACGCCCGGCAACGCGGTCACGAACCGGTGCGCGTGGTCGGACGAGAGCACGTCGCCGCCGACCACGACCTGCCGCACGCCCGCCAGGTCGGCCAGGCGCTCGTCGACCATCAGGTGGAAGAGCCCGGTCGGGAAGAACACCGTGGTGATCCCGTGGGACCTGATCAGGTCCGCGATCTCGCCGACGGAAGGCCGTCCGGCCGGTGCCACGACCAGTCGGCCGCCGTTGGCCAACGCGCCCCACAGGTCGAACGTGGACGCGTCGAACGACGGCGAGGACAGGTGCAGCACCACCTCGTCGGGACCCAGCCGCACCACGCCGGGATCGCGCACGAGCCGCACGATCCCCCGGTGCCGCACCGCCACGCCCTTGGGCACGCCGGTCGAGCCCGAGGTGAACATCGTGTACGCGACGTCGTCCGGGCGCACCGCCACCACCGGCGGGTCGACCACCGGCAGCGGGTCCTCGACCCGCACGACCCGGCCCGGGTACGCGGACAACCGGTCGGCGAGCGTCGCGTCGGTGATCACGACCGGCGCCCGCACGGCGTCGAGCATCACCGAGACGCGGGCGGCCGGGTAGTCCGGGTCCAGCGGCACGTACCCGCCACCGGCCTTGAGCACCGCCAGGACCGCGACCACGAGGTCCACGGACCGGGGCAGGAACACGCCGACACCGTCGCCGACCCGCACCCCCAGGTCGACCAGCCGGGCCGCGAGCAGCCCGGCCCGGCGGTCCAGGTCGCGGTAGGTCGACGTCACCGGTCCGCCCACCACCGCGACCCGGTCGGGGTCCTGGGCCGTGACCAGCTCGTGCACGATCTCGCTCATCGGTCCTCCTCGACCGGCGGAAGGGCGGTGATCACGTCGGTGACCAGGAACCCGTAGCCGGTGCCGGACAGCCACGCGTCCGACACCCGCGCGTACGGCGGTTCGTCCGAGGACTCGACCTGGTCCCACAGGGCGTTCAAGCGCAGCCGCGCGTCCGTGCACGCGATGTCGGCCAGGTCGAACGCGTCCCGCCGGGACGCGGCACGGGCCAGCACGATCGCGATCCGCAGCAGCTCGTTGCCGATCCCGCCGACCAGGACCACCGTGTGCTCGCGGGCCAGCAGGTCCTCCTGCGTGTAGGTGCTCGTCAGCCGACGGCACAGGTCGCCGAACCGGGCCGCCTCGGCGTGCAGGAACGTGAGGTGCTCACGGCACCGGGGCGGCAGCGACGCGTCGTCGACGCGCTCGGCCGAGGCGATCGGGCCCTCCTCGGCGTAGAACGCGGACAGCCCGCCCTCGGCGCTCCAGAAGTCCAGCAGGAAGTCCACCCCGCCGGCGATCCGCAGGCCCCGCGCGTCGCGCAGGAACCGTTCCACCGGCAGTGCGGTGGTGCCGCGCCGGGCTTTGCTGCGCGCGGTCTCGAAGCCCTCGCCGCCCAGCAGCGCCATGGTCCGGTCGATCACGTGCCAGCACGTCACGCTGGTCAGGTTCTTGGCGGACGTGAGGTCCGCGCCGGTGTCGACGCGGTCGCGGGCCAGCAGCCCCCACTCGATCACGGCCTCGATGGTGAACACGTCCGCCGCCGTGCGCGCCACGGTCCGCTGGATCTCCTCGTAGGAGGCGAGCGGCTTGTCGTCCATCACGCGCCGGTTCACGAACTCGCGCGACCACTCCAGGCACAGCTTGGCGATGGCCAGCGACGGCGACGCGATGATCAACGTCCGGGCGAGCGTGGCGAGCCGCGCGATCTCGGGGGCGTAGCGCCACTCGTCGGTCGAGGCGGGCAGCAGGTTCTCGGCGGGCACGCGCACGTTGTCGAACCGCAGCACGCCGATGGGAGCGCCGCGCAGGCCCAGGAACTCGTTGGTGCCCACCACCGAGAAGCCCGGCGTGGACGTGTCGACGAAGAACAGCCGGATCTGCTCGACCCCGTCGGTGGTCACGACCGCCGACACGTCCAGCAGTTCGGCCAGCGGCCCGTTGCCGGTGAAGATCTTCTCGCCGTTGATCAGGTAGGCGGCGCCGCCCTCGACCGGCGTGGCGGTGGTGTGCCGGCGGTGGTTGGCCGCGCCGTTGACCTCGGTGTCCGCGCTGCCGGACACGATGCCCGCGCGCACCTTGTCGACGATCAGCTCGCGCAGCGGCCCGGCCGGCACGATCGGCAGGTACGACCCGGACCCGAACCCGTTGGCGATGGCCAGGCTCCACGCCACGGCCGGCGACCAGCTCGCGGCCGTCGACACCACGCGCAACGCGTTGAGCGGCGACAACGCCAGGCCGCCCAGCGACGGGTCGAGCAGCAGCCGGTAGAAACCGCCGTCCTGCAACGCGTCGGTCAGCCCGTCGGGCAAGCGCGCGGTGTCGTCGAGCACCGTCGGGTCGACCCGGTCGACGAGCAGTTCGGTGATCGCGGCCACGGCCTGGTCGCCGATCGCCCGGTCGTCGGGGTCCTGCTCGGGGAACGGGCTCAGCAGGTCCCAGCGCACCCGCCCGGCGTAGAGGTCATCGAGCACCGACCGCGTCGAGGTCCGCGGCGAGGAAACGGAGGATGTCATCGTGCTGCTCCCGGAAGTAGAAGTGGCCTCCTGCGAACACCCGGAGCCGGAACGGCCCGGTCGTGCACCCCGCCCACGCCGCGACGTCGTCGGCGGCGACCTCGTCGTCGGCACCGGCGAACGCGGTGATCGGGCAGTCCAGCGGCGGGGCGGTGGTGCGGCCGTAGGTCGAGACGATCCCCAGGTCGCCGCGCAGGCCGCCCAGGACCAGCGACCGCCACTCGGCGTCCTCGTGGATCTCGGCGGGCAGCGGCCCGTGCTCGGCCTCGACCGCCGCGATCAAGGACGCGTCGTCGAGCGCGTGCGGCCGGGGCACCGTGCGGTGCGGCGCCTCGTGCGCGGACGCGTAGAGGTGGCGCGGTCCCTCCCGGCCCGCCGCGCGCAGGGCCAGGGCGACCTCGTACGCGACGACCGCGCCGAGGCTGTGCCCGAAGAACGCGAACGGTCCGGTGAACGCGGCCTCGGCGACGACGGCCGCCACCAGGTCGGACATCCGCGTGTACGCGTCCTCCTCGACCCGCCCGCCCCGGCCCGGCGCCTGCACCCCGACGACCTCCACCCGCGGCAGGTCGTCGGCCCACAGCAGGTACTCGCCCGCCGACCCGCCGCTGTGCGGGAACACGTACAGCCGCAGCGGCGCGTCCGGTCGCTTGTGCCTGCGCGGCAACCACTTGCTCATCCCGCGCTCCCGTCGATGAGGCGTGCCAGGGCGGCGGCGGTCGACGCGCGGAAGACCTGTCGCACGCCGATCTCCGCGCCCAGGTCGCGGCGGATCAGCCCGACCACGCGGGCCGCGAGCATGGAATCGCCGCCCAGGTCGAAGAAGTCGTCCTCGAGGTCGACGGTGCGCAGGCCGAGGATCGTGCCGAACGCCGCCGCGACCGCGCTTTCCGTGGGGGTGGCCGTAGTGGTCGACCCGACCTCGACGACGTGCTCGGGCTCGTCGTCGACGTCGAGCCGGAACCGCCGGCCCTGGAACGGGTAGGTGGGCACCGGCACCCGACGTCGGGGCGTGCCGTGCACCGCGGCCCAGTCGACCGGGACACCGGCCTGCCACAGCGTGCCCAGCGCGGACATGAGCACGGCCGGTCCGGGCGTCTCGTCCGCCGGGTGCGGCATGGTCGGCACCACGGCCCGGTCGCCGACCCGCGTCGGGTGGCGGCGGGCCAGGCCGGTCAGCGTGCGGCCCGGTCCGATCTCGACCAGCACGCTGTCGTCGTGCCGCAGCAGGGTGTCCAGCGTGTCCGCGAACCGCACGGCCTCGCGCAGGTGCGCGCTCCAGAACGCCGGGTCGATCGCCTCGTCCGCGCCGACGAACCGGCCGGTGCGGTCGGAGATCCACGGGATCGCCGGTGGCCGCAGGTGCACCTTGGCGACCCGCTTCTCGTAGTCCGCCAGCACCGGGTCGACGAGCTTGGAGTGCGCGGCCGTGCTGATCCGCAGCGGTCGGGCCTCGACGCCGTCGGCGAGCAGCCGCCGGCGGACCGCGTCGACCGCCGGTGCCGGTCCGGACACCACGCACTGGTCGAAGCTGTTCAACGCGGCCAGGGACAACTCGTCGCCGAGCAGGCCGAGCACGTCGCGTTCGGGCAGCGACACGGCCAGCATGGCGCCGTCCGGGACGGCGCCGAGCAGCCGACCGCGTTCCAGCACCAGCGCCATCGCGTCCGGCAGGGACAGCACGCCCGCGATCGCCGCCGCCGCGTACGCGCCCAGGCTGTGCCCGGCCACCACCTTCGGCGTGATCCCCCACGAGATCAGCAACTTCGCCAGGGCGTACTCCACGCCGAACACGGCGGGCTGTCCGATGTCCATTGTGGACAGCAGGTCGGCCGGGTCGCCCTCGAACACCACCGTGCGCAGGTCGACGTCCAGCTCCGGCCGGGCCAGTTCCGCGCACCGGTCGAACTCGGCCCGGAACACCGGCTCGTCGCGGTACAGCCCGCGTGCCATGCCGACGTGCTGCCCGCCCTGACCGGGGAACAGGAACGCGACGCCGCCCGTCGGTGCGACCGGTCCGGACGACCACGTGATCGGCTCGCCGTCGTGGACCACGCCGAACGCCCGGTGCTCGAAGACCCGTCGTCCGGTCTGCAACGTCCACGCCGTGTCGGCGTCGTGCGCGCGGGTGTCGAGCCGGGCGACCGCGGCGGCCAACGCCTCGGGCGTCCGCGCCGAGACCGGCAGCACCTGGTAGGGGCGACCGGGTGTGGTGGCCTGGACGGGTGCCTCCTCCAGCACGACGTGCGCGTTGGTCCCGCCGATGCCCAGCGAGTTCACGCCCGCCCGCCGGGGTTCGGTGCCGCGTGGCCACGGCGTGGCCGTCCCGCGCACCACGAACGGGCTCGACCCGAAGTCGATCAACGGGTTCGGCGCGCGGAAGTGCGCGGTCGCGGGAATGGACTCCTCGCGTAGCGCCAGGACGGTCTTGATCAGCCCGATGACCCCGGCCGCCGCGTCGGTGTGCCCGATCGACGACTTGACCGAGCCGAGCACGCAGTACCCGGTCTCGTCCGCGCCGAACGCCTTGGTCAGCGCGGCCACCTCGATCGGGTCGCCGACCGGGGTGCCGGTGCCGTGCGCCTCGACGTAGCCGATCGAGCGGGCGTCCACATCGGACACCAGGTGTGCGGCCCGGATCGCCGCGGCCTGTCCGTCCACGCTCGGCGCGGTGAACCCGACCTTGCCGAACCCGTCGTTGGTGACCGCCGAGCCGAGGATCACCGCGTGCACGGTGTCGCCGTCGGCCAGGGCGTCCTCCAGGCGCTTGAGCGCCACGATCCCGGCGCCGTCGCTGGGGACCGTGCCGCGCGCGTCCGCGTCGAACGCCCGGCAGAACCCGTCCGGCGCGATGATCCCGTCCTCGGTCTCGTCGACCGGGAACGGCACGTGCAGCGTGATCCCGCCCGCCAGCGCCAGGTCGCACTCGCCCGCCAACAGGGACTGCACGGCCGTGTGCACGGCGACCAACGACGTCGAGCACGCGGTCTGCACGGTCACCGCCGGACCGGTCAGCCCGAGCTTGTAGGCCACCCGGCTGGTCAGGAAGTCGAACCCGGCCGCGATCCGGATCTGCAGCTCGGACACCTCGGGGAACCGGTGCCGGTGCTGCCGCAGCAGTTCCGCGTACCCGGTGTCGCCGCTGCCCGCGTACACCCCGACCACGCCGGGGTAGGTCGCCGGGTCGCAGCCCGCGTGCTCCAGCGCCTCCCAGGCGCACTGCAGGAACACCCGCTGCTGCGGGTCGATCAGCAGGGCCTCGCCGGGCGCGTAGCCGAAGAACGCGGCGTCGAACAGGTCGCCGTCGGCGACGAGCCCGTGCGCCGGGCCCCGGTCGCGGGTCAGCGGGTCGACGCCGTCGGCCAGCAGTCGCCAGAAACCGTCCACATCGGACGCACCGGGGAATCGGCCGGCCATGCCCACCACGGCGATGCGCGTGTCGCTCACGACGCCACCGCCTCGGGCTCGTCGGCGGACGGGTTCTCCATCAGCGCACGGACCGGGGACAGCAGCGGTGGCAGGATCGACAGCGCGCACACCCCGGCGGCCAGCCACAGCACGCCGCGCAGGCCCAGCGGCGCCACCAGCAGACCGCCGACGGCCGCGCCGAGCGGGAGCGTGCCCCACTCGATGAACCGCAGCGTCGCGTTCATCCGGCCCAGCAGGCGCTCGGGCGTGGCGAGCTGGCGCAGGGTCGTGCCGACCACGTTGTAGACGACGACGCCCAGGTAGACCACGAACAGCCCGACGCCGAACGACACCGCGCCGGTCGACAGCGGCAGGATCGCCGCGCCGATCGTGAACAGCGCGATCGAGCCCAGCAGCAGGGGGCCGGGCGGGAACCGCTCGCCGAGCTTGCCGCAGACCAGCGCGCCGACCAGGCCGCCCGCGTTGCCCACGGCCAGCACCACGCCGATCGCGGTGGCGCCGAGCTTCAGGTCGTCCGCCGCGTACACGACCTGGAGCGCGAGCACCGCCGCGAACGCGAGGTTGGCCAGCGCGTCGCACCACGCCAACGGGCGCAGCAACCGGTGCGAGAGCACGAACCGCAGGCCCTCGCCGATCTCCTGCCGCAGGCCCTGCCGCTCCTCGGGCGGCGTGACCACGTCACGGCCCTTGACGAACAGCAGCAGCACGAACGACACGACGTAGCTCACCGCGTCCAGCAGTACGGCGACCGGCGCGGTCAGGAACTGCACCAGCACGCCGCCGGCCGTCGGACCGGCGAGCTGGCTCGCCGACCGCGACACCTCGATCTTGGCGTTGGCGTCGGCCAACTGCCGCTCGTCGACCAGGCCCGGCAGGTAGGAGCCCTGGGCCACGTCGAAGAACAGCGTGCCCAGGCCGACGACGAACGCCACCGCGAACACCAACGGCAGGGACAGGAAATCCCACACCCACGCGACCGGCACGAGCAGCAGGGCCACGGCCCGCGCGGCATCCGACACCAGCAGCACCAGCCGCTTGCTCAGCCGCTCGACCAGGGCGCCCGCCGGCAGGCCCAGCAGCAGCACGGGCACGAACTCGATCGCGTAGAGCAGGCTCACCTCCAGCGCGGAGGCGTCCAGCAGCAGCAACGCGACCAGCGGGAACGCCAGGACGGTCACCTGGGTGCCGACCAGGCTCAGCGTCTGGGCCAACCACAGGTTCCGGAAGTTCCCCTGTCGCCACAGGCTCGTCATCACGCGCTCCTCAGGCTCAGCGGGCGCAGGTCGGTCCACACCTCGCGGATGTGGTCCAGGCAGCGTTCCTTCGACCCGGACACGCCGACCGCGGTCCAGCCGGGCGGCAGCTCGCGGCCCTCCGGCCACAGCGAGTACTGCTCCTCGGCGTTGCGCACGACCGCGTAGCGGCGGTCGTCGTCCTCGAACATGACGTTTCCCTTTCCCGGCAGGAGGTTCAGCGACGGGCGCGACGCACGCGGGCGCGGCCCGCGAGCAGCCGGTCGGCCCGGAGGTCGGTCTCGGTGCCCGTGGTCGGGCCGGTGGCGACGTGCGCGGCGAGCGCGGCCACGGTCGGGTGCTCGTAGAGCGCGACCATGGACAGCCCGTAGTCGTCGCGCAGTCTGGAGTGGACGGACGCCAGCGTCAGCGACGTGCCGCCCAGCTCGAAGAAGTTGTCGTGCACGCCGACGCGGTCCAGCCGCAACACCTCGCGCCACACTGCCGCGATCCGGTGCTCGGCCGGCGTGCTCGCCTCGACCGGCGCGGACACCGGCAGGGCCGGTTCGGGCAGCGCCCGTTCGTCGACCTTCCCGTTGGCGTTCAACGGGATCACCGGCAGGCCGACGAACGCGGCGGGCACCAGGTGCACCGGCAGTCGGCCCGCCACGTGCTCGCGCAGGCCCGCCGGCACGGTCGCGGGCACGACGTAGGCGACCAGCCGGTCCTCGCGCACGACCACGACCGCGTCGGTCACGTCCGGGTGCGCGGTCAGCGCGGCTCCCACGTGGCCCGGCTCGATCCGGTAGCCCCGCACCTTGACCTGCTTGTCCAGGCGGCCCAGCACTTCGAGCCGCCCGTCGGTCCGCCACCGCGCCCGGTCGCCGGACCGGTGCAGCCGCGCGCCGGGCTTCGGCGAGAACGGGTGCGGCACGAACTTCCCGGCGGTCAGGTCGGCCCGGCCGAGGTAGCCCCGCGCGAGACAGTCGCCGCCCAGGTAGAGCTGACCGGGCACGCCCACCGGTACCGGCTCCAGCTCGTCGTCGAGCACGTACGCCTCGACACCGGCCAGCGGCACGCCGATGGGCACGGTGGCGCCCTCGACCGGCTCGTCCAGCCAGGTCGCGGTGGCGTTCACCGTCGACTCCGTCAGGCCGTAGATGTTGACCAGCGGGATGCCCACGTCCCGCTGCCAGTCCCGCAGCGTGCCCGCGTCGACCGGCTCGGCGCCGATCGACACCAGCCGCACGGTCTCGCCGGGGTGCACGCCGTCCTGCCGGGCCTTGGCCGCCCACTGCCGCCAGTAGCTGGAGGTGAGGATGGTGAACGTGATGCGCTCGGTGCGCGCCAGTTCCGGCAGCGCCTCGGGACCGGGCGGCGGGTCGGGGGTGAGCACGACGCAGCCGCCTGCCGCCCACGTCGGGTACAGCTCCTCGGCGTGGATGTCGAAGCCGACGTTGGCGAACTGGAGCACGCGATCGGCGGCCGTGAGCGAGTAGTGGTCGACCATGGTCGTGGCCACGTTCGCCAACGCCCGGTGCGTGACCGCGACGCCCTTCGGTTCGCCGGTCGAGCCGGACGTGAACAGCACGTACACCAGGTCGTCCGGCTTGGCCCGCCGGGGCTGTGGCGAGATCGGCGCCGAGGCCGACGGGTCGACCACGTGCACGCCGTCGAGCCGGTGCGCCAGCCTCGGGTCGGCGACCACGTGCCGCACGCGTGCGGTGTCGAGCACGCGCTTGAGGTAGGCGGGCGGGTGCGTCGGGCTCAACGGCAGGTAGGCGCCGTCGGCCTTCAGGATCGCGAGCAGGGTCGTGACCAGCGCCAGGCCGCGCGGCAGCAGCACGCCGACCACCTCGTCCGGGCCGACGCCCAGCGACCGCAGGTGGGCGGCCAGGCCCTCGGCGCGGGCGTCCAGGTCCGCGTACGAGGTCTCGGCGCCGTCGAGGCTGACCGCCGGCGCGTCCGGCGTCGCGGCGGCGGAGCGGGCGAACAGCTCGTGGACGAACGACTCGGGCGCCCGCGCCGGAGAGGTCTCGCTCCAGACGTGCAGGAGCTTGTCCCGCTCGTGGCGGTCCAGCAGCGGCAATGAGCGCACGGGGGTGTCCGGGTCCGCGATGCCGGCGGCGAGCAGGTGCGTGAACCACTGCCCGAAGCGCTCCACAGTGGACTCGTCGAACAGCTCGGTGCTGTAGGTCAGCACGCCGAGGAAGTGCTCGCCGTCGGACGCGCGCTGGATCATCAGGTCGAGGTCGAACTTCGCGCTCGTGGGCAGCGGCAGGCGCAGTTCCGCCGTGAGCCCGGCGAACCGGGGCGTGGCGAACGGTTCCAGCTCGGCGCTGAACGCGGTCTGCACCAGCGGCGTGTGCCCGGGGTCACGGCTGGGCCGGACCCGCTCCACGATCCGGTCGAACGGCACGCCCGGGTGCGCGAGCACCGCGAACACCTCGTCGCGGGCCCGGCGGACCACGTCGCCGAACGTCGGGTCGCCGCCCAGGTCCACCCGCAGCGGCGCGGTGTCGACGAAGTAGCCGATCAGCTCCTCGAACTCGGGCACCTCGCGGTCGGACACCGGCGTGCCGACCAGCAGCTCGCGTACCCCCGACACCCGGCCCAGCACGGTCGAGTACGTGGCGAGCAGGACCATGAACGGGCTGGTCCGGCGGGTGCGGGCGAACGCGGCCAGGTCCGCGACCAGGCCCGCGTCCAGCGTGAACACGTGCGTGGCGCCGGCCGTGCCCCGGACCGCCGGACGCGGCCGGTCGGTCGGCGGCGTGAGCAGGTCCGGTGCCCCGGCCAGGTGCTCGACCCACCAGTCCTCGTCGGTTTCGCGTTCGCGCTGCCACCGGACGTAGTCGCCGAACCCCGCCGGCGGTGCCGGCGGCTCCTCGCCCGCGTAGCCGCGTGCCAGCTCGTCGAACAGCACGTGCACCGACCGGCCGTCGCACACGATGTGGTGCACGGCCAGGCCCAGCAGGTGCCGCTCCGGCGCGATCCGGACCAGCACGGCCCGGATCAGCGGACCGGCGGCCAGGTCGAACGGCTCCTCGGCCCAGGCGTCGACCAGCGCCTCGGCGTCGTCGGACGCGACGATCGGCAGCGGCACGTCGAGGGTGTCGGCGACCACCCGCACCGGACCGTCGTCGGTCGCCCGGAACGTCGTGCGCAGCGCGTCGTGCCGGGCGACGACGCCGGACAGCGCGCGGTGCAGCGCGGCCACGTCCAGCGGGCCGGTGAGCCGCACCGAGCACCAGACGTTGTAGACGGAGCTGCCGGGGTGCAGACCGTCCAGCAGCCACAGACCGCGTTGCGCGGCGGTGGCGGGTTGTTCGGCGCTCACTCGCTCGTTTCCTTCCTGCCGACCGGAGAAGGCCGCGAGAAGTCGCGGCGGGAACCGATGATGTGGTGCCGGCCGGGCCGGGGGAGTCCGGGCAGCCCGGGGTGCCGGGCGGTTGCGCGACCGGGCCCGGATTTGTTAATCGCGCGCCGTGCGAACGGCCACGCGCGCGGGGAGTACTGCGTAGTTGTGCCCATACCCGGTCGTTCCGGTCCTGCGCAGACTCTGTTGCGGCCGGAGGGACGACCGGCCGATTCGAAGTCTTTGGGGAGGACTGCGAAGTGCTGACGATCCAGGGCCCGGTCGAACGCGGCCGGGCACCGCGACAGGTCGACGTACCGGACGGGCACAGCGCGGCTTTCGGCGGCTGCGGCTGCGATTCCTGCGCGTTCGACATCAGGCTTCCCGGTGCGGTGGCACCGGACTTCCGCGGCGAACTCGACGCGGACCGCACGACGTGGTGGGTGACCAACACCGGCGACCGCGAGCCGCTGCTGGTCGCCGATGTCGACCATCCCGACGAAACGGTCGCGGTGCGGCCGGGCGAGCGCGTGCCGTTCGCGTTCGACATGGCGCTGATCCGGCCCTCGACCGGACCGCTGTCGGTCACGGTGTTCGCCACGCTCGCCCGGTCGCGGCGGGCGGCGGCCCGGCCGTGCCCGGGCCTGGACCCGGTGGCCGTGCCGCACCTCGACCGGACGTCGCGCTACTACGCGGTGTTGGCCGAGCTGTGCGGGACCGGGCCCATGCCCACGTCCGCCGGGATCGCCGCCCGGCTGGGCATGAGCCCGCGCGCGGTCGACGCGCACATCGACTACCTGATCGACAAGTTGGGGATCCCGGCACCGGCGATCCGCAGCACGGGCTGGAAGCGGACGGCGTTGGTCGCGCACGTCCGCCGGGCGGGTGCGGCGTGACGCTTCCCTTGATCCATGAGGCGTTCCGGGCCGTCGCCGGCCGTCGGCCCGACGCGGTCGCGGTGGTGCACGGCGACGTCCGCGTGACCTACCGGGAGTTGGACGCGTGGTCGGACCGGCTGTCGGTGGGGTTGGTGTGCGGACCGGGGTCGGTGGTGCCGGTGGTGCTGCCGCCCGGACCGGAACTCGTGGCCGTGCTGCTGGCCGTGCTCAAGCGCGGCGCGGCCTACGCGGTCCTCGACCCGGCCTGGCCGGACGAGCGGCTGCGGCGGGTCGCGGAGCTGCTGCCCGGACAGGTCGCGGCGACCCCGCACCCGGCGTTCCCCGCGCGGGTGGCCGGACCGGCGTTGTTCTCCGGGGACGCGGCGATGGTGTTCTTCACGTCCGGGAGTACGGGCGAACCCAAGGCGGTCCTGTCCCCGCACCGGGGGACCACGCGGCTGTTCGACGGGTGCACGTTCGCCGAGTTCGACGAGTCGACGGTGATGAACGTGTCGGCGGCGTTGCCGTGGGACGCGTTCGCGCTGGAGTTGTGGGGCGTGTTGACCACGGGCGGCACGGCGGTCTTGGCCGACGAGCGGCCGTTGATGCCCGCGGGGCTGCGTGCGGCTGTTTCCGTGCGTGGGGTGAACACGGTGTTCCTTACGACGTCGTTGTTCCACTTGATCGTGGAGGAGGATGTCGAGGCGTTCGCCGGGCTGCGGACGGTGATGGTCGGGGGTGAGCGGCTCTCGCCTTCGCACGCGGCGCGGTTTCTTGAGGAGCACCCGGACGTCCGGCTGGTCAACGGGTACGGGCCGGTGGAGAGCACGGTGTTCGTGCTGAGCCACGACGTGCGTGTGGCGGATGTGGCGGACGAGGTGCCGTTGGGTCGGCCTGTGCCGCACACCTCCGTGGTCGTGCTGCGTGACGGCCGGGTGTGCGCGCCGGGCGAGGTCGGCGAGCTGTGCGTGGCGGGGGAGGGGCTCGCGTCCGGGTACCTCGGCGACGACGCGCTGACCGCCGCGAAGTTCGTGGTCGTCGACCTGCCCGGCGGGCCGACCCGGGTCTACCGGACCGGTGACCTGGGCAGTGTCGGCGTGGACGGGCTGTTCCGGTTCCACGGGCGGGCGGACCGGCAGGTCAAGGTGCGCGGGCACCGGGTCGAACCGACCGGGATCGAGCACCTGGCGGTCGTGGCGGGGGTGCGGCGGGCCGTGGTGGTGCCCGTGCGCGACGAGACGGGCGCGTGCGTGGCGTTGGCGTTGTTCCACACCGGGCACGTGCCGGGACTGGTCGACCGGTTGCGGGCCGACCTGCCCGCGTACTCGGTGCCGGACCACGTGGTCGAGGTCGAGGCTTTTCCCTTGCTGGGCAACGGGAAGACCGATACCCGGGCGTTGCTGGACCTGCTGCCGCGTGCGGAGCCGGGTGGGGACGGGTCCGATGCGGTGGTGGCCGAGTTCGCGTCCGTGTTGGGAGTGGCGGTCGACCGGGACGCGTCCTTCTTCGAGTCGGGTGGGACGTCCTTGGCCGCGATCCGGTTGTGCACGCGGTTGGGGCGGCGGTTCGGGCGTCCGGTGCCGGTGTCGCGGTTGGTGCGGACGCCGACCGCGGCGGGGATCGCCGCGTGGTTGGCGTCGGAGCCGGTGTCGGAGTCGGGTGTCGTGGACGTGGCCGAGTTGACGCCGATGCAGCACGGGTTTTTGGTGCGGCACCTGGTGTCCGGCGCCGATCCGGAGAACCACTGCCCGCTGGTGTGGCGGATCACCGGGGCGTTGGACGCGGACGCGTTGGTCGCCGCGGTGTCGGCGACGCATCGGGCGCACGGATATTTGAGCGGTCGGTACACGGCCGACGAGGAAGCCGTGGTGGTGCCGGGAAATCGGGAAGTCGAGTTCGTCTTCTCCCCGGACCTGGACGTGGAGTTGCGGCGGCCGTTGCGCCTTGCGGACGGGGTGGTGTGGCGGGCGGTGCTGACGTCCGTGGGGCCGTCGGAGTGGTTGTTCGGGGTGGTCGTGCACCACGTGGCGTTCGACGGGTGGTCGCAGCACCTGCTGGCGCGGTCGCTGTCGGCGGGGTATCGAGGGGGTGTGGTCGACGCCGGGCCTTCGCCGATCGAGGCCGTCTCGGCGTCGCGTGCGCTGGTCGACGACCTGCCCGGTCAGCGGGAGTACTGGCGGGAGGCGTTGCGGGACCTGCCGTCGTTGGTGTTGCCGCCGGGGGGTGATCCGGGGCCGGATCTGGTGGCGGTGCCGCTGTCCGGTGCCGCGGTGGAGCGGTTTTCGCGGGGGCGGTTGCCGGTGGTGGTGGACGCGGTCGCACGGGCGTTGGCGGCGCACACCGGTCAGCGTGACTTCGGCATCGGCGTGCCGGTGGCCCATCGGAGCAGTGACGTGTTGTCGCGGGTGATCGGGTGCCTGGTGGACATGGTGTGCGTGCGGGTGGGAGGCGATCCGGTGGCCGCGGTGGAGGCGGCGTTGGCGCATGCCGACGTGCCGGTCGCGGAGGTGTCGCGGCTGGTGCGTCGGGGCCGTGATCCGCTGTACCGGGTGATCGTGGTGGCGCAGGACTCGCCGCCGGCGGAGTTGGACCTGCCGGGGTGCGTGGTGACCCGGGAGGGCGGGCACGACCTCGGGTGGCCGATGGCGGATCTTTTGGTGGAGCTGGACGTGGCCGACGGGGTGTTGCGGGTGAGTCGTTCTCCCCTGGCCGTGTCTTCGTCCACTGTGGACGCCGTGGTGAAGGGGGTCGTGGCTTTTCTGGAGGCGTGAAGGGGTGCGGAGCCGCCCGGCTCCGCACCCCTCCCGGTTCAGGCGGTCGCGCCGCCGTCGAGCACCAGGTCGTGGCCGACCGTGAACGCCGACGCGGGCGAGGCCAGCCACAGCACGGCGGCGGCCACCTCGTCGGTGGCGCCGACCCGGCCCAGGGGGATGGCCCCGGCCAGGCGGTCGTCGCGGTCGGCGTCGGATTCGCCCGGTCGGCGGGACATCGAGGTGGCCGTGGCGCCGGGGCTGACCGCGTTGATCCGGATGCCGTCGGCGACGTGGTCGAGGGCGGCGGTGCGGGTCAGGGCGCTCACGGCGGCTTTCGACGCGGCGTAGGCGGCCAGGCCCGGTCGGCGGCTGTGGGCGCCGATGTTGGAGGCGACGTTGACGATCGTGCCGCCGCCGTTCGTCCGCATGTAGGCGATCTCGTGTTTCATGCAGAGCCAGGTGCCCATGAGGTTGATGTCCATGACCTCGGTGAAGGCTTTCCGGTCGAGGTCGGCGGTGGGGATGCCCGCCGGGCCGAGGACGCCCGCGTTGTTGACCGCCACGTGCAGTCCGCCGTGTCGGGCGGTCGTGGTGGTGATCAGGTCTGCCACCTGTGCCTCGTCGGTGACGTCGGTGGTGAGCCAGTCGGCCTGGCCGCCGGTCGCCTTGATGTTGTCGGCGGTCTCCTTCAGGGCCCGGTCGTCGCGTCCGGTGATCATCACGGTGGCGCCCTGGAGGGCGAGCTGTCGTGCCACGGCTCTGCCGATGCCCGATCCGCCGCCGGTGACCAGGGCGACCTTGCCGGTGAACATACTAGACTGTCCGTTCTGTTTGGATGAGTTTGAGGAACGTGTCCACGGCCGTGCGGACCGTTTTGCCGTCGCCCTTGCCCAGTACTCGCAGGCCCTGGAGGAAGGCGAGCACCAGGCAGGCCCGGCCGTCGGCGTCCTCGTGGCCGGCCCGGGTGAAGGCCAGGGTCAGGGCGGTGCGCAGGGTGTGCCAGCTCTTCTCGACCAGTGCTGTGACCCGGTGGTCGTCGGGTAGCAGCTCCGTCGCGGCGCTGACGACCAGGCAGCTGGTGCGGCTTTCCCTGGCGTATCTGAGGATGAGATGCTTGACCGCTTCGTCGGGGTCGCCTTGGGCGAGGTCCGCGATGATCGTGGCGTCGGTGTCGGCGACGTAGCGGTCCAGTGCCGCGAGGTAGAGGTCGTGTTTGCTGCCGAAGGTGCTGTAGAGGCTGGCTTTGGCCACGCCGAGCCGGTCGACCAGGTCCGCCACCGAGGTGCCTTCGTAGCCGTGGTCGCGGAACACCTCGACGGCGATCGCGCAGACCTCGTCGGGGTCGAACTCCTTCCTTCTGCCCATGTCTCCACCCTACCCCTTTCAAGACCACCCGTTCCAAAACCCCGCGAGTTATACGTTCAGACACCGTGAGTTGTGCATTCGGGCACCGCGAGTTGTGGGTCCGGGTGGCCGGGCGTGCTGCCGGTGGGCCGGTCCGGGTCGATGCCCTGGGTCAGGGGGTGCAGGTGGTTCGTTTGCAGACCTCGCGGACCTTGTCGTAGAAGTGGTCGTCCACCGGTGTGTAGCCGTAGGCGTCGGCGTCGCCCAAGGGGCACTCGCCCTGGCAGAAGCCGTTGGCGCGTAGGTAGTCCGCGTTCGCCTTTTCGCGGATCGCGCGGGACATGGTGTCGCGCAGGGTGTCCGGCAGGCGGTCCGAGATGCCGATCGGGGCGCCGGGGATGAGGTCCGAGCGCCAGATCGTGACGATCTGGCCGGCCTTGATCTGGCCTCGTTCCACGAGGTGGCGGTCGACCATCTCGTCGAACGCGAAGCCTGCCGCGCAGTCGCCGTTCGCCACGGCCAGTACCGATGCCTCGTGGCTGCCCACGAACACCGGCTCCACGTCGGTGGTGGGGGAGATGCCCAAACCCTGTAGTTCGGCTGCCGGGTACAGGTAGCCGGACGTCGAGCCCTGGTCCACGAAGCACACCTTGCGGCCACGGAGGTCTGCCATCGTGTGCACCTCGGAACCCGCTCTGGTGAAGCCGTGGGCGCGGAATCCCGGCGTCTTCCCTTTCTCCTTCGTCTGCGCGGCCACGGCCGTGATCGGGGCGCCGCGTTCCTTCGCCAGCACGTACGACAACGGGCCGAAGGCGGCGATGTCGATGTCCCCGTCACGCACGCCCTCGATCAGGGCGTCGTACGACGTCGTGTCCTGGATGCGGATCTCACGCCCGGTCTCGCGGCGGAGCATGTCGATGATCGGCTGGAACGCCTGCAACACCGTCATCGAGCTGCCGGTCGGGATGCCGGAGAACACCAGCGGGTCCTCGACCGTCGGCGGCGGTGGGGTGTGGGCCTGGCACGCCGCCAGGAGGACGAACAGCAGCACCACGCGTCGCATCCGGGCTCCTAAGCGGGACAGGTTTCGCGGTAGTCGAGGTCCGGCACGTACTGGCGCCACTCGTCGCGGTCGAGGCCGCCGCCCGCCGCGCACGCCTTCGCCGCCACGTCGTCGAACGGACTCAGATCCCACAGCAGGGTGGTGCCGTCGGAGCCGCTCGTGGCCAACACCTTGCCCGACGGGGCGAACGCCACGGCGTTCACGGCCATCGAGTGGCCCGCCAACGCCCGGCCGAGGCGGCGGGGTCGGTTCGGGTCGCTGATGTCCCACAGGATCACCGTGCCGTCCGAACCACCCGCCGCCAGGACGCCGCCGTCGGGGGAGAACGCCAGTGATGTCACGGGCTTGCTCGGTTCCGTCGGGGGCTGGCCCAGGCGTCGGGGTTTGTCGGGATCGGTGACGTCCCACAGGATCGTGGTCCCGTCGGTGCCCCCGGCCGCGACGATCGCGCCGTCGGCGCGGAACGCCACCGCGTTGATCGCGCTGCGGTGCCCGGTGAGCGGACGGCCGTGCGGCCTGGGTTTCGCGGGATCGGTGATGTCCCACAGCAGCACCGTGTTGTCCGTGCCCGGCGTGGCGTCGACGGTGCCGTGCACGGCCAGCGAGTACGTGCGGCCGGGTCCGGGCGCGCGGTCGCGGCCGAGTTGGCGCGGCTGGTGTGGGTCGCGGACGTCCCAGCGCAGGCGCACGCCGTCCGAGCCGGTCGTGACGAGTTCGTCGCCCTCGAACACCGTGGACTTCACGAGTTTCCCGTGCCCGGTCAAGGGATCGCCGATGCGCTTCGGGAGTTCGGTGAGATCCCACAGGATCGCGCCGCCGCCCACGCCGCTGGTCACGAGCGTCGTGCCGCCCGCCGGGAACGCGACCGACGTGACGTGACTGCGGTGGCCCACCAACGGCTCGCCGATCATCTTCGGGGCGGTCGGGTCGCGCAGGTCCCACAGCACGGCCGCGCCGTCCTCGCTGCCGGTCGCCAGCGTGTCCGTGCCCGGTGCGAACGCCACGGACGTGACCTTCGCGGAGTGCGCGGCCAGCGGGTCGCCGACCTGGCGGGGCGTGCCGGTCACGTCCCACACGTTCACCGTGCCGTCCGAACGGGCGGTGACCAGGGCGCCGGACTTCGGTGCGAACGCGATCGACGTGACCGAACGCCGCGTCTGGTCGGTGAGCGGCTCGCCCTCGCGCCGGGGCGTGCCCGGGTCGGACAGGTCCCACAGCACCACCGTGCCGTCGTCGCCGCTGGTCGCCAGCACGCCGTTCGGCGCGAACGCGGCGGAGGAGATGCGTGTGTCGTGCCCGACGGGCGACGCGCCGCGCACCGGGTGCTCGGGGTCGGTCAGGTCCCACAGGGTGGCTGAACCGTCGGACTTGCCGATGGCCAACGTGCGGCCGTCGGCGGTGAACGCGACGGCGGTCACGGGACCGGCCTCGGTGATCCGGTCGAACTCACGCGGGTTCGCGGGCGTCGACAGGTCCCACAACGTCACGACGCCGTCCGAGCCGCCGACCGCGAGCACGCCCGCGCCGACGGCCAGCGACGTGACGGCCTTGCTGCCGACCTGGGGCGCGGCGTCGAGGCGGCGCGGTGCGCGGACGTCGGCCAGGTCCCAGAGCGTGACGCGGCCGGTGGACGTGCCGGTGATCAGCGTGCGGCCGTCGGTGGAGAACGCGGACGCGGACAGGCCGTCGGTCTCCGGGCCGGTGAGCGACCCCGCGTAGCGCGTGGTGATCAAGGTGTTGACCAGGCCCGCGTTCGTCTCGGCGCTGGGTCGCAGGCGGTGCGCGGCGATGCCCAGCCGCAACGCGAGTCGTGGCGAGCCGTCCCGGGCCGCTTCCGCCTGGGCGACCAGGGCGCGTGCGGTGGCGGTGTCGCGTTCGTGCCGGGCGCTGCCCCACTGCACGCCCGCCAGCGCGGTCGCGCCCAACGCCAGCGCGAGCAGGACGGACAGGACGAGCAGCGAGCGTCGCCGTCGCCGGTTGCCCTGACGTTTCAGGGTGTCCAGGCGGGCGCGGGTGGCGGCGAGGAACGCGCGGGAGTCGTCGTCCAACGCGGGCGGGTCGGGGGTGAGGGCTTCCTCGGCGACATCCAGCCTGCCCTGCTCCCAGAGGAACGACTCGGCACGGTCGCGCTCCACCCACTCGGCGGCGGCACGCTCGACCCGGCCCACCGCGCGCAGCACCGCGGCCCGCTCGTCGATCGCCTTGATCAGCGGCGGCCACTTGGTCAGCAGCGCTTCGTGCGCGACGCCGATCCGGTTGCCGGTCGTGGTGAGCAGCCGTTGGTCGACGAACACCTCGAACGCCGCGCGCAGCGGTTCGGAGAGCTTGCGGCGGTCGACGCGTCGGGCGAGCCGGTTGACGCCGTCGAACGTGACCAGCCGGACCAGGCCGGTCAGGACCTCGTCCGCGTCCAGACCGCTGCGGGCGACCGCGTCGGCGAGTACCTGGTCGGCGTGCTTGCTGAGCGCGCCGTGGACGCCGTCCATGTCCCGGTAGCGGGTGGCGGACAGGCGGTCGCCGCGGGTCAGGTCGAGCGCGAGCTGCTGGAGCGTGAACGCCAGCAGGGGCAGTGCCTCGCCGGTGGCAGTGTCCGTGACCAGGCGGAACACCAGTCCCGGGTCGACCTTGAGCCCGGCCGCGCGGACCGGCTCGGTGATCACCGCGCTGAGCTTGTCCGGGGACAGCGGCTCCAGCAGCGTGGTCTCGATCGGCAGGCCGGCCAGGGCGGGGAGCGTGCGCAGGTCGTCCTGGAACTCGGAACGCAACGTCGCGACCACGCGGACCGGACCGCGCACCGCTTCTCGGAGGAGGGCGCCGAAGGTGGCACGGTCCTCCTCGCCGGCGCGCGTGAAAAGCTCTTCGGCCTGGTCGACGGCGATCAGCACACGGTCGCCCTGGGCGAGGTCCTCGGCGATGGTCCGCAGGCCGTCCGGCTTGGCGAGTCGTTGGCGGATGTCGGCGCGCGTCCAGCCGCGGTCGAGGCGGTGGGCGACGGCGGCGAGCGTGGCGGCGAGTTCGTGCAACGGGTCGTCGCCGGGGAGCAGCGGTGGGATGACGAGCCAGCCGTCCTCGCGTTCGAGGAGGGGGAGGAGGCCGGCTCGCAGGAGTGAGGATTTGCCGCAGCCCGATGGGCCGACGACGGCCGTGAGCCGGCCTCGGGCCCCGGCGCGCAGGAGTCCGGCGAGCTTGCGCGTCTCGTCCGAGCGGCCGAAGAAGACCGTGCTCAGCGCGGAGGGGAATGGAGCGAGGCCGGGAAACGGGTTGTCGCCGTCGCGCCACTGCGTCGGGCCGCCGAGGTCGAGGTCGCGCAGTGCGCGGCCCAGTTGTTCGCGGACGACGTTGGCACCGGCCTGGCGGTCGGTGTACTGGAGGTGCTCCATGAGCGGGTGCTTCACGCCGGGCTGGGCCTGGATCGGGAGCAGCAGGCAGCCGAGCGAGTCGGCGATGCCGACCTCGGCCGCGCACCAGTTGGACTCGACGAACGCCTCGGTGACCACGCAGACCACGGCGTCGGCACCGCGCAGTTCCCGGTAGAGGCGCTGTTTCCAGTCCTCGCCGACCGGGATGCCCCCGCCGAGGTCCGCGGCGAGGAACGGCTCGTGCCGGTCGTCTCTCAGCCAGTCACAGACCTCGACCGCGATCGCCAGGTCTTTGTTGGCGTGGCTGATGAACACCCGCGCCACACGATTCTCCCCTCGACGGCGTGCCCGGATGCTACGCCAGGTGATCGGATGGTGACGGCAGGTTCGCCACTTCGTTGTGTCGCCGGTTCGGCTGCGCGTGCCGTCGTGACGGCGACAACCCCCGCTCGCGCGGGAAGGCCAGCGGTCGGGTACGAGTAGTGGGTCGTCCGAGGGAACACCCCGCTCGCGCGGGGAAGACGACGCCCGGGTGAGCAGCCACGGATAGGGCTGCGGATCACCCCCCGCGCGCGGGGGAAGACAAGAAGATCTCGCTGTCGCGCCTGCTCCAGTGGGGAACACCCCCGCTCGCGCGGGGAAGACCAGAACACGATCAGGAGGCCGCGTCCATGGCTGGGAACACCCCCGCTCGCGCTGGGAAGACTCTTCTTCCAGCCACGGGCTCCAGTACACGGGTGGAACACCCCCGCTCGCGCGGGGAAGACGGGCGCAGCGACTACGAGGGCGTGCTCTAACTGGGAACACCCCCGCTCGCGCGGGGAAGACCTGTCCGGCAACTGGCCGACGCTGCCCCGGTGGGGAACACCCCCGCTCGCGCGGGGAAGACGCGGTGAAGACGCGCAGCTCGTCGCCGTCGAGCGGAACACCCCCGCTCGCGCGGGGAAGACGGCCAGATCGAGCAGGGCATCGCCGACGACGCGGGAACACCCCCGCTCGCGCGGGGAAGACCCCGGCCAGCACCTCACGGGTGGCCGGGTCGCGGGAACACCCCCGCTCGCGCGGGGAAGACCGGATCGACACGGTCAACGCGCTGCGCCTGGCGGGAACACCCCCGCTCGCGCGGGGAAGACGGCGCGATCACCGACCCGGCGTTCTTTCCGTTCGGAACACCCCCGCTCGCGCGGGGAAGACCCGTGTTGTGGTCGGGTGCGGTACCCGGGAGCAGGAACACCCCCCGCTCGCGCGGGGAAGACGTCGTCGAGCTTGAGCCACAGGCGTGCGGCGAGGGAACACCCCCGCTCGCGCGGGGAAGACGCGGCTGATCGGCCGGCCCAGCTCACGCAGCAGGGAACACCCCCGCTCGCGCGGGGAAGACCTGCGGGCCGCGCTGATCTCCTACGCGCACCTGGGAACACCCCCGCTCGCGCGGGGAAGACCGTGGCCGTGGCGGCACCAACACCATGGCCAACGGAACACCCCCGCTCGCGCGGGGAAGACTGACAGTTCCACACCGACGAAAGACCGTCCTGAGGAACACCCCCGCTCGCGCGGGGAAGACCTCGACGCGAAGATCCACGCGCACGGCCCCGGAGGAACACCCCCGCTCGCGCGGGGAAGACTGGGACCTCGCGATCCAGGCCCACCAGCACAACGGAACACCCCCGCTCGCGCGGGGAAGACGCTTGGCAGAGCAGCTACGTCACCTTCGCCGACGGAACACCCCCGCTCGCGCGGGGAAGACGGGCGCATCTTGATCGTTCCGTCCTCGTCGCCCGGAACACCCCCGCTCGCGCGGGGAAGACCGAAGACCTTGTTGGTCATCGTGACCGTCCTCCGGAACACCCCCGCTCGCGCGGGGAAGACCTGTGGGGTTACGCGAATCCGGCGCTCGGCGAGGGAACACCCCCGCTCGCGCGGGGAAGACCGGCATGTTCTTCAAGCCGCTCGGAGAAGACGGGGAACACCCCCGCTCGCGCGGGGAAGACCGCCGCGAAGTTCGACGCGGCCAGCGCCGGGCGGGAACACCCCCGCTCGCGCGGGGAAGACTCCGGTCCGACCTGCGGAAACGTGTTGGTGGGGGGAACACCCCCGCTCGCGCGGGGAAGACCGCGACCGACTTGCCGCCGAGCCACCCACCGACGGAACACCCCCGCTCGCGCGGGGAAGACCTGCCCCGCCACTCGCTCACCGTGGCCACGCCGGGAACACCCCCGCTCGCGCGGGGAAGACGCTCGGCCTCGACGCAGAACTACGCAAACCTCGGGAACACCCCCGCTCGCGCGGGGAAGACACTTGTTGACCTGGAGGTCTATGTGGCTACTGGCTGGTATTCGTTCGGTTTGTGTCGGTCGTGGTTCGTAGGTACGTGAGCGAGGCTTGCATTGCTCCGAAGGGATGAGGGTCGCTGTGTCCGCCGCACCCTGAGCCGAAGATCGGCCAAGGCGCTCGCTTCATCGGCGGTTGCCAAATCGGCGTCGTCGGCCCGCAGTGCTCCACGAAGTGCTCGGCGTCGTCGTGGTTTCAGAGTCCGATGGGGGCGTCGAAGGACGAAGCATGAGTTGGATTCCATCGAAGTCGACGGGATGCCAGTCGTGGTGGTGGACTTTGAAGTCCAGTCCCTGTTCGTTGTCGGCCCGGTGGACCATGATCGCCCGTCCGGTGCGCACGAGTTCGACGACCCGCGACCACATGAGGTCGCGGACGCGGGCCGTGACGTTGCCGACGAAGACGCCGGGCGAGATTTCCAGCAGCCAGCGGGTCAGGTGGCCTCTCAGTCCCACGGGGCAGGCCGCTACGACGATCACGGTCACAGGAAGTCCTCGTCGTCGTAGTTGGTTCCGCCCGCGACTGCCCGCCCGCTGTCGTCCCACAGCAGTACGACGTTCGACGCCGTCTCGTCGTAAGTGTCGAAGGCGTCCGGGCCGTAGATCGTGGTGACGTCCTCCTCGGCGAGTAGCGTCTTGATATCGCGGACGCAGGTGTCGAGGAACGTGCCGTCCTTCATGCGATCACGAACCGCACGTCGGGTCTCGGTGCCGATGTCGGCGACGTCGCGGGCGGCGATGTCGAAAGCGACCGGGATGGTGATATCGGCCTTGTAGAGGTCGGCGATGTCGTAGACGAACGACTTGTCGTGTCCTGTGTGGACGAATCCCAGACCGGGTGCGCAGCCCAGGGCCACGATCACCGCGTGCACCACTCCGTACAGGCTGGTGTTGGCGGCCGACAGCGCCTTGTTGACCGGGGTTCCGCTGTCGAAGTCGCTGGGGTCATAGTCGCGGCGTTGCCACTCCACGCCGGTGCGTTGAGCGTGCAGGCGGTAGAGCTTGCGGACGCGGGCGCCTTCCTTGCCGCGCAGTTGCTGCATGGTCAGATCGGTGGTGTCCTCGTCGGGAAAACGCAGCGCGTACATCTGCCGTGCCACCCGTAACCTGGTGCGCTTGTTGGACACCAGCGCGGCCTGGGCTTCGAGGAGTCTCGACGAGCGGGACAGGCCTCGGCCGTGGGCGTAGTAGCGCACGCCGTACTCGCCGACCCACACCGCCGTGGAACCGCTTTCCGCCAACAACACCATCGCCTGCTGGCTCACCGTGGTTCCGGGGCCGAGTAGCAACGCGCCGAGGGTGGCGGCCGGGATGTGCACGGTGCCACGCTTGTCCGTCGCGGTGATCGCGTTGTCGTCGCGGTGCACGACGCTGTGTTCCAGGTACAGGAACGAAACCCGGTCCTGGGCCCGCACCAGGTGTGAGATCGGTACCGGTGGTAAGCCGGGGACGTCAGGCACGGCGGACCGGTGCCAGCGTGAGCAGTCCGCAGCCGTAGCCCTTCGCCGGGCCGATGCCGTTGATCAGCGCCGCCCGCAGCGCGACCGGGTCCGTGATCCGCAGGATGCCCTCGAACACGGCGGTGGCCAGCGTGACATCACGACCTTGGCGGGCGAACGTGGACAGGTCACGGTCGCGGACGGCGACGTCGGGTTCGTCCTGTTCGCCGTGCGGCACGACGAAGCCGTGGCGTTCGGCGCGGTCCAGCAGCCACTGGGTCTGCTGGGACACGGTGACGTGCCCGAACCGCTGGGACTTGGTCGACGTCGCGTCCTTGCGGCGGCTCTGCGCGGGGTTGGCCCGCAGCCGGAACGCCCACTGCTGCCCGACGTCGAGCGTGTCGAGAAGCGCGCCGTAATCGCGGGTGTCCCAGCCGCTCGTGGTCGGCCACCCGACCTGCTCCACCAGGTGGGTCAGGTCGGGGCGGTGCGGGCTGACGAGGTAGAGCAGAACACGGTGCTGGTGGCGGTCCACGCGCCACAGCACGCGGCCGTCCTCGGCGGTGGGAAGCGAACCCGGGAACGCGGCCATGACGGCGCCGTGGATCTTCTGCGGGGAGGCGAGCATTGCCCGTGCCGCACGCCGGGCCGGGTTGATCTCGAAACGGGTCAGGTGCATCAGGCGAGTCCTTCGAATGCCGCCATCGGGCAGTGCGGGTCCGACGCCGGGTCCGGCAGGGCAGGCTTGTAGGCGGGGTTGGCGATCGTCACCGGCCGGTGGCGGACCGAGCGCCACCCGTACCGGCGATGCCTGGGGTCGAAGCTGATCGGCTCGTCCTGGACGAGTTCGACACCGGGCTCGTCCTCCGTGCAGTCGACCACCGTGTCCAGCGTGACGTCGGCGTGGCGGTGTCGCTCCTGCACCCAGGGCGAGGCCATCCACGGCGTGCCGGCGAGTCGCTCCGCGACGGTGCCGTCCGCCAGGTCGTGCAGCAGTTTGCCCGCTGGCGGGCAGGAACGCCGTCCGAGGTAGAGCGGGAAGACGGGGGCACGCAACGCATCCCGCAACCCCACCAACAGGGCCTCGTCGCCTTCGATGGCGACGGCGAACACCGCGTCCGCGAGGTAGAACCGGTAGGACAGCGGCATCGCGTTCTTGCCGTCCCGGGTCCGCGCCGTCTGGAAGTCACGCTCCAAGCTGCCCACCTGGTCCACCCGCACCCCGATGCGCAACCCGAGAAGCTCCTCCAACGGGTCGGTGCGGCGCAGGCCCTTGGCTGCGGCGAGCAGCCCGAGCACGCCGCTGCGGCTGGGCGCGCGGTCCGTGTTGCGGCGGACGAACCGGCTGCCGGTGCCCCAGGATTGCAGCGGAGCGCCCAGGCGCAGCAACAGCGTCGTCACGCCCGCTCCGCCAGGCGAGCGGACACCAACTGCCCCAGCGCTTCCACCGTCGGTCCGAGCGTGGTGCGCTCCGCGATCTCGGCCAGCGGCGCGACCTTCCGGTCACCCGCGCCGAACACCCACGCCGCCACGGGGGTCTCGTCGAACCCCTCGTGCAGCTCGCGGGCGTGTGCGGCGAGCCTGGTGGCGGCCTGGACGATCCGGCCGCCTTCGGCGTCGTCCGGAATGGCTTCCTCGAACGCGCCCACCAGGTTGATCGACTGGGACTCGCGGGCGACGACGAGGACGACGTCGGGCAGGGTGCGGTTGGCGAACGTGTTCTGCTTGCCGGTGGGCATGCTGGTGACGAACGCGCGGACGAACGCCTCGGCCGCGCGCCGGGTCGCCTCGTCGTCGCCGAGGTTGTCGCGCAGCCGGTCCACGTCGAGGGTCGCGTAGCGGTAGAGGGTGGAGGAGTTGAACTCGACCGTGCCGATCATTCCCGCGCCGGCGTCCTCCTCGTCGTCGCGCTTCTTGTGGTCGTCCACGGCGGTGAAGTAGTCGTACTCGTTCGAGACCGCGTGGACGCTCAATGCGTGGGCGACCTGGGCCGCCGCGTCGACGTTGAGATCGGTGGCGTCGGCGACCATGCGACCGAACAGGGACACGTCCACCGAGTGCGCCTCGTCCGCCCTAGCACGGACGTCCGCCTTCGCGATGTCGAGCTTGCCGTCCTCACCGGCGGCCACCGCGGCCTCGATCGCCAACTCGGCCAGCGAGGCGATCTGGCGGTTGCTGAGGAACAGCAGATAGCCGGATTCCTGCAACGCCTCCTTCTTGCGCGGCTGACTGATCTTGATCCCGGCCGCGGTGAGCACCGCCTCGGCGAGTTTCACGGACCGGTCCACCAGCTCGGGCACCTGGTCGGTGATGGCCTCCGACAGCAGTTCGACGACGCGTTTGGTGCGCACACCCAGTTCGTCGGTGTCCAGCAGATGGTCGAACGCGTCACGGGTGGCGCGTTTCCACGATTGGCTCGACACCCGCGCCCGCCGTCGCCCGCCGTACATGGCGGTCTTAGGGCTACCCGTGTCGTCCCTGTTGATGTTGCTGGGCGGGACGGTCTGGATGACGTGGATGTCGAGAATGGTACGAGGCATGGACGCTGTTCCTTCGTGACGGGTTCAGGACTGCGCGGAGTCGGGGGCCATTTTCGGGGTGCGGTAGAACTCGCGGCCCCACCTCAGCGGGATGGCCGACGCTCCACCGTGTTGCCACCACGTCAGCTCGTCCGCGAGCAGCCCGTAGTCGAGCGGGATTCCGTTCGTGCGCAACAACTGGACGGCTCCCCGCAGGTGGTGCACCACTTCGTCGAAGCTCGCCGAGGTGCTCAGGGCCTGGAAGCGACGCACGATCGGGGGGAGAGGTTCGCCGAACTCGCCGGGGTGCAGCAGACGTAGCGACTTGCCGAGGCCGTAGCCGCGACGATTCATCTGTTTGGCACGGTGGGATTGCTGGTGCAGTGCATACAGGGTGAAGGCGATGTGCGCCGCGTTCTCCTGGGTCGTCGGGTCGTTGCCGGCGTCCTCGCCGGCGAACTTGTCCGACTCCGTGTACAGCAGGAGATCCGGAACAGTGCCTGCCCGCTTTCCGACACCCCGACGAAGTCTCGCCAGGGCCGCGACCGCCGCGGACCGATTGGCCAGGTAGTCGCGCTGCCAGATCTGGATGCGTTCGTGAACCTCGATGCCGACCGGCGTCAGCTCGCGTCGGCGGAGGGTCTCCGCGGGTGGCTTTCCTTCTTCGGCCGTGGTGGTCATGACCCGGCTTCCCCTTCCTGTTCGGAGGTCCGGTGCAGCGCCTTGCCCAAGTCGCCGAAGAACCAACCTTGCGCGAGCGGTGAGTTCACGAATCGTTTCTCGTTGCCGACACGGCCTTTGAGTGCCTTCGCGGGCGCTGCGGCGAGGAGGTTCCGCACGAGGGGCAGCAGTCCGGCCCGTGCCCGGTCGTGCCAAGCGGTTTCGGCATCCGTGGCCACCGTGTCGGCGCCCAGCGTCTCCAGCCATGCGCGGAACAACGGGTCCAGGAGGGCGTAGGCGGACTCGGTCGCCCTGGTGCGGGGACCCTCCAGTTCGTCCTTGCCGCACCCGGCCGCGTCGGCCAGCCGCTCGGCCAGCTTGCCCACGGCCCACGCCGCCTTCTCCGCGGCCTGGACGCACCGCACCGCCATGTCGGGCAACTCCGCGACACCCCGGCCGAGCAGGACGGCCTTCATCGACAAGGCGTCGTCCACCACTTCGTCGGTCACCGAGTTGTTGCTGCCGTAGGTCATGCCGATCGTACGCAGTCGTACCGGGTACGCCTCGCCGATGACCCCGCGTACTTCGGCGACCCATTCGAGGATATCCGGCGTCAGGTAGGCCGCGGCCTCGTTGCTCTGGGGCTTGGCCGCGCCGGGGAGGAGCGACTGCAAGCCCCGCCACACCGCACGTTGCGGCTCATGGGTCTTGGGCATGTAGACCACGCCCGAACGCAGCTTCGCCTCTTGTGCTTTACTGCGGCGCCACGCGGTGTGCGACTCGAAGATGTTCTTGTTCTGCGGCGTGATGCGGTCACCGTTGCAGATCAGCACGCTCGTCACGTGCGCGTCGTCGTGGACCAGGCGGACGCGCCTGCTCTGCCAGGTGTAGAGGTCCAACGGTCCGGTGGGCGGTCGGCCTCCCTCCATGTCCTCGGCCGGCCCTGCCGGTGGCCGCCGCCACGCGGGCACGTCCTGGTCGGGATCACGTTGCTGCATCAGACCGTGCTCGTAGGGCATCAGGTTGAGCAGCAACGTCTCCCGCAGCGTGCGCCCTTCCGGCAGCACGGCGCCGAGATTGCCCGACCACCCCGTTCCGATCGGATAACCCCTGCCACCCTTGACGCGCGGGTCGCCCACGGCGCCCGACTTGATCCCGGACGGGTCGAACGCGTGACAATGGACCACCCAGCGGGCCGCCTCGGCGAAGGACAGCACCAACGGTCGACCCATCCGGGTGGAGAAGAACGGCGCGTTGTTGGGCACGTCCGCGATCAGCCTGGACAGATCGGTCGTCTCGTCCTTGGCCGTGCGCAGCCCGGCGACCTGGAGGAACGGCGTCTCGGGGTGGAACAGGTCGAATCGTCCACGGTGCTCCGCGAGGTAGTCCGCGATCGTGTCGATCGGCAGCCGCGGTGCGGTCCACAGTTCTTCCCAGGCGTCCATGTCCTCGGGCCCCCGCAGCGCGTCGTGCAGCACCGCGAGCAGCAACCTGGTCGACGCGAACACCTGGGTCGGGACATCACCGGCCAGGACCGCCAGATCGTGCGCCCGCGCGAAGACCTCGGTCAACGACAGCTCGACCGGCTCGCCGTCGAGGGTGCGTGCGATCAGCCACGGCTGGTCCACGAGGTCGAACGCGACCCGGTCACCGGCGCTCATGCACAAGCCCCCTGCGCGGGTCGTAGCGCACGTGGAAGCCGACGTCACCGTGTCCGATGTCGGCTTCGCCGTTCACGTCCAGGACGAGCACGAGTTGTCCTTTCAGCAGAGGGGAGGAGTGGAAGGACGGGAAGCAATTCTTCTCCAACGCGGAGATCACCGCCAAGTCGACCCCCGGGTTGCTCAGCGCGCGAGGCAGCCGCAACGAGCACGCGGCGACGACTCGTTCCTGAGGCGGCTCGATCGGAAGGTCGGTCGGCACCGGGTCGCCGCCGCCACGATCGATCCACTGTGGTGTGTGCAGGCCGCCGTGGCGATCCTGTTGCACGACGAGGACTTCCAGGGACTCGCCGCCGTCGCGGACCTGGGCCAACCCTTCGCGACCGTCGTCGGCGTCCCCGACACCGGCCCGGACCCAGCCGATCAACGACTTGCGCGAGGAACCGACCTTGTCCAGCAGGAACGTCCGGGCCGCCGCGACCCGTCGCACTTCATCGTCGTCCGCACGCTTTTTCGCCCGTGCCAAGGCTGACTGCCAGGATTCCGGGCCGACCGGGTCCTCGTCGTACGCTCGCTGTACCAGTGGCGCGATGTCCTGGGGCAGCGCGACCTTGTCGCGTTCGACGATCAATGCCACCGAGCGCAGCAGCAGGTGTTCCCCGTAGACGGCACGTGACCCGGCCACCGCGCGCACGGGCTCAGCCGCCCAATCCTCCACGCCCACCACCGCGCATCTGGCCGTGGTGACGGGTTCAGGACGCTTCCGGGGATGCCGGTGCAGTCGGCCGAGTCGTTGCAGGACCAGGTCCATCGGCGCCAGATCGGTGACCATGAGGTCGAAGTCGACGTCCAGCGACTGCTCGACCACCTGCGACGCCACCACGATGTGGAGCGCAGGCCGTTCGCCCTCGCGTCCGAAGCGCCGCAACAGTTCGCGGTCGATCCGCGCCCGGTCGCAGGACAGGAACTGCGAGTGGTTCACCGTGACGTGCTCGACGCCGAACTCCTGCTCCAAGCGCTCTGCCGTCGCCTGGACCCTGCCCACCGTGTTACGCACCACCACCGCGCAGCCACCTTCGCGCAGGTGTTCACGCAGGAACGTCACGACCTGCTCGATGTCGTCGGAAAGCCGGTCCAACGCGACCGTGGTGCCGTTTCCGGGGAGCGGCAACACCTTCGGGGCCGTACCGCCCGAAGCCAGGATCAACGGGTAGCCGTCCACGGCGGGGGCCGGCGTGCCGTCGTAGGCCGCAACCAGCCGCACCCGGCGCGCGGCGGGCAACGTGGCCGACAGCAACACGACCGGAACGCCATACGCGCCCAGCCAGTGCAGCACCCGTTCCAGGTACTGGGACATGTACACGTCGTAGGCGTGCACCTCGTCGATCACCACGACCTTGCCCGCCAGCGCCAGGTGTCGCAGCATCAGGTGTCTGCTCTTCAACCCGGCGAACAGCACCTGGTCGATCGTGCCCACCACGAACGACGCCAAGACGCCCTTCTTGCGACCACTGAGCCATCGGTGCGCCACCACCGCCGACTCGTCGTGCTCGCCGTCTTCGCCGACCGAGGTGAACCATCCGTCACGCACCAGGCCCGTGAACGTGTCGTTCAAGGAAGCCTTGCCGTGCGCCAATGTCACGCTCACCGACCCGTCGCGACCGGGCAACGCCTCGACCCACGACCGGACCCGGTCGAACATCGCGTCGGTCGTGGCCTGCGTCGGCAACGCCATGAACACACCGTCGGCGCCTGAGCGTGCCGCCAGCTCTTCGGCGGCCAGCAACGCGGCCTCGGTCTTGCCGACGCCCATCGGGGCTTCCACGATCACCAACCCGGGGACGGACTGCGTGGCAGCCACCTCCACCGCCGCGGCCTGGACGGGCCGCACGACACCGCCGGGAATCGCGAACCGTTCGCTGAACGCCGCGTCCACGTTCGAGGAGACAGGCGACGCACGCCACCGTCGCGGCAGGGCCAACCGCTTCCAGGCATGATCGACCCGCGCGGCGGTGTCGAGATCCCGAGGCGGCTCATGGGCCTCCAACAACGGGAAATAGTCCGCGTTCGAGGCGATCCAGTCGGCCAGGATCACGATCGCGGTCAACAGCACCTGACTGGGCATGCTGAGCCGGATGTCCTGGTACCGCGACCAGTCCACACCCTCGGAAGCCCGCCGCAGGAAGAACTCCCGCGCCTCCTGCCACACGCCGCCGCCGATCAACTCGGTCAGCCCGGCGACCTCGGCCAGCGTGGAACGCTCCGGCGGCACGCCGTGATGAGCGGCCACGACGGAAGCCATCTGGTCGGCGAACACCGGTCCGACCTCGGCCGCGAGGAAGTCCCGGACGGCCAGGTAGCCCACGACTGTGTGGTGCGCCCGGCTCCGGTCGGGGTGCGTCATCAACATCGGGTTCGCGACGATCCCGGCGTCACGCATTCGATCGGCGAGCAATGGAACCTGGACGGCGAACGCACATGACGCCTTGGCTACGTCGTGCACCCGCGCCAACCAGCACGCCAACTCCCGGACCGCGTCGACGTCACCGCCCAGGTCCTTCGCGATCCGGCCCAGGACCTGAGGTGAGACCCAGTGGTCGACCAGCCGCGCGGCGACTCCGGCGGCATCGTCCAGATGCTGCTGCAATGGCAGCCAATGGGTCGGTCGCCCGTGGTCGTCCATCACTGACTTGGCCCACACCCAGCGAAGGTCGACAGGCAAGCACGCCTCCGTTGCAGCGGTAGTACTGGGCCGATTGGTCGGCCCAGTACTAGTCTGTTTCGGCAATGCTTCATACGCAGAAATGCGGATTGCACCTTGATGTCGTGCCGCATTGAGATCTGTCGGTGTCGTGCTGATCAGACCGCGGTCAGGTTGAGGGCCTGGCCCGGCTACGGCAAGGCAAGGTCGTGGTATCGGCAGAGGTCGTTACTGTTGATGACTGCTCGCGGCGACGAGGAAAATCGACGTGAACGCCAGTGTCCGTCTGACGGGCCGTCGTGGTTTGCACCCGGAGCGCATCGACTCCATCTGGCGTGAATGAGTAACGTTAGGCCACGTGGCCGATGAGCAGACCCCCGCCGAGCTGACCCGCTGGACGATCCACGGCGAACGACTGGTGGACGACACCCGCAAGCTCAACGTCAGCATCGCCCACGTCGAACTGCCGGACGGTGTCCACTTCGAGCAGTGGGTCCTGAGGATGCCCAGGGCCGTGATGACCCTCGTCCTGAACGACGAGGCGACCCACGTGTTGATGATCTACCGCCACCGGTGGGTGCCCGACCGCTGGACCTGGGAACTCCCCGGCGGCTACCTCGACCCCGACGAGGACCCGGCACGCTGCGCCGAACGCGAGGCGGTCGAGGAGACCGGCTGGAAACCCCGCGGCGTCCGTCTCCTCACGACCTTCCAGCCCCTGACCGGCACGGCCGACTTCGAGAACCTGATCTACGTCGCCGAGGGTGCCGAGCACACCGGAGAGGCCCCGGACGTGAACGAGGCCGAGCGGGTGGGGTGGATTCCCCTGGACCGCGTGAAGACCATGATCGAGGACGGCCGGATCATCGGGGCCGCGGCCCAGATCGGCCTACTGCACGTACTCGCGTTCCGGTGACGTCACAATCCCCATGGCCCGCATCTCCGCGAACAGCTCCGTCACCGCCGGGACGTCGGCGAAGGGCTTGAGCCGGGCGGCCACGTCGGCGAGGTACGCGACCGTGCGCACCGAGTTCAGGTTGCCCGCCATCTGCAACGCCGCCCGCCCGGCCTCGCACGCTTCCTCGATCCGTCGCTGATCGGCCAGGATCGAGGCGAGCAGCGCCGTGTTGAACAGCCGTCCCCGGTCGAACCCGGCCGCCATCTCCAACGATCGCCGGGCGAACCGTTCGGCTTCGTCCGACCGCCCCAGGTCACGGAAGCAGTGGGCGAACTTGGCCGCCAGGTAGGCTGCGTCGAAGTAGCGCAGCCACTCGGGAGCCGACTCGCCTTCCGCACCTTCGAAGCTGGTCTCGGCGTCCCGCAACGCGGACAAGGTTCCCTTTGCGTCCCGCAGCAAGGCCAGCCCGTGCGCTTCCATCACCGCGGCTTCCGCCTGGAGAACCCCGATGCCGGTGCGTGCGGCGCTGTCCCTTGCCCCGCGCGCCAGGTCGACCGCCACCAGCGGCGATCGCGAGAATGCCGCGTGGTGGCTCAGACCGGCGAGCATCTCGGCGGCGTGGGCGTCGTCGCCGACCTCGTTGCTCAGCCGCAACGCCACCCGCAGGTGTTTGCGACCGGCCGACGCGTCGCCGACGTCGTAGGCCATCCACCCGGCGAGGTGATTCATCTCCGCGACCGCGCCGAACAGCTCCCGCCGGACACCGTCGCGAAAGCGCCCGGCCCGGAGCATCGGCACGACCTCGCCCACCAGGTACTGGCCGACGGTCGATCGCGCGTGGCCGCCGCCGAAGCGGTTGTCGAGTTCCCGGAACATGCGGGTCATCGCCCGCAGCATGTCGACGTCCGCCAATTCGACGGTCCGGTCCATGACCGTGGGAGGCTCGCTCACCGCGAACCACCCGAACGGCCGCCCCTGCCGTTTCCCCCGCGCGACGGACGAGGACCCGCTCAGCCGGAACCACAGCAACGCCTGAGGCACCCGCAGCGCTCGCGCCCAACGCTCCAGCCGAACGAGGTCGCTCGGCGCGACCGCGTGGTCGGACTCCAGGTTCGACACGTGCGACTGCGACAGGTCAAGCCAGCCCGCGAGTCGCGACTGGGTGATCACAGGGTCGTGTGCGTGCCGATAGACCTTCATGATCCGACCGAAATGGCGGGACGCGAACGCCTCTCGGAATTCCGGGGTGGCCCAGAACTTCGCCGGAACCTCCGGAGCCCGATCGACCTGGACGTCCCGCCGCCCACAGGCCGAGCAGAGCCGCGAGCGGTTGTCGGCCGCCAGGTTCGCGCCGCAGTCGCGACACTGCCGATTCAGCTTCATCACCACTCCTGACCTGCGACTCGACCCGAGTGTAGCCACAGCGACACGCCTCGACCGTTGGATATCGGTACCACCGATAGCGCATCCACCGATGAGGTGGACCAAGGTCGATGCGCCGCTCATCGTGGTGATCGAAAGCCACGACGAAGGGAATCGGAAATGTCCTTTTACGTACTGGCACGCCCGGATGGGCACGCGTCGGCTGCCCTGGTCGAGCAAACACCGGGTCAACCCAACCTGATCGCGGAAGTGGGGGATGCCCAGATCGCCGTTCAGGCCGCCGACCACCCGGAGGGGCTCAAACTGGCCGCCGGCTTCGCCTGGAACCTGGCCAAGGCCGCCACCGAGTTCGCCACCCGGTGTCAGGAACTCGCGATGGCCCAGGATTCGGACGCCCATGGCCGGCGCTCCCGGTCCGTCGGCTGACAGAACCAGACAACGGACCCACCTCGCGGTCGTCACGGTGTGAGACCCCTGCGCTGGTCCTTCTTCCGAGAAAGAGGAGATTCTTCGATGAACAGTGTCCTGGCCATCCCGACCAGCGTGTGCGCCGCGATCGGCGACACCACCCCCATCCGGCACGAAGTCGTCGGCGACGAGGTCCGCATCGCCTTCGGCCGCAACGAGATCGACCTCGTCCTGAGCCCCCGGGCCGCACACGAACTCGCCACCCGCTGCACCGTCGCGCTGGACACCCTCACCGCACCCGAACCCGACGAGGACGTCCCGGCCTGACCGGTACCGGCAACGGTGTGAGGGAGGTGGCGGGGCGTGGCGCGCAGGTTCCGGTGGCTGCCCCACGACGGCGGTCGGCACGCCGTCCCGGTCGAGTTGGTGGCCGGGGCCGACGGGGCGACGTTGTGCGGTCTGGCGGTGACCGTCCCGTCCACGTCGCCTCCCCGCCACCCGCACGGGTGTTGGCCCACCTGCCCGGCCTGCGACACCGCCTGGCGACGCGCAGAGGGCATCCCGCTGCCCTCCGAGCGTCGGCGGGCCAGCGGGCCTCCCGGACGAGCGCGAGCCGCTACGGCGTTCGACGTCCACATCACCGATCGGTCCGAAGTGGATGAATCGTGATCCCGTCATCTGTGCCCGACGAGGCGGCGAGTGTCGCGCTGATCGGGATCGACCTCGCCGACGGGAGGTGGTGCGCCGCGCTCGACCGTGCCTTCCTGCTCCCGGGCCTGCCCGTGAGGGACAGGCACGATCCGGCACGGCGGCTCGGGATCATCGCCCACACCCTGGCCTGCGCGGGCCGCGCCTCCGGAGCGAGGCACTATACGGCACTCGCCTGTCAAGCATTGCCCGGAGGCGGTGATCAGCTCCGGTGGATCGCGGCGAGTCTCGGCGTGCCGTCCCGTGCGGGCTGCGACAGGACCGCGCCCGTTCGGCAGGGGACATCGCGGTCGCGAGGGATCGGCATCGACGCGGCGCGGGCGGTGGGGCGCGCGGAGGAGGCGTTGGCGTGGCTGGACCACACCGCTACCCGGTCACCCCGCGCGGACGCCTGGGCGCGGATGGTGTCGTGGTGCGAAGCCCGGGACTCGGCGCGTCTTGACGGGGTCCACGCCGCCCTGCTGGAGTTTCTTCACCGCGACCTTCCCCCGTCGGGCAATCATCCCGTCTTCATCGACCCCGACCTCGTCCCCTACCTCGCCCCGCCCGCGGACGTGACCCGATCCCCGCCCGACGACCTCGTCGACATCGCGGGCCGCCACTTCCTCCGGAGGTCGACCACCCCACACACGGAGCTGGCCGCCGACCTCTCCCGACACCTGTCCGGACCCTGGCTGCCGATTCAGGGAGCACTCGCCGACCGCCACCGCGCCGTCGACACCGCGACCGAGGTCGAACCGTTCACCCGGCTGATCGCCGACGCGACCACCGCCGCCTGTCACACCGCCGTGAACGCCTTGCACGACCTCGACCTGCTGTACCGCCGGCTCACCACTCGGCTGCCGTCCGGGCGCCTGTCCCGCCTGGCCCTGCGTGACCTGTTCACCCAGGGCCTGGTCACCGCCCCTGCCCTCGCCCGGCGGCACCCCATGTGCGCGAAAAGTGCCCACAACGTCCTCGACCGGTTCCTCGACCTCGGCCTGGCGGTGCCTTACGACCACCGCCACTATGCCCGAGCCGTCTACAACCCCGACCTGATCGATCTGCTCACCCGAGTCCGGGGGTAGGTCAGCGGGTCGGGGTGGGGGAGCCGGGCATCATGCCCGACATGCCCGACATGCCCGGCGGGAACGGGCCGGTCATCGCGTTGTCGTCGTTGCCGGTGACCTCGTCCGTCAGGTCCAGCGCGATGCCGAACGTGGCGCGGTGGCCGCGGCCCACCCGGCGGGGGTTGAGGAGTAGTTGGTCGCCGCCCGCCTGGTAGATCACGTCCGCCGCGTTGGTCGTGTCCTGGGGGCCGTTCGGCCTGTACGGCCCGTCAGGTAGGCCGCGTCGAAGTAGCGCAGCCGCTCGGGAGCCGACTCGCCTTCCGCGTGATCACCTGGTTGCCGAGCACTTTGGGCCGAACCCGAGATCACTGCCACTGTGTCGGTCGACGGCACACCCGAGTACTTCGAGTGGTTGAGTCGGACCGTCGCTTCGGAATCCTGAGCGTCGCGGGACCCGTCGGCCGACGAGCGGGCACGTCGTTCGCCACGCGTGGGGCAAACGCGGTCGGTCGGGATCAGTCGCCCACTGTTCGCCGGGTGGTGTGCGGTCGTGGTTCGTGTGTGCGGGTGAGGTCGTCGAGGGTGGCTGCCACCAGCTCCCAGTCGAAGGTGGTCTGCCCCTCGGGCGTCCGGGTCGTGACGGCGTCGGGGTCGAGGAGGTGGACGCCGGCGACGGTGAGGGTGTGGGTGCTGCGCGGGTAGGCGGGGTGGTCGCGCAGGGCTTGCTTGACGCAGGGGGCGGCGACGATCGGCAGGTCGGCGGCGAGGAGTTCGGCGAGTACCGACAGGGCGTGGTTGTCGGCGATGCCGGCGGCCCACTTGTTGAGGGTGTTGAACGTGGCCGGGGCGACCAGGACTGCGTCGGCGCGGGGTGCGGGGTCGGATCGGTCACGGGGATGGCCGGGTTCGTGGCGGGCGGGGGTGGTCAGCCAGGTGGCGGCGGTGGGGGTGGCGAGGAGGTGGACGTTCCATCCGGCCTCGTGCACGCGGTGGACGAGGCTGTCGACGTGCAGTGCGGGTGGTGCGGCGCAGACGACGAGGTGGAGGGTGCGGTTCACGCGATCACCCCGGTCCGGACGCCGAGCGGTCGCAGCCCCGGTGTCCTCGTGACGCGCTCGCGGGAAAGCAGTTCCCGCAGGACGGCTTTGCCCTGGCAGTCGGTGGCGACGAGTTGGGGTGCGAAGCGCTCGGCTTCAAGCAGGTGGATCACCGCGAGGGCGTCCTCACGTCGGCGGGTGTGCGCCCAGGCGTTGTCCAGATGGAAGCGGCCCCGACGACCGTGCAGGCCCGGCGGGAGCACGGTGACGTCGACCTCGGCCGCCTCGGCGAGCACGAGGTCGGGGTCGCCGACGGCCACGGCGACGCCGACGCGGTGGATGCTGACATTGGTCGGCCCGAACGCGGTATGCCCGATGTTCACCTCGCCGCGTAGCGCCTCGGCGAGTCGACCGGCCCGGTCCAGTCGCTGCCGGGCGCCGCGGATGTCGCCGTCGCGGGCGGCGAGGACCGCGGCGAGCAAGGTGGTCATGCCCTGCCAGGTGAGGGTGTGCGGGTCGTGGCCGCGCAGGGAGTCGGCGGTGTCGAGCGCGTGGCTTTCGGCGCGTTCGGCGTCGTCCAGTCGGATCAGGGCGCAGGAGAGTTGGTAGGCGGCCGACGCGCGGCCGAACGGATCGCCGGCTTCTTCCGCGGCGTGCCGTGCGCGTTCGGCCGCCTCGAAAGCGGTGATCCCGTCGCCGCGTTTGGTGGCCACTTTGGCATGCACGACGGCTGCCTGGCACCGCAACCGCAACAACCGTCGGCGATCCCCGCCGGAGTCGGCGAGCAACGCCTCGACGGTGTCGGCGACCTCGGGCAGGTGCTCTTCCACCTCGGCGTACTGGGCGGCCTGGTAATCGCGGTGGAGACGCTCGACGGACGCCGCCGCGTGGAAGATCGCCGAATCGACCGCCATCGACCGATCGTGATGCGGTCGGACATCGTCGTGTGACGACCGGGCTCGCATCGATTCCCGGTCCTGCTCGGATCGCGTGCCGCCGTGGAACGGCGAATCGGGCCGGGTGTCGGCTGTGTCGGAATCCGCAACGGCCTCCACGGTCTGCATGCGCAGGTTTATGCGTTCCTCTTTGGCTTTCTCTCGTAGTGCGACAAGGGCCCCGCGTGCGTCGAGGGCGGTGTCGAGTGCCCTGACCAGATCGATCGACGGCAGGTTGTGGTTGGGGCGTTCGGCCCGGGAGACGTACTGGCGGGTGTAGCCGATCAGGCGGGCGAGCTTCGGCTGGCTGAGTCCTGCCTGGTCGCGGCGTTGTCGGATCTGGCGGGCGAGTTCCTCGCCTGCGCTTTCGGGTGCCGGTGGGATCTGGTCGTCGTTCACGGTGACCGCCTGCGCGAAGTGGGGGCAACTGCTGATTGCTGGGGGCAAACCGGGGGCAACAGCATGGTTGACCCTGCCCGATCATAGCGCGCCCGGATTGAATGATCGCTGTCGCCGGATTCGGGATTGGAGGTCGTGGTGGACGGTGGTGAAGGGTCGTCGGTTCGTGGTGTGCGGTTGTTGGACGATCGGGAACTTTCGGGCATGCGGTCGGATTTGACTGAGGTGGTGGAGTATCGGAAGTCGGGGTTGAGTCTGAACTGGATCGTGGGGTGTCCGTTGGATTGCGGGTACTGCGTGCGGCGCCTGTTCGGGAATTTCGGGATGAAGGTGCCGCGGGCGGTAGTGCCGAAAAGTGCCCGCGACGTCCTCGACGGGTTCCTCGACCTCGGCCTGGCGGTGCCTGACGACCTCCGCCACTATGCCCGAGCCGTCTACAACCCCGACCTGATCGATCTGCTCACCCGAGTCAGCGGGTCGGTGTGGGGAAGGTGCCGGGCATCATGCTCGGCATGCCCGGTGGGAACGGGCCGGTCATCGCGTTGTCGTCGTTGCCGGTGACCTTGTCCGTCAAGTCCAGCGCGATGCCGAATGTGGCGCGGTGGCCGCGGCCCACTCGGCGCGGGTTGAGGAGTAGTTGGTCGCCGCCCGCCTGGTAGATCACGTCCGCCGCGTTCGTCGTGTCCTGCGGACCGTTGGGCTTGTACGGGCCTGTGGCCAGGTACTGCGCGGTGAACGTCTCCGGCAGGTAGAGCTGTGACGTGAACTCGTACGGGATGTTCGTCGCGCCCGTCGTCCTGATCTTCACGTGGTAGTGGACGGTCCTGCCCTTGTACCAGCCCGGCAGGATCGTGACGAAGCGTACGCGGCCGGCACGGTCCGTGACCTGGAGTCCGCGTAGGAACTTGGTGCCCTGGGTGCCTTCCGACGCGATGTCCGAGTACTTCCCCTTCGCGTCGGCGTGCCACAGGTCGACGATCGCGCCCTGTAGAGGTACGCAGTCCTTGCCTTCCAGGCGCGACACGACAAGGTCGAGGGTGAACAGGGTCCCCTCGCACAGCAGGCCGGTCGACGGCTCCAGGCGCAGGTCGGAGCGTTTGAGGCCCTCGTCGACGAAGTACGGGCCCTCCATCTGCTCCGGGACCACCACGCAGTCGGGGGCGCCCGCCGAAGCGGTCGCGATGCCCACGCCCGCCAGGGTGGCCGTGCCCGCCAGGCCGAGTAGTGCCAGGGCCTGACGCCGGCCGAGGACTCGGCCGACCGGTTCGTCGTCGTCGTGCATTGATCAACCTCGAAACTGTCGCGGTGGTCCGTGAAGTGTGAACGTCGCTCACCTCGACCTGAAGGCCCCGGTCTTCTGGATCGCTTCCGACCGCGTCCGTTCGGAATACCGTCGCAACGTCGTAACACGGCCGCGCGAAGACCAGGTGTCCGCACTGGTGCGGCGGAGACGGGGTGGTCTGTGGTGGTGGTCGTGCTGGGCCGGCCCGGTGTGCTCGTCGACGGTGTGGTCGTCCACCCCGCCCGGCGGCGGGTGCGGTTGCTCCTCGGGTTGCTCGCGGTGCGGGCCGATCGGGCGCTGTCGTCGGAGTGGTTGATCGACGCGCTGTGGCCCGGACGGCCGCCCGTGTCGGCGGCGGCGAACGTCCGTTCGCACCTGGCCGAGCTGCGCCGCGTGCTGCGGGCCGCCGACCCGGACGGTCCCGGGATCGTCGCTTCCGGTGACGGGTACGTGCTCGTCTCGGGTGTGGACGGGGTCGACGTGACGCGGTTCCGAAGGCTCAAGAGCGAAGGGCGGACCTTACGGTGTGCGGGGGCGTACGGAGCCGCCGCGCGCTGTCTCACCGACGCCGTCGACTTGTGGCGGGGGCCGGTGATGTCCGGTGTCCCGGTGCCCGACGCGGTGCGCGCGGACGTCACCGTGCTCGACGAACAACGGGTCGACGCCTGGGAAGAGCTGATGGACGTCCGGCTCGCGCTCGGCGCGCACCAGGACCTCGTGCCCGTGCTGGCCGGTCTGGTCGTCGAGCACCCGTTGCGTGAACGCCTCTGGTGTCAGCTCGTCACGGCGTTGTGCGGCGCGGGCCGTCGGTCCGAGGCGGTCGCGGTCTACCAACGCCTGGTCCGGGTGCTCGACACCGAACTCGGGGTCGAGCCGTGCCCGGAGAGCCGGGCCCTGTACGAGGCGATCCGGGGGAGGGCGTGACAGGAAGCGCGGAGGCGACTTCGTTGTGTACGCGTCCGTGTACACGGCATTTCTACACTTCCGGCTCCGTCAACGAAAGGAGTGCTCATGACCACCGCACTGCTGCCCGACGCCGAGGAACTGGTCGCCCGCTGGCGCGCGGGCCTGGACGGGATCGACAACCCGGCCGGTCCGCTGTTCGCCAACGGCGAGTTCGCCGAGGGCGACATCGTCGCCTGCAACCCGCCCGGCAGCCGCTGTTCGGCCTGCACGGCGTCACGTCCCGTGTACTGCTGCTGACCACGATGACCCACGACGAGGTCGGCGGACTCGACCGGACCCTGGACTGGCTCGTCGGACCGGCCCTGAGCCGGACGGCGAGCGGGCTGGCCGAGGTCGCCGGCCTCGCCGTCACCGAGGCGGACGCCGTGCTCGCCGCCACCCGGGAGGCACTCCTGGACGTGCTGCGGCGCAAGGTGATCCGCGTGCTCGTGCTCGAACTGAACGCGGCCCGCGTGACCGGACGCCTCACCGCGTCCGACCCGGAGGGCCGGTGGCGTGAGTTCGTGGCGAGCGCGCAGCGCCCGGAGTTCTGGCAGGACCTGACGAAGCACTACCCGAAGCTGGTCGACCGGCTGACCGCCGTGACCGACCGCCGGGTGGCCGCCGTGCTCGCCTTCGCGCGGAGGTTCGCCGCCGATCGCGACGCGTTGACCGACCTGCTCGGCGGACCGGCGGGCGAGCTGCGCGCGGTGGAGATCGGCGCGGGCGACAGCCACCACGGCGGGCACACGGTCGTGATCGTGCGCTGCACGGGCGGGACCGTGGTCTACAAGCCGAGGCCGATGGAGGTCGACCGCGAACTGGCCGGCCTCGTGTCCGTGCTCAGCGATGCCATCCGCGTCCCGCGTGCGGTCGTGCGCGACGGCTACGGCTGGGCCGAGCACGTCGACCACCGCTACTGCGCCGACGAGACCGAGCTGGTCCGCTTCTACCGCGCCCTCGGCCACTGGCTCGCGGTCATGCGCCTGGTCTCGGGCACGGACCTGCACGCCGAGAACCTCATCGCCCACGGGCCGGTCCCGGTCGTCGTGGACTGCGAGAGCGTCTTCACGCCCCGGCCCGCGCACCCGTCGACGGGTGCGGGCGAGGCCACCGACCTGGTCGCCGAACAGCTCACCGGCACGGTCATGCGCACCGGTCTGCTGCCCGGTCGCGGCGCGGGCCTGGGCTGGCGCGGCGTCGACGGCTCGGGCATGGGCGGCCTGCCCGGCGAGCAGCCCGAGATCGGCATCCCGGACCTGGTCGGCGCGGGCACGGACACGGCCCGGGTCGAGACCGTGCCGCACCGGGTGCCCACGACCGCCAACCTGCCCTCGCCCGAACCCGATCTGGTGCGCTACTGGCCCGAGGTCGTCGCCGGGTTCGACGAGCTGGCCGAGCGGATCACCGCGCTGGACAAGGCCGGTGAGCTGGAACAGGCGCTGTACCGGTTCGCCGACGTGACCGTGCGCGTGATCGTCCGCGACACCGAGTCGTACACGGAACTGGCCCGCATGCTGTGGCACCCGGCCGGTCTGCACGACCAGGACGCCGCCGAACTCAAGGCCCGGACGCTGCTGGCCCGGCACTCGATGAACACCCGCGGCCCGGGCGACCCGGACGTGCACGTCGCCGAGGTCGCGGACCTGCTCGTCGGCGACATCCCGGTGTTCACCACGACCCCGGCCGAGGGCACGCTGCACACGCCCGGCGACCACCGGTGCATGCCCCGCGCCGACCAGATCGCGCTCGCCCTGCGCCGGTGGCGCGACGCCGACTTCGCGCTGGAACGCCGGGTCACGCAGGCCGCGCTGGTCAGCGCGTACCTCAACCAGGGTGGCACCCCCGACCTGCACCGGATGTCCGAGCCCACGTCGAACAGGTCCGATGTGGACGGACGGCGACGCGTGCTCGCGGCCCGGCTGGTGCGCGAACTGCTCGGCGAGGCGGTCCGCGGCACCGACGGCACGGCGACGTGGTTCGCGCCCGTCCTGGACCGGGGCGGCTGGCAGACCACGCCGCTGACCCCCGATCTGTACGGCGGCACGCTCGGCGTGGCCGTGCTGCTCGCGGGCTACCGGAACGAGGTCGCGGCGGGCCGGGCCGACGAGGTGGACGGCGTCGACGACCTGCTCGCCGCGACCGTGCGTACGGCCCGGCTGACGCAGGAGTGGTGGATGGCGCAGCTCGCGCACACCAAACGCCGCCCCGACCCGGTCGGCGCGTACATCGGGCTGGGTTCGCAGATCTGGTGCTGGCTCACGCTGCACCGGCTCGGCCTGGACTGCCTGCCCGACGCCCTGTTCCTGGCCGACCACGTGCCCGCCGCCCTGGCCGCGAGCGAGGGCCCGGACCTGGTCGTGGGCACGGCGGGCGCGATCGTGCCGCTGCTCGCGCTGGCCGCCCGCACCGGCGACCGGCGGTGGCACGCCCTGGCCGTCGAGGCGGGCGAACGGCTGGTCGCCACGGCACTGGTCGAGGACGGGAAGGCCCGCTGGCCCGCGCCGACCTGGCCGGGCGGCATCGGCGGGTTCGCGCACGGCGCCACGGGCATCGGCTGGTCGCTGGACCGGTTGGTGCTGGCCGGCGAGGAGCGGTTCGCCGAGGTCGCCCGCGCGGCGGCGGCGTTCGAGGAGTCGGTCTACGACCCGGACCGGCAGGGCTGGCCCGACCCGAGGGCCGCCGACACGCTCGCGGCGGCGTGGTGCCACGGCGCGGTGGGCGTCGGCCTCGCCCAGGCCGACCTGTTGGACCGGGGCGGACCCGGTTCGCGCGGGGTACTGCGCCGGGCCGCCGAGTCGGCCCTGCGGGACGGACTGGGCTGGACGCACACGCTGTGCCACGGCGACAGCGGCACGTGGGAGCTGCTGGTGGCCGCGCTCGACCACGGCGTGGCACCCGAAGGACTCGACCGGGCCGCGGTCGACGCCCGGTTGATCGGCGGTCTGGAGGCCCACGGCGCGGTCACCGGCCTGGCCCGCGAGGTGTACTCGCCGAGCATGATGTCGGGCTCCGGCGGCATCGCCTACCAGTTGTTGCGCCTGCATCCCGACTGCGCGTTGCCGTCGGTGCTCGTCCTGGCCGACGCCGACGGCACGGAGCGCCGGTGACCGAATCCGACCCGAGGGACGGCAACCTCGTCACGCCGCACTGGCAGCTCGACCGGTCGGCGGCGGCACCCCGCCGGGTGCTGCGCGGGTTGCCCCGGGCGACCTGGCCGGTGCTGGGCATGATCAGGGCCGCCGCACCCCGGGCGGCGGCCGTGGTGCTGGTGTTGCAGGTGTTGTCGGGGCTGGCGGCGGCGTTCGGGCTCGTCGCCACGACCGGCGTGCTGGTCGAGCTGCTGGCCGGCGGGCCGTCCGGCGAGCGGGTCCTGGCCGCGTTGCCCCGGTTGCTCCTGGTGGGTGGCGCCTTCGCGTTGCGCGGCGCCTTGGAGGTCGGCGTCTCGCTGGCCCGCGCGCGCATCACGCCCGCCGTGCGGCGGCTGGCCGAGGAGCGCCTCTACACGGCGAGCCTGGGCGCCGATCTGGCCGCGTTCGACGACCCGACGTTCCACGACCGCATGCACCGCGCCCGCGACCGGGGCCTGTTCTACCTCGAACGCGCCGCCGACAACCTCGTGGAGCTGCTCGGCGCCCTGCTGGGCATCGCGGCGGCCGTGGGCAGCCTGGCCGTGCTGCACCCGGTGCTCGTCCCGGTCATGCTCCTGGCCGTCCTGCCCGACGGGTGGGCGGTGCAGCGCGCGGCCCGGCTCGCGTACGCCAGCGTCGGGCGGACGGTGGCGCTGGACCGGCGCGTGCAGATGGTCTCCGACCTGGCCACCGAGCGCGAGCCCGCCGCCGAGATCCGGGCCTACCAGGCCGAACCCTTCGTGCTGCACGAATACCGCCTGGCCGCCGACCCGCTGCGGGACGAGGAGGTGCGGCTGGCCACCGCCCAGGCGCGGGTGCGCGGCGTCGGCCGCGCGCTGGCCGGACTCGGGCTGGCGGTGACGTACGCCGTGCTGGGCCTGCTGGTCGCCGCGTCCTGGGTGCCGCTCGCGGCGGCGGGCACGGCGGTGATCGCGGTCCGGGTGGCCACGACCGCGCTCAACCGGCTGGTGCTGGCCGCCAACCAGCTCGTCGAGCAGGGCATGTACGTGGCGGACTACCAGGAGTTCCTGGCGACCGCCCGCGACACCGCCCCGGGCGCCGCGCGGAAGACGCCGGTCGAACCGGGCGAGGTCGCGTTGGAGCACGTCACGTTCACCTACCCCGGCGCGGACCGGCCGGCGTTGCGCGACGTGACGCTCACCGTCCGGCCCGGCGAGACCGTGGCGCTGGTCGGCGAGAACGGTTCGGGCAAGTCGACGGTGGCCAAGCTCGTCGCCGGGCTGTACGCGCCGACCGAAGGGCGCGTCCGGTGGTCCGGTGCGGACCTGGCCGGCCTCGACCGGTCGGCGGTGGCGGACCGGGTCATGGTGGTGTTCCAGGAACCCGTGCGGTGGCCGCACACCGCGCGCGTCAACGTCCGCGTGGGACGGCACGGCCGGGTCGACGAGCACGCGCTCGCCGACGCCGCCGGGCGGTCCGGCGCGGACGAGGTGGTCGACCGGTTGCCGGCGGGCTGGGAGACGTTGCTGTCCAAGCACTTCCGGGGCGGCGTCGAGCTGTCCGGCGGCCAGTGGCAGCGGCTGGCCGTGGCACGCGGGCTGTACCGGGACGCACCGCTGCTCGTCTGGGACGAGCCGACCGCGCCGCTGGACGCCAAGGCCGAGTTCGCGGTGTACGAGTCGCTGCGCGCCCTGGCCCGCGACCGGACCGTCCTGCTGATCACGCACCGGCTGGCCAGCGTGCGGCACGCGGACCGGATCCTGCTGCTGCACGAGGGCGAGTTGGTCGAGCAGGGCACGCACGCCGAACTGCTGGCCTTGAACGGACGGTACGCCGACCTCTACGCCCTGCAGAGCCGGATGTACGCCGATGCCTGACCTGGTGTTCCCCGCAGACCCGGCGTACGCGTTGTCCCGCAACAGGTTCATCGGCCGCCCCGACGAGGTGCTGCCCCGTGCCGTCGCCCGGTGCGCGGACGTCGAGGACGTACGGGCGGCCTTGGCCCTGGCCCGCGAAGAAGGGTGGTCGTTCGCCCTACGATCGGGGGGTCACAGCAACGCGGGCCACTCGTCGACCACCGGGCTGTCGATCGACCTCACGCCCTTGGACACCGTCGAGGTGCACGGCGACCGCGTCACGATCGGCGGTGGTGTCCGAAGTGGACGGCTCGCGCGCGTGCTCGCCGGGCACGGCCGCCTGGTCCCGCTCGGGTCGTGCCCGTCGGTCGGCGTGGTCGGTGCCGCGCTCGGCGGCGGGTTCGGCTGCGACGGTCGCGAGTTCGGCCTCACCTGCGACGCCCTGGTGGCCGCCCAGGTCGTGCTCGCCGACGGGCGGGTCGTCGAGGCGTCCGGCGACGACGACCTGTTCTGGGCGCTGCGCGGCGCGGGCGGCGGCCACTTCGGCGTGGTGACCGCGGCGACGTTCGCCGCGGTGCCCGCCCGGCCGCGCACGCACCTGGTGCTGGAGTGGGATTTCCGGTACGCGTCGGCGCTGGTGTCCTGGTGGCAGCGGATCCTCCCGGACGCGCCCGACCCGGTGTCGGTCGAGTTGCAGTTGGTGGTGCCGGAGGATACCGACGCCGACCCGGTGGCGCTGCTCGTCGGCGCGGTGCCCGACCGGGCCGCGGTCGACGCGCTCGTGGCGGACTTCGGCGTTCCGCCACGCCGGTCGGAGATCGTCGACCTCGACGCGGCCCAGGCCGTCGTCTGCCGTCCCACGCCGCACTCGGCGGCGGCGGTCGACCCCGAGCGCGACCCGCTGACCCACCACCGGCCGGGCATGATGACCTGCCGCACGGCGTTCTTCGCCGACCCGCTGCCCGACGACGCGACGGCCGCGCTCCTCGCGCACTTGACAGGAGAAAGAGAGTTCGGGGAGTCGAGGGAACTCTCGTTCACACCCTGGCGTGGCGCCTACGGGCGCGTGCCCGTCGCCGCGACGGCTTTCGCGCACCGCGACGCCGCGTTCCTGCTGAAGCACTCCGTGCTCCTCGGTCCCGGTGGCGCACAACGGCGTGGCGCGGCCGTGCTCGACCGGATCACCGCCGGGTGGGAGATCGCGCGTCCGCACGGTACCGGCGGGGTCTACCCGAACTTCCCCGATCCCGCGCACGCGGACTGGCCGACCGCTTACCACGGCGCCAATCTCGCCCGCCTTCGTGCGGTCAAGGCGCGCTTCGACCCCGAAGAGGTGTTCCGCCACGCGCAGTCGATCCGGCCGCGCGTCTCAAGCAGGTGAGCGATATTCACTCGTTTCGAGCACGTTCGGAACTCCATCGGGCGTGGTGCGGGACACTGCGGCGATGTCACTCTTCCTGACACACTTTTCTTGTAGGGGAGGAGCCGCCGTGAACCACGTCCCCGTTCCCGACACCGGCCGCGACCTCCGGGCGCTCCTGCGCGTCGCACGACACGTGGTTCGGCGACACCGTCCCCGAACCGGCGCGGCCGACCACGCCCCGGTCTGACCGCGTCATTCTTTCGCATCGCGAAATTCCTTGTCCCGCAACGCTTCCGCCGCCACGCATCCGACGAAACCGTACGGCCGTTCCCTGTGACGGCCGGTTTCGTTCTTCACGACAAGGTTTGTAGACCGAAAACGGGACGACCGTTCCGGGAGGAGGTCTACCTTGGGAACAGGGGAGGGACCCGTGGAAGCGAAGATGCACGTCTGGTACTTGGAGGAACCGGAGTACGCCCGACACGAGCGGCGGCGCGGCCGGCGGTTCGCCTACACCAGCCTGGTGCCGGAGCGCACCGCGCTGATCGTGGTGGACATGGTGCCGTTCTTCGTCGCCGGAAGTCCGTACTGCATGGGCATCCTGCCCAACATCGACCGGCTGGCCACGGTCGTCCGCGACGCGGGCGGCACGGTCGCGTGGGTGATGCCCGGCGTCGTCGCGCGCAGCGACGTCGGCGACGAGTTCTTCGGGCCGGAACGCTCGGCCCTGTACCGCAACTCCGGCGGCACCGGGCCGCTGGAGGCCCGCATCTGGCCCGACCTGACCGTGCACGACGGCGATCTGCTCGTCGAGAAGGGCGCGGCGAGCGCCTTCTTCCCGGGCCGCTGCGACCTGCCGCAGCGGTTGGCCGAGCGGAACATCGACACGGTCGTGATCACCGGCACGCTCACCAACGTGTGCTGCGAGTCGTCCGCGCGCGACGCCAGCACGCTCGGGCTGCGGGTGATCATGGTGGCCGACGCCAACGCGGCCCGCCGCGACCAGGACCACAACGCCACGCTGCACACCGTCTACCGGACCTTCGGCGACGTGCGGACCACGGACGACGTGGTGGCGCTGGTCAAGGGCGCGGCAGGCTGACGGGGTCGTCGGGCCCGGCGCCGGACGGGCCCGAACCACCATCCATTGTGGACATCCTCTGCGGTATGCCGACGCGTGGAGACCCATCCCGTCACGTCCCGGTCGGACTGACCGCGGGCGGGACCGGTGGCGCGGCGCGCGGGACCGCGCCACCGGAGTACGCGGGTCAGGCGGGCAGCGCGTCGACGAACCGGCTCCCCGACGTGGACGCCTTGGTGCGGCCGACGATGCCGTCGTGCACGGCACGCCAGTGGCCGGCCGCGGGCTCGGCGGCGCCGGTGTTGTAGATGTAGCTGCCGTTGTGGAACGGCGTGGCGCCGACGGTGGCCTTCGTCGTCCAGGCGACGCCGTCGGGCGAGTACTCGATCCGGACGTACACCGTGTGGTCGTAGGGCAGGTACTTGCTCGGGACGCTCAGTCCGCCGCGCACGTAGACGTTGCCCGTCGTGGTCCGGCCGGTGTCGACCAGGAAGGTGTCGGTGAGCTGCTGGACGTTGACGTACTCGGGGTACGCGGCGGCGGGGTCGGCGCCCGGGAAGCCGGGCTCGTGGGGCCACCCGTCGTAGCCGACCCGCCAGGAGCCGCTGGACACCGGCTTCGCGGCCACCGTGTAGTAGCCGTTCGCGTCGGTCTTCGGGAACTCGGTGCCGCCGAAACCGTTCCAGGCGTCGAAGCGCGCCCGGATGGTCTGGTTCGCCAGCGGTCGCTCGCCGGAGGGCGTGGTGATGGTGAGCCGGCCGCTGAGGGTGGAGGTCTGGCCGCCGTCGATCGACGCGGGCGCGACGGTGGCGGTGAGCGTCGACGGGTATGGCGTGGCGGCGAAGGCCGGGGTGGCGACGCCCGCGAACGTGGTCGCGAACACGGCGGCGACGACGACGGATCTTCGGAACGGCATGGTGTCCCCAAACTGTTCTCGTCGGACCTTGGTATCCGGTCTCGTCGCACTGCGTGCCCGAAGCGTTACCCGCTGCACCTTTCCGGGCAACGCGGCCGGCCGAGCGGCCTACCAGGCGACCGGCAACGCGTCGAGTCCGCGCACCATCCGCCCCGTCCGCCACGACAGCGAGTCCGGGTCGGCCGCCAGGCGCAGCCCCGGGAACCGCTCCACCAGCGCGCCGAGCGCGACCTGGATCTCGGCTTTGGCCAACCGCGCCGCCACGCAGTAGTGCGGGCCGAACCCGAATGCCACGTGCGGGTTGGGCCGGCGGGTCACGTCCAGCTCGTCCGGCCGGTCGAACACCCGGTCGTCGCGGTTGGCCGAGTCCAGGTGCACCATCACCGCGTCGCCCGCCCGCACCGGCACGCCGCCGATCTCCAGGTCCTCCACCGCGATCCGGGTGAACCCCGCCGTCGTGACCACGGGCGTGAACCGGAGCAGCTCGTCCACGGCGGTGTCCAGCAGTGTCGGATCGGCGCGCAGCGCGGCCCACTGCCCCGGATGCGTCAGCAGGTTGTAGACCACGTTGCCGATCTGGTTGGTCGTGGTCTCCAGGCCCGCGTACAGCAGGGTCGTACCGAGCACCACGAGTTCGTCCTCGCCGAGCCGGTCGTCCCGGTCGCGGGCCTCGACGAGCGCGCCGAGCAGGTCGTCGGTCGGCGTGGTCCGCCGCTGCCGCACCAGCTCCGCCAGGTAGGACTTGAGGTCGGCGAACGCCCGGTGGATGCGCTCGGCGGGGAACGCCGTGGTCGCCATGGCCACGTCGATCAACCCGGTGAACGCCTCCCGGTCGGCGAGCGGCACGCCCAGCATCCGGCAGATGACCTCGATCGGCAGCGGCAGCGCGAGACCGGTGACCAGGTCCGCGGGCGGTCCGGTCCGGACCACGTCGTCGAGCAGTCCGGCGGCGATCTCCCGGGCCTGGTCGGTCAACGCGTCCACCCGGCGCGGGCTGAACGCGTGCGCGACCAACCGGCGCAGCCGGTTGTGGTCCGGCGGGTCCATCGTGTGCAGGGTCGCGTCGGTCAGCCGGCGCGGCGACGTGCGCGGCACGTCCCGGTCCAGCACCGCGGCGCGGCTGAACCTCGGGTCGGACAGCACGAAGCGCACGTCCTCGTACCGGGTCGCGAGCCACGCCTGCCCGCCGTAGGGCAGGCTGATCCGGCACAGCGGTTCGCTTTCCCGAAGCCGGGCGTACTCCGGTTCCAGGTCGAGCCGGTGCGGCTCGCGGAACGGGTATTCCCGGGTGGTGCCGGTCCAGGCCATCGACGATCCCGCCCTTCGGACGATGTGCTTCCCCAGCGCAAGTCGGGCCGCCGACGTGGAAAGTTCCCCCTGTGCGCGAAAAAGCGGTGAAGGAAGGCGAAACACAGGCGGTGACCAGGCCCGGCGACCTGGCGATGGTCCGGGCGTTGGCACCGGTCCTGCTCGCTTCGGCGGTGAGCCTGCTGCCTTATACGGTCTACGGCACGTTCTTGGTGGCCATCGCCCACGACACCGGCGGCGGCATCGCCGCGGTCGGCGGCCTGCGCGGACTGGGCGGGCTGGCCGCGCTGGCGGTCGGCGCGCTCGTCGCGCCGTTGCTGGACCGGCTGCCCAGGATGCGCGTGGCGGCGATCGGCCTGGCGCTGATCGCGCTCGGGTCGCTGGTCGGCGCGCTCGCGGAGTTCCTGGCGTTGGTGGTGTTCTCGCTCGTCCTGGGCGCGGGCATGGCGGTCCTCTCGCCCGCGCTCGGCGCGGCGGCGGCCGACCGGTTCGGCGGGGGACCGGCGGCCGGCCGCGCGGCCACGCTGGTCAACGCCGCCCAGTCGGCGACCGTGATGCTGGCCGCGCCGCTGGTCGTGGCACCCGCGCTGCTGTGGGGGTGGCGGGGCGACCTGCTCGCCCTCGCGGTGCTCGCGCTGGCGCTGGCGGTGTGGTTCCTGCGCGACCGGACGCCACCGCCGGGCACGGACGTGCGGCTGGGCTACCTGGCGTCGTTCCGCGCCCTGGTCGACCTGCGGCCCCTGCTGCTGGTGGCGTTCCTGCGCAACGCGACGTTCATGGGCTACCTGTCCTATCTCGCCGCGCTCTACGACCGCTACCACCTGTCGGCCGGGCAGTTCGCGGCGGTGTGGACGCTCAGCGGCGCCTCGTTCTTCGCGGGCAACCTGACCGCCGGACGGCTCGTGGGCCGGCGGGTGCGGGCCGACCGGCTGCTGACCGGGTCGTGCGTGGTGGTCGCGCTCGGCGTGACCGGGATCTTCTTCAGCCCGTGGGTGTGGTCGGCGGCGGCGTGCTCGGCGGTGATCGCGTTCACCAGCTCGATGGCGATGGCGAGCGTCGTGGTGCTGATCGTCGACCGCGCGCCGACCGGGCTGCGCGGTGCCGCGCTCGGCGTGAACGGCGCGGCGAACAGCGTCGGCGTGTTCGCGGGCGCGGCGGCGGGCGGTGTCGGCCTGGCCGTCGGCGGCTTCCCGGGCATGGCCGCCGTGTTCGGCACGATCGGTGCGGTCGCGGTCGTGACGTCCCATCGGTTTTCCCGAAAGGTGGGAATTTCACACACGTCCGGGAACCACGCCACCGCCGCACCCGACCTGTAGGGCTGGACCCCGCGCCGGCGCGGGGGGAGCCGAGCGGGCGGGGTGTGCATGCACTGGTACGAGGACGACGGGCTGTGGGTCGGGTTCGCCGACGTCATGTTCCCGGCCCGGCGGGTGGCCGAGGCCGCCCGCCTGGTGGCCGAGTCGCCGCTGCTGCGGACGGACCCCGGCGCCAGGGTGCTGGACCTGGCCTGCGGCCCCGGGTTCCACGTCGTGCCGCTGGCCCGCGCGGGCGCGGACGTGACGGGTGTCGACCTCAGCACCGCGATGCTCGACCGCGCGGCGAAGGCGTGCGCCGAGGCCGGTGTCACCGCCCGACTGGTCCGGGCCGACATGCTGCACCACGTCGAGCCGGACACGTACGACCTGGTCGTGAACATGTACACGTCGTTCGGCTACTTCACCGACCCCGGCGACAACCTGGCCGTGCTGCGCAACGCGCACGACTCGTTGGTGCCGGGCGGGAAGCTCGTGCTGGACATGATGGGCAAGGAGATCTTCGCGGGCTGGGTCGGGCGTCCCCAGGCGGTGGACGTCGAGGGCGGCACGGCGTTCCTGCGCGACACCGTGCTCGACGACTGGACGCGGGTGCGCACGGACTGGACGCTCGTGCGCGGCGACGAGGTGCGGCGGGCGAGCATCGTCTCGGCGCTCTACAGCGCCGCCGAGTTACGGGCGTTGTTCGAGACTGCCGGGTTCGGCGAGGTCGAGGTGTACGGCGACTTCGACCTGTCGCCGTACGACAACCACGCCCGGCGGCTGATCGTGCGCGGCACTCGTGTCGGATGAGTCCCGGAGCCTCACGCTTCCCCTGCTGGTGCTGACGGTCGTGCTGCTGGTCTCGATCGTGGTCGGCATCGCGCTCGGACCGACGACGGTGCCGCTGCCGGACGTGCTGTCGTTCCTCTGGAAGGCCGTCACCGGCGGCACGATCCGGCCCGACGAGGTCACCGGCTACTCGATCGTGTGGCACGTGCGCGCACCGCGCGTGCTGCTCGCGGCCGTCGTCGGCGCCGGGCTCAGCGTCGTCGGCGTGGCCGTGCAGGCGTTGGTGCGCAACGCGTTGGCGGACCCGTTCGTGCTGGGCATCTCCTCGGGTGCGTCCGTGGGTGCCACGGCCGTGGTGGTGTTCGGCGTGTTCTCCGGGCTCGGCGTGCTGGCGCTGTCCACGGCCGCGTTCCTGGGCGCGTTGGGCGCGACCGTGCTGGTGTACGTGACCGCGCGCAGCCGCCTCGGGCTCACGCCGTTGCGGCTGGTGCTGACCGGGGTCGCGCTGGCGTACGCGTTCCAGGCCGTGATGAGCGTGCTGGTGTTCCTCTCGCCCAACGGCCAGTCCGCGCAGACCGTGCTGTTCTGGCTGCTGGGCAGCCTCGGCGCGGCCACCTGGTCGTCCTTGCCGCTGGCTCTGGTCGGGGTGTTGGTGGCGGTCGTCGTGCTGCTGCGCAACGGGACCGCGCTGGACGTGCTCTCGTTGGGCGACGAGACCTCCGCGAGCCTGGGCTTCGACGCGACCCGCCTGCGCCGGTGGCTGTTCCTGCTCACGGCCGTGGTCACCGGACTGCTGGTGGCGGTCAGCGGCGCCATCGGATTCGTCGGCCTGGTGCTGCCGCACGTGGTGCGCATGGTCGTCGGCTCGGGGCACCGGCGGGTGCTGGCCGTGTCGCCGCTCGCCGGGGCGGTGTTCCTGGTGTGGGTGGACGTCGTGGCCCGCACGCTGGTCGCGCCCGAGGAGTTGCCGCTGGGCGTGATCACCGCGCTGATCGGCGTGCCGGTGTTCGTCGTGGTGATGCGGCGGCGTGGCTACGCGTTCGGGGGTGCGTGATGGACGCGCTCCCGCTCTCACTGGCCGACGTGTCCGTGGAGATCGCGGGTGCCACGCTGGTGCGTGCGCTGCGGTTGGACGTGCGGCGCGGCGAGGTCGTCGGGCTGCTCGGACCCAACGGCAGCGGCAAGTCCACCGCGCTGCGGTGCGTCTACCGGGCGTTGAAGCCGACATCCGGCGCCGTGCTGCTCGACGGCGAGGACCTGGCCGGGCGCGGGTTGCGCGAGACCGCGACCCGGATCGCCGCGCTGACCCAGGACAACCGGGCCGAACTCGACTTCACCGTCGAGGAGGTCGTGGCCCTGGGCCGGGCCCCGCACCAGGGCGGCAACCTGCGGCTGAGCGCGCGGGAACGTGAGCTGTGCCGGGAGGCGTTGCGGCGCATGGACGTCACGCACCTGGCCAAGCGCAGCGTGCTCACCCTGTCCGGCGGCGAACGGCAACGCGTGCTCGTCGCCCGCGCCCTGGTACAGGAACCGGCCGTGCTCGTGCTCGACGAGCCGACCAACCACCTGGACGTGCGCCACCAGGTCGAACTGCTGCGGTTCCTGCGCGACTGCGGGCTCACCGTCCTGGTCGCGCTGCACGACCTCAACCTGGCCGCCGCCGTGTGCCACCGGATCGCGCTGCTCAAGGAGGGCGCGCTGGTGGCGTGCGGCAAACCCGCCGAGGTGCTCGCGCCGGACATGGTCCGCGTGGTGTTCGGCGTGGAGGTGACGCCGGTCGTCCACCCGGAGACCGGCGTGCCGCAACTGCTCTACGACGTGCCGGTGGACGGCACCGCGACGGCCGAGGGGAACACGTCATGATCCTGTCCCGCCCGACCGCACTGCTCGCCGCGGCGGTGGTGCTGACCGCGTGCGGCGCGAAGGTCGAATCGGCTCCGCCCGGCGAGACCGCGCCCCAGGAGGTCACGGTCGTCAACTGCGGCCGTGAGGTCACGTACCCGGTGCCGCGGCGCGCGGTGTCGTACGACGTGTCCGGCTCCGAGAAGGTGTTCGCACTGGGCCTGGGTCCCCGGCTGCGCGGCTACGTCATGAACGCGCTGGGCGACCCGTCCATCGCGGGCTCGCCGTGGAAGGACCAGTACGCCTCGGTCGAGCGGCTGGGCACGTCCCGCGTGACCAAGGAGATCCTCGTCGAGGCCAAGGCCGACTGGGTGATCGCGGGCTGGAACTCCGGGTTCAGCGAGGAGCGCGGCATCACGCCCAAGCTGCTCGACCAGCTCGGCATCCGCAGCTACCTGCACACCGAGACGTGCTGGGAGTTCCCGGACGCCAAGCAGGACGTGAACCCGATCGAGGCCCTCTACACCGACCTGCGCAACCTCGGCGACATCTTCCAGGTCCGGCCGAGGGCCGACGAACTGGTGAAGGAGTTGCAGGACCGGTTCGCCAAGGTCCGCGCCACGGCACCCAAGGACAAGCCGCCGGTCAAGGTGTTCGTCTACGACTCCGGCACCGACCAGCCCTACACCTCCGGGCGGCACGCCGCGCCGAACGAGATCATCGCGGCGGCGGGCGGGCGCAACATCTTCGACACCCTGGAGGACGGGTGGGGCGCGGTCGGCTGGGAGCCGGTCGTGCAGAGCGCGCCCGAGGTGATCGTGATCGTGGACTGGGCCGGGCAGACCGGCCAGGAGAAGATCGACTACCTGAAGGGCCTGCCGCAGCTGGCGAACGTGCCCGCGGTGCGCGACAACCGGTTCCACATCCTGTCGTACGGCGACCTGGTCAGCGGTCCGCGCAACGCCCAGGGCGCCGAGTCCCTGGCGGGCTACCTGCGGTCCATCGGGCGGTGACCGCGGTGACCGAGCCGGTGGTGCACGAGCACGTCACGGACGCGGTGAAGACACCGGACCTGGTGCGGCTGGCGCCCAACGTCGTGCTGCTGAGGTTCGAGACGTTGAAGATCCACGCCGCGCTGGGCGCGGTCCGCGCACTGCTGGGCGCGGGCGTGGTGCGGCCCGGCCAGACCGTGGTCGACAGCTCCAGCGGCATCTACGCCGTGGCGCTGGCCATGGCGTGCCACCGCTACGGGTTACGATGCCACATCGTCGCGTCCACCACGGTCGACGTCACGATGCGCGCCCAGTTGGAGATCCTCGGCGTCACCGTCGACCAGATGCCGCCGTCGGACGATTTGCGGCTGGACCAGCGCCGCCGGGTGCTGCGCGTGCGGGAACTCGTCGAACGCCACCCGGACATGCACTGGATGCGCCAGTACCACGACCCGGTGCACTACCTCGGGTACGCGGAGGTGGCGGGTCTGGTGGCCGGGGCGCTGCCCGGGCCGCTGACCGTGGTGGGCAGCGTGGGCACCGGGTCCTCGACCGGCGGGCTGACGCGGTCGTTGCGCGAGCGGGGCGTGGACACGCGGCTCGTGGGCGTGCAGCCGTTCGGCAGCGTCACGTTCGGCAGCGAGCGGTTCACCGACCCGGACGCGATCATCGCGGGCATCGGCAGCGCGATCCCGTTCGACAACGTCCGGCACGCGCTCTACGACCGGGTGCACTGGCTGGACTTCCAGCACGCCATGGCCGCCACGGTCGCACTCCTGCGCGACCACGCCGTGTTCGCCGGGCTGTCCACGGGCGCGGCGCACCTGGCCGCCGGATGGGAGGCCGGCCGCGAGCCGGGCCGCACGCACGTGGTGATCGGCGCGGACACCGGACACCGCTACACCGCGCGGGTCTTCGCCCGCCACCGCGAGGCGCTCGACCCGGCGGACCTCGCGCCCCGCGAGGTCGACGCCGTGGCGGACCTGTGCCCGCCGTGGTCCACAATGGACTGGCAGCGGCGTGCCTACGAACCGCTCGTGCCCGCGCAGGAACGACGTAAGGACCCGGTGTCGTGAGCATCGTGCTGCTGGAGTTCCTGTCCTTCGGCCTCGGTCGGCTCGCCGAGGCGGCCGAGGCGCTGGACGAGGAACTGGTCCTGTTCACCGCGCACCGGCCGCTGTACGCGCACGAGCTGGCGACCGTGCCGCCGGACCGCGTGCGCGTGGTGGACATCGACACCACCGACACCGCGAAGTGCGAGGCCGCCGCCCGTGACCTGCCCGACCTGCGCGGCCTGATCAGCTCGACGGACACGTGGGCGGCGCCCGGTGCCGACCTCGCGGCGCGACTGGGCCTGCCCGGTCCGGACCCGGCGGCGGTGCGCGTGCTGCGGGACAAGGCGGCCGTCCGCGCCCGGCTGTACGAGCACGGTCTGAGCCGGGGTGTGGCCGTGCCCCCGCACGAGGCGGCGTCGCTCGGCTTCCCGTTGGTGGTCAAGGACTCCGCGGGCACGTCGTCGCGCGCGGTGTGGGTGGTGCGCGACGACGCCGAACTCGCCGAGGTGCTGGCGCGCGCCGCCGATGTGCCGCTCAAGGGCGATCTGCTGGCCGAACCGTACTTCGCCGGGCCGCTCTACAGCGCCGAGACGATCACGTGGGAGGGGCGGACGCGGCTGCTCGGCGTGACCAGCCGGCACCTGTCGCCCGAACCGCTGCGGCGCGAGGAGAACTCGTCGTTCCCGGTCGTCCTCCCGCAGGACGAGCACGGCGCGCTGGTGGACTGGATCTCGCGGGTCCTCGCGGCGGCGGGCCACGGGCGCGGGTTCGCGCACACCGAGTTCGTGTGGACCGTCGACGGCCCCGAGGTGGTCGAGATCAACGCCCGGATCGGCGGCGCGCTGGTCGGCGAGGCCCTGTGCACGGCGTTGGCCACCAACGTCTACACCGCGCTGGTCGAGGTGGCGCTGGGCCGCGAACCCGACCTGCTGACCGCGCCCCTGGGCACCGGGCCCGCGGTGGCGTTCCAGGCGCTCTACCCGACCACGACCGGCGTGCTCGACGGGTGGACCGGACTCGACCGGCTGGCCGGGCTGCCCGGCTCGCCGCGCTGGTTCCCGACCACGACGCCGGGCGCGGTCGTCGAACACTTGGAGGACCAGCGCGGCTGCACCGGAATCGTCCTGGTGGAAGGGCCGACCGCCGAGTTGGCGCTGCATCGCGCGGCGGCGGCCGGAAATGTGATCGGGCACACCGTACGGGCGGGCTGACGGTTTCGGTCGGCACGAATCGAGACAGGCGCACGAGTCGGCGCCCGCTTCCGCCGGAAGCGGGCGCCGACTTGCGGTAAGGGGCTGTTCCGGCTGGTCCGCCGGGGCTATCGGCAGGGCATCCGACCTCTTTCCGGGGACGATTCGAGACCGGGTCCGGACACGGTCCGTGACTTCGGTGCGGAGTGGAAAACCGAAGGTCGCAGGACGGGCCGGCCGGTCGTGACGTGCCGTGTGCGGATACCTCGGAAAACACCACAATATGCTGTCGGTTTGCTGTCGATTTCGATCCCGGGCATCGGAAAGGCGAATCGCGGCTGGAAATAGGCCGTGCCCGGCCGCCGTTCGGCTCCTGTCGACCTTGACGATCACAGGACGGTTAACTACCTTCTGGTCCGGGTCGATCTGCCACTGTTTGTCAAGTCGACGCCGATTCGCGTACCCGTTCCTCCCTGCCGCGTTCCTCCGCTTGACGGAAGGATTCGCCGAATGCGCGATACGGGACGCGTGAACACTTTCCACGTGAGAACGGACCTGGGGTCACCAATGGAAACTTCGGTCGATGAAACGCCGACACCCGGCAGCGCGGGTCCCGGTCCCGGCACGCTGCCCGAGTTGCTCCGGGAGCACGCCCGGCGGCAGCCCGACGAACCCGCCGTGATCGCCGGGGCGGACACCCTCACCCGTCGTGAACTCGATACCCGTGCCGCCGCCGTGGCCGCCCACCTGCGCGCGCTCGGCGTGGGGCCCGACGACGTCGTCGGGCTGTACGTCGAGCCGTCGCCGGACATGGTCGTCGGCACGTGGGGCATCCTCACCGCCGGCGCCGCGTACCTGCCGCTCGCCCCCGAGTACCCGGAGGACCGGGTGCGCTACATGGTGGAGGACTCGGGCGTCGACGTCGTGCTGACCCAGCCGCACCTGCGCGGGCGGCTCGCCGGGCTGGCCGTGCCCGGACTGCGCGTGGTCACGCTCGACGAGGTCGACCCGGACGCCCGTGCCACCCCCGACGACTTCGCCGGCGGAAACCTCGCCTACGTCATCTACACCTCCGGCACGACCGGCCGGCCCAAGGGCGTGGCGATCGAGCACCGGGCGATCGTGAGCCAACTGGAGTGGCTGCGCGCGGAGATCGGTATCGACGACACGAAAACCGTGCTGCGCAAGACGCCCATGAGTTTCGACGCCGCGCAGTGGGAACTGCTCGCGCTCGCATGCGGCAGCCGGATCGTGGTGGGCGCGAAGGACGTCTACCGCGACCCGTCCGGTCTGATCGAGACGATCATCACCCACGACGTGACGACGCTCCAGTGCGTGCCGACCCTGTTGCAGGCACTGGTCGACGACGACCTGTTCACCCAGTGCACCTCGCTCACCCAGGTGTTCAGCGGCGGCGAGGCGTTGTCCAAGAAGCTCGCGTCCCGCTTCCTGGAGGTGCTGCCCGACTGCGAACTGGTGAACCTCTACGGGCCCACCGAGTGCACGATCAACGCCTCCACGCAGCGGGTCGACGCCGAGTACGTCCGGACCTGCGCGAACGTGATCGCGATCGGCACCCCGGTCGCCGGCACCACGTTCCACATCCTCGACGAACGGCAGCGGCCCGCGCCCTCGGGCGAGCTGTACATCGGTGGACGCCAGCTCGCGCGCGGCTACCTGCACCGCCCCGAGCAGACCGCCGAACGGTTCCCCACGCTCCCGCTCGGACCCGGCGGCACGCCGCTGCGCGTCTACCGCACCGGCGACCTCGCCCGGTGGAACGACGACGGCACCGCCCAGTTCACCGGGCGGATCGACGGCCAGGTGAAGCTGCGCGGCCACCGCGTCGAACTGGACGAGGTGCGGCTGGCGATCGAGAACCACGACTGGGTCAGGAGCGCGGGCGTGCTGGTGCGCACGGACCCGCGCACCGGACACCGCAACCTGGTCGCGGCCGTCGAGCTGAACCCGCGCGAGGCCGCGCTGATGGACCAGGGCAGCCACGGCTCGCACCACCAGTCCAAGGCCGGCCGCGTGCAGGTGCGGGCCCAGCTCGCGAACCTGGGCGTGCGGACCGACCTGGAACTGGCCGGGCTCCCGGCCGTCGACCTGCCCGGCCGGGAGGAGACGCCGGAGCAGCGGCGGTTCGCGTTCGCGCGCAAGACCTACCGGTTCTACGACGGCGACCCGGTCGACGTGGCGGCCGTCCGGCGTCTGTTCGAGAGGCCGGAGCGCGAGGTCGAGTCCCGCCCGCTCGACGGGCTCGGCCTGGCCGACCTCGGGGTGCTGCTGCGCAACCTCGGGCCGTTCCACAGCCCGGACCGGTTGCTGCCCAAGTACTCCTACGCCTCGCCGGGCGCGTTATACGCCGTGCAGACGTTCATCGAGGCACGTGGTGTCGCCGGATTGCCCGCAGGCCACTACTACCTGCACCCCGTACGACACCGGCTGGTACGCGTGACCGACCTCGATCCGGGTGCGGAGCCGGTGCTGCGGCTGCACCTGGTCGGCAAGCGGTCCGCGATCGAGTCGGTGTACCGCACCAACGTCGTCGAGGTGCTGGAGTTCGAGGCCGGGCACCTGCTCGGCATGCTCGACGAGGTGTTGCCCGCGCACGGCCTCGGCGTCGGCGCGGGCACGAGAGAGCCCGACGTCATGGCCGTCCTCGGCTGCGCGCCGGACCACGAATACCTGGCCACCTACGACGTGGTGCCGTTCGACCGGCGTCATCCGGCGGGACCGGTGGACCGGTACGTGCAGGCGCACCCCGGCAAGGTCGCCGGTCTCGCGGCGGGGCAGTACCGGGTGTCCGACGGCGACTTCGACCGGGTCGCCGACGACCTGGTGCTGCGCAAGCACGTCGTCGCGATCAACCAGGCCGTGTACGACCGGGCGAGCGTCGGCGTCACGCTGACCGCCCGCGCGCACCCGGCGTGGTCGCGCTACCTCGACCTGGGCCGGGAACTCCAGCGGTTGCAGCAGAACGACGCCGGGTTCGGCCTGATGTCGTCGGGCTACAGCTCCGAGTCCGGCCACGACCTGGTGTCGCACAAGCGGTTGCGCGCGATCCTGCCCGGCGTCGGGCCGACGTACTTCGCCGTCGGCGGCCCGGTGAGCCGCGCGCAGGTCGAGAGCGAGGGCATGCGGGAGGACGCCGTCCACACCAAGGGCCCGGCCGAGCTGATCAAGCAGGACATCGCCACGTTCCTGCCGGACTACATGGTGCCCGGCCGCGTCGTCGTCGTGGACCGGTTGCCGCTCTCGGCCAACGGCAAGGTCGACGTGAAGGCGTTGGCCGAGTCGGACGTGCTGGAGCAGGAGGCGGCCGAACGCGTCTTCGAGGCACCGCGCACCGAGACCGAACGGCTCGTCGCGCGGGCGTGGGCGAAGGTCATGAAGACCGAGGACGTGTCCGTGCACGACGAGTTCTTCGAACGCGGCGGCAACTCGCTGCTGGCCGTGATGCTCGTGCAGGAGGTCAACCGCACGCTCAACGTCGCGCTGCCGCTCCAGGTGATCTTCGACGAGTCGACGGTGGCGGGCCTGGCCCGCCACGTCGACCTGCGCGACACCCGACCGGCATCCCGGCTCGTGCCGCTGCGGGTCGAGGAGGTCCACCGGCCGGTCTTCTGCTGGCCGGGCCTGGGCGGCTACCCGATGAACCTGCGGCTGCTGGCCACCAGCATCGGCACCGGCCGCCCGTTCTACGGCATCCAGGCCGAGGGCATCAACGAGGGCGAGACGCCGTACCCCACCATCGCCGACATGGCCGCCGCCGACGCCGAGCGGATCACCCGCCTGCAACCGGTCGGCCCGTACACGCTGTGGGGCTACTCGTTCGGCGCCCGTGTCGCCTACGAGACCGCGCACCTGCTGGAGAAGGCGGGGGAGCGGGTCGACCACCTGTTCCTGATCGCGCCCGGCCAACCGCGCGTGCGCGAGAAGCCGACGACCGGGCGGGCGGACTTCGCCGACCGGGCGTTCGTGACGATCCTGTTCTCGGTGTTCGCCAACGCGGTGAGCGGCCCGCTGTTGGACGAGTGCCTGGCGACGACCCGCGACGAGGACACGTTCGCGGCGTTCGTCCACCGCCTGCACCCCGGCCTGCCCGGCGGGCTGGTGCGGCGGATCATCCGGATCGTGCGGCTGACCTACAGCTTCGAGTACACCTTCCGCGAACTGCGCGAGAAGAGCGTCACGGCGCCGATCACCATCTTCAAGGCGCGCGGCGACGACTACTCGTTCCTGGAGGGCGCGGTCGACTCGCTCGCCGTGCCGCCGACCGTGGTGGAACTGGAGTCGGATCACTACGGCCTGCTCAAGGCCGGGGGTGTGGAGGAGTTGGTGGCCGCCGTCACCCGGCGGACCGGAACAGCACCGCGGCACCGAATGTCTCCCGCGCACTGACGAGGAACCCGCCCGGCACGTCCCGCGTCGGCACGCCCGCGCCCTCGACCAGGGCGCGGGCGGCGTCGACGTCCGCCACCCCGACCTCCTGCGCGACGAAACCCGGCGACGACGGCGGGGTCTCGCCGGGCAGTGCCGCGTCGAGGTCGACGACGAGTTCCAGCCGGCCGCCGTCGAGGTCGAACACCCGGCCGTGGTCGACCTTTCGGGACTCCCGGTCGAGCAGCGTGGCGTAGCGGTCCCGGATCGAGTCCACTTCGGACCCGTCGGCGAACAGGAGGACGCCGGTCAGCGCGCGGGCGCCGTTGGCGTGCGGCACGGCCCGGACCAGTTCGGGCGTGAGGTGCTCGGCGGAGTGCACGATCCCTTCCGGCGTGCGCGCCCGGTCGACGTGGACGCTGCGGGCACGCAATACACCCGAGCCGACCGGCCGCTCCAACGACAGCACGCCGGACCCGGCCAACCCGGTGTCCCGCAACCGGTCGAGGACGCGGTCGGAGTCCCCGAGCCCGAACGACACCCCGCGCAACCCGCCGTCGCCCCCGGCGATCAGCGGCAGGACCCGCCACGGGTCGGGCGCGGCCTCGTCGATGATCCCGATCAACTCGACGAACCCGCCGTCGAGGTAGGCGCACCGGTTGGCCGTGCAGCCGAGCACGGGCGGACCGTCGGGTGTCGTGGTCACGCGATGGCGTGACACGGGACTGAGCGTGAACCCGAGCCGGGTGAACAGCGCCCACGCGTCCTCGGGCCGACGGGTGATCACGATGGAGTGGTCGAGCCGTGCGGGTGTCGCCACGAGTCCCCCCTGGACCGCCGGTCCTCCCGACCTTACTCGTCCGACTGCGGGATCTTCCGGAACCAGTCGAGGTCCACGCCCGGTCCGGGGTCCGACAGTGATCGCCTCTTGCCCCCTGCGGCGACGACGAAGTCGGCGGCGTCCGGGGCGGTCAGGCGGGGGTGGAGCCGCTCGACCCACTGCGTGTGGGACTCGACCGCGCGTTGCACCATCTCGTCCGTGATCCGAGGCAGCACACCAGTCGGCCAGGCGCCTTCCCCTCGGCTGCGAACCAAGCCGTCTGTCCCGGTGTCCGAGTCTCGCCAGTCGAGCGGCAGGGGACGGCCGGCCTTCGCTTCCCGCTCCACCAGCTCGGCCACGGTCACCGACTGCGGGCCATGCCCACGGAGATCACACCCCTCCATCTGAGGGCGCCAGGAAGCAGCTCGTCGCCAAGGACAGGCAGAGGAGGGGGGCTACCTCCTCCGAACCGTTCGCTGCGCGTCGTTTAGCCCTGGTGCGCCACGGCGGTTGTCTCGTCCAGCCACACCACGTGCACCTGATGTACCCCCGCCGACCGTGAGGAGATCTCGAACAGCGTCCGGGCGCGCTCCACGTCCTGGGACTTCAACGGGAAGTCGCCTTCCACGGAGTTGACGTCGGCCCGGTCGGTGTAGGCCAGGCCGTAGCCCGCGACGCGGACGTCCTCAGGCTCGCCGTACTCCTCCACGAGCGCGAACAGCCGTGGTGCCTCCTCTCGCGCCACCTCGTGCAGCAGGATCGTGAAGGCCGTGTCCACCTCGGCCGTCTGCTCGACTTCGGCCAGCCCGGTCACGCGCTCTTCCTCTCGTAGCTGTGGATCAGGTCGGCCAGGGCGTCACCAGGCATCAGGCGGTTGCCGGCCTGTTCGGGAGTGACGAGCCAGATCACGGGCGTGGTCTCCAGGGCGCTGGGCGGCAGGGGCATCGGCATCCCGGCTTCCACCACCCGTGCTTCGTGGCTCAGCAGCACCGAGGGCAGCGGTGGCCGAACCAGGAAGTAGGCGACAGGCATGTTCGGGAAGGCGAGTACCGGCGTCGGCAACTTCGAGAACCACGGGTCATCCGCGAGCATCATGACCAGCGACTCAACGACGGCGAAGGCCCCCAGTTCCGAACCGGTCACCGTGAAGACGTTCGGCTGGTGCAGCCCAGGCGTCGACCACCACGCGCGCACCAGCTCGGCGTCGGTGGTCGCTTCCTCGATCGGTTGGAGACAGGGGGTGGTGACGGGTAGCTCGTCAGTCGGGTTGGCGAGGTGGCCGTTCTTCCAGATCGCTCCCGGTATCACGGGCCAGCCCAGTTCGACGTAGTGCAGAGCGGCTTGCAGGGTCGTGGACGCTTCGGTGTCCGGCGTGCTGGTCGGCACTGCCTTGCCTTTCTGTCGGGGAATCATCTGCGGAAGTGGGAGCGGGTGCGACCTCGAACAGGTCGTCGAACTGCATGGGTGCGAGGGCGACGAGGGCGCCGCCGATGAACGCGGGACCGGGTTGCAGGTCACCGCTCACCACCCGTGCGACCGTGGAGCGGTTGACGCCCATCGCCTTGGCCAGCCCGTAGTCGGAGTGGAAGCCTGCGAGCTGTGCCGTACGAGCGAAGATGTTGGTAAGCAATCGGATGGTGTGCGGCATTCTCTGCGTCCAGTCCTATGTGGATGGGTAGACATTGCCGGGTGACATGGGTGCTGCTCCCTTGGCGTCGGTGTCGTCATCCGGTGACGCCCGGCACCAGGCGGCGCGGTAGCCGCCGGGGACTTGGGGAGGCAGGTTCCCCGGAGGGCTTGCCTGGTGCTGGGGTCGAGACCAAGGGTGGAATCCCCGAGGGGCGACGCACAGCGCCGTCATAGCGCCCGGGTGTCGCCCAAACGGGGCCAGCGTGATGCACCGCTACGCTCGACCAGCGGGAATGTTCACCCGAGGACGCGGTAGGCAACTGCCAGGAGGTCACCCGATGGCGGCACGACGCACGGGCTTGATTCGTGTCCGGAAGGCGGCCGGCTTCACCCAGGAGTCATTCGCCGAGGCCATGCATGTCGACCGCTCCACGGTGGCCCGCTGGGAGCAGGGAGCACGTGAACCCCTGCCCTACCAGCGTCCGAAGCTGGCCCGGCTGCTGAAGATCACCATGAACGAGCTGGACGAGCTGCTGCACGAGGAGGCGGGAAGCGTTGCGGTGAGGCAACATGCCGGCTCATCTCTTGGAGATAGGCTTGTCGACCACAACAGCTCCGTGGCGGTTGAGACTCTGCCCACTCCTGCTCAGCCGGTAGCCATGCGAGAGGTGATCGGCTTCCGCACCGTGTCCGAGGCGTTCCAGGCCGCTGACCGGAAAATCGGCGGCGGCGTTCTCTACGGGCAGGTTGTGCGTTTCCTGCAAGATGAGGTCGCGCCGAGGCTGCTTGCGCCGCCGTCCGGCGCAACCCATTATGAGGTTTTCTCGGCAGCAGCGTCCTTCTCGGAGTTTGCGGGATGGATGGCCCATGACAGTGGCCGTGACCCCCAGGCGAAAGTGCATCTGACGCAGGCGTACCACTTGGCTGCGACCGCACAAAACTTCCAGCTCGGCTCCAACATTCTTGCGTCGCTGGCCCATCTAGCCGTACAGATGAATGATGCCCAGGCTGCCGAACGATTGGCCCGTAAGGGAATCTCCCAAATGTCGGGCAGTCAGGCTCATGCGCCCCACCTGGTTGCACGACTCCACGCCATGCAGGCTCGGGCGCTCGCTCTACAAGGCAAAGAGTTGGAGACTCGTCTGGCGCTCGATGCTGGAGAGAGTGCTTTGGACTTTGTCGAACGAGATGCTCAGGACAGTTGGCTTTCTGGTTTTGACCGGGCTTCCTTCGCTGCTGAGGTTGCGCTTTGTATGTATGACTTGCGGCGGTATGAAGATGCGGCACGGGGTGCAGCGCAAGTCATTGCACTGCGAAGTGGCAGCGACCGCGTCCGGAGTCGAACTCTCGCCGGCTTGACGCTGGCAAATGCTCTGGTGGCGCTAGAGGATCACGCAGGTGCAGTGCGAGTCGGCATGGAGATAATCGCGGCTGCTCCGGGACTCAAGTCCGCACGTGTACACTCCGGCCTCGCGCAGTTGCAGCAGCGGATTTCGGAGCAGGCGGACTTGCCGGAGGTCAGGGAGATGAACGACCGTTTGGCGGCGTCTGCGAGCGCGCAGATTCCAACAGCACAAGCGGAATGGCCGGTATGAGCACGGAAGAAGACAACGACCCGGAGCGCTTTCGGTGGCTGGCCGAAGGAAACGCACGGCAAGCTCGTAAGCGCGTCTCGGCGAAGGTCGTCATCTGCGGCAAGGACGGCCGGGTTCTGCTGGTCAACCCAACATACAAGCAGTACTGGGATCTGCCGGGCGGCATGGCAGAAGCGAACGAATCGCCAACTACTGCGGCTATCCGCGAGGTTTCAGAGGAACTGGGCATCACTGTCCAAATCAACGGCCTGTTGCTCGTTGACTGGGTGGACGCGCATGGCCCCTGGGACGACCTGCTGGTGTTCATCTTCGACGGCGGGGCGGTTGGCGAGGAAGACATGCGCCGCATATCGGTGATGGACAAGGAGCTGTCTGAGTTTGCATTCTTCTCGCTGGAACTTGCGGAAGCACAGTTGAGGCCGGATATGTGGCTCAAGCTCCAACGTGCTGTCGAGGCGAAGCGGGTAGGCGTAGTGTCGTACGAGGAGTTTTGTCAAAGTCGGACGGAGTGATCAGCGATGAACGTTGAAGCATGGGAACTTGCTGTCCAGACCGGTTCCGGTTGCAACTGACGCCGGGTACGCGAGCTGCTGCCTCAGTTCCGGCCATGCCGGCAGCTCGGCGTTGTACGGACGTTGCTTGAGGCAGCCCCGTAGCATCGGCCCTGTGCCGTTTGAGCGTGAAGACCGCACCGAGAGCGCCAGGCGATGAACCGTAGGAGCCGGCTTCTGCTCGGAGCGTTGTCCTTCCTGTGGGGTGCCGCCTATCTGGTCATAGCGGTCGCGCTGCGTGGGTTCTCTCCGGTGGTCGTGGTGTTCGGGCGGGTCTTCCTCGCTGCGCTGTTTCTAATACCGCCGGCTATCCGCCGTGACGTCTTGAGGCCACTGCTGAAGCATCCTTGGTGGGTGCTGGTAACGGTGCTCGTGCAGTCCACCGCGCCTCTGCTCTTGCTTACCTATGGGCAGCACTGGCTGTCTGCCGGCCTCACGGGGGTGCTCATCGGAGCGCAACCGCTGTTCGTTGCGGCCCTCGCCACCTGGTTTGCGCCGGATGAAAAGCCGAAGGGTGCCAGAGGAATTTTCGGTCTCGTCATGGGATTCACGGGTATCGGGCTGCTGTTCGGGGTCGACATTGGCGGTGGTTCGCATTTGCTGCTCGGCGGCATCCTGGTCACTGCGGCTGCCTTGTGTTATGCCGTTGGCTCTATCTTGATTCACCGCAAGCTCGGCTTTGCTGAGCCGCTTGGTGTTGCCACGTCGGCCATGCTGGTGAGCAGCGCTGCGACTGCGATTCCAGCCGCGCTGATGCTGCCCCGGCACATGCCACCGTTCGCCAGTGTGATCGCCCTGGTCGCGCTTGGTGTGGTGTTCACGGCCCTGACGCTCACCATATTCTATGGCTTGATCGCACACGCTGGGCCAAGCAAGGCGACCTTGGCGTTCTATCTGTCGCCTGCCGTTACGGTTGTGCTTGGTTGGGTACTGCTGGACGAGCAAGTGCGCTGGTCGACGGTGGTTGGGCCGGCGGCAATTGTTATGGGGTCGGTGTTGGTGGCGGGCAGGGCGGAGGTTGGTGCGTAGTAGCCAGAGCATTTGCGAGGCTGGGAAGTGGCAGTTGCCCGTCTCGTTGCGCCCACGCGTCCTCGGGTCGACGGGTGATCACGATGGAGTGGTCGAGCCGTGCTGGTGTCGCCACGAGGCCCCCTGGACCGCCGGTCCTCCCGACCTTACTCGTCCGCCGGCGGCATTTTCCGGAACCAGTCGAGGTCCAAGCCCGGTCCGGGGTCCGACAGAGAACGCCTGCTTCCCCCTGCGGCGACGACGAAGTCGGCGGCGTCCGGGGCGGTCAGGCGGGGGTGGAGCCGCTCGACCCACTGCGTGTGGGACTCGACCGCGCGTTGCAGGACGAGCCAGGAGCGGCAGTTGTCCAGGAGCGGCTGGTCGCCCGCGGACCGTGTGGCGGCCACCAGTTCTTTCAGTCCGACGACGTGGCGGAAACCGTCGAGTTCCAGGATGACGAGGATGAACATGTAGTCCTCCCACCCGTCGCAACTCCAGTCGTACCTCAGACGGCCGTTCGAGTAGTCCACCTCCGAGGCCCCGACGAACCGGTTGTCGGCCGGTACCTCGATCAGACCAAACTGCTCCGCGAGAGGCCCGAACCGGCGCCGGACCTCCGTCTCGAACGTCTCGCCCTTGCGTCGTTTCCGCCCCTTGGCCATGCCTCGGATGATCTCCGAACACACCCGTCGTCCCTGCCGGCGGCAACGAACTGACCCGCAACTGGCCGGCCGCTCAGCCTCGGGGACGACCACCCACCAGACCACGGGATGACGCCCGCCTACCCGGCTCGATCCGAAGATCCACCCCGTGTGGAAAACCCTCGTCGTCACCACGGCGCTCACCCTCACCCTGACCCCCGCCGCCCAGGCCGGGACCGGACTGTCCTGGCGGGCCTGCGGCGACCGCGGTGCCGAGTGCGCCGACGTCTCCGTGCCCCTGGACTGGTCGAAGCCCGGCGGCGACCGGGTCACCGTCGCGATCTCCCGGATCAAGGCGACCGACCCGGCGCGGCGCCTCGGCGTCCTGTTCTTCAACCCCGGCGGTCCGGGCGGTCCGGCCGTCCCGATCGTCCGCGACCTGGCCGAGGAGGTCTTCCCGGCCCGGCTGCGGGAACGCTTCGACATCATCGGCATCGACCCGCGCGGCGTCGGCGACAGTCGGCCCGCCATCACCTGCGACCGCGACGCCCAGGACCCGGCCGTCGACCAGTTCCCGACCACCCAGGCCGGTTACCAGGCGCTCGTCGCGCACAACCGGGCCGTCGCCGACGGCTGCCGGCGCCTGACCGGACCCCTGATCGACCACGTCGACACCATCAGTGCCGCCCGTGACCTCGACGTCGTCCGCGCCGGGCTGGGCGAGCGGAAGATCTCCTGGCTGGGCGTTTCCTACGGCACGCTGCTCGGCGCCACCTACGCGGGCCTCTTCCCGAACCGGGTCCGGGCCGCCGTCCTCGACGGCGCCGTGGACCACACGATCGGCAGCCGCCGGCTCGCGGTCGACGAGGCCCGGACCGTCGAGCAGGTGTTCGCGAAGTTCGCGAAGTGGTGCCGCGAGAACTGCGGGCGGGACGACGTCGCCGCCGACTACCGGGCCCTGCTCGCCCGCGCCGCCGAACACCCGGTGCCCGCCACCGGCCACCCGGAGGGCGTGAACGCGCAGCGCATCGGCTACGTGACCTACTCCCTGCTGTCCTCGCCCAAGGCGTGGCCGGTGCTGGCCGAGGCCATCGCCGCGGCGACCGCGCCGACGCCCGACGCGCAGGCGTTCGCCGAGACCGGGGACGCCAGTGCCTACCGCGTGATCGCCTGCCACGACTTCCCCAGCGACGTCCGGGACCACGCCGGGCTGCGTGACCGCGTCCAGGAGATCCGCCGGATCGCCCCGACGACCCGCGGCCACGTGGAAGGTTGGGACGTCCAGGCGGGCTGCACGGGCTGGCCGATCCGGTCCGCCAACCCGTGGGCCGCGACCCCCGTGCGCGGCGTGCGCAACGTCCTGGTCGTCAGCGGCGCCTTCGACCCGGCCACGCCCCACGTCTGGGGCATCGGGCTGGCCTGCCAGATCGAAGGGGCCCGGATGCTGCACTGGTCCGGGGTCGGCCACACCGCCTACTTCAACGACGACCAGACCCGTGACCGTGAGGTGGAATACCTCCTCGACGCCGTGTGACCCACGTCATCGGAACTGATCCAGCCCACACGTCAGGGGTCACGTGCAGATTGCGAAGACGACCGTCCCGCCGGTTTTGTCGGACCCCGTCGCTAACCTCCCGCCATCGACTTCGTGAACGACTCGCAGGAGGAAACCGTGAGCTGGCTCGACGCCGCGTCCGGTTACCAGGTGCGGCTCGGGGAGAACGGTCGCGTCCAGTGCCGCAACGGCAAGGGAAAGACACTCTCCTCGGTGCCCGCGTCCATCAAGGACGATCCCCAGGTGGTGCAGCTCAGACAACTCGCCGAGTGGCTGTCGCGCCACGACGAGGAGTGCCGGTCCGCAGTGGACGGCTGGATGGTCCGGTCGCTGCCGGTGCCCACGGCCGTGCTCATCGAGGTGTGGGCGGACGAGGCGTGGGCGTCCGCGCTGCGCGACCTCGTCGTCACCGCCGACGGCGAGACCGGCTTCCTGCGGGACGTCGACGCCGAACGCGGCCTGGGCGTGGTCACCCTCGACGGCGAGACCCTGCGGGTCAAGCCCGAGACGGTGGACATCCCGCACCCGGTGCTGCTGGCGGACCTGGAGGAGCTGCGCGAGTTCGGCGCCGAACTGGGCGTCGAGCAGAAGGTGCAGCAGCTCTTCCGGCAGACCTTCGTCAAGCCCGACAGCTTCCCGAAGGGCCGCACCTCGGTCGCCGACTTCTCGAACGGCAAGTTCGAGCAGCTCAACCACGCGACGGGTCGCTGCCGCACGCTGGGCTACCCGGTGCGCGGCGGCGACGCGGTCTACGCCGCGTTCGAGGGCGGCCGGATCGTCGAGGCCCGGTTCTGGATCGGCTCGGACTACCCCGAGGGCGAGACCTGGACCGGCGACCTGAACTGGACGCTGGAGGACGGAACCACCGTGCCCCTTGCCGACGTCGGACCGGTCGCGTGGTCGGAAGGCATGCGCATGGCGGCCTCGATCCACGCGGGCCGCGTCGTCGAGGAAGCGAAGGTCGAGTCGTGAGCCGCAAGAAGGACCAGACCTCGGCGCTGCTCTCGGTCGGCGCGATCCTGCCCGGCACGCGGAGCAAGGGCGACGACCGCGACACGCTCACCGCGCGCCGCTACACCCACCCCGGCCTCGGCGAGCGCGCCGTCGTCCGGCTGGTGCCCGCCACCCTCGGCCAGGCCGAGGACCTCACCTGCGAGTTCCTCGGCTTCGGCACGCCCGAGCGGACGCCGTCGGTGGGCACCGCGCGCCGCGTCGCCCTGGGCTTCCCGGCGTGGGCGCTGGTCAACGACCCGGCCAACGCCCACCACGCGCTCAACCTCGTCAAGGAGGTCGAACGCCTGGCGCGCACCGCGAAATCACGCGCCGGTGCGGCCAAGGACGGGTTCACCCAGCTCGGCACCATGCTGGGCCGGTCCGCGCCGCACTTCCTGCCCACGTTCTACGAGCAGGCCGGGCGCATCTTCATCGAGCACAACAACCACACCTACGCCGCGTCCATGTTCGGCAAGGCGCGCGAGGCCGAAGAGGTGCACGACCTCGACGTCGATCCGCAGCGACTGCGCGAGGTCTTCCTGGAGTTCGCCTTCGCGGGCGCGTTGACGGCCAAGGCGCTGTCCGCCCAGTCGAAGGGCCTGACCCGCCGGCACGACCCGGACGACGCGTACGAGCTGTTCTTCACGCTGTGCGTGGAGCGCACGCGCGGCGGCCTGCCCCCGTACACCGGCATGCCCGAGGACCTGCGCCGCCTGGCCAAGGTCGCCAAGCGCGACCTCAAGGCCGAGGACGAGCGCGTCCTGCGCGCCGTGCTCGACAGCTCCGCGATCAGCCGTGCGGGCGCCGGGTTCTGGAAGTCCTACCGGGACTCGCTGATCGGCCTGGCCAAGCGCGACGCGGGGATCCGTGCGCTGCTGCTGACCTTCGTGCCGAACTCGGCGTCGTTGACCGACCAGTGGCTGGAGATCCTGGAGTCCGGCGGTTCGACGGCCGTGCTCGTCGCGGACGAGGCCGTCGAGGGCGCGCCCGTGCCCGCCGAGTGGTTGTCGTCGCTGCTGAACGTCCGCATGGCGTCCTGGCACGGCACGCCCCGGTCCGAGGCACTGCTCGACCTCGTCGACCGGATGGCACCCAGGCTGGTCGCCGACGACGTGCCCGTGCGCGTCCTGCGCCGCTGGTGGCAGGGCGAACTGGACCTGCTCGACCTGTTCGCCCTGCGCGGCGTGCCGATCGCCGAGTCCAAGACGAAGGACGTCCGGCTCAACGTCGAGGCGTGGCTGGAGGACGAGCGGCCCGGCCGCCGCGACCTCGTCGCCCTCGCGGCGCACCCGGACCTGGGCCGGGCGCTGGGTACCGGGCTCGTCATCTACCTGCGCAACCACCAGGTCAACGGCATCGCCGACCCGGAGCGCCTGGCGCCCGCCGTGGACGTGCCCGGCCTGCGCACCGCGTTGCGCGACTGGATCACCGCGCACGTGGACGAGGCCGTGACCCTGGCGTTGCCGGGGCTGGACAAGCACATGGACGTGTGGCGTCCGTTGCGGCTGCCCGCCGCGTTCGCCGACGTGCCGGAGGCGGCGGACAAGCTCGCCGCGGTCGACGTCGGCGCCGCGCTGCACCACACGCTGCGCACCGGTCTGGTCGACGAACTCGGCTGGCCGGCGCTGGACGAGGCGGTCGAGAAGCTCGAAGCCGACAACCAGCCCGGCAAGGAACGCGTGACCGTGGTCGGCGAGGGCTGGCCGGCGCTGGTGGTCCGCCGGGGCGACACGCTCGTCGTCGCCGGTCCGGACGGCATCCTGGCCGAGCACGTCGTCCGCATCCCGCCCGCGCGGCGGCACAGCTGGTCGTTCCTGCCCTACGGCCGGTGGTTCGACGGCACGCTGCTGGTGCGCTGGCGCAACCAGGACGGCGAGGACGAGGCGTACTGGAGCGACGCCCCGGACACGATCTTCCACCCGTCCGACGAGACCAACTACTACGGCGGGCCGGACGTCTCGCCGTCGATCCTGCTGCCGGACGGCTCCCGGTTCAACGGCCGCCGCGCGGTGCGACCCGGCGACACCGGCGTCCGGCTCGGCCGGGCGGTGCGCGGCGACGGCACCTCGCTGTGGGCGCTGACCAGGATCGACTGGAAGACCCGCTGGGTCGAGGTCGACCCGGCGACCGGCGAGTCCGGCCGGCAGAGCCTGCCGCGCTTCGTCGAGGAGTTCGCGGCCGACGGCACCACCCTCGACCTGGACGCGAGCGATCTGCGGCCGGCCGTGGCCGCGACCGCCGCCTCGCCGCTCGGTCTCGCCGACGGCCTGCACGGCTGGCGCGTGCGCCAACAGGCGGACGAATCGTGGCTGGGCGAGGGCGTCGACGGTCGGCGGGCGACCGCCGGGCCGGGCAACGACGTCCCGGTGGGCGTGCTGACCCTGCCCGGCTCGGAGCTGGTCCTGACCCGGGAGAACGACACGTACTCGCTGCGGGACCGCGCGGGCGTGGTCCTGGGCACCGTGTCCCCGATGGACCTGCGGACCACCTACGCGGCCGGCACGCCGCTCGTGGCGCCGTTCCGCTGGTGGCACCTGCTCCGGCCGCGCGACGAGGCCGGGTCCGCGGCGCTGCGCGCCCTGTCCCGGGAGACCGTGGACGAGTTGCTGGAGGTCGCCGTCGCCGAGAACTCACGGGTGCGGACCGCCGAGGTCGACCCGGTGGCGGAGAAGGCTTTCCGGGACCGCGTCGCCGCCCTGCTGCCGGCCGTGACCGACGCGCGACTGCTCGCGGGCGTCGTCGAGGTGGTGCGGCGGGCGGGCAGCCTGCTGTGGGGCTACCGCGAGTTCGGCGTGACCGCCGAGCAGGCGCGTGCCGTCGACCTGTCCTCGATGTCGGTCGCGGCGCACGACGTGACCACGACCGACCTGAGCGACGCCGTGGGCTGGTTCAACACCACCATCGTGCGGGAGAGCCGCGGCACGACGCGCACCGCCGTGCCCGAACTGCTCGCCGCGCTCACCGAGGCGGTGGCGAACCCCGTGGCGGGCCCGTTGCCGGACTCGCTGACGGCGTACTGGTACCCGGCGGTGCCGGTCGTCGAGTCGCTGGCCCACCGGGCGGTGTCGCCGTTGGTGCCCGACCGCCACCGGGACGCGTTGCTGCTCCTGCTGCGGTCGCTGGCCGACAGCGCGCTGTTCGCCGGCACCGGCAAGTGGCGCACGGTCACCGTGGTCGTGCCCGAGAACACGCCGAGCCCCCGCAACCGCGTGACGCCGGTCGGGGACGGCTTCCTCGCACTGCTCAACGAGCAGTGGCTCGACGGCAGGTCCACCCAGTACCACGGTCTCCAGTACTCGGTCGCCGGCACGTTCGAGCTGCCCGCGAAGTGGACGGCGTCGACGGAGAGCCGGTTCGCCGAGCACGTCGACCGCGCGTGGCTGACGAGGCTGCTCGACACGTACGAGGAGCGCGGTCCGGTGCCGTGGCACCCCGGTGCGGTCGAGGCACTGGCGGAACCGACCGGCATGACCGGTCCGGAGGCCGCGATCGTGCTCGCCGGCATGCCGGGCGTCGAGCGGTGGGACGCGGTCTACATGACGACCGAGCACCGCCGCCTGATCGGCCTGTCGCAGGCCGAGGCCAAGGCCGGGCGCCAGCGGCTCAAGCCGTTGAGCGACGACCTGCGGCGTCACCTGCTGGCCGCCGCGGTCCCGTCCGACCCGGCCGACCTGTGGACGTCGGGTCCGGACGTGGCCTCGCTGGCCGCGATGTGGAACGAGTTCATCGGGCAGCGGCTGCGCGTCCCGGACGAGATCGCCGTCGAGGCGTCCAAGGTGCTGCCGATGCGCGACTCGGCCGACTACCTCGTCGGCGTGCTCGACCCGGAGAACACGCACTGGCTGACGTCCGACCGCGACATGTTCCTGGGCGAACGGGGTCTGGAGAGCCGCAACAACGGGTTCGGCTCGGCGAACCTGCTGGCCGTGCCGCAGGTCCTGCTGTGGCTGGCCCACCGGCTGCCGGGCGGCTCGCCGCTGCGCGCGGCCCTGCCGAGGGCGCTGGAACTGGCCCGGCAGCGGGTCGCGGACCCGGGCTTCGCCCTGGAGCTGGGCCGCTGGGAGCACTGGGATTCGCTGCGCGGCGCGCTCGACGCCGAGCCGCCGGCGGACGGCACGCAGACCGCGGTGCGCGACTGGCTGATCGTCGAGCGGCGGGTCGACAACTACTGCACGGTGGTCGTGCGACCGGGCCTGGTCGGTCCGGGCGACCGGGAGCTGCTGGTGGCGGTCATGTCCGTGACGTCCTCCACCCGGTTGCTCGGGGCACTCGACCTGGTCGCCGCGCCCGGCACGGAGAGCGCCTGCGCCGCGTCGCTGCCCGAGGGCGCGGACCCGGAGTCCTACTTCCAGGACCCGACCGTGTCCGCGCCGCACCTGGTCGGCGAGGTCGCGGCGAAGACGGGCCTGTCCGAGGACGCGGCGGTGCTGTACCTGCAACTGCTGGCGATGCCCGACCCCACCGACGCCAACGTGGCGCGGTGGACCGGGTGGAAGCCGGCCCGCCTGCGCGCGGCGCGGGAAGCGCTCGCCGCGACCGACCTGGTGCTGACGGCGAAGCGGGCGCGGGCGGGGCGCACCCTGTTCCTGCCCGGCGGCTGGGAGGCGTTGAGCACCCCGCACCTGCCGCTGGAGTCGTGGAAGTTGCCGTTCTACTCGTTGGCCCAGGACCGCCACTGGACGGTGATCACCCCGCGCGAGCCGGCGGGGGAGCTGTTCGCCCGCGCCTGGCAGCGCGTGGTGGACGGCGACGCCCCCGCGTACGAGGAACTGCGGACGGGCCGTCGTCGATGACCCGTCGTACCACCCGCCCCGGCCGCACCACGCGGCCGGGGCGGGCGCCCCGCGCCAGTGTCCACAGTGGAATGATCGGGTCGATACGCGCCGGTTCGCGCGTCCCGTCGCGGACGACCTCCGGCCGGAGCCGCACGGGGATTCCCGACCGCCGCGGGCGGGCCGCCGGGCCGACGTGCCCGAGCACGACTGCCGACCACGACACCCCTACGACGCTCTGCCCCGAAACCGGAGGACGACGGTGACCGTCACCGCACCCAGGCAGGTTGATCCCGCCGAGGACGCCCACAGCGAGGAGCTGGCCTTCCTCGCGGCCTACGACGACGGGCCGCGCCCGCCCGGCTGGCGGCTCACGCCCCGCGCGGTCGTGACCTTCGTCGTCGGCAGCGGCGGCGACACGCTCGCCCTGCCCAAGGGCCGCAAGGCCGCCGGCGCCCCGGCCCGCCTGGAGATCAAGGCCAAGTTCGTCGGCGAACGCGCCCTGGTCGAGCGGGCCGTCGTCACGCTCGCGGGCGAGCGCGGCCTGCTGCTGGTCGGCGAGCCCGGCACGGCCAAGTCGATGCTCTCCGAACTGCTCGCCGCCGCCGTGTCCGGCAGCAGCCAGCTCGTCGTGCAGGGCACCGCGGGCACGACCGAGGACCAGCTCCGCTACGGCTGGAACTACGCGCTGCTGCTGGCCGAAGGCCCGAGCCCGCGCGCGCTGGTGCCCTCGCCCGTGCTGACCGCGATGCGCGGCGGCGGCGTGGTGCGCGTCGAGGAGGTCACCCGCTGCCTGCCCGAGGTGCAGGACGCGCTGGTGTCGATCCTGTCCGACCGGCGCATCGCCGTCCCCGAGCTGTCCGGCACGGCCGACTCGACGGTGCACGCCGCCCCCGGCTTCACCGTGATCGCCACGGCCAACCTGCGCGACCGGGGCGTGTCGGAGATGTCGGCCGCGCTCAAGCGCCGTTTCAACTTCGAGGCCGTCGGCCCGATCGGCGACCTCGCGGCCGAGACCGAGCTGGTCCGCCGCCAGGCCACGGCCGCGCTCGCCCGCGTCGAAGCCGAGTTCTCCGTGGACGCGGTGGTGCTCGAAGCCCTGGTCACCGCGTTCCGCGACCTGCGCTCGGGCGTCTCGCAGGAGGGCTGGTCGGTCGAGCGGCCGTCGACGGTGATGAGCACCGCCGAGGCCGTGGCCGTGGCGACCTCACTGGGTCTGTCCGACGCGTACTTCCCGGGCGACCGCGACACGCTCTCGCTGCTGCCCGGCCACCTGCTCGGCGTCGTGCGCAAGGACGACCCGGCGGACGCGGCGCGGCTGCTCGGGTACTGGGACGGTCCGGTGCGGCGCCGGGCCGAGTCGGGTGCCCGCACGTGGCGACGGCTGTGGGAACTCCGTGACGTCCTCGACGCCTGACGCGGACGCGGTGGTCGACCGGCTCGCCGACCACCGCGCGCCCTACCTGATCGGTGTGCGGCACCACTCGCCCGCGCTCGCCGCGGCGGTGCCCGAGCTGCTGGCCGCCGCCGATCCCGAGGTGCTGCTGATCGAACTGCCCGAGGAACTGGGCACCTGGCTGCCGCACCTGGCCGACCCGGAACTGGTCGCACCCGTCGCGCTGTCCGGCGCGCACCGCGACGGCGGCGGGCTCGCGTTCTACCCGTTCGCGGACTTCTCGCCGGAGCTGGCGGCCGTGCGGTGGGCGTTCGCCCACGGCGTCGAGGTGCGGCCGTGCGACCTGCCGATCGCCGCACGCGGCGACGGCTACGCCGGCGGCGGACGGTCGGGCACGCCGATGGCCGACGCGTTGCGCAAGGCCATCACCGGCCGCGACGACGAGGACCTGTGGGACCGGCTGGTCGAGGCCACCGCGCCCGGCCAGAGCGCCGAGGCCGTGCGCCGGGCGGCGCTGCTGGTCGGCTGGGCGCTGCGCCGGGACGCGGCCGGACCCGAGGGGACCGGCGTCGACCCGTACGACCTGCGCCGCGAGGCGTGGATGCGGCGGGCGATCGCCGAGGTCGGCGACAAGCGCTGCGCGGCCGTGATCGGTTCGTTCCACGCGTCGGCGCTCACGGCGGGCGAGCGAGCCGGCGAGGTCGACCGGTCCGGTCCGGAACCGGTCACGGCCCTGGTGCCGTACGGGTTCGCGCTGCTCGACGAGCGATCCGGCTACCCGGCCGGCATCCGCGACCCCGAGTGGCAGCAGGCCGTGTTCGAGGCGGCGGGCGATCCGCACGCCGTGGAGGCCGCCGCCGCGAGCGTGATCGTGCGGATCAGCGCCCGCATCCGCGAACTGGGCCACCCGGCCGGTCCGGGCGAGGCCCGCGAGGCGTTGCGGCTCGCGGTCGACCTGGCCCGGCTGCGCGGGCTGCCCGCACCCGGTCGCGGCGAGGTCGTCGAAGCCGTGCAGACCGTGCTGACCCACGCCGAACCGCTGGGCCGGGGCCGGGTCGTCGCGCGGGCGGCCGGCGACGTGCTGATCGGCCGCCGGTCGGGCGCGCTCGCGCCCGGCACCCCGCGTTCGGGCCTCGCGCCCGGCGTGGAGGACCTGCTGGCCGCGCTGCGCCTGCCCGGACCGGGCGCCAAGGAACCGGTCCAGCTCCGACTCGACCCGTTGCGGTCGCCGCTGGACACCCGGCGCGAGGTGGCGTTGCGGCAGTTGGCCGTGCTCGGCGTCCCGTACGCGGAGGAGACGGCCACGACCGGCGTCGGCGGCGGTGAGGCGTTGAGCACGCGGTGGACCGCGACGTGGACGCCGTCGACCGCCGCGACCCTGCCCGTGGCCGGCCTGTGGGGGCCGACGCTGCCGTTGGCCGCGCACGGCCGCCTGCGGGCGCGGCGGGCGGAACGCGAACGCGCCGGCGGCACCACGGCCGCCGAGCTACTCGGCGACCTCGACGCCGCCGCCAGGTGCGCGTTGCCGGAACTGGTCGACGACCTGCTCGGTGACGCGGCGAAGGCGCTGCCGTCCTCGGCCACGCTGCCGGAACTGCTGACCGCGCTCGGCCTGCTCGACCGGCTGCGCGCCGGTCACGTGCCCGGCCTGTCCGGCGACGTGCTCGACGGCCATCCGCTGCTGGTCGGCGACCTGGAGACCACCGCCGTCACCCAGCTCGAAGGGCTCACCGGGTCCGACGAGCCGGACGACGCGCGGGCGTTGGTCGAACTCGGCCAGCGGCACGACGCGAACGGCACCGGCGTGCGACTCGCGGCGACGTTGCGGCGCCTGGCCGACGAGGGCGTGCCGCTGATCGCGGGTGCCGCCGGAGCGGCCCGGGTGCTGCTGGACCTGGTGGCGCCCCAGGTGCTCGGCGAGCGCATCTCGTCCTGGGTGGACGGTGCCACGACGCCCGAGCGGCGGACCGTGCTCAAGCGCGGCCTGACGGGCGTGCTCGTGGCCGCCGGTCCGCTGCTGGAGACGCCCGAGGCGCTCGAACCGCTGCTGGAGCGAGTGGAAGTGTTGGGGGACAAGGACTTCCTCGTCCGCCTGCCCGCGTTGCGCGGGGCGTTCACCTCGATCGGTCCGGCCGCGCGGGCGCGCATGCTGGAGGTCGTGGAGCAGCGCACGGGCGACCGGGTCGACCAGGCGGACGCGCCGGACCCGGAGCTGCTCGCCGTGCTGGTGGAGGCGGAACGGGCGGCGGTCGCCTTCGCGACGGCGCACGGCCTCGTGTCGGCACCCGAGGTGCCCGCCGGTTCCGTGCCCGACGCCGAAGAGTCCGCGGAGAAGTCCACTGTGGACGCCTCTCGTGAGCTGTCGGCGATCCTGCGGTGGCGCCTGGTGCTGGGCCGCCGGGACGACCGACCGCAGGGCGGTGCGCGGTACGCCGCCGCGCTCGACGAGCTGTACGGGCACGACCGGGGCGAGGGCGCGACGGAGGCCGAGCTGGGCGCCGGTCGCGAGACGCCGTTCCCGGACGTGCGCGAGTGGTCGGACGAACTGCGTGCCCTGTTCGGCGACCGGGTCCGGGAAGAGGTCCTGGCCGCCGCCGCCGAAGGCGGCCGGATCGAGGCCGCGCTGGAGATCGACCCGACGTCCGTGCGGCCGTCGATGGACCTGCTGCGCACCGTGCTGTCGTTGGCGGGCGGGCTGTCCGAGTCGACGCTGGCCCGGCTGCGCCCGCTGGTGGCCCGGCTCGTGCGCGAGCTGACCGAGCAGTTGGCCAACCGCGTCCGCCCGGCGCTGACCGGCATCCAGTTGCCGATCCCGACCCGGCGGCCGGGCGGCAAGCTCGACCTGCCGCGCACCCTGCGGGCCAACCTCGCCACGGCGCGGCGCACCGAGGACGGCGGCGTGCTGGTCGTCCCGGAACGCCCGATCTTCCGCACGCGTGGGCGCAGGTCCAGCGACTGGCGGCTGATCCTCGTCGTCGACGTGTCCGGCTCGATGGAGGCGTCGACGGTGTGGGCGGCGCTGACCGCGTCGGTGTTCGCGGGCGTGCCCGCGCTGTCGACGAACTTCCTCGCGTTCTCCACGGAGGTCGTCGACCTGACCAACCGGATCTCCGATCCGCTGTCGCTGCTGCTGGAGGTCCGGGTCGGCGGCGGCACGCACATCGCGGGCGCGCTGCGGCACGCCCGGTCGATGGTGACCGTGCCGGAACGGACGATGGTGGTGCTGATCAGCGACTTCGAGGAGGGCGGCCCGGTGGGCGCCCTGGTCGGCCAGGTGCGCGAGCTGGTGACCTCCGGCGTGACCGTGCTGGGCTGCGCGAGCCTGGACGACACGGGCAAGGCCCGGTACTCGGTGTCGACGGCGAGCGCGCTGGTGGCGGCGGGCATGCCGGTCGCCGCGCTCAGCCCGCAGGAACTGGCCCGCTGGGTGGGGGAGAAGGTGCGCTCATGACAGTGCCTCCCGTGGCACCGGCGGTGGTGGCCGACGTCCTCGACGCCCTGCCACCCCGCCTGCGCAAACGCGTGGACGCGTCGCTGGACAAGGTCGCCTCGTGGACCGTGGCGACCGAGTCCGGCGCGGCCCGTGCGGAACTCGACGCGGACACCGTGCTGACGTGGACGTTGCACGACGGCGTCCTCACGTCGGCGGACGACCTGGTCTGCGGCTGCCTGCTCGCGCCCAAGTGCCTGCACCGGGGCATCGCGGTCGCCGCGGCGGACGTGTCGGACGCCGTGGTCACGGCGGACGAACCGGTCGAGGCGGTCGTAGCGGAACCCGAGGTCCGCGTGGAGGTCCGCGAGGACGAACGCGCGGCGGCCGGGGAACTGTGGGACGCGTGCTCGACCGTGCTGCGCTCCGGCGCGAGCGGCAGCGGCGTGGTGGTGCGGGCGGAGTTGCTCCGTGCTGTGCACGTCGCACGGGTCGCCGGACTGCACCGGGCCGCCGCGACGGGCCTGCGGGTGGCGTCCGCGTTGAACGCCGCGCGGACCGGTGCGTCCACGTTCGACCGCCGGGTGCTGACGGCCGACCTGGTCGACCTGATGCTGTTGTGCCACGACCTGCGCACGGGTACCGGGGACACGGCCGTGCTGCGCGGAACGGCCCGTCGCGAGTACACGCCGATCGGGTCGCTGCGGCTGTACGGGCTGTGCACCGAGGCGGTGGTGGCGTCGTCCGGCTACGCGGGCGTGGTCACGCACCTGGTGGACGACAGCGGCGTGCTGTGGACCGTGCCGTCGATCATGCCGGGTGGCCCGGAGCTGGTGGTGGCGGCGGCGAGCGGGCCGGTGGCCGTCGGTGAGTCCGGGCTGTCCCAACGGGCACTGGGCCGCGGTGGTCTGCTGCTGTCGGGTGGCACCGGTTCGCCGGATCGCCGGCTCGGCGCGGGCAAGGCCGTCCGGGCGGTGTCGGCGTCCGGGGCGGACTGGACCTCGCCTCCGCTCGCGGGTCTGTGGGAGACCCCGTTGGCGGACCAGGTGGCGCGGGCGTTCGCCGCCGCCGGGCAGCCGGAAAGTCACCGTCCGTCGGGAGATTCGCTGCTGTTCCTGGAGGGGACGGTGCTCGGCGCGGCCGGGCCCGCGGTGCGGTTGGCCGTGGGCGAGGGGCAGTTGGACCTGGTGGGCGCGGGGGAGCGGACGAGGGCCAACCTCAAGGTGCTGGCCGGGGCGACCGGCCGGGTCCTGCGGTTCGTGGCGCGGATCCTGCCGGAGCGGCCGGGCACGGCGGTGGCGTTGGCCGTCGCCGGGGACCTCGTGCTGCCCGCCGACCTGCGGCACCACGTCGACCTGGGGCTGGACGTGCTCCAACGGTCCCACGCGCCGGGTGACGGCGACGTGGAGTTGCCCGAGCCGGTGGCGGTGGGCGAACGGGTGCCCGCCGCGTTGCGGCCGTTGGACAACGTCCTGCACCGCGTGACGTTGGGCGGCCGGGCGGTGGCGGCGGTGGCGTCCACGGGTCGTGACGTCGCGGTGCTGGCCGGGCACGGGTTGACCGGCACGGCCGCCGTGCTGGCGGACCTGACCACGACGTCGCGGGATCGGCAGCGCGACGCGTTCGGCCGGGTGGTCCGGGACGCGGGCGACTCGTTCCCGATGGCCTGGCTGCGCGCGGGCGTGCACGTGCGCGAGTTCGGGCAGGCCGTCGCGCAACGGGCCTGGTTGGCCGCCGCGCAGTGAGCGGGGACGCCCCGGCTCCGGCCGGGGCGCCCCGTTCCCGGTTGGCGTCCGCCGCCATCCCGTGCACTGTGGGGCCATGGGGTTCGTGGTTCCGCGAGCGGTGGTGGCGCGGTGTCGTGACGCCGCCGAGGCGGCTTGGGTCGAGGCGTTGCCGGTGCTCGCCGAAGAGCTGTTCGGCCGGTGGCGGGTGGCGGTGGACGGGCCGGCCCGGTACGGCATGGCGGGGGTGGTCGTGCCCGTCGTCGGTGCCGACGGGGTGCCGGCCGCCGTGAAGTTCCAGCGACCCTCTCCCGAGAGCGCGGACGTCGTGGCCGGTCTGCGTGCCTGGCGTGGGGAGGGGATCGTGCGGTTGCTCGATCACGACCCCGACAGCGGGACGCTGCTCCTGGAACGCCTGGACGCCGACCGTCCGCTGTCGGTGGTGTCCGAGGACGAATCGCTCGAAGTCCTCGTCGGGCTCTCGCGGCGCCTGTGGGCGGTCCGCGCGCCCGAAGGCGTCCGGCGACTGGAGGACATCGCCCGGGACATGATCGCCCAAGTGCCCGGGGCGGTGCCGGGGTTGCGCGATCCGCTCGAACGGCGGCTCGTCGAATACTGCGCGGCCAGGGTCGCCGAGTTGGTCGACGACGCGGGCGACCGGCTGCTGCACTGGGATCTGCACTGCGACAACGTGCTCGCCGCCGAGCGCGAGCCGTGGGCGGCGATCGACCCGGAACCGCTGGCGGGCGATCCCGGGTTCGACCTGATGCCGATGCTGGACGGGCGGTGGGACGAGGTCGTGGCCGGCGGTGCCGCGGTCGCGGTCGTGCGTCGGCGGTTCGACGTGCTCACCGAGGGGCTCGACCGGGAGCGGGCGGCGGGGTGGACCTGTGGCCGGCTGCTCCAGAACGCCCTGTGGGAGGTCGAGGACGGTCGAGGCGCCCTCGCCCCCGAACAGCGCGTGGTCGCCGACGCGTTGATCAGCGCTGCGGCCACATCGAGTAGATGAGGTTGTCCTCGTCGGAGCAGACCACCTGCGCGAGTTGGCCCTCGGACGCCTGGTTGCACGCCAGCGGGCCCAGGGCCAGCGGCGGGCGGCCGAACAGCGGGTCGGGCCGCAGCGTGTAGTAGTCGAACAGGATCGCCTCGGCCTGGTCGCAGGTCAGCCGGCCCGCCGGGGTCTCCACGACCACCGCGGACATGTCCCGGCCCAGGGCGCCTTTGAAGGTCCGTTCGCAGTACTGGGCCGGTGCGCCCTCGTCCACCAGGGCGGGCGGGTCGAACGTCGCGGTGGTCTCGGTGGTCTTGGCTTCGGTCGTCGGTGCGACGTCCTCGGTGGTGGCGGTCTTGGCGGATGTCGGCGCGGCGGTGGTTGTCGTCGTGCCGCCGCCACCGGTGACCGTGACGGTACAGCCGGTGACCAGGGCGGACAGCAGCACGAGCAGGGCGACGGGTCTCATGGCGAGATTCTCACCCGACGCCTCCCACGTCCGGTCCACCACTCCGGCGGCCGTCCGGGCGAGTCCTTCACAGTCCTCTGTGGACTGTGATAACGCGCCGCCGAGCGCCGTCGATGCGCGGGTCGAGGAGGTGCGCCGTGGTCACGAAGCTCCGTGCTCGGCTCCACCCGTTCGACCTGCTGCCGCTCGTCGTCCCGCTGCTGTACGCCGTGCTGCTCGGCGGCCTCGTCGGCGTGGCACCGGGCCTGACCGACCAGACCATCCACAAGATCTACACGTCGGCCTTCGAGATCGACCAGGTCGACATCGACTGCGTCTCCGCGGGCACCCTGCGCGTGTGCGACACCGAGGTCGCCGGCCGGACCCTGCACATCGAGGTCGACACGGAGATCGTCCTCGTCGGCCCCTGCCACGCGAGTTACGCCGGTGAGCAGCTCGCGTGCGCGAAGCAGTCGCAGTACGGGCAGTCCTCGCCCACGGTGATCGTGACGGGCCTGCTCGGGTTCCTGTCCGAGGACGACATCGCCGCCATGCGCGACCGCGTCCCGTGGTGGCACCCGCTCGTCGAGGACTGGGAGTCCGCGCTCCTGCCCGTGCCGCTCGCCCTGGCGGCGCTGGTCTTCCTGATCGCCCTGTTCGAGCCGTCCCACGGTGGCCGACGGCTCCTGCCGCCGGCGGGACTCGTCGCCGTGGTGGCGATCGGGGTGTGGTTCGTGACGGCCGCGATCGCCGTGTTCGCGGTCCCCGCCGATCGGCCGAACCCCGTTGCCTGGGTGCCGATGCTGGCGGTCCACGTGGGCAGCATCGTCGCCGCCACCTACCTGGCCTGGGCGTTCGCCGAGTTCGGCCCGCGCCCCGGCGTGCTCAACCGGATCTGGTACGTCGCGGTGATCACCCTGACCACGGGGTTCCTCGCTTCGGCGGGGCTGCTGTACGTCGCGGTGTTCAGCGGGTTCCCGGACTGATCCGGGACGGCTCATGCGTTGCGCTGCGACACCGGCCCTGTCGTCGGTAGGCTGCGCGCGGTGAACGGTTCAGGGGGCGAGGCAGTGCGCAACGAGATGCCCGGCGTGGCGCACAACGTGGTTCAGGCCGGTGTGGTCCACGGCGACTTCCACCTGCACGGCCCGAGCCGGCCCCAACCGCGCCAGCTCCCCAACCCCGTCGACGAGTTGATCAACCAGGTGCGCGTGCTGGCCGAACTCGGCCGGGGCGCGGACGACCGGCCGGCCCTGGACGAACCGCTGGTGAAGGTCGTCGTCGGGCCGCGCGGCAGTGGCAAGACCGCGGTGGCCACGCACTGGATGCGCAGCCGCGACGCCGATTTCGTCGACGGCACCCTCTACGCGAACCTCGGCGCGTGGACCGACCACCAGGTGGCCCCACGCGAGGTCCTCGGCGAGTTCCTGGTGGCGCTCGGCGTCGCCCGCGCCGACCTGCCCGGCGACCTGGAGGGCCGGGCCGCGGAGTTCCGGTCGCGCACGCACGGCCGTGCGGTCGGCGTGCTGCTCGACGACGTGGTCTCGGCGGCGCAGGTGCGGGCCCTGCTGCCCGGTGCCGGACGCTCGGTCGTCGTCGCGACCGGTCACGGTGCGTTCGGAACGCTGGCGCGTGGACGCACCACGTTGATCGACGTCGACCCGCTCGAGGACGACATGGCGCCGACGCTGCTGCGCCGGTTCGCGGGCGACCGCGTCGATGCCGACCCGGCCGCCACCGCACGGCTGCTGGCGCTGTGCGAGGGACTGCCGGTGGCGCTGTGCCTGGTCGGCGGGATGCTCGCCGAGCGGCCGGACCTGACCGTGGCCGAGCTGCTGACCGAACTGGCGGACAGCCCGCTCACCTCGGTCGCCGTCGGCGACGACCCGACGCTGGCCGCCCTGTTCGACCTGACCTGGGCACGCCTGTCCCCGGTGGCCCGTGAGGTGTACCGGGCGCTGGGCGCGCACCCCACCGGTGACGTGCCCGTCGCCGCGCTGCGCGGCGTGCTGCCCGAAGCCGGTCTCGCCGCCGCGATCCGTGAACTCGGCACCCTGCGCGTGGTCGACAAGCCCGTGCCCGACCGCCTCCAGGTGCACGCCCTCATCCGTGAGCACGCGGCGAGTCGTGGTGGGCACGTGAGGTTCGTCGACTGGTACCTGACCGGGGTGGTCACCGCCGACGACGCCCTGATGCCCCGCCGGCCGTGGCGCCGTCGGCTGTTCCCGGACCTGTGTCCCGATCCCGCCCACCCGGCGGCCGGTACCGGTGCGCGGCGGTGGCTGGAGGCGGAACGCGTCAACCTGCGTGCGGCCGTCGCCGACGCCCACCGGCGGGGACTGCACGCCCAGACCGCCGCGTTCTGCCTGGTGCTGTGGTCGCTGCACGAGCCCGGCAAGTTCTACGACGACCTGCTCGCCATCGCACCCCTGGGCCTGGAATCGGCCCGGCAGCTCGCGGACCCCGTCGTCGAGTCGGTGCTCCTGACCCAGACCGGGTTCGCGCACCTGCACCTCGGCGCACCGGACGCCGCCGCCGACGCGTGCCGCCGTGCGGTGGCCGTCGCCGCCGGGGAACCGGAGGCCGAGGCCACCGCGCTGGAAGGGTGGGGACTGGCCGAACTGGACCTCGGGAACGTCGAGGCCGCGCGTGACGCGCTGCGCCGCAACCTCGCCCTGGCGGAACGCATCGCCGACCCCAGGCGCCACGCGCTGGCCCGCTTCCACCTCGCCAAGGCCGAACCGCCCGAGGTCGCGCTGGGGCTGCTCGCCGAGGCGCTGACGACGTTCCGGGACTCGGCCGACGCGCGCAACGTCGCCAAGGCGACCCTGTGGCAGGGCCGCAAGACCGCCGAGCTGGGACGCGCCGACGAGGCCGCCGTGCTGCTGCGCGAAGCCGAGACCCTGGCCGCCGACTGGCCTTTCGACCGCGCCCAGGCGGTCGAGGCGCGGGGCGTCCTGGACCCGGCCGAGTACGCGCGGGCGCACGCGCTTTACGTCGAGCACGGCTTCGTCCGGCACGCGGCGGCTGTGGGGCGTTTGCTCTAGGTGGTGCCTCTTCGGCGTCGTGCGCGTTCGGCAGCACGCGGCCTGGAATGGAGCCTTCGCCACGAGTATCCCGGGATACCGCCTAGCCCCGGGCGAACGCTGTGACCTCCGCGTCCGCGTGTTCGGCGCCGAGCCGGGCGGTGATCCGGGACGGTGGGGGGAGTTCACGGGTCCAGTGGTCCAGCAGGATCGACGCCCAGACCGGTCCGAAGCGGTCCGGTCCGGTGCAGACGAGCGGCTCGTCGCCCCGGATCGCCACCAGCCAACGGCCGGGTTCCAGGGGCATGGTCGCGACCAGGGCGCCGGGTAAGGCGTCGAACGTCTCCGCGGTCCAGACGTGTGCGTCGCCGGGCTCGGCGTTCACCACGACGTCGGCCGCCTCCAGCAGGTCCGCACGCGGGGTGTCCGTGCCCACGACCAGGTGGCAGCCGGCGGGTGTCGCCCGCGACGGGTCGGCGGGGAACCGGGTGACCCGGTCGTCCGCCACCCGGACCCAGTGCTGGACGACCGGGACCTCGGCCACGCGCGGCGTGGGAACCGTGCGCACCTCGGCCCGACCCGGCGGTTCGGGAAGATCGAGCAGTCGGTACAGCTCCGCCCGCAGGAGCGCGGCGGAACCACCCGGCGCGGACGTCACCAGACCGGCCGCCGCACGGGTCTCCGGCGTCGTCGCGGCCCGGTCGATCTGCGGCCCGACCGGGCGCGTCGGGTCGAGGTGCGGTGCCACGGCCAGGAACCTGCCCACCGCCGAGGCCGGGTCGACCGCGTCCACCGCGCGTGTGGCCAGCAGGACCGGGATGCCCAGCGCGGCACCGTAGTAGGTCACCGAGCCGTGGTCGCCCACCAGCACGTCGGCCGCCACCAGCGCGGCCCGCCAGCCTTCCTCCGGCGGCAGCACGACGACGCCCGCGCGCGTGCACTCGTCGAGCCACGTCCGCACCTGCCACGACGAGTGGCCGAACCACGTGTTGGGGTGCAACGCGAGCACCACCCGGTACTCGTCGACGGGCAGGTCGAACCGCAGCCGCCGCACCACGTCGGCCGCGTGGTCGAACAGGCTGTCGCGTCCCCACGTCGACGACACGACCACGAGCTTCTGCCCACGCCGGACACCGAGGGCCGAGCGGTAGGTCGCACGCAACGGCCGGGACACGAGCATGCGGTCGAAGCACGGATCACCCGCGACCACGGCCCGCGCGACGGCCGGCGGACACCCCACCGCCAACCGGTCGAGCTGTTCGGTGTGGGACAGGACCAACGAGGTCGGGATGACTCGGCCGTCGTGCACGAGCCACTCGGGGGACAGGCCGAAGACGGGCAGGCGATCGCCCTCGCCGCGGGCGAGGTACTTGTTGTACCCGATGCCATGGGGCAACACGACCAGCGGCACGTCGAGGCTTTCCAACGCCCCGTGGCTGGCCGACACGGCAAGGTCGAACCTGGTCCGGACGGCCTGGTCCCAGGGAACCGTGAGCGCGCCCAGGCCGGTCAGGTGCTCCACCGTGCCCGGCGTGAACGGCGACGAGCCGGTGCAGCTGAACACCACCTGGACCCGGGGATCGGCCGCCAGGAGCGGAAGGACGTCGAACAACCGCGTCGCGGACGTCACGTTGTGCACGACACCCAGCACCGACCGGGCCGCGCGCCGGGTGGCCCAAGGCGTGGCAACGGGCCGCGCGGGTACCTCGGCCCAGCGCTCGTCGAACACGCAAACGATCTTAACGGCGCGGCCGGCGCCCACGGTCCCGTAGGCACACACCGGTGGGGCAAGGACATTCGGGAGTCCGAGCCCGCAGCGCGTTCACCACTTCCACGGGGGAGCCGGGATGTCCCCGCCTTGCGCGCGATAACGTTCGGTGGACTCGTCGAGCACCTTGGTGCCTTCGGCGTAGCGCACGGTCCCACAGTTCATCACGAACAGCACCGTCCGCGTGGTCGGGGCCTGAGCGTCGGGAAACCGCCCGCGTCCTGGGCTTCGGGGTGCCTGCGGCGAGCGATCGCTCCGAAGCGCTTCCGTCGACTCCACCCACCCAGGCGCCGACGCCTACGGCGTCACCCCCACGTTGGTCAACCCCGTCACCGCCCGCTCCACCGTGTTGGACGCGTGCACCACGTTGGCCCGCTCCGCGCACTTCGACACCGAAGTGATCTTGATCGCGTACCGCCCCACCCCGCCGAGATCGGACCGGTTGCCCCGCCACACGATCCCGCACCCGTTGGGAAAGGCGGGCACCGTGACCGGGTTGTGGGTCTCGTACCCGTTGGCGAACGTCCCCGGCGAGGCGAACGAACCGGTGTTCTCCTCCACCAGGTAGTCGTACCCCTTCACGTCCACCCACGAATCGGCCGAGTTCTGCCCGGAGATCCCCGTCCCGTCGAACACGTTCCCCCTGATCACGCCGCCCGACGTCCCCTCCTTCACGTCCACCGCCTCGGCCGCCACGCGAGGCCCGACGCGATTGCCCAGCACGCGGACCCGGTCGCTGCGGTCGACCCCGTCGACGGTCCCGTGGCACCCCCAGTTCGACGCGGCCGACCCGACGTACACGCCCTCGCCGTAGCCGGGCTGCCCGAGTCCCGTGTCGGTGATCGTCGACGAGCGCAGCACCCCGTCCGCCGAGGAACCGCGGAAGTGCACCCCCTCCTCGGCGATGTGGTGCACGGACAGACCGTCCAGGACGGTGTGCGGGGACCGGTCCACGACAACGCCCTTCTTCGCGTCGCGGACCGTGAAGCCGGACAGGTTCCACCAAGGCGCCTCGTACACCCACACGCCGTACCCCGCGTCACGGTCGGGAGAAGGGCAATCCCCCTGGGCGGCCTCGACCGCGCCGACCAGGACGGCGGTCGGCGGCCCGGACAGCGTGATCGGCGCCTCCGCACGCCCCGGCCGCGTGATCGCGAACGGTCCCCGGTACACCCCGGGGGCCAGGCGGATGGCGGTGCCGGGCTCGGCTCCGGCCAGGGCCGCCCGCAACCCGTCCGCCGTTCGTACGTCCACTGTGGACAATGCGGGTGCGGTGGCGACGGCGAGCACCCCGGGCTCCGACGTGTGCCCGGCCGCGTCACGCGCCCGCACCGAGATCCGGTACCCGGTCCCGGGCGACAGCCCGTCCACCACCACGCCGGTCGTCGAGGTGGTCGTCACCTCGACATCGCCGACGGACACCCGGTAGTCGACCACCCCGACGTCGTCGGTCGCGGGGTTCCACGACAGGGACACCGACCCGATCGAGGCCCCGGTCACCACCAGGCCGGCGGGCGCCTCGGGCGGCCGGGTGTCGGGCAGCGGGGCGGACGAGTCGCACGCGACCCCGTCGACGCGGCAGTTCAGCGGCAGACCCAGTCCCTGGGAGGTGAAGCCGAACGTCGTCGACGTCCCCGCCCGGACGGTGTCGTTGTACCCGGTGCCGGTGAAGCGGTAGTGCCGCCCGTCGGTGGTGAACGTCGAACTCCACGCGCGCAGCACGGTGGTGCCCGGCGGGAGGTCGAACTCGACCACCCAGTCCGCCAGGTCCGTGTCGCCGGAGTTGACCAGCGTGTACTGGCCGCCGTACCCGGTGCTCCACACCGATTTGCGCTCGAACTCCGCGGTGGGTGCCGCCGGGGTGGACGCCCCGGACGTGGTGACCGCCGCGACGCAGATACCGGCGGTCGCGAGCACCGCCAGCCGTTTCCTCATGACACTCCGACCCGGGTAGGGGGGAGGGGCGGCGGCGGAGCACCCTTTCGACTCCGAGTGTTATAGGCCCCACCCGGCGGATCGGTCAACGCACCGGAAGTCGGGAACGGCCGCGGCCCGCCTCCTTTCGCGAAAGGAGGCGGGCCGCGGCAACGCGGGTCAGCCGTGCGCGCGGTGACCCCGGCTCCTCACGAGGTGGTAGATCGCCAGCACGATCACCGAACCGACGATCGCCAGCAGCCACGTGCTCAGGCTGAAGAACCCGCCCAGCCCGACGCCGAGCAGCGCGCTGCCGAGGAAACCGCCGAGCACCGCGCCGACGATGCCGAGCAGCATCGTGACGAGGATGCCGCCGGGGTCGCGGCCCGGCGTGATCGCCTTCGCGATGGCGCCGGCGATGAGGCCGAGGATGATCCAACCCAGAATGCCCATGGTCGCTCCTTCCCTGGTCGCCGCGATCTCGGTGTCGTGTGCGGCGTGATCGAATCGACGGGGGAGTGCCCCGCGCGGCGCCGTTCCACACCTGTCCGGAGTGGACGCGTGGCGACCGTCACGTCCGACACCGGGTCGGCGCGGGCACGGTCGTATGGTGAGCGGTGATCGGGGCGCCGCTAGTGTCCCGATCGCAGCGGTCCACGAGGAGGCGTGAGTGGTATCCGATAACCGTCTGACCGGGTTGTTGACCGGGCACCGGGACGTGATCGTCCAGCGGTGGGTCGAAGCGGTCGCCGTGACGACGCGCGGCCGGGCGACCAGTGCGGAACTCGACCGGGACTTCCGGGAGTTCTACGGCGCGCTGCTGGGCGCGTTGGAGGCCGGTGGCCGTGACGTGGCCGGCGAGGGCTACGGCGAACTCCGGTCGCTGCTGGCCGAGATGTCCCGGGCCCGGGCCCGGGCCGGCTACACGCCGTCGGAAACCGCTTCCAGCGTGTTCGCGCTGAAGAAGGTCGTCTTCGAGATCACCGGGCACGACGAGGACCCGGAGCTGTTCCGGCAGCTGATGGTGTTCTCCGAACTGCTCGACTCGCTGGGCCTGGTCACGTTCGAGACCTGGGCCAAGGCCCGCGAGGAGATCATCCAGGAGCAGTCCGAGCAGTTGCTGGAGCTGACCACGCCGGTGGTCAAGCTCTGGGAGGGCGTCCTGGCCGTGCCGCTGGTCGGCACGCTCGACTCGGCGCGCACCCAGGTCGTGATGGAGAAGCTGCTGGAGGCGCTGGTCGAGACCGGCTCCGAGCACGCCATCATCGACATCACCGGCGTGCTCGCCGTCGACACCCAGGTCGCCCAGCACCTGCTCAAGACCGTGGTGGCGGCCCGGCTGATGGGCGCGGAGTGCACGATCTCGGGCATCCGGCCGCAGATCGCGCAGACCATCGTGGAGCTGGGCATCGAGTTCGGCGACATCGCCACGAAGGCGTCGCTGGCCGACGCGTTGCGCCACGCCCTGCGCCGGGCGGGCACCGAGTTCGTGCGGTCGGCCGATCGGCGGAACGGCTGATGGAGCGGGTGCCGATCCTGGAGATCGGGGGCGTGCTCCTGGTGTCCATCCAGATCGACCTCCAGGACCAGAGCGTGCTCGCCCTCCAGGAGGACCTCGCCGAGCGGATCTGCGCGACCGGCGCGCACGGCGTGGTGATCGACATCTCCGCGGTGGAGATCGTCGACTCGTTCATCGGCCGGATGTTCGCCACGATCGCGTCCCTGTCCCGGCTGTTCGACGCCGACACCGTGGTGGTCGGCATGCGCCCGGCCGTGGCGATCACGCTCGTCGAGCTGGGGCTCACCCTCGGCGAGGTGCGGACCGCGCTCGACCTGGAGCGGGGCATGAAGATCCTCAGGGTGCTCGGCGAACGGCGAAGAGGAGCGCTGTGACCGCGGCCGGCGGTGCGGCGGAGGTGCTGCCCATCGCCGGGGACGACGACGTGGTGCGCGTGCGACAGCTCGTCCGTGCGTACGCGCAACGCGTCAAGCTGTCGCTGGTCGACCAGACCAAGCTGGTCACGGCCGCCAGCGAACTGGCCCGCAACACGCTGATCTACGGCGGCGGGGGATCGGCGTCGGTCGAGGTGGTCTCGGACGGGCGTCGGGAGGGCGTGCGGGCCTCCTTCGCCGACGAGGGCCCGGGGATCCCGGACACCACGCTGGCGTTCGCCGACGGGTGGAGCAGCGGCAGCGGCCTGGGCCTGGGCCTGAGCGGCGCGCGGCGGCTCGTCGACGAGTTCGACCTGGACACCGGTGTCGGCCGCGGCACGACCGTGACGGTGGTCAAGTGGAAGCGGTGAACTGCTGCCTCCCGGTGACCGAGGACGTGGTGTGGGTCCGTGTCGAGGAGGCCGCCGAGTCCGGCCGGGTGCGCCGGCTCGCCACGAACCTGGCCGAGCGGTTGGCCTTCCCGCCGACGCGCGCGGCCGAGGTCGGCCTGGCGGTGACCGAGATCGGCACGAACCTGCACCGGCACGCGGTCGAGGGACAGGTCGTGCTGCGCTCGGTGCGCGGCGCCGACCGGGCCGTGATCGAGGTGCTCGCGCTGGACCGGGGGCCGGGCATCGTCGACCTGGACCTGGCGTTGGCGGACGGCCAGTCCACGACCGGCACGCTCGGCGTCGGCCTGGGCGCGGTGCGCCGGCTCGCCGACGACTTCGCGATCACGTCCCGCCGCGACCGGGGCACGATCCTGTCCGCGCGGTTCCGACCCGAACGCCGCGATGCCGACGACGACGTGTCCGCGTCCGGCCTGACCCGGCCCCTCGGCGGCGAGGAGGTGTGCGGCGACGCGTACGCCGTGCGGACGGCACCGGACCGGCTGACGCTGATGATGTGCGACGGCTCGGGCCACGGCCCGCTGGCCGCGACCGCCGCGCGGGAGGCCGTGCGGGTGTTCTGCGCGGAACCGGCGTCCGCGCCCGAGGAGATGGTGGCCCGGCTGCACGCGGCGTTGCGCGGCACGCGTGGCGGCGCGGTCGCGGTGGCCGATCTCGACCTGGTCCGGCGCACCGTGCGGTTCGCGGGCCTGGGCAACATCGCCGCGTCCGTGCTCGCCGACGGCCGCAAGCGCGGAATGGTGTCGGTGCCCGGCGTCGCGGGCTACCAGGCCCGCACGATCCGCGCGTTCGACCACGAGCTGCCGCCGGGCGCGCGGGTCGTCCTGCACTCCGACGGCCTGACCGAGCGGTGGACGTTCGACCCCGAGCTGGTCACGCTGCCGCCGCTGCTCGCCGCGGCGTCGCTGCTGCGGGACGCGGGCGTGCGGCGCGACGACGCGTCCGTCCTGGTCGCGTCGTCATGAGCACCGAGTTGCTGCGGCTGGTCGCGCGTCGGGAACCCGACGTGTTCCTGCTGCGCAAGAGCGGGCGTGAGGTGGCCGCGGCGGTCGGGCTCGACGGCCAGGACCAGGTGCGCGTGGCCACGGCGTTGAGCGACCTCGGCCGCGAGGTGGTGCGCCTGCCGGAGCCGGTCGTGCTGCGGTTCGGGCTCGTGTCGACGCCCGGACCCGCGCTGGTGATCGTCGTGGAGACCGGGCAGGCGGACGGGCCGGGCTGGGACACCGCGCGCCGGCTCATGGACCGGGTCGAGGTCGCCGTGGACACCGTGACGCTGGTGAAGACGCTGCCTGCCGGCCACGACGAGCCGGACGCGGCACGCCTGACCCGGCTGCGACGCGAGCTGGCCACGTCCGACGGCGCCGACGCGCTGGACGAGCTGCGCGCCCAGAACCAGGAGCTGCTGGAGACCCTGGAGTCGTTGGAGGCCAAGCGGGTCGAGCTGGAACGCCTCAACGACGAGTTGGAGAGAACCAACCAGGGTGTGCTGGCGCTGCACAAGGAGCTGTCGGACGAACTGGAGCAGACCAACCAGGGCGTGGTGGCGCTGTACGCCGAGCTGGAGGAGAAGTCCACCCAGCTGCGCGAGGCCGCCGAGGCGCGGACCAGGTTCTGGTCCAACATCAGCCACGAGCTGCGGTCGCCGGTCAACTCCGTGGTGGGCCTGGCCCGGCTGCTGGGCGCACCCGGCGGCGACCCGCTGACCGACGAGCAGCGCCGCCAGGTCGACCTGATCAACAACGCCGGTCTGACCCTGCTGGCCCTGGTCAACGAACTGCTCGACACGGCCAAGGCCGAGTCGGGCAACCTCGAACCCCGGTACACCCCGGTCGACCTGGTGCCCACGTTGACCCAGCTCCGGGACGCCATGCGCCCCGTGGTGCGGCCCGGCGTCGACCTGGTCGTCGACCCGGTGCCGTCGGTGCCGTTGGTGACCGACGAGGTCATGCTCGTGCGCATCCTGCGCAACCTGCTGTCCAACGCCGCGAAGTTCACCGAGACCGGCAGCGTGCGCCTGGGGGTGTACCCGGACGACGGTGCGGGAACACTGCGCCTCGTGGTCACCGACACCGGGATCGGCATCCCGTCGCGGGAACTGGGCCGGATCTTCGAGGAGTTCTACCAGGTGCCCGGCCGCCTCCAGGTGGGCGCGGGCGGCACGGGCCTGGGCCTGCCCTACGCGCGCCGACTGGCCCGGATCCTGGGCGGCGACCTGACCGTGACCAGCGAACCCGGCACCGGCACGACCGCGACCCTGCGCCTGCCCGTGAGCGTGCCGGACGACCTGGCCGTGGAGACCGTGCTGTTGGTCGGACCGGACGACGAGGTGCGCGCCCGCCTGCGCGCGGCGCTCGGCGGGGTCGCCCGGACCGTGGTCGAGGTGGCCGACGGCCGGGCGGCGCTGGAAGCCCGTGCGGACCGTCCCGACCTGGTCGTGTCGGCGGTGGACGTGCCGCTGGTCGGCGGCATGGAGATCCTCTCGGTGCTGCGCGGCGACCCCGCGTGCCGGTCGGTGCCGGTGGTGCTGGTCGGCCGGGACCTGGACAGCGCGGTCGAGCGCACGGCGTCCACGCTCGGTGCGGCCGTCCTGGCGGCGGACCTGGTGGCCCCGGAGTCGTTGCGCCAGGCCGTCCGCGTGGCCCGCAACGTCCTGCGCGGTGAGCGGTGACCGCGGCGGACGCGGCACGCATCCTCGTCGTCGACGACACCGAGGCGAGCCGGTACATCCGGGCGAGCTGGCTGCGCCGCGGCGGGCACGCGGTGACCGAGGCGGTGACCGGTGGCGAGGCGTTGGCGCTGCTCGCCGAACGCGAGTTCGACCTGGTCGTGCTGGACGTCGACCTGCCCGACATGAGCGGGTTCGACGTGGCCGAGCGGATCAAGAGCGAGCCGCGCACGGCAGCCGTGCCGGTGGTGCACGTGTCGGCCGCGTTCCGCCAGGCCGAGGACCGGATCACCGGGCTCAACCGGGGAGCCGACGCGTACCTCACCGAGCCGGTCGAGCCGGGGGAGCTGCTCGCGACCGTCGAGGCGGCGTTGCGCTACTACCGGGCGCGGGCGCTGGCCGAGCGGCTCGCGGACCGGTTGGCGAAGCTGACCACGGCGACGTTGCGGATCAACGCGGCGACCACGTTCGACGACCTGGTGTCGGCCGCCGCGGCCGGTACCGCGACCGTGCTCGACACCGAGGCGACGGTGCTGGTGACGACGCCGACCGGCACGTCGCGGCTGGGCACCGTGACGGGTGCGGGTGCGACGCCCACCGTGCGGCGCGGCGACCCGGCCCTGCTGGACGCGTTGCCGCCGGACGGGACCACCGTGCTCGACCCGCCGTGGCGGCCGGGCGTGCCGGTGGTCGTGGCCGGCGGCAGTCCCCGGCGGACGCCGATCGGCATCGCCGTCGACCCGGCGGCGGTGGTCACCGACGAGGACCGCAACCTGCTGCTCCAGTTGGCGCAGGCCACGGCGTTGGCCGCCGAGGGGCTGCGGGCGTACGCGGAGGAGCACACGCTGGCGTTGACGTTGCAACGCAGCCTGCTGCCGCGGCGGCTGCCCGCGATCCCGTCGCTGCCGATGACGGCCCGGTACGCGCCGGCGTCCGCGCACGCCGAGATCGGCGGCGACTTCTACGAGGTCACCGCCCTGGGTGACCGGTTGCTGATCGCGATCGGCGACGTGTGCGGCCACTCCCTGGCCGCCGCGACCATCATGGGCGAGGTGCGGCACGCGTTGCGCGCGTACGCGGTCGAGGAGCACGACCCGGCGACGATCCTGCGCAAGCTGGACGCGATGCTGCAACGCTTCCACTCGACCAAGGGCCTGACCACGATGTGCCTGCTGCTGGTCGACCCGGCCGACGGCACCGCGCTCGTGGCCAACGCCGGCCACGTGCCGCCGCTGGTCGTGGACGACGAGGGCGCCCGCTACCTGGCGGTCCGCGGCCCGATCCTGGGCATCGGCCTGCCCCGCCCACCGGCGACCCCGGTCACGTTGGCGCCCGGTGCGCTGGTGCTGCTGACGACGGACGGTCTGGTCGAGCACTCGGGTGCCGATCTCGACGACGGGATGGACCTGCTGCTGGCGGCGGTGTCCCGGGACGAGGACATGGACCTGTTGTGCGATCGGCTGTTGGAGACGTTCGGCCGTGACAAGAAGGACGACATCGCGCTGTTGGTCTTCCGCCGGACCTCCTGACCGGTGTCCGGTCGTCCGTCCGGGGTGGCGGGACGTGGTAGCCGATCGGGAGGACCTCATCGGCCCCTGGTGGGAGGGACACGACCACGACGGACCGCCACCACTCCGGCCCGCGCGGCTTCCGGCACGCCGTGCTCGGCGACGCCATCCGGGTACCGGCGTTTCCGCGCGCTGCCGGTGTTGGTCGCCGCCGTGGTCCTGGTGGTCACGGGACGCGTGGAGGTGGCCGAACCCGGTGCCCTGCTCACCTGACCCGCGTCCACGAACGGCGGCGATCGGTCGCGCGTCACGCTCGTCATGCGGGCGAGGATGTCCAGGTGATCGGTTCCGGCGGGATGGGGCGGCGTGGTGCCGGGCGTCCGCCGACGATCGACCGGCGGGCGTTGACCGACCGCTGCGGCCCGGCCGGGTACGACCTGGTCTTCCTGCTGCTGTGGGCGGTGGACCGCGACTGCGAGGAGGTCCGCGCGACGGCCGTCCGCCTCGCGGTGCCGGACACCGCTTCGGGGGACCCGCCTCCTGGTCCACAGGCATCCTTGGGCATGGACCCGAGCGCGATCCGCGTACGTCGCGGTGGCGATCCTCGTGCCGACTCGGCCGACCTCCGGACGGGTCCACGAACGGCGGCGGCCGGGCGGGGGACGGTGGCGCGTCGCATCACGGGTCCGCCCGGCGCGGCGCGAGGATGTCCAGGTGATCGGTTCCGGCGGGATGGGGCGGCGTGGTGCCGGGCGTCCGCCGACGATCGACCGGCGGGCGTTGACCGACCGCTGCGGCCCGGCCGGGTACGACCTGGTCTTCCTGCTGCTGTGGAAACTCGCGCCGCAGGGTGGGTTCACGATGCTCGACGCCGCTCGGGACTGGGCCGCTCGCGAACCGGAGGCGGCTTTGGCGCACCGGATCCTGGTGGTGCGCGCGGCGGGTGGTCGGGACATCTCCCGTCGTCGGTTGTCCTGGACCTTGAGGCTGGACAACGGGCCGCCGCCGGCCGGGCTGGTCCGAGCGTTCCTGCGACTGTGGGCTGCGGACCGCGACACCGAAGAGGTCGATGCGGTGGCCGACCGGCTCGACACGCTGTGCCGCGAGGTGGCCGCTGCCCACGACCGTGCCACCACACCGGACCGGGCCTGCCCGTCGCGGGTGCGGGGCGAGTCGCCGCCGACTCGGGGGCACGAGGTCCGCTTCCGGGCGCTGCCCGTGTTCCTGGGTACGGCGCTGACCCGGCTGCGCGGCCAGGTCCCGGAAGAGCTACCCGCGTCACCGGGTGCGACCGACGATGTCGTCCTCGGCCAGGTGGAGGAGGAACCGCGTGAGGGCGACCTCCGTTTCACCCGCGACCACCTCGCCGACGACACCGATGCGCCGACGCGTGGCCCCGAGCGGCGACGCCTTGTCCGGCCGCCTCGCATCGCGGTGTCGCTGGTCGTGCTCCTGCTGATCATGGTGGGGACCCTCTCGACGGACTCCATCCCGAATTTCCCGATCGGGAGGCAGACCTCCTCGGCGTCCATGCCGACGGCACCGAGTACGACGACCGCGGGCATCACGGCCTGGGCTCCCAGCCCCACGTACTGGGAAAAGAAGGTCATCGGCAACGCGGTCCTCCGCGTGCCGTTCAAGACCCAATTCCGCAGTGTCAACGTGGGTACTCGTTACCTTTACCGGATGGCTCAAGCACTTGTGTGGGAGTTCGCCGGCGCCGTGGACATCGACCTGAGCTTGGTCCCCGAACGGGGGAATGCGCGTGACGACGTCACCGTCGGCGGAATGATGACTCTCGAAGGTGCCTGTGCCCCGGCGCGAGTCATGGCCCTGCTGCCCGGCCGCGCCGAACCGACCTCCGCCGTCCTTCTTCCCGCCGCTGGATCGTCGGTGCGATTCGATCTCCACTTCCCGCGCTCCACCGTCATGGCGGTGTTGCGGATCATCCCGGAAAACGGGTGCGCCGGCGAGATTTCCTGGCTGCTGGAATGAGGAACGGCGCGGCGCATTCGGCGACCCGTTCCACCCTCGACCACGTGGATTTCCGACGTGATCGGTAACCGGATGGGATCAGGTCCCCGCTGCAGATCCCGAAAATTCGTGCGATCCGGTGGTCGACCTGGCTGGGGCCCGACTGTCCTGGTCCACAGGGGTCTGTCACCCGGCCGGGCGAATCGGTGTCATTTGTCCGGATCGGTGGTGGACAATCCTTTGAGCAGCGGAAGGTAGATGTCGTCCACTATCTCCTCGATGACCGATTCGCCCGCCTCGCCAAAGCAGTTGCCCGGTTGGGGATACTCGGATCGGATGAGGACCAACGGCAATCGGGCGGTGCGATGCGGGAGTTCGATCGGCGGGAGTTCGCCCCGTTCGACGGCGCGTCCCACGATCTTCTCGACCGCCTCGGTCATCGGCGACGGTTCGTTCAGGCGCAGTTTCAGCAGTCGGCCGATCTCGGGGTGCCGGAACGCCTCGCTCATCACGCCCGCGGCCATCTCGGTGAGCATCTCGTTCGCCCGCCGCGCGATGGATCCGAACAGCAGGATCAGGTCCTCGCGCAGGGTCCCGGTGTCCTGGACGACGGGGATCTTGCTCGGCGACCGCGCGTTCCACGCGGCCAGCACCAGGTGCGGGCGGCCCGGCCACCGCCGGTAGATCACCGGCTTGCTCGTACCCGCCCGCGCGGCGACGCCCTCGATGGTCAGCCGTCCGTAGCCGACCTCGCGCAACTCCTCCCATGCCGCGTCCAGGATCGCGGCCTCCAGTTCCGCGCCCCGGCGGCGTGACTTGGGCTGTGTCACCGTGCTCCTTTAGATACTTTGCGTTTCTTAGTCGACGGGGCTACCGTGGCGTCGACAACTTGGATACTAGCCGTTTCTTATGGGGGAGTTCCTCTTGCTGAGCCGCCTGCTCCGCACACACTTGCGTCCGTACCGGCGCGACGTGGCACTGGTGCTGCTGCTCCAACTCTTCGGCGTGGTCGCCTCGCTGTACCTGCCGAGCCTCAACGCCGACATCATCGACTTCGGTATCGCCCACGGCGACACCGGCTACATCCTGAGCACCGGCGGGTGGATGCTCGGGGTCTCGCTCGTCCAGATCCTGTGTTCGGTCGGCGCCGTCTACCTGGGCGCGCGCACGGCCATGTCCGTCGGCCGCGACCTGCGCGCGGCCGTGTTCCACCGGGTCGGCGGGTACTCCGCGCGCGAGCTGTCCGCGTTCGGCCCGTCGTCGCTGATCACGCGCTCGACCAACGACGTGCTCCAGATCCAGACCCTGGTCGTCATGACGTTCTCGATGCTCGTCGCCGCGCCGATCATGTGCGTCGCGGGCGTCGTGATGGCGTTGCGCGAGGACGCCGGGCTGTCCTGGCTGCTCGCGGTCGCCGCACCCGGCCTTGCGCTGGCCATCGGCCTGATCATGATCCGGATGGTGCCGAACTTCCGGCACCTCCAGGTCCGCATCGACGCGGTCAACCGGGTGCTGAGGGAGCAGCTCTCCGGCATCCGCGTCGTGCGCGCCTTCGTCCGCGAACCCGTCGAGACCCGGCGGTTCGGCGACGCCAACGCCCAGCTCACCGACATCGCGCTGCGCATCGGCCGCCTCCAGGCGATGATCTTCCCGATCGTGGGCCTGGCGTTCAACGCCTCCAGCGTCGCCGTGCTGTGGTTCGGCGCCTACCGGATCGACGCCGGCGCCATGCAGATCGGCGCCATGACCGCGTTCCTCAGCTACCTGATGCAGATCCTCATGGCCGTCATGATGGCGACCTTCGTGTCCACGATGGTCCCGCGCGCGGCGGTCTGCGCGGAGCGCATCGGCGAGGTGCTGGACACCGAGTCGTCCGTCCTGCCGCCCGACGTGCCCGTGACCGAACTGCCCGCGAAGCTCTCCCTGGAGTTCAGCCAGGCCGGGTTCCGCTACCCCGGCGCGGCCGACCCCGTCGTGACCGACGTGTCGTTCCGGGCCGAACCCGGCCGCACCACCGCGATCATCGGCAGCACGGGCGCGGGCAAGACGACGCTGCTCTCGCTGGTGCCCCGGCTGGTCGACGTCACGGCGGGCGCGGTGCTGGTCAACGGCATCGACGTGCGCGAGATCGACGAGGACACCCTGTGCGCCCGCATCGGCCTCGTGCCGCAGCGGCCGTACCTGTTCACCGGCACGGTCGCGAGCAACCTGCGCTACGGCAACCCCGACGCGACCGACGAGGAACTCTGGGCGGCACTGGAGGTCGCGCAGGCGCGCGACTTCGTCGAGGCCATGCCCGACGGGCTGGCGGCACCGATCTCCCAGGGCGGCACGAACGTGTCCGGCGGCCAGCGGCAACGCCTCTCGATCGCCCGCGCGCTCGTGCGCAGACCCGACATCTTCGTGTTCGACGACTCGTTCTCCGCGCTGGACCTGGAGACCGACGCCCGGCTGCGCGCCGCGCTGCGCCCGCACACCGCGAACGCGATCGTGCTCGTCGTCGCCCAACGCGTGTCCACGATCCTCGACGCCGACCGGATCGTCGTGCTCGACGAAGGCCGGGTCGTCGGCATCGGCTCCCACCACGAACTGCTCGACACCTGCCCGACCTACGTCGAGATCGTCCAGTCCCAGCTCACCACGGAGCAGGCGGCATGAGCACCAACACGGCCACGAGCCGGCCCACCCAGGCCCCCATCGGCCGGGGCATCATGGGCATGGGCATGCCCATGGGCAAGGCCGAGAACTTCAAACCGTCGGCCAAACGCCTGTTCGGCCGGCTGCGCCCGGAGCGCACGTCGCTGATCGCGGTCGTCGTCCTGGCGTTGATCAGCGTGAGCCTGGGCGTCGTCGGCCCCAAGATCCTCGGCCACGCCACCGACATCATCGTCACCGGCATGCGTTCGGCCACCGGCATCGACTTCACCGCGCTCGGCCGGATGCTCGGGCTGGCCCTGGGCCTGTTCGCCCTGTCCGGCCTCTTCGGCTGGGTCCAGGGCCGCATCCTCAACGCGTCCGTGCAACGCGTGGTGTCGACGCTGCGCACCGACGTGGAGGCCAAGCTGCACCGGCTCCCGTTGCGCTACTTCGACAAGCAGCCGCGCGGCGAGCTGCTGTCGCGCGTCACCAACGACATCGACAACATCGCCCAGACCCTCCAGCAGACGCTCAGCCAGCTCCTGCTGTCGTTCCTCACGGTCGTCGGCGTCCTGGCGATGATGCTCACCATCTCGCCGCTGCTGTCGCTGATCGCCCTGCTGCTGATCCCGGTGTCCGCGATCATCACGGGCCGGATCGGCAAGCGCGCGCAGGGCCTGTTCGCCGCGCAGTGGAAGCACACCGGAGCGCTCAACGCGCACATCGAGGAGTCGTTCACCGGCCACCAGCTCGTCCGCGTGTTCGGCCGCCGCCGCGAGGCCGAGGCCGAGTTCCGCACGCGCAACGAGGCCCTGGTCGAGTCCGCGCTCGGCGCGCAGTTCGTCACCGGCCTGATCATGCCGTCGATGGTGTTCCTGTCGAACCTCAGCTACGTGGTCATCGCCGTGGTCGGCGGCCTGCGCGTCACGTCCGGCGCCATGACGCTGGGCGAGGTGCAGGCGTTCGTCCAGTACTCGCGCCAGTTCACCCAGCCGCTGACCCAGGTCGCGTCGATGGCCAACGTGCTCCAGTCCGGCGTCGCCTCGGCCGAGCGGGTGTTCGAGGTGCTCGACGAGGCGGAGCAGAGCGCCGACCCGGCCGATGCCGAGTCGCCGACGCTGCGGCACGGCCGCGTGGAGTTCCACGACGTCGCGTTCGCCTACGACCCGGACCGGCCGCTGATCGAGAACCTGTCGCTGGTCGCGGACCCCGGCCACACGGTCGCCATCGTCGGACCGACCGGCGCGGGCAAGACCACACTGGTCAACCTCGTGCTGCGGTTCTACGAGGCCGACTCGGGCCGCATCACGCTCGACGGCGTGGACATCACGCGGATGCGGCGCGACGACCTGCGGTCGCGCATCGGCATGGTCCTCCAGGACACGTGGCTGTTCGGCGGCACGATCCGCGACAACATCGCCTACGGCGACCCGGACGCGACCGACGAGCAGATCGTCGCCGCGGCCAAGGCCACCTACGTCGACCGGTTCGTGCGCACGCTGCCCGACGGCTACGACACCGTGATCGACGAGGAGGGCTCGAACGTCAGCGCGGGCGAGAAGCAGCTCATCACGATCGCGCGGGCGTTCCTGGCCAACCCGTCGCTGCTGATCCTCGACGAGGCGACCAGTTCGGTGGACACCCGGACGGAATCGCTGGTGCAGCACGCGATGGCCGCGTTGCGCTCGTCGCGCACCAGCTTCGTGATCGCCCACCGGCTGTCCACGATCCGCGACGCCGACCTGATCCTGGTCATGGAGTCGGGCCGGATCGTGGAGCAGGGCACGCACGACGAACTGATCGAGTCGCACGGCGCCTACCACCGGCTCTACTCGGCGCAGTTCGCCACGACGTGAGGCCCGCCCGTGAGGACCCCGGATCCCGGGGTCCTCACGGCGTCCACCGGTAGAGGGGCGGTCCGTTCAACGCCGCCACGTACAGCTCGCCGCGCGGCCCGACGGCGAGTTGGTGGGGGTCGGCGTTTTGGTCCGCCAGACGCCATCTGTCCTTCACGGAACCGTTGTCGTCCATGGACACCACGTAGCCCCGGTGTCCGCCGCCGTCCTCGTCGAGCGCGTCGCCGCCGTCGAGGACGTACAGCGCGTCGTCCGGGCCGACGGCCACGTCGTAGGGACGGCCGATCGCGGCGGACGCGTAGGTCGCCCTGTGCCGGCCGTCCGGTGCGAAGACCTGCACGCGGGCGTTGCGGCGGTCGGCGACCACGACGTCCCCGTTCTTCCGCAACGCGATGCCGTGCGGGAGGTGGAACTCGCCCGGCCTGTCGCCCAGTCCGCCCCACTCCAGGGCGAAGCGGTCGTCGTCGAACACGGCCACGCGGGAGTTGCGGTAGCCGTCGGCCACGAACGCGTGGCGGTCGGAGGAGACGGCGACGTCGGTCGGCCGCGCGAAGATCTCCGGATCGCCGGTGCAGGGCAGGTTCGTCAGTTCGTTGCGGATCGACAGGCATGTGTCCAGGCCCGGCCCGTAGTCGTGGCCGAGCGTGGGACCGTTGAACGCCGTGACCCGGTTGGTCATCACGTCGGTGACCCAGATACGGCCCTCGGCGTCGACCGACACGCCGTGCGGGGACTTGAACTTCCCGGCGCCGAGCCTCGTCCGCACCACGCCGTCCGGGGTCAGGACGAGCAGCGGATCGGTGTCGATCACCGTGTCGGACGCGAAATCGCCGCCCGCGCGGTGCAGGAACACCACGTCGCCCGACCCGGTCACGGCCACGCCGGAACCCGGCCGGGCGTCGGCCGGCAGTTCGCCCCACGGGCGCAGGACCCGCTCGGTCGTCCGGTCGGCCGGTCCGACGGACGGCACCGAAGGCGGTGCGCCGCGCACCACCAGACCGGCCACGACCAGCCCCGCGACGATGCCCGCCACCACGACCCCGCGTCTCATCGCGCCAGTGTCGGTGATCGTCTTCGGTCGGACATCGGGGTTCGCCCCGATCAGGCGTCAGGGCCGCCCCGGGCCGTGAGCAGGAACGCGGGCGACCACCAGTAGTCGTGCAGCCGGGTGGTGGTCACGTCGGCGAACCCGGCCTTCGCGACCTGCCGCGCCCACGAGTCCGCGGGCTGCTCCCACGTGGCGCGCACGGCTCCGGGCAGGAGTTGGCCGGTGAGCACGGGCATCAGGAAGCCCTGCGCGACAAGGTCGCCCTCGTGCTCGTGCTCGTACTCGGCGAGGCCGCGTTCGTAGGCGTCGGCCAGGAACTCCAGGTGTCCGGGCGTGCCGTGGGCGAGGTCGGGCACGTCGAACTCGACCACGGCGAGCACGTCGGTGCGCGGCCGGAGGGCGGCGAGCACGGTGTCGCGTTCGTCGTGGGGCAGGGCGTGCAGGGCGAAGGTCGACTGGACGAGGTCGAACCGGTCCCGGGTGGCCGTGAGGAAGTCCTGGACCGTGGTGTTGTAGCTGACGACCGGTCCGATCAGCGCGCGTTCGGCGGCGGCGAGCAGGGCGGCGGACGGCTCGACCAGGGAGATGTGGTCGGGGCGGTGCCCCCGGTGCAGTGCGGGGACGAGCGCGCGACCGTCGCCGCAGCCGACGTCGAGCAGCGAGTCGGGTAGTCGGGTGGCGTAGGTGGCGGCGAGGACGTCGACGACCGCCGCGTAGAGGCCGACGTTGCCGCCGCCGGCGATGAACGCGCCGAACGCGGCGGGCTGGTCGTAGACGTGACCGGCCGCGGGTCCTGAGAGGTGTCGGGCGAGCGCCCGCGCCAGGAGGCCGTCGGCGTGGGTAGCCGCGGTGCGGGCTTCTTCGCGGTCGCCCCGGGTGAGGGCGGCCAGTGCGGTGGTGATCCCCATCCGCCCATCCTGCCGGAGGATCACGGTCGCAGGCGGCGGGCCAGGAGGTCGGGCAGGGCGTCGGTGTGGTCGCTGAGCCGGCGCAGCGCGGTGATCAGCTTGTCGCCCTCGGGACCGAGCGTGGCGAGCAGTTCGCCGGTGACGTCGGCCCGTGCCCGGCGCGAGATCCGGACCGCCTCGTGGCCGCGACGGGTGAGCGAGACGAGGCGGACCCGGCTGTCGTGCGGGTCGGGGGAGCGGGACGCGTAGCCCGCGCGTTCCATGTCGGCCACGACCTTGGACGCGCCCTGCGCCGTCATGCCCAGCAGGTCGGCCAGGTCGGTGATCCGGATCGGCCCGTCGAGCAGGTGCCGGAACACGTAGCCGTGGATGGTGCGGACCTCGTGGTGCCCGGCGGCGGCCATGCGGCGTCGGACGTCCACGTCGCACGCGGCCGACAGGGCGGTGAACAGCAGGGTGAGGTCGTCACTGGAGTCCACGCGGCGGATGCTGGCATGATCAACTGGAGTTGTACAACGCCGGTTTAAGGCGTGGGAAGCGGCGGTCACCGAGGTTTTCCTCCGGCCGGGTGAGGGAACACCGAACCCGACGACGGGAAGAGGTGTGATCGTGTCGGTGTCTGTCGACGACCACCTGGTGGCCGGACGCTACCGCCTGGACGAGGCGGATCGCGGTAGGGAGATCCGCCGGGCGTGGGACACGCTCCTCCGCCGACCCGTCGCCCTCAGATTCGTGGACTCCTCGCCGGGAGTGGAGAACGGGATACGCACGCTGGCGGCGTTGCAGCACCCGGCGCTGCCCCAGGTTTACGACGCCGGTGCCGGTTATGTGGTGACCCACTACGCGGGGCCGCGCACGTTGGCGGGCACGCCCCCGTTGCCGTTGCCCGAGGTGCGGCGGATCGGGGTGCGGTTGGCGGATGCGTTGGCGCACCTGCATTCGTACGGACTGGTGCACCGTGATCTTCAGCCCGCGACGGTCCGGATCGACGCCTCGGACGAGCCCTGTCTGGCGGATTTCTCACCTTGGTCGGGGGTGCAGGGTGTCGGGTACCTGTCGCCGGAACAGGTGCGGGGGCAACGGATCGGGCCTGCTTCCGACGTCTACGCGTTGGGACTGGTCCTGTTGGAATGCCTTACGGGGCACCAGGAGTACGGGACTCCCGAGGAGCGGTTGCGTCGGCCACCCGTGGTGCCGCGGACGTTGCCGCCCGGGGTGGTCCGGGAGTTGTCGTTGATGACGGCGTTGTCGCCGCGGCGACGGCCGGCGGCGGGTGAGTGCGCTCGGCGGCTTCGTGAGGTCGATCTGACCAGGGTGGGGGGACGGGTCGGGCGGCGGCTCGCGGCGGCTTCGGTGACGGCGGTGTTGGGGTTGGGTGGTGCGCTTTGGGCGTCCCATTCGGCCAGTCCGACGATCTCGGCGCCGGCGCCTGATTCGTCTGTGGCCCATGGGTATTGAGGGTCGTTGGTGGTGTGTGGGGTGGTGCGGATTCGGCGTCAGGGGGTTCGTCTGCGGCCTAGGCTGCGGGGTGGTGGGGGTTCGGTTTCGTCTTCTTCTTTGTTGTTGGTGGCGTGGTAGTCGCTCAGCCAGCCGGTGGCGCGGTAGTCGCCGCGTCTGGTGAACACGGCTATGCCGGTGTCGGGGTCGGTGCCTTCCGGGTAGGGCACGGTGGTCGTGTGGCTTTTGCCGTGGACGGGTGTGGTGAAGGTGTCGCCGCGCCAGGCCACGATCGAGGCGCCGGGCAGGCCGGTGGCGGTGCCCGTGTCCGGGTTCGTGGTCAGGGACGCGGTGGTGGCCCGTTCGCGGAGCAACGCCGTGTAGCCGGCGTGGTCCAGTTGTGAGCCGGCGGGTGAGCGGCCAGGTGGCCAGTCGGGGGACGTGACCCCGCGTGCGGTCGCGGAACGCCAGAGGTCGGGGACGCGGTCGGTGGCCCTGGTCGCCAGTTGTTCGCACATCCACAGCAGGCGGCCCGAGCCGCGTCGTGCGCCCAACGTCCGCCACCGCACTCTTTGGTCCAGGTCGGCGGCCACGATGGCGATCCACGGGTGCACGGTGCCGAGCACGCCCTGGGCCGCGAGCCACGCCAGGAAGCGGGGTGCCTGGTCGTAGACCGGGTACAGCGTCGACAGCGGGATGCCGCCGGCCACCCGCCTGCGGGACGTGAACACGTGCGGCGACCGTGCGGCCAGCAGCAGGCCGGCCCACGCCAGGTCGCCCGGCGCGGTCGTGGCCTGCGAACCCAGGCCCTTGACCGACGTCGTGCCGGTGATCCGGGACGTCCGCCCGCCGGCCTTGATCACGGTCGCCACGGCCGGTCGCACGTGCTCGGGGACCGGCAGGCCCGCGAGGTCGCGCACGGCGACGGACAGGACCAGGCACAACGCGTCCTCGGCCGAGTCCGGGTCGGTCGGTACCGGCAGCAGGCCCAGCGTGCGGCGCAGGCGGTGGCCGATCGCGGTCGAGACCATCATCCGGGCGGTCAGGCGGCCCGGTTCGGTGATCGCCAGGCGGTCGCCGTCGGCCGTCAGGTGGCCCTCGTCGACCAGGAAGTCCACGGCTTCGCGCACCGGTTCCGCGTCGTCGTCGCCCTGGGCGTGGGCCAGCGTCTCGACCCACCACGCCGCCGCGTCGTCGACGGTCGTGATCCGGCCCTGGAGGACCTCGGCCAGCACGTGGTCGGGCAGCGACTCCCGGATGCGCGAGTACACCGCGTAGCCGCTGACCAGCCTGGTCTGCCACGCCGCCCGCTCGGTCTCGTCGACGAGCAGGTACGACCAGCCCTCGGTCTCGCCCGCACCGACCCGGCCGGCCCGGCCGAACATCTGGAGCACGGTGGACGTGTCCAGCGGTTCGCCGCCGATCGTCGTGTCGCGCACGATCACCGCCCGCGCGGGCAGGTTCACCCCGGCCGCGACGGTCGACGTCGCCACCAGCACGTCCGCCTCCCGCGACCGGAACGCCCGCTCGGCCGCGTGCCGGTGCTCGTACCCGGCGTAGTGCAGGCGCACGCCGACCTCCGCGCACACCCGGGCCAGGCCGTCCGCGTCGTCGGCCGCCACGGTGTGCACGGCCGCGCCGCGTTCGGCGGCCACGGCCATGGCGGTCGACCGCACGTTGCGCTTGGACCCGCAGAACACGAGCACGCTGCCGCGTTCGGCCGTGTGCCGGTGCACGAGGTCGACCACGGCCTGCTCGCGCAGCCGTCCCGACGCCCCGAACGCGGACGACGCCGGGAGCGTGGGCAACTGCCACGTCACGCGCGAGGGTCGCCACGTGGTCGTGACCAGGTCGGCCTCCAGCCACTCGGCCAGCTCGGCGGCGTTGGACACGGTCGCGGACAGGCCCACGATCCGCACCGGCGAGTCCGCGCCGCGCACGCGGGCCAGCAGCGCTTCCAGCAGCGCGCCGCGACCGGGCGAACCGAGCAGGTGGATCTCGTCGACGACCAGGCACCCGACCTCGCCGATGGCGGCCTGGAGCGAGGACGCCCGGCAGATCGCCTCGAACTTCTCCGTGGTGGCCACCCACAGGTCGGCGGCCTTGACCGCCTCGACGTCGACCGCGTACTCGCCGGACAGCCGCTCCACGCGCAGACCCTGGTCGCGCCAGGTCTCCAGTTCGCGGTCCAGTTCGTCGGTCAGCGACCGCTGCGGGACCAGCCAGGCTGCCTTGCGCCCCTCGTCGAGGACTGCCCGCAACACCGCGAGCATGCCCATGGTCGTCTTGCCCGCACCGGTCGGCGCGGTGACGACGACGTGCGAGTCCCCGTCGAGCAGGTGCGGCGCGGCCTGCGCCTGGGCCGGGTTGAGCAGCGGGAACGGCAGGTACCGCGCCCAGCGCGCGGGCACCGGGACGGGGTCGGGGACCGAGGCGGCCACCGGGTCGTGCAGGTTCCACGCGGTCTCGAACGCCAACCGCGCCGCGACCGCACCGTCACCCCCGACAGGCTCGCAGTCGTCCGCGACCACCCCGCCGAGCTGCGACAACGCCGCCTGGGCCCGGCCCGCGACCACCGTTTCGTGCTCGACCCAGTGCCGCACGGACCGGTGCGGGACACCGCGCGCGTCGAGCCGTGCCCGGAGGCCGTCGAACGCGGGCAGGTCGGGCAGCAGGACCCGCGCGTCGACGTCGGCGCCGAGGTCGGGTACCGCCAGGTCGGGATCGGCGGACTTGCACCACCACACCGGTCGCGGGTCGACCGAGGCCGCGACGCCGGGCGGCAACTCGGGCGCGGCGGCCTTGGCCGCCGCCGGTTCCGACCCGCCGAGGACGGACCGGATGCGGGCCGCCATGGCGATCGTGGACAGCCGTCGGCCGGGTGGGCGTGCGCCCGATCCGCCCGGCCCCGAGTCGCGGGGTGAGGTGGGGGTGCGGTCGGTGTCCCCGGCGGCAGCGGCAATGGTGGCCGTGTCGGGCGTGGTGTGGCGGCGGTCGTGCGGGGACGGTGCGGGGTGACCGGTGTCGGGAGCGGTCGGGGTGGGCCTTCGGGACGCCGGCCGCCCGGCTTGGGGGTCGGTGGCGTCGGGTGGTCCGGGGTCGTGCGGGGTCGTGGTGCGGTGGTCGGGCCGTCGGGATGTCGACGGCCGGGCTCGGGAATCGGTCGAGGTCGGTCGACCCGAGTCGCGCGGGGGTGGGGTGGCGGCTGTGCCCGGCACGGTCGAGGTGGGCCGGTCGGCCGTGGCGTCGGAATCCGCCACCGGGTCGGGCCCGGTCCGGTCGGGAACGGGGCGGTGGTGGGCAGGCCGGTCGAGGGCGGGGCGGTCAGGGGTGGACCGCCCGGGTACCGGCCGGTCGGGGCGGCGGGAATGGGTCCGTCCGGTGCCGGTGCGGTCCTGGTGGTCGGGTTCGTGCTGGTCAGGCGTGGTGGAGTGGGTGCGGCCGGGCGTGTTTCGGATCGGGTCCGTGCCAGTCGACGGGGTGGTTGCGGGGGAGTCGCGGCGGCGGTCGGCGGCCAGTTCGGCCAGCAGGGCGTCCTCGGCCAGGCGGCGGGAGACGGCGGCCGGGCGCAGGTCGCCGAGCACCGACTTCTGCGCGAGCTTCAGCTCCCGCAGCGTGAACGACGCCGGGCACGTCGGGCACACGACCGCGGCCTGGAGCTGTTGGCGACCGCGGTCCGGGTGCGCGCGGTACAGGCCGTGCAGTTCGCCCGAGCACGTGGGGCAACTCCGGTCCAGCGGCACGGGCGAGAGCTGCCAGCCCGGTTCCGCGTAGCGGGCGATCGCGGGTTCCGGGCGGACGCCCCAACGCGCCTCGACCACGCCCGCCACCGACGTGTCCACCCGCTCACCACCCCTCCGTCACCTCTCTGGCACGCGTCCGCACCGCGACTTTAGGCGGTGGCACCGACAGCGAAGACCGCACCCGAAACGCACCAGGAGCAGAACCGGACCACGACCCGACGGCCGAGAACCTGGTGACACAACGAAATCCACCGGATACAGGGAGTCGGAAATGAACATCATCGCCCGCCGCATCGCCACCGCCGCCATCGCCACCGGCATCGCCGTCACCGCGTTCCTCAGCGCGAACGCCGCCGCGAACGCCGCCACCACGCCCCCCAGCTTCGAGGCCCAGGTGCTGACCCTGACCAACAAGGAGCGCGCCACCGCCGGCTGCCCGGCCCTCGCCGCGAACGCCCAGCTCAACGCCTCGGCCAAGGCCCACAACGACGAGATGGCCAAGACCGGCAAGATGACCCACACCGGACTGGACGGCAGCACCCCGTCGCAGCGCATCGACAACGCCGGCTACTACTGGAAGATGGCGGGCGAGAACGTCGCCGTCGGCCAGAAGACCCCGGAGCAGGTCGTCAAGGACTGGATGAAGAGCCCGGCCCACCGCGCCAACATGCTCAACTGCGGCTTCAAGGACCTGGGTGTCGCCTACACCGTCGACGCCAAGAAGAAGGCGTACTGGACCCAGAACTTCGGCACCCGCTGACCGCTAGCGCGAGTCGTAGCGGTACCCCATCCCGCGTGCGGCCCGGATCGGCGAATCATCGGCCGACCAGCCCAGCTTGCGCCGCAACCGCATCACCGCGAACTTCACCTTCTCCGCTCCGATCCCCGTAGGGTCGTTCCAGACCTTGTCCATCAACTGCACGGGTGAGAGCACAGCCCCCCGATGCTGGACGAAGACCGCGAGCAGCTTGTACTCGGTGGCGTTGACCTCCACTTCCGCCCCGTTGACGAACACCCGACGTGCCCGGTGGTCCAACCGCACCACGCCGTCGTCGTAGACGTCCCCCTTGTCACCACCACCGGCCGACTCGGCCCGCCGCAGGATCGCGTCGATCCTGGCGAGCAGTTCCTTCGCCGAGAACGGCTTGGTGAGGTAGTCGTCCGCCCCACCCCGCAGGCCCCGCACCTTGTCGGCCTCCATGCCGTGGGCGGTGAGCAGCAGAACGGGAACATCGCTCACATCCCGGATGCGCTCCAGCACCATCCAGCCGTCCATCACCGGCAGGCCGATGTCCAGCAGCACCAGCGCCGGTTTGGCATCGTGGAGTCTGCGCAGCCCGGTCTTGCCGTCCTCGGCCACGAGCACCTCGTGGCCCTCGGCTTCGAGATTGAGCCGCAACGCCAACGCGATGTCCGGTTCGTCCTCCACCACGAGCACGGTGCTCATCGACTGGCCCTCCCCACCACGGAAAGTGTCACCTTACGAAGCGGGAGACCGGTCCGATCCGTAATGGGCTTGGTACGACGTTTTTTCACCGGTTCGAGTGGAGCCTGCCGATCCACCCGGTGCGGCTCGACCGGAGATGCGGTCGTTTCACGATGAGGTGGTGTGCCGCCGCCCCACTTGCCCGCCCGGGAGACCGACCATGCGCGATCACCAGTCCGACCCGTTCGACGTCGCCGCCGCCGTGCGCGTCGTCACCCGGGCCGGTCGCACCGCGCGCACAGCCGCCGTCGAGGTGCTGATGTCGGTGCCGGGGGTGCGGTCCGCACGGGTGGCCGGCGAGAAGCCGTGGCTCGGCGACGTCGTGGTGCCGCTCGAACTCGGCGGCGCGCTCGTCGTGACGTCCGACGAGGTGGACGGCCGGCTCGAGACCCTGGTCGACGCGGTGGCCGCCGCGTTGGACGCGGTCCGCTTCCCCAGCGACGGCGAGACGTTGCGCGACGCGGTCATCGCGGAGATGCCGGCGATGGTCTGCCTGTTCGACCCCGAGGGCCTGCTGTCCTGGTCGAACCTCGTCCGGTGGCCCGACGGCACCCCGTTGCACTACGGCGAGTCACGGCTGGACGCGATCGCGACCCAGGTTCATCCCGACGACCAGGCGGACGTCACCCGGTTGATGGGCGAACTCGCGCCAGGTGACACGGCGCGCTTCTCCGCCCGGGTGCGGAAGGACAACGGCGGGTGGCAGGTCCTCGACATCACGCTGCTGGAGCGCACCAACGACCCGGTGATCCACGGCATGGTCGCGTTCGCCAACGACGTGACCGCGCTGCACGAGGCCGAAGACCGGGTGCGCGCGACCGTGACCCGGCTGTCTTCACTGGTCGAAGCCCTGGACGTGGGCGTACTCGTGCAGGACGCCGAGGGGCGGCTGCTGGTGTCGAACACCGCGCTGGGCGCGATCGCCGGTCTGTCCGGCGCACCCGAGGACATGGTGGGCATGGCCCGGGACGAGCTGCGCACGCTGCGGACCCGGCCCGAGGCCGACTACGCGCGGCTGGACCAGTTGTCGCAGCGGTGCATGCAGGACCGCATCCCGGTGCACGGCGTGGTCGTGCCGTTGGGCGACGACCGGGCGCTGGAGCTGGACTTCCTGCCGATCGGCCTCGACGACCGGGGCCTCGGGCAGATGTGGGTGCTGCGGGACATCACCGAGCAGGTCGGGCTGCGACAGGCGCTGGAGCGGCGCAACGCGGAGCTGTCGCGGCTGTCGTCGTTGAAGACCGAGTTCCTGTCGGTGGTGTCGCACGAACTGCGCACGCCGCTGACCGCGTTGACCTCGCTGACGCCGGTGCTCGTCGCGGACCAGCCGGACGGGATACGGGTGGTGGCCGAGGCGGTCGAGCGCAACGTGACGCGGATGGCCACGCTGGTCGAGACGCTGCTGTTCCTGGCCGGGGTCGAGTCGCACAGCCTGGAGATGGCGACCATCGACGCGGACGCGGACGTGCTCGTGCGCATGGAGGTGGACGCGTTGCGCGCACTGGCCGCGACGTCGTCGGTCACGCTGGAGCTGGAACCGGCACCGGAGCGCACCCTCGTGCACGCCGACCCGGCGCTGTTCAGCCGCATGGTGCACCACGTCGTCGCCGCCGGGATCGGGTCGTCGCCGGCCGGCGGGCGCGTGAAGGTGCGCACGAGCGCGCGGCGGCCGGGTGTCTGGGCGGTCGAGGTGACCGACCAGGTGCCGCTGACCGTGCAGGCCGGTCGCCTGTTCACGACCGTGCCCCGGGGCAACCGCAGTCCGGATCCGCTGATCGGCTCGGGGCTCGGGCTTGCCCTGGCCAGGGCGATCGCCGAACGGCACGGCGGCGCGATCTACCTCGAACCGTCGCCCGAGGGCGGTACGACGGTCCGGGTCGAACTCCCGGCCTGAGTGGCGTAGATCACGGCAACCTTCGTCTGAGTGAACGATCGGTTACCGTTGGTCCAACGGCCGGTGTCGTGGCCGTACTTGGGGGATCGACCGCATTCGCACGCCCGGCACGCTCCGGGCGCAGCCGGTGTGCGTTCGTGGCGCGATCACAACTGAAGACAGGAATCGGGGGATTCTTGACCATGGCGAAACTCATCATCGCCAACAGCCGCACAGAAGAGATGGTCGGCGACCTTTCGCTGCTCACGCCGGACGAGCGCGTCGCCGGCGGGTGGGGTGCGCAGCGCCTGTTCTGGTTCGCGTCCGACGGCGACGTGCTCGTGCTGCCGTGGGTCGCCCAGGACCGGTACGTGGACTACGTGCTCGGCCTGACCGGCACCGACCGGGCGAGCCTGACGCTGGTCGTGCCGCCCACCGGGTACCTGGGCGAGGAACTGCTCACGCCCGACCGCCTGGCGGACGAGGGGTTCCGCGCGCGGCTGCGGGAAGCGTTGGCGGGCAAGGGGATCGACCGGATCGTGACGGCCTACGACGACGCGTACGTCGTGGACCTCGCCAAGCACCTGGGCATCGAGCACGCGCTGCCCGGCTTCGCCTTCAGCGAGCAGGGCGGCGACGCGCTGGTCAACAGCAAGGCCGCGTTCCGCGCGGTGGCGGCGGGCGTGGGCGTGGCGATCGCGCCCGGCACGATCGCGGGCCGCCCGGAACTCGCCGAGAGCACGATCGGCGCGATCCTCGGCCGCGGCGACAGCGTGATCGTGAAGAAGGAGTTCGCCGGCGGCGGGTTCGGCAACGAGATCCTGGCGACCGACGCGACCGTACGGCCCGCCGGCGCGCGCAACGTCGTGCTGCTGGCCGACGCGGACGCGATCAAGGCGTACGTCGCCGAGAAGTGGTCGTGGCTCACCGGCGGGCGGGACGACCGGCTCGTGATCGAGCAGTACTTCACCGGCTCGGCGACCGTGTACGCGGAGTTCGTCGTGGCCGACGACGCGAGCCACCTGCTGGGCACGGGGGAGATCCTCATGGAACCCGTGGCGATCGGCGAGATCGTGCCGCCGCGGTCGATCACGCCCGAGCAGCACGTCGAGCTGGTGGACGCCGGACGCCGGTTGTGCGACGCCTTCCGGGGACTGGGCTACCGGGGCAACATCAGCGCCGACGCGATCCGGACCGGGGACGGGCGGATCGTGTTCAGCGAGACCAACGGGCGGCTGACCGGGTCGACCCACCTGCACGCCGTGCTGCGGGACCGCATGCTGCGCCCGGATTTCCGGGGCGAGCGGGTCATGGTGGAACGGGCGGTGTGGAGCGTGCCGTCGTTCGAGGGCGCGGTGGACGCGCTCGTCGCGGCCGGGCTCGCGTTCGACCCGGAGACCGGGACCGGCGTCGTGCTGACCGGGAACTACGTGCCGGTCAACGGCAAGGTCATGTACTGCGTGGTGGGCAAGGACTTCGAGTCCGCCGAGGCGGTCGCGGCGTCCCTGGCGGGCTTGGCGGTCGCCCGATGACGGTCGGGCAACTGGTCACCGGCCACGACGGGGCGGCGACGCGTCCGGCCGTGCACTCGTGGGACGAGTTCACCGCGTTGCACGAGGTGGTCGTGGGCGACGCGACCGGCGCGCACCTGCCGGACCTGGTGCGGGACCGGTCGGCGTGGCTCAACTACTACCCGGACCTGGACGCGTCGTCGCTCCGTGAGGTCCACAGTGGACTGATGCCGCGGTGGATCGTCGACGAGACGAACGAGGACCTCGCCGGGTTGGTGGAGGTGCTGGAGCAGTTCGGCGTGACCGTGCGCAGGCCCGCGGTCGTGGACCACGCGGCGGGGTTCGGCACGCCGGAGTGGTCCACGACGGGGTTCAGCTGCTACTGCCCGCGTGACCTCACGCTGGTCGTCGGGTCGACGCTGATCGAGACGCCCAGTCCGGCGCGGTCGCGGTACTTCGAGCAGTTCGGGTTGCGCCCGCTGTTCCAGGACTACCTGCGGCAGGGCGCGACGTGGCTGGCCGCGCCGCGCCCGCGACTGGCCGACGAGCTGTTCCCGCTCGACGCGGACGGCCTGCCGTACCTGGGCGAGGCCGAGGCCGCGTTCGAGGCGGCCAACGTGCTGCGGCTCGGCCGGGACGTGCTCTACCAGGTGTCGCGCAGCGGCAACGAGGCCGGCCTGCGCTGGCTGGAGTCGACGCTGCGGCTGCTCGGCGACGTGCGCGTGCACCCGTTGCGTGACGTCTACGGGTACACGCACATCGACAGCACGATCGCGTTCCTGCGGCCGGGACTGGTCCTGCTCAACCCGTCGCGGATCACGCCGGCGGAGATCCCGGCGCCGCTGGCGGGCTGGGACGTCGTGTGGTGCCCGCCCGTCGAGGACCGGCCGATGGCGGCGGCGCACGGCCTGAGCGGGCCGTGGATCAGCATGAACCTGCTGATGCTCGACGAGCGGCACGCGGTCGTGGACGCCGACCAGCCCGCGCTGCTGCGCGCGTTGGAGCGGCACGGCATCACGGTCGTGCCGCACCGGCTGCGGCACCAGCGGGTGCTCGGCGGCGGGTTCCACTGCGTCACCCTCGACGTGGTGCGCGCCGGTGGTCCGGAGAACTACCTCGACTGAAGGCGGACGACGTTGTTCCACGCGGTGAAGCGCACCCCGTACTGGCCGGTGCTGACGCACCCGGTGTTGCGCAAGGTGTTGCCGGGCATCGGGGTGTCCAGCATCGGCGACGGCATGAGCACGATCGCGATCGCGTGGCTGGCGCTGCTCCTGGCACCCGCAGACCAGAAGGGGCTGTGGGTCGCGCTGGCCGCGGCGGCGTACGTGCTGCCCGGCGCGATCGGCGCGGTGGCGTTCGAACGGTGGCTGCGCGGCCGGTCCGGCGCGCAGCTCGCCGGGTGGGACGCCGTGCTGCGGGCGGTGGTGCTGGGCGCGATCGCCGTCGTGCACTTCGTCGGCCTGCTCACGCCGATGGTGTTCGTGGTGCTGCTGGCGGTGTCGTCGCTGCTGGCCGCGTGGGGCAAAGCCGGGCGGTACACGCTGCTGGCCGAGCTGCTGCCCGAGGAGCACGTGCTGGCGGGCAACGCCGTGGTCAACGTGCTGCTGGAGTTCTCGACGGTCGGCGGGCCGCCGCTGGCGGCGTTGCTGATCGCGTGGGCGGGCCCGGCGGCGGTGATCGCGCTCGACGCGGCCACCTTCGCCGTGCTCGCCCTGACCTACCGCGCGGCCGTGCCGCCGTCGGCGCGGGAGACCCGGATCAAGGCGCCGGCGTCCCGGTCGACCGGGCTGCGGACCATCCTGTCGAACCCGGAACTGGTCGGGTTGATGGTGCTGTCGTTCGGGTTCTTCCTGTTCTTCGGGCCGGTGACGGTGGCCCTGCCGGTGCACGTGTCGGAGGACCTGCACGGGACGGCGGTGCAATTGGCCGGGTACTACACGGCGTTCGGCATCGGTGCGGTGCTGGGCGCGATCGTGGCCGGGTACCTGAAGAACTGGCCGATGCGCGTGACGACGGTCGGCATCGTGCTGGGCTTCGGGCTGGCACTGCTGCCGTTGGGGTTGAGTCCGTCCACTGTGGTCGGATGGATCGCGTTCGGTCTGTGCGGCCTGATCTGGGGGCCGTTCCCGTCGACCACGACGGTGCTGTTCCAGCGGGCCGTGCCGGCGGACGGGCTGGCTCCCGTGCTGGCCGCGCGCGGAGCCGTGATGTCGTTGGCGGGTCCGGCGGGCGCGCTCGTGGGCGCTCCGGCCGTGGTGTTGTTGACGGCGCAGGGCACTCTCGCCGCGGCGGCCGTGGGCATGATCGTGCTGGCGGGCCTGACCGCGGCGTTCTTCCTGGCGTCGCATCGGAAGCGGGTCGTGGACGTGGTCGGCTGAGCGGCGGTCGCCTGACTTTTTCCTCTCGCGAGGAATCGTCATGTTGATCCGATCGGGCCTATGCGGCACTTGTCGGTGCCCATGGGTTCGACCCCGTGCACGCCTTGGGGAAGGCGAATCGCACAGGGGGAATTGAATATGTGGAACAGCCGAATACGCCGTGCTTCGACGGCGGTGATCAGTGCTGCGCTGATCGTCCTGGGAGGACTTCCGGTCGCGGCCCATGCCTCGCCGGCGGACGAGACCGAGTCGGCCGAGGTCTATGTGATCGAGGACGGCGAAACCGCCAGGGCCGTCGCTTCGGCGGCCGATCCCGGTGCTGCGGCCAAGGCGGCGGGTATCGCGCCGTTACCGCAGGTGGGGGATGAGGCAGTCAGGTCGGAAGTGGCAGTTTCCGCGGCGGAGGAATCCTACGTCGTCGACAGCGAACGGTTCGACCGCGGTGCCAAGCCGGAAGATCCGTACCAGTACGCGGATCGCGACCAGTGCCGGTCGAACGAGAAGTCCGACCGTTACCAGGGGTGGATCAAGAATCGCTATTCCTACTGCAAGGTCGAACTGGTCTACGTACCCGTCGTCAGTTGCAGCATCTTTCCGCCCCGATGCGCTGTCCGGGACGAGTACCTGGCATGGCACACGGTCGTCGGAGAGGGGAAGATCGGTTCGTACCGGGCTGATTCGTTCGACCGCTGGGCACGTTTCACCATCCACGTCTCGCCGGTGACGATCATCGGTCGGTTCGGCACGTCGGGTGCGCGGTTGGCCGTCGGCATGGAGTGCGAGGGCCGCTATCGCGACCCGGTACCCAGGACGCCGAGGGCCGCGTGCCGCACAGGCGAGGAGAACGGTCGCGACGACACGGTTCCGGGGTGGCGGGCCAACGGCGAGGCGACGATCGAGTTGGTGTCCGAGGCGGACAAACCGGCGGCCGAGCGCACCGCCCAGATCGCGATCGGCATCTTCAAGCCCAGGATCAACCTGAGTTGGCAACCCCTGGGCAGGCGCAACTGGCGGATGCCGGAAGGCGGGATGCGGTTCGACAGTGCCTGGTACGCCTCCCAGGCGACGGCAGAGCAGCTTGGTTCGGTATTCGACCGGGCGCGATCCGGAATGAGCTACCGGCTCGGCGACCCGAAGGTCGCCGGACTGGCCGCACACATCGACGACGCCCGGCGCAATCCCGACGGCACCCTTCCACCGGCGTCCGGGAAGCGGTTGCCGGGAGCGACGGCGGACGACCCGATTCGTCGGCTCGCCCGCCGTGCCGGGCAGGCGCAGGCCGATCGGTACCAGGACAACATCGACCTGACCCGGAACGGCTACTGCCGGACCGGTATGCCCCCGAAACCGCCCACGGGTTCGTTCGACTGCGACGAGTATCCGTTCGCCTCCACTTGTGAAGGGGCAGGCCGGGCCAAGCACGAAGGTGCGCAGTACAAGGACGCCTGGTCGGTACGCTGGGTCGACAGCGGTCAGAATCAGGAAGGCGGTCGTCGTCTTGGACGCTGGTACGCGAACGATCGTCTTCTCGACACGGATCCGTTCTTCGTGACGACACCCTAGGTTTGTTCGTGCCGTCCGGACGCCAAGGCGTCCGGACGGCATCGGCGTCGACCTGCTGGCTCAAGCGGGCCAGAAGCTGACTAATGCGTACGCCTCGGGTTCGGTTGTCGACGGGGGTGCGGGTCGCCAACCCAGGCGGGCGCGGTAACGGCCTGCGGGGACCGTGAACACGGGTCCGGTCACGCCCGCGACTCCTTCGTCCACGGTGAAGACGCCGCTCGGCAGGTGCAGGTCGATCTCGGTGGAGTGAGGCCATTGTGCGCTGTCGAGCGGTGGCCGGTCGGTGTGCCACTCCAGGTGGAGCCGAGCCCGGACGATGTCCTCCTCGCTCTGGAACATGACGAGCGAATCGCCCGCCGCGAACCACGCGCCGGGATCGGGGATCGGGGTGTCCTCCGTCGAGTCCGGATCACCCACTCCGAACCAGTGGTGTTCCACCAGGACGTCGATCTCGGTCGACGCTTCCAACTCGGCCACGGTCATCCCGCCTCTCGTGGATCGGATGGGTCATCGTGGCGCATCCGCACGGAGGTCCGGGGAGGAATCGGGAGGACTGGTCCAGCGCGAGGCCGGACCAGTCCCCGGTCCGTCAGGGTGTCCAGACCACGTCCACCCAGTAGTTGCTGCCGCCCACGCTCCGGTCCGGGAAGCCGGCGCCGATCTGGAACACGCCGTTGCCGCCCTCGGCTCCGTGTTGGGGTGCCGTGAGCGGTTCCTGTTGGCGTGGGGCGTGCGAGAAGTACTCCACGTCCGCCGAGAAGTGGCCCGTCGGCGTCAGGTACGACACGATGTACGTCGTGTTCGCCTGTACGTTCACGGGCGTGCCGAACGTCAGCGTCTGCCAACCCGACGAGGTCTCGCCGGTGAACGTGCCGGTCGCCAGCAGTTGACCCGACGTGGTCCACAGCGAGCCCGTGTGCACGCCGGAGTTGTTGGGCCCCTTGAAGAACCGCACGCCGCGTACCTGACCCGCCGTGGACGCCTTCCACTTCACGCCCAGTTCCAGGGCGATGCCGTCACTGAGGTCCAAAGCACGCGGTGTGTCGGAATCGGTGAACAGGCCGCACGGGCACGGTTTGGGCACGACCACGTGGGTCGTCGCCACCGGCACCGAGAGGTTCAGGGAATCGTCCACGGCCCGCACGCGCAACTGTGCCGTCCCCGAAGCCAACGGCGTGTACGTGTAGCTCCACGTCCCCTGCCCGGCCTGCCAGGACGCGGGGTGCCAGCGACTCCCGCCGTCCGTCGACACCTCGACCCCGGCCACCTGTCCGGCGTCCGACACCGTGCCCGAGAACGTGTAAGGCACGCCGACCGCCGCGCCGACCGGCACGGACGTGTAGGCGACGGAAGGTGCCGTCGAGTCCGTGGTGGGCGCCGTCTGCACCAGACCCGGGCGCAAGGTCCCGCCCTGCACTCCCATGTCCGCCAGGAAGTTCACGGTCGCCTGCTGGAGGCGGACGTCCGACGTCGGCGTCAACGTCTTGTAGGCGTGCTCGTCGTCGAGCCCCCACGCCCACTGCACCGTGCCCGCGCCGAACACCAAAGACCCGCTCGGGTGCTTGTAGTACGTGATCGCGTGCGTGGCGGTGCCGCTGCCGTACACGTCGCCGTGGTTCTCCAGGATGTACTGGCCCTGCATGGTCACGCTCGTGCGCGAGAACTGCCCGACCCCGGCGGGCTGGAAGCCGTTGTCCGGCACGGTGTTCCACTCGTAGCCCAACGTGCCCGGCTGGAACGTCACCGTGTCGCCGGCCGCCAGGTTCGGCAACGTGGTCTCCCGCCACAGCCGCAGCTTGCCGTACGCGGCGGGCACCTGAAGCGAGTCCGTACGCCGTCCGTTGACCGTGAAGATGTTGCCCAGCAACGCGTTCTCCGGCCGTCCGCCGTCCTGCGGCGGGCTGTACCGGGGATCGCGCCACGTGCCGGTCCAGTCGGGGAGTCCGTCGTTCTGGCTGCCCTTGGTCTCCTTGAAGGAGGCGATCGTGCGCCAGTCGGTCTGGGACGAGTCGGTGCTCTTCTCCCACCGGGTCTTCCAGAAGATCTCGTTGCCGGTGAGGAACGCCAGGTGCACGCCCGCGTCCCGGGCCGCCTCGACGTTGGCGCGCTGCTCGTTCGACCAGTACTCGTCGTGGCCCACGGCCATGAACACCCGGTGGTTGGTGATCAGGTGGCCGCGCCGGGCGGTGTCCGCGTCCGTGGTGTAGCTCAGGTCGTACCCGTTGGACTCCAGGAACCGCAGCATCGGGTACTCGGCGTTGAAGATCGTGTTGTCGTCGCCGTCGCCCCCGGTGTTCGGCCGGTTGTAGGAGACCTTGAACGCCTGCCCGCCCGAACCCGGCCCGTCGCCGAAGTACAGGCTGTTGCCGCCGTACCGGTTGTACGCCTGCCACGTCGAGTCCGACGTCTGGAACAGGATCTTCGAGTGGCTGGTGTCGTCGCGCACGACGAACGCGATCTCGTTGCGCCCGCCGTTGTCCGACCGGGTCAGCCGCGCGTAGTAGAGGCCGGACACGGCGTCGGCGGGCACGTCCCAGCCGACGGAGACCGCCCAGTTGCCGCAGTCGATCAACGCCGTGGGCCCGTCGCGCAGGCAGTCCGGCTGGGTCTGCGGCGTGGTACGGGCGACCGTGCCGATCAGCCGGGCGCCGCGCCCGCCGTACCAGCCGAGCCGGAACACGTCGACCGTGTAGCCGGGCGCGTCGGTCTTGACCTTGAAGTCGACCCGGCCGCCCGGCGTCGCGCTGATGTCGGTGGTGAAGCCGACGACGGTCGGGTCGCGGTAGGCGACCTGCCAGTCCTGGGCTCCGGTCTTCGTGTTCTCGCAGGCCACCGCGTTGACCACGGGCTCGTCGCAGGGCGCGACGGGCGCCGACTCGGCGGCCGGGACGACGACGAGGGCGGCGGCGACGGCCGCCACGAGCGGCCGGGTCACCGCCGCCCGCACTCTCCGGCGCCGACGGGGAGACCACACCATGACTCCTCCAGCCTGGGCCGGGCGGGGACGCTCGGCACCAAGCGTGGAGTCGGAGGCTCACCATGGGTCGTTAGCCGATTACGGACAGGATGCGACATCCGTGTCCGAAGCATGGTCCGGATGCCGCATCAGCGCGCGAGGTCCGCCGAGATCAGACCCGCGCAGTCCAGCAGCGGTGGCACGAGTTCGGCACGGGCGCGCTCGAGCGTCGTGCGGGCCGCGTGCGTGGACACGTTCACGGCCGCGACCACGCGACCGGCCCGGTCGCGCACCGGGGCGGCCACGGACCGCAGGCCCTCCTCCAACTCCTGGTCGGCCAACGCCCACCCGCGCGTCCGCACCGTCGCCAGTTCGGCGCGCAGCGCCTCGGCCGAGGTGACGGTGTGCCCGGTGAACGAGGTGAAGTCGGTCGACGCCAACCGGTCGGCCTGGTCGTCGGGGTCCAGCCCGGCCAGCAGCACGTGGCCCATGGACGTGGCGTGCGCCGGGAACCGCGTGCCCACGGTGATCGACACGGTCATGATCCGCGACACCGCGCACCGCGCCACGTACACGACGTCCACCCCGTCGAGCACGGACACCGAGCACGACTCGCCGACCCGTGCGGACAGCCGTTCCAGGTGCGGCTGGGCCACGTCCGGCAGCGCCATGCCGGACAGGTACGCGTAGCCCAGGTCGAGCACGCGTGCGGTCAGCGAGAAGTGGCGCCCGTCCGCCCGCACGTAGCCCAGTTCGCACAGCGTCAGCAGGAACCGCCGGGCCGCCGCCCTGGTCAGCCCGGTGCGCCCGGCCACCTCGGTGAGCGTCAGCGCGGGCGCGTCCGCGCCGAACGCCTTGATCACCGCGAGGCCGCGTTCCAACGACCGCACGTGCTCCACGCTCACGCCTCCAGCACCACGGCCAAGCCCTGGCCGACGCCGATGCACAGCGCGGCCAGCCCCCAGCCGCCGCCGCGCCGCCGCAGCTCGTGGGCCAACTGCGTCAGCACGCGCCCGCCGGACGCGCCGAGCGGGTGGCCCAGCGCGATCGCGCCGCCGTTGACGTTGACGAGCGCGGGGTCCAGTTCCGGCCAGGAGTCCAGGCACGCCAACGACTGCGCGGCGAACGCCTCGTTCAGCTCCACCGCCGCCAGGTCCGACCAGCCGATGCCGGCCCGGCGCAGCGCGACGTTCGCGGCCTCGACCGGTCCGATGCCGAACACGTGCGGGTCGACGCCCGCCGCGCCGCGTCCGGCGACGCGGGCCAGGGGCACGGTGCCCCAGCGCCCGGCGGCCGTGTCGGTGCCCAGCAGCACGGCGGACGCGCCGTCGTTGAGCGAGGACGAGTTGCCCGCCGTGACCGTCCCCTGTGGACGGAAAGCGGGCTTGAGCGAGCCGAGCTTCGCCAGGCTCGTGTCGGCGCGGACGGTCTCGTCGCGGTCCAGGTCCGTGTCGGGCACGGGTGCGACGTGGCTCGCGTAGAAGCCGTCGTCCCACGCGCGGGCCGCGAGTGTGTGGCTGCGCAACGCGAATTCGTCCTGCCGCGTCCGGTCGATGCCGTGGCGTTCGGCCAGCAGTTCGGTGCTCTCGCCCAGCGACACGGTCCACTCGGCGGGCATCGCCGGGTTGGTCATCCGCCAGCCCAGCGTGGTCGAGTGCAGCGTGGCGTCGCCGGCCGGGAAGCCCTTCGCGGGCTTGGGCAGGACCCACGGCGCCCGGCTCATCGACTCGACACCGCCCGCGACCACGAGGTCCGCGTCGCCCACCGCGATGGTCCGCGACGCCTGCATGACCGCGTCCAGGCTCGACCCGCACAGCCGGTTCACGGTCGTGCCGGGCACGGCCGTCGGCCACCCGGCCAGCAGCGCGGCCAGCCGGCCGACGTTGCGGTTGTCCTCGCCCGCCTGGTTGGCCGCGCCGAACACGACCTCGTCGACCGCGGCCGGGTCGATCCCGGTGCGGTCCACGAGCGCGCGCAGCACGTGCGCGGCCAGGTCGTCGGGCCGGACGTGCGCCAACGCACCGCCGAACCTGCCGAACGGGGTGCGCACGCCGTCGAGCACGTACACGTCGGTGGTCACGCCGAAGCCTCCTTCAGGGCGCGCAGGGCGGCGAGTTCGTCGTCGGTCGGCGGGGGAGTACGGCCGGGTTCGGGCACGACCCGCAGGTCCCAGCCGGTGGCCGCGCGCACGTCGTCGACGGACACGCCGGGGTGCAGGTCGGTCAGGACGAGTTCGGCGGTCGCCGGGTCGGGTCGGAACACGCCCAGGTCGGTGATGACCCGGGTGGGCCCGGCACCACGCAGGCCCAGGCGTGCCCGTTCGCCTGGACCGCGACCGTGGCCGAACGACGTCACGAAGTCGACCCGGTCGACGAAGCTGCGCCGACTCTGCCGCACGACCACGAACACCTCGCCGCACGACGCCGCGATCTCGGGTGCGCCGCCCGCGCCGGGCAGGCGGACCTTGGGGGCGTGGTAGTCGCCGATGACCGTGGTGTTGATGTTGCCGAAGCGGTCGAGCTGGGCCGCGCCGAGGAAGCCGACGTCGATGCGGCCGGGCTGGAGCCAGTAGTTGAACACCTCGGGCACGCCGATCACCGCGTCGGCGGTCTCGGCGAGGATGCCGTCGCCGATCGAGGCGGGCAGGCGGTCGGGCTTGGAGCCGAGCGTGCCCGACTCGTAGATCAGCACGAGGTCCGGCGCGTGCGTGCGGCGGGCCAGGTTCGCGGCGGTGGAGGGCAGGCCGATGCCGACGAACACGCGTTGGCCGCCGGTCAGCGCGCGGGCGGCGGCGACGGTCATCATCTCGTCGGGGTCGGTCATCGGCCCTCCTTGAGCGCGGTGAGCCATTCGGTGAACGTGTCGCGGTCGCGGCTGATCGGGTCCCACGCGGCGTAGTAGGCGTTGTCGCGTTCCGAATAGCCCTGGGCGTAGGAGGGGTGCGCGCCGCCCGGCACCGCCACGACGCGCGTGACCGCCCAGGACGGGAGCACGATCGCGCCGGGCACGGGTGTGAGTTCGTCGACGATCTCCTCGACCGTGACCAGGCTGCGCTTCGCGGCCAGCACCGCTTCCTTCTGCACGCCGACCAGGCCCCAGAGCTGGACGTTGCCCGCCCGGTCGGCGCGTTGGGCGTGGATGATCGCGACGTCCGGGTTGAGCGCGGGGACGGCCGCGAGCTGTTCGCCGGTGAACGGGCACGTGATGAACTTGATCGTCGAGGTGACGTTCGGCAGGTCCGTGCCGACGTAGCCGCGCAGCACCGCGAAGGGCAGGCCCGACGCGCCCGCGACGTAGCGGTTGGCCATGCCCGCGTGGCTGTGCTCCTCGACTTCGAGGGGTCGCGGCCAGCCGTGTTCGAGGGCGTCGCGGAACCGGTGCAACGAGCCGACGCCGGGGTTGCCGCCCCACGAGAACACCAGTTTCGTCGCGCACCCGGCACCGATGAGCTGGTCGTAGACGATGTCGGGGGTCATCCGGACGAGGGTCAACCCCCGTCGACCCTGCCGGATGACCTCCTGCCCGGCGGCGACCGGGATCAGGTGCGTGAACCCTTCCAACGCCACCACGTCGCCGTCGTGCACGAGGTCGGCGACGGCCTCCGCGAGCGATCCCAATCCCCGCTCCTTGTTCGTATAGCGAACACAAGTTCTTTATACGAACACTACGCCGGTCGGCTCAGCGGGGCCAGCCTCCGGTAGTCGGGCAGCGGGCTGTCGGGCGTGAGCACCTGGAGGCAGACCTGGTCGGCACCGGCCGCCAGGTGCTCGTCGATCCGCCGGGCGACGGCCTCCTCGCCGATCGCGACGAGCCGCTCGACCCGGTTCCGCTCGGTGAGACCGAGTCGGGCCCAGTTGGCGAGGTAGGGGCCGATGCCCGAGTAGAGGGCCACGTGCTCGTCGGCGCGGTCGGCGTGCGCCGGGTCGACCACCACGGCCTGCTCGACCACGAGGGTCCGGTCCGGGCCGAGGACCTCCCGGGCCTGCGCGGTGTGCTCGGGCGGGACGAGGTAGGTGATCGCGCCGTCCGCGTGGGTCCTCGACAGGGCGAGCGCCTTGGGGCCCAGGGCGGCGAGCACCCGGGGTGCCCTGGGCTCGGTGTCGGCGGTGCCGAACACGCGCTTGAGCGGGTCGATGGCGTCCATCTCCTCCAGGTGATCGCGTAGTGCCGCCAGCGGGCGCTTGTACTCCAGGCCCAGCACGCCCTCGACGACCAGCGGGTGGGAGATGCCCAGGCCCAGGACGAAGCGGTCGGGGAAGACGTCGGTGAGCGCGCGGGCGGCGACCTTGGTGCGCATGGGGTGGCGTCCCCAGATCACCGTGACGCCGGTGCCCACGACCAGCCGTTCGGAGGCGCCGAGCAGCAGGGCGGACTGCACGAACGGGTCGCGCATGAGTCCCTCGCTCAGCCACAGGGTCGAAAATCCCAGCTCGTCGACCTCCTGGGCCAGTTCGGTTGTCTCGGCTGCGGGACGGAAGTCCAGTCCGGCCAGCCACAGTCCAACTCGTCCGAGCGTCGGCATGGTGTCCTCTCTACAATCCGGAGTGTCGCTCCGATAATACGGAGTGGCACTCCGTTTCGTCGACGGGAGGGTTCCGTGCCACCGACCGGACGCGCCGACGCGCGCCGCAACCGCGAACTGCTGCTGGAGGCCGCGCACTCGCTGTTCACCGAGGTGGGCGTGACCGACGCGGCGATGAACGACGTGGCGCGGCGCGCGGGCGTGGGGCCGGGGACCCTGTGGCGCCACTTCCCGAACAAGGACGCCCTGCTGGCCGAGGTGATCGGCGCCGACCTCGACCGGCTGGCCGACCTCGCCGACGCGACGTCCGGCGATCGGCTGCGCGACTGGGTGGGCGCGCTGGTCGCGCACATCGCGCGGTACCGCGGCGTGGCCGAGGCGCTGGCGCGCGCCGTGGTGGACGGGCCGTTGGCCGGTCGCTGCCACGGGTTGGAACGGGCCGCCGCCGGGTTGGTCGACCGTGCCCGGTCGGCCGGTGTCGTGCGCGACGACCTCACGTGGGTCGAGGTGGTGGACCTGGCGAAGGCCGTGGCCTGGGTCGGCGAGTCGACGCCGGCCGCGGCGCGCTACGTGGACCTGGTCTTCGAGGGGCTGGTCACGCGGGTCCGCTGATCACGCGCCGATCCGGGCGTCCTGGTCCAGGTGGTCGGCGTGGTAGAGCGCCTGGGCGAGCAGGTCCTTCACGTGGTGGGTCGCGGCCGAGTAGTAGACGAACGTGCCCTCGCGCCGACCCTGGACCAGGCCCGCGAGCCGCAACTTGGCCAGGTGCTGGCTCACCGACGTCGGCGTCGCCTGCGCCAGTTCCGCGAGGCAGGCCACCGACGACTCGCCCTGCAGCAGCGCCCACAGCACGCGGATCCGCGTCGGGTCGGCCAGCATGCGGAACGTCTCGGCCGCCAGGTGGACCTGCTCGTCGTTCGGCATGTCGAAGTCCGGCAGCTCGCGGTGCATGTCCCGGAGTCTACAACTTGCGCATGTGCGTATCTTCGCAGTTGCGCAGGTATGTATCGAAGGAGGACGCATGGGCCGCGGAGACGGGCACGGACATGGGCACCGGAAGGGCCTGCGGTGGAAGCCGCACCGCCACACGACCGCCGACCGCGTCGACCCCGCGTTGGAAGGCAGCCGCAAGGGGGTCCGCGCGTTGGTGCTCTCGTTCGCCGCGCTCGCGGTCACGGCCGTGGTCCAGGCGGTGCTCGTCGTGGTGACGGACTCGGTGGCCCTGCTCGGCGACACGATCCACAACTTCGCCGACGCGCTGACCGCCGTGCCGCTGGGCATCGCGTTCGTCCTGGGCCGTCGCGCCGCCACCCGCCGGTTCACCTACGGGCTCGGCCGGGCCGAGGACCTGGCCGGGCTGGTGATCGTGCTGCTGATCGCCGGGTCCGCCGCGCTCGTCGGCTACGAGTCGGTGCTGCGCCTGGTCGACCCCAGACCGGTGGCGGAGGTGGTGATCGTCGCGGCGGCGGGCCTGGTCGGCTTCGCGGGCAACGAACTCGTCGCCCGCTACCGCATCCGGGTGGGCCGCGGGATCGGGTCGGCGGCACTGGTCGCCGACGGCCTGCACGCCCGCACGGACGGGTTCGCCTCGCTGGCCGTCGTCCTGGGCGCGGTCGGGGTCGCGGCCGGTTTCCCGCTCGCCGACCCGATCGTGGGCCTGGGCATGACGGCGGCCATCCTGCTCGTGCTGCGCGACTCGGCGCGCGAGGTGTTCGGCCGCCTGCTCGACGCCGTCGACCCGGCGACGGTCGACCTCGCCGAACGGCACGCGCGCGACGTGCCCGGTGTGGTGCGGGCGGAACGCCTGCGGATGCGCTGGATCGGCCACAGCCTGCGCGCCGAACTCGCGGTCCTGGTCGACCCGGTGCTCGACGTGGCCGCCGCGCACCGCATCGCGCACGACGTCGAGGCCCGGCTCAAGGCCGAGGTCCCGCACCTGGGCGCCGTGACCGTGCACACCGAACCGGCCGAGCGGTCGGTGATCGGGGCCTGATCGTCACGGCCGGCGGACCGGACGGGCGCCACGACCCAGCCCGGCGGTCCACCAAGCGTTCACCCGGCGTTCTTCTCCGCATGGTCACTTCGCGCGTCAAAAGTGTCGCGAGGACTGGAAGATCGCGGCGGAGCGTGAGGGGTGAACGTGGTCAAGCGCCGGTTGTCCATCGGTCTGGCGGTGGTCCTGCTGCTGGCCGTCGTCGCCGTCGTGGTGTGGGGGCGGCCCGGCGGCGGGGAGTCCGACGCCACGGCCACGACGACCGTGCGCGGTGTCGTCGGGTCCGAGAAGCTCGCCTTCTTCGCGGACCGGCGGGTGGTCGAGGTCTTCGCCCGCAACGGTCTGAAGGTGGAGGTCGACCCGGCCGGGTCGCGGCAGATCGCGACGACGGTCGACCTCGGCCGGTACGAGTTCGCGTTCCCCTCGTCGTCGCCCGCGGCGCAGAAGATCCAGCGGGATCGGAACGTGACCGCCGTGTACACCCCGTTCCAGTCGCCGATGGCGGTCGCGACGTTCGAACCGATCGCCGCACTGCTGGAGTCGGCCGGCGTGGTGCGCAAGGGCGCCGGGGACTACCGCGTGGTCGATGTGGCCAAGTACCTGGAGATCACGGGCACGCGCTGGGACCAGCTGCCGGGCAACACCGCCTTCCCCGCGCGCAAGAACGTCCTGCTGACCACCACCGACCCGGCCGAGTCCAACTCGGCCGCGATGTACCTGGCGATCGCCTCGTTCGTGGCCAACGGCAACGCCGTCGTCGGCACGCCCGACCAGGAGGAGAAGGTCGCGCCCGTCGTCGGGAAGCTGTTCCAGGACCAGGGTTACAAGCAGAACAGCACCGAGGGCCCGTTCGAGGACTACCTCGCGGCCGGGATGGGCAAGGCGCCCCTGGTGCTGGTCTACGAGTCGCAGTACGTCGACCGGCTCGTGCGCGGCGACGGGTCGATCCGGCCGGACATGCGCCTGCTCTACCCCGCGCCGACCGTGTACTCGAAGCACACGCTGGTCCCGTTGTCCGGCAACGGGGACCGGGTCGGCAAGCTGCTCGCGACCGACCCGGAACTCGGCCGCCTGGCCGCCACGTTCGGGTTCCGCACCGCGGACCCCCGGCACTTCGCCGAGGTCGTCGGCGACAAGGTGCCCGCCGACCTGGTCGACGTCGTCGAACCGCCCTCGTTCGACACCCTGGAACGCCTGCTCGACCGGATCGCCCGGTAATGGACGACTTCGCCCTCGCGCCGCCGGAGCCGGTGGCGGCGGTCCCGGTCGACCGCGCGGCCGGACTGGTCGCGATCGCCGACGAGGCCGCCACCACCCGTCGTGCCGAGGAGTTCGCCGAGCGGCTCGGCGCGCTCGACGTGCGCTCGCCGGAATTCGGTGCCGCCGTCGACGAGCTGCTCACGGTCGGGGAGGCCGACATGCGCGCGGCGGCGGGCGTCGCGGCGGTCATGCTGGACCGGGTGGTCGAGACCGGCACCGCGCCGCACGCACCGGTCACCACCAGTCTGGCCGACCTGCGCCGCACGGTCGCCGAACTCGACCCGGACCGGCTCCCGCTCACCGGGCGCAAGCTGCTCGGCATGTTCCCGGCGGCCAACGCCGCGAAGAAGGCCCTGGACCGCTACCGGGCCGCCGGCGCACCGGTGGACGCGCTCGTGCTCGACCTGCGTGCCCGCCAGGACCGCCTCCGGCGCGACAACGCCGTGATCAAGGGCGAACGCGTCCGACTCTGGCGCACGCTCACCGGCCTGTCCGAGGCGGTCGCGTTCGCGGCGGCCGTGGACGCGGCGGTCGACCGGCAGGCGGAGATCTTCGACCTGGCCGATCCCGACCGTGCCCGCGCGTTGCGCGCCGACGCCCAGTACCCGATCCGGCAGCGCCGGCAGGACCTGCTGACCCAGCTCGCGGTCACGGCCCAGGGCTACCTCGCCCTGGACCTGGTGCGGCGCACCAACGACGAGCTGATCCGGGGCGTGGACCGCGCCGTGACCACGACCGTGGCCGCGTTGCGGATCGCCCTGCTGGTCGGCGGTGCGCTCGCGAACCAGCGCGACGTGCTCGACGAGGTCGCCGCGCTCCAGGCCACGACCGACGGGCTCATCCGGGCCAACACCGACCTGCTGGGCCTCCAGGCGGCCGAGGTCCGCGCGGCGAGCCGGGACCCGGCGGTCGCGGTCGACACCCTGCGCACGTCGTTCGACCGGATCTACGCGGCCATCGACGCGGTCGACGGGTTCCGCGCCGAGGCCGTGCGCTCCATGGGGGTCACCGTCGACGCGTTGTCCGACGAGGTCCGCCGGGCGCAGGACCACCTGCGCCGCTCGCACCGCACCGAGGGGGATGGATGAGGAAGGCACTCGCCGCGGCACTGGTCGTGCTGCTGGCGGCCACGGGGTGCGCCGACGGGCCCGAGGCGGACCCGATCGGACCCGCCCGGCCCGGCGTCCTGCGCGTGCTGGCGAGCAGCGAGCTGGCCGACCTCCAGCCCGTGCTCGACGAGGCCGCGAAGGCGACCGGCGTGGAGGTGCGGTTCGCGTTCACCGGCACGCTCGAAGGCGCCGAGGCGTTGGCCAAGGGCGAGGTCGACGGGAAGTACGACGCCGTGTGGTTCTCGTCCAACCGCTATCTGTCCGGCGTGCCCGAGGCCGCGAAGCGTTTGGGGACCGCGACCGGCATCGCCGGGTCCCCGGTCGTACTGGGCCTGGCCGAGTCGACCGCGAAGCGGCTCGGCTGGACCGACCGGCGGCCCGGCTGGAAGGAGATCGCCGAGACCGCCGGCCGGGGCGGGTTCCGCTACGGCATGACCGACCCGTCCGCGTCGAACTCCGGGTTCTCCGCGCTGGTGGCCGTCGCGTCCGCGCTGGTCGGCACGGGCACGGTCGTGGACGCGGCGGGGATCGAAGCCGCGACGCCGGGACTCAAGGCGTTCTTCGGCGCGCAGGCCCTGTCCGCCGGGTCGTCGGGCTGGCTGTCCGAGGCGTACGCGCGCCGGTCGGCCGAGGGCGAGGCCAAGGTCGACGGCCTGGTCAACTACGAGTCCGTGCTGTTGTCGCTCAACGATTCCGGCACCCTGCCCGAGCCGCTGCGGGTGATCTACCCGAGCGACGGCGTGGTGTCCGCCGACTACCCGCTCACGCTGCTCACGTCCGCCGGCGACGACGCCCGCGAGTCGCACCGCAGGCTCGGCGAGTACCTGCGGACGCCGGCGGCGCAGAAGCGGATCGTCGAGACCACGGCCAGGCGCCCGGCCGTGCCCGGTGTCGACCTGGACGGCCGGTTCGCCGTGCGCGACCTGGTCGAGCTGCCGTTCCCGACGGCCGCCGAGTCCGTGGACGCCCTGCTGACGGCGTACTTCGACGAGCTGCGCCGCCCGTCGCGCACCCTGTACGTGCTGGACACGTCCGGGTCGATGGCCGGCGACCGGATCGCCGGGCTCAGGTCGGCACTGGTCGGCCTGACCGGTGCGGACGGGTCGATCACCGGCCGGTTCCGGCGGTTCCGCAACCGGGAGGAGGTGACGTTGCTGCCCTTCAACACCGGACCGGGGTCGCCGAGCACCTTCACGGTGCCGGACAAGGACCCCGGTCCGGAGCTGGCTCGGATCAAGTCGTTCGCCGAGGGGCTGGGCGAGGGCGGGGGCACGGCCATCTACGACAGCCTGGCCGCCGCCTACCGGGTGCTCGGGCCGCAACTGGCCAAGGACCCGGACCGGTTCACGTCGATCGTGCTCATGACCGACGGCGAGAACTCCAACGGGTCCGACCTCGACGACTTCAAGGCCACGTTCGGCGCGTTGACGCCGCAGCTCAAGCGCGTGCCCGTGTTCACGGTGCTGTTCGGCGAGGGCAGCGGCGCCGAACTCGGCGAGGTCGCGGCGATGACCGGCGGCAAGGTGTTCGACGCCCGCGAGGTCAGGCTCGGCAAGGTCTTCCAAGAGATCCGCGGCTACCAGTGATCCGGTACCTGGGGTCCACGAAGAACCTCGTGGGCTGCGTCGGCGGCCTGGTCGGGCTGGTCCTGCACCTGACCGGCGTCGTCGGCGCGCTGTGGCCGGTCGTCGTCGCGGCGCTGTACGCGGTGGGCGCGCTGCTCGCCCCGCCGGAGAAGGTCCGGCTGGTGCGCGAGGACGCGGCCACCGAGGCGTCGCGCGTGCGCACCGGGCTGGCCGAGCTGGTCGGGCAGGTGGAGGCGCACGCGTCGCGCCTGCCGGAGTCCACTATGGACAGTGTCCGGCGGGTGGCCGGCGTGCTCGACGACCTGCTCGGCCGCGCCGACCGGCTGGCGGCCGACCCGGACCTGCGGCACACCGTGGTCCGGCTCGCCGGCACCGACCTGCCGCTGTCCGTGCAGACCTACCTGAACCTGCCGTGGTGGCTCGCGGTCAAGCGGCGGGCCGACGGCGAACCGAGTCCGGCCGAGGAACTCGTCGGCCAGCTCGCGCTGCTCGACGCGCAGGCGCACGACGTCGCCGAGCGGCTGTTCGCCGCCGATCGCGACCGCCAGTCCGACCATACGCGTTACCTGCGGGATCGGGACGGGTACGACGGGTGACCTTCGCTAGACTGCGGCGTGTGTACGTCGACGTCCCGCGACTCGTTGACGAGCTGAAGGCGCTGCGCAAAGGGCGTGGCGTGCACAGCAGTCCGATCGACCGGCGCGTCGGCGAAGGACTGCGAGAGGTGCTCGCCCTCGACGCCGGCGCCGGGACCGCGAAGCTGCGCGACGAGGTCGCCGGCGTGTTGCGCGACCTGGCCGTGGGCCTGCCCGACGACCTGCGGATCGCGGTCTCGGCGGCGTTCGCGTTGGACGACGACGTCCGCCTGCCCCTGTACCAGGAGCGGGTGGCGTGGACGGCCCGGCGCCTGGACCGCGACCAGCGCACCGCGCGCCGCCGCATCGACGAGGGCATCGTGCGCCTGGCCGAACTCGCGATCGCCCGGCACAACGGCGGCACGGCGGCCCGCTTCGAGCCGCTGACCGAGTGGCACACCGCCGCGTTGACCGTCGTGCTGACGCTGGACTCGGACGTGCCCGAGGCGCTGGAGTTCCGGACGGTCGTGGCCAACCGGGACGACGTGCGCGGCGTCGACCTGGCGTTGACCGCGCCCGCGTCCGGTGGTCCGGAGATCTCCGTGCTGTACGGCGGCACCCTGGCCCGAGTGCACAAGGAAGCGACCGACCGCTACGGGTTCCGGCTGGTGCTGCCCGAACCGCTGACGCGGGGCACGCGGCATGAGTTCGGGTTGCGGATGCGCGTGCGCGACATGCGGCCGTACTACGCGTGCGTACCGCGCCACCCCTGTGCCGAGTTCGACCTCCGGGTCCGGTTCGCCGCGCGGCCCCGGCGGGTGGTGCGGCTGGCGGGCGTGTTCCAGAACGACGCGGGGGACCGCGCGGTCGACGGCGACGAGGTGGCCGTGGACGCGATCGGCGAGCTGCGCCAACGCTTCCACGACCTGACGCCGGGCCTGGCCTACGGCGTGCGCTGGGAGCCGTGACGGGAACGGATGCCCGGAGGAGTCCACGCGACGGCGGTGCGGACGCTCCGCCAGGGCGACCGTCGAGCCCGACCCGGCGTCCGGTCGGATCGTCCGCACCCGACCGGACGCGGACACCCTTCTCCGTGTCCTGACACCGCGCGGAGGGTGCGGCTACGGCGCGTGCCGTGAGTCGTGACCCCACCCGGTCTCGCCCCGGTGCCGGTCCAGCACCTGGTCGAACAGCGCGACCCGCTTGGGGAAGAGCTGGAGGAGCATCTGCCCGAACGAGGCCCGCCGGTCCGTGGCCAGGTCGAGCACGTCCCGCAGGTGCGACAGGGCGTCGTCGACCAGCGCCCGCGCCCGGGTCGGGTCGCCGGTGTGCGCCAGGGCGATGCCCAGGTCGACCTTGGCCTCCAGCGTGTCCGGGTGCGCGGCGCCGAGCGCGGCGACCTGGCGGCGCAACAGGCCGTCGAGGATGGCGCGCTGGCGGGGGAACTGGCGCAGTCGTCCGCAGGCCAGCCCGATCACCAGCCTGGTGCGGTAGCGCAACGCGTGGTCCTCGCCGAGGTGGCGGGCCACCAGTTCCTCGGTCCGGATCAGGGTGTCCAGCGCCTGGCCCGGCTTGCCCAGCGTCACCAGGGCGCGGTCCCGGTGCACGGCGGCGGTGAGCGTGAGCGGGTCCTCCTCGCCCAGCGTCCGCCGGTAGCGGGCGTGCAGTTCGTCCAGCCGGTGCTCCCAATGGTCGGGGCGCGGGTCGACGTCGGCCAGGTCGAGGGCGAGCGTGGCCTCGGCCCGCAGGCCCTTGGCCTCCAGGCAGCGGTCGTGCAGGTCGAGTCCGGCCGCGGCGTGGTCGGCGAGGACCTCCTCCGTCAGCCGGTGCGCGGTCGCGGGCTGCCCGGCCTGCAGGTGCAGTCGGGCGAGTTCGAGGCGCAGTTCGGCCCGGCGGTCGCGCCAGGCCGGTTCCCCCGGCGCGCGTTCCAGCACCGGCGCGAGCAGGGCGATGCCCTCGACCGGCCGACCCCGCAGCCGGCGGCTCACCGCCGCGGCGAGCGCGGCCAGGAAAGAATCCACAGTGGACAGACAGGTCGGCGGTCCGCCGGGCGCGGACGGCTCCGCGTCGGGGTGGTGGCCGAGGTGGTCGAGCGCACGCGCGGCCAGGGCGCGGGCCACGTACCGGGTCCGGTCGTCGACGGCCAGTGCGACGGCCCGACGCGCGTCCGCACCGGCCGCCTCGAACGCACCGGCCGCGATCTTGACCCGGGCCGCGTCGACCAGGTCGCGCGGATCGTGCGGCACCACGGCCGACGCGTCGTCCAGCATCGCCGCGGCGACACCCGGTTCGCCGATCCGCTCATGCCACCGGGACACCAGCCGCAGCAGTCCGGCCCGCCCGGTGTCGGGCACGAGGTCGACGGCGGCCAGCGCCCGCGCGTGGTACCAGAGTTCGACGACGTCGGGTGTCGTGAGCAGGCGTGACAGCACGGCGGCGGCGGCCCGGGCCACGGCGGCGAGGTCGGCGGGCGAGTCGACGCGCACCACGGCCGCGCCGACCATGGGGTGCACGCACCAGCCGCCGTCGGACTGCCGGGCCAGCCGCAACACGGCCAGCCCGTCCAACGCGTCGGGCACGTCGGTGCCGGGCGCGACCACGTCGACGACGGCCACGATCAGCGGCTCCGGCAGCGGCGCCGCGTCGAGCAGCGCGGCCAGCCGCAGCACGGTCCGCGCACCGTCGCCGACCCGCGCGAGGACGTGGGCCACCAGGAAGTCGACCAACGACCGCGGATCCCCGGCCGGTGCGACCGCCGCCGCGTCCGGGTCGACCCGCACCGCCGCCGCCGCGACGGTCAACGCCAACGCGTGTCCGCCGGCCAGGTCGAACACCGTCGGTGCCGGTGTGAAGCGTGGGTGGTGCGGCGTGGGTCCGGCGAAAGGCTTCCGGCGCGGCGTCGTCGTGGTCCGGGGACGGACGGGCACCGCCCGGTGGACGGTGGACGCCGACATCGGATTCCCGGTGGCGTGGCCCGCCGGACCCGTGTCGTGCGAGCCGGTGTCGGTCCCGATCGCCGCGTGCCGGGACCGTGCGGTGTGGCGGGACCGGTCCAAGGCCGCCCTGGGTAACGGCAGGGCGTGCACGGCCAGCAGTTCGGCGTCCACTGTGGACAGCGGATCCAGGTCGACCGTCGACCACGTCCACCGGCCGGGCACGCCGCGACCGGTCAGCACCGTGCAGACGTGGCGGGACGGGATGACGAGCTGGTCGAGGGTCTCGGGGGCCAGGTCGGGCGGCACGTCGTCGACCACCCACAGCACGCGCCTGCCCAGGGCGTCGAAGTGGTCGGCCACCAGCCGGCGCAGGCGTCGCCGCTCCACGCCCTCCACCGCGATGCGCAACGCCACCGCCACCCGCCGCACCTCGGCGTGGTAGCGGGCCAGGGTCTCGGCGTCGTCGCGGCCCGCGCCCAGCGGCCCGGTCCAGTGCACACCGCCCGGGAACACCGCCCGGAACAACGCCGCGTACCGCTCCACCAGGCTGGTCTTGCCGATGCCGTCGGCACCGCGCACCAGCACCACCGAACCGTCGTCCCGCAACGCCTCGTGCACACGGACCAGCTCGGCGAGTCGACCGACGAACCCGTCCGCGCCGACGTCGTCCCCGGTCGGCCCGAACGGCGCGTCGACCAGCGCCACGCTCTCGCGCACCCGATGGAGGAGGTCCACCTCGCCGCGCGGTGCCGTGTCGGGGTCGACCGTGAGGACCCGGTGCCCGTGGGCGCCGGCGGCCCGATGCGCCGCGAGCAACGACCACAGGCCGGCGGGCAGCCGGGGATGGGTGGCCGAGGAGTAGGCGAGGAAGACCTTGGCCGACGCCAACGCGTCCGGACGTGGCCGCGAGGTGTCGTCCATGAACACGTCGAGCCCGGCTTCGGCCAGCTGCTCGGCGAACGCGGTCATCACGGCGCGGTCCTCCTGCGCATGACTGATGAAGACGTCACGGACCTTGCCGGCGGCGGGCAGCGCGAGGGTGCGCAGGCCCGCGACGTCGCCGAACTCGCGGTGGGCGAACGCAGCCCAGCGCGCCAGCGCGTCGGTCTTGGCCGACTCGGTCAGGACGAACCACGTGTCGCTGTCGGCGTCGGTCGGCAGCCCGGTCGCGTGGCGCCAGATCTCCTCGCCGAGGTACTCGCGGGCCAGTCGGGCGGCCGGCCCCCGGGTCGACGCGAACCCGACCAGGCACACGCACACGGGCAGGGCGAGCGGGTCGCCGCCGTCGAGTCCGATGCTCAGCCCGCCGTGCCGGTCGACCTCGGCCCGGGACGTGCCGGGCAGCACGTCGACCAGCAGCGCGTCGTCGTCGGCGAGGTAGGTGAGGGTGATCGACGGCGACGCGGTCCACGCGATGCGCGCCGGCACCCGGTCGACCGGATCCGTGTTGCCCGCGGTGGTCATCTCGCCCCCTCTTGCCCTCGGACCTGGTTGTCCACTTTCCGGATACGTGCCGGGGGTGGTCGAATGTGACCCGAAAACTTGACAAAAAGTGGTCAATCCGGCGGTGGTCCGTCGAGGAACCGGGCCACCTTCCAGCGCGCTTTCTCCAGCGCGTCCTCGTCGGTGCACGGCCGGCCCTGGTGCCAGGCCAGGTAGGCGTTCAGTTCGCGCGAGCCCAGGCCGATATGGGTGCGCAACTTGCGCATGGCCCGTTCCTTGACCTTGCGGGCGTATGGCTCCTTGACGCCGAGCGCGGCGGCGAGTTCGCGCGCGGCCGTCGCCGGGTCCTCGGCGAGCAGCAGGAGCAGTCGGAACTGGTGGTCGGTCACGTCCGCCGAGCGCAGCAGGTCCGCGACCCACTCGCGGTCGCCCGGTTCGGCGACGTGCCAGCGCTCGTCGGGCACGTCGGGCAGCTCGGCGCGCGGCTCGGGTACCCGCCGCGCGGCTTTGAGCAGGTCGAGCGCGGCGTACCGGATGCAGTTGTCCACCCAGCCCAATAAGCCCTCGTGGTCGGGGTCGACGGTGGACTGGCGCAACAGCCGCTCGCACGCCGACTGGTACACCTCGGCCGGGTCGATCCCGTACCGGCGGGCGTGCACGGCCACCCGCCGCCGGAACTCGTCGTGGTACCGGCCCAGGATCCGGTCGACCACGGTGTGCCCGGCGCCGCGCCGCCGCTCGTGCTCACGGCGGATCTCGGCCGGCGTGCGCCGGTTCTGCGGGTGGCGGCCGGTGGGGTCCATGTTCCTCCTACGCGGCACGGCCGCGCACTTGTGACAGCCGGGCCGCGTAGCGAGAATGCCTTGCCGCGCAGGGGGAACAGCAGACCGAAAGAGGGACAGTAAGTGGACAGTCCCGGCCGGCACCCACGCCGGGACCGACCCGCGGACTAGATCATCGGCGCGAAGTACGCCGCGACCACCGCCGCCACGACCACGACGAGCGCCGACCCCGCGAGCAGCCACGGCGAGATGCCCGGCTCCTCGGGCAGTTCGTGCTGGGCGCCGTAGCGCACCACCCCGGCACCCGGTCGCACGGCGGGCAGCCGGAACTTGCCCGACGGCAACGCGAGCGGCGCCTGGCTGTGCGCCATGGGCAGCGGCGACGGCCGGTTGGCCAGCCACGCGTCGACCGCCTCCAGCTTGCCGTTGACCGTGCGGCACAACGTCTTCGAGTGGTCGGCGACCGGAAGCGAGCGGGGCTCGATCTCCAGGCGTCGCAGCACTTTCCGGTCCGCGCCCGACCACGAGCACGCGAGCAGCATCGCCTGGTGGTACCCGGCGATGATGTCGTGCCGGCGGCCGGTGGCCTCGGCCGCGATCAGGTCCGCCCGCAGCAGGTGCCGACGGGCCTCCTCGCGCCGCTCGGCGACCTTGTCCCGGCCCTCCTGCACGCGCCCGTCCACCTCGGCGACGACCGACCGGCCCCAGCGCAGCCGGTCGCCCAGCAGGTTGCCCCGGGCGCCCGCCATGCCCAGCAGGACCACGAGACCGCCCAGCACCAGGCCGACGACGGAGGCGAAGACGGCACCCTCCACCGCGGGCAGTCCGGTCGCCCCCGCGAGCAGCGCGACCCGCACCGCCGCCACGACGGCCGTGCACAGCGCGGCGGCGAGCAGCCACCGGCACGCGGTGCGCAGCTTGCGGTCCGCCTCGGCCACGCCGTCCAGACCGGGGTCCTGCGGGTTGAGCGCGCCCCGGCGCAGTTCGCGGTTGTAGTCGCGGACCGCGTCGCGCCGGTCCACGTCGTCGCGTTCGGCCTGCGTGTAGACGTGCAGCGCCCGTTCGATGAACAACGCCTGCCCGACCGCGAACGCGGTGCCGATCACCCACTTGAGCAGCATGTCGCTCGACCCCTGGAACCCCAGTCCCAACAGGGGTTTCCACAGCAGGAACACGTCCAGCAGGGCCAGCACGAACGCCGCGATCACGACCCACACGTGCTCGATGCGGTGCTTGCGGTGCCGGGTGTCGCCGTCGGCCTCGCGCTGCGTGGCCAGCACCTGGTCGCGTTCGTGGTCGGAGATGAGCCGACGGGCCGTGGTCGCGCCCTCCGTGCCGTCGACCACCTCGTCGAGCACGGTGTCGGTGTGCTCGATCCAGTCGAGCGCGCCGGCGGCCGAGGCCGCGGCCTCCTCGTAGGTGCGCAGCGCCTCCCGGTCCTGGTCCTCGGTCCGGTCGGCGGCCCACTTCTGGCACTGGGCGGCGGTCTGCTCCAGCGCGCCGATCGCGAGGTCGTCGACGTCGCCGTCGGCCCACGGCTTGCCGGTGCCGATGTCCACGACGTTGTTGTAGGCGTCGAAGGCGACCGACCAGACGCCGATGTCGGTCGTGCCGTACGCCCGGCGCAGCCGGTCGGGCAGCTCGCCGTCGTAGACGGTGCCGACCGGCAGCAGGGACTCGGGACGCGGCGGTGCCTCGGTGCCGCCGTGCCGGGACTTCTTCGTCATTGCTCGCGCCTTTCTAGCGGGGGAGGAGGTCGATGACGACGACGCGCTGCGCCGGGGAGTCGGGCGGCGCCGAGGCGTCGCCGCGCCGGTCGAACCCGGCACCGTCGGTGGTGATCGAGGCCCGGGCCACACCGGAGTCGGCGAGCAGCCCGGCGATCACGTCGGCCCGCCGCTTGGACAGGTCGCGCGCGCCGGCCGGGTCGCCGAACCGGGCGCAGTACCCGGTGATCCGGATGTCGTACGAGCCGGTGGCGATCTTCTCCACGATCGAGCCGAGCTGCGCCTTCGTCACGCCCGCGTCGAGCAGGTCCGGGCTGTCCGGGTGGAAGGCGAGGTTGTCCACGCGGCCGGGCTGGGCGGGCTTGGTCGGCGGTGGCGCGAACAGCGGCACGGCCGACACCTGGGACGCCTTCGACCACGCCGGGTCGGACGTGCTGTCGTGCAGCGGGTCGGCGACCGTGGCGCGCAGGCCCGTGCCGAGCTGTTCGACGAACGCGGTGCGCCAGGACTCCTCGACCGGGCCGAGCGGCTGCTGGTCCGGTCCGATCGGGTCGAGCAGCACCGGGTGCAGGTCGACCCGGCCCAGGTCGAGGCCGGACAGCTCGGCGCCGACGAGCTGGTCCGCCGCGGCGCCGGGGTCGGCCGCCGTCAGCGTGCCGACCGCGAGCGGCGGCACGGAGCCGGTGAACAGGGTCGTGGAGAACCAGACCTCGACCCGCCCGTCCCGTTCGGCCGCCGCGTCCGCCGCCGTTCGCAACGCCGCGTACAGGGAGAATCCCGACCGGCTGACCGCGACGTCGGCCATCCGGGTGGCCAGGTCGTCGAGGCGGGTGTCGAGGACCTTGGTCCGCCGCGCGTCGTCGGGCTCGGGATCGCCGTCGTGCATCACGGCCAACGGCATCTCGCCGGCCCGCTCGGCGCGTTCCCCGATCGCGTAGGCGACGAGTTCGCCGCCGCCTTTCGCGCCGAGTTCGCGGACCCGTTCGCGGATCTTGTCGGGTATGCCGCCGGGTGCGCGGGTCGACTTCTCCGCGAGCCACACGACGTGCGACTCCGGTGGCTCCTTCTCCACTCCGAGGACGATTCCCAACGCCACCAGCAGGACGACGACGGCGACCGCGCCCTTGACGATCAGGCCGGTGCGATCGGGTCGGTCGGCCCGGCTCCCGCGCGGCTTCGCTCTCCCTCTGACCTGGCCATACCGGTTGCTCATACTTCCGATACGCCACCGTGCCCGCGATGTGTGACACCACCGTGCGCGAATCTCAGTCCGACCACTCCTGGCAAATGTGCGTCTGCATGTCCAGTCCATTTCCGCTGGGCGTTCCCCGACTGTCGGAACCGTTATCGAGGACCCCTGCCCCTGTGTTAGCCCGGTGGTCGACGAATCGGCGCCCGATGTGTTCGGAGAGTTTTCGTCATATTTGCGGGTCCGCGGTCGCGACCGGGCCGCCGCCGCACGCGCGGCGAAGTCGGCGGACAGACCCGACTTCCGGCTGTGTCGGCGTACCCGATCAACTACGTAACGTCACGCGGCGGATGCCAGCCACCCGTAAGTGAGGGGGAAGTGTGCGAAGACTGTTGATCAGCGCGGCCACCGTCGCGCTGGTGACCACGACCGCTGTCGTGCCGACCACCGCCGTGGCCGCGCCGCAGCCGTCGACCGAGCAGCCGACGGCCCAGGTGGACGACCTGCCCAACCCGTTGGAGGCCAACCGGCGTGCCCTGCGCCAGGAGGCCCTCGCCAAGGTCCTGACCGGCGAGGCCACCAAGGAGAAGCGCGGCGCGAGCACGGTCGTCAAGCTCGGCAGCAAGCAGAAGAAGGGCGCCAAGGCCAAGGTCGGCCAGTACGTCGAACTCGAGCGCGAGAAGGTCGACAAGATCTTCGTCGTGCTCGCCGAGTTCGGCGACGAGCGGCACCCGCAGTACCCGGACCAGGACACCGCGCCCGGCACGCCCGGACCCGTCCGCTTCGACGGCCCGAAGCACAACCAGATCCCGCAGCCCAACCGCGCCGTGGACAACACCACGATCTGGAACCCGGACTTCAGCCGCCAGTACTTCCAGGACCTGTACTTCTCCACCCAGCCGGACGCGAACTCGGTGGCGAACTACTTCGACAAGCAGTCGTCGGGCCGCTACAGCGTGTCCGGCACCGTGACCGACTGGGTCAAGGTCCGCTACAACGAGGCCCGGTACGGCCGTTCCAACGGCTATCCGTGCGCCGGCAACACCTGCAACAACGCGTACGACCTCGTCCGTGACGCGGTCGCGCAGTGGGTGACCGACCAGAAGGCCGCCGGCAAGACCCCGGAGCAGATCAAGGCGTCGCTGGCCGAGTTCGACCAGTGGGACCGCTACGACTACGACGGCGACGGCGAGTTCAACGAGCCCGACGGCTACGTCGACCACTTCCAGATCGTCCACGCCGGCGGCGACCAGGCCGACCGCGACCCGTGGCAGGGCGAGGACGCGATCTGGAGCCACCGCGGCTACGCGTTCAAGAACTACAACACCGGTCCGGGCACCAACAAGCTCGGCGGCGCACCGATCGGCGACACCGGTCTGTGGGTCGGCGACTACACCATGCAGCCGGAGAACGGCGGCGTGAGCGTGTTCGCCCACGAATACGCGCACGACCTCGGTCTGCCCGACCACTACGACACGTCCGGTGGCGCGACCAACGGCGTCAACTGGTGGTCGCTGATGGGCCAGACCCGCGTCGGCGAGCCGAACGAGGCGCCGGGCACCCGGGCCAACGAGCTGTCCGCGTGGGACAAGCTCCAGCTCGGCTGGCTGGACTACGAGGTGGCGGTCGCGGGCCAGGAGCGCACCTTCGACCTCGGACCGCACGAGTACAACACGGACAAGGCCCAGGGCCTCGTGGTCGTGCTGCCCGACGTGGAGAAGACGTTCGACTACGGGGCGCCGTTCGCCGGCTCCCGGATGTGGTGGAGTGACAAGGGCAACGACCTCGACCACTCGCTGACCCGGTCCGTGGACCTGACCGGCAAGACGAGCGCGGCGTTGACGCTCAAGGCGCGCTACGACATCGAAGAGGACTTCGACTACCTCTACGTCGAGGCGCAGAACGCCGACGGCAGCTGGACCCAGCTCGACGGCACGGTCGGCGGCAAGCCGTTCGTCCGCGACTCGGGCGACGCGCCGGCGGTCAGCGGCTCCTCCAACGGCGGGTGGGTCGACTTCCGGGTGCCGCTCGACGCCTACGCGGGCAAGAACTTCAAGCTCCGGTTCGCGTACCGCACCGACGGCGGCCTGGCGTTGCAGGGCTTCTTCGCCGACGACATCACGGTCACCGCCGACGGCGCACCGTTGTTCGTCGACGGCGGCGAGGCCGGCACCGGCGCGTGGACGCTCAAGGGCTTCCGCACGACGGCCGGCACGGAGACCAAGAAGTTCGACCAGTTCTACGTGGCGTCCAACCGCACGTACGAGTCGTACGGCAAGTACAACCGGACCGGTCCGTACCGGTACAGCTTCCCGGACAAGCCCAAGTGGGTGGAGCACTTCCCCTACCAGGACGGCCTGCTCGTGTCGCTGTGGGACACCGCGTACCTGGACAACAACACCAGCGAGCACCCCGGTGAGGGGCTGATCCTGCCGATCGACGCCAACCCGGCGCCGATCTACAACCTGGAGGGCCAGGCGTGGCCCGCCACGGTCGCGGGCTACGACGCGCCGTTCGGCCTCCAGAAGTCGGACTCCTTCACGCTGACCGTCAACGGGAAGAAGTCCTACGTGCGCGGCCAGGCGGCCAAGCCGGTCTTCGACGACACCAAGAAGCACTGGTACGCGGAGACCCAGTTCACCGGCGTCAAGCTGCCGGCGGTGGGTGTCGGACTGCGCGTGTTGTCGCAGTCGGGTACCTCCCTGAAGGTGAAGCTCTTCAGCACCAAGTGATGCGCCGGCGCCGGACGTGATCGATCCACTGTCACGTCCGGCGCCCCGGCGGCGATGTAGACGGACATGCAGAGATCCCACGGTGCCGCCGTCGCCGCCGTCCTCTTGTGTGGACTGACCGCGTGCGCCCAACCGTCGGACGATCGGGCGTCCACCGCGTCCTCCTCGGAGGTGGCGGCGGGGCCGGTGCGGGCGAGCCTGTGCGACCGGCTCAAGCTCGCGGACCTGACCTCGTGGATGAAGATCGGCGGGTCGCCCGTCGACCAGGCGACGTGCGCCGCGCAGGGCAGCGGCGAGGCACGCGCGTACGGCCGCTGGACGTTCCCGTCCGGGTCCGTCGAGTACATCGAGATCGTCGTGCAGGACGACAAGCGCGCGGACGGCAGCCGGCTCTTCGACGAGCTGCGCACCGCGTACCCGGCCCACGAGCAGCGGACCGTGGCCGGGCACTACGCCCGGGTCGCGAACACCCGCGGCAAGACGCTGATCAACTTCCCGGACCTGGCCGAGCCGGTCGACATCGTCATCGTGACGAAGTCCACCTCGGGTACGGGCGCGGAGGAGACCTACGCCGGGATCAGGACGTCCCACTTCGGCGCGTTCGAACAGCTCGTCCCCGCCCTCGTCGGCGGCTGAGCGGGCCTGTCCCGACACCCCGCCCCGCGTCGGGGTGTCGGGGCGCGGCGCGGACGTTCACCCGGCTGAGGGAGCCTGAGCGCGTGTTTCGGGGTGCCTGAGTGGAGGACTCGCGCGCACGGTGACGCGGGCCGGTGCCGGAGCGCACGACTCGCGGTGTCCGAACGCATAACTCGCGCGTTTGCGTGACGGGTGGTCACCGCGTGCTATTGCGGTTATGACGCCCGCTGTCCCGCGGTGTGATTGTCCGCACGCGGTTCGAGGTGATTCGGCGGGTCCGGTGCGTTTGCCGACGGTTCGTGCCGGGCGCGTGCCGACGGCACCAGAGCGCTGGCCGCCACGACGAGCAGCAAGCCGAACACGACGGGCCACCACAGGCCGTCCGCCAGTGCCAGCACGAATTGAATGACCGCCAGCGCCAGGAACGTCGCGATGAGCGCGATCACGGTCCACTCGCGGGTGTGCCGGCGCCGTGCGGGCCGAACTCCACCTTGCGTTCCCAACGTCCACCTCCAACCGATGCTGACTGAGCCATCGGCGCAGGGGGCGTCCGAGTTACAAACGGCCCGGGGCGACCCGTGAAATAAAGCGGGATAATTGCCCCGGAACGAACGGCACCGCCGCGCGGGCGGGCGGCGGTGCCGGTGCGACCGGAGGTCAGGAGCCGTGTGCCTCCTGGAACTTCAGCAGCAGGCTCTGGGGGATGCGGCCCCGCTCGGAGACCTCGTGGCCCTCCTGGCGGGCCCATTCCCTGATCGCCTGGTTCTGCTCGCGGTCGCCGCCCGCCTTCACCGCGGTGCGGGAGGTCGCGCGCTGCTTGCGACCACCGGCACGACGAGCGCCCGCCACGAACGGCGCGAGCGAGTCGCGCAGCCGGGTGGCGTTGTCCGACGAGAGGTCGATGGCGTACTCGACGCCGTCCAGGCCGAACGTCACGCTCTCGTCCGCCGTGGTTCCGTCCAAGTCGTCGATCAGTTCGACGATGGTCTTCTGGGCCATCTCGGGTGAATCCAATCCGTCGCGCCAACAGGGTGTGGAGTGCCGCTGCGCACTTCAACGGGCGACCGGCTCCGCATTGCCGCGCACTATACCTACCGAACCGAACCCCGGTGTACTCGAACGGGCCTTTTTCGAAATGCCCGGCCGTGTTTACCCTCGGTGCCCGGACGGAATGCCGTACGTCGACCCGGAGTGGAGCCCCATGACCTACGACGTGGCCGCGCTGCGTGCCCGGATTCCCTCGCTCGCCTCGGGCGTGGCGCATTTCGACGGTCCGGGCGGTTCGCAGGTGCCCGACGCGGTCGCGGACGCGATCCGCGCCGCCCTCACGTCCTCGATCACCAACCGGGGTCGGGTGACCGCCGCCGAGGCCGCCGCGGAACGCGTCGTGGCCGACGCCCGCGCCGCGCTGGGCGACCTGCTCGGCGTCGACCCGCGCGGGGTCGTGTTCGGCCGCAGCATGACGCAGTTGGCGTTCGACTTCGCCCGCACGCTGTCCCGGACGTGGCGTCCCGGCGACGAGGTCGTGGTGACGCGCCTCGACCACGACGCGAACGTGCGGCCGTGGGTGCTCGCCGCCGAGTCGGTCGGCGCCACCGCGCGGTTCGCCGATTTCGACCCGGACACGGGCGAGTTGACCGTCGACCACGTCGTGGCCGTGCTGTCCGACCGCACCCGGCTGGTCGCGGTCACGGGTGCGGCCAACCTGATCGGCACCCGGCCGCCGCTCGCGGACATCGCCCGCGTCGTGCACGACGCGGGCGCGCTGTTCTTCGTCGACGGTGTCCACCAGGCCGCGCACGTGTCGGTGGACGTCGAGGCGTTCGGCGCGGACTTCTACGCGTGCTCGCCGTACAAGTTCCTCGGCCCGCACTGCGGGGTGCTCGCGGCGCGGCCGGAGCTGCTCGAAGGGTTGCGGCCGGACAAGCTGCTGCCGTCCACCGACGCCGTGCCCGAGCGGTTCGAACTCGGGACGCTGCCTTACGAACTGCTCGCGGGCTGCACGGCGACCGTGGACTTCCTGGCGGGGCTGGGGGAGGGGGACGACCGGCGGTCCCGCCTGGTGCGGGCGTTCACCGCGATCGAGGCGCACGAGGGCCGGTTGCGGGCGAAGGTCGAGGCGGGGCTGGCCGGGCTGCCCGAGGTGAACGTGCGGTCCCGTGCGGTGTCCCGCACCCCCACGCTGCTGCTGACGTTCGCCGACCACGATCCGGCGGCGGCGTACCGGTTCCTGGCCGCGCGCGGAGTGAACGCGCCGGCGGGGTCCTTCTACGCGCTGGAGACGTCCCGTCACCTGGGCCTGGGCGACTCCGGCGGCCTGCGCGCGGGGCTCGCGCCGTACTCGGACGACGACGACGTCGACCGCCTGCTGGCGGGGTTGGCGGCGTTCGTGCGCGGGTGACCGGCACCGGCCCGTCCGTCCACAGTGGATAGACCACGGCGATAGCCCGAATGGCGGTTGTCAAATGTTGACGTGATCGGGATAGTGCGGGCTTCCCAGTGCAATGCCGTTACGCGATATGGGGGTAACCGGGCTTGGCTCGTCCAACCCGCCCGCCGGTGGACGAGGCACCGCCGTCCGCCGGGCTGCGCCGGATCATGTTGCTGATCAAGGTGTTCTCGTGGTTGTCCGGTGCCGCGTTCGCCTTCCAGCTGGTGTACTCCGGCACGGGCCCGCTGTGCTTCGCCGTCGTGGCGCTGGTGCTCGTCGTCGTCGCCACGTGGCTGCTGCTGCCCGACCGCGACCCGTGGGTCGTCCCGCTGATCGAGGGGCTGGTCGCGTGCGGCGCGTTCGCCGTGCTGCCGACCTCGCAGCCGATCGTGGGCTTCCTGTTCGCGGTGACCGTGCGGCGGTCGTCGCGCGGGGGCGAACACCGGTTCCCCTTCAAGGCGTTGCCGGTCGTCGTCGGGTACGCGCTGGGCCTGCTCGGGTCGATGGTGTTCGGCTCGGGCAGCATCACGTTCGGCAGCGTGATGCCGTTGGCGGGCCTGCTCGTCGGCACGACGGCGCTGTACGAGGTCGTGCGCTCGGCCGGTCTGGTCCGCGACGCGCACCGGACCGTCGAGGCGGTCGTGCGTGCGAGCCCGGTCGGCCTGGTGCTGGTCGACGCCACCGGGACGCCGCGACTGCGCAACGCCCGCGCGAACGCCCTGCTCGACCCCGGTCCGGTGCCGTGCCCGCACGGCCCGGACGTGTCGCGGTGCGAACGCGGCTGCCGCACCGACGACGACCCGTACGAGGTGCGCGTCGACCGGGCGGACGGGACGAGCCGGGTGCTGTCCGTGCACGCGGTGTCCGTGGAAGGCCCGGACCACACCGTGATCGCGGCCGTGGACGTGAGCAAGCGTCGGCAACTCGAGGACGCGCTGCGCACCCGCGCGGAACGCGACGAGCTGACCGGCCTGGTGTCGCGGGCGCACTTCCTGCACCTGGTGGACGAGGCGTTGCGCACCGGCGAGGTCGTCGGCCTGCTGGTGCTCGACCTCGACCAGTTCAAGGAGGTCAACGACACCGAGGGGCACGAGGCGGGCGACCGCTACCTGGTGTCGGCGGCCGAGCGGATCAACCGGGCGGCCGGTCCGGTCGCGACCGTGGCCCGCCTGGGCGGTGACGAGTTCGCCGTGCTGGCGCCCGGCCACGACGTGCGCGAGGCCGCCCGCCTGGCCACCCACATCCTCACCGAACTGGGCCGGCCGCTCACAGGCATGGGCTACGAGGTCGTCGTGCGGGCGAGCGTGGGCATCTCGGTGGCGGCCGAGCCGGGCATGCCGACGGCCGTGCTGCTGCGCGACGCGGACACCGCGATGTACGTGGCCAAGCGCGAGGGCGGCGCCCGGATCCGGGTGTTCCGGCGCGAGATGGGGGAGCGGCTCCTGGCACGCCAGCGCGACAAGGCCGACCTGCGCGTCGCCGTGGACGAAGGTCAACTGGTGCTGCACTACCAGCCGATCGTGGACCTGGCGACGTCGGCGGTGACCGGCTTCGAGGCCCTGGTGCGGTGGCAGCGGCCCGGCCACGGGCTGCTCGGGCCGGGCGCGTTCATCGACCTGGCCGAGGAGACGGGCCTGATCGTGCCGCTGGGCAACCGGGTCCTGGTCGGCGCGTGCGAGCAGGCGGTGCGCTGGCACACGCAGGGGCGGATGCTGGGCGTGACGGTGAACGTGTCGACGCGGCAGCTCTCGTCCGCGTCGTTCCTGACCTCGCTGGACCGCGCGCTGGCCACGACCGGGCTGCCGCCCGCGCGGTTGACGCTGGAGGTCACCGAGTCCGTGTGGGCGGACGAGTCGGCCATGAAGGCGTTGATGGAGGTGCGGGGCACGGGCGTGCGCGTCGCCCTGGACGACTTCGGCACCGGGTACTCGTCGCTGAGCTACCTCCAGCGCTACCCGTTCGACGTGGTGAAGATCGACAAGTCGTTCACGTGGGCCCTGGGCGACACGGCCCGGACCGCGGGCGTGGTGCGCTGCATCATCGACCTGGCCGAGGTCCTGGGCGCGCACACCGTCGCCGAGGGGATCGAGACGCCGGCCCAGGCCGCGTGGCTGCGCGACGCCGGTTGCGCGTTCGCCCAGGGCTACCTGTTCGGCCGCCCCGACCTCCCCGACAAGTGGCCGGCCTGACCGTCAGGCGCGGTCGTGCAGGGTGATCCGGTAGCCGTCGGGGTCGGCGAAGGTGAACGTCCGGCCGAAGGGGCCGTCGATCGGCGCGGACACGATGGTGTGGCCGTCGGCGGCCAAGGCGTCGTGGATGTCCTGGACGTCCGTGGCGTGCAACCAGATGGCGACGCCGATGCCGGGTTGGGCGACGGCGTCCGGATCGGTGCCCGGGACGATGTCGCGCAGGGCGAACGCGATCGGCTTCGTCTCGAAGACGACGGCGTGCGGCGGTCCGGCCGGTGAGCGCACGAGGCCGAGGTACCGCTCGTAGAACGCCTGCGAGGCGGCGAGGTCGCGGGCCTGCAGCGAGATGAAGTCGGGTCCGGTGGTGGGCATGTCCGTGCTCCTTCGTCGTGTGTCAGTCTTCTGACACGGGACAAGGTATGTCAGAATACTGACATGAGTCAAGACGGGATCGACCTGGAGACCTCGCTGGGTTACCTGCTCAAGGAGGCGTCGAGTGCCCTGCGCGTGGCGATGGAGGAGGTGTTGCGCCCGCTGGGGATGAGCGTGACGCACTACGCCTGTCTGGAGTTGCTGGCGCAGCGGCCGGGTCTGTCGAACTCCGAACTCGCGCGGGGCGCGTTCGTGACCCGGCAGACGATGAACGTGCTGCTCCGGTCCCTGGAACGGGACGGCTACGTGACCAGACCCGAGGCGGCGCCCGTCGGGAAGGTGCTCCCCACGCGGCTCACGCCGCGCGGTCGGCGCAGCCTGGGGAAGGCGACCGCGGCGGTGCGGTCCGTCGAGGACCGGATGCTGGCCGGGTTGGGCGGGGACGAGCGGGCGGCGGCGTTCCGGATCCTGCGGAGCATGGTCCGTTCCCTGCGCGAGGGCGAGGCATAGGAGCGACGCCGGGCCTGAGCGTTCTCATCGGCGACGGGCCCGAGCGTGTGTTTCAGGGTGTCCGAGCGTGTGTTTCAGGGTGCGTGTTTCAGGGTGCCGGAGTGGCGGACTCGCGCGAGTGGGCGAGGGTGTTCCAGAACGACAGCTCGTACGCGTGGAGGAGGCGGGCGTACCCGATGGCGCGGTCGGGGGTCCAGCCGGTGGCGAGCACGTCGTCCAACGCCCGCAGGCCCAACGCGTCCAGCTCGGGCGCCGGTTCGGCGAAGAAGTCGAAGAACGCGGTGCCCTCGGCGTCGAAGCCGTAGTGCTCGCGCAGCGCCTTGGCGATCGCGGCGCAATAGCCGCCCCATTCGGCGAAGTTCGCGAGAATCGCCAGGAGGGCGTCGTGCGGGTCGCCGTTGAGCGTCAGCCAGGCCACGTAGGCCGGGTACGACTGGCAACCCGGAAGCGGCCGGTACGTGGCCAGGTCGTCGTCCGACAAACCGGTCGCGGCGGCGAAATCCCGCAGCTTCGCCAATGCGAGTCCCTCTCCCGAAGCCACGGTCGAGAAGAACTCGCGTTGCGCCTGGACGTTCGACTGCGCGGCCAAGGCGAGGAATGCTCGCCAATCGCTGCGCACGATGTGGAACTCCTCGGCCGCGAACGCGCGCAAGGTCTCCACAGGGGCCTGACCTGCGGCGATGAGTGGAACCAACAGATTCTCGCCGCCGCCGATCTCCCGTCGGACCCGCGCCAGAAGTTCCGCGCCGCTTCCCGCCATGCCGGTCGTCCCCCTTTGTCGTCGCGACGTCACACTATCGGGGGCGACCCGGATTCCACAGCACCCGGATGACGAGTCGGCCGACACCCATTGACGGCGCTTCGGATCACCGGTCTCATGGCCGCACCCGATGACGCAGACGGGAGCAGGGATTGCGCGCCGCAGGAACCGGGTCGGTCGCGACACGGGACCGACTCTGGTGGTACTACCTCGTCGTCGGGCTGGCCGCCGTCGGCGTCTATTACGCCCTGCCGATCTTCGTGGGCACGATCCCGCTGCGCGTCCTGGTCTACTGCGCGGTGAGCGCCTCGGCCGCCGTCGCGGTCGGGTGGGGACTGCGCCGGCACCGCCCCGAGCACCGGGCGCCGTGGATCTTCCTGGGGCTGGGCCAACTCGTCTACGCCGCCGCCGACACGACGTTCTACACCGCGCACTACGTCCTGCTGCACACCGAATACCCGTCGGTGGCGGACGTCCTCTACCTCGCGCACTACCCGCTCGCCGTCGTGGCCCTCCTGCTGTTGATCCGCCGCCGACGCCGCGACCGCGACCTGCCCGGCCTGCTCGACGCCCTGTCCCTCACGGTCGCGGCCGGTGTGCTGTCCTGGGTGTTCGTGATCGGACCGCAGACCCGCCTGGGCACGCCGCTGCCGGTCGAACTCGCCTCGCTGGGCTACCCGGTGATGGACCTGGCGCTGCTGCTGGCCGCGTTGCGCCTGCTGTTCGGCGCGGGTGCGCGCGGGGCGTCGTTCGTGCTGCTCACGGGCTGGCTCGCGGCCATCCTCACCGCCGATACGGTCTACGTCCTGCAACGCCTTTCGCAGACGTACGCGGCGGGCAACTTCCTCGACGCCATCTGGCTCACCGGCAACCTCGCCCTGGGCGCCGCCGCCCTGCACCCGTCCATGGGCGTGCTCGCCCGGCCCGCCGAACCCGCGCCCGCCCGGCTTACGTGGCCGCGCCTGGTCGTGCTGGCGGCGGGCGCGATCGTGGGGCCGATCGTGTTGATAGTGCAGTACTTCCACGGCGAGCAACGGGACGTGCCCGTGCTCGCGGCGGGGTGCGCGGTGCTGTTCGCGCTCATCGCGAGCCGCCTGGCCGGGCTCGCGGTGGACCAGCGCCGGCTCGCGATCACCGACAGCCTCACCGGCCTGTACGGGCGGCGGCACTTCGAGGCGTGCCTGGACGCCGAGGTCGCCCGGAGTCGGCGCACGGGCGCGGACCTGGGCGTGGTGATCCTGGACGTGGACCGCTTCAAGTCCATCAACGACCGGTTCGGCCACCCCGGCGGCGACCGGGTGCTGGTGGAGATCGCGGCCCGGCTGCGCGCGGTCGCCGGGTCGGGTGCCGTGCTGGCCCGGCACGGCGGCGAGGAGTTCGCGCTGCTGGCCGTCGGCGTGGCCGGGCCCTGCCTGGTCGAGTTGACCGAGCGCCTGCGCGGCGCCGTGTCCCGCACGCCGATCGAGGTCGGCGGACGCCACTCGGTGACGGTCACGGTGTCGGCGGGCACGGCCTCGTTCGCACCGCACCACGGCAGTGCGTCGGCCCTGGTGACCTCGGCCGACCAGGCGCTCTACCGGGCGAAGGAGGAGGGGCGCGACCGCGCCGTCGCCGGTGCCGCCCAGTCGTTCGCCACCCAGCCGTCCGCCACCCAGCCGCCCGACGGCGAGCCGGACGACTACCTCGACCGGCTCGCCGACGCGGTGGACGCCGCACGCGGCACGCCCGGCCGGTCGGCGGAGGTCGCGGAGTGGGCGCGCACGCTCGCCGAACGCCTGAGCCTCGACCCGGCCCAGGTCCGCACCGCCCGCCGCGCGGGCCGTCTGCTGGACGTCGGCCTGATCGCCCACCCGTGCCTGTGGGCGGTGCTGGAACGGGCCGCCTGCGGTCACACCGAGCACCACGCCTTCGACCGACTCCCGGTCCACGGCCGATCCTCGGGAGGAGTGGCCGGTGGCGGTGCCGTCGGGCCCGCGTCGTCGGTGCGGGCCCGGGGTGGTGGGGGCGCGGCGACGAGGTCCCCGGTGCCGGGTTCGGAAGGCGTGGTCGACGCCGGCCCGGGAGGGAGTGGGCTGGACGTCGTGGCCGCGTCCCCGAAGCCTCCGGGGAGTGCGGCCGGCACCGGACCGGTCGGACGCGAGGGGCATGTCGAGACCGGTGCCCTGCTGGTCGCGGTCGCGCCCGACCACGACGACGTGGCCGAGGTGGTGCGTCGGTACCGCGACCCGTGGGACGGAGCCCGGATCGAGGCCCGCATCGTGGCCGTCTGCGACACCTGGGCCGCCCTGCTCGCGGCGGGCACCCCGGCCGACAAGGCGGCCGACGAACTGCGGGCCGCCCGCGCGACCGTGCTCGACCCGGACGTGGTCGACCTCTTCCTGGCGCTGCGGGCGTCGGGGCACGCGGTGGCGGTCAGGGAGGCGACCGCGCACCGCGCACCCGGACGGGCATCCCGCTCCCGGGCGCGGTGGGAGCGGGCGTGACACCGCCCGGCGGACCGGGGGACGGTCACACCGGGCGGTGGGTCTCGCGGGGACTCAGGACTCGGCGGCCAGGATCAGCGACGAGTCGGCGACCTGCTCGAACGAGGTGACCTTGCCGTCGGCCACCTTCCAGATGTGGGTGAACCGGGCGGTCATGGACTTGCCGGTCGCGCGGTGGGTGCCGGCGTAGCGGCCCAGCGCGATCACGGTGTCGCCCGCGTCGAACAGCTCGTCCACGTTCGCCGCGAACGACGACCAGTCCGCGCCGATCTTGAAGAACACGTTCTCCTTGATCGCCTCGACACCGGTGTACGTGCCGGCGTAGGTCGTGCCGTCGCACTCGGTCCAGGTGGCGTCGTCGGCGAGCACGCCGAGCATGCCCGCCAGGTCACCCCGTTCGGATGCGGCGTAGTGGCCCTTGACGACGTCGTATGCGGTCATCTGCTTCCTCACACGGGTTCTTCGTTGGGGTAGGACACCCGGCCCAACGGGATGATGAACGCGCCGCCGGGCGCGTTGCGGATGTCGCCGGCACCGGACAGGCCGAAGAACGCGCCCGTCGTGCGCAGGGCGTCCATGTCGTAGAGCCAGGTCGTGGCGACCGGGATGCGGAACTCGCGGAACGTGAACACGTACTGGTTGTCCGCGATCTTGTACGCGGTCGCCAGGTCCACGTCGCCGTGCCCGAACTGCTCGCCGACCAGGCACTGCCAGGCGTACCGGGTCGAGGACAGGTACACGTGCTCGTACAGGTGGTTCGGGCTGTAGCGGTAGAGCGCCCGGAACCCGATCAGCTCACGGGTCTCGGCCGGCGCCTCGCCCGACGCCTCGACGCCGTCGCCCAGGTCCAGCACGCCCGGCCGGAACCGCTGTGACACCTGCGGCACGCCGTCGACCTTCTCGGCGGCGATGGTCGACTCGACGGTGAGCACCCGTCGGTTCGCCACGTGCACGACGTGCACCTCGGCCACGCGCTCGTTCGCGTCGGTCGTGCGCTCGACGAAGAACGTGCCGGGCACGCCCTCGACCGCGTCGTAGCGGTCGGTGCCGGACGCGTCGCCGACGGACCAGTTCACGGTGGACTCGTCCACGAACGACAGTTCGGTGGTCACGCCGTCGTCGTGGCGCAGCACCCAGCGGGTGCCGACAAGGGCCGAGCTGCGCGGCAACCGGTTGCCGTCGATGCCCTTGGCGAAATCGTCTACGGTCTTCCAGTCAGACAACGGTGTCCTCCCAGACGGGGTGTGGCTCAGACGGGATGTGGCTCAGACGGGATGTGGCCCAGACAGGGTGTCGCTGAGCCAGGTGTGGGCTCAGGCGAGCGCGATGGTGGGCAGGTCGACGGCGCTGGCGCCGGAGTCCGCGGTCAGGTAGATGCCGGTGACGGCGGAGGACTCGGGCCCGGCGAGGAACGCGATCACGTTGGCGATCTCGTCGGCCTCGGCGGGGCGGCGCAGCGGGGTGTTCTCGGTGACGAGCGTGTACGCCTCTTCGCGGGACAGGCCCTTGGTCTCGCCGATGTGGGCCATCTGGATGTCGGCCATGGGCGTGCGGACCCAGCCGGGGCACACGGCGTTGGCGCGCACGCCGTGCTTGCCGTAGTCGCGGGCGATCGAGCGGGTCAGGCCGATGAGCGCGTGCTTGGTGGCGGTGTAGCCGGCCACGGCCGGACCGGCGAACAGACCGGCCAGCGACGAGACGAACACGACCGAGCCGCCGCCGTCGACCAGGTCCGGCAGCGCGGCGCGGACGGTGACGAACGCGCTGGTCAGGTTCGCGTCCAGGGCGAGCTTCCAGTCGTCGTCGGAGGTGTCGGTCGCGGTGCCCAGGCCGTGGCCGCCGGCGTTGGCGACGACGAGGTCCACGCGGCCGAAGCGCTCGTGCGCCTTCTCGATCACGTTGGCCATGGCGGCGCTGTCGGCGGCGTCGGCCGGCACGACGAGCGCGGCGTCGCCGAGGCCCGCGGCGACCTCGTTGAGCGGGTCGGGGCGGCGCCCGGTGAGCACGACCTTGGCGCCTTCGGCGGCCAGGCGCGCGGCGGTCGCCGCTCCGATGCCGGTACCCGCACCGGTGATCAGGGCGACCCGGTCGGCAAACCTCATGGCACTCTCCAACTTGTTGTGCGGCCTCGGCGCGTGGGACGCCGCGGGGGTCTCAGGTCAGGGCCGGCCGGGGGCGTCGGCGACCAGGTCGTGGACCCGTTCGGCGGCTTCGGCCAGGTCGGGCGGGCAGGCGGTGGTCACGGCGTGCACCCGGAGGCCCAGCGGCGCGGCCTCCTTGGCCACCGCCTGGACCAGGGCGTCCACGCCGCCCGCGAGCACCGACCGGTGCAGCGCGTGCGTGCACTGCGCCGTCACGGCGACCAGTACGCCCGAGCGCATCACCCGCAGCGCGGCCCGGGTGGCGTAGAACGTGGCGTCGAGCCCGGCACCCAGGGTGGCGTGCCACCGCTCGTCGTCTATGTCCACAGTGGACAGCTCGGTGCACGGCCCGGTCCACGGCGCGGTGGTGACCAGCACGTCGAGCCGGCCGTAGTGGTCGACGACCGCGTCCACACCGGACGCGAGCTGCGCCGGGTCGGACGCGTCCGCGCGGACCGCCATGCCGCACCAGAGGTCGGCGCCGACCCGCTCCACGGCCGTGGAGTCCGCGTCGAGCACCGCGACCCTGGCACCGGCGGCGTCGAGTCGGTGCGCCACCGCCGCGCCCACACCCGAGCCCGCCCAGGTGACCAGCGCGACCTTGCCGTCCATAACCATGCGCCGGACGCTAGATCGCGAGACACCCTCGTGCCGAGAGGTCCCGGCACGAGGGTGCACCCGCGGTCAACGGCTGTTCACAGTCGAGCAACCACAAGCCCTGTCAGGCTCGCGGGGCTGTGACCTCAGGCACCGAAGCGAGGGGGCTTCAGGTCGCCGACGGCCACGTGGATCGCGCGCGTGTCGCTGTAGAAGTCGATGCTGTGCGCACCGCCCTCGCGGCCCACGCCCGAGGCCTTGATGCCGCCGAACGGCGTGCGCAGGTCGCGGACGTTGTGCGAGTTGATCCACACCATGCCGGACTGGATCGCCCGCGCGACGCGGTGGCCGCGCTGGAGGTTCGCGGTCCACACGTACGCGGCCAGGCCGTACTTGGTGGCGTTGGCCAGCTCGACACCCTCTTCCTCGGTGTCGAACGGCGTCACGCAGACGACCGGCCCGAAGATCTCCTCCTGGAAGACCCGCGCGGTCGGCGGGACGTCGGCGAAGACGGTCGGCGAGAGGAAGTTGCCCTCCTCGGGCAGGCCCTCGGGCTTGCCGCCGCCGGCGACGACGCGACCCTCGGTCTTGCCGATCTCGACGTACTCCATGACCCGCGCGTAGTGCTCGGGGTGGATCAGGGCGCCGACCTCGGTCTTCGGGTCCGACGGCAGGCCCACGCGCACGTTCTTGGCGCGCTCGGCGAGCGCGGCCACGAACTTGTCGTAGATGCCCCGCTGGACCAGCACGCGCGAGCTGGCCGTGCAGCGCTCGCCGTTGAGCGAGAACACGCCGAACACGGCGGCGTCCACGGCGCGGTCGAAGTCGGCGTCCTCGAAGACCACGCACGGCGACTTGCCGCCCAGCTCCATGGACACCTCCTTCAGGTTGTTCGCCGCGGTGCGCATGATGATCTGGCCGGTGCCGCTCTCGCCGGTGAAGGAGATGCGCGGCACGTCCGGGTGTTCGACCAGCGCGGCGCCGGCGTACTCGCCGATGCCGTGCACGAGGTTGAAGACGCCGTCCGGGACGCCGGCTTCCTTCATGATCTCCGGCAGCAGGCTGGCCGACAGCGGCGACCACTCGGCGGGCTTGAGGACCACGGTGCAGCCGGACGCGAGGCTCGGTGCCAGCTTCCAGGTCTCCAGCATGAACGGCGTGTTCCACGGCGTGATCAGGCCCGCGACGCCGGCCGGCTGGCGGACCGCGTAGTTGACCTGCTTCTCGCCGACGAGGAACGCGTCCTCGTGCTGGCCGACGATGACGTCGGCGAAGTAGCGGAAGTTCTCGGCGGCGCGGTGGGCCTGGGCCTTGGCCTGGGTCACCGGCAGGCCGGTGTCGAAGGTCTCCAGCTCGGCCAGGCGCTCCGAGCGGGCCTCGATCGCGTCGGCGATGCGGACCAGCACGTTGGCCCGCTCGCGGTCGGACAGGCGCGGCCACGGGCCTTCCTCGAACGCCTTCTTGGCGGCGGCGACGGCCAGCTCGATGTCGGCCTTGTCGCCCGCGGCGACGCGGCCGTACTCCTTGTTGCCGACCGGGTCGGCGACGGCGAAGGTCTCACCGCTGACGCTGGGCACGTCCTTGCCGTCGATGTGGTGCAGCAGCTCGGTAGGGATGCTCATGGGTGTGAACTCCTGTGGTGCGGAAGGACGGTCGGTCAGGCCTTGGCCTTGGCCTTGGCCGGGAGCAGCAGGTCCTCGGCCTGGGCGCGGAGCTTGTTGATCTTCTCCAGGCCGGCCGGGGTGGGCTCGACCAGCGGCGGGCGGACGTAGCCCGACGAGATGTGGCCCAGGTCGGCGAGCACGTGCTTCGCGGGCGCCGGGTTGGTCTCCACGAACAGCAGGTCGACCAGCGGGTGCAGGCGGTAGTGCAGGTCGATGGCGCCCTGGTGGTCGCCCGCCTCGTACAGCTCGTACATCTTCGCCACGGCGGCCGGCGCCAGGTTGGCCAGCGCCGAGACGAAGCCCCGGCCGCCGATCGCCAGCAGCGGCAGGCACAGCAGCTCGATGCCCGACCACATCAGGAAGTCACGGCCGCACTGGTGCAGCACGTGCGAGAAGTGCTCGAAGTCCTTCGTGGTCTCCTTGATGCCGACGATGTTGTCGTTCGCCTTGCGCAGGCGGGCGACGGTCTCGGGCGCGATGTCCACGGCGGTGCGCGACGGCACGTTGTAGACCACGATCGGCAGGTCCGGGTACTCGTTGGCCACCGTGTGGTACCACTGGAACAGACCCTCCTGGGTGGGCCTGCTGTAGTACGGCGTGATGACCAGCGCGAGGTCGGCGCCCAGGTCCTTGGCGTAGCCGGTCAGCTCCAGCGTGCTCTCCAGCGTGCTGGCACCGGTGCCGGGCAGGAACGGGATCTCGTCGCCGATCTCGTCGGCCACGACGCGCAGCGCGGTCTTGCGCTCGTCCAGGGACTGGACGAGGGGCTCGCCGGTGGAGCCGCCGATGGAGATGCCGTGCGAGCCCTGCTCCTTCTGCCAGCGCACGAGGTTGCGCAGGCTGTCGGTGTCGAGCTCACCGGTCGCGGTGAACGGGGTGACGACGGGGGCGATGGAGCCCTTGATGGTCGTCGGGTCGGAACGGAACCTCATGGCGTGGACTCCCCTGGGAGCGGAGCGGCGGACTTGCTGTCGACCGCGCGGAGGGTGTTGAGCTTGTGGTCGCGGGCGAAGCGCTCGACGACCTCGGCGGGTGCGCCGGCACGGAGCAGGCGCAGCAATTCGTCGTGCTCTTCGACGGACTCCCTGGCCCGTCCGGGCACGAGACTGAAGGTGGAGCGGCGGCTCAGGTCGAGCCGCGCCCACTCCTTCGTGATCAGGTCGCGCAATCTGGGGTTGGGCGACCGGTCGCACAGCAGGAGGTGGAACTCCCGGTTGAGGCGGGTGAAGCCGAGCGGGTCGAACACCGCCAGCGTCTCCCGCATCATGGCGTTGAGCAGCTCGGCGCGGTCCAGGATGGCGTTGGTGAGCCGCGCGGTGGCGACCGCGTGGCCCTCCAGGAGCGCGAGCGCCTCCATGGTGTGCCGGTACTCGTCCTGGGCGAAGTCGGCGACCTGCGCGCCGACGTTCGGTTCGAAGACCACCCAGCCCTCCGCCTGGAGGCGGCGCACCGCCTCCCGTACCGGAACCGGGCTCACGCCCAGCTCCCGCGCGATCCGGTCGAACACGAGCCGCGAGCCGGGGCCGTAGCGGCCCCCGACGATGCGGTCCCGCAGGACCTCGTAGGCGTACTGGGTCTTCGACCGGCCGGCGAGCACCGGCACGGTCATCGCGCCCACTCCTCGTACTCGGCCCGCTTGGCCTTGCCCAGCGGGTAGAGCCCGTCGATGGACTCGCCGGCCTCCACGCGTTCGAGGATGAACTTCTCCTCGTGTTCCTGCTGGACGGAGTCGCGGGCGACCTCGTCCACCAGGGCCGGCGGGATGAGGATGACGCCCTCGGCGTCACCCACGAGGATGTCGCCCGGCCGGACGAGGACGCCCGCGCACGCGATGTCCACGCCGACCTCCCACGGCACGTGCTTGCGGCCCAGGACGGCCGCGTGGGCGCCCGCGCTGTAGGAGGGCAGTTCGAGGTCGGCGAACATCGGGCTGTCGCGGAAGCAGCCGTCGGAGACCACGCCCGCCGCGCCGCGCTTGATCAGGCGCGCGGCCAGGATGTCGCCGAGCGTGCCGGCGCCGTGGTCGTCACGGGCGTCGATGACGAGGATCTGGCCGGGGCCGATCGACTCGACGGCGCGCTTCTGCGCGTTCATGCCGTTGCCGCGCTCGGCGAACTGGTCCTCGCGCAGCGGCAGGAACCGCAGCGTGTGGGCCACACCCACCATCTTCAGGTCCGTGCGCGCGGGCTTGAGACCGGTGAAGAACGTGTGGTGGATGCCGCGCTTGCGGAGCTGGCTGTAGATCGTCGCCGTGCAGACCTCGCGGAGCATCTTCTCGGTCTCCGGCTTGATCGCGGGGACCGCGCCGCCGACGGCCGCGTCCTTGTCGACCTGCGTGACCTTCGGCTGGGCGCCCGGCTTGGGCAGCTCGTCGTCGGACTCGACGATGACGTTGCGCAGGCGCTCGTGGTCGTCGATGCCGACCTCGACCACGTCACCGGGCTGACACGTCGTGGCACCGGTGGGGGTACCGGTGAGGATGATGTCGCCGGGCTCCAGGGTGATCGTGCGTGACAGGTCCGCGATCAGGTACGCGAAGTCGAACAGCAGGTCGGACGTGTTGTCGTCCTGGACGACCTCGCCGTTGACCCACGTGCGCAGCCGCAGGTTCTTCAGGTCCAGGTCGGCGGGGTCGAGGACCCGGCCGATCGGGGTGTAGCCGTCGGAGCCCTTGCTGCGCAGGTTCGAGCCGCGGTCGGCGTAGCGCAGGTCGTGCACGCCGAAGTCGTTGGCCGGCGCCACGCCCGCGATGTACTCCCACGCGTCGGCGCGGGAGACGTTCTTGGCGAACCGGCCGATGATGATGGCGATCTCGCCCTCGAACGCGGACAGCTCGGTGCCCTTCGGGCGGACCAGCTCCGTGTCCGACCAGGCCAGCGACGACGGCGGCTTGACGAAGTACGACGGCTCGTCCGGGAACCGCCCGCGCTCGGCGGCGCGGCTGCGGAAGTTCAGGTGGACGGCGATGATCTTGGACGGCCGGAGGCCGAGGGGGTGGCTCATGAACGCAACCGATCCGGGACGGGGAAGTCGACGATGACCTGGCCGGTACCGCTGCTCGGGAAGTAGTCGCACAGCTGCTCGCCGTGACCGTCGTAGGAGTCCCACCCGAGGATGCCGAACAGCATGCCGGTGTCGGCCATCGCGGCCTCGCCGGTGCAGCGCTGGTTGTAGGCGGGCAGCGCGGACAGGAACTCCGCGATGCGGCCCTCACGCCACTGGTCGAGCACGAGCCGGTCGATCTGCTCGTTGTACGGGTTGCTGATCGTGTTCAGGTACTCCGACGAGATCTCGTTCGGCGGGAACTGGTGCGACAGCGAACCGCTGGCCAGGAAGGCGATCTTGCGGTCGCTGCGCAGCGCGGCACGGGCGATGGCCTCGCCCACGCGCCGGTTCTCCTCGATCGTCGAGTAGATGTTGCACCCGATCGGGAGGACCCGCAGCGGCTTCTCCTCGCGGTTCATGAAGTGCATCGGCACCAGCGTCGCGTACTCGAGGCCGAGGTCGCGGACGTCGTGCACCATGGACTTCTGCCCGCCGGCGCGGATCTCCTCGCCGATCAGCTCGGCCAGCTCCGCGTCACCGGGGTAGTCGTACTCCAGGTCCGAGATGAAGTGCGGCAGCTCGTGCGACGCGTAGCTGCCCTGGTGCCTGGCCTTCCCGTTCACGTGGAAGCCCATGCTGTTCATCCAGTGCGAATCGGCGACCACGAATGTGTCGGCGCCGCGCTCGCGGGCCCGACGGCCGATCTCGGCCAGGCCGAGCTCGGCGGGACGGCGGATGCCGTAGTTCTTCCCGGGTTGGATGGAGAGCCAGATCGACGGGACGTGCGTGATCTTGGCGGCCAGCACTACCTCACCCATGGTCACCTCCGCATAGGGGATCGTGTAGCGGATCGCATACGATCCGGGCGAGCGATCGACTTCGAAGCCCGCCCTGAAGGTCTAACAGGACGGAGCTACTGTGGTGTTGACTAGCGACGCACGGACGTTGTCCGCGAGTGCACCGGTTGACTTGCCGTTCACGGTCTGGCAACGGACCCTTGACGGGAGGGTGGCCCGCGGACCTACTGTGCGTCACCCAGTGTCACATGGCACGCCAAGGAGGGCGATTCGTGTCCTACTCGCTGAGCACCACGGGCGTGCCCGCCACACAGCAGTTCGACCTGTGGCAGTCGGCCGTCTCGCAGACCTTCGTGCCCCTGGAAGCGACGACCGGCGAGCACGGCCCGTTCCGGGGCCGGCTGCGCGGCCAGAGCCTGGGCAGCGTCTCCGTGTACGAAGCGTCCGCGGACGCGCACACGGTGCGACGGACCGCGCGCACGATCTCCCGTGCGGCGCCGGACTTCTACAAGCTCAGCCTCCAGTTGCACGGCACCGCGAAGCTGAGCCAGGACGGCCGGCAGGCCGCTTTGCGCCCCGGTGATTTCGCCATCTACGACGTGACGCGTCCGTACACATTGGCCTTCGAGGACGTGTCGTCCACTTTGGTCCTCATGTTCCCCCGTTCGATGCTGTGCCTCCCGAGTGGACAGGTGGAGAACCTGACCGCCGTGCGGTTCGTCGGCGGCCAGGGCGTGAGTGGAATCGTCAGCACGACGCTCGTGCAGTTGGCCCGCAACATCGACGACCCGCAGGTGCACGGCAGCGTGCGGCTCGCGCGCAACGTCGTCGACCTGCTCGGCACGGCGCTGGCCGACCAGGTCGAGTACACCGACGTGCCCGCCGAGAGCACCCGGGCGGCGATGCTCGTGAAGATCAAGTCCTATGTCGAGGCGCACCTGGAGGACCCCGAGCTGTCGCCCGGCGACATCGCCGCGGCCCACCACATCTCGACCCGCTACCTGCACAAACTGTTCAGCGAGGCCGGGACGACCGTGTCCGCGTGGATCAGGCACCGCCGGTTGGAGCGCTGCGGGCAGGACCTCGCCGACCCGGGCAAGCACCAGTTGGCGATCGGCGTCATCGGTGCCCGCTGGGGGCTGGTGGACGCGTCCTACCTCAGTCGCGCGTTCAAGTCGGAGTACGGCTTGTCCCCGTCGGAATACCGTCAGCGCAGCGTCGAACACCGGGCGCGCTGACGGTCAAGTCCTGTGCGCGTGTATTCAAACTGATCCGGTCGCCCCCGCCCCACACTTACCGCCGGAAATACCTGTGGAGGGGAGCCGAAATGCGCTCGACAGCTCTGTACATCGACGGCCGTTGGGTCGACGGTGCGGATTCGTTCACCACGACCGACCCGGCGACCGGTGCGGCGTTGGCGCACGTGGCCTCGGCGTCGGCCGCGGACGTCGACGCGGCGGTCGCCTCGGCCCGCAACGCGCTGCCCTCCTGGACCGCGACCCCGCCGTCGGTCAAGGCCAAGCTGCTCTGGAAGCTCGCGGACCTGATCGAGGCCGACGGCGACGAGCTGGCCGCGCTCGAGACCAGCGACCAGGGCCAGCCGCTGGGCATCGCGCGCAACGTGAGCGTGACCGGCGCGGCCGAGCACTTCCGCTACTTCGCGGGCTGGGCGACCAAGATCGACGGCACGGTCAACACGGTGTCGTTCCCGAACACGCTCCAGTACGACCGGCGCGTGCCGGTGGGCGTGTGCGCGTTGATCGCGCCGTGGAACTTCCCGCTCATGATCATGGCGTGGAAGCTCGCGCCCGCGCTGGCGTGCGGCAACACCACCGTCCTCAAGCCCGCCGAGCAGACCTCGCTGACCACGGTCCGCCTGGTCGAGCTGGCGGTCGAGGCCGGCTTCCCGCCCGGTGTGATCAACCTGGTGACCGGTGGTCCCGAGACCGGCAAGGCGCTCGTCGCGCACCCCGGCGTGGACAAGGTGTCGTTCACCGGCTCCACCGAGGTGGGCCAGGCGATCGTGTCCGCGTCGGCGTCCGACCTCAAGCGCGTGACGCTGGAGCTGGGCGGCAAGACGCCCACCGTCGTGGCCCGCAGCGCCGACATCGACGCCGCCGTGGCCGGGACCGTCGCGGGCGGCCTGCTCAACAGCGGCCAGGTCTGCGCCGCCTACGCGCGGCTCTACGTCGACTCGAAGCGGCGGGACGAGTTCACCTCGAAGCTCGCCGCCGCCGTGGCCGGTCTGCGCATCGGCGCGGGTGCCGACCCGTCGACCGAACTCGGCCCACTGGTGACGGCCGAGCACCGGACCCGGGTGGACGGCTTCGTGCAGCGGGCGATCGCCGCCGGTGCGACGTTGGCGACCGGTGGTTCCGTTGTGGACGGACCGGGCAACTTCTATCACCCGACGGTCTTCGCGGACGTCAAGGACGACATGCAGATCGCCCGCGAAGAGGTGTTCGGCCCGGTGCTCGCCGTGCTGGACTACGACGACGAGGACGAGCTGCTGGCGCGCGTCAACGACTCGCCGTACGGCCTCGCGGCGGCGGTGTGGAGCGACGACCTGCGCTCGGCGCACCGGCTGGCCGACGGCATCCGCGCGGGTGCGGTGTTCGTGAACATGCCGTGCATCCCGGACGCGGCGGCGCCGTGGGGCGGCTTCCGCTCCAGCGGCTGGGGCCGTGAGATGGGCCCGTACGCGATCGACGCGTACACCGAGGTCAAGGGCGTGTGGATCCACCACGGCGCCTGATCTCCTCCAGACACGCGTCGGCGGGCGCCCGATCCCCGAGCCCGCCGACGCGTTCCACTTCGCGAGTCATGCATTCGGACACCGCGAGTTGTACGTTCAGGCACCGCGAAATGTGCATTCAGGCACCAAGGCTGTCCGGCCATGCCAGGCCGAGTGCACATTTCATGGTGTCCGAACGCACAACTCGCGGTGTCTGAACGTATAACTCGCGCGTTCGGTCAGATCCAGCCGGGGTCCAGGCCCCGGGTCAGGCGGGACAGTTCGCCCAGGCCGGTGGGCGAGGGGCGGACGTAGCCGGCACGGGCGGCCACGCCGGCGGCCTCGCCCCGCGACTGGCAGTCCAGCTTGGTGAGCAGCCGCTCGACGTAGGTCTCCACGGTCCGGCGTGACACGACCAGGCTCTCGGCGATCGCCTGGTTGCTCAGCCCGGCCACCAGACCGGTCGCGATGTCCAGTTCCCGCGCGGTCAGACCCGCGTGGTTCTCGAACGGCGTGCACGCGACGATGACGCCGCTGCGCGGACCGTCGACCACGCGCAGCAGCCGGACGCGGTACCAGCCCTCCCGGCCCGGCCACAGGAACGGCACCGTCCGCACGCCCAGGCCCGCGAACGAATCCGCCAGCGCCCGCAGCGCCGGGTCGCCGGCGATCGGCGCGGGGGAGCGGTCCGACACCGGCGCCACGGCCGGCAGCAGCCACGACGCCGACCAGTGCTCGTCGAACCACGCGTCGAAGCGCGGGCAGTGCAGCGGGTCGACGCGGCGGGCCAGGGCGGCGCCCACCGACGCCACGAACTCGCGGGTCTCCTCGGTGAACGAGTAGCGCACGGGTGCGTTCATGTGCAGCACGCCCACGACCTGCCGTCGGCCGACCTTCAACGCCGCCGAAAGACCGTCCTCGAAACCGGCCGGCCTCAACCTTTCCTGGTAATGCGGTGAATCACGGAAATCGTGCGGCATGTTGTCGGTCATCAACAACGGCACGGCGGAATCGAACAGCTGGCCGCCCCACCGCGTCCGCGGCAGCTCGTGGGCCAGTTCCTGGCTGCTGGACCGGTTGTACCCGTCCTCGGCCATCACCACGAAGCGGCGCACTACCGGGTCCCACCCGTTGATCTGCACGGCACACATCTGCGGCATCGCGGCGCGCAGTGCCCCGAAGACCTCTTCCCACTCCACCGCCGCGCCACTGCCCAGCGCGGAACCGAGTCGCACCGCCGCCGCGATGCGCGTGGAGTTCATCGGAAACCTCCTGGTGGGTGGACCGTCAAACCTACGGTGCGTGATGTGATCGCGACAATAGGGTTGACCCGCAGCGCACCCCAACGGTGCGCTGCGGGTCAAATGCGGTTCCCACCAGGGCAATACTCAGTGGCCGGTCGGGTCCACCACGTCACGGTCCAACCACAGGCCGTCGACGGCCTTGCGCAGCTCCAGGCCACGCGTCTCGGCCAGTTCGACCGCCTTCAGGTTCTGCTCGAGCTGGGTCAGCCTGCTGCACCCGACCAGCACCGTGGACACCGTCGGGTTGGCCAGGCAGAACGCGATGCCGGCCTGCGCCGGGGTGGCGTCGAACTCGGCCGCGATCGCGGCCAGGCCCCGCCCGGCGTCCGCGATCTGCTCGCGGATGCCGCCCGGGTCACGTCCGATCATCCGCTCGGGCTTGAAGTTGCCCGCGAGGATGCCGCCCTCAAGCACGTCGGACGCCTGGATCGTCACGCCCAGCTCCTCGACCAGCGAGCGGAACGGTGCGCCGTCGGGGATCGACCGCCGCACGACGCTGTACTTGAGCTGCGCCATCGACGGGCCGGGCACGCCCTGCTCGGCCGCCGCCGCGTGCGCGGCCCGGATGTGGTCGACCGACCAGTTGTTGACGCCCCACGCGCCGAGCTTGCCCTGCGCGACCAGGTCGCCGAGCTGCTTGGTCAGCAGCTTCATGTCCGGCTCGGTGCCGAACAGGTCGCCCAGGACCGCGTAGTCGGCGTAGTCCGTGCCCACCCGGAACAGCAGGCGGTCGAGCTGGTCGCCCATGTTCTGCTCGGGGAAGTAGTTGATCCACAGCTTCGCGGAGATCTTGTAGTTCTCGCGTGCGATGCCGGCGGCCTGGACGATCCGGCCGAACAGCACGTCGGTGTACGACTCGGGCACGGGCTTGCCGTCCAGGCTGAACCCGCCGTAGTAGCCCACGTCGAACAGGTCGACCCCGGCCTCGACCGCGCGGCCGACCATCTCGACGGCCTCGTGGAAGGGCATGCGGTCGTAGATGTGCCAGGAACCGAGCGCGAGGACACCGACCTCGGGTCCGTCGCGACCGATGCGACGCTTGGGGATCGTCACCTTAAGCCTCCTTGTGGAACGCGGCACGGAGAGCGGACGCGGCACGGGCGTGCGCGTCCGCGGAGACGCCGAGCTGGTCGACCAGCAGGGCGAAGAAGCCGTGGATCTGCCCCTCGTAGCGGAGCAGTTGCACCGGCACGCCGGAGTCGAGCAACCGGTGCGCGTACTCCTCGCCTTCGTCGCGCAACGGGTCGAACTCGGCGGTGAACACCAGCGCGGCCGGCAGGTCGCGGTGGTGCTCGGCCTCCAGCGGTGCGAGATGCGGGTGGACGAGGTCCTCGGGTTTCGCCGGGTACTGGCGGAAGAACCACTCCATGCTCTCGCGGTCGAGGAAGTGGTCCACAGCGTAGTCCACATAGGACTGCCGCTCGGACGGCGGTGCGATGACCGGCGAGGCCAGGAGCTGGAACACCGGCCGCGGCTCGTCCAGGTCACGGGTCCGCAACGACACCACGGCCGCCAGGTTGGCGCCCGCGCTCTCGCCGCCGACCGCCACCCGCGACGTGTCGACGCCGATCGCGTCGCCCGACTCGACCACCCACAGGTACGCGGCGTGCGCGTCGTCGACGGCCGCCGGGAACCGGTGCTCGGGCGCCAGCCGGTAGTCGACCGACACCACGACCATGCCGACCGCGTTGGCCAGCGCCCGGCACGTGGCGTCGTTCTCGTCCAGCGAACCGAGCACCCAGCCGCCGCCGTGGTACCAGACCAGCGCCGGGAACGGCCCCTCGCCCTCGGGCGTGTACACCCGGACCGGGATCTCGCCCGCCGGTCCGGGCACGGCCCGGTCCACCGCCGAGGCGACCTCCTGCCGGCGGAGCGACGGCCGCCAGGACGCGGCGAACCGCGCCCGGACGTCCGCCGCCGAACCGGCGTCGAGCGGGATCAGCCCGCCCTGCGCCGCCGTAGCCTCGATGACCGCCTGTGCTTCAGGATGCAGAGGCAATCGTCAGCCCTCCTCCTTGGCCGGTCCCACGCCCCAGGACCGCAGGACGTTCGCGGTCAGGCGTGAGACGTCGTTGTCGTCGCCGTCGTACGAGAGCGCGCCACACCAGCCGATCGACCCGGTCGAGAACACCTCGCCGCCGCCGGTCGTCGTGTACACCGTCATGTCCGAACGCCGCCGGTCGACCGGATCGCCCAACGGGTGGGGGATCGCCGGACCGGTGTCGCCGGAGATGTACATCCCGCCGAGCATCGCCCGCGCCAGCAGCGTGACGCCGGGCGGGCTGCCCAGCAGCGCGTCGATGCCGCACGTCTCGAACGAGGCCGCGCCGCCGAGCACCGCGCCGAACGCGCCCAGCGGCTTCGTGCGGTCGATCCCGTCCAGGAACGGGTGGTCGACGTCCTGGATCTCGTACGCGCCGCCGGTCGTCAGGCCCGCGGCGGCCGTGCCGATGCCGAACAGCCGGTGCGGCGCCCGGCCGCGTTCCTGCCACAGGCCGCCCGGTTCGGCGGTCGAGGTCAGGGTCAGCTCGCCCGGCTCGCTCTCCCAGCAGCGCACACCCACGTAGCCACGCCGCAGCTCGGCGAGGTGGCGGCGCTCCGGGTGGATCGCGGTGACCCAGTACGCGCCGTTGCCGCCCAGGTACCCCAGGTGGCCGCCGCCGTCCAGGTGCGCGCCGATCCCGTCGAGCATCCGCCGCGACCAGTACTCGGGGTGGCTGCCGGTGATCACGGCCGAGTACCCCTCGAACGCGGTCGCGCCCTCGGCGTCCAGGTCGTGGTCGGTGAGGATGTCGTACTCGACGCCCTGCCGGTCCAGCCAGCCCACGAGGAACAGGTCCTCGCTGAGCTGGTGCACGCAGCCGGTGGCCCGCAGGACGTGGTCGTCGCGCATGCCCAGCAGCGGGCGCAGCAGGGACGCGGTCGCCACGCCGCTGCCGTCGGAGTGCCGGTCGTACATGCTGTGCAACGAGTTGGCCCGCGCGAACGGCGCCGCGTACTCGGCCGGGTCCTCCGGCATGCCCGGCTGGTACAGGTGGTCGAGCGCGTACGCCAGGTAGGACAGCGTCGGGATCAGCAACGCCAGCCGGGCCTGCCGGGCGGCGGGCCGCACGAAGAAGGGCAGCCGGTCGACGCCCTCGTCCGTGGCCAGCTCCACCGCGTACACGCCGGTCGGCAGACCCTCCGGCACCTCGACGGTGAACAGCGGTTCCCACCCGCAGTCCGACAGGTCGTCGGAGTGGAAGTGCACCGCCGCGTAGCCCCGGTCGGCGAACCGCCAGTCGAGCACCTCGCCGGTCCAGTCGTGGCCGGTGACGCCGCGCAACGGCTGGTTGTGCAGCGTGCCGTGGTGCCCGCCGATGACGTCGAGCAGCTTGTCGCCGCCGATGTCCTGGAACAGGTCCCAGTGGGCCTTGGCGCCGCGCTGCCACGCCGTGGCCGTGTCGCGGAAGTGCTCGTCGACGTCGATGAGCGCCGTGCCGAACACGGTCGGCCCGTCGAGCTTGCCGTCGAAGTGGCCCACGCGGTCGCCGTCGACGAACCGGGCGCCCAGCAGCAGCGGCACCTGCCCGCCCACGAGCGCGCCCGCACCGGGTGCGGTGGCCACGGACGACGTCTCCTCGCCCGTGACCCGCGCGCCCGGCCGGACCTCCAGCCGCAGGCCGTCGGGACCGTAGCCGCCGACGAGCAGGTACCAGCGCCGCAGGTGCAGCGCCGGACCTTCGACCTCGACGACGCCGTTCTCGGCGCGGACCGCGAACCGCACGGTCCGGTCGGGCAGCAGCGCCAGTTCGACGTGCGGACCCTCGTCCGCGTCGCCCTGGCTCAGCAGCCCGACCCGGCCGCCCGGGTCGGCCGTCGGCCAGACCCACACCGCGAACGTGACCTCGGCACCCGGCGCCGGCGGCCGGGGGACCAGGCCGTACGAGCCGTGGTCGAAGTCCTGGTGCGGGATCGCGACGCGCTCGGGCGCCTCGACCGCGACGGGTGTGCGGGTGGGCGCCGTGCCGTCGTGACCGAGGCGCACGACGCGGACGCGGGCGTCCGGCACCGTCGCGGAGGCGTGCACGGCGAGCCGGTCGCCCGGTCGCACCGAGAGGCGGTCGGTGTACCCGACGACCTTGGCGTGTGTGTGGTCGACCGCTGTCATGCCGAGCTTCCCAACAGTTGGCCGCCGTCGACCGGCAGCACGGTTCCGGTGATGTGCGCGGCCTCGCCCGACGCGAGCAGCAGGACGATCGGGACGAGGTCGGAGGTCTGCGCGATCCGGCCCAGCGGGATGCGCTGGGTCCAGAACGCCTTCGCCTGGTCGTCCCGCATCGCCGCCGCGGTCAACGGCGTCTCCACGGGACCGGGCGCGATCGCGTTGACCCGGATGCCGAACCGCGCCAGTTCCAGCGCGGCCGACCGGGTCAACGCGTTCATCGCGGCCTTGGACGCCTCGTAGTGCCCGAGGCCGACCGTGGGCGCGAACGAGCCCGCCGAGCTGATGTGCACGATCGAACCACCCCGGCCGGCCGAGGCCATGACCTCGCCGACCGCCTGGGTGATCAGGAAGGTGCCGCGCACGTTCACCGCGAGCACCTGGTCCACCACCTCGACCGGCAGGGCCAGCAGCGGACCTCCGCCGCCGACGACGCCCGCCGCGTGCACCAGGACGTCGATCGACCCGAGTTCGGTCACGGTCGCGCCGACCGCCGCGCGCACCGAGTCCTGGTCGCCGACGTCCATCCCCAGGCCGAGCCCGCCGAACGTGCGGGCGTGCTCGACCGCCGCGGCGCCGTCGAGGTCGGCGACCGCGACCCGGTGACCGGCGCCCGCGAGCGCGGCGGCGAGCGCGCCACCGATCCCGCCCGCGCCACCGGTCACCAGGGCGACTTTGTCGCCCATCACACGGCCTCGGCGATGACCACCCGCGGCGAGCCCGGGATCGGACGGGTCTCCAGGAACTTCCAGCCCGTCTCGCCCAGCCACGAGACGACCTCGGCCTCGGGGTAGACCACGGTGCCGTCGATCACGAGGTACTCGCCCGCGAGGATCGGGTCGATGCGGCGGGCGTCGTCGGCCAGCAGCAGGAAGTCCACCACCAGCAGGCGGGCGCCCGGGTCGACGACCTTGCGCGCGGCGGTGAAGAACGTCTTGTTCTGCTCCGGCGTGAACCGGTGCAGCACGTGCTCCAGCAGGACCGCGTCGTAGTGGCCGGGGATCTCGTCGGTCAGCGGGTCGGCCGCCTGGAACTTGATCCGGTCGGCCAGCTCGCCGGTGAGCGAGCCCTCCAGCATCTTGATGAAGTCCGGCGTGGTGACGAACGCGCCGGTCAGCTCCGGGTTGCGCGCGGCGGCCTCGGTGAGGAACGAGATCGCCAGGCCGCCCAGGTCGAGCACGTTCTTGTGCAGGCGCCAGTCGTAGTGCTCGGCGAGCTGCTGCGCGTGCAGGCTGTTGTAGGTCTGGACACCGTTCATGAACTCGCCCATGTTCGATTCGTCCAACTGGAACGGACCGGGCTGCGCGGTGCGCATCGACTCGGTGTAGTGCAGCCAGTGCGGGTAGCTCATGCCGTTCCAGAAGCCCAGCCACGGCCGCAGGTCCAGGCCGTCGCCACCGGACAGGTACTCGGCGGTGACCGCCGTGTTGGTGTACTTGCCGTCGGCGAACGCGAGCAGCTCCAGGCCCACCATGGCGTCGGCGAGGATGCGGGCCGTGCGCTCGGGCAGGCCGGCGCGCTCGGCCAGCTCGGCCGATGTCGCCGGGCCCGCGGCGAGCGCGGCGAACACGCCCAGCTCGCTGGCCGCGAAGAGCTGCTTGGCGGCCATGAAGCCGGTCGCGACGTTCACCAGGGGAGTGGGATCGGTCATTGCGTTGTCTCCTAGTCCAGTCCGGGGTCGACGACGGCCTTGACCGCCGCCATCGACGCCATGTCCCTGATCGCCTGTTCCGCACCCGACAAGCCGACGGGTGCGGAGAACATGGCGTCCCAGTCGAAGCGGTCGGCGAACGCCGACAGGAAGCGCAGCGCGCGGGACAGGTCTCCCACGTCGCCGTTGAGCGAGCCGACCACGCGGATCTCGCGGCTGATCACGACGTCCATCGGCACCCGCGCGGCGTCGGGACCGGCCAGGCCGACCACGACGTGCGTACCGCGCTTGCCGCACATGAGGACGCCTTCGCGGTTGGCCGTCGGCGCACCCGCGAAGTCCAGTACCAGGTCGGCGCCGCGCGCACCGGTCAGCTCCTCGACCTGGGCGACCCGTTCGTCCGGGTCGGTGACGTCGGTGACGTCGATGGTGCTGTCCGCGCCGAAGCCGCGGGCCAGGGCGAGCCGGTTTCCCGGACCGCCCAACGTGATCACCTGTCCGGCGCCGCACGCGCGCGCCACGGCCGTCGCGATCAGTCCCAGCGGACCCGCGCCCTGCACGGCGACCGTCGAGCCCGGCTCGACACCGCCCGCGTTGGCGTACGCGCGCAGCACGGTCTTGACCGCGCAGCCCGCCGACGCGGCCCAGTGGTCGGGCATGTCGTCGGCCAGCACGATCCGGTGCGCGCCCGGCGGCAGGTATGCGTACTCGGACAGCCCGCCCACGACGTAGGGGGAGACGTCCGCGCGCTGGGAGAACCCGTACCCCCGGTCCGTGCACAGGACGGGCTCGCGCAGGACCGTGCACGCGTGGCACAGCCCGCACACCGACTCCGACCACACCACGCGGCTGCCGACCGACACCGGCCGGCCCTCGGCGTCGCGTTCCGCGCCCGGACCCAGCGCCACGACCTCGCCCGCCATCTCGTGGCCGAGCACGATCGGCAGCGCCACGAACGGCAGCACGCCCTGCCACAGGTGCGCGTCCGTGCCGCACAACGTGGTCTTCGTGATCCGCACGACCGCCGAGCCCGGGGGCAGTTCCGCCGGCAGTGGCACGTCGACCACGTCCAGCGGCGCCCTGAACTCGCGCAGCACCGCGGCGCGGGTCACCTTGGGGTGCATCAACTCTCCCGACTGTGTTCGCGGACGAACGCGACGACGCGCTGCCACGCATCGGCGGCGTTGTCCGCCTGCTCGGGGATCGCGCCGTCGACGAACGAGTGCGGCGCGTCCGGGTAGAGGTGGAACTCGTGCTCGACCCCGGCCAGGGTGAGTTCGCGGTCGAACGCGAGGTTGTCCTCGACCGTGGTGAAGAAGTCGTCCCCGGCGCCGATCACCAGCAGCGGCCCGGACATCCGGGGGATCAGCTCGCGGCACTCGGCCGGCCGCGCGTAGCAGCCGATCGCGCCGCGCAGCCGGGGTTCGAGTGCCGCCTGGCCCAGCGCCATCGCGCCGCCGAGGCTGAAGCCGAGCGCGAACACCGTCGACACCGGGCCCAGCGACCCGGAGAGCAGGAGGTCCACCCCGGCCCGGATGTCGTCGCGGGCGGCGGCCCAGTCCAACCGGGACACGTAGGACAGGCCGTCGAAGTCGTCGCTGCGGTCGTCGTTCCAGGCCAGGCGTGCCCAGTGGTCGACGACCAGCGCCGCGATGCCCTGCCCGGCGAAGCGCCGGGCAAGGCCGCGGTAGAACTCGTGCGCGCCGCGCACGTCGGGCAGCACGACCACGCCCGCGCCGGTCGGCCGCCGGGGCACCGCCCGGTAGGCCAGGACGCGGGCGCCGTCCGCCGAGACGAGTCGGAACTCGCCGGCGTCGGACAGGTGGTCGTGCGCGGTCATGCCGCGGTGTCCCAGCGGTCCCGGCGTCGCGTCCACACCAGCACGGCGAGGATCACGACGAACGGCAGGACGCCGCGGTACTGCCGGAGCGACTCGACCACCCCGGCGACGCCTTGGAGCACGCCCAGGCCGACGCCGCCGACGAACGTCCACGTGAAGCTGCGGAACGCGCCGACCAGCGCCGCCGCCAGCGCGGGCGTGACCAGCATGCTCTGCGAGCCGAAGTCGCCGGCCAGGGTGGGCGCCACGATCATGATGCCCAGGGCGCTCGCCGCGCCGGCGACGCCCCAGACCACCAGCGACAGCCGGGGCACCCGGATGCCGATCAGCTCGGCCGTGGTCGGCCGTTCCGACATCGCCCGCAGCAGCAGGCCGGTCCGGGTCCGGCCGAGCAGGACGGTGGGCAGCACGGCGAAGAGCACCGCGAGCAGCATCGTGACCACGGCGGTCCACGTGACCACCACGCCACCCACCGTCGCCGCCGGGGAGTCGAACGGCTTGGGGAACGCCTGGGGATGCGTGCCGAACAACCGCAGGCCCGCCGCGACGAGTCCGAGGTACACCGCGATCGTGACCGCGGCCTTCACGCCCTCGCCCGCCTCGGCGAACCACCGCACCATCACCAGGCCGAGCCCCATGTGCACCAGCGCGCCGACGACCAGACCGGCGAGAACGGCGAGGGGCAGGGCCAGGTCGGCGTCGAGCAGGGCGACCATCGAGAAGGCGCCGAAGGCACCGACCGACGCCTGCGCGAAGTCGACCACCGCCACCAGGCGGTAGGTGAGCAGGACGGACAGGCCGATCAGGGCGTAAGCCCCGCCGGTGGCCAGTCCCGCCACCGCGGCGGACAGTTCGAGCACGACGTCCCCCGTCAGTCGTTCGGGACCGTGATGAACGTGTCGTCCACGACCGCCCACTTCAGACCGGTGAGCCGGACGATCTTCGAGCCCTGGTTCGGCGCGTGCGCCTCGCCGGGGCCGAACACGAACGGCGACGCCATCATCGGGTCGTCGATCGGCGTCATGGTCTTGAGCGCCTCGTTGACCGAGTCGCGGGTGATCTCGCCCTTGACCGACCTGAGCACCTCGACCATGAACTTGGCCGACAGGTAGCCGCCCTGCGAGAACGCGGTGGGCGAGGCGCTCGCCCGGGTCACGGTCTCGCGCCACTTGGCGTTGGCCAGGCTGTCGGAGGTGAACGGCTCGAACTCGGACCCGGCGTAGACGTTCAGGCCCAGACCGCCGACGGCCTTCGCCACGCTGTCGGTGTAGGCCGGTGCCAGCAGCAGGAAGTCGACGTCGTCCATCTTCTGCGTCTTGGCCGCCTGGAGCCACGGCACGACCATCTGCTCGGCGGTGTTGAACATGACCGCGTCGCAGTCGGCTTCCTTGGCGCGCAGGATGTACGGCGTCAGGTCGCCGCTCTGCTGGACGGTCAGGTCGTTGATCACCAGCTTGAGCCCGCTGAGCCGCTCCCACTTGTCCAGCGCCAGCTTCACGGCCTCCTCGGAGCCGGGCAGCACGACGGTGAAGTTGCAGATGCGCTTGTCGCCGAGCTTCTGCGACGCGTGCAGCGCCACGGCGGTCAGCAGGGTGAACGGCCCGACGTTGACCGGGGCGATCTGCGGGCTGGCGTAGCAGGTCGGGCTCGCGCCGACGGCCATGACCGAGGAGATCTTCTGCTGGCGGTACAGGCCGTCGTTGACGTCGCAGTCGGTGAAGCTGGCGGAACCCGCCATCGCGACGACGCCGGCGTCCAGGAGTTCCCGGGCCACCTGCGCGGTGCGCTCGGCGTTGCCCGCGTCGTCCTTGACGATGTACTCGATCTTCTTGCCGTTGATGCCGCCGGCGTCGTTGGCGTCGTCGAACACGCGCTGCGCGGTCTTCACCACCTCTTCGGTGATGAACGTGCCGGTGAGCCCGGCGATCGCGCCGATCTTGATCGTGTCGCCGCTTCCGGCGCCGCAGCCCGCGAGCGCGGACGCGGTGAGCACGGTCGTCGCGAGGACGGCTCCCAACCTGAGCGGAGTTCTCATCGGGAGGTTGTTTCCCTTCGGGGATCGGGGGTGGGGAGGGCCGCGGTGCCCAGGTAGGCGGACACCACGACCGGGTCGCGGAGCACGTCGTCCGGGGGACCGGACGCGACGACCCGGCCGAAGTCCATCACCACCACCGAATCGCAGGTCGACCGGACCAGTTCAAGGTCGTGTTCGACCAGCAGCACGGCGGTGCCGTAACGCTCGGGGATCTCGGAGATCCTGCGCTTGAGCAGGCGTGTCTCCGCACTGGACTGACCGGCGGCGGGTTCGTCGAGCAGCAGGACCGGGGGACGTCCCAGTGCCAGACCCGCGACCTCCAGCAGTCGACGCGTGGCCACGTCGACGGTCTCCATCGGCGTGTCCGCGCCCGGACAGCCGAAAAGGGACAGTTGCTCGTCGACCTCCGCGGACGTGAGCGGTCTGCCGGCCGCCACGCGCAGGAACAGGCCGACGTCCAGCGAGGTCGGCACCCGCGACTGTTGGAAGCCGCGGCGCAGACCGGCCCGCGCGCGGAGGTGCGCGGGCAGCTTGTCGACCGGGCGGCCGTCGAGCAGGACCGTCCCGGTGTAGCGGTCGGTGAAACCGGTGACCGTGTTGACGAGAGTGGACTTGCCGGCGCCGTTGGGGCCGACGAGACCGACCACGTGTCCCTTGGGGACGATCAGGCTGACGTCGTCCACGGCCGTCAACGCGCCGAACCGGACGGTCACGTTCCGGACCTCCAGCGCGGGCTCGGCGTCGGGGTCGCGCACCGGCCACCCGTCGGCGCCCACCCGGACCACCGGTCGGTGCAGGATCGGCGCGGTCGAGTCCTCGTCGGTTTCCGCTTCCGCGCGTGCGACGCGCCGACGACGGCGCTTGGCACGCAGCAGGTCGGTCTGGCTCATGCCCAGCCGGAGCACCTGCACGGCGCCGACGGCGAAGAAGAGCGCGGCCAGGTCCTGCGGGACGCCGATGGTGTCGATCAGCACCGGGAAGGCCACGCCGAGCAGACCGCCCGCGATCGCGCCCTCGACGTTGTGCGTGCCGACGAACACCGCGATCGCGAACAGCGTGACCGAGGCGAACGTCGAGAACGAGATCGCCGACACCACGCCCAGGCGCCCGGCCATCAGCCCGCCGCCGATGCCCGCGATCCCGGCGCTGAGCGCGAACGCGGTCAGCTTGCCGTGCACGACGCTGATGCCGTGCGCGGCGGCGGCCCGTTCGGAGTGCCGGATCTCGACCAGGGCGCCGCCCGTGCGGGAGCGGTCGAGGAACCACAGGCCGACGGCCAGCGCGGTCACCACGGTCATGGTGAACACGAAGTAGCCCGCGTCGTCGGTGAACCCGGCGGGCCGGGGCACGAAGTCGAACTTCTCCCGGCCGGGGAACGGCACGCCCGCCAACACCACGTCGACCGCCATGGCGAACGCGAACGTGGCCACGGCCAGGTTCACGCCGCGCAGCCGCAGCGCGGGCAGGCCGATCAGCAGCCCGGCCACGACCGCGGCCAGACCGCCCAGCAGCAGCCAGACCGCGAACCCGCCGGGCACGTCCACGACGTGCGCCCAGCCGACCACGTACGCGCCGATGCCCGCGAAGCTGAGCTGGCACAGCGACAGCACGCCCGCGCGCCCGGTGATCAGGCCGTAGCTCTGGAGGTAGACCGTGTTCACGGCCGCGCCGATGGCCAGGAACAGCACGTAGCTCGACGCGGTCGAGGCGATCACGGCCGTGGCGACGACGGCGAGGAGCAGACCCGGCAGCAGCGGGTGCGGCGACCGGCGCAGGAGGGCGTCCATCGTGGTCAGACCCCGCTCTCGACAGGCTCGCCCAGGTACAGGCCGCGCAGCAGGTCGTGGTCGGCACGCAGCGTCGCGCCGTCGCCCTCGTAGACGATCCGGCCGCGCGACATCACGTACGCGCGGTCGGCGATGCGCAGCGCCAGCGCCGCGAACTGCTCGACCAGCAGCACGCCCACACCGTCGTCGGCGAGCGCGCGCACGGCCGCGGCCAGGCGTTCGACGACGATAGGTGCCAGGCCCAGCGACATCTCGTCGACCAGCAGGAAGCGCGGCTCGCCCAGCAGGGCGCGGCCGACGACCAGCATCTGCTGCTCGCCGCCGGACAGCAGCCCGGCGGGCACGTGGAGCTGCTTGCGCAACTCGGGGAACAGGTCGAGCGCGCGGTCCGGCGTGGTCCCGCGCCGGCACGCGGCGAGCAGGTTCTCCCGCAGGGTCAGGTCGCGGAACACCGCGCGGTCCTGCTCGACGTGGGCGATCCCGGCCCGCGCCCGGCGCCACGCGCGCAGCCCGTCGAGGCGGCGGCCGTCGAGCGTGATCGTGCCGGACGCGATCGGGGTCGCGCCGGACACGCCTTCGAGCAGCGTCGTCTTGCCCGCGCCGTTGGCGCCGAGCAGCACGGTCACGGCGCCCTGGTCCGCCCGCAGCGAGACGTCGCGGACCACGGCCAGACCCGACCGCTCGACCGTGACGTCCGCGAGGGACAGCACACTCACGTGTTCCACCGTCCTGTCGGTGCCTGCTGGGTGTCGGCACAGAGTGGTCTGGTGGGGGCGGTCGGGCGGTCCGTAGAAATACCGAATTGACGCCGCATGGAGCAATGGTGACCAGGGGCTTCCCCGGACGCAGCACAAGGAGCCCGGTGTCGGTCGGGACACCGGGCTCCTCGAATGGGACGGAAAATCGCGCCGACCGTACTTCCGGGTAACGGTCGGGACCCGGTCACCGGGTCAGTGCGAGCACCCGCACTGACCGGGCGGGCAGTGCTTGTCGGCCGAGAAGTCGGGCAGGTCCAGCGCCGGGTTCCGGTCGAGGAAACCCAAGGGGCGGAACATGAACCCGCTGTAGTCGACCGGCATGACCGGCCAGTCCTCGGGGCGCGGCAGGTGGGTCGGTCCGAACACGTGCCAGAGCACGATGTCCTCGTCGACGATCGACTCGTCCTGCTTCACCCAACCGGGCAATCCGGCGCCGCCCGGGTGCTGGTTCGGGTAATCGCCGGCCGGGTAACGTTCGTTTTCGTCGAACTTCGTCACCCAAAGGTGTTTGGTGGCGAATTCGGCCCGGCCGTGGACCGTCGCTTCGGGCTGCGCGAGCAGCGTGGGGCCCGGCTTGGGCACCAATTGGTATGCCTTCGGCTTGCCCAGCCGGTTGGTGCCGTCGGCGCTGCGGACCACCCACGTGCGGCCGACCAGCGGGTCGGCGAGGCGCGCGCCGTCCGTCTCGGTCTCCAGGACCTTGGTCGTGCTGGTGAACGCGTTGCCGCGCGGGTTGGCCGGGCCGATCGGGATGCGCGCGAAGTCGACCTCGTCGACCGTGTTGCGCTCGCCCGCGACCTCGGTGTCCAGCCGCGCGCAGAACAGGTGCTGGTGGACCGGTGCCATCAGGCCGGGCGCGATCTCCGCGCCGTAGGGCGACTCCTCGCCGGCGCCGCAGAACACCACGCCGGTGGCCTTGGCCTCCAGCTCGATCGTGCCGTCGAGGTAGAAGTACCAGAAGAAGCCGTAGTCGTAGTTGCCGATGGTGCTGAAGAACGACACGACCAGGCGACGCGACCGCCGCACGTCCGAGGCGCCGGTGAGGATGTTGGTGTGCTTCCACAGCACGCCGTAGTCCTCTTCGTGCATGCAGACGACCTGCGGGATCGTGATCGGGTTGCCGTGGTCGTCGGCCACCGCCGCGTCGAAGTAGTGGATGACGCCCAGGCAGTCGCAGCCCAGCTTCAGCGAGTTGGCGTTCTTGCCCAGCAGGTACTCGCCGGCGTCGAAGTAGCTGATCCAGTTGCGCCACGGCGCGGGGTCGCCGTAGGGGACGACCATCTCGGCCATCGACGCGCGGTAGAGCACGGGCTCGCCGTTGAAGGAGATGCGGTGCAGCGTCAGGCCCTCACGGGCGTTGAAGCCGACGCGCAGCTTCCAGCCCTCCCAGGTGACCTCGCTGCCCTCGACCGTGAAGCTGACACCCTCGGGCTGGGTGATCGAGATCGGCTTGAGCGTGGTGCGCGGCTCCGCCACCCCGGTGTAGTTGCCGTGCTCGGTCGGCACGGGCACGTCGCCCTCGTCGACGACCTGGAGGACCTCGCCGGTGATCAGGTCGACCTCGGCCAACAGACCCTCGACCGGGTGCGCCCACGGGCTGTCGTCCACGTGGTCGCGCAGGAAGGTCAGGGCGCGCAGGTACCGGCGGTTGTTGTCGAAGTTCTCCTCGAACGAGCCGGGGGACAGCGGCGCGACGAAGGCCAGCGACCAGTCGTCGACACCGCGCCGCTTCATCGCCGCCTGCCAGCGCGGGTCGGCGCGCACCAGGTCGGCGCACCGGTCGTACTCCTCGAACAGGATCGGGGCGCGGCCGTCGGCCGGGTCGAGATCCACAAAGGACTCCAGCGTGCCGGAGGCCGCGTCGACGACGGCTTCCTGCGTGACGCCGGTCTTGACGTCGAGCAGCACGGCCCGCACGCGGCGCGGTGCGGTGCTGCCGGGCGTGAAGGAGCGGACGAGGGCCTTGTCCGGCTCGACCGGGAGGACGCTGGGGAACCGCGTGGTCGGGCCTACCTTGCCCTCGGCGACGAGCACTTCCCGGACGCGGGCGATCTCCGCCTCGGTCAACGGGTCGAGCGGGTGCGCGGAAGACGTCGTCATGAGCGCGAGTATCGGCCTGATCGCCGCGCGCGGCTTGCCGCAGAGGGTACCGGTGTTGCCCTTTAGCGCACGTTCGCTGCTGGTCAACCGCAGGGCGCTGATCGACAAGACGGGCCGGGTGTGGGCGGCGACACTTCGCCCGATAACGACGGCTCTCTTGTCGGGGGCGAGTCCGCCGTGGACGGTCCGGCCGCGCGGCCGGACCGGTTCGACCCGAGGATCGGTCGGCGAGCCTTTCCTCCGCACCCTCGGCCACGCCGCTCCCCACGGCGTGGCCGAGGACTCGGAGCCGGGTCGTCACGGGCACGACGAGTAGCCCTGACCCTGGATGTGTGCCTTCGCCTCGTTTCCCACCATCACGTAGAGGTCCGCTCGGCCCCGCTGGTCGTAGATTCGAGTGAAACTGGAAGACCAGTACCGTTCGAAGTGCACCTTGTAGCACCATCCGGCGTCGACCCGGAGAACGTTCCAGGCTTGACTCGGGGGAGTGTGCCCGCCGTTCGGCGAGAGGAACGACAGATCCTGGGATACGCCGCTCTGGGCGCAACCGAGGAAGTACCCCTTCGAGTCGCCCGTCTCGCCGGGCCAGCACCAGTTGCGCAACACCGCGGTCCACAGGTCGGTCTCGTTGACCGAGTACGCACAGCCGGGCCACGAGCAAGGGCCTGCCGCGGCGTACGGTGTCGCGACTACCAGGCCTGTGAGGCCGAGCAACACGGCCATGAGCACGCGTAATCCGAACGGTCCTCCTGCCGGCCTTCTTCGCATGACGTCCTCCTTGCGGATCGTCCCTTCGAATCCGGAGCCCGTATCGTGTCGGGCGGTACCTGCCGAGTCTTCGGCGAACCGCCGGGTTCACCCGGAATGGCGAACAGCGGATTCTCCCGGTCGGCCCGGACGCGAATGGCTTCGTGGTGGCCGCGCCCGTTGCGACCCGGACGGCGACTTGTACCCCCGGTGATCGGCTCGACACCATGGGTGCATGGTGGAACCCGTGATCTTGGACCCGTCCGGACGGGACGTGCAGGGCGAGGCCGCCGCCCTGCGCGACAGTGGTCCGGCCACCCCGGTCGTCCTGCCGGGTGGGCTCGGTGCGTGGGCGGTCACGCGGCAGGAGACGCTCAAGCGGCTGCTGGCCGATCCCGCCGTGTCCAAGGACGCGCGGCAGCACTGGTCCGCGTGGCGGGCGGGCGAGGTGCCCGACGACTGGCCCCTGCACCTGTGGGTCTCGGTGCGCAACATGTTCACCGCCTACGGCGGCGAGCACCGGCGACTGCGGGCGTTGGTGGCGCGGGCCTTCACCGCGCGGCGGACCGAGGCGTCGCGGCCGGTCGTGAAAGCGATCGCGGACGGTCTGCTCGATCGGCTCGAAGCCGGTCCCGCCGAGGTCGACCTGCGTGCCGGGTACGCCCACCCGTTGCCGATCGAGGTCATCTGCGGGCTGTTCGGCATCCCCGACGCCGCCCGCTCCGGCCTGCGCGAGGCCGTCGACATCGTCTTCGACACCACGACCACGCCCGAAGCCGCGGTGGCCAACCAGCACCGGCTCTACGCACTCCTGCACGACCTGGTCGAGGACAAGCGCCGCTCACCCGGCGACGACCTGGCCAGCGGGCTGATCGCGGTCCGGGACGAGGACGGCGGTCGGCTGTCCGAGGCCGAGTTGATCGACACCCTCATCCTCGTCGTGGCCGCCGGGCACGAGACCACGGTCAACCTGCTCGACCACGCCATCACGGCCCTGCTCACGCACCCCGACCAGCGGCGACGCGTGGAAGCGGGGGAGTTCACGTGGGGCGACGTCGTGGAGGAGACGCTGCGCTGGCAGGCACCCGTGGCGAACCTGCCGCTGCGCTACGCCGTGCGGGACGTCGCGGTCGGCGACGAGACGATCGCGCGGGGTGAGGCCATCCTCGCGGGCTACGCGGCGGCCGGGCGCGATCCCGACGTGCACGGGCCGACCGCCGACGCGTTCGACGTGACCCGCGCCGACAAGTCCCACCTGGCGTTCGGCTACGGCGTGCACCACTGCCTCGGCGCCCCGCTGGCCCGGCTGGAGGCGACGATCGCCCTGCCCGCGCTGTTCGCGCGCTTCCCGGACCTGCGGCTCGCGGTCGACGAGACGGAGCTGGTGCCGGTCGCGTCGTTCATCTCCAACGGCCACCGGGAGCTGCCGGTCGTGCTGCGGTAACCCGATCCTCAGCGGCCGGAGGGCTCCTGGAACACCATGGTCGGCACGCTGGGCCGGTCCGCACGCGGCGCGGGCTCGGGTCGGTCCGGCGGTCGCACCTCCACGACCTCCTCGACGACGTCGGCCACCTCGGGCTCGGGCTCGGGCGCGGCCGGTTCGACGGGCCGGTTCAGGCGCTGCTGGGCCTGGGAGATCCACAACAACCACATGGCCTCGTCGCGGTGCCCCCGGAACTCCGCGCGCAACCCGGCCAACGCGCCCCGCACGCGGGCCGCGAGCACCTGGTCGGCCCGGACGACCTCCCACGCCTCGCGCACGTCGGCGTCCCTGCTCTTCACCGCCTGGCGTATCTGGTCGGTCAATTCCCGTGCCGAAAGCGACGACCACGCCGCCGCGATCCTGCGACCTCTGCTCACGTCCCCATCCTCGCGGACCACACTGGGAAGTGCCCGATCGACACGGGGTAACGCTGGTCTCGTTGTTTCCCCCGGAGAGGAATCCATGGAGCGCTCGTCCAAGCATCTGGTGTCCCGGGTCCTGGTGGCGGTCGCCGCCGCGGCCCTGCTCGGGGGTCTGGGCGTGGTGTTCATGCCGACCCGTGATCGCGTGCCGGCGTTCGACATCGGCTCCGGAACCGCCCCGGAATGCCCGGTCGACGCCTTACCCCGGCCCGAACCCTCGCCCGACGGCATCGTGCGGACGACGCTGTGCGCGTTCGCGCCGACGGCCGACGGCACCGGCCGGTACAGCCGGGCGCTGGTCCTGGAATCCGACGGCGAGGAGATCGTCGAGGAGCTGACCGACCTGCCCGACCGGCCGCTGCCCGACCAGGGCTGCTTCGCCGTGCTCAGACCCCACTACCGGCTTGTCGTCCACTACGCCGACGGTGCCGAGCGCGCGGTCGACGTCGACCTGGCGTGCGCCACCGCGACCAGCGCGGACCGGACCCGCTACGGCGACGTCCCCGCGGTCCTGGACGCGTTCGCCGAGGAGTACCGGGACCAGGGCGGCGACCTGCCGCCGCCCCCCTGGCTGTGGTGACGTCAGCGGCCGGGCACACCCGAGAAGAAGTCGAGCACCACCCGTGACGTGTCCGGACGCGGCGGCACCGGGTCGCCGCCGGACCGGGTGCGGGTGCCGCCGGGCCACGCGTGCGTGCCGCCCTCGACCGTGTAGAGCGCGACCCGGGACCCGTCCGCGCACCCCGACCAGGTCGTCACCTCGACGTCGTCGTCGCGCTGCCGGGTCGGCGCCGGGCAGGCGTCGTGCCCGGTCCAGAACCCGATCGAGTCGGCCACCGACCTGTTGTCCCACGTCCCGGCACCGGGAACGGGCCGGGACGGCGGGCCGCCCGCGTACGGCACGGACTGGTCCGCGGTGCCGTTGACGGCCAGCACGGACACCGGTCGCGCCGGTCGGCACGGGTCGACGTTGAGCGCACCGGCCACGGGCGCCACGGCCGCGATCCGGTCGGACAGCTCGCAGCCCAGCCGGTAGGCCATCATCGCACCGTTGGACATCCCGGTCGCGAACACCCGAGCGGGGTCGACGGGGTAGCGCGCGATCACGTCGTCCAGCACGGCCGACAGGAACCGCACGTCGTCGACGCCCTCGTCCCGGGCGTACGCGCAGCACCGCCCGGCGTTCCAGGTCAGCAACGAGGTGCGCCCGGTGCCGTCGGGGTAGACGGCCACGTACCCGGCCGCGTCCGCCGCGGCCGACATGCCGGTCTGCGCGGCGACCTGGGCACCGTCGCCGCCACCGCCGTGCAGCACCAGCACGACCGGCAGGCGTTCGCCGCGCGGCACGTGCACCCGGTAAGTCCGTTCGCGACCGTCCACGGTGAGCGTGCGGACGTCCTCGGCCCCGCTCGCCGTCGAGCAGCCGCCCAGGACCAGTGCCGCGACGACCAGCGCGGCGACGTGTCTCGATGCCATGCCGCCAGGACTACCAGGTCGGCGTCGAGTCGCGTCCGGTCGGTGGGTCGGGCACGATCCGTGCCGGAATCGACCGAGGAGGAGATCCGATGGCGTCCAGGCTCAACCCGTACATCAACTTCGCCGGACAGGCCCGCGAGGCGCTGGAGTTCTACAAAGGAGTGTTCGGCGGCACGACCACGCTGAGCACGTTCGGCGAGTTCGGCGACAAGGACGCGCCCGGCGCGGACCAGATCATGCACGGCCAGTTGGAGACGCCCGCCGGCTACACGCTCATGGTGTCGGACACGCCGCCGGGCATGCCCTACAACCCGGGCACCACCATCACGGTCAGCGTGAGCGGCGACGACGCCGACGAGCTGCGCGGCTACTGGGAGCGGCTGGCCCAGGACGGCCAGGTGACCGTGCCGCTGGCCAAGCAGATGTGGGGCGACGAGTTCGGCTCGGTCGTCGACCGGTTCGGCATCGCGTGGATGGTCGACATCACCGCGTCGTGAGCCGGTGCAGCAGCGCGGCGACCCCGTCCAGGTAGAGGCCGAGCGAGTAGCGGAACGTGTCGTCGTCGGGGTCGTCGGCCTCGTGGTCGAACACCCCGGCGTCGACGACCCGGCCGACGGCGGGCAGGTCGCGCGGGTCGGCCACCCGGCGCAGCAGCGCCGCGTAGGCCCGCCCGAACGCACCGGGGTCCTCGGCATGGACGCGGTCGAGATCGACGCCCATCCGCAGTTCGCCGTGTGCGAGCGTGATCAGTCCGAGGACGATCCGGACCTTCTCGGCCTCGGACAGCGGCGTGTCCGCGAGCGCGCCCAGACCCCGGTCGAACCAGCGCAGGTTGCGCGGTCCGGCGGGCGGTCCGGTCAGTGGCAGCCGGGCGAACCACGAGTGCCGGCGCATCGCCGCGAGTGCCGCGCACGCCCACGCGTGCAGGGCCGCGCGCCAGTCGCCCTCGGGCGGGTCGGGCGGCTCCTCCAACGCGGCGTCGGACATGAGGGCGAGCAGTTCGTCCTTGCTCTTCACGTACCGGTAGAGCGCCATGGTCGAGTTGCCCAGCCGCTGGGCGACCCGCGCCATGGAGACGGCGGCCAGACCTTCCTCGTCGGCGATCCCGATCGCGGCCCGCGTGATGTCGACGACGGACAGCGACGGCCGGCGTCCGCGCCGGGATTCGGGCGTGAGGCCCCACATGAGGGCGATCTCGGTGGGCAGCGCGTCGTCCATCAGCGCTCCGCGAGCCGGGCGAACGCGGCGTCGACGGCGGCGGGCAGCGCGGCCGGGTCGCCGCCTGCCAGGTCGAGCCCGGCGCGGTAGCAGGCGAACGCGGTGTGCGCGGCGAGTGCGGCGACCTCGGGTTCGGCGCCCCGGCGTTCGAGGCTGTGCCGGGCGGCCTGCGCCATGCGGTCGAACTTGCGGTTGGAGCGGTCGAGCAGTTCGGGGTTGTCGCGCAGCAGGCGTTGGTGGGCCAGGTAGTGCGCGGCGTCGGCGGTGTAGGTGCGGCACATGGCGACGGCGATCCGGCGCATCTCGGCGAGGGCCTCGGCCAGGGTCGTCAGGGGCGGGAGTTCGTCGAGCCAGCCGCCCCACAGCGCGCTCATGGCGTGTTCGTTGGAGAACGCGACCTCCTGCTTGTCGCCGAAGTGGCGGAAGAAGGTCGTGCGGCCGACCTCGGCGCGTTCGGCGATGTCGGCGACCGTGACGTCGGCGAACCCGCGTTCGGCGAACAGTGCGAACGCGGCGGCCACGATGCGTTCCCGGGCTCGTTCGCGGTTGCGTCGCCGGAGGTCGGTCACGCAAACGAGCATAGCGGAAACGGCACCGCGTCCATTACGGTACTCAGTACCAGTTCGTATCGAGTACCAGGAGTTGTCCCGTGGACGTCACCCTCATGACCGGAGCCACCCGCGGACTGGGCCGCGTGGCCGCCGAGCACCTGCTGCGCACCCGCCGCGACCGCCACCTCGTCGTGTTCGCCCGGAGCGGCGACCCGGCGGCCGAATTGGCCAAGGCCACCGGCAACCGCAACGTCTCCACGATCCGCTGCGACCTGAAGTCGTTCGACTCGATCCGCGCGGCCGTGGCCGACCTCCGGGAGCGCGACCTCGGCCCGATCACCGGGTTCCTGGCCAACGCGGGCGTGCAGGAAGCCTCTACCGACACCGCGACCGCCGACGGCCTGGAGACCACGTTCGCGGTGAACGTCCTGGCCAACCACCTGCTGCTGACCCTGCTGCGCGACGACTTCGCCCAGCCGTGCCGCATCGTGGTGGTGGGCAGCGACGTCCACGACCCGGCGCACAACAGCATGGGTGTGGTGCCGCCGCCGGTCTGGACCGACGCCCGCGACCTGGCCACGCCCCGCCCCGGCGGCGCGCGCGACGGCCGCCGTGCCTACGCCACCAGCAAGTTGGGCGTGCTGTACCTGGTCCACGCCCACCGCCGCCGCCTGCCCGAGGACGTGGACATCTACACCTACAACCCCGGCCACGTCCCGAACACCGGCCTCCTGCGCAACGTCCCGCCGGTCGGGCGTGCGGTCGCCCAGGGCGTGGGCGTCGTGCTCGCCATGGTCTCGCCGCGCTCGACCATGCCCGGCCCGGCCGGCCGGCTGATGGCCGCGGCGCTCGACGGCCCCCGGCCCGGGGAGAGCGGCGTGTACGTCAACAAGGGCGTCGTGGTCCCGTCGTCGGACGAGTCCTACGACCGCGAGCGCGAGGAGCGGTTGATCACCGTGGCCGACGCGTTGTGCGGCATCGTCCGCGCGTGAGCCGGTGACGGGAGCCGGCGGTGCCCTCCCGACGAGGGGCGGGGCGTGGACCGGCCGCCCGATCGCGTGTCCCGGCGGCGGGTCCGCTGCCAGGATGGCGGGATGGTCAAGTGGTTCCGCAAGTCCGCCGCCGATCCCCTAGCTGTACTGCCCTGAGAGGTTGTGGACGGTTCGACACGTAGTCGGATGATGTTGGAATGAGGGAGGGCCTCCGGGTTCGGTGTGGATTGCGACGTCGACACCGAGCCCACGGAGGCCCTCGTGACCCACGCTAACGCACCCTTGACCGAGCTGGGACGGCTGCGCCTGGCCCGGTGTGTCGTGGACGAGGGGTGGCCGCTGCGGCGGGCGGCCGAGCGGTTCCAGGTCTCGCCGACCACCGCCGCCCGCTGGGCCTCTCGCTACCGCGAGCTGGGCGAGGCGGGCCTGGTCGACCGTTCCAGCCGCCCGCACCGCAGCCCGCGTCGCCTGCCCACCCGCCGCGAACGCCGGATCGTCAAGGTCCGCCTGGCGCGTCGGTGGGGCCCGGCCCGCATCGCCCACCTGCTCGGACTGAACCCCTCCACCGTGCACCGGGTGCTGCGCCGCTTCGGCCTGGCCCGCCTGGCCCACCTGGACCGGGCCACCGCCACGCCGGTGCGCCGCTACGAACACGCCGCACCGGGCGACCTGGTCCACGTCGACATCAAGAAGCTCGGCAACATCCCCGACGGCGGCGGCCACAAGGTGCACGGACGGCGGGCCGGCGGGCGCAACAGCTCCGCCCACCGCGACCCGACCAGGCCCCGCAAGGTCCACGGCCGCCCGAACCTCGGCTACGCCTACCTGCACAACGCGGTGGACGACCACTCCCGGCTGGCCTACACCGAGATCCTGCCCGACGAGACCAAGGACACCGCCGCCGCGTTCTGGACCCGGGCACAGGCGTTCTTCCGGGAAGCCGGCGTCACCGTCCGCCGGGTGCTGACCGACAACGGCTCCTGCTACCGCTCACGGCTCTGGCGCGACACCCTCGCCAACGCGGGCATCACCCATAAACGCACCCGCGCCTACCGGCCACAGACCAACGGCAAGGTCGAACGCTTCAACCGCACCCTGCTCGACGAATGGGCCTACGCCCAGGCATACCGGTCTGAGACCGAACGCCGCGAGACGCTGCCGCGGTGGCTGCACACCTATAATCACCACCGCGGCCACACCGCACTCAAAGGCCAACCACCTGCCAGCCGCGTCCCCAACCTCACAGGACAGAACACCTAGCCGCGCTCCGGACGGCGGTCGCGACGTTCGACGCCTCCGGGGCGGTGGGCGACCTGGACACCGCGCTCGCCCTCGCCCGTGCCGAGTTCCACTCGTCGACCGACCGGTGGCACCTGGTCGCCGGTCCGCTGGTCCGCCTGTTACGGCTGAGATACGAGTACCTCGGCGGACCGGCCGACCTCGACGAGGCGGTGACGCTCGGCATCACGGTGGACGTCGCCGGCCTCGCGGACGTGTCCACCGCCGAGGAACTGTCCCGCGCGTTGGTCCTGCGGGGCTCGTACTACGAAGATGCCGCCGACATCGGGACGGCGGTCGACCTGGCCCGTCGCGCCCTGCGCACGACGGTGTCGGTCGACGTCGAGGACTCCCGGGTACCGGTGTTGTGCACGGCGGTCGCGGACGCGTTGCTCGCGGCCTATGAGCTGTCCGACGACCAGGCCCACCTCGACCAGGCGCTGGAGAGCATCGAGTACGCGGCCTCGTCGTCGGACGCGGCGGTCGTGGTCGGCACGTACGGCCGGATCGTGCGCGCGCGGTCGGACGACCTGTCCGGGATCGAGGAGGCGATCCGGCTGACGGCCCGGGCCGTCGTCATCACGCCACCGGGCACGCCGCAGGCCGCCGTGTACCAGGCCGACCTCGCCGAAGCCGTGCTGGACCGGGCCGACCTCACCGACTCGGACGCCGACGTCGACCAGGCGATCGGCCTGCTGCGACCGCTGGTCGGCTCGCTGCCCGAGTCCTCGCCGGTCCGGTGGCGGTGCCTGCACCTGCTGCGGGCCGAACTCGTGGCCCGCGGCGAGGACGCGCCGGCCGAGGACCGACCCGTGCGGTGGGGCGAACGGCTGCCGGCCGCGCTCGCGCTGGCCGAAGCCGCCTGGCAACCCCATCTCGCCCTGGCGGCCTGGCGGGCCGTGCTCGTCCTCGACCCGGCCGCCGACGTGGCGGCGCACGCGGCGGCCCGGCTCCTGGACCTCGACCCGGACCTGGCCCGGTTCGCCGTCGAACTGCTCCAGCGCGCCTCGACCCCCGACGGTCCGGAGTTCTCCTTCACCGACCTCGCGCCGGCCGCGCACGGCGGACCCGTGGTGCTGGTCAACATCGACGACCTGCGCTGCGACGCGCTCGTGGTGATCGACGGCGGCGTGGTCGTGGTGCCGCTGCCCGGCCTCACCGCCGCCGACGCCCGTGCCGCCGCGCACGCGCTGGTCGAAGCCGAGGACCGCCGCGAACGGCTGCCCGACCTCCTCCGGTGGCTGTGGAACGCGATCGCGGCGCCGGTGTTCGACGTGTTCCGGTTCGTCGGCGGCCAGGAGCCGCCCCGGCTGTGGTGGTGCCTGGCCGGTCCGTACCGGTTCCTGCCCGTGCACGCCGCCGGCGACGGGGAGAACTCGGTCATGGACCTGGTGGTTTCCTCGTACACCAGGGACCCGGCCGCGCTGCTCGTCCCCGAACGCCCGCGCTGCGCGCCGATCGCGTTGGTGGACACCGACGACCACCCGGTGCCCACCCGCGAGGTGTACGCGCCGACCGCGTCGCCGGCCGGGATCGGCACGGCGACCTGGCTGCACCTGGCCGCGCCGTCGGTCACGTTCGACCTGGCCGCGCTGTCGGTCCCGACGATCGACTTCGCCTACTTCTCGGCCCACGCCGCCGCACCCGTGCACGAGGGCAACGACCTGCCCGCCACCTTCCACGGCGGCGGACGCCTGCACGTCGTCGCCCAGCGGTGGCCGGCGCCGGACGTCACGGCCGACCTCTACCGCGAACTGGCCTTCGACTCCGAGCGCACGGCCAGAGCCCTGCACCGCGTGCTCACCGCACGTCGTGCGGCGCACCCGGCGGACTGGGCGGGGTACGTGCACTACGGGCCGTGAGGATCACGGCGCGAACAGGGGACCGGACGCGGTGTCGGCGCCCAGGTCCGCCCACCACCGGCGTTGGCCGGGAGTGGCGACACCGGTCACGGACACCTCGATGCCGCCGTCGCGCAGCACCTTCAGCGCACTCGTGAGCGTCGCCGCCACCACGGTGGTCGGCGGCGTGATCGGTGCCAGCCGTACGCCCCGGACCGGCAGGCCCAGCACCACGGGCAGGTCGGCCGGTGCGGCGGTGAACCCGTCGATCTCCACGCCGATCCCGTTCTCCGCCAGCAGTCGCACGTTGTCGGCGGCCTCCTCGCGGTCGCCGAACACCGCCGACGCGGGCATGGCCAACCACAGCGAGGACGGCGGCAGGCCGCTGCGCGTGACGGTCCCGAGCACCGAACCGAGCAGTTCCTGGTCGGTCGCCTCGCTCGCGGTCAGGCACACGCGCACCGGCAGGTCGCGGTCGAGTTCGGTCCGCCACGCCACGGCCTGCGCGCACGCCTGGCCCAGCAACCAGGTGCCCAGCGGCACGGCCAGGCCGATGTCCTCGGCCAGCGCCAGGCACTGCTCGTGCGGCACCGCGCCGATCTTGGGGTGGTCCCAGCGCAACCGGGCCTCCATGGCCGCGGTCGACTCGTCGGCGAGCGAGACCACCGGGCGGTAGCGGGCGCTGAGTTCGTCGTCGTGCCAGGCCGCCGTCATCGTCGCGGCCAACCCGAACTCGCGCCGCTCGCGGGCGTCCTGCGCCGGATCGGCCAGTTCCCACTGGCGGCGGCCGTTGTGCTTGGCCCGCCGCAGGGTCAGGTCCGCGGAGTCGAGCAGGTCCAGCGGCGAGGCGTCGGCGGGCGGCCGGTGCACGACGCCGATCGTCGCGGACGTGGCGACGCTCTCGCCGAACGCGTCCATCGGCTCGGCCAGCCGGTCGTTGATCAACCGGACCATGGTCACCACGTCCGGTGTGGACGGCGAGTTCTCCACCAGCACCGCGAACTCGTCGTAGCCGAACCGGGCGACCATCGCCTTCTCGTCGGCCACGACCTCCTGCAACCGGTTCGCGACCGTGCGCAGGAGCAGGTCGCCGAAGTGCCGACCGAGCCCGCCGGTCACCCGCGAGAACCCGTCGAGGTCCAGGTGGTACACGCTGATCCCGGTCGTCGGGTCGCACGTGCGCAACGCGCGTTCGAGCCGGCTGGTGAAGTACTGCCGGTTCGGCAGCCGGGTGAGCACGTCGTGCAGGGCCTGGTGGTTGAGCTGGCCCTGCAACAGGTTCACGTCGGTGTCGTCCTCGGCCATCACGATCACGTGCGTGCTGCCGTCGGGCCGGCGCAACGGCGACAGGGTGAGCGTGACCCACGCGACCTCGTCGTCGGCGCGCAACAACCGGCGCGGCTGCGTGATCGACGTGGTGCCGCCGCGTTCGAGTTGGGCGTAGTCGTCGCGCACGCCCACGCGTTCGGCCGGGTGCACGAGGTCGAACAGTGTGAGGCGGGCGAGTTCGGCGGCGCCGCGGTCGACGATGCGGGCCAGCGCACCGTTGGTGCGCAACAACTTCCCGGCCAGGTCGGTGGTCGCGATGCCGGTCGACGAGTAGCCCTCGACCGCGTCGAACCGGGACTCGCTGAGCTGGAGTTCGAGCTGTGCCTGGCGCATCGCCCGGTACAGCGAGCGGCCGAGCTGCTCCTGCTGTTCCATGGTGGTGCGCCGGATCTGCTCGACGTAGCCCGCGGTGAGCGCGGCGACCACCTCGACGACCCGGTCCTGGTGGCCGTCGGAGCGGCGCAGCGACCCCATGCCCAGCATGCCCTTGCCGATCACCTCGATGCTGCACTGCAACGCCTCGGGCGTGGTGCAGTTGAGGTCGACCAGCGCCGTGCCGACCTCGATGCCGATGTGCCGGGCGGCCCCTTCGCTGTACATGCCCGAGCACAGCCGTTCGACCAGACCGAGCAGGCGGCGTTCCAGCTCGGTCTGGCTCAGCGGTACGAACGTGCGGGTGCTGAGCAGGTAGGCCGACTTCTTCGCGAGCTTGGCCCGCTCGCGCAGTGCCTCGGAATCGCCGGGCAGCGATGCGGTCATGTCGTCGGTCCCGGTGGTTTTCGCGCCACGCCGACCCGGATCTGCATGTTGTCGTCGGGGTTGTCGGCGATCGAGCCGACGCCGTCCGGTCGCCACAGCCCGAAGCCGGTGACGCCGGGCTCGACGATGTCGAACCCGGCGAACAGTTCGGTCACCTCGTCGTGCGTGCGGTAGACGAGGTTGTCGCGCGAACGCGCGTCGCGCACCGCCTCGGCGGTTCTTCGCATCGTCTCGGGCCGTTCGTCGTCGGTGGCGTGGGAGATCACCAGGTAGCTGTCGGGCACGAGCCGCTCCCGGTAGCGGGCCATCATGGCGAGCACGTCGTGGTCGCGTGGGACGAAGTGGACCACCAGCAGCAGCAGCAGCCCGATGGGTCGGTCGAAGTCGAGCAGGCCGGTGACCTCGGGCCGGGCGAGCAGGTCGTCCGGTTCGCGCAGGTCGGCCTGCACGGCGGCGGTCCGCTCGTTGCCGTGCAGGATCAGCTTGCTCTGCGCGATGGCGACCGGGTCCTTGTCCACGTAGACGACCCGGCACTCCGGGTCGAGCCGCTGCACGATCTCGTGCACGTTGCCCACGGTCGGGATGCCCGAGCCGATGTCGAGGAACTGACGCACCCCGCTGTCGACGAGGTGGGTCACCGCCCGGCGCAGGAACGCCCGGTTGAGCCGCACGAGCTGCTTGATGGTCGGCATCACCTTGATGATCTGCTCGGCCATCGCCCGGTCGGCCGCCAGGTTGTGCGCGCCGCCGAGCATGTAGTCGTAGGTGCGGGCGACGCTGGGCACGTTGGGGTCGGTCCCGTCGGGCAGCCAATCCGGGTAGTAGCTCATGCGCGCTCCGTCCGCGGGTCGAGCCGGAATTCGCCGACGACGTGGGGTGATCGCGTTGGGCCACGTGATTCGGCGTCTTCCGCTGATGGTGAAACGGCGAACGCGAACATCCAACCGCTTGGTGAACACTAGCACCAGCGTATGGGGGAACTTAACCCGAATGCGCGATCCCCTTCGGGTCGAACAGCCCACTAGAGTGCTCGTCTCGAATGTCCGTCCGAGGCGAGGAGCGGCGTCGTGAACGCAGGCTCGAAATCCCTCCGACATCCGGCCGAACGCGAGGTTCCCACTGCTCCCGGGCGACTGCCGGTCATCGGCCACGGCATCGCCATGTTGCGCGGGAAGCTCGCCTTCACCGCAGGTCTGGCCGCTCATGGCGACATCGTCCGGGTCCACCTGGGCACACTGCCGGTGTACTTCGTGACCAGTGCCGAATTGATCGACCAGGTGCTGGCGACCGAGACCGACAAGTTCGACAAGGGCGCACTCGGCGACAAACTCCGGGACGTCTTCGGAAACGGCCTGGTCAGCACGAACGGCGATTTCTACCGGCGGCAACGTCGGATGATCCAACCCGCGTTCCATCGGCGCCCGATCGGTCGCTACACCGCGATGATGGCCGAATCGGCCGCCGAACTGGCCGATTCCTGGCGGTCCGGGCAGGTCGTCGACGTCGAACGGGCCATGCAGGACCTCGCGTTGGTGATCGCGGGCCGCTCGCTGTTCTCGCTGGATTTCGCGCGCGAGGTCCGCGACGTGATCCGGGACGAGATGCCGGTCATGCTGCGGTTGGGCGTGGTCCGCGCGATCACGTCCACGCCGCTGCTCGAACGGCTGCCGATCCCGGCCAACCGCAGGTTCGACCGGGCGATCGCCCGCGTGCACGCGGTGGTCGACCGCGTCGCCGCGTCGGCCCGGGAGGACCGCGACGACCTGTTGAGCGCCCTGGTGCGCGCACGCGACGAGAACGGCGAACCCATGTCGCGCGAACAGGTGCGCGACGAGGTCGTCACGCTGCTCGTCGGTGGCAGTGAGACCACTGGGAACACCCTCGCCTGGCTGTTCCACGAGTTGGCCGCCCACCCGGACGTGCTCGACCGGGTCACGGCCGAGGTCGAGGAGGTCGTGGGCACGCGGCCGGTGGCGTTCGAGGACCTCAACGCGCTGCCGTACACCCGGCGGGTCGTCTCGGAGGTGCTGCGCCGGTACCCGCTGTGGTTCATGCTCCGGCGGACCAACACGACCGTGAGCCTGGGCGGGGTGGAGTTCCCGCCCGGCACCGAGATCGGGTTCAGCACCCACGCCGTGCACCACGACCCGCGCTACCACCGCGACCCGGACGTGTTCGACCCCGATCGCTGGCTGCCCGAGCGGGTGGGCGCCCTGCCCCGGGGCGCCTACGTGCCGTTCGCGGCCGGTTTACACCACTGCCCCGGACACTTCTTCGCGATGGCCGAACTCATGGTCGTCGCCGCGACCGTCCTGTCCCGTCGGCGGCTCGTGCCCGTGCCGGGCCGGCCGCCCCGTCCCCGGGTCACCGGTCTGATCTACCCCGGTCCGCTGCCGATGACAGTCCACTGAGGATGGTCCGGTCGCCGGGCCGTCCGTGATCACCGAAAGGGAGCTGTTCCCCCTTGCGTTTCCCACTCGCCGCCGGCATCGCGGCGCTGCTCGTCGCGTCCACGTTGACGTCCGCCACGGCCGCGCAGGCAGCCACCTGCCGTGACGTCGACGCCCGCGTGAACGTGCTCGCCACGACCCACGTCGTCCACGGCACGCTCTGCACCCCCGAGGGCGGCTCGGGCACGGTGCAGGTGCTGATCCCCGGCGCGACCTACAACAGCACGTACTGGGACTTTCCGGACGGCACCCACTCGTTCCGGACCGCGCAGAACGCGGCCGGCTTCGCCACGTTCACCCTCGACCGGCTCGGCACCGGGGGCAGCAGTCGGCCGCTGTCGGTGCTGCTGACCTCGTTCGTCCAGGCCGACGCCGTGCACCAGGTGATCGACGGCCTGCGCGCCGGCGCGTACGGTCCGAGCTTCTCCCGCGTGGTCGTCGGCGGGCACTCGCTCGGCGCGGCGATCGGCGTGCTGGTCGCCGCCACCTACCCCGACTCGGTGGACGGTGTGCTGGTCACCGGGATCACCCACCGGATCAACACGGTCGGCTTCGCCCTGGCGTTCGCCAACTTCGTCCCCGCCAACCTCGACCCGAAGTTCGGCCTGCTGTACCCGGTCGGCTACCTGACCACGGCGCCCGGCACGCGGTACGCGAGCTTCACCGCCCCGGCCGTGCGCATCCCGACCGTGCAGACGATCGAGGAGTCGACCAAGGACGTGTTCTCGCCGACCGAGGCCGCCGACGCGCTCGGCTTCGGCATGCTCCTGCCCTACAGCCTCCAGATCACCGCGCCGGTGCTGGTCGTGGTCGGCGGCCAGGACTCGTGCCTGTGCGGCCTGCTCGCCACGGACTGCTCGTCGTCGGCGGGGCTGCGGGCGTCCGAAGCCCCGTACTACAACGCGGACCTGGAGACCTTGATCGTGCCCGGCGCCGGGCACTCGCTCAACCTCGCGTCGAGCGTGGGCGAGTACCACGCGACCGTGTCGTCGTGGGTGACGCGCAAGGTCGTCGGCTGAGCGCGTAGGGCCGCGGATGTCGTGAAGTGCCCGGCCGGGACGTCCCGGCCGGGCACTTCACGTGTACGGGGTTGGGGTTCGTCCGGTTCGGGGCACTACGCAGAGGCGCCGTCCACCGACCCGGACGGCGGTACGCGCGTGGCGGTCCGGCTGGGCACACTCGGACAGGACGGCGCGCTTCCCCCGACGCCGCGACGGAGGGGGATCATCATGACCACGAGCAGGTGGACCGCGGCACTCGCCGCCGTCCGACGCGGCTGGCCGGTGCTGCCGCTGCGGCCCTACCGCAAGGTGCCGGCCGTGCGGGACTGGGACCGGACGGCGACCCTCGACCCCGCGCGCGTGCGCGAGTGGTGGGCGTACAGCCCGTTCAACGTCGGGATCTCCTGTCGTGGCGCGGGCCTGCTGGTCGTCGACCTCGACCCGCCCGACGGGCGCACGACGTTCACGCGGCTCGGCGAGATCGAACCTACCTACACGGTCCGCACGCCCTCCGGCGGCGAGCACCGGTACTTCCTGGCGCCGCCGGGCGTGGAGTTGCGCAACACGGCAGGACGTCTGGGACCCGGCGTCGACACCAGGGCGGCCGGCGGGTTCGTCACCGCGGCCGGTTCGGTGTTGCGCACCGCGACCGGTTTCCGGGCGTACGAAACGGTTCTCGACCTGCCCGTGGCACCGGCGCCGGAGTGGCTGGTGTCGGCCCTGTCGCCGACGCCCGCGCCGACCCGGATCGTCGTGCCGGTCCAACGCCCGTCGCCGCGGCGGATCGCGGCCTACCGGGCGGCGGTGGTGGAGGGCGAGGTGGACCGCGTCCGCACCGCCCGGCCGGGAACCCGGGCGCATGTCCTGTTCACGGCCGCGTGCCGGTTGGGCGAGCTGGTCGGCGCCGGGTGGCTGGACGAATCGACCGCGACGGCCCTGCTGCTGGCGGCGTGCGCCGACCACGAGGGCGTCGACGGCTGGACCCCCAGGGAGGCCGCGCACCACGTCGGCAACGGCATCGCGACCGGTCGCCGGAGTCCGCGCGCCCTGGGGTGACCGCCCACGCCGTACCGATCACGCTCCCGGGGAGCGGGTCGGTCCGCCGGCAGGCGGTCGTTGCCCTGGGGTGGTTGCCCTGGGGTGGTTGCCCTGGGGTCGTGCACTGGGGGGGCGCGTGTGTGCGATGACACCGTGCGCCGGGAGGTCGACGGTCACCCGAACCTACGCCGGTGGCCGATCACCGTCCCGTCCGGACGGCCGGTGGAAAGTCGTTGCGGTCTCGAAAGGGTGGAACCGGAACGTCCTCTGTGGATAGATGTCGGGGGGTGTATTCCAGGGGGTTTTACCAGGGTTCGCAACGGATTTCCTTCCTCACATGGAGCCCGGTCGGCGGGTGTCGGTCGGACTCGACAGGAAGAGGCAGGACGATGTCGGACATTTCCCCGGCTGCGGGTTTCCCGGCCACGCCGCAACGCGGGACCACCTCGCCGCGCTGCACTACGCGCGGGCGAATGGGACCGGGTGGCGGTGGTGGTGGGCCGGGCGTGGACGGGCGGCGTCGGCTGCGCGACCACCTCGACGCGTCGTGACCGTCAGTGGATGTCGCCCAGCAGCGCCTCGGTGGCCTTGATCGCGGTGAGCTGGTGGGGCTGGAGTTCCTGCTGGCCCATGTTGTCGAACCCGAACGGGTCCGGGTAGGGCTTCTCGACGGCGGCCAGCACCTCGATCAGCGCCAACGCGCAGAACGGGACGTAGGCCGCCGCGTACCCGCCTTCGTGCGCGCACACCACGCGTCCGTCGCACAGCTCGTCGGCCGCCTTGACCACCTGCCGGGCGATCTCGCGGTAGCCGCGCGGCGTGAGCATCATGCGTGCCAACGGGTCCTGGGCGTTCGCGTCGAACCCGGCGGCGACCATGACCAGGTCGGGCTTGTGCCGCCGCAACGCGGGCACGACGACGCGGCGCACGGCCTCCAGGTACCCGCCGACCCCGGTGCCGGGCGGCAGGGGGAGGTTGAGGTTGTAGCCGAACCCCTTGCCGGCGCCGCGTTCGGTGACGAAGCCGGAGTTGGGCGGGAACACGCGGTCCTGGTGCAGGGAGATCGTGAGGACGTCGGGGTCCTCCCAGAAGGCGGCCTGGGTGCCGTTGCCGTGGTGCACGTCGATGTCCACGACCGCGACCCGGCCGACGCGGCGCCGGCGCCGTGCGACCTGGACGGCGACCGCGATGTTGGCCAGCAGGCAGAACCCCATGCCCGAGGCGGCCACGGCGTGGTGGCCGGGCGGGCGTACCAGCGCGTAGGCGTTGCGCACCCGGCGGTCGAGCACGGCCTCGACCGAGCGGATCACGCCGCCGACCGCGAGGCGCGCGATGTCGAACGAGCCGCGCCCGAACGGCGTGCCCCCGTCGCCGCCGTCGCCGCCGGTGTCGTTGGCCTGGGCGAGTCTGCGGAGGTGTTCGGGAGTGTGGACGAGGAGCAGTTCCTCGTCGGTGGCGGGCCGGGGCTGGAGCCGGGTGAGCTTGTCGACCAACCCGGAGACCACGACCAGTTCGTGCACCCGGCGCTTGGCGTCGGGGTTCTCGTAGTGCCGGTACGGTTCGAGCCCGCGCCGGGAGTCCGCGGGCAGCAACGACGCGTGCGTTCCCGTGTCGTGCCAGCCGTACAGCTCGTGGTACACGTAGCCGGTCGCCATGGGCCACGATCCTCGCGGCCCGGCCGGTGCGGTGGTCAAGCCCGGCCCACCGTTCGGTGGTCGGCTGAACGGGAAAGCCCTGTGCCCCAACGGATCGCCGCTCCGGGCAGTCGGCCCAACCGGTTCGGTCGGTTGCAGCCTGTCACGGCGGCGGTCACACCCCGTACGGTCGGGTGCGGATTCCGGCGTTCGCGGATCGGGGGAGGGCCCGTGTTCGGTGGTCGCAAGGTGGCGCTCGCGGTGTTGATCGCGTTGTCGGTGAGTCCGACGGCGCAGGCCGAACAGCCGGGCGTGGTGGACATGGTGGCGTTGTCCGAGACCAACGCCCTCCTTCAGGCGTCGGTCCCCGACAGCGGGGCCTTGGGCGTCTTCTTCGATGAGCGGATCGGCCGGTTCACGGTCGTCCTGCCGCCGGGGGTGTCGACGTTCGTCGCCGCCGACGGCACGAGGCCCGTCGTCAGGCGCACCGCGACGACCCGGGCGGCGCTCGACACGGTCGACCGCCGGATCACGGAGTTGGTGACCCGGGACAAGGCGCTCGGCTACGAGGTCGGCTCGGCGTACGACCTCCTGCGCGACACGTTGGTGATCCAGTCGAACGCACCCGTCGAGGCGTTGACCGCGTTGACGGCCGGCCTGCCGGTCAAGGCCGAGGTCCGCCGGTCGACCGAGCGGCTGCGCAAGTCCCGGCAGTACGACCCGGCGCCGCACCGGGGCGGTGCCGCCATCTCGACCGCGGCGGGCAACTGCACCAGCGCGTTCACCGTCGTGTCGCCGGACGGCGACCGCTACCTGGTCACCGCCGGGCACTGCGGCCAGTTCCCCGGGAGGCCGATCGGCGAGCCGGTGTGGAACACGGGCAGCGGCGAACACCTGGGCTACTTCTACAACTGGTTCTATCCCGACCGGGACGTCGCCCTGATCGCCAACTTCGACCCGGGCGTGTTCGGGCACCACATCTACGTCGGCGGTGCCGAGGGGACGCAGAAGCCGGTGCGCGCCGCGACCGACCCGGTGCCGGGTTCGTCGAAGTACTGCCACAGCGGCAAGAACTCGTTCGAGCAGTGCGGCCAACGCGTCGTCTCGCTCGAGGGCACCCTCACCTCGCCCGAGGGTACGACCCGTTCGCTGATCGCCTACGACAAGGGCGTGAGCCTGCGGTCGGGCGACTCCGGCGCACCGTTCTACTGGCACACCGACGACGGCCACGCGGTGGTCGTCAGCGGGATGTCCATCGGTGGCAAGTCGGACGGGACGAGCTACGCGGAGAAGTGGAGCCTCATCGCCCAGAGCCAGGGCGTGCAGATCCTGAAGGCCCCTTGAGAAGTCCCTATGCTGGGGAGAAGAACCCGAGCGCAGGGAGCACCCAGGCAATGACCACGCCCGAAAACCACGACCCGAACGTGATCGACGCGGAGATCGTCGAGCAACCCGCCTTCACGCCCGACTACACGACCGACGGCGTGCCGAACTTCGACTACGTCCGCGACCGCATCGAGCAACGCTCGGCGACGGCCCAGGGCTCCGTCGAACTGGCCGGCATCGGCAACCCGGAGGCCCGGTCGTTGGACGAGCAGCGGGAGGAGCGGGACAAGGCGGCGCGCGCGAAGCTCGACGAGATCCGCCGTTCGCTGGGTCAGGGCTGAGCGTCCCAGGCGGAGTCGGCCAGCCGCTGCACCTGGGCGAGGAGTTCGGGAGGTTCGACGTCCAGGTCCAGCGCGTACGTCGTGATCGTGACCGGTGAGTTCAGCACGTGGTGCGTCCGCGCCAACTCGGCCGTGCCTGCGTAGACGAGCCAGGTGTGGGCGACCTCGAGCGCGGTGGCATAGGCGAGTGCCTGGTAGTGGTCCGCATTGGGGTAGCGACCGGTCCCGGTCGCGAGCTTGTACTTGGCATCGACGACGATCCGGGGAATCTCGTCGACCAGGTGCACCACGTCGGGTGCCATGGCGATGCCGCGTTCGGCGTCGAGCAACGTCGGGGGCTTGGGCCGGGTGCGGCCGGGGCGGGACCGCCACGCCTCGGTCAGCGCGACCGTCACGAAGTCCTCGCATACGGACGAGTCCCCGTCCTGCTCGATCTCGAATTCCGCGTCCAGCACCGCGCCTGTGTCGTCCGTTGCCAGCACCTAGTAATCATCGCCTGATCGTGTGACGACGTCACGACCGGGTATGGCTGCCGTGACATGCTTCGAGACGTCAGACCGGAGGAGGACCCGTGTACAACGTCGTCGACGGCACAACGGCCGTCGGTGAAGCGACCACGACACTCGTGGACCCCTGCACCGGCGAGGCGTTCGGCACCGCTCCACTGTCCACAGTGGACGAAGTGGACGCCGCCTACCGTTCAGCCGTGGAAGCCTTCGAGACCTGGCGCGACACCACCCCCAAGGAGCGGCAGACCGCACTCCTGCGCTGCGCCGACGAGCTGGAACGCCGAGCCGAGGAGTTCCTCGAAGCCGAATGCCGCAACACCGGCAAACCCCTCGCCGTCACCAGGACCGAAGAGGTCCTGGCGGCGGTCGACGTCCTGCGCTTCTTCGCCGGCGCCGCCCGCCTGCTGCCCGGCATCGCCGCCACCGAGTACCTCCCCGGCCATACCTCGTACGTGCGCCGCGAACCCGTGGGCGTCGTGGGCCAGGTCGTGCCCTGGAACTACCCGCTGCTCATGGCCGTCTGGAAGATCGCCCCCGCCGTGGCCGCGGGCAACACGCTCGTCCTCAAACCCGCCGAGACCACGCCCGTCACGGCCGCCCTGTTCGGCTCGCTGGCCGCCGAGTTCCTGCCGCCGGGCGTGGTCAACGTCGTCTGCGGCGACCGGGACACCGGTCGGGCCGTCGTCGCCCACCCCGCCGCCGCGTCGGTCTCGATCACGGGCTCCACCAGGGCCGGGATCGAGGTGGCGCGCACGGCCGCCGAGCGCGTCGCCCGGACCCACCTCGAACTCGGCGGCAACGCGCCCGTGCTCGTCTTCGCCGACGCCGATCTCGACGCCGCCGCGACGGACATCGCCGCCGCCGGCTTCTTCAACGCCGGTCAGGACTGCACGGCCGCGTCCCGGATCCTGGTCGAGAGCCGCGTGTACGAGGAGTTCGCCGCGCGCCTGGTCGACCGTGCCCACAAGACCCGCACGGGACCGCCTTCCGACCCGGCGGCCGACTATGGTCCGCTCAACAACGCGGACCAGTTCGCGCGGGTCCGCGCTTTGATCGGCGGGCTTCCCGATCACGCCCACGTGGCCGTCGGCGGCGAGGTGGTGAGGGAGCGGGGCTACTTCATCGCGCCGACCGTCGTCACGGGTGTGCGCCAGGACGATCCGGTGGTGCGGCAGGAGAACTTCGCACCGCTGCTGACCGTGCAGCCGTTCACCGACGAGGCCGACGCGCTGCGCAAGGCGTGCGACGTCGACCACGGCCTGGCCGCGAGTGTGTGGACCACCGACCACGGCCGGGCCCTGCGACTGGCGTCCCGCATCGACGCCGGCACGGTCTGGATCAACACGCACCTCGTGCTCGCCGGCGAACTGCCGCACGGCGGGTTCAAGCGGTCCGGCTTCGGCAAAGACCTCTCGCAGTACGCGCTCGAGGAGTACACAAGGGTCAAGCACGTCATGCACCGGCACTGACCGCAGGGGAAGGGCGCATGGGCTACGAGGACGTCGAATCGGAACTGCGCCGCCACCCGAAGGTGAGCCAGTGCGCCGTCACGAAGATCCGGACCGGCCACCGCAAGGACACGCTGGTCGCCTACGTCGTGACCACCGGCCGTGTGCACCCGTCCGAGATCAAGGCGTTCCTGTCCGGCGCACGTGTGCGCCCCTCACGCGTGCCCCAATCCGTCATCCCGGTCGACTCCCTGCCCCGCACGCGGGAGGGGGCGGTCGACCGCGACGGACTGCCGCTCCCGGTCGTGCCCGCCCGGTCCAGGGGCACCAAGGGCCCGTCGGACGAACCCGTGTCGGTGGCCTTCCCGGCGTTGACCCTGGTCTTCGGGGTGGCCGCGTTCGTGCTGACGGACCGGTTCTGGCCGGGCTCCACCGACCTGTCCCTGGTGCCCCAGCCGTGGGCCGGGCTGTTCACCGGCCTGTACGTGGCCGAGAGCCTGGCGTTCGGCCTGGGCATCGCCGTGCTGTTCCTGGGCCGCGAACGGTTGTCGGATCCACACCGGCCGGGGCTGACCACGGCCGCCCACCTGTCGGTGGTCTGGCTGCTGGCGGCGTGGTGGCCGCAGGACAACTTCTACCGGCTGGCGGCGAAGAACGACTGGGCGACCCAGGCCGTCCTGGTCTACGGGTTCAACGTGTCCCTGATGATCGCCGCCGCCATCGTGGTCCTCTTCGTGACGCGGGAGTGAGGTCCGCGAACATCGCGCCGAGGTCCGCGTTGGCCGCGCGGACGGCCGCCTCGGTGTCGTCGAGTTCGCGCCGGGTGCGCCCGGAGATCGCCACCCCGAGGTAGGGCGCCGGGTCGAACGCGGCCGTGGGGATGGTGACGACCACGTTGCCCGGGAACCTCGCGACGTGGTCCCGCAGCGCGGCCGGGGGGAGCCGCGCCCCCAACGGCATCCAGTCCACGGTCCGTACGAGGGGCCGTCGGTCGAGGACGTCCCGGAGGTTGAACGCCGCGGCGGGTCCGGTGAGGCGGATGTTGATCTCGACCGGCGCCAACCGGCCGTCCCGGGCGGTCACGAAGTCGACGTCGTACCAGCCCCGGTACCCCTCGGCGGCCAACACCCGCCCGACGTCGAGGCCGAACGCGGTGGCCGCGGCGACCAGGTGGTCGGGCAGCAGACCGGGACCGACCGTGACGCCGCGGTAGCCCGTCCCCACGACCTCCATCACCCCTACGCCCACCGGGTGGACCCGCCCGTCGGCGTCGACGACCGCGTCGAACGTGGGGTTGTCGACGGCGTCGACGTATTCCTCCACGAGACTGCCCGCCCAGCGCCGCAGACCCCCGGTGCCGGCCGACACGACCAGGGTGCCGGACCCGCCGACCCCGTACTCGCGCTTGAGCACGACCCGGCCGCCGGCGGCCAGCTCCCGGGCCAGCGCACGACGCGACCCCATCGGCCGCTGGGCGGGGACCACGATCCCGGGTCGGGCCAACGCGCGGAACAGCTCGTGGGCGTTGCGCTTGGACTCGTAGCGCCTGACCGTCGCCAAGACCTGGGTCGACGCGAACGCGGCCGTCAGGCCCCAGGGCACCGGCCGTCCCGCCGGAGCCTCGGACAGGGCGGTCGACACCCTCAGGTTTTCCCACCCCAGCACCGTTTCGACGTGCCGGACCCACCACTCGTCGACCGGCTGGGGAAGGACGATCGCCGCGGGCCGCCGACCGCAGAACGCGACCAGGCACGAGTAGTGGTCGGGTCCCCGGGACCGTGCGCCGAACTGCCCGTTGAACTCGGCGACGTTGCCCACGCGCACCATCGGTGCGCCCGCGTTCCAGGCGGTTGACCACGCCGGTTCGGGGTACGCCACGAGCCGGCGGCCGTCCTGCCACGCGCCCATGGCCGCGTAGAACCCGACGGCGTGCGGGTCGGACTCGATCGTCACCTCGTCGAATCCGACCCGCGCGGCCTCGTCCAGCACGTGCCGGTACAGCAGACGCCCCACCCCGGAGCCGATCGCGTCCGGCTCGACGAACAGCAGACCGATGGTGCCGTGCGGCGGCTCACCGTCCACTGTGGCCACTCCGACGACCGTTCCGCCGCGCTCGGCGACCAGTGTCCGACGCGCGGTGACCTCGTCCGCCCGGAGCCTGAGCACTTCACGACAAGCGTCGAGGTGCGCCCGGTCGTAACCCCAATGGGCTTTGGAGCGCAGGATGAGGGCACTCAACGCCTCGGCCTCGTCCGGCCGCCCGGCCCTGACGGTCGTCACCGGGCCAGGTTCTCACAGTGGGGTCAGGAGTTCGTCCATTTGACGGCCTGGTGGGTGTAGGACGAGTCGTCCCCGGTCGAGCCCACGATCACGCCCGCGCCGTTGATGCCCGACGGGATCGCGGACGTGACACCGGCCGGGACGCCGAGGTCGAGCGCGGTGCCGTTCGCACTCCACCGGATCGGCCTGGTCGCGCCGTCGGCGGTCAGCAGTCCGCCGACCGTGACGCCGCTGTCGTTGATCGCCACGGCGTAGCCGCGGTGCGGCGATCCATCGTGCAGGTCGGTCGACGTCCCGTCGCGGTTCCACCGGACCGCGTGCTGGTTTCCGTCCGCGGCGATCGCCGTGCCGACCACGTCGCCATAGCGGTTCACCGACGCGGCGGTGGTGCCACCGCCGCCGGGCAGCGTGGGCAGGACGGTGGTCGTGCCGTCCCGGTTCCAGCGCACCGCGCGCAGCGGCGTGTTGTACGCGTACACCATCCCGGTTACGATGCCGTTCGGCGAGATCGCGCCGATCGAACTCGCGGTGTAGCCCGGCGGCAGCGGCAACGCGGTGGGCACTCCGTTCGCGTCCCAGCGCACGGCCAGCCGGTTGTAGTACGACCGACCCGAGGCCTGTCCGACCACCACCCCGTTGTCGTCGACGCCCGTCGCGAATGCGCCCTTGTCGTAGCCGGGCAACGTCCCGAGCACCGTGTGCGTGCCGTCGGTGCCGAACCGGACCGGCCGGGGCTTCCCGTCGGTCCCCGTCGCGGACCCGGCCGCGACGCCGTACCGGTTGACCGCCGAGGCGCCGATGTACAACGCGTCGGCCGGCCCGCCGAGATCGGTGACGACCCCGGTGGTGCTCCACTTGACCGCTCGCGACCCGCCGGTGTGCCCCGAGGTCCCCACCACGACCCCGGCCGCGTTGATCGCGGACGCCGACGTGGTCGTCGAGCCGGGCAACCCGGCGAGCACCGTGATGGTCGTGGCCGCCTGTGCCGATCCGGTGCCGAAGACGGTCGCGGCCAGCGCCGCGACCACCACCGCACCCATCCGTCTGTACGTGTTCATCCGCTCTCCTCGCCCTCTCTCCGGCAGTGACTCCGCGTGAGATCGAAGCACCGCGAGCGCGCACCGCACACGATGATCCACACGACCGGTCGCGGGCCGACCCGGCGACCCGACGCGGCGCGCACCCCGGTTTTGCGGCTTGTGCCGTACCCGGCGACGGCCGACCGGTGCACGCGTTCCGTCTGATCACCACGATCCAGTAGTGGTCTAGACCAAAGATCTTCCACTGGCTAGGCTGACCCGCGTTTACCGGTCGGCCGCCCGAGTAGTCCAGGAGATCACGATGACCAACACTCCCGGTCACGTCGGCGTGCTCGATCGCGCCGAGACCCTGTTGGCGCGGCTGGCCTTACCGTGTCTGCGCCTGTCGCTCGGGCTGGTCTACCTGTGGTTCGGCGTGCTCAAAGTGGTCGGCCGGTCGCCGGTCGCGGACCTCGTCCAAGCGACCCTGCCCTGGGTGCACGGCGACTGGCTGCTGCCCGCCCTGGGCTGGGTCGAGATCGTGCTCGGCATCGCGCTCGTCGTCGGCAGACCCCGCCGCCTGGCACCGGCCGCCGCAGCGGCGCACCTCGTGGGCACCTTCCTGGTGTTCGTCGAGGCACCCGCCCTGGCCATGTCGGACGGCAACGTGCTGCTGCTGACCACGACCGGCGAGTTCGTGCTCAAGAACGTCGTGCTCGTGTGCGCGGCGCTGGCGGTCGTCGGCTGGGGGAGAACCGCGCGGCACTAGGGAATCGTCCACCGGAACGAGCGGCCGGATCGTGCGACCAGCGTGGAACCGACCGCGATCCCCGCGTTGTTCAGCGCTTTGGGCTTCGCGGGGACGTTCTCGGGTGTCGGCAGACCGCTGAGCGTGCCGGCACGCCAGTGGAACGGATGCGGTGCGCCTTCCACGGTGTGCCAGCCGACGACGTCTCCCCGGTCGTTCACGGCCACCGCCTCGCTCGCGCCCGACGCGCCGAGGTCGACCAGGCGCCCGCCGCGCCACAGCGTCGCCCTGCGCACCCCGTTCTCGGTCCGCCAACCGACGACGTCGCCGTTCTCGTTGAGCGCCCGGACGTTGTCCGCGGCGCCGGCCCCCTCGCCGGGCAGGACGACGGCCCGGTCACCGGTCCACACGACCACGTGGGTCACCTGGCTTGTCGCCCTCCAATCACCGACGACCACGTCCGCGTCGTTGATCGCTTTCACGTCGTAATACCCGCCCGCCCCGGCGGCGGGCAGTCGGGTGCACCCGACCGCGGCGCAGCGGAACGCGTACGGGACACCGCCTTTCGGGTCGAGGGCACCCGCGGTCGTCCCGATCCCGTTGACCGCCCGGTGTCGGACGGTGCCCTTCTCGCCGAACGTGATGTCGGAGTACGTGCCGTCGCGCCACACCGCCGCCTGGTCAGGGTGGTACGACGCCGTCGGGTCCTTGGGGTTGTCGTACCCGATCGGGAGGGCACCGCCGCCGAGGTCGCGGACCGTCATGGGGCCGTACCCGTTGCTTGGGGGCGGAGTGCGCCTGGTCCGGACGCCGTCCGCCCACACGTCGATGTAGGTGAACTCCGCGCCGCCCTGCTTGTTGCCGTACACGATCACGGCCGCGCCGCGTTCGTCGATGCCGAGGGCGTTGCCGCTTCCCATCGACCCGGGAACGGTGCCCTCCCACCTCATCGCGCTGCCCCGGTACCAGCCCGGGGCCCACTCGGAGCCGACCGTCTGCCCGGCCTCGTTGATCGCCGTCACCAGGACCACCTCGCCGAGGGCCGGCCGGAGTTCCTCGAACCCGACATCGGCCCCGGCCGACGGGGCGAGCCCGACGAGTGCGATCAACGCCGTGGACACGGACAGCCACCGCATGGGGATCTCCTGACTGGTCGACGTGACCGACCGTAGCGATGGGCCCGGGTCGCCGGTCCCGCCAAGCGGTCCACGGCGACCGTGCCGCGCGGCGGAAAAGATCCACAAAGGATTGCCGGGAAAACGGCGCAAGTCCGCGCGACCGGCGCCGAACAGCAGGGGACGAAGCGCGTGGGACCACAGATCGGCGAGGTAGCCCAATGATCACTTCCATCGCGGAACAGACCAGCCTGCTCCTGCTCAACGCCTCCATCGAGGCGGCCCGTGCCGCCGGTCGGACGGACGCGAGGCCCGCGCCCGGCACCGAGGACGTCGCCGCGGTCGTCGCCCGCGTCAAGGCGGTCCACCCCGTCATGGCCATGGCCATCGACGAGCAGTTCGAGAACGCCGCCGAGAAGAGCGCCGACAAGAGCGACCACCCCGCCGAGTGATCACCCGACGGTGACCTGGACCCGGATGCCGAGCTTCGGCCGCTTGGGCGCGGTCGTGGGCAGTTCCAGCGTGGCCCGGTACGTGCCGGGCCGCAGGGACGTCGCGTCGACGGTGACCTCCACCGCGCGCGACTGCCCGGGACCGACCACGACCGGCGCCCCGCCGGCCAGCCACGGCAGTTCGGCGTACGTCGGCGTCGCCGACTGGATGTAGGAGACCTTCGGTACCCGGGGACCCTCGTACGGCCCGTTGGAGAACACCCACAGGTTGCCCGCCGGGTCGGTCTCCAACCCCGCGCCCGTGTACCCGCCCGGCTGCGGGTCGGGCAGCAGGTCCCGGCCGCCGCACCCGGCCGGCGCCACCAGGGACAGGTGGGCGACCCGCCCGTACCCGATCGAGACCGGGTAGATCCAGACCAGGCCGTCGGCCGACCCCGTGTCGACGTGGCCGATCCCGGCGATGCCGAGGCTCTGGTCGTACCTGCTCAATCCGCACTGGCGCACCACGGTGCCCGCGTCGGCGTGCGACGAGCCCTTGACCTGGACGATCGTCCGGGCGTTCGACACGAAGAACATGTCCGTCCGCGCCAGGTAGGCGAGGCCGTCGGTGGTGGCGCTCCAGCCGGAGCCCGCGACCGTGTACGCGACCTCGCCGGTCGCCGGTCGGATGCACCTGATCGCCGGACCGCCGACGACGTAGCAGAGCAGACCCTGGTCGCGGATCACGGCCAGGTCGCCGATCGCGTCGGCCGTGGGCCGGGTGTCCAGCAGCACGCCGTCGGGCGTCAGGCGGGACAGCGTCCTGTCCGCCCGACTGGAGATCCACACGTCGCCGCCGAGTTCGGCGATGCCGTAGCCGTGCGGGACGCCCGAGGCGACCGGGTTCCACGACCTGAGGATCGCGCCCGGCCGGTCCGGCTGGGGCGCGGTCGCACCGCCCTCGATCTCCCGCACCGCGTCCCACGTGCCCGGCAGTGCGCCGTTGTTGCGGATGGTGACGGTGGCGGTCCGCCGTTGCCCGGCGGGGACCGTGATCTCCACCGGTGGGGATTCCACGACGAGGGCGGGCGCCGGCAACAGGATGTCCCGCGCCGCGACGGTGTTGTCCGCGCCCGCCGGCACCTCGAAGCTCGTGGCGGGATAGTCCGCGGAGGTCACCTCGATCACCGCGCCGCGCGTCGACACCTCGAACCAGTACTCGCCGTCCCAGATCGTGTACATCGTGACGGTCCGCCCGTTGACCACGGTCTTGAGATCGGCGAGCGAGACGGGGGTGCGGTCGTTGGCGTTGCGCAGCACGCCGCGTGCCACCATCATCCCCGGCTTGCGGAACCGGACGGCGGTGGCGTCGGACAGCTTCGGCTGCCGGTTCGACCAGACGACCGCCGACGAGCCGGACCAGTCCTCGATGCCGACCACGGCCCGCGCGCCGGCCTCGGTGGGACTCCCGATTCCCTTGTACTGCAACACGATCTGGCCGCCCTCGTGCAGGACGATCTCCGCGCTCAACCGACTGCCGTCGGCCTTGAGCCGGACGTTGTGCCACTCGACCACGAATCGACGGGCGGGCTCGACACCGTCCACCTTGGTCCGGATCGCCGCGGCGTCGTCGATGACCAGGTCGTCCCAGAACGCGTAGACGGCACCGTTGGGCGCGTTGGTGGACGGCAGCGGTCCGGAGTCCGGTCCCAGGACGTCCGGCGTGTGGCCGAACGCCAGGTAGCCGTCATCGACGATGTCGGCCATCCGGACCACCTTGCCGTAGTACATGACGGGGAACGGCAGGGAGATGTAGTGCTTGACGTTGTCGCCCTTGAGGTCGAAGGCCGTGTCGCCTTCCACATAGGACGAAGAGGCGGTGGCGACCGTGTACCCCTCCTCGACGGCCGAGGCGTCCGGCGCGGTCAGTGCGGCAAGGACGAGGAGCAGGACGACGAGGACCCGACGCATCGCACACCCCAGGCGGTGGAGGGAGGATCGACCGCTCCACCGTGGCGGACCCGGGAGCCGCCCACAAGGAAGTTGGGCTGCCCGGCTGGATGCCTTACTGCGCCACGCCGATGCACCGTTGCGGCCGACGCTCCCTGACCGGAGGGTCGCTCACCTGTCCGATGTTCGAAGCGGTCCACGATGACGGGTGGTCGCCCGACGCGGGCCGGGCGACCACCACGCGCTCACTTCGTCGGCCAGGCGATCTGCGGCGACCGGTAGAAGTCGATGCCCAGCGCGGTCCACCGCTCGCCCTGCGCGGCCAGGCGGGTGCGGAAGCCCTCCCAGTCGTGCGTCGACCACGGCGACCAGGCCAGTTCGGCGATGGCCGCCAAGCGCGGGAACGCCATGTAGTCGATGTGCGCGGACGTCTCGATCGTCTCGGTCCACAACGGCGCCTCGACGCCCAGCACCGACGACTCCGGCACCCCGGTCAGGTGCGCACCGGGATTCCACTCGTAGGCGTCCTTGACCTCGATGTACCCCGCCCACTTCAGGCCGATCGGGGTGGTCGGGTCGTACTTCATGTCCAGGTAGGTCTTGTTCGCGGGCGACATCAACACCCGGTGCCCACGCGCCGCGGCGTCCTGCACCACCGCGTTCGACGTCGACCGGCCCCAGTACTGCGGCACGGCCGAGGTGTCGGTGGTCGTCTTGACGAACTCGTGCCAGCCCAGGACCTTCTTGCCGTACTTGCCGACCAGGGGCAGCACCTTGGACATGAACGTCTGGTAGTCCTCGTCCGTGGTCGCCTGCGCCTCGTCGCCGCCGATGTGCAGGTACTCGCCCGGCGTCGACGCGGCCAGCTCGCGGATCACGTCCTCGACGAACCTGTACGTGACGTCCTTCGACACGCACAACGAGCTGTATCCGACCTCGATGTCCGTGCGCAACGGCGGCGCGACGCCGTCGCAGTTCAGCTCGGCGTACGACGACAGCGCGGCGTTCGTGTGACCGGGCAGGTCGACCTCGGGGATGACGGTGATCTTCCGCGCCGCCGCGTACGCCACGATCTCGCGGTACTGCGCCTTGGTGTAGTACCCGCCGGGCCCGCCGCCGACCTGCGTGCTGCCGCCGTGGGTGGTCAACCGGGGCCACGAGTCGACCTGGAACCGCCAGCCCTGGTCGTCGGTCAGGTGCAGGTGCAGGTAATTGATCTTGTACAGCGCGAGCTGGTCGACGTACCGCTTCACGGCCGCGACCGGGTGGAAGTGCCGCGCCACGTCGAGCATCGCGCCCCGGTGCGCGAACCGGGGGTGGTCGGTGATCGTGACGCCCGGGACGGTCCACCGCACGTGCTGCCGGTCGCGTTTCTCGACCGCGGGCGGCAGCAGTTGGCGCAGCGTCTGCACGCCGGAGAACAACCCGGTGGTCGACGCGGCCCGCACCGTGACGCCGGACCTCGTGACGGTGAGCTGGTAGCCCTGGTCGCCGACGGCCTTCGGCACGCCGCCGAGGACCAGGGAGATCCCGCCGTGCGGCGCGGACGTCACGGGCAGCCGATAACCCGTCGACGGACGCAGGATCCCGGCCAGGTACTCGCCGACGCCGCGCGCGCCGGGGGAGGTGTGGATCTTCGTGGACGCGGAGAGGGTGTAACCGCCCGATTTCACCTGGACGGAGACAGGTTCGGGCACGAGGCGTGGGAGCGGCGTGGCGGACGCGGAGCCGACGGGGGCACCGCCGACGACCACGAGGGCGACGAGCACGCTCGCCACCCGATGCCGGACTTTCACCTGGTTCCTCCTCGGGGCAGGGCGGCCGACCGCATCACCGTCGTGGGTTTGCCCGATTCCCGTCAACGGGTGTGAACCGTCCGTCCGCCGCCCCTTCGGCCGCGTCCGTTCGCCATCCGAGACCGTCCGGCTCCCGAAAAGCCCGCGAAAAGTCCGACCAACGCCGCAACGCGCACCTCCGGACGATTCCGGCCGGATACGGCCGGATGGCGCAGGCACGTCGCTTCGGTGTCAGCCCACGAGTCCCGTGACGAAACGGTCCAGCCCCCACACGAACTGGTCGGTGGAGACGTACCCGGCGATCACGTCGGCGGCCCGCGCGGTGCGCGGGTAGGCGTCGGCGGGCACGGCGCCGAACGCGGCACGTCGCGCGGCGATCCGCTCGGCTTCCGGCGGCGCCGGCCGGGTCGGGTCGAGTTCGGCGGCCTCCAGGGCGATCGCGCCGAGGATGTAGACGATCAACGCGTACGAGGCGCGGGCCGCGTCGTCGGGTTCCAGACCGGCCTCGGCGAGCACGTCGAGCAGTCGTTCGCCCAGTTCCAGCGCGCGCTGACCGTCCATCGGCGCACCCGCCACCAGCGCCGCCGCGCCGGGGTGGCGCAGCAGGTCGGCGCGCAGGCGCAACGCGAGGTCGCGCAGCCGGTCGCGCCACGGCGCGTCGCCGGTGAGCAGGGCGGGTCCCTCCTCGCCGATCAACCGGTCCACGACCGCGCGCAGCACGGCGGCCTTGTCCGGGAAGTACGTGTAGATCGCGTTGGGCGCGACGCCGACGCGGGACGCGATGCCGCGCACCGACACCGCCTCGGCGCCGCGGTCGTCCAGCAGTTCCAGTGCCGCCGCGACGATCGCCTCCTCGGACAGCGTCCGCTTCGGTCCCGGCTTGACCATGCCGTCCTCCTCGACGAGGGATTGACCCGATCACTGTACAGAGTACAGACTCTGTACATCGTACAAAGTTCAGGAGGTCCGCCCGTGCGCGTCCCCACCGCCCTGGTCGCCGTCACCGCCGTCGTGGCGGCCAACGCCGCGTTCGTGCTGCTCGGCGCGTCGTTCGACTACCCCGACGTGCTCGGCCACGACAGCGCCGAAGCCCTGCGGGCGTTCCGGGCGAACCCCGCGATCGCCTGGCAATTCGCCCTGCTCGCCCTGAGCGCGGCCCTGCTCGCCCCGGTCGCGGTCCTCACCGCCCGCCTGGCCGGCGGTGCGCGCGAAGCCCTGGTCGTCGGCTGCGCGGCGGCCGTCGTGCAGGTCGTCGGCCTGCTGCGCTGGCCCCTGATCGCCACCGGCCTGTCCCCGGACGACCCGGCCGACGTGCACCTGTTCGAGCAGCTCAACCGCATCCTGGGCGGGGCGGTCGGCGAGACCGGCGGCTACCTGCTCACCGCGCTGTGGACCGTCCTGATCGTCCGAAGACTGCGCCCCGGCCGGTGGTCGACCGCCCTCGCGCTGGTGTCGGCGGCCGGCATCCTCGGCGGTGTCGTCGGCCTGGACAAGGTCAACTTCGTCGGGTACGTCCTGTGGAGCGCCTGGCTGCTGTGGTTCGCCGTCATCCTCCTCGTCACGCCTCGGGTCGAAGTGCCGTCCTGACGCCAGGCCGAGAACGACGAGCAAGGCGACGACCACGGCCACGACCGTCGTCCGCGACGACGACGTGCCGATGCTCGGCGCCGAATCCGCCACCACCGTCGCCACGAACACCGCCGCCCCACCACCGGTCGACGCCAGCTCGCCGCCGGTCAGCCGCCGCACCACCGGCACGGTCGCCCCGGCCAGGAACGCCGACACCGCGACCACGTACGCCGCGTGGTACCAGCCGGCGACGGAGAACGTGTGCGGCGCGGTCAGCAGCCAGTTCAGCCGCGGTCGCGGATCGGCCAACCAGGACGCCTGCACCACCGCGCCCGCGAAGCCGCCCGCGACCGCGCCCGGCACCGACAGCGGCGGATCGCCGAGCCGACGCCGGGCGTGGACCACGCCGTACACCACGAGCGGCAGCACGGCGTCGCCCAGCGTCCCGCTCCAGTAAGTCCACAGTGGAGGGACGCCGGGCAGTGCCGGCAGCAGCAGCGCCGCCGCCGACATCGCCACCACGCCCGTCACCAGGCACACCAGGGCCGCGCCCCGGGGGCCTAGTGCCACGTGACGTCCTTGGGGTCGACCGGTTGTCCCGCGTTCGGACCGCTCGGGTAGTACGGGTCACCGGTGCTGGACTGGACGACCTCGTTGCCCCACCGGTCCGTGCCGCCGTCCCAGCGGCCCTCGCCGAAGTGCACGGGGTGCGCCGTGCCGGACGTGTCGGGCACGTCGGGCGTGCCGTCGGCCAATCCCGAGAGCAGCTCGGCCAGGAAGTCGAAGACCACGACGGCCTCCTCAGTCGTCGAACGAGTCGAGGGCGTCGGACGCGCCGACGGCGTCGGCCATCGCCACCGAGGTGGCGAGGGCCCCGCCGACGTTCACGACCCTGCGGGTGGTGGTCACGATGCGCTCGCGCCGACGGCCGGTCGCGCCGGCCGCGTCCGCGATCGCCTCGCCGATCAGTTCGCCGGCCGCCTCGCGCACGGGCTTGAGCACGCGGTTGACCACGATGGAATGCGCCATGGGATCGCCTTTCGGGAATGCGGAGTCCGATGTGGCGGTGGGATGCGATGCCACCCGTCCCACCAGGCGTCCGGCATCGCACGACCCAGTCTCGTCCGCATCGGCCTCGGCGATAAGCACCCCGCGACGTGGTTTTCCACCACCCCCTCGGGGTGATGCCGCCTACCACCGTCCGTCGTAACCGTCCTCCTGCGCACGCGCGCCGAGTTCCGCGCGGGTCGACGCGGCCCGCCCCAGGTCGCGGTACCGCTCGCGGATCTGGCGCAGGTACGTCTTCACCGTGTCCTTGCTGATCCCCATCCGCTTGGCGATGTCGGCCAACGCCAGGTTGCCCGCGTACAGCCGCAACGCCTCGGCCTGGCGCGTGCTCAACGCGGCCCGCGCGGGCTCGCTGTAGAGGAACCGCGCCAACTCCGGCGGCGTGTACCATCCGGTCGCCACGACGTGGTCGATCGCCGTGCGCAGCGGCGCGTAGCCGGCGGTCTTGCCCACGAACGTCCGCGCGCCTCCGGCCAGCGCCCGACGCCGCATCTCCGGCGAACGGCCGTCCTCCGACGCCACCACGACCAGCGGGCCCCATCCCTCCAACGCCGCCAGGTTGTCGACGAGCAGCGAGCCGCCGAGCACCACGTCCAGCACGACGACGTCCGGCGGCTCGACGAGCAGGGTGCGCAACGCGGCGACCGAGTCGGCGACGCCGACCACCACGACGTCCTCGGTGTGCGCGGCGAGCCACGTGCCGACGCCGTCGCGGAAGATGGGGTCGTCGTCGACCACGCCGACGGTCGTCACGGTGCCCTCCCGGTCAGTGGCGCGTAGAAGTCGTGGAACAGCCCCGATCCGGTCGGGGTGGTCGAGCCGCCGAAGCGGTCCACCAGGTCGTGCCACCCCGGGGTGTCCGGCCCGGCACCGGTCACGGCCAGCATCACGTGCGCCCGACCGTCCACCGGCAGCACGGTGACCTCCACCGCCGCGCACGCCGACAGCACGTCGTCGAGTGCCCGGACCAGCAGGGTCCGGTCGGTGATCGCCAAGCGCCGCACCAGGTCCTCGTCGTCGTGCACGACCAGTACGGCGCCCGTGTCGGCGACCGCCGGTTCCAACTGGACCTCCAGCAGCGGCAGGCGGCTGCGGTGCAGCAGGTCCGGCGCGAGCGCGGCGGCGAGCCGGGCGCACTCGGCCACGACGTCCGGCGACGCGGGATCGCGTCGACCGTGCCCGATGTCGTCCAGCAGCCGTGCGCTCGCGGCTTCGACCGCGCCCACGACCACGTCCTGCCGCCCGACGGCCGCGGTCCGCGCGATCCGTTCCCATTCGGCTTCCCGCGCCCGCACGGCGAGATCCCGTCCGGCCCGCACGGTCGCGCGCATCACGCCGACCAGCAGTGCCGTCCCGGCCCCGATCGCCGCCGCCGCGCCACCGGACAGCACGACGGCGTGCAGTTGTCGAGGCGTGCCGGTCACGCCTTCGAGCACCACGGCCTGCACCACGACCAGGGCCGCGAGCGCCGCGACGACCTCCTCCACCGGACGGCTGAACGGCAGCAGCAGGACGGGCGCGACCGCGAACCCCGAGACCCAGTTGGCCAACCCGGTGAGCTGGTCGGCGGGGAGCTGCGTCGCGATCACGACACACGCGAGCGGCCCGGCCAGCACGCCGACCCCGGCCGCGACCGGCCCCAGGCCCGTGCGGGACCTGAACCACACCAGCGCCGTCGCCCCGGCGAGCCCGACCAGGACCGCCACCACCACGGGACCGTTCCGGTAGGACGACCAGTGCGCGAGCAACTGCGCCAGGTTCGCGAGCGCCATCACCGCGAGCCCCCACGGCAACGACGGCCACAGCAGCGGACCCAGACCGGCGAACCGCTCGGCGGCCCGCGCCCGGCTCCACCGGTTCACCCCGGCCACGCCACCGTCACCTCGGTGCCCCGGCCCGGCACGCTGTGGACGGTCGCCGTGCCGCCGACCTGGCGCATGCGCCGCCCGATCGCCTCCGGCACGCCGAACCCGCCGGGCCGCGTCGAGTCGAACCCCCGGCCCCGATCGGTGATCACGACCCGGACGCCGCCGGGCGACCACGTGACGCGGACCCCCGCGACGGCCACACCGCCGTGCCGCACGACGTTGCGCAGCGCGGCACCGGTCGCGCCCACGACCGCTGACGTCACGTCCGCGCGCAGCGGCACCGGCACGCCTTCGTGGTCCACCACCACCTCCAGCCCCAGACCCCGCACCTGCTCGGCCTTCACCGCGAGATCGCGGGTCAGGTCCGGCTCCGCGACCGTCGGCAGCCGGCCGCGCAGGATCGCCGCCTCCCGCCGGCACCGCGCCCGCGTCCCCGGCGAATCGACGACCACGCCCTCGGCGATCAACCGGATCGTGAACAGCGGCTCGTCGTGCGAGAGGCGGGCGTGCTCACGCCGCGCCACGTCGACCCGTTCCCACTCCGCGTCCTGACGGACGGCCGCGGCCAGTGCGGCGGCCGGCCCGTCGTACGTGGCGGCCCACCGCCGGAGTCGGCCGCCGCCGACCACCGCGGCGGTGAACGACGCGACCTCCAGCAACCCCAGCCCGAGCTGCTCGCCGAGGCCGCCCGTCCCGGCCAGGGCCAGGCCGGACCGGTGCGCCGCGATGAGCACGACGGCCGCCGTCCGCGCGGACGCCAGTCCGGCGCCGAACACCCCCAACCCGACCAGCGGCTCGGCCACGTTCGTGCCGCCGGTGTCGACCCCCGCGACGCCGACCGAGGCGGCCACGCTGAACCCGGCGCCGAGCCCGCACAACCGGGCCACCCACGACGACGGTGTCCGATCGGTCACCAGCCGTGCACACCCGAGCGCGAACACCGCGGCGACCACCGGCAGGACACCGAACCGGAACCACGACGGGTAGGCCGACCACGTCACCGCGACGCACACCGCCGCCTGCACCCCGGCCGCCGCGAACAACCCGCCGGCGGCCCGCCGCACGCTGAAGTCCACCACCGCCGACGGCGCCACCTCGGCCGACGCCGACTCGAGCCACCGCGTGCGCACCCGTCACAGCCTTTCGTCCGGGGACCGCCATCATCGGACCGACCGGTGCCGGGGGACACCGCACTTCTGCGCACGGCGGTATCAAGGCCGGTGTCCCAGCATGGAAGGCGTGCTGGAGATCGTCGCCGTGACCGTCCTGGGCCTGGTCGTCATCGCCGCCGCGGCCGTGCTCGCCCCGAAGCTGGGCGTGGCCGCGCCGCTCGTGCTGGTCCTGGTGGGCCTGGCCCTGGCCGTGACGCCGGGCATCGACGACGTCGAGGTCGAAGCGGAGTGGATCCTCCAGGGACTCCTGCCGCCGCTGCTCTACGCCTCGGCGGTGTCCATGCCCGCCATGAACTTCCGCCGCGAGTTCGGCGTGATCGGCGGCCTGTCGGTGCTGCTGGTGGTGGGCAGCGCCGTGGTCCTGGGTCTGCTGTTCGCGTGGCTGATCCCGGACCTGGGTTTCGTGTGGGGCGTGGCGCTGGGCGCGATCGTCAGCCCCACGGACGCCGTGGCGACGTCGATCATCAAGGGCACGTCCGTGCCACGCCGGGCCGTGGTGATCCTCGACGGCGAAAGCCTGCTCAACGACGCCACGGCCCTGGTGCTGCTGCGCACCGCGATCGTGGCCACGGCGGCGGCCTTCTCGTTCTGGGGCACGCTGGGCACGTTCGCCTACGCCATCGCCGTGGCCGTGGTCGTGGGGGCCGTGGTCGGCCGCGTGAACCTGGCGGTCCGACGCCGGGTCGAGGACGCGACCGTGAACACGATCCTGTCGTTCACCGTGCCGTTCGTGGCCGCCGTCCCGGCGGAGCTGCTCGGCAGTTCGGGCCTGGTCGCGGCGGTGGTCGCGGGCCTGGTCACCGGGTATCGCGGTCCGCGCGTGCTGCCGCCGTCGCACCGCATGTCGGACGCCCAGAACTGGGCGATGGTCGAACTGGTCCTCGAAGGCGTGGTCTTCCTCGGCATGGGGTTGCAGTTGTCGACCGTCCTCGGCGGCATGCGCACCGGGGTGGGGGAGGCCGTCGGGATCGCGGCGGGCGCCCTGGCCGTGACGCTGCTCGTCCGCGCCGGCTACGTGGCGCCGCTGCTGTGGGGGCTGCGCCGCCGGGCGTCGCGCTGGCGCGAGCGCCAACCCCACATCGCGAAGATGGGCGAACGCCTGGACGCGGGCGACCTGACCCCGTTGCGCGGGCGTCGGCCGTCCGAACGCCGGGCGCGTCGCCTGGCCACCCGGGTCCGCCGCTCGCTGGCCGACATCGACTACCTGCTGGACCACCCGCTGGGGTTGCGGGAAGGCGTGGTCGTGGTGTGGGCGGGCATGCGTGGCGCCGTGACCGTGGCGGCGGCCCAGACGCTGCCCGAGGACGCGCCGCACCGTCCGCTGCTGGTGTTCGTGGCGTTCGCCGTGGCCACGCTGTCGTTGCTCGTGCAGGGCGGCACCGTCGGACCGCTGGTGAAGATCCTGTTCCGGAACCGGGCCGAGGACGGGTCCGAACAGGACGACGAACGCCGGCAGATCCTGGCGTTGCTCCAGGAAACCGCCCACGGCATTTCGCGTTCGTCGGACATGTCGGTCAAACAACACAAACTGGCGATCGTGAAGGCACAACGCGACGCCCTGCTCGACGCCCGCGACGACGGCGTGTTCGACGCGGACACCCTGTCCAACGCCCTGCGCACACTGGACGCCGCCCAGCTCACCCTCGAACTGCGCGGTGGCCCGAACGGTTGAGTAACGGTTGGCCACCTGCCCCACGGGCGCTTCGGCGCGGCGTGTTTGCTGTGCGCCATGAACACGAAGGTCATGTCCGCGCTGCTCGCCGTGGCGTGCGCGGTCTCCCTGACGGCCTGCGCGAGCAACGAGTCCAAGTTCGTCGACGAACTGAAGGCCGCGGGCTTCACGAACGTCGGCCCGGCACGCAGCGAGTCGGAGAAGACGAGCAAGAAGGTCGGCAAGCGCACGGTCAAGTCGTCGCAGAAGGTCCTGGAAGTGACGGTCCGGGTCAAGGGCTGCGACCTGGAGTTCGAGAAGATCTCCGGCCAGTCCGGCTACTGGCTGGACGAACTGCACGTCAACGGCCAGGAACCCGACTGGCCCGGCTACCCGGAGAACCTCAAGCAGCCCGACGTCGTGAAGGCGTTCGCGGGCAACGACCCCAAGCCCGCGGGCTTCAAGGACTGCTACAAGCCCAACGAGGCGTAGAGCCCCGTGTTGCCCGACTCGTGCCGGCGCTGAAGGCGCCGGCACGAGGCGACTTCGACGCTAGGCGAGCACTCCGCTCAACCGGACGACGGTGACCTCCACCTGGCACTGGGCCTCCTCCCAGTACCCGATCACCTCGCCGCCGTCCTCGGTCAGCAGGCCGTCGGTCGTGTAGTCCGGGAAGAACGTCATGCCGTTCGTGCCCTTGGCGCAGAAGAACGAGACGTGCGCGCGCAGCGCGGGGTCCTCGACCGACTTCAGTTCCGCGGCCCACGCGTCGTCGGGTTCGACGTCGACGGACAGCGTGCCGCCCGGCTCCTCGCCGAGCGACAGTGCGACCCGCATCGCGTCGTACAGCGTGCCATCCGAGAAGAACTTCGGGAGGGTGACGTACCAGCGCCCTGACCACGCCTCGTCGGCGAGGTCGACGCCGTGCCGCGCCACGAGCACCGCGAGGTCGGCCCCGCGCACCAGGTTCTCGCCGACCGCCACCTCGGCCAGGTCGGCGGCGAACGCCGGGTGCGCCTCGTCCGCCCCGTCGAACTCGAAGACCGACTTCGCGCCGTCGAACAGGATCGGGCGGTCCACGTCGTACAGGGCGATTTCCAGCTCCAGGGGCTCCGTGCCGTCGAGCACGGCCGGCCGCACCCATTCCGGTGCGCGGTTGTAGTCGAACTCGTCGATGTGGTTGCCGTCCAGGAAGGCCCCGTAGGACGCGTCCGCCGGGTACTCGGAGAGGGGCCGGTCGAGCAGGATGCCGAACGCCCGGGTGAGCTGCCGTCGCCAGTCGTCGGACGGGGTGGGTGCACTGGTCACGCGCGCACCCTAAGTCCGGCTGTGGATCTCTGTCACCTGTTCGGCGGAACCAGCGCGGCGATCGTCCGGCGCAGGCGCTCGCGGTCGTTCGGCGCGGTGGGCACGCCGACGAGCGCCGGCGCCTCGGGGTCGGTGGTCGGCGCCACCCGGCCGAGCCCGCGTGCGGCGGCCAGGTAGTCGGCGACGGCCCGCGCGACGGCGTCGAGCCCGGCCGTCCGCTCGCCCAGGACGGCGCGGACGCGGTCCACCGGGTCCGGTCGGGCGGCGAGCAGACCGACCGAGGCCCGGACGGTCGTCGACGGGATCGCGTCGTGGGCGCGGGCATCGCCGGCTTGGCGAGCGCGCCGACACTGGGCCGAGAGGGCTGGGACGTGCTCGTGGTCGAAGGCGGTCCGTCGCGGCGGGGGCTACCTGGTCAACCCGCTCGGCGCGGGCTACGACGCGCCGGAAAGCCTCGGCCTGCAGGGACCTCGGCGTCTTCACGTCGGTGCTGGTCAAGGCCGACGGACAGCCGAAGGTCACCGTGCCCGCCGCGTTCGCACAGGCCGCGCTGGGCGCGCGGGCACTCCACATCCGGGTGCAGGACATGGTCATCCGGGCCGTCCGGCTCCCCGGCGTCCGCCGTCTGGTGACCCGTTGGCGGGTCAGCCCGCGAAGCCGACCACCCCGGTCTCGCCCAGCCGCACCAGGGCGACGAACCCCGGCGCGGGCAGGATTCCCTCCGACCAGAACGCCGACCGGAAGTCGCCGAGCGAGCGCGACGAGGGCCTGGCCCAGTCCGGCACCGGCGAGCGCCCGGTGCCGGTGCCGTCGAGGTCCTGCCAGACCAGCTCGGCGCCGTCCTCCGTGTCGCACAGGCGAAGGAAGGTGGTCGCCGTGGTGGCCATGGTCCGCTGACGCGGGCACGGCACCTCGGCGACCGGTGTCACCGCACCCGTGCCGGGGTCGACGACCGCGACCGACCGGATCTTGTCGTCCCGGTCCCGGACCACTCCGACGGCGAGCGGACCCGTACCGGCCCAGAACCGGTACTCGGACGACAGGTCGGTGGCGACCCGATGTCCGTCGTGGGCGCGGATCAGGGTGCCGGTGATGAAGTTGGACGTGACGGCGACGAGTCGGCCGTCCGTGCCGACGTCGGTGACGAAGTCCTGCGACTCGCCCTTCGGCACGGGGGAGAGGGCACGCCACCGCTCGGAACCGTCCCGGTCCGCGAGCCCGACCAGCCCCCAGTCGTCACCGCACGCCAGGATCGCGAGGACCGTGTCGGCCGCGCCGTCCACCACCGGCAGCGGCGCCCGACACCCTTCCGGCGCGCGCCACGTCCACAACTCCTGCCCGCCGCGCAGGTCGACCGCGGTGATCCGGAAGTCCTGCCCGCCCTCGGCCCGGTCGACGCCCTCCCACTCCACCAGGACGCGGTCGGTCGGGCGCGGCGTGGTCGGTGCCGCCTTGCGCCCGGCCCACTCCCGCACCACCTCGCCGGTCGACGCGTCGAGCAACACCCAGAGATCCTGCTTGCGCAGAAACGGTCCGTCACCCTCGAACGCGGCCACCACCAGCGTGCGGTCGGGCGTGGTGCGCAACGAGACGTTCGACGTCCCGGGCCGGGCGTAACGCCAGGTCGTCCCGCCTCCGGCCGTGAGGGAAACGACCTCGCCGGTCGCCGTGCCCACCACGATCCCGGGCCCGGCGACGACCGCGCCGGTGACCGGAGCCCCGGCCGTCCAGCGCCAAAGCACCCCGGCCGGACGCGCGACCACCGCCCCGACGTCCGCACGATCGACCGTCGCCGAGTCGACCGTCGACACCGCGAACGGCGCGACAACGGCAAGGACGACCGCCAGGACCGGCACACCCCACCACCCGGACAAGGCACCCGCGACACAGGCCAGTGCCCCGACCGCCAACACCGCCGAGCCCGCCCCGGAGACACCGGACGACAGGTCGCCGACCAGAACCCACCCCGCGAACCCCAAGGCGACGACCGAGACGATCAACGCCACCACCCGCCCACGGGCGAACAGGGTCAAGGCCGCGACCACGACAAGCCCGACCCCGACCACGGCCCACAACGGATCGGCACGGGGAACGTCGGACCACGGAAACGACACGGACACCACGGCACAGCCCAGAGCCACGACCGCCAGGACGACACGGACCACAGCCATCACCCCCGAGAAGTCGACGCCCCAGGGCGCCCGCCCGTTCCTTTACTTCAGGTGACGAATACGTGGCCATAGTTCGCTCCACGGCTCCGCGAGCCCTTCGCACAACCACACCTGTCCGCCCCACTCCTTGTTGGCGACACCCCGGTCGTTGCCCGTCACCGCGACCTGGCGAAGCCCCCGACAAGCGTCCCGCGCCCACTCCGGCGGACCAGGGGACCTGCCGGGCCGGACCAGCAACGCGGTGGTCACGCCATCGGGCGGATGTCCCCACTCCCCGTACCCCCGGTACCCGCTGTAGACCGGAGGACGACCGACCCCGTACCGCTCCAACGCCCCGGCCTCGCCGAAGTTCTCGGTCACGACCACGGTGTCGTCGGGCACTCCCCGGCGAACCTCCGAGATCGTCCGAGCCAACTCCGGCCACCCGAACTGCTCCGCCGCGAGACCGTTGAAGCGCAGAACGGGGACGACCGACAACTTGTCCACCGGAACCAGGGGAAGCGCCAACGGCACCACGAACGCCGCGGACCCCACCAACGACACCCCCACGGCGACCTTCCGGGCCCGAAGCCCCCGCTCCAACCACCCGTCGAAAGCCACCCCGCCGGCCGCGAGCAACCCCGGGTAGGCGCCGAACAGGTAGAGCGGCGACCCCGCCGCCGCCACGAACACGACGACCAACAGCACCCAACCCACAGCCAGGAACCTGAAGGGCCGCGCGTCGACCGAGCGCGACAACCGGACGAGCCCGGCCACCCACAACGGCACGAGGAAAGGGCTGACGTAGACCAACTGCATCGGCAGGAACGCCAACCGGGCCCCGTTGCCCCCGTTGTCGCTGAGGACCCCGGCCATCCGCCACTGCGGCCAGCCGTGGGTGAACTGCCAGACCAGGTTCGGCGACCACACGAGCAGAGCCACCAGCACCCCACCCGCCAACCACGGTCCGCGCAGCACTTCCCGGGGCCCGACCACCAACAGCCCGAGCACCAGCCCGACCGCCACCAGCCCGATCTGGTACTTGTTCAGCAGTCCGACCCCGAGCACCAGCCCGGCGACGAGCAACAACCGCCGATCCCCGGTCCGCACCACACGCACCGCGAGCCAGGCCAACGCCGCGGACAAGCAGATGTCGATCGTCGTGGTGTGCAACATGTGCCCGGGAACCAACACCGGCCCGGACACGGCGGCCCCCAGGGCGGCGATGACCTGGGCTCGGGCCCGTCCGCCCATCTCACGGGCGATGAGTCCCACGAACAACACCGTCGCCCCGGCCGCCAACGCGGCCGGAAGTCGGAGCACCACAAGAGAATCCGGCGCGACGATGTCCATGAGTCGCGCCAGGGCCGGCGTCAAGGGCGGCTGATCCGGATACCCCCAGGCCAACCGCCGCCCGCAGGCCAGGAAGTACAACTCGTCGCCGTGGTACCCGTACCCACCGGCGAACACGACCAATAACGCGACCACAGAAGCGGAAACCGCAACGACACCCCACGACAACCGCCCACCGATCTCCCTCAAGATCACGAAGAAAAACCTAGGCGGCCCCAGCGCTCCGGACGATGGTGCGCGCCCCAACATCAGGGGTAGGGCTGACACCCCGGACAAGGTCCTGCCGGTGGCGAGATCCTTGGCCGAGGCAGGACGGTAGACGCGGCGGACTTGGACCACGAGCGGTCACCCGCGACTGTGGCGGTCTTTGACCCGGGTGCGCCGACGAACGCGGAAGACGACGAGGCCGGCGGTCGCCAGTGCCGAGGCCGCGATGCCTCCGTAGAGCGTGATCAGGCCGAACCCGTGCGTCAACGCCGATCTCACGAGTGCCTCGGTCGACTCCGGGTCGGGCAGTGCGGGAAGGGCATGCGTCAGCGCGGCAAGGTCCGCCCCGTTGGCCACGTGTTCGGCGAGTGCCCGTGCCTGCGCTCCGCTGAGCTGTGGGTGGTCGTTCAAGCGTGCGGAGATGCCCAGGGTGAGGATCAGTCCCATCAGCGCGATGTTGACCGCCAGCGAGATCATCCGGGCGCTCATGTCGATACCGGAGGCCATGCCCGATCGTTCGGCGGGCACCGAGCCGGTGGTCGTGTTGGTGACCGGTGTGTTGGCCAGTCCGAGGCCCACGCCCGCCAGCACCGAACCGGGAAGGATCGTCACCCAGTTCGCGTCGGCCACGCCGCTTCCCAGGTAGAGCAGCAGGAACCCGAGCCCGATGAGGTACAGGCCCACGGGGATGATCACCCCTGGCCGGTACTTCACCGCGAGCCGCTCCGCGACCGGCGGAAGTGCCAACGTCGGGATCGTGTACGCCAACAGGCAGACGCCGGTCGCCGCGGTGCCGTAGCCGAGACCGCGCTGGAGGTGGATCGGCAAGTAGATCATGAGCGGCCAGTAGCTGAAGTTCATGGCCGCGGAGCCGAGCAGAGCGCCGGAGAACGCGCGGATCCGGAACACCGAGAAATCGACCATCGGGTGTGAACCGGACCGCTCGATGACAACGAACGCGACACCGAAAGCCGCCGCGAGCACCAGACTGCCGAGCGTCAGAACGCTGTCCAGACCCAGTCCGGGACCCTGGGTGATGAAGAAGACCAGCCCGAACACGGCGAGGGACAGCGTGACGATCCCGCCGATGTCCAGCCTGTTTCCCGTCGGGTCGCGGGACTCCCGCACACCCCGCATGGTCAGGGCCAGGGTGACCGCGGCCAGGACCGTGTGCACGAGGAAGACCCAACGCCAATTCGACAGCGCGACCAGTCCACCGCCGATGACCGGCCCGAATCCGAGGCCGGTGCCGAACACGATTCCCCAGGTGCCGAACGCGCGGGTGCGCTGTCGACCGGCCGGGAACTGCTGCGAGAGGATCGCCACCTGGCAGATCAGCATCGTCCCGCCGCTCATGCCCTGCAGTGCCCTGCCCGCGATCAGCACGGTGACGTCCTGTGCGAGCCCGCACAGCAACGAGGTGGCGCCGAACGTGGCGACCGCGATCACCAGCAACCGCTTGCGGCCGAACCTGTCCGCCAAGGCGCCCGAGGCCATCAGGACGGTCGTGCACGCGATCGTGTAGGCGTTCATCGTCCATTGCAGATCCGTGAAGTCGCCGTGCAGTACCTCGCCGATGGTCGAGAGGATCACCGGCACGCTGGAAATCTCCAGGCCGAACATCAGGGCGGACAAGCACAGCGCCGCCAGCGCGATTCCTTGTCCACGAGCAGGGATGACAGTCATCGAAAGGCCTCTTCGTCAGCGGGTGCACGAGCCGACGAAATGATGCCTTCCAACGTCCTGCGGCGGAACGGGGAAATGACGACATTCTTGCCCTTGAGGGCGTTGGAACGATGGTATATTCGCCCCTGTGCCTTCGGATCAGCGGCCGACGATCGATGCGACCGACGACCTCATCCTCCAACTCCTGCAACAGGACGGGCGGATGAGCACCGCAGACCTCGCGCGAGCGATCAACATGTCGGCCTCGTCCACCGCCGACCGGGTACGACGCCTGACCGACCAGGGCGTCATCCAGGGCTACCGGGCCGTCGTCGACCCCGCCGCCCTCGGCTACCCGCTGACCGCGTTCATCCGCGTCCGTCTCACGACCGGCGTCGCCAACCCGTTCCGCGAGTTGCTCCAGACCACGCCCACGATCACCGAGGCGCACCACCTCACCGGCGACGACTGCTACCTGCTGAAGGTCCTGGCCCGATCAATGCCCGACCTGGAAGAGCTGACCGGCAGACTCGTCACCTTCGGCCATCTCACCACCAACATCGTCTTCTCCAGTCCCGTAGACGGCCGCACCCTGCCACCCGCCGAAGACCACGCCTGACGCGTGTTCCAAGGCTGGGAGCCGGTGTGATGCCGGCTGGATCACAAGCTTGGAGCCCGTTCCCACCCCGACGTGGGTGACGAAGACGGCGCGGACGACGGACTCGCCGTCATCGACCAGATCCGGGAGCGGGCGGGGGTGACGAGCAGTCAGCGGCGGACACGCACCGTGGAAGTCGCCGTTCCTCGACTCCGGCTGCGTCCGCTGTGCAGGCGGATCAATTCCCGAGGAGACAGAAGCGAAGGCGTGCTTGGAGATGTGACACGGCTTGGTCGCATTGGCACGGCGCCGCTGCGGTTATGGGGTGAGTCGTCCCGGCTGGGCAGTCGAGGTGAGAAGTTGTCGGGCCCGTCGGGGGCTTCCGCTCGTCGGCGGGCGCGCAGCGCGCGCGTGAATGTTGACCCGCTTCTGCTCTGTGGCCGCGTCGGATGCCCGCCGCGGGCGGTCCGTGATCCGCTTGGCTTGCGGGTCGCCAGCGAGTTCGTGTGTCGTGCGGACTCCGGCGCCTCGGCAGGGATCTTGCCGGGAGCCGTGCGGAGAGCCTCGATCGCGTTTGCAGTGTGCGAGGAGAGCGGCTGATTCGTCTCTCGGTATGAGAGTGCGGTGGCCGTTGTGTTCACGTGGTCGGGTGGTCATCGGTGTGGACGGGGCCGCACGATGGCGAAGACGACCGTGTGCGTCCACGTGGCTGAAAGAGTCGAAGGCCGCCGTTGAGTCGCTGTTCGCACCTCAGAACCGCGACCTCACCCGCCGCCCGCCCCAGCGGAACGGCATCGCGATGGCGACGGCCGGCAACAGGGCCTTGACCAGGAAAAACGCCCAACTTCTGCCCCGGATTTTGGCGGCGGACAACGATCATGTAATCTATGCACACACCACGGCGCAAGCCGAGGGTCCGGGTGGCGGAATGGCAGACGCGCTAGCTTGAGGTGCTAGTCCCCGAAAGGGGGTGGGGGTTCAAGTCCCCCCTCGGACATAGAATTACCACACGAGCCCGGCATGATCGTAACATGCCGGGCTCGTGTCATGTCAAGACCCGGTCTGAACTGGGCTTTTTCCCACGGGGCGCGCATCCCACTCCGCGGTCTCCCGGTGGCAGACGACGCTCCGACCCGACTCCCGGAGAAGACCCGGCACATCGCGCGCCGCGACCTCGTCGCCCCGATGCGAAGCCAACGCGGTCGCGAGCCGCGTCAGCAGCACGTCCTCACGCCAGTACAGCATCCTGTCCGCCGCCGGATCGGGCGCGCTCGCACTGGTGCGCCCGTGCCGACACCGGTAGCCCGCCCGACCGTGCACCCAGTGCGAGTCCATCCGCCGCCCGCAGATCCCGCAGACCGCCAACCCGCTCAACAGGTAGGTCCGTCCACCGCCGTCGCCTGTGGGCCGGGCCGCCCGGACCTTCTGCGCCGCGGTGAACACCCTGGTGCCCACCAGCGGGGTGTGGGCGAGCGACGCCGAGACCGCCCACCGGTCGATCGCGTTCGGACGCTGCGCGGCACGCTTGGAGGTGAGCGGCGTGTTCTCCCGGTCGTTGGTCACCCGGTTCCACACCTGCCGGCCCGTGTACCGGGGATTGCCGAGGATCGCCGCCACCGTCGGCACCGCCCAGACACTTCCGACGCGATGCCGATTCCGGTCTCTGTCCACTTGGGATGGTGAGGGGACGCCGCGTTCGTTGAGCGCCCGCGCGATCCCGGCCAGGCTCCGCCCGGCGACCCGCTGCTCGAAGATCCACGTCACGTGCGGTGCCGTGGCGGGGTCGGGCTCCAGGCGCTGCAGGCGCCGCCCCCATTTCGCGTGCGCCCGGTTGGGATGCGGACCCCCGTCCACTAGCCGGTACCCGTACGGCGCCCGACCGCCCAGGTACCGCCCCTGCTCGCGGGTCTGGGCCCGCATCGCCTCCAACGACCGGGTGCGGCTGCGGATGGCCTCGCGCTGCGACTGCGCGGCCAACGTCCGCATCAGGTTGCGGTGCTCCGGATCGTCGAAGTCCACCGGCCCGTCGGTCTCCGGCAACCACAACCGGACGTCGTGCTCCGTCAGGACCTTCGCGACCTGCCAGATCTGCCGGCCCGCGAACCCCCGCTCGAACTCGCCGAGCACGACGGCCTCGATCCGGCGTGCGGGATCGGCCAACGCCGCCAACAGTCGGGCCGCCTCGGGCCGCCGGTCCCACGACCGCAACCGCGAACACCCCTCGTCGAAGAACGACTCGACGATCGTCCCGTGCCCGTCCACCACCCGCCAGGCCACGTCGAGCTGCCAGGCCCGCGAGGACCTCGCGTCCTGGTGCCGAGTGGTCGACGTGCGCCCGTAGAAGGCGAACCGCAGCCCGAGGTGGACGTACGGATCCTGGGACTTCCCGCGCTCTGCCTTGTCCCGCTCCGAACGGAGCCACTCGTCGAACAACGCCTGGTCGTCGTCGGTCTTCGCTGCCATCGGGCCACCTGCCGGGGGAGGGGATCGGGTCGTGGCGTGGACTCCGGCAGCCGACGGACGTGATGCCGCCGTGCCGTGCGGACATCCGAACAGCGCAGCAGCCTCACTCGAACGGCAGAAGGTCGTGCTTTGACCGGAGAAGGTGGCCGGTGGACAGCCTGGTTGGAAGGAAGTCTCTCTCCGGCACCACGACCAGCACCGGCGGGAACCACGGGTCGCACTCGGTGCCCAAGCGCCTGACCTGATGCATGACCTTGGCAGGGTGGGGTGCAGGAGGGGGCAGACCCGAATTCGGATACCTGGACACGCGATCAGCGTGCTGCGGAGGCCCGACACCCTCGTCACCTCGGTGTGTCGCTGTTGCCATCAGGCCCGCCAAGCACGCGCCGACCGGGATGTCCACCGGCCGGCGGAAAGCAGCCGCCCCAGGGGGACGCTGCCGGTCGACGTACCCGTCGTCGCCGCGTGCTTGGGCGCCAACGTCCTGTTCTTCCGACCGACCCACGTCGAGTCGGAAGTGCGTCAGATGCCTGGTGGGTGTTCGAAGGACACCCACGTCACGACCAAGACATCGACACGATCCTGGAAGGTGAGCAGCAGGTAGGTGATCAGACCGCGCCCGTCACCGAAGGTCAACTGGAACAGGCCTCCGTCGGGGTTGTCCGGGTTGAGAGGACGGCCTCGTTCCGGGACGAGGGACAGCACTTCGAACGCCTCCGCCAGGGCATCCAACGCTACGGGAGGAAGCGCGCGGATCTGATCCTGCGCGTCAGGATCGATGTCGAGGGAATAGGTCATGATCGAGTCGACTGTCGCTCGACGGACAGTCGCTATCGCCCCAGTTCTTCGCGGAGCGAAGCCCACGAGACGGTACCCGGACGCGCCGCACGGGCACGGCGTATCTCGGAGGTCGCGGCAACCAGGCGGCCTGCTGCAGCGGGATCCTGCCTTGTGAGCAGGGCGATCCGCCTCCACACCTGCAACGTCTCTCGCAGCCGGTCCAACCGCAGGGTACGGCGGGCCGCCGTCAGCGCGGTGTCGAATGCCGCGTCGAACTCGACCGCGTGCTCGGGCAGGAGCGCATCCCGGATCGCCTCGGGCGACCCGAACAGCGATGCCGCCTCGACATCGCCCACCCACTCGGGCGCGGCATCGAGCCCGTCCTCGTCCAACCCCTTGCCGGGAGGTCGGCCAGGCTCGTGTGGATGCGCAGCCGGGAAACTCACGCCTCGCATCCTAGCCCACATCGACACGTCTGCCGGTTGCGCAGCGTAACGGCAGAGAGTCGACGCCTGCGTCTTGTTGGCCACAGCTCAATGGGAACTGCGGCGGGCAAACCTCTTTCCACTCGAACCATAGACGTCGGGAAATGAGGACACCGACACTGTCGACTTCACACCTCAGTTCTTCGTCGAATTTTCTCGGTCACTCGTTCCGATTGAATCGCGCAGCACGTAGACGATCGTGGTGAACACCTCCGGTCGTCCACAGGCGTCGTCCCGGCACCCTTCGGACGCGTCGCGAACATGCCGTTCGAGGAGAAAGACGAGGCCAAGAGGATCGCGAAAGCTCGGTAGGACGCCAAGGCCGAGCTCTGGTACATGCCACAAGACACTCCCCGGAACCTCGTAGAGCGGTGGCTGTGACACACCCGGTGCGGCAGCCGAAATCAATGGAACCAAACCGCTCGATATCGGCGGGCGGGCGCGTGCGGCGACGCGAATGTGATGTCGCGGTAAGCCTGATGGGCACCCCGGTGGGCGGGCATCCGCAGCGGAAACTTCCTCTACGAGGATGCTGAGAACAACGCCTCGCCGCCCGGACACGGTCGAAGTCGGCGTCACAGCCCAGTCGCCGGTGGGGCCGTGCTTCGTTTCAAGTCCCACGCGCCCGTGACTGTTGGTTCGGGGCGTCGCGCCTGGGACCGACGTCCTCCAGTGTGTCGGCGACCTTCTGGGTGTGGCCGAATCCGCCGCAAGGTTGTTCGCAAGGTGTTCCCAGGGCCGATTCCCGACCATCGACAGCGTCGGTCGAGCGGGCGCTGGAATCCCGGTGAAGCCACGGGTTCCGATCCGGTCGACCGCCCACCGGAAACCTTCCAGGTCAAGGGGAATCAGGGATGAGTATGCGTGTAATCGTGGCCGCCGCAGCGGGATCGCTCGCGGTACTGCTGTCGGCCGCGCCGGCCCAGGCGCAGATCGCGTCGCCGACCGACGCCGTGGTCACGTCCGTCGCGGTGCTCGGTTCGTCCGACCGCGCGGACTCCGGCGAGCAGGGCTCGGTCGGTGTCGCCACCCTGTCGCAACTGCACAACAGGGGGCTGCCAGGCAACTGGTGCCTGGCCAACCGCCACCCCAAGGTGTTCATGTGGGAGTGCAACAGCTCGTACAAGGACCAGCGGTGGACGTTGAACGGCAAGGGCCAGTTGGTGAACGCCGCGAGCGGCAAGTGCCTGGCGATGCACGCCAACGGGCACGTCTTCACCCACACCTGCACCGCCTCGTACACGGATCAGCGGTGGTACAAGCACGTGAAGACCGGCGGCTACCAGTACGAGAACAAGAGCCACCACGGAAACTGCCTGGCCGCGCACAACGACCGCGAGGTCTTCGGCTGGCGGTGTGACAACGCCTACCCCGATCAGCGCTAGTATTGATGCCATCACGGCAGGGTGGCTCCGGGCCCACGGGCCCGGAGCCACCCTGCCGTGGGCAAAGGCGACCGCGGCGTGCCCGTGAGGCCGAAGCCGATCGGGTGGGCGGGGTCGTGATCGCGGGGAAACGGTCCTTCGTCGTGTTATCGCTGGACCTGGAACGTTCCGTCGTCCGTCGGAGGGTCGACGATGGGAGAGTTGCGGGTTCTCGGCGCGGTCGAAGCGTGGACGGGGTCCGGCCGGGTCGACCTGGGGCATCCTCGGCAGCGATGCGTCCTGGCCGCGCTCGTGGTGGACGCCAACCAGGTCGTGGGCGCCGACCGGTTGCTGGACCGGGTGTGGGGAGAGCGGATTCCCCAGCGGTGGCGCGAGACCCTGCACAGCTACCTGTCGCGTCTGCGGCGTGCGCTCGACGGGTTCGCGCACACCTCGATAGCGCGGCGCAGCGGAGGCTGGGAGCTAGTGGTCCCACCCGACACGGTGGACCTGCACCGGTTCCGCCGGCTGGTGGCCAGGGGCCGCGACGCGGCGGACCCGGCGACCGGCGTCGCCGCGGTGGAGGAGGCGATGGCGCTGTGGCGCGGTGAGCCGTTCACCGGGTTGGACACGGACTGGATCGACTCGATGCGGGCCTCCTTGCTCCAGGAACGCTGGGCGGCGGAGTTGGAGCGCACGGATCTGGCCCTGCGTGTCGGACGGCACGCGGAAATCCTGCCCGGCTTGGCCGTCCGCGTCCGCGAGCACCCCTTGGACGAGCGGCTCGCCGCCCAGTACCTCGTGGCGCTCTACCGGAACGGCCGGCAGGCCGACGCCTTGGCGCACTACGGCGCGATGCGCGAGCGCCTCGCCGACGAACTGGGTGCGGATCCGGGTCCGGATCTGCGGGCCGTGCACCGGCGCATCCTCACCGCCGATGTCACGTTGACCGTCGGGGCCCTGTCCCGTCGGCCGGTGCCGCGGCAGCTACCGCCGCCACCGCCGCACTTCGTCGGCCGTGCCGACGAGTCGGGCGTGCTGACCGGAACGGAGGCCGGGCTTTTCGCGCTGGTCGGAGCCGGAGGCATCGGGAAGACCTCGCTGGCTCTGCACTGGGCGCACCGCCACGCGGACCGGTTCCCCGACGGTCACCTGTTCGTCGACCTGAGAGGGTTCAGTCCGGCGGGTGAACCCCTGGCGGCCCGGGATGCGCTGCGCGGGTTCGTCACGGCGCTCGGCGTCGTCGATCACGATGCCGACGACCTCGACGGCCTCGCGGCCTTGTTCCGCAGTCTGGTCGCGGACCGGCGGATTCTGGTCGTGCTGGACAACGCGGCCACTTCCGACCAGGTCGTGCCTTTGCTGCCGGGCACGGGCACGTGCACTGTGCTCATCACCGGCCGCCGTGAACTCGGCTCCCTGGTCGACCGGTACGGCGTTCGCCATTTGCGTCTGGACGTCCTGTCCCGCGACGAGGCGCGCTCCGCGCTGACCGGCCGCCTGGGCCGGGCACGGGTGGACGCGGAACCCGAGCCGGCTGACGACCTGATCGGGTTGTGCGGCGGCCACCCGCTCGCGTTGTCGATCGTGGCACGGCGGGCTTCGACCCACCCCGCGATTCCGCTGGCGGAGTTCGCCGACGAACTGCGCGACTTGGGTCTGGAAGTGCTGGACGACGAGGATCCCGCCGCGAGCCTTCCCACGGTGCTCTCCTGGTCCCTCAGGGGTTTGAGCGCGGAACAACGGGCTGTGTTCGGGTGGATGGGCACCGCGCCGGGACCCGACATCGGACTGCCGGCTGCGGTCGCCCTCTCCGGGTTGTCGCGTGCGGCGACCCGTGCGGCGCTGGGCTCCCTCGTGAGCGCGTCGCTGCTGGAGCGGCGTCCGGGAGGTCGTTTTGCCATGCACGACCTGGTCCGCGACTACGCGGCGACGGTCGATCCGGAGTCGGCCGAACCGGCACTGCGCAGAGTGGTGGGCTACTACCTGCACACGGCCCACGCCGCCGACCGGCTCCTCGACCCCCATGCCGAGCCGATCCGGCTGACACCGCCCGAGTCCGGCGTCCGACCGCTTCCACTGCCCGACCACACGTCGGCGATGGCCTGGTTCGACGCCGAGCACGCGGACCTGCTCGCGGCGCAGCGCACGGCCGTCGCGCACGGGTGGCACGACATCGTGTGGCAACTCGCTTGGACGCTTACCACCTTCCACACCCGGCGGGGCTATCGCCATGACGAGCTAGCGGTTTGGCAGGCGGCGGTGGACGCGGTGGCACACGCTTCCGACCCGGTCGCCGGCGTCGTCGCCCATCGGGTGCTCGGCACCGCCTACGGCAGGCTGGGACGTTACGTGGAAGCCACATCCCACCTGTACGAGGCGTTGTCGCTGGCGGGAGACGACCTGACCCAACAGGCGCTCACGCATCGGCATCTGCCGTGGATCTGGGAGCGACGTGGCGACCTGCGTCGGGCGTTGGAGCATGCCCGGCTCGCGCTGGACCTGCACCGTGGGCTCGACCGCCCGGTCGGCGAGGCCCGTGCGCTCAACTCGGCGGGGTGGTACGCCGCCAAGGCGGGCGACTACGACACGGCCGACCGGCACTGCAGGGAATCCCTCGTGCTGCACCGCGAACACGGCAACCCCACCGGCGAGGCGAACGCCTCCGACAGCCTGGGCTACATCGCCCAGCAGACCGGACGGCACGACGAAGCGGTCGGGTACTACACCAGGGCCGTCGACCTTTTCCGCGCGCTCGGCTACCTCTACGAGGTCGCCAACACTCTCGACAGCCTCGGTCACCCCTACCTCGCACTCGGGCGAACCGATGACGCACGGGCGGTGTGGCAGGACGCGTCGGAGCTGTACCGGAGTCAACGGCGCGATGGCGACGCCGACAGGGTGCGCCGCCAACTCGAGGCACTCGACGCACTGCGTCGACCCGGCCGCGCGGCCTCGTCCGAGGACGACTGAACCGACGGTGGCCTCGATTCGGCGAGTCGAAGGTGTTAGCATTCACTTCACGTTAGTGAATATCGCGTGAAGTGAGTGAAGCGGCTGAGAGTGAGGGGTCGACATGGCACACGAAGGTGACGGCGATCCGGACCCCACCGTCGTCCTCGACCGCAACCGCGAGCAGCAGGCCACGGTCTACGGGGAATCGCTCGGGGTGCTCTTCGGCCGGTTGGGCACACAACTCGGACTGACGCAGGCCCGGATCGGCGGACTGCTCGGCCTGTCCGCGCCCATGATCTCGCAACTCGCGAGCGGGCGACGAGTGAAGATCGGCAACCCGATGGCGGTCCAGCGTCTGCAATCCCTCGTCGACCTGGGCTTCAAGGTCACCTCAGGGGAGGTGCCCGCCGCGGATGTCGAGGCACGGCTGGCCGACATAGCCGGTCAGGGTGCCGTCGTGACGAAGGGCGTGCAGACCGGAGGCACGCCCTCCGCGCGCGCCGCGGCACGGGCAGTTCAGTCTTTGCTGCGGGCGGTGGCGGGTGCCGAGGAACTGCTCGACGCCGCCTCGATGATCGAGGCCAGGCACCCGGACATCGCGGCCGTGCTGCGCGTGTACGGCGCGGGTCGGACCGGCGATGCCGTGGAGCACTACGCCGCCAACGTCGACCAGATGTAGGTCGCGGCCGTCCTTCGGGACGATGCCGCTCCGTACAGGACTCGCCGTTCCGACCTCACCCCGTTGGCCGAGGTGTTTACTATCGAAACGTGCTAACTTTGCTGTAGGGAAGTTACAGCGAAGAGTTCGACTCGACGAGCAGAGTCGCCCAAAGGCGCGAAGGGGAAGGTCATGGCGGGATGTCGGATCGGCGGCCAAGGGGCGAGAGAGGCCGGTCGTGGGGCAGGTGCGGCAGGGATGGGCAGGTCGACGGGCGGAGTTCGCCACCGCCCGGTCGGCGACGCACTGGACGGGATCAAGTGGCTCCGTGCGGACATCCCGGCACGTTACGGCGCGCCGGGATTCGTTCCACTCGAGCATCGCGAAGGGTGGTCGATGTAGAGAAGGCGCCGGTACGCGTCAGCCGGTGGTCAACGAGCAGTCGTCGACCAGCAACGCGTCGCCGCCCGCCCGCAGGTTGTTCGAGAACACGGTGATGGGCAACAGGTTGCCGCCGCGCGTGGCCGTGTAGGTGACGGAGACCGGGAACCAGCGTCCCGGGTCGTCGAGGGCGGTCTTCGCGGACGGGACGGGTTCCCCGACCCGCTGCCAATCGGGCGTGTACTCCTGGACCTGGAGAAAGACGCCGATCCTGCCGGACGACCGGACCCAGCACTCGGCCCGGTAGGTCGTGCCCTCCGCGGTGCGCGACGAGTCGGATCTCGTCGTGGCACCAGCGCTGTTCGCCCCGGTCGCCGTTGTGGTGACCCGAAGGGACTTCGACCCTGTACGGCGGATGTCGTCCTGACCTACCACCCCGGAGCCGAACGCGGTCCAGTTCGGCGGGTACGCCTCGGCTCCGGGATCGGGCAGCAGGTTCGTTCCCGGGGGCGCGGCTACGAAGGGCGGGCTGCCGTCGCGCGTCGCCACGGGGCCGGATGTCGGCGCGACCGCCTTCCCGGAAACATCCATCGTGGACATCGTGATCGGGGTGACGATCCCTGCGGCCACCGCGAGGCAACCTGCAGTCACGGCCACCCTCCTGCGGGTCGGGCGCGCGCGGGACGGCTGTGCGTCGGCGGCCATCTCGTCGGAGGCGGCGACCGTGACCGGCCCGTCCGGCCCGTAGCCCGGCGGCAGCGGGTCCAGGTGCTCGAAGACCTCAACCGGGTGCGGATCCGCAGGGTCGAGCGGTTCCGACCCGGCGAGGTCCATTGCGGCGAGCCAATCCTTACGCGCGGCCGACGCGGACGCGGGCCGATCGTCCGGAGATTCGGCGCACAGCGCCGACACCAGCGGGCGCAACGACTGCGGCAGGTCGTCGAACGCCTCCGTCGAGGGCGGTTGCCCCGTCAACAGGCGGCAGGTGAGTACGCCGACGGCGTAAAGGTCCTGGCGCACGTCCGGCAGGGCACCGAGTACGCATTCCGGCGCGATGTAGCCACGGGTGCCCACTGCGATGCGATCATCGGTCAGCCGTGGTTCGCCGATCACCGCCGCGATACCGAAGTCTGCCAGCCGCAGGAACGGCCGTCCGGTGCCGGTGGGTTCGAGCAGCAGGTTGGCGGGTTTGATGTCGCGGTGCACGATGCCGTGTCCGTGCACGACCGTCAGCGCGTCGAGCAGTTGATCGACCAGCGCGGCGGCGAACGTCAGGGGCAGCTTCCCGAAGTCGCCCAGCAGGCGTTCGACATCCCCGCCGCCGACCAGGTCCATGGTCAGGAGAACCTCGTCCTCCTCCGCCGCCCACCCCGACGGCGCCACCACGTGCGGGTGGTCGACCCGCAGCGACTGCTCCCGGACGAACCGCAGCAACGCCGCGGCGTCGGCGGCGCGCAGCAGCTTGACCGCGAGATACCGTCGGGACCGGAGATCCCACACTCGCCATACCGACCCGGCCCCACCCTCGCCGAGGGGGTCCACGAGAAGGTAGCGACCCACGAGGCAACGCCCGCTCCAGCGGTCCACCGAGACGATTATGCCGATTTCGCGGACGGGCCGGCAGGCGCCGATCGTGGAAGCCGGGCCGTACCCGTGGACGGATCATCGGCTGGAACTCCCGAACGGAAGCCGTCGAAGTCACAGGGCGTGGTCCAACGGTCGAGGCGCTCAGGGAACCGGTCTGCGTGCTGCACTTCCTGCACGCACTCACCGAGAAGGCCGCCGACATCGTGGCGGCGGCTGAACTCGCCAGGTCCGCGGAGTGGGTTCGGGTCTGCTGCACGAGTAGGTGACATCTGAGATGGCTTGCCGTGATGGCGAGCTGGGAGGATGTCGCTGTGCCCAAGCCCTATTCCCGGGAGTTCCGCGACGATGTCGTGCGGGTCGCCCGTGATCGCGAGCCCGGCGTGACGGTCGAGCAGGTCGCCAAGGACTTCGGGGTCCACCCGATGACGCTGTTCAAGTCGCTGCGCCAGGCCGACACCGACGAGGGCGTCAAACCAGGTGTGGGCGGGAACGACTCGGCAGAGCTGCGCGAGGCGCGCAAGCGGATCAGGCTGCTGGAGCAGGAGAACGAGGTCCTGCGACGCGCGACCGCGTACTTGTCGCAGGCGAATCTGCCGGGAAAAGGCTCTACCCGCTCGTGACCGGGCCGACCACGGGCGGGACTCCCGTCGCGGTGACGTGCCGGGTCCTGGGCATGGCTCGGCAGCCGTGCTACCGGTGGCGTGCCCAACCGGTCACCGTCACCGAACTCGAGCGGGCGTATCGGGCGAACGCGCTGTTCGACGCGCACCGCGACGATCCGGCCTTCGGCTATCGGTTCCTCGCCGGCGAAGCCCGGCAGTCAGGGCGGCCGATGGCCGACCGCACAGCGTGGCGGATCTGCTCGTCGCCGGGCTGGTGGTGCGCGTTCGGCAGGAAACGCAGCCGCAACGGCAGGAAAGCCGGTCCGCCGGTGCACGACGACCTGGTCCGGTGCGACTTCACCGCCACGGCACCGAACCGTCTGTGGGCGGCCGATATCACCGAACATCGCACCACAGAAAGGAAACTGTATCTCTGCGCGGTCAAGGACGCCTGCTCCAACCGGATCGTGGGCTACTCCATCGACTCCCGGATGAAGTCACGCCTCGCCGTCACCGCGCTCACCAACGCCGTCGCCCGCCGCGGTGACGTCGCCGGTGGCGTGATCCACACCGACCGCGGATCCCAGCCAGTTCCGATCAAGGAAATTCGTCCGTGCGCTCGGACGCCACGGGCCGACCGGCTCGATGGGCAGGGTCGCAGCAGACCCAGGCCTCGCCCTCGTGGCATGAAATCCGGTGTCCGGTCTTCGGGGACAACATCAACCGGCGGCGTGATCGAGCACGGTTCACACGGTACGGCGAACGGTGCGTAGGCGGTGGTCCAGTTCGGCGGCCTCGGGGTCTGTCGCGTAGCGGTCGCGTGCGCGTGTCCAGTGCGACACGGCCTCCTCGGGCGCGCCGAGCGCGGCGTGCGCGTCCCCGGCTCCGGTCAGGGCGCGGGCCGCCTCACGCCGTTCGCCGATGTCGTCCGCCGCGGCCAGTGCCATTTCGTGGTGTGCCAACGCTTCTGCTGCCCGGCCCAGTGTCAGCAGCACGCCGCCGGTGTCGTTGAGTACCCCGATCCGTTCGAAGTCACCGGTCGCCTCCAGGGCTGCCGATGCCTCCTCGTAGTACGTCAACGCCTCGTCGTGCCGGCCGAGTGCGGCCTGTGCGGCACCGAGGTTGGCCAACGCCAATCCCGCTCCGTAGCCGAATCCTGCCTCTCGTGCGATGGCCAGCGCCTCGACGTGCAGCGGCACCGCTTCCTCGACGCGGCCGAGCAGGCGGTGCGCGTGGCCGATGTTGTCCAGCGCCAGGCACTCGCCGGTGCGGTCGCCCACTTCGCGCGTGATCTCCAACGACCGCTCGTAGTGCACCAGCGCGTCCTCGTGCCGGCCCAGGTATCGGCTCACCAGGCCGACGTTGGTCGACACCCGTCCTTCGCTGAGCCGATCACCCGTGTCGCGGGCGATCCGTAGCGCCTCCTCGTGGCAGGACAGCGATTCCTCGTACCGGCCCTTCAAGGTGTGCACGTTCGCCAGGTTGCCCAGCGCGCGGCCCACCGCGACCACGTCACCGGCGTCCCAGTACGCCTCCACGGCGCGTGCCAGGTACGCGCCCGCGCGGTCGTACGAGCCCTGCCGCGCGGCCGAGATGCCCAGGTTCATCAGGGCGTGCCCCTCGTCCAGCCTGCTGCCGCGCGCCCGACCCGCCACCAGGACGTGCTCCTGCAACGCCACGACCGTGTCGTACCGGCCCACGGTGTCCAGGTGGCGGTTGAGGATCGTGGCCAGGTCGGCGGTGTGCTCGGGCCACCGGCGTGCGTCGTGGCAGGCGATCGCCACGAGGTTCGGCAGCTCGACGTCCAGCCACGCACGGGCCGCCTCGACGGTGTCGGGCGTCGGGAGGTCCGGCGTCACGGCCGCCAGTCGGGGCCGGCGGCCCTTCTCGAACGGGTACAGCAGGTCGACGGCAGCCAGCGCGGCGAACCGGTAGCGGTCGAACAGGCGGCCGACGGCCGCGCGGGTGCGGCTCGGCGGGTCCTCGATGGCGGCCCGCTCCCGGCCGTACGCGCGGACCAGGTCGTGTAGCCCGTAGCGGTCGCCGCGCCGCTGGACCAGGTGCGCCGCGGTCAGCGCTGCCAACAGCGGTCCGACTTCGGGGCTTCCGGCGACCGCGGCCGCCGCGTGAGCGTCGAAGTCCGGTCCTGGGTGCAGCGAGAGCAGGCGCAGCGCGGCGCGGGCGTCGGCGGGCAGGCCGCGGTCCGACAACGCGAGGGCGGCCCGTGCTCCCCCCTCCAGTGCCAGGCCGGTCAGGGACTCGAGGTAGTCGACGAGCGGCCAGTCCGGGTGGTCGCGCAGGTGGCTGCCCGCGATCGCCAGCGCCAGCGGCAACCGACCGACCAGTTCGGTGATCCGCGTCGCCGTCTCCGGGTCCTGGTCGACGCGGTGGCCGCCCGCCGTGCGGCGTAACAGGTCCAGCGACTCCGCCGCGTCGAACGCGTCGAGTTCCACCCGCACCGCGGCGGGTTCGTCCGGTCTGCGTCGGGTGGTCACGAGCGCGACGCAGTGCGGTCCGTCGGGCAGCAGCGGTCGCACCGATGCGGCATCGGCGGCGTTGTCCAGCACCACCAACGCGCTCGCGCCCCGCAGCAGGTCCCGGAACCGCGCGGCCCGCGCCTCCAGGCCCGGCGGCACACGGTCGCCGGGTACGCCCAGCGCCCGCAGGAACTCGCCCAGCACGGCCGCCGGGTCGGCCGGCGGCGCGACCGGGTCGAACCCGCGCAGGTCCACGAACAACCGCACGTCACGGCCGTACCCGCGGCGCGTCAATCGGTGGGCGGCGTGCACGGCGAACCGCGTCTTGCCCACACCCGCCATGCCGTGCACCACGACCAGGGGCGCGCCCGCTTCGACGATCGCCAGGTCCGCCGCCCTGCCTACGAAACCGGGCGGGTCCGGCGGCAGGTCGTCGTACGCCGCCACGATCGCCGCGCGCACCGCGTCGCCGCGCATCGCCCGCAACGCCGATCGCCATGCCTCGACGTACCCGGCGTCCGGTCGCAACACGTGGACGACCGCCGCCAGAAGTTCCTCGTCCATCCGCCTGCGTCCGGTGCGGAAGCAGTCGGCGACGGTGCTGCGGCGCGGCACCTCGCCGCGGTCGCGCCACAACCCGGCGACCCGGGTCGTGATCACGGCGTAGGACGGGTCGCCCGCCCAGACCTTCAGCAGCCGCAGGCAGGTCACCAACCCGTCGAGGTCGGTGGCGGTCGTCGGGTCGGGTAAGCCGAGGTCGGTCACCGAGGTCCCCCCGCGTCGTCGGCGAGGGTCCGACCGTAGTCCATGCGGGGCAGCCGTCGTCCGGGATCGTCCGGGAACCGGCCGACGCGCACCCGGACGGTCGACGATCGAAGCGCCGGCCGGGGGACCAGGCACGGCGGACAGGGGAGGAAGACCGTGGCTGACGTCAACATCGGATACGACGGACTCCAGCGGGCGGCCGGGCAGCTGCGGGCCGGGTACGGCGAGATGGCCGACCGCTTGCGCGCTTTGCGGACGATGATCGACCAGCTCGTCTCCAGCGAGTTCCGCACCCGACTGGCCTCCGGCCGGTTCCAGGAGTCGTACCAGCAGTGGACCTCGGGCGCCGAGAACATGATCAGCGGTCTGGAGGGCATGTCCGGGTTCCTCGACGACGTGGCGCGCGAGTACCAGGACCTCGACCAGCGCCTCGCCGGCGGTGCGGGCGGATGAGCGTCGTACTCCGGTTCAGCGTGCGCGCCGACCGCGCCGGCGACGGGTCCGACGTCGAGCTGGCCGCGGCACCGGGCACCGCGGTGGGCGAGCTGCTCGACCGGCTCGACGCGCGTGGTCGACCGTGCTACGTCGGGTCCACCCGGCTGGACCCGACGGCACGACTGGCGGAGGTCCCGCTCGTGCCCGGTGCCGTGCTCACCGTCGGCGCACCCGGCCCCGTGGCGCGGGCGGTGCCCGACGACGCAGCCGGGGACGCGGTGGTCGTGCTGACCGCCACCGCCGGCCCGGATTCGGGGCTCGTGGTGCCGCTGGCACCCGGCCGGCACGTCGTGGCGCGTGCGTCGGGTGCGGCGGTCCCGTTACGGGACACCGACGTCTCACGGGGCGGGCACGCGCGTCTCGACGTCTCGTCGGCCGGACTGATCACCGTCACCGACCTCGGGTCCACCAACGGCACCTATGTGAACGGCGTCCGCGTGACCACTCCGGTCGTCCTCGCGCCGCGCGCCGTGCTCCAGGTCGGCTCCGACGAACTGGCGTGGGCGCCCGCGAGCGCGAGCGCACGGCGGCGGATCGCGCCGGACCGCCGGGTCGAGTTCGACCGCGTGTTCACCGCGACGCCGGAGATCCCCGAACTCGTGCTGACCCTGCCCACACCACGCACCACGGACGACGGCACGACCTCGACCGCGTGGATCGGCCTGCTCGCCGGCGCCGCGTCCGTCGCGTTCGCGATCGGCACGGGTCGGGCGTGGCCGCTGGTGTTCGGGCTCATCGGCCTGCTCGGCTACCTCGCCATCCGGGAGAACGAGCAGAAACGCCGCAAGAAGGCGGAGTCCACTCAGGACCGGGAGCGTCGGGCCGCCGTCGCGGAGCTGGCCACGCACCTGGACGCCGAGGCCCGCGCCCGCGCCGCCCTGGCACCCGGCCCCGCGGAGATCGCCGACGCGGCCACCGGCGCGTCACCGCACCTCTGGCCGCGACGCGCCGACCTGCCCCACGGGCTGGAACTGCGCCTCGGTCACGCCGATCTGCCCGCGTCGGTGCGCCTGTCCGGCACGCCGTGGCCGGACTTCCCGGCGGCGGTGCTGCGCGCCGCGCCGGTCACCGTCGACCTGCGGGCCACCGGCGTGCTCGGTGTCGTCGGCCCGCACCGCGACGGCTGCCTGCGCTGGCTGCTGGTGCAGCTGGCCGTCCTGCGCGGACCCGACGACCTGCGGCTGGTCGTGATCACCGCCGACGACGGCCACGGCCTGGCCTGGACGCGGTGGTTGCCGCACGTCGACGGCGGCGACGCCGGTGTGCCGTGCCTGATCGGCAACACCCCGGACACGCGTGCCGCCCGTATCGCGGAGCTGCGCGGCCTGATCGCCCACCGCCGCGCCGACCGCGTGCCGGCCGGCGCGGAGGTCGTCGTCGTGCTCGACGGTGCCTCGACGTTGCGTGAACTGCCCGGCCTGGCCGACGTCCTGCGCACCGGGCCCGCGGTCGGGGTGCGCGTGGTGTGCGTGGACCGGCACGCCGTCAACGAGTGCGCCGCCGTGCTCGACACCGGGGATGTGGCGCGCCTGCTGGGAGTGGGCGACCCGCTGCCGCTCACCCCCGACGTGCTCGACCCGGCCACCGCCGACCGCCTCGCCCGCGCGCTCGCGCCGATGCGCGACCGGCTCGCCCGTGCCTCCTCGCGCGAGGCCGTGCCCGCGCACGCGCGGTTCCTCGACCTGGTCGGCATCGGCATGCCGACCGCCGACGACGTGTTGCGCGGCTGGGTCGGTCGCGGGCCGCGCACGGCGGTGCCGCTGGGCGCGGACGAGAGCGGCGTGGTCTCCGTCGACCTGGCCCGTCAGGGACCGCACACGATGCTGGGCGGTGCGACCGGCGCGGGCAAGAGCATCCTGCTCCAGACCCTGGTGACCTCGCTGCTGCTCGCGAACCGGCCCGACGAGCTGAACCTGCTGCTGGTGGACTTCAAGGGCGGCAGCGCGTTCCTGCCGTTCGAGCACTGCCCGCACGTCGTGGCGCTGGTGCGGTCGACCGGCGAGACCGCCGCGGACGTGTTCGACGAGGCGGCGGCGGCCCGCGTGCTGACGTCGATCCGCGCCGAGGTCGGCCGCCGGGAGTCGCTGCTGGCCCGCTACGACGGCGAGATCGACCGGTACTGGGCGCGGCGTGCCGCCGACCCCGGCCTGCCGCCGCTGCCACGCCTGGTGATGGTGTTCGACGAGTTCGCCCGCGTGCTGGAGTCGTCGCCGGACTTCCTGCGCGAACTGGTGAACGTGGCGGCCAAGGGCCGATCGCTGGGCATGCACCTGGTACTGGCCACGCAGTCGTTGCAGGGCAAACTCTCACCCGAGCTGAAGAACAACGTCTCACTGCGGATCAGCCTGCGGCAGAACGAACCCTCTGACAGCGTCGAAGTGCTCGACGTGCCCGACGCGGCGACGCTGCCCGGATCGCTGCGCGGGCGTGGGCTGATCGTGTGCACCACGGCGGAGTCCCGGCTGCCGCACACGTTCCAGACCGGCTACCTCGGCGACCCGCCGCCCGACGGCGGCACGCCGGACGCGGTCGTGCGGGTGCTGGGGTGGACGGAGGTCGGCACGCCCCGACCGGCGGTGGCGCGGCCCGCCGACAACCGCGCCACCGACCAGGCGCTCGTGCTCTCGGCGATCGAGGAGGCCGGTCGGCGGCTGGACCTGCCCGCGCCGTTCCGGCCGCTGTGGCCGGCGCTGCCGGCCGACCTGGGCGCCGACGACCTCGACGGTCCGGTACCGGCGACGGCCGTGCCGTTCGGGCTGCTGGACGACCCGGCGGCCCAGGCCCGCCCGACGGACTTCCTCGACCTGGCGGGGACGGACCGCCTGCTCGTCGCGGGCGGACCGCAGTCCGGCCGCACGACGTTCGCGCGCGCCTTCGTCGCCGCGCTGGCGACCCGCTTCGGACCCGACCAGGCGCACGTCTACGTGGTCGAGCGACACCCCTCGGGGCTGACGGACCTGGGCGATCTCCCGCACTGCGGCGGGGTGTTCGGGCCGGGCGACCCCGAGCGGCTCCGGCGGCTGATCACGTGGCTGGCCGCGGAGACCGGGCGCCGCGCGACCGCCGGGCGTCGCGGGCCGCACGTCGTGGTGGTCATCGACGGGTGGGAGCTGCTGGAGGACCACTCGGACCCCGCCTACACCCCCACTTCGCTCGTCACGACGCTGCACGACGTGGTCGCCAAGGGTGCGCCGCTGGGTGTGCACGTCGTCGCGATCGGCGGGCTGGACATGCTCAACCACCGCCTGCCCGCCCTGTACTCGCGGCGCCTGCTGCTGCCGTTCCCCAAGGAGGAAACCCGACGCGCCCACCTGACCGCGACGACGGCGAGCCCGCCGGCGGTACCCGGTCGCGCGGTCGACGCCGCCACCGGGCGGCACGTACAGTTCTGCCGACCGCCTGCGGTGGTCGTGCCTCGGACGGCGGAATCCGGTGCGCCACGACGATTCCCGCCGCTGCCCACGCGCGTCGACGCCGCCGTGCCGGCCGATCGGCCGTCCCCGACGTGGATTCCGTTGGGCGTGGGCGGACCGGACGCGGCGCCGCTGGGCGTCGACCTGTTCGGCGGCACCCGCGGCGTGCTGCTCGTGTCCGGGCCCGAGGGCTCGGGCCGCAGCACCACCGCGGCTTCGGTGGCCCGGTCGCTCTCGGCGGTCGGCGTCCCGGTGCTCGCGCTCGCGTCGCCGCGTTCGCCATTGGGCGGGACGCGGGACCCGGGCGTGCACGTGCTCACCGGTGCGGGGCTGCCCGACACCGAGTTGCGCGCCGCCGCGGCGGACCTCGGACCGCGCTACGCGGTCGTGGTGGACGACGCCGACCAGATGTCCGTCGTCCCCACGCAGGAGGGGTTCACGGACGCGCCGACGTTGCTGGACGACTTGGCGAACCCGGCGGTCCGGGGTGACCGGGTGCTCGTCCTGACCGCCGACGCGGCGCCGCTGGCGACCGGCTTCCCCGGTCCACGCGCCCGGCTGGTCCTCGGCGCGCTGACCACCGGAGTGCGGCTCGTGCTGTGCCCGACGGACCGGGCGACCGCGTTGGCCCACAACCTGCACCTGGAACCGGACCAGTACCTCGACGGCCCGCCCGGTCGCGGCTACCTCGCCACCGCGCGCACGGCCGTCCCGATCCAGGTGGCGATCGCGTGAGCACGGGGGTGTCCGAGGTGGACGGCAGGCTGATCGGCGGGCGCTACCGCCTCACCCGGCGGACCGGGCAGGGAGCCAACGGCGTGATGTGGCACGCCGTCGACGAGGTGATCGGCCGCGAAGTCGCGGTCAAGGAGATGCGCCCTCCCGGCGGTCTGACGGCCCACGAGCGGGGACTGTTCGTGGCGCGGGCCCTGGGCGAGGCGCGCACCGCCGGGCGGATCGACCACCCCGGTGTCGTCGCCGTGCACGACGTGCTGCCCACCGACGACGCGGTCCACCTGGTGCTGGAACTGGTCCGCGCGCCGAGCCTGGCCGAGGTGCTCGACCGGGAGGGACCGCTGCCGGCCGAGCGGGTCGCCGTGCTCGGCGGGCACATCCTCGACGCGCTGCGGGCGGCGCACGCCGCGGGCGTGGTGCACCGGGACGTCAAGCCCGCCAACGTGATGGTGCTGCCCGACGACCGGGTCAAGCTGGTCGACTTCGGCATCGCCCCGACCGTTGGGGACGAGCGGTCGACCCGCGAGGGCGTGCCCGGTTCGACGGGGTACATGGCGCCGGAGTTGTTCGACGGGGCCGAGCCGTCGGCGGCGAGCGACCTGTGGGCGTTGGGCGTCACGCTCTGCCAGGCGCTGACCGGCGTCGGACCGTTCGAGCGGGACACCGCCGCGTCGACCGTCCACGCGATCCTGTTCGCGGACCCGCCGCCGTTGTCCGGACCGCCGGCCGAGGTGGTGACCGGCCTGCTCACCCGGCCGGTGGAGCGCCGGCTGGACGCGGCGGGCGCCGACCGCCTGCTCCGCGCCCCGGCCACCGGGGGAGCCCCGACGGCAGAACAGTCCACTGGGGACTCCCGGGTCACCGCGCTGTCGTCCCGGCGACCCGACGTGCCGTACCGGACGCGGTTGCGCCTCGTGCGGCCACCGAGGTCCGGCACCGTCGTGCGGGCCGGGTTCTTCGTCGTCGCGGTGCTGTTCGTGGTACTCGCCGCCACCCTCCCGCTGCCCGTGGGCGTGTGGGCGGTCCTGGGACCGTTGTCGCTGATGTCGGCCATCACGTTCCACCTGCGCTTTCCCCACAGGTGGTGGGACGCAGTCGAGTTCCGGGAGCGAGGCGTCGTCCTGCTGCGCACGCACCGCCGGGGCGGCGGGACGGTCGTCCACGACCTGGCGCTGCCGTGGTCGGACATCACGGGCGTGGCCGGTGCGGCCGTCGGCGCGCGCACGCGACTCAGCCTGCACATGGCGCCGCGACCGAAGGCCGAGCGCAAGTCCGAGCCGTTCCGCGGCTTCGTCGGCCGGGTCGCGCCCGACCGGTCGTTCACGTGGGTGGTGGGCGACCTGGAAGCGCCCCCGGACGAGGTCGTCCGGCGGGTGGGCGACGTCGCACCGCCGACGATGCGCGTGCTCGGACCGGCCGAGGCCGTCGGCCCGGTCTACCTGAGGCGCGACTCCTACGTCGTGTCCGCCGTCATCGGTGCGCTCGTGCTCGTGGCGACCGTCGTGGTCGCGCTGCCGAACGTCCGCCACGACTACGCGGAGCAAGTGGCCGCGGACAGCCGCTTCACCGTGCTCGCGGCGTCGTTGCGGGGCAACGCGGTGGCCGCCGGAGCGGCCGACGGCACGGTGTCGTTGTTCCGGACCGGTGCCACCGCGGCGCACGCCGTCGTCCGCGGCACCGCACCCGTGAAGCTGCTCGTGCTCACTTCGGACGGGACCACCGGTGCGTCCGCGGACGCCGACGCGGTGCGGGTGTGGAGCGCGGACACCGGCGAGGTCGTCGGCACCCCCCTGCCGCTTCCCGCGCGGGCGCTGGCACTGGGCGAGTCGGGCGACGTGCTGGCCGTGGCGGGCGAGGACGCGGTGCGGGTGTACACGAAGCGCGACAACGGATTCGCGCCGGCAGCCGTCATCGACGTCGCGCGCGACCTCGGTCTGATCGCGGTACGCGCCGAGCGCACGCGAGCCGAAGTGGTCGGCCTGGACGCGCACGGCACCGGCCATCGCCGGGTGTTCGGCTACGACCGGCTGAGCGGGGTGCTCGACCCCGTGCCGTCGCCGCCGGGCGAGGTGGTCCCGCCCGGGACGCCCTCCGGGGTGGTGCTGACCGCCGACGGCATGTCCTGGTCCCTGCCCACTTCGACGGCGGACGTCGAGGTGCGTCGTGAGAGCGGGCAGTCCTACGCCGTGCCGACGGGGCACACCGGCGCGGCGCGTGTGGTGGCTTTCCCCGACGACGACGCGCTCGTCACCGCCGGGCCGGACGGGATCAAGGTCTCCGACGTGGTGGCGGGCACGGTCGAGGCGTCGTTCGACCCGGACGGGGAGATCGCGGTCGCGACGGCGGCCATCGGCGACGACCTGCGTGTGCTCGTGTTCCTGCGCCCGGACGAGCCGGGCCTGTGGATGTGGAAGACCGGGATGCGAGGGGGATGTGATGGCCGAGCAGGGTGACCGCCTGGGCGGGCGGTATCGGGTGACCGGGGTGTCGGGGCGAGGCGCGGTCGGGGTGGTGTGGCATGCGGTGGACGAGCTGATCGGCCGCGAAGTAGCGGTGAAGGAACTGCGCCCGCCTGCTGCGGACCGGGCCGCGGCGGCCGAACGGGCGTTGCGCGAGGCGCGCAACCTGGGACGGCTCAACCATCCCGGCGTGCTCGCCATCCACGACGTCGTGCCACCATCGTCGCAGGACGAGGCCGTCTACCTGGTCGTGGAGCTGGTGCGCGCGCCCACGCTGGCCGATCTCGTGGCATCGGACGGCGCGTTGCCGCCGAACCGCGTGGCGGCGCTGGGCCTGCGCGTGCTGGAGGCGCTGACCGCAGCGCACGACCTCGGCATCGTGCACCGGGACGTCAAGCCCGCCAACGTGATGGTGCTGACCGGGGACCGGATCAAGCTGGTCGACTTCGGCATCGCGCTGGCCGCCGGGGACGAGCGGTTGACCCGGGACGGCGTCGTCGGCTCGCCCGGCTACCTGGCGCCGGAGCTGTTCGAGGGCGCGGACCCCTCGCCCGCGAGCGACCTGTGGTCCCTGGGCGTCACGCTGTTCCACGCGGTCGAGGGCACCGAGCCGTTCGACCGGGGCACCGCCGCGTCCACGATCCACGCCGTGCTGTACGCGGACCTCCCGCGGCCGACATGCGGGGGCCCGCTCGCCGAGGCCGTCACGGGGTTGTTGGACCGCGATCCCGCTCGTCGGTTCACGGCAGCCGACGCCGTGGCGCTGCTGGAAAAGGGCAGTGCTGACGATGGCGGCCCGGCCGTCGCGCCGCGGCCGCGGTGGGAGGCGAGCGCGACGACTGTCTCCCGGGTGGAACCCCGGCGGCGTCACCCGGATCGTCCCGCGTTTCCGGTGGTGCGTCCGGGTTGGGACCTCGCGTTCCGGTGGGCGACGGGTGTGGGCATCGTGGCGTATGCCGTGTTCGTGGCCTGGCGGTTGGTCGACCGGGTCGCGGACGGTGACGTCCGGGTGCGGTTGCTCGCTGTGGGCGCCGCCGTCCTTTTCGGACTCGCGGCCCACATGAGGATCATCGGTCTGCGGTGGCACTCGGTGGAGGTGTCAAGGGAGGGCCTGACCTTTCTTCGCGCGCCCCGGGGGCACCGGTTCGACGTGGCCTGGGAGCGGGTGCGGTCCGTGGACGTCGCCGATGTCGCGCACCGCACGCGGTCGGGCAGCGCCGCGCACGCCCGGCTCACCGTCCGGATGCGGGTGACGGAGGAGCGGGTCGGCTGGAACCACAGCGGTTTCCAGCCCGTGGCCAAGGTGGGCGACACGATCACCGCCACGCTCGCCGACCTGCGCGGTCCGAGCGCCGACGTGGTCGCGGAACTGCGCCGGTTCGCGCCACCGGTCGTCACGGTCTCCGGGCCCGCCGACGGCATCCGGCCCGCACCGGAGGTGGTGGACCGCTGGTACCTCCTCCTGCCGAGACTGGTGCTGATGTTCGGCCTGCTGGCGGGACTCACCTGGTTCTTCACGAGGGTGATGTGAGTGGGAACCGCGGGTGGGCTGTTGGCCTGCCGTTACCGGCTGGACCGGGTGAGCGGTCGCGGGGCGGCGGGTGTGGTGTGGCACGCGGTGGACGAACTGATCGGCCGCGAGGTCGCCGTGAAGGAATTGCGCCCGGCGACCGACGGGGTGCCGGGCATCGGCGGGCCCGCCCGCGCGTTGCGCGAAGCCCGTGCGCTGGGTCGGATCTCGCACCCCGGCGTCATCGGCATCCACGACGTCGTCACCGAGGACGACACCGTGTACCTGGTCGTGGAACTGGTTCGGGCACCGGCGCTGGAATCCGTGCTCTCCGAAGGCCCGCTGTCACCGGAGCGGGTGGAGGTGCCGACGGCACGCCTGCTCGACGTGCTCGCCGCCGCGCACGGACACGGCGTCGTGCACCGGGACGTCAAGCCGGGCAACGTGATGCTGCTGCCGGGTGACGAGGTGAAGCTGGTCGACTTCGGGATCGCGCTGACCGCGCGGGACGAGCGGTTGACCCGTGAGGGTGTGCTGGGCTCGACCGGGTACCTGGCACCGGAGTTGTTCGACGGGGGAGAGCCGTCCGCGGCGAGTGACCTGTGGGCGTTGGGCGTCACGCTGTACCAGGCCCTGACCGGAGTCACGCCGTTCGAGCGCGGCACGGAAGCGGCGACGCTGCACGCGATCCTGTTCGCCGACCCGCCACCGCTGCCCGTGACCGGTCGGCTCGCCGACGTGATCACGGGATTGCTCACGCGTCCCGTCGAGCGGAGGCTGACCGCGTCGGCCGCGGTCGCCCTGCTGCGACGGACCGAAGCGTGGGACCCGCGGGCTACCACGGTGTCATCGGCGCCCCGGAGGCCGGGCGAGGCGCGCTACCGCGTCATCCGCCCGCACCCGGCCCTGGTCGTCTCGGCGGCGGCGCTGATCGTCGCGCTGTCCTCCGTCGTGCTGGTGGACCTGGTGCTCTCGGGCCGATTGCCCTGGTGGACCTTGGTCTCGGTAGTGCTCCCGTCGGCCGTGGCTGGCGGGGAGGCACATCTGCGCCATCTGCGGCGCTGGTGGGACACCGTCGAGGTGTCCGCACGCGGTGTCGTGCTGTCCCGGACGGGGGACCGGCGCGAGCGGGTGCTCCCGTGGCCGGCCTTCTCCCGGCTGGAGGTCGCGAAAGTGCGCACAGGAGCCCGGCTCACCATCGGCGACGTTCGCGTGGACGTCGCGCGTCCCGCCGCCGAGGTGGTACGGGACCTTACCGGAATCGCACCGCCGGGCGTGCTGGTGAAGGCCGGCGTCGCGACCCCTGTGCCCCACGCGATGCCCACCCTGTCGGCGGGTGTGGTGTTCGTGGCGCTGGTGCGGCTCATCGAGGTGCCGGCGCAGCGGGAGCCCCTGGTCGACTCGTCGAAGCGGTACACCGCGCTGGGCGGGGCGGCGCGCGCGGACGTCGTGGTCGGCGTCGCGGACGACCGCACGGTGGCCGTCCTGCGCACCCGGACGGCCGGCGCCGTCGCGGAGACCTTCAGGCCGCGGGGTGGCCCCGTCGACCTGATCGCGGTGAGCACCGACGGGACGACGTTCGCGTCGAGCGGCCCGGACGGCACCACGATTCACGGCACGGCTTCGTTGCGCACCCTGGTCGGCGGTGCGCGCGACCGGGCGGCCGGGCTCGCGTTGGACGAGCACGGTCGCGTGGCCGTGCTCCTCACCGGGGAGCCGGGCCGACGCGTGATCAAGGTGCTGGGCACGGACCGCGTCGCCGAGCCGGTGACGATCACCGACCGGACCGGGGACGTGTCGGCGGTGCGCGTCGTGGTGCCCCCGGGGGCCGACCGCGTGGAGGTCGTCGGCGTCGACACGGCGGGCGGCCACCACACGTGGACGTTCACGGACCCGACCGACCTGCGACCGGGTCCGGCCCGGCACCGCGACCCGCCGGCGGACTGGCCCGGCGGACCCGCCGCCTTGACCGAGGACGGCCGCACGTGGGTCGTCCCGGCGGGTCCCGGCTCGGTGCGGCTGTACGAACCGGTCGGGTTCACGGTCCCGCCGGGCGACTCGCCGTCCGCGCGTTCCCGAACCGCGACAGCCTCCTCACCCAGGGAACGGACGGAACCCTGCGCACCCACAGCCTCACCACCGGCGTGACCACCACCTGCCTGCCCTGCGCCGACCCGAGGTCGCCGAGCCCGACCGACGGTGGCCGCACCATCGCCTACCTGACCGCCGACGGCGGCGTGGGCCTCTGGCACCCCGGTGCCTGACCCGAGGAGACCCCAATGGCACCAGGATTCGGCGCGAACACCGCCGCCGTGAAGGAAACGGCCCATGAGCTGGCCCGCATCGGTGTGGACGTCGGCGACGCGGTCAGGGGCATGGGGCAGCCGGAAGTCGCGGAGGAGGTCAGGGAGTCGTTGCGGCGATTCCTGGAGAGGACGTCGATGGCGTCCACCCGGGCGGGACGACAAGTCGTCCTGGCGGCGCGACGGTTCCGCGCGGTGGCCGACGAACTCGCGGACCTCGACGCGAGCCTGGCGGGCGACGTGCCGACGGAGAACCAGCGATGAGGGATTTGTACGCCTTGGATCCGGACGGCGTCCACCGCGACATGTGGGTCCTGTCAGACCTCGATCCAGGCAGTGTCGGGCAGAGTGTGCGATTCCTGCGGAATCAGGCCGTGCGCTACGACAAGAACGAGCAGCGGCTTCGTGCGGTCTCCAGTGGCAGTGGCAGGATGGAGATGCGCGGCGACTACGCGCGCGAATACACGCGAGTGCTGAAAGAACTCCCTGCCGGACCTCGCCGCCTGGCCATCGCGTACGCGGAAGGCGCCAAAGTTCTGGACGACTACGCTGCCGTGCTCGCCCGGACGCATGCGGAGGTGCATGCCGCCGCGACGACCGCGCAGCTGGCCGACACCGGGTATCGCGGTGCGCTGGCTGCTTTTTGCTCGCTCGTGCCCGTGACTCTGTCGGGCACGGGAGTGTGGCGCGGCCTCAACCAGCAGAGTGCGCGAACGCTGAGCGCCGGCCTGCCTCCGCCGGTACCGGACTACGCCGTGAAGCTGGGCAGCCAGGCAGAGCAGGCGGAGACGACGCGGCGTAACGCGCAGCGACAAGCACTTTTCGCCACGGCCTGCCACCGGGCCGCGGCGCTACTCTGCGCGGCTGCCCTCGACTCGGCCGCAGATTTCGCGGGCGGGCCAGGGGGCGACATCGGACGTGGCGGGCGTCCGGGCGGCCAACGGCATTTCCTGTTGTCAGCGCCGACCCTGTCCGATCCAGGGCAGTCGCGGGACGGCCGCGCGAGAGGCGACTTTCGCGTGCTGCGCAGATGGGCCCGCAAATTACGGGCGCAGGGTGTGGCCTCGGTCCGCGAGATGGACGGCAATTCTGTGAAGGACAGTAGACGGCGCCCACGCGAACGTGCGATCACGACTGCGCGTTATCGTAGGGGTGAATTCGAAAAGGTCGTCAAAGTCTACAACTTCAGCGGTCAGAAGCACGACTGGACGCCGGCCGACAGGGCGCCGGACCGCCCGGACAAAGGACGGCTCTTCGAGACTTCGCCCGCGCCGTCCTACGATCCGAAGGCGCGCGACTGGAGCGTGGACGGGGACCGTGACCGGACGCACGACGCGGAGGCGAAGTTGTTCGAAGACCTTGCCCGGCTTCACCTCCGCGAGTACAGCGGCTTGTCGGCGAGCGAGGTCGACCAGGCGCTGGAAAAGGCGGCGAGGCAGGTGAAAAGCCTCGACTCGGTGGATGGCAAGTTTTATGAGCCTAATTTGCGTGGGCAATTGCAGCGCACCCAGGATCGCCTCGATCTTGCCATATCGGAACTCAACAAACGTGCCTCGAAGAAGGCAGAGGGGAAGGGCGGCTCGTACTCCCCGTTCGTCGCCGAGGATATTTCGGGTGATCTTCGAATGATTGTCGACCTGCCATCGGCGAAACTCGACGGTGTGCCACCGGAATTCCAGGTTTGCCTGTCGTGTCAAAAGGTCATGATAGCCTACGAAAGCGCTTTCCCCGGTGTGCGCCTGGAAGTCGTGAACCTTGACGGAGAAAGGCTTTACCCACCGTGAACAGTCCCAACGCGGACGATCGCGTCCGCGCGGTGTTCGACCGAATGGTCGCCGACGGCCTGCGCCGCGATTCGTTCCAGGGCGCGTCCGACGAACGGATCGACCGCATGGCCGCCGAACAGGGCGTGGCCCGCGTGCCCGAGGCCGTCCGCGAGGTGCTGCGCCTGATCGGCATCCGGTCGGGCCTGTGGCTGGCGGGCACCGCCTTCGGCGTCGAGGAGATGACCGGCGAACGCAAACGGCACGCGATCGCCTCGCTCGGCGGACTCGACCACGACCTCGTCGACGCGGAGGGTCTGCTCGCGCTGACCGCGCACCAGGGCTACGCCTACCACGTCGTGGACGGTGCGGACCTGGACCGGGACGACCCTCCGGTGTGGAGCGTCGTGGAGGGCGAATCCGTCACGAAGGCGTGGGACAGCGTGTCCCGATGGTTCGCCGCGACCGCGCCGGACGTGGCGGACCTGCGCGACGTGCTGGACGTCATGGCGGAGATGGGCAAGAACCTCCCGGCCTGGGCCCGGGACGTCGAGCCGCGGTGACGTCCAACGGCTCATCTGGCACCGGTGACGTGGCGACGAGCGCATCGGATGCCGCCGGGTCGATCGGCGTCGCCGCGCCGTTCGTACTGCCCGTTTCGCTGCCTTCGACGTCGAGGCCGCACGATCATCGGCAGACGGAGTCAGGTTGTCCCCTTGAACCGGACACCGGATTTCATGCCACGAGGGTGAGATCTTGACGATAGCCGACGCGGGCCGGTGCCACGCCCCTCAGCCGTAGGGGCGGTCCGCCTCCACGTCGTAGAAGGTGGTGCGTCGGTCAGTCACCTTCTTGATCCTGACCTTCTCGCCGATCCCGCGGAATGCGTCCAGGGTCCGCAGCAGCGACTGGGTGGTCATGCTGTGGTACAGGGTGAAGGTGTCCATGGCGATGTCCAGGTGGACGACGATCTCGTCGGTTTCGCGGACCTCGTCGTCCTCGTGCTCGTGCACCACGACGGTGCGGTGGCCACGTTGGATCGGTCGCACGACGAGCCACTTGTCGAGCGAGTACGTGTGTGTCTTGCCGCTTCGACTGCGCACCAGGAGTTGCCGGGCATCCCGGTCGACCTCCACCGCCACCACAAGCCGCCGCGTGTTGGTCCACTTCGAGATCCCCCGCCACGCGAACACGGCCACGCCCACACCGGTCCAGAACGCGACCCCCGGCACGAGGAACACGAGCACCGCCGTCACCGGGGCCAGCACCGCCACCGGCCGCACCCCCGGCTCCCGGTACCACTCGCCCGGCTTCCCCCGCCATATGCACTCCATGGTCATCAGGATGGCCGTTCCCCTGCCAGGGCACCACGGTAGTTGTCAAGTCAAGTGAGGTCGTCCTCGGTGACCGGACACCGGACTTCATGCCACGAGGGCGACGCCTCGACGACGGCCGACACGGGCTTCGTGCGGGGTGCGGTAGCCGAGTGTCGAATGTAGACGGTCGTGGTTGCGGTAGCCCGGGCAGGCCAACACATCCCGGCGGGCGTCGTCGCGGCTCTCCCGGACCGTCGTGCCGATCTCGGTCTTGAGGGTGGCGAAGAACGACCCGAAGCACGACCCGGTCCGCCCCACCGGCGGCCCGATGCCGTGCCCGGTCAGGGTGCAGCGGAACGGTCCGCAGGTGTGTTGCGAGCCGCGGTCGGCGTGAATGATCGCGCCGTCGCCGGTCAGGCCACCTCGGACGGCCAGGTCGAGGGCGCCCGGCTCGGCGCGCATGTGCTCCGCCATCGCGTGCCCGACCACCTCGCGGTTGTGCAGGTCGATCACCGCGGCCGGGTGGATCCCCCTCCCGCGTGGGCAAGTACGTGACGTCCCCGACCAGTCGCCTGCCCGGCGCCGGGGCGGTGAAGCCGCGGCCGATCAGGTCCGGCACCGGTGTCGCGACGGCATCGGGACTGGTCAGGGACCTGCGTCGTCTACGGGTGAGCCCGACGACCCCACGCTCGCGCATAAGACGACCGCCCCGTTTGTGGTTCACCCGGCGACCTCGGCGGCGCAGCGCGACGACGATCTGCGGACGCCCGTAGGCGCCCCGGTGACCGGCGTGGACCCCGCTGGTCCCGGCGGCCGGGTCCTCGTCGGCCACAGCCCGCTTCGTCCCGGGTCCACGACGTGCCGCCGGTCTCCGGCGCGGCCACGAACGAGTACGGCCATCCCGGGATCATGCGGTGCTCGCCTCTGCCGCGTCCGTGGACGTGGCAGAACGTGCGGTCCGGCCAGGTCGCCCGCCGGCCTGCCTCCTCGAACGAGGCCGCGTCGAACCCCGCCCGATCCCACACCCGCCGCGAGGAGAGGCGACCTGGGCTGCGGACAGGCTCGGGACCGAGGTCGCGCCCGCCCGGCCGCCGTGGCGGCTCACGGGTTTTTGGCGAACTCGCGCACGATGCGCTCGCAGAATGCCGGCAGGTCGTCGGGCGACCGGCTGGTGGTGATGTTGCCGTCGGTGACGACCGGCTCGTCGACCACCTCGGCCCCGGCGTTGCGCAGGTCGGTGCGCACGCTCGGCCACGAGGTCAGCCGGCGGCCCCGCGCGACGTCGGCCTCGACGAAGTTCCACGGGCCGTGGCAGATCGAGGCGACCGGCTTGCCCGACCGGACGAAGTCCCGGACGAACCGCACCGCGGCGGGTTCCATCCGCAGCTTGTCCGGGTTCACCGTCCCACCCGGCAGGAGCAGCGCCTCGTAGTCGTCCACCGACACCTCGCCGACCAGGCGGTCCACCGCGAAGGTGCCGGCGTCTTCGAGGTCGTGGTCACGCGCCTGGATCTCGCCGTCAGCGATGGAGACGACGACGGTGTGGGCTCCGGCGTCGTCCAGCGCCTGCCGCGGCTGCTCCAGCTCGACCCGCTCCACGCCGTCGGCGGCGAGGATGGCGATCCGGCGTCCGTTCAGCTCTCCGGCCACGTCAGGCACCCGCCCCCGCCATCGCCGGGTGCAGGACGACCTTCGTCCAGCCGTCGTCCCGGTTGTCGAAGTGCTCGTACGCCTCGGGCGCGCGGTCGAGGGGCAGCTCGTGGCTGACGATGAAGGACGGTTCGGCCTTGCCCGCGGCGATCAGGTCGCGCAGTTGCCGGTTGTACCTCTTGACCGGGGCCTGGCCGCTGCCGATGTGCTGTCCCTTGAACCAGAACGTGCCGTAGTCCAAGGCGAGCTTGCCCTGCTTGGCCAGCTCGTCCTCGGCCCCGGGGTCCTGGGGCACGAAAACGCCGACGTTGCCGATCCGCCCGGTGAAGCGCACCGAGGCGACCAGCCGGTTCATCGTCAGGTTGGCCTGCTCGCGACCATCGGGCTCGTGCGCCTGGTAACCGACGCACTCGCAGCCGTTGTCCGCGCCCAGCCCCATCGTCTCCTCCAGCACGGCCTGTACCGGGTCGACCTTCGAGTCGTCGATGGCGATCGCGCCGATCGACTCGGCCAGTCGCAGCCGGTCGGCGTGCCGGTCGACGACCATCACCTTGCTCGCACCCCGGATGGTCGCCGAGAGGGCGGCCATCAACCCGACCGGACCCGCGCCGTAGACGACCGTCTGGTCACCGGGCCGCACGCCGGCCATCTCGGTGGCGTGGTAGCCGGTCGGGAAGATGTCGGCGAGCATCACGTAGTCGGTCTGGCGTTCCTCGGCGTCCTCGCCCAGCCGCAGGCAGTTGAAGTCGCCCCACGGCACGCGCAACAGCTCAGCCTGCCCTCCGGCCCACGGGCCCATGTCGGCGAAGCCGTACGCGGCACCGGCCATCTTCGGCTCGGGCTGGGCGGTCAGGCAGTAGTTCGTCAACTGGCGCTCGCAGTTCTTGCAGTGCCCGCACGAGATGTTGAACGGCAGGACGACCCAGTCGCCCACTCCGACCTTGTCGACCCCGTCGCCCACCTCGACCACGTGACCCAGGTTCTCGTGCCCGAACCAGCGGCCGGTCTCGAAGTCGGTGCGCCCCTCGTACATGTGCAGGTCCGAACCGCAGATGTTCGCCGACGTGATCCTCACCAGCACGTCGGTCGGCCGTTCGATCCGCGCGTCCGGCACGTCCTTGACGCTGACCTGCCGCGGCCCTTCGTACACCACTGCTTTCACGACTACCTCCTGCTCGCCGTCGCCTCCCGCCGTCCGGGCGGCCCTTCAGGCCCGAATACCCTGGGAGAACCGTCCGAACCGGCATCCATTGCGGATGGTGTCCGAGGGCGCCCGCTGTCACGCCGCAGAGGACTCGAAAGGGTGATCCGCCCGCCCCGACGGGATCTTCGGACGTGGCGGTGGCGGTCGGCGGGACGAATCACCGGCGCTCGTGCCCGGACGGGCTCGACGTGGCGCGCTCTTGGTCCGCGGCCTCGTGGTGTTCCCGCCGACGCCGGTTCCGTTCCTGGCGTTGCCGTTCGCGGCGGCCGTAGGTCGCGTTGCGGACGGTCTCCTCGTCCTCCAGGCTCGACCCGAGCGCACCGGCGACGATGCCGACCGAACTGCACAGCCACACCAGCTTCAGGTACGAACCCGCGCCGACCGGGTGGCCCAGCGCCTGCGCGAAGTAGCCGCTGTCGATCAGCACGACCGCCGCGAGCAGCGCGAGCGCGAACAGGATCGCGTACATGCACGCCACCCCGATCGCCAGTGTCGTTGCCGTGGACATGTTGTACAGCAGGGCTTTGCGTCGCTCGGAGGTCCCGGAAGGCCGGTCCCAGAGGTGGTTGTAGGCGGTCAACCACACCGTCATGACCAGGATGGTGACCACGGTGATCGCCGCCAGCCGCAACGGGGGCAGCGCGTCCGCGAGCTTCCAGAACGAACTGGTGATGATGCCGTAGGCGGCGGTCCCCGCCGCGGCCGCGGTGGCGCCCGCGAGGTGCGGGACGAGCCGCCACGGACGGTTGTCCCGCACCATCCCCGCCAGCAGGCGCAGCCGGCCGCGCAGACCGGTCAGGGCGAGGTGCGTCGCGGACGACTCGGGCCCGCCGGACATCCGCCCCGCGGGGGCCAGTGCTCCAGGTAACCGCGTCGCCGTCCTCGGCCCGTCGTCGTCCCCGTCGATCCCGAGCTGCCGCGACGCCAATCGCCGCACCACGTGGACCAGCAACGCCCGTGCCCGACGGCGCACCAGGACGGCGCCGAGCGCGGGCAGCGAGATCATCGCGACGCCGTGCTCGACGTCGATCCCGGCGACGACGGGTTTCGTCCCCGCGCGCCGAGGCAGATCGGTGACCAGGACCAGCAGGTCCCATCCCCGGTCCCGCCGACGCTGCTCCGACAGCATGCGCGTCGGGATGTTGCCGTCCTCGTCCAGCGGCACCTGGTCCGCCTCGTGCTCCACCCGCCACCGCACCTGCCCGCTCACCCGGGCCGCGAAGAGGTCGGGCAGCTCGTCGGTGACTGCCGTGATCACCCGCTCGGGCAGCCCTTCGTCGGCCAGCACCCCCACGACCACTTGGCGTGGTGCGCTCACGTGGTTCACCTCGTTGCCTCGCTTCCGCTGGAGTCGGACGAACTCCACGGCGCCCGGGGCCGGTGGTGCTCCTCGTCGGCGTCCGCGCGGGAAGTCCGGGCACGTTCATCGACCACGCCGAGAGCATCGGCGCTGCCGAACGGTCACACGGCGTCCGGCCACGCTCTCGCCGCGGTGTCCGCACGTCGGTGACCGTCAGGGTTTGAGGACGACCTTCTCGCAGTCGTCCTGCTTGTTCTTGAAGATCTCGAAGCCGCGTTCCGCCTCGTCGAGCGGCAGGGTGTGGGTGATGATCCGGGTCGGGTCGATCTCCCCGCGTTCGATGCGCTCCAGCAGCGGCTTCATGTAGCGCTGCACGTGGCACTGGCCGGTGCGCAGGGTCAGCGACCGGTTCATCCACGCGCCGGCGGGGAACTTGTCCATCAGGCCGCCGTACACGCCGATCACCGAGACCACACCGCCGCCGCGGCACGACAGGATCGCCTGGCGCAACGCGTGCGGGCGTTCGGTCTCCGACCTCACCGCCTGCTTGACCCGGTCGTACGCGGAGATGTGCGCACTGCCGTGGGCGGCCTCCATGCCGACCGCGTCGACGCACTTGTCCGGGCCGCGCCCGCCGGTCAGCTCCAGCAATCGGGAGCGCACGTCGACCTCGTCGAAGTCCACCGGCGTGTGGCCCGCCCGTTCCGCCATCGCCAGCCGGCAGGGCTCCTTGTCGATGGCGATGACCTGCGCGGCGCCCAGCAGGCGGGCGCTGTCCATGGCGAACTGGCCGACCGGGCCCGCACCCCACACCGCCACCACGTCCGTGGGCTGGATGTCGCACATCTCCGCGCCCATGTAGCCGGTGGGCAGGATGTCGGACAGGAACAGCACCTGCTCGTCGGCCAGGTCCGACTCGATCTTCAACGGACCGACGTCGGCGAACGGCACCCGCGCGTACTGCGCCTGACCGCCCGCGAAACCCCCCGTCAGGTGCGAGTAGCCGAAGATCCCGGCGACCGGGTGCCCGAACATCCCCTCCGCGATCCCGGCGTTCGGGTTGGAGTTCTCGCAGCAGGAGTACAGCTCGGCGGCGCAGGCGGCGCACGCGCCGCACGCGATCGGGAACGGCACCACGACCCGGTCGCCGATTCGGAGTCGTGCCGGGTCGACGCCGGAGCCGACCTCGACCACCTCGCCCATGAACTCGTGCCCCAGGACGTCGCCGTCCTGCATGGTGGGCACGTGGCCGTCGACCAGGTGCAGGTCCGAGCCGCAGATCGCGCTGGAGGTGATCCGGACGATCGCGTCGCGGCCGTTGAGGATCCTCGGGTCCGGCACGTCGCGGACCTCGACCTTGTTGCGGCCCGCCCGGGTGTTCGCCCTCATGCGTCCGCTCCCTTCTCCCGTTCGGCGTCCGACAGCGGCTGCGCCGGCCGTTGCGGGAACTCCGCACGTGCCCGCTTGCCCCACGGGGCACCGTCGGAGCGGACGACCTCGCCGGTCTCCAGCACCTGCTTGAGCCGGCGCAGGTCGTCGTCGAGCTGCTGGTGCGGCTCCTCACCGAAGTACTTGGCGACGGCCTTGCCGACCGCGCCGCCGGGGATGTCGTAGACCAGGACGACGTGCACCTCGGTGCTCACACCGTCCGGGGCGGGCGTGAGGTGGACCGTGCCGGCGTTCGGCACGGCGGCCTTCCCGGTCGACCGCCACACGATCTTTTCGCCGGGCGTCTCGTCGGTGATCTCCGCGTCCCACTCGACGTCCTTGCCGAACGGCGCACTGGCCGACCAGTGGCTCGTCCGGTCACCGGTAGCGCGGACCTGTTCGAGGTGCGCCATGAATGTCGGGAGGTTCTCCACCTCGCGCCAGAACGCGTAGACCTCCGACGCGGGTTTGCGAATGGTCGTCGTTGCTGTCAGCTCCACGGATCCTCCTTTGCGCACGCCCCGCGCCGGCGGGGAACTGGTGCGTGCCTCTCGGGTGGCCTGTACGGCGGTCAACAGGTCCAGTGCCGTGATCCCGGCGACGGCGCCGGTGACACCGACCAGCCGCCGTCTGCGGCCCCCGTCGCGGCGGGAGAGGGCCACTCCCAGCGCGGCCAGGTCCATCGCGTCACCCGCGACCCTGGTCCACGCCCAGGCACCCTTTCGCCGGCTCGTCAGAAGCCCGGCCGCATGAACCAACTCCCGCACCCCGACGACCGGCACCACCGCCCGCGACCTCGCGGAGTCGTCCACGCCGCCGAGCCTGCGCACCGCTCCCGGTGCTGCCAGTTGGACCACGCCCAAGGCGAAGCTCAGCCAGCCCAACCGCCGGCCCCGCCTGCGCACCTCGTCTCGTCTTCCTCGCCTTCCCATCACGCTTGGCGGTTGTGTCATGGGCAGCCTCCGCATCCGATCGCGCCCTGTCGAACGCCCGGTACAGCACAACCCGGGACGCGACTGACGTGGCCTCGGCTACCCGTGAGCGATCCACCCAACCCACCTCTCCACCACAGCGTGAAGATGGGGTCTGCCGCACCGACGTGACATCCGAGTTGGCTAGCCGTGAGGCCGGCCTGGGAGGATGTCGCTGTGCCCAAGCCCTGCCCCCGGGAGTTCCGCGACGATGGCGTGTGGGTCGCCCGGCCTGTGTGACCGATGTCGACCGGCGGGTGGCCGCGTCGCGGATGATCGGCCACGACCACACGGTGTTGGGCGAGGTCATCGCCGCCCAGGGCGTGCTGTTGCGCGCCTCGGACCCGGACCTGGTGGCGTTGGCGCGTCTTGCGGTGCACCGCACCAGCCTTCACCTGCACAACGACTGGATTCCCGAGCGTCTCCCGGCTGTGTGGGCGGCGGTCGGCCGGTTCGACCACGCCGAGGAACTCGCGGGTTCGGTGAGCCAGTTCTTCGGGGCAGGGCCACTGGTCGGACTGGCTGAGACGGCGATGACCATGGGAGATCGTGACCGGGCCAGCCGGGTGTTGGATGCCATCGGGAACTCGGGGAGTCGTGCCCGGCTGTGCGCCCGATCCGCGCACATGGCCCTGGACCGCGCAGACGACGGCGACGCGGCGGCGTGGTATGCCGAGTCCGAAAGTCCGATGGCACAGCGAAGGGACGACTACGACGCGGAGACCCTGGCCCATGTCGCCGCCGTCGCGGCACGACTCGGACGTACCGCTGTCGCGGCAACGCACTGCGCAGGTATCCAGGGCCGGCTCGCCCATACGAGCGAGTGGACGACCGAATCCGGCGACGGTGAACCGGACAGGTCCGAACCGTCCGACACGACCACGCTGAGTCGTATCGACGCGAACGAGGCGAGTGCGGTCGCGGCGGCACTCGGTCGAGGAGGCCTCGTCGACCACGCGTGGTCCGTCACAAGTGAAATCGACGACCCGGAGTACCGGGAGTACGCGCTGTTCGACGTCGCGCGCACCCTCGCCGCCACGGACCCGGATGCCCCAGAGGAGTTCGCCCGGCATACGGGCGCCGTGGAGTACCTGGCCGCACGACTCGCCGGAGTCGCGGTGGTGGCGGGGCGGCGGTCCGAGCGGCAGGGGGTCGACCGGCCGTTCGCCGAAGTCGACGCCGCGTTGCGACGTCGTCCCGACAGCGCGGAACGGGAGTACGTCACCCGGGCGTCGGCTGTCGCCCTCGCGAGCGTCCGCTACGACGAACGGGTGGAGGCCGCGGTCGCCGGGTTGTTGTCCGCCGGTGACATCGGCGGGGCCGTGGGCGTGGTGTCGGCGTTGGCACGCCGGGCGGAGACCGGGCACGCCACCCGCCTGATCGCATCCGTCGAACAGGCCGCGCGGACAGCGTCGACCGGGATCGACGACGAGCGTCCGCGGTGGTGGGCCGAGGTCCTGGTCGACTTCCGCGACTTCGACCGCGCCGAGCACCTGATCCGGTCCTTCCCCTCCGCGGGGGCACGCGCGGAAAGCCTGGCGTCCCTCGTCGAAGGACTTCTCGCCGACGGCGCCGTCGACCGCGCCGAACTCCTGCTCGCCGAGATCACCACCGTCGGCGCGCAACGCCGACCCCGTCTGGAACTGATCCGTGCCCTGCTGGACCGGGACCGGCCGGACAGGGCCGTGCGACAGGCCCGGTCGGCTCCTCCGCCGCTGCACCGCGCCGCCGCGCTCACCCTGGTCGCGGTCAGGACCCGACGCCTCGACCCGCTCGACGAAGCCCTCGCCACCGTCCAGGACACCACCGACCACGACACACGCATGAAAGTGGTCGCGACGATTCTCTTCGTGCCGCGGCCGAACTCGGCGACCGTCCGCGCGTCATGGAGCTGTGGACGCGGTTGCGGTCCGCCGCCACCCGGCGATCGGGACGAGCGGCCGGGTCGGTGACCTACTTGGGATTCGATGCGCCGCCACCGCGGACCTTGACGGAGGTCGTGGAAACCGTCGACGAGTCCCTCCGCTTCACCGACGTCGACGACAGTTTGAGAGGACCGGCCGCCGGACCCGGCGCGCTGTGGAGGATCGGCCATGACCTCCCTGGGCGCCAAGGCATTGCTCATGGCTTGGCGGTCCACTACTGGTTCGACGTCGTTGACGACCTGGTCACCGCCGAGCCGAAGGCGTTCGACGCCATCGTGTCCGAACTGGACCGTCTCGGCGACCATGCCGCGCTCAACCCGATTCCGGCTGACTGACCGATCCGCCAACGAATGGCGCTGCCTCTGGCACTTGCCTGTGTGGTAGGCCAGGGCAAGACGGTCCGGAGGTTTCCGTGATCGCTTGTGGCCGGGACGGCGATGCCGGCTGGCGTGGCGTCGATCGTGGGATGGGGTTTCGGTCACGGATGCGGGGTCGGCAGGCGGTGACGAACCGGATGCGAAGTCGAACGTGGGGTGCACCGACACACGAAGCCGTCGGTGACGGCCCTGGTCTGGATCGAGAGGTCGCCCATCGGAGTTCCGCCGTGTCTGCGGCACGCACCGCAAGTGCGATGGCGCGCTGTCGCTGCCGCGCAACCAAATGGTGTTGCTGTCGATCGCAACGCGGTCAGCGGCGGCGATAGGGCCAGGTGTGCTCGGAGAGCCGGTCGGACTTGCGTCCTTCCAGTTGTCGTCGCACGCGGCGGGCGTCGGTGACGCGGAGCTGGTCGCGATAGAGCGCCAGTGCCTGCCGCCACATGCGGTCTGCGTCGTCGGTGCGGCCGAGGGCGTGCAGCACGCGTCCGGTCCGGTCGAGGGTGTCGGGGACGTGGTAGACGTCCCCGAGTTCCCGGTACAGCGCCAACGCGCTGCGGAAGAGATCGAGCGCGTCGTGGTCGCGGTGATTGCGATGGGCGATGAATCCCAGGGTGTCGAGGGTGTCGGCGGCACCGCGGGGGTCGTAACGGCTCAGCACCGGGTACGCCTCCCGCGAGAGGCGTTCCGCTTCGTTCATCCGGCCGAGCAGGGCCGCGCACCAGCCGGCGGCGTTGACCGCATCGGCCTCCCAGAGCGGCTCGCCGGTGCGACGGAACAACGCCACCGCTTCGCGGGCGTGGTCGTACGCGGGTTCGAGCAGTCCCTGGTACTCGCACATCACCGAGGCGATCCGGTGGACGAACCCCTGGCTGCCGGCATCGTCCGTGCGCTCGGCCTCGTGCAGGGCACGGACCAGGTGGTGGCGTGCTTGCTCGAACTCCCCGACTTGGACGTAGGCATGCCCGAGGTGTCGGTGCACGAGGGCGTCGACGACCGGATCGGGCCACATGTCCGCGGCCGCCTCCGCGTGTACCCAGGCCCGGACGTCGTCGCCGAGCAGGCCCGACAGGCGGTGGTAGGCACTCATCGCCCACGCCAGCTGCCACCTGTGCCAGGCCGCCGAGGAACGCGGTACGACCAGCAGATGCCACAGGCACCGGTGCTCGGCCGCGAACCACGCCAACGCGTCCGTGCGATCGGACAGCGGCTTGGGACCACAGGATCGCAGGCGCGCCGGCAACTCGATGTGGATGTCGTGGGGTTCGAGCAACCGTCTGGCCGCGTGGGCCGTGCGCGTGTAGAAGTCGGCCAGGCGGTCGCGGGCCGCGTCCCGGACCTGCTCCGGGACATCGTGCTGTGCCCGGTCCCAGGCCAGCGCGTGGACGAGGTCGTGCGCGCGGTACCTGTCCGCGTCACCGCGGGTGAGCAAGGACGACTGTTCCAGGCCGCGCAGGACCGCCCTGGCGTCGCGGACCGGTATCCCGGCGAGCGCGGCGGCGGCCTCCACGGTGACGTCCGGACCCGGGGCAAGGCCCAGCAGCGCGAACATCTGCGCGTGTCGCGGGTCGAGCGCGCGGTAGGACCACGACAGCACCGTCTTCACGTCGGTGCCGGGCTCCCCGTCCTCCAGACCGTCGAGTCCCGCCTCCCGCAACTCGTCGACCACCGTGCTCAACGGCAACCGCGAGTGTGCCGCAGCCCGCCCCGCCACGACGCTCAACGCCAGCGGCATACCACCGCAGCCCCGCAGCAGGGCCTGGACCGCCTCGGGCTCGCGGGCGAGCCGGGCCGATCCCAGCCTCGCGGCGAGCAACGCGAGCGCCTCCCGGTCCGGCAGCGCGTCGAGCACCAGGTGCCGGGCACCGACGCTGTTGATCAACCCGCCCGGCCTTCGCCGGCTGGTGATCACCACCAGGCACGTCGACGATGCCGGCAGCAGCGGTGCCACCTGATCGGAGTCGGCCGCGTTGTCCAGGACGACCAGCATGCGACGTCGGGCAGCCAGCGTCCTGAACTGCGCCGTCTGCGCGTGCTCGTCGACCGGGATCGTCGCGGGGGCGACGCCGAGCGCGCAGAGGAAACCACGGGCCGCGGTCGCCGCCGCCAAGGGTTCGCTGTCGGGACTGAACCCGCGCAGGTCGACGTAGAGCTGCCCGTCGGGGAACTCGTCCGACCGGCTGTGTGCCCAGTGCAGCACCAGCGACGTCTTGCCGATGCCCCCGGCACCGCCGACCGAGGTGACCACGACCGTGCCCGCGGACGTCGGGAGCAGTGCGTCGTCCAGCGCGTGCAGGTCGTCGGCACGGCCGACGAAGTGTGGTGGTCGGGCGGGCAGCTGGCGTGGCACGAACGTCTCGGCGCGCACGGCCAGATGCACGTCCCCGCCCGCTTGGACGACCATCGAGCCGGCCACCGCGACGGCGTGCTGGTGGGTCACCCGCGTGACCATAGTGCGGCCACGATCGGCTCCTGGCCGCAATCATGCGGCCTTGCCCGAGGAAAGTCGCCGAGTCCCCAGGGCCCAGGCGGTCGTGGACGACGTGCCGGCGCGGGCGGCGAGGCGACGCCGGCCCAGGTTCCGGGGGTGTGCCTGGAACCGTTGCCCGCCTCCGGAATCATTGCGCACCTGACGGCTGGTCGTGTGGAAGCGGAGCGCCGGTGGGCGAACCTCGCGGCGCGACTGCGCCGGACGGAGCCGCTGAGGCAGGCCCTCTCGTCTCCGTTGACGAACGGCCTGAACAGGACCGCGTGAACCTCGGCAGACTCCGACCTGACGAACTGTTGACACTGGACACCGCGGACACGGTGGAACGGCACCTGACGGACCCCGTCTACCGGCGAAACGACTACTGCCGGGCTCGGTCGGGCAGCTTGCCCGAGGCAGAGACTGTGGGAACAGGGGACGGGTGGCGTTGGAGGCACACCCCGTCCGGAGTGTTCGACGTCCGTTGCCGTGTGTGGGCCAAGCGAACGAACGGTCTGAGCAAGCCATCCTATTTCCACGGTGAACGCCTGGATTCGGGTGCGGACCGCTCGCTACGCTCCGGACGGCCGCCGCCCCCGCCCGACTCGGCACGTGATCACCGATGCGCCGGTGGTTCGGCTCCTCGGCACGTCCGCCACGTCGGCGGGTACCCGTCACCCGAGATGAGGTCGCATGGGCAACGCCGAGGCCGATCCGGACCCGTCGCTTCCGATGTCCCGCCGGACCCTGTTGCGGGGAACCGGGCTCGCCCTCGGCGGCACGGCCCTGGCCAACGGGACCGCCGACGCGCACCCGCCGGGCGTTCCGGTCCCGGGCCCCGGCAGCCCGGTGCGCCCGATCCCGGTGCCCGGGCAGGTTCCGGCCACCGAGGGCTTGTTCGAGGTGCCCGGGGCGCGGCTGTGGTACTGGGACACCGGCGGGCCCGGCCAGCCGGTGGTCCTGCTGCACGCGCTGAGCGGCAGTGGCGAGAGCTGGCCGTACCAGCAGCCGTACCTCGCCCGTGCGGGGTACCGGGTCATCGGCTACTCGCGTCGGGGCTACGCCCACTCGCCGGTGCGGGACCCGGACGACCCGAGGACCGGCATCGAGGACCTGCACGACCTCGTGGACTTCCTGGGGGTCGGGAAGTTCCACGTCGTCGGCGTCGCCGGCGGCGGCTGGTACGCGATGGACTACGCGCTCAACCACCCGGACCGGTTGCGCAGCCTGGTGATCGGCGCGTGCGTGCTCCAGGTCCAGGAGCGGGACTACCAGGACATGGTGGGGCGGTTGCGGTCGCCCGAGGTCGACGCGCTGCCCGTCCACTTCCGGGAGTTGGGCCCGTCCTACCGCGCGATCGACCCGGAGGGTGTCGCCGGGTGGCTGGACATCCACCACCGGGCCGGGCCCGACGGGATCGTCCAGCCCAGGGCGACCACGTTGAGCTGGGCCGTGATCGAACGGCTCACCGTGCCCACGCTGCTGCTGTGGGGGGACGGCGACCCGTTCACCGCACCGCCGGTGCAGCGTCTGCTGGCCGGGCACTTCCGGAGGGTGCGCACGGTGGTGGCCAACGAGTGCGGGCACAACGTCCACTGGGAGCGGTCGGATGTGTTCAACCCCGTGCTGCGGAACTTCTTCCGGGCCAACCGGCACTGACCGTCCGGGCCGCGGGGTGATCCGAGCGAGCCCGCCGAGCGTGTCGTGGGAGCGCCCTCACCCCCCGTCGAGCCCGTCGGACGGGGTGTGAGGCCGGGCAGCGGAACAGGAACGAGGGACGGGCGGCTGGAGGGGTTCGGCGGATCCGGCACATCCTCCACGACCCGTCGCTGAGCTGCGTCGTCGTCGTCGACATCGAGGAGGACTGGTACGACGACGTGCGCGCGGCCGACCTGGTGTCGACCCTGGCCACCCGGCTCGACCTGGGCGACGAGCACGTCCAGCAGTCCCGTGCGGTGCGGGACCTGGTGCACCAGTACGTGGGCAGGTTCCGGCGACTGCCGCCACGCCTGCGGTGGCTGTTCATCGACGGCTTGGACCGGCCCTGGGTGCGGCCGTGCGTCCACCTCGCCGTGGCCCGGCTCGCCAAGGAGATCGAGGCGGGCCAACTGCGGGCCAACTGCGGGATACGCGGCTCGTGGTCACCGGGCGCCCCGGCGAATTCTCCCCGGACGTGCTCGACGTGCTGCTGGCAGCATCGCCGGACGGCATCACCGAGAAGCACCTGCGCGACTTTTTCCAGGAGGTCGCGACCGCGGTGGGCGCCCCGCTCACCGCGGACGAGGTGTCCTCGATCGTGGCCGACGTGCTGACGGAGACGGACCTGCGGGCAGTGGGCGCGTCCGTCGGTCGGGCGGCGCGCGCCCTGTTCGCCCCGAAGGTGACCGCGTGAACCACACCGCCCCGCTCGACCTCGACCAGCCACGACGTGGACACGGTCGTCACCGGGGTGGTGACCCGGGAACCGCGAAGGGCGTGTGGTGGTAGCCGATAGTCCGATAATGGACTATCGGTGGCGAACGGCCGTCGCGGCCACCGTTCGCGTGCCCCGGGCTGTCGCGGTCGAGGTGGTTCGGTCGCGTCGTGGAGTCGGAACGGGGAGAGTCGACGACACGCCGGGTCTTGTGGTCATGGGTGCCGACGCCTCGGCGTTCCGGTGGCCGGAGGGCCCGTGACGCGCCGCCGTCGGCCGTCGCGTCATCCGGCATCGCCACCGCCGGACCGGTCCGAGGCGGGGGAGTACATCCATGGGCGATCCCGCGCGGAACGTGGTGGCGGTGCCCGACGGTCACGGGGTCGCGCGGGCGCACATGGTGAGAGTCGAGCGCGAGCAGGCCCTCCAGCAGGTTGCGGCCGGGCGGGTCGAACTCCTGCACGGTGAGCAGGTCGCCAGGGCGCAGGTAGTCCAGCGCGGCGGTCAGCATCGGCGGGCGCCCCGGGCGAGCGTGCCGCCGGGCCTCGCCTCGAACACCTTCGCGCGGATGCCGTCGAGCGCATCGTGCTGCCGCGCGGTTTCCTGCCCGCTCGTGGTGACCCTCATCAGGTCCACAACACCATGCAACCCCCTTCGGCTCGTTCAGCAAACACGTTCAGCAACCGCGGTGGAGCCTTGGGTTGTTGAACGCCTCCACCCGGTCCGGGGGCCACGGCGGTGCGGCGGCGGGCGGGGGCTCGGCAATCGATCCTCCGTTGACCACGCAGGCCGTCGGGGTGCCGGGGCCCCCGGCCGACGGATGGAGGGAATCGGCTTCTCCGCCGCCGCCCAGGGGTGGCCGACGACCGGAAGGCTCCGACCGGCGATCTGCGGCCGACCGTCCCATGCCGTCGCCGCAGGTGAGAGAGCCTTCGACATGTGGTCGAGTAAATCTGTGCTGACTGGAGTAGACATTCGGGTGCGGGTGTGTGTAGTCTTCTCCTTGTTGAGAGCGAAGTGCAGCGGCACGGGAGATGACGAACTACCCGTGGGATCGACAGCGAGACGGCCGGACGGGACGGGGCCGGTCGGTGAACCGACTCCGTGCCAGTGGGTCAGGGGTCGATCGGCGGATGGGATCGGAGTGACGGTCCCGGTGCCGGCGACCGGATGAAGTGGTGAAGTAGTTGCGGTCGATAGTGCAAGTGCAGTGAGGCCGAGTCTGTCGGAGCCGATCAGTGGACGGGGCTCTTGGCAGGTGGCCGGGATGGTCGGTGAGGTGATTCCGGCGTGTGCATCAGGACCGGTGCCGACCGTCACGTGAGGTTGCCAGTGAAGTTGATCAGAGGAGAAGGGAAGGGTTGCACACCATCGGATCGCCCGTCTTCGGCAGGACCAGGCCGGACGGGTACCGCGGTGCCATCGGATTGGAAGGTGGTCTTCGGTTACGCACAAGCGATCCCCGCAGCACCCGCGCCCGGCGCGGGTCGTGCGGACAGAGGAAGCCGGTCTCACGGTCGGCTAGGTGGAAGTGAAACCCAACACCCCGGGGCCCCGGCGCTACTGCGCCGGGGCCCCTCGTGACGCGGAGGCGCGATGACCCCAGAGGGAACAACCGGACCGCAGGTGCCGCAGGCGCAGACCACGGCCGAGAGGTTCGACGACGAGGACTACCCCGCCTACACCATGGGTCGGGCCGCGGAGATGCTGGGCACGTCGGCAGGGTTCCTGCGCAGCCTGGACGAGGCGAAACTGATCGAGCCACAGCGCTCGGCCGGCGGCCACCGCCGCTACTCCCGCTCCCAATTGCGCTTGGCCGCCCGCGTCCGGGAACTGGTCGACCAGGGCACCGGCCTGGACGCGGCGTGCCGCATCGTCACCCTGGAGGACCAGCTCCAGGAGGCAAGGGACGCCAACCGACCGCAGCACCCTCCGGGCGAGCCCTACCCGCCACTGCACGGCGTGTAGACCCACTGCCGGCCGGTCGGGTCGAACGGCACCGGAACACGCACTGCGGATTCTCCGGTGGTTTTCCGCAAGAACTGCCCGGGGGTCCCGCAGCCTGTCGTCGACCAGGTCGTGTGGCGGGAACTCCGGGTCGGCGGCGAGTCGGGCGTGCGATCCGTCCACGCGGCCGACAAGGTCGCCCCGACGCCCTCCGGTTCCAGCCCACCCGCTCTCAGTCCAGCGTCGGTGCCTGTGTGGCGCCGGCCCGGTCGGCACGGCCCTCCGAGGTCGCATCCGGGTGTGGATCCCGCCCCGACACAGGCTTCGGCCTGTGTCGAGTTCCGTTCGACCCGGAGGGTCTTCGCCCGGCCGATCCGACGGCCACAACGGTGCGTACGGTTGTGGGGGCACCTCCGAAGCGAACCTCATCCACGGGGGTTCAGGGGGCTCCGACGGCGTTGGTCCTGTGTGGATGGTCCGTTGAGGCATCCGACGGCTCGGCGGGCAGTCGGTTTTCCTGCGATCCCGGCGCGCACGGCGTCCAGGATGCGCGCGAACCCGCCCGGCGCCGAATCGCTTACGGCCCGGAGGTGCGCAGGCGCCTTGACACACCGGGATGAACGGCGTTTCGGTCGGGCCTACGGCCCGTCGGTCGATGCTTCTCGGTGCACGCCGTGATCATGGCGCCTCCGACTCCACGGCCAACACCCTCCTGCCGGCCTATTCCGAGCTGATCACTCGGGTAGGGGTCGCCCGGGTGATGTCCAGGACAAATGGGAGCGTGCGTCGGCTGGTGTCGCGTCGGATCCCCATGGCCTGCTCCTCCAAGCAGGTCCGCAGCGCCGAGGGCTGCCGGGTGCCGGTTTCCTCCGATCTCGACGGGCACGGCGAGTGCGGTGACCGTCCCGGCGGAGTCACAGCCTGGACGAGGATATCGGGTCGCTTTCCGGAATCTCCGGCGTCGGTGGGGAGGATCATGGTCTCGCGATCGGCATGGTCCCGGTCACCGCGTCCGCCCCGTCCGCGGTCGAGCCCGGACGCGGAGTCCGGCCCGCCACTGTTGCCATGCCTTCTGGTCCACGAAAGCGGTCGGCGGTCGCGAACCCGGCCAACTCGTCGATGCCGAGGGACACGCCGGTCGGAACGCGCCGAACTGGCGTATCCGGGCCCGCCCGACGGGATCGCGGGCGAGCTGCGTCGGCGTGGTATCGCCGTGCACACCGGTCGGCAACGCGGGGTTCGGTTCCGCCGGCCGGTTCGTGGACGTCCCCGCCGGCGTCGATCAGACGCGGGTAGCGGTCAACGTGGGTGCGTCGGTCGGGCTGACTCGCGCGCCGGCGCCGGGCATGCTCGACCGGGGTGCCGGCGTGGTCGTGGACGTCGCTTCCGCGGCGTGAGGGTGCTGTGGCGTATGTCCCGGCTCGACCGGGACGGAGTTCTTCGACGAGATCGGCACAGGACCGCCATCGGCCCGATGACGGAGCCCGCGACCGTCGTGTACGCCGCGCTCAAGGCCCTGGCCCTGGCCCGCGACCGCGACCACGTCGCGCCGGCGCGACGCCCACCTGCTGCCGCGCCGGCAGGGCTCATGACGCGCTCGGTCGGGTAGGGCGGGCTGCGGCGCTGTGGTGGTGCAGGCACTACCACAGCAGGGATGCCAGGGGCATTTTCGCGCCGGGGACATGGGCCTAGCGTCGTTCCCACGGGAAAGACCTGCACCTCAAGTCCTCAGTGGACTTTGTATGGGTGCGGAACCTGCGGACGAAGGGGATCCGATGCGGTCAACAGCAGCAAGGTGGTCGGTGCGCGGGGCGGCGGTCGGCCTCGTGGCGGCCTGCGCGTTCACGGCGCTGCCGGCGCGGGCCTCGACCGACGTCGTGCCCGCGGCACTGCTGGGCGCGGTGCTCGACCGGGTCACGGTCTTGGACCTCCAGCAGGGCATGGACGCCCGGGTGTTCACCTCCGAGCAGGTGACCCGCGCCTACCTCCGGCGCATCGACACCCTCAACCCCCGGCTCAACGCGGTGCTCGGGGTCAACCCCGACGCCGTCGAGCTGGCTCGCCAGAGCGACGCCCGGCGGCGTGAGCACCGGTCGCGTGGGCCGCTCGAAGGCATTCCGGTGCTGATCAAGGGCAACACGGACACCGCCGACCGGCAGCCGACGACGGCCGGGTCCACGGCCCTGTCGGAGGCGAAGCCCGCGAAGGACGCGTTCCTCGTCTCCCGGCTGCGCGAGGCCGGCGCGGTCATCCTCGGCAAGGCGAACCTCTCGATCTGGTCGAACTTCCGCGGCTCCGACGCCCTCGCGGGCTGGAGCGCGACCGGCGGCCAGACCCGCAACCCCTACGTGCTGGACCGCAGCCCGTGCGGCTCGTCCAGCGGCTCGGCCGCCGCCGCGGCGGCGAACCTCGCGGCGATCACGATCGGCACCGACACCGACGGGTCGATCGTCTGCCCGGCGGCGATGACCTCGACCGTCGGCGTCAAGCCCTCGCTGGGCCTGGTCAGCCGGACCGGCGTCGTCCCGATCACCAGCCGGCACGACAGCCCCGGGCCCATCACCCGCTCCGTGACCGACGCGGCCGTGACGCTCTGGGCGCTGCACGGCACCGACCCCGCCGACCCCGACTCGGCGGCCGCCGCCGGCGCGCTGCCCGCCGACTACACCCGGGTGCTCAGGACCGACGCGCTGCGCGGCAAGCGCATCGGCGTCTGGCGCAAGGGGCACCAGGGCATCGACCCCGACGCCGACCGGGTCTTCGACGCCTCCGTCGCGAAGCTGCGCGACCTCGGCGCGACGGTTGTGGAGGGCGCCGACCTGCCCGACTTCCAGGAGGTGGTGGTGCCGCACCTGCTGCCCGCCGTCCTGACCGAGTTCAAGCACGACCTCGACGCCTACCTGGCCAAGACGCCCGGCTCACACCCGAAGAACCTCACCGGCCTGATCGAGTACAACCGGCGGCACGCGGACGTCGAGTTGGCGACGTTCGGCCAGGACCTGTTCGAGATGGCCGACAAGACCGACGGCGACATCACCGACCCGGAGTACCGGTCGCACCGCGAGGCCGCGACGACCGCGGGCCGGCAGGGCATCGACGACGTGCTCGCCGCGCACCGCCTCGACGCCATCGTCACGCCCACCGAGCTGCCCGCACCGCCTGTCGACTACCAGGGCGGCGACCCCGTGCGTGACTCGTTCGCGGGCACGAGCCGCCACACGTCGGCGGCCGGCTACCCGCACCTGTCCGTGCCGGCGGGCTTCAGCCGCGAGGGTCTGCCGCTGGGGCTGTCGTTCCTGGGCACGCGCTTCAGCGACGCGAAGCTGCTCTCGTTCGCCTACGCCTACGAGCAGGCCACCCACGCCCGCAAGGCGCCCCGCTACCTGCCCACCGCGAAGTGAACACCCGCAGAGGAGTCGTGCGTGCGACGTGCACCGCGACGCGGGTGCTCGCGCCGGCCACGGTGGCGCTCAAGCCGGACGAGTAGACAGGAAGAACTTCGATGGAGCCTCAGCGTGGAGCCGAGGGTGCCGGTGCCACATCCCGACGGGGTGGAAAGGGGCCTGCTGGCTCCCGCGGCGCCTTGATCAACCCGGCGCAGGTCTGGCGGTGCGGCTGTGCCCGTAGCCGGGTTTCGTGCCGATCAGGCGACGACGGCTCCATCGGCGGCGGGGCGTGGCCGGTGGAGCGGTCGCGGGTCGACTCGGTCGAGCAGCCGGGTGCGTGCGGTAGGCGCGCGGTGCCGGTGAAGCTGGAGCCGCCGTCGAAGAACGTGATCGCGGCGGTGCCCTGGTCACCGCTCCACGTGACGGTGGTGCCGGTCGACGGCGCGCCGGATCCGGGGACGACCTGGCTGCGGGCGGAGATCTGGATGGTCAGGTCCTGGTCGGCCTGCCGGCCGCCGCCACCGGTGTGGATCTCGGTGCGGTAGGTCGCCATGGGGGCCTCCTCGTGCTGCGGTGGTCGTTGCCCGATCACTGCCACCCGGGCATTGGTCCCCGCGCTCGCGACGGTGAACGCCTTGCCGCTACCGGGCGGAATTCCGTCCAAGAGGTGATCGTCACCGGTTCGGGGGAAGTGGTCTCGACAAGGTTGTGGATGTGAGATGCGGTCACGAATTGAAATCGGTGCCGGTCACCACGGCCGACCGGGCCGTAGTGGCAGTCGCGAGCCGACTTGTGCTGAACCCCGCCTGCGCGGTACCTATTGGACACTTGCGCTTAATCCTTTGTTCCGTGCCGCGTCGTGCGTCCGACGGAAGGCCCCGGAGCGGCTGGTTCCGCGGAAACCGGCAGAATGGGCGGAAGTTCTTTTCTGCCTGTTCCTCCGCGTGTTCTGCCGCCTGGGCGGGGTCGTACTTTTCTCTCGTGGCCGAAAGGCGACACCGCGAGGACGACGGCCTCCGGATCCGCAATGGGCTTCTGACGAAGCGCGTCCGACCAGGAGAAGAACAATGGCGAACGACCAGATCAACCCGGTCTCCGACGACGTCGAGATCACCGCTGTCGTCGAGCTCGACGACGCCGACCTGGACACCGTTGCAGGCGGTTACGGCGAGTACGGCAGCGGCCGTCGCATCCCCCGCGCGTAAGTAGACCGCCAGTCTGACTGTTGCGACGACGGGCGCGTCGGGATTCGTTCCCGGCGTGCCCGTTCGCGTTTCCGGTCGACCTAGGAGGAGCCGGTGAAGTTCCGCAAGCGCGCCCTTGAGTCGCTTGAGTCTCCGGAGCAGTTGGACGAGGTCGCGCGGCTTGCCCCGGTGCCTGCCTGGCTGACGGCGCTTGCCCTGACCCTGGTGGTGGTCGCCGCGGGCGCCTGGTCCGTCTTCGGGACGGTGCCCAAGACCGTTTCCGCGTCCGGCGTGCTCACGCGCGCCTCCGGTGTGTCTACTGTGGACGCCACGCGCGCGGGTCTGGTGACCGGCGTCCTGGCCCGGTCCGGCGAGCGGCTGGAAAAGGGGCAGGCGCTTTACGAACTGACCGACGACGGCGGCACGGTCACCGTCGGCTCGCCCTGGACCGCGTACGTGGTCGGCACGCTGGTCTCGCCCGGACAGTGGGTGGAGACCGGGACCGGGGTCGCGAATCTCGAACGGCTCGACACTCCCGACGACCGGGTGCGGGCCGTGGTCTACGTCGCCGCCTCGGCGGCGCGGTCGGTGCGTGCCGGGATGCGGGTCGAGTTGACCGGGGTGCCCGGTGCGGGGGTGGTGCGTGAGGTCGGGTCGTTCCCGGAGACCGCCGATTCGTTGCGCGCCTTCCTCGGGCGGACCCGTGACGTCACGCCCTTCCTCGCCGGCGGGCCGGTCGTGGCGGTCATCGTCGAGCCGACCGGTGACCTCGCGCGCTCGCAGGGTGTCGTCACGGCCCGCATCACGATCGCCGACGAGCGGCCGGTCGACTGGCTGTTCCCGTGACGGCCGTCGCCAAGCGGACCGCGCGCCGGCGGGTCCGCACGCCCACGCTGATCCAGATGGAGGCGACCGAGTGCGGCGCGGCCTCGTTGGGCATCGTCCTGTCCCACTACGGCCGGCACGTGCCGCTGGAAGAACTGCGGCGGGACTGCGGCGTCGGGCGGGACGGTTCTACGGCGTCCGGGCTGGTCAAGGCCGCGCGGCGGCATGGGCTGACCGCCAAGGGTAAGCAGTGTGGGATCGCGGGCCTTGGCGAACTGCGGCTGCCGGCCGTCCTCTACTGGCGGTTCGAGCACTTCCTGGTGCTGGAGGGGATGAATCGCCGGCGGGTTCGGGTGAACGATCCGGCGTTGGGGCCCCGCGCCATCGGGTGGGACGAGTTCGAGCGCTCCTACACCGGCATCGCGATCGACCTGGAACCCGGGCCCGCTTTCCGGCGCGAGGGTCGACAGTTCAGCCTGCTCGCGGCGGTGGCCCGGCGGTGGCGTCACCTCGGCTCGGTGGTCCCGTTGACCGTGCTGCTCGGCTTGCTCGTGGCGGTGGTGGGGATCGCGTTCCCTTTGCTGTCGCGGGTGTTCGTCGATCGGGTGCTGCTCGGCGGGGACGCCGGCGTGACGGGCGGTCTGGTGTCGGCGTTGGCGATCGCGACGGTGATCACGTTCGTCGCGGCGCTCGTGCAGCGGCTTCTGCTGGTCCGGGCGGAGACCGCTGTCGCGCTCGGTGGGGCCGCCCGGTTCTTCCGGCACGTGCTGCGGCTGCCGCAGGCGTTCTTCGACCAGCGGCAGGCCGCCGACCTCGCCCACCGGGTCGAGACCAACGACGCGGTGGCCGAGGTGTTCACCCGGCGGCTCGCCGCGACCGCCGTCGACCTTGCCCTGGTGCTGGCTTACGGTGTCCTGCTCTGCCGGTACGACCCGGTGCTCGGGCTGTGCGCCACGGCCTGCTCCGGGCTCAACGTCGTGGTGCTGCGGTGGTTGTCGGGGTTGCGCACGGCCGCCGTCGCCGGAGTCCAGGCTGAGCGGAGCCGTTGGTACGGCACTGTCGTATCGACTATCGCGATGATCGAGACGACGAAGGCGAACGGGCAGGAGGACCTGGCTTTCCGGCAGTTCGCCGCCCGCCAAGCCGCGGTGAGCAGTGGCCGGCAACGGGCCGGGGTGCCGGCCGCCGTGCTCGGCGTGGTCCCGACGCTCGTGCTGGCCGTGACCACCGCCGTGCTGTTGGCCGTCGGCAGCGGGCTGGTCGTGGCGGGCACCCTGACCGTCGGCCTGCTCGTCGCGGTGCAGACCCTGGTCACGGCGATGAACCGGCCGATCGACGACCTGGCCGACGTCAGCGCCCGCGTGGCGGAGGTCGGCGTCGACGTCCGGCGGCTGCTGGACGTCGAGCACTACCCGGTGCCCCCGCCCCCGCCGCACCCCGTCGCGGACGTGCCGATGGAGGGCCGGGTGGTGGTCGAGTCGGTCACCTTCGGCTACAACCCCTCGGCAGCGCCGCTGTTGACCGACTTCTCCCTGGATCTGCCGCCCGGCGCCCGGGTGGCGCTCGTCGGCGGTTCCGGCAGCGGGAAGTCGACGGTGGGCCGGCTGGTCGTCGGGCTCCACCGGCCGTGGCGCGGGCGCGTCACGATCGACGGGTACGACCTCGACGACCTCGACCCGGACCTGCGGGCGGCGATCACCGCGGTGGTCGACCAGGACGGGACCCTGTTCCAGGGCACCGTGCGCGACAACGTCACGTTGTGGGACCCCACCATCGGTGACGACGACGTCCTCGCCGCTCTGGCCGACGCGCAGATCCTGCACGAGGTCCGCGACCTGGACGCCCCGGTGCGCCAAGGCGGCCGGAACTTCTCCGGCGGGCAGCGGCAACGCCTGGTCATCGCCCGCGCCCTGGCCCGCCGACCCCGGCTGCTGGTGCTCGACGAGGCCACCAGCGCCCTGGACACCGCGACGGAAGCGCTCCTCGACGCCGACCTCCGGCGACGCGGGGCGACCTGCCTGATCATCGCCCACCGGCTGGCCACCGTCCGCGACTGCGACCTGATCGTCGTGCTGGCGCACGGCCGGGAGGTCGAACGCGGCACGCACGACGAGCTGCTTGCCCGCGACGGTGCCTACGCCGACCTCGTCCGGCACCACGAGACCCGGAGGTGACGCCGTGCTCCACGCTCCGGCGTACTGGGACTTCCTCACCGCCTCGGCGTCGGCGGCGTCCGCGCGACCGCGCCGGCTCGACGGGTGGCGGCTCGCCTACCTGGTCGAGGGCGGCCCGGTCGACGTCTTCGGGGTGCGGGAACTCCCCGACGGCCGCCGGTCCCGCCGCCGGTTCGTGGCGCGCTGCCCGGTGTTCAGCGCCGTGCCGCCACCGGCCCTGACGGGCGAGTGGCAGCTCTACGCGGTGCCGCTGCCCGGCGGTCGCCTGCGGGAACTCCACGAGCCGGGGTTCCCCTGGTGGGCCGCTCTCGCCCCTGCGCTGGACCGGGCCTTGCAGGCGATGTCCGGCCGGACCCGACCGGCGCACCCGCCGCGTGACAGCGTGCCGCTGTGGCCGGGCCCGCTCGCCGCCGGCCGGTCCGCGCTGTGCGTCCGACGCCCGCTCTGGCTGTGGGCTCGCGGCGGGTTCCGGGTCAACGGCGGCGACGTGGTCACCGCCCGGCGGGACGCCGTCCTGCTCACGGCGGGGGACTGGATCGGCGCCGAGGACGACTGCGTCCTCGCTCTCCGCACCACGGAAGAGGTTCTGCGCGCCGGCGGGCTCACCGACGTCGTCGGCGGCCACCTGACCCGGCTGGCCTGGGCTGCCATGGCCGAGGCGCGCGCGGACGACGAACGTCTCCTCGCCGCGCTCGCCGAACGCCGGCGTGCCCACCGGTCCGCGCTCGCCGCGACCGCCCACCGCGCCCTGGGCGAACTGGGCCTGGGCGCCCGCACCGGCCCGGTGGACCGGACCGGCGGTGGGCCCCGCGGCCCGGTGGTCCGGTCCGGAGAGCCCCGCGACCTGGCGGGCCGGGCCGGTGGGGAGCCCCAGGACCTGATGGGGCGGGCCGGTGGAGAGCCCCACGACGTGCTGCGCGCGGTGACCGGGTGGGGGCGGTGAGCGCGTCGCCGGTGGACCCGTCGGCGGTGCTGCGGTCGCACGCGCGGCGGTCCGGGATCCGGCTGCGCCGGACCCGGCTGGACCGGGGCTGGGGGCGTCGCGACGTCGGCCCGCTGATCGGTACGCGCGCCGACGGGACGGGCGACCCCGTGCCGCTGGTGTTCGCGCGTGGTCGCTACCACGTGGTCCACCCCCTGACCCGGGCGCGCACGCCGGTGGACGCGACCGCGTTCGCCGACAGCGCCGCCGCCCCGCACCTGCCGTTGCCCGCGCGGGCCCGCCTGCGGCACCTGCTGCGCCGGGGGCTCACCGGCAACGGCCGCGACCTGCGCGGGATGCTGGTGGCCGGCGCGCTCGTCGCGGTCCTCCACCTGGCGACCCCGCTGATCATCGGTCGGGTCCTCGGCGGGCTCGTCCGGGGCGACCTGCGCGGGATAGCCTGGGACGTCGTCCTCTACCTGGCGACCGCCGTGGCGGCGGCGTTGCTGGAGGTCGTGCTGAACCTGCGCGCGTTGCGGTTCGAGGACCGGTTCGAGGCGAATCTTCACCTGGCGGTGTGGGATCGGCTGCTTCGGCTGCCCACCGGCTTCTTCCGGGGGACGACCAGCGGTGCGCTGGCGAACCGGGTGCTTGGCGTCGCCCACGCGCGGCAGGCCCTGGACGGGGTGCCGGCCAGGGCGCTCCTCGCGTTGTGCACCGCCTGCGCCGGGGTCGGGCTGCTGCTCGTCGTGGAGTCGGCGCTGACCTGGGTCGGGTTCGGGCTGGTCGTCGGCACGGCGTTGGTGAGCACCGCGCTCGGCGCGGTGGTCGTGCGCCGGCAGCGGGCCGCGCTGCCCGCCGAGCACCGTGCGGCCTCGGTCACCGACGAGGTGTTGGCCGGCGTCACGACGATCAAGACCGCCGCCGCCGAACCCCGGGCTTTTGGCCGGTGGGCTGAGGCCGCGGTGGCGGCACGGGCCGGGGTGCGGCGCGTGCGGCGGGTCCAGGCGGGGTTCGCGGCGCTGGTCACGGCGTTGCCGATCGGCACCCAACTGGTGTTGCTGGCGGTGCTGTCGGGTCCGCTGAGCGGGCAGGTGCCGGCCGACCGGTTCTTCACGGCCAACGCGGGGCTGGCGCTGCTGGTGCAGGCGACGATCACGTTGTGCGCGGCCGGGGTCGACGTCGCCGCCGCGTTGCCCCGCCTCGAAGAGGTGACCGACGTGCTCGCCGCGTCGCCGGAGAGCGAGCCGGGGGCGCGGCAGGTGGAACTCGCCGGCGGGATCGAAGTCTGCGGCGTGACGTTCCGCTACCCGGGCTCGGACAAGCCCGTGCTCGACGACGTCTCCCTGCACGTCCGACCCGGCGAGTTCGTCGCGCTCGTCGGACCGAGCGGGTCGGGCAAGTCGACCCTGCTGCGGCTGCTGCTGGGGTTGGAACGGCCCGAGGCGGGGACGGTGCGCTACGACGGGTACGACTTGGCGGCGCTGGACGTGGGGGCCGTGCGCCGCCAGTGTGGCGTCGTTCTCCAGGACGGGCGGCTGTTCGGCGGCACCCTGCGCGAGAACATCTGCGGCGCGGACCCGTTGCCACTGGAGGAAGTGTGGGAGGCGGTCCGGTGGGCGGGGCTGGAGGAGGACGTCCGCCGGCTGCCGATGGGGCTGCACACCGTGGTGCCGTACGGGGGCGGCACGTTGTCGGTCGGGCAGCGCCAGCGGGTGCTGATCGCCCGCGCGCTCGCGGCGAAACCCCGGGTGCTGTTCTTCGACGAGGCCACCAGCGCGTTGGACAACCGGACCCAGGAGCTCGTGACCGCCGGCACCCGCCGGTCCGCCGCCACCCGCGTGGTCGTGGCACACCGGCTGTCGACCGTGCGGGACGCGGACCGGATCTTCGTGCTGGACCGGGGCCGGGTCGTGCAGGCCGGCACGTTCGCCGAGTTGTTCGCCGACGCCGGCGGCCTGTTCCACCGGCTGGCGGCACGGCAGGTGGTGGGGGCGCACTTGGCCGTCGGCTCGGCGGGGCGCCCCGCGCTGGAGGTCGACTGACCTCACCGTCGACCAGGACCCGGCACGGTCCGGTCACAGCGGAACCGCTGTGACCGGACCCGACGGGTTGGTGTACATGACTTGGCGTGACGGCGGTTGCCGTTGGCGGGGGAGACGTGGTCGTCGGAGCGGATCACGGGAAGGTCGATCACACCCGGTGGCCGTCGCGCGGGGTGGCAGGACGGCTCAGGGCGACGCCGAGTGCGATCATGCCCACCGCCAGACCGAGGTGGAGCCAGTTGTCGGCGTTGTCGACCGGGACGAAGTTGGCCGCGCTGTCGTGGTCGATCAGCAGGCCGTACAGCCAGAGGACGAGGTACACGGCGCCGCCCCCGATCAGGTACGCCCGCGCGGTGTTCGCGGCACGGGCCAGCGCGACCCCGGCGACGCCGAATAACAGGTGGACGATGTTGTGCAGCACCGAGACCTGGAAGATGCCGAGCAGCTCGGCCTCCGAATGGTGTCCGGCGAAGCTCAGGGCGTCGTAGTCGGTGGTCACGCCGGGGATGAACCCGGCGACACCGACGAGCAGGAACACCACACCGAGGGCGAGGGCGGCGGTCTGTACCGGAGTACGGGTGGTCGTGGTCGAGGACATCTCATCTCCTTCGAGTCGAGTGACGGCTACCCGACCAGCCGGCGATGAACCCGCGACCCTCCGCGAGCACGTCCGGGACAGGCGGACAAAGCTGAACGGAAGGCGCTCCGGCAAGGTGTCGGTATCAGGACCCGCGCCGACTGGCCGACCGGTACCCGTCCGCCTCCTGGGCGGTCAGGTCGGCCCGATGACCTCGACGAGATCCTTCCCGTGTCGGCGGGTTCCCCCGCTCCTTCACCGAATCCGGCCCCTACGGGTCACGCCACGCGCGTGAGGTCGTCCACCGCCTCGGTGCGGAGGAGGTCGGCCGCCCAGGCGGCCACGTCGGCGGGTGAAGCCTTTGCGGGGCCGGTGAATCGCTCCAGCACCACGTCCGCGCCCCCGGTGGTCTCCAGGGACGCCGACCAGCCGGCCTTCTCGTCCCACAGCAGTGCCACGTCGTGCTCGGGGAACGCCGCCACGCGGCCGTCCAACGGCAGATAGATGCCGCCCCGCGGCTCCTCTTCCACACACCAGCAGTCGCCGCCCAGGCTCAGCGCCACACCCACCGCCCGCGCGTACTGCCTCAGCGCCCGTATCCCGCTGTCGTCGAAGTCCCACTCGGCCACGCCGTCGCCACCTTCGTCCGGTTCACCCGACCGCGCCGACTGTTTGACGCGCATTCCTGGTACCCACCGCAAGTCCGCGGAAACCGGCCACGACGACGTATGCCGAGCCGGTGATCGCCGCCGACAGGGTCACGGCCCCGGCTCGCGCCGAGCCGGTTTTCCCGGTGGTGACCCGGGTAGTCGCCTGCCGTGAAGATTCGTGGAGCACGGGAGGACGGGCTCGCCGCGGCCGCGCGGTGGGGTGCCGCGCTGCGCGGGAAGCGGCTGCCGCACCCCTCCGGGACCACCTTCGAGGGAACGTTCACCTCGTTGCTGCCCTACCGCGTGGGCTCGCGCAACCGCTACGTCGCGGCGTTCCCGGACGACCCGCGCCGTCGGGTACCGGTGGACGCCACCGGCCTGCGCGACGCCGTCCTGGCCCGGCCGTTCACTGTGTCGATCATGATCGCGACGCTGACCTCCGCGTGGCAGCGGGTCGCGACGCTGCGCGTCGAGCGTCCCACCGAAGAGGACCCGGATTTCGACGTCGTCTCCCACGTGCTGCCCGGATTCGCCTTGACCGGCGCGGTCAACCGGCTGCGGGGTCCTGTCTACCGCGGGTCCCAGGAGGGACGGAGAGGTCATCGCCGGGGGTGAACAGGAGACTGTGCGACGTCGGCCGAACAGCTCCGCCTTCCCGGTGCCAAGTGGACGGTGAACGGGGCCGACGTCGCCCCTTCCGAGGTCTCCGGCCTTGGTGCCGGAGCGGACGCCTCGGGTCGCCTAGCGTTCGCGGTCCCCACCGGACGCCCGGAAGTTGGCGGCCTTGTGGGTCCCGTCGCAGAACGGCTTGAGCGCGGACTTCCCGCACCGGCACAGCGCGACGGTGCCGCGCCCGGGGTCGATGAGCTCGCCGTCGTGCGTGCGCAGTTCGAAGTCCCCGCGCACGAGCAGCGGCCCGTTCTCGTATGAGGTGATGGTGGCGCGCTCGGCGGTCATGCCGTCCGTCCCAAGGTCGGGACGAGCAGCGCCGGCAGGCCGCGTGCCCACCGGTGCAGGAGTTGCCCGCCGAACCGCGCTTCCACGGACAGGCAGGCCGCCGCGCCGAACAGCACGTCACCGGCCGCCTCGGGGTGGGCCTTGGCGTAGGAGCCGCACAGGTCGTGCGCGGCGATCTGCTCGTGGACCGCGTCGGCCTCCACGTGCTCGTCGAAGAAGCGGGTGGCCCGCGCGTCGCCGCCCAGGCGCCGCAACCCGGTGCCGTAGCGGCGGTTGGGCAGCGACGAGGTCATCTCGAACGCGGCGAGGTGGCCGACCAGCGCACCCGTGAGGCGCCGGTTGAGGCCGAACAGCGAGATGGTGTTGGTGACCGCGAGGGTCGCGGCGGACGCCTGGTTCACGTAGTGGCCGTAGGTGTCGTCCAGGTCCAGGAAGCGCATGAGGTCGCGGAACAGCTCCGAGTGCATCCGCTCGACGCGCCCGCCGCCGTACTCGTCGGCCTGGATCTCGACCAACGCGGCCTTGGCGCCACCGTCGAGCCGGGGAATGGCCCACGAGTGCGGGTCGGCCTCCTTCAAGTGGTACACCGAGCGCAGTGCCACGAACTCGCGGAACTGGTCCAGCGTGGCCTCGCGCTGGAGGTACCCGGCCAACGGCGGCCCGTCGTCGGCCGCCACGAGGTCCGCCAACGCGTCCGGTACCTCCTCCGGGGTCACGTCTTCGACCGGGGCGATCGCGCGCAGCCCGGCCAGGAAGGTCTTCTCCAGCAGACCGCGGAACACGATCACCTCGGGTGACCACTCGCACGTGTCGTCGACGTCGTCGAAGCCCCGGTAGTGCAGTTCGTAGCACGTCCACAGACTCAGCTGGAGGTCTTCGTCGTGCACCACCTCGGATGGCCCGCCATCACGCGGTCCGAGTGCCTCGAAATGTCCTGTGCGTAGCGCGGCCACCAGCGCCGAACTCATCGGACCGCGTGGATGTGGCAGTCGCATGGGTGTGCTCCTCGAAAGTCGAGCCCGGCCTCGATGAGAGGGACGTACCCCGACTGGAGCAGTCGAAGCGTCCACTTCGAATACCGGCCGCACGTCACGCTCGGGAAAGCGGACTTTGTGACCACCGCCACGCACCCGGGCGCGCTGGAACGGCAGCACCACGGCGGCGCGGTGCAGCCGCCCGCAGTCACGCCAGGCCCCCCACGCGGCGCCCGGCGAGCTGCGTCAGGGCCTCGTCGACCACGTCGGCCGGGTCGTCACCGACCACTACGCCGGCCTCGGGGCCGGTGCCGCGCCACCATCCCACGCGCCGACGACCTTGGCGTGCCGGCAGGCCTCGGCGACCCACAGTTCCCCGCGCGCGTCCACTGTCGCGCGACCGGCCTGATCGGGCTTGGGCGGGAGCGGCTCCCGCAGTGCTTGACAGGCTCTGTGGCGGGCATACCGGCAGAGTGGAATCGAGTGCGGTACCCCGTGTGCCCGTCAGTTACGTCCTCTCGCTGCGGTGGAGCGGGGATCACGGTCTCGCCGGCCTGACCGCGTACCTCCGGTGGCTCGCCGACCGGTGCGAGGTCGTCGTCGCGGACGGTTCACCCGAACGAGTGTTCGTCGCCCACGCGCAGCGGTGGTCCGGGTGGATCACGCACGTGCGGGTGGGCAGCGCGGGTCCTGGACGCAACGGCAAGGTGCTCGGGGTCCACGTCGGGATCCGGGCCGCTCGGCATGAGAAGGTGGTGATCGCGGACGACGACGTGCGCTACGACGACGCCGCGCTGGCCGGCGTCGCCGCGTCCCTGGACGACACCGACCTCGTGGCACCTCAGAACTACTTCGGACCGCTGCCGTGGCACGCCCGGTGGGACACCGCGCGGATTCTGCTGAACCGGGCCTTCGGCGGCGACTATCCCGGCACGTTCGGCATCCGCCGCCCGGTCTTCCTGGACATGGGCGGCTACCGGGACGACGTGCTGTTCGAAAACCTGGAGCTGATGAGAACAGTGTCGGCGGCCGGTGGCCGGGTGCTCCGGGCCGCGGACCTGTTCGTGCGGCGGGAGCCCCCGACCGCGGTGCACTTCCGGTCGCAACGCGTACGCCAGGCGTACGACAGCCTGGCGCAGCCGGCACGCCTGTGCGTGGAACTCGCCGTGCTTCCGGTCGTCGCCATCGCCGTGGTCAGGCGGAAGGGCGTGGTAGCCGCGGTATCCGGGACGATGGCTTCGGCCTTCCTCGCCGAACTGGGGCGGCGGCGTGCGGGTGGAACCCGCGTGTTCCCGGCGACCGTTCCGCTCTTCGCGCCGCTGTGGGTGGCCGAGCGCGCGGTGTGCGCGTGGGTCGCGGTCGCGCACCGCGTCCTGCTCGGAGGAGTCCGCTACGGCGGCGGGCGGCTGCGGGTCGCCGCGTACTCCGCACGCGAAGGCCACCGCATGGCCGGTGGGTGCGGCGCGACGATCAGCGGCGGAGGCCGACCGCTCCGCGCTCGGCGCGGGGATCGACAGGTCGGCCGCCGGGAGGCCGAGGAGTAGCCCGCTCGGCGAACGCGGTGACCTGCCCGGCGGCGATGACGGTGAGGGAGCGCGGGTGGTGCCGCAAGGCGGCGGAACCGGTGTCGGTGCTGTGGTGGCACCGGACACGAGCGTGGTGTGCGGGACAGGCCACGCCCGGCGCCCATGATCGCCGCGACGAAGCTCACGCCGGCCACATCGGCCGGCAGGGTGAGTGTGGAGAGGCAGCCGAAGTCGGGCACGGCGGTGCCACGCCGGCAGCGCGTCGATCCCGTGGCCGAGGGTACCGTCGCGCATCCGCCGCCGGTCATACCCGTTCGGCCGTCGCCGGGCGCGGGGCGCGGGGCAGTGCGCCGAAGCGAGTGCGAGGTCGTCGCCGGGATTCGGCCCGGCGGGGCATGCGATCAGTCCATCGCCCGGGTGTCGCGTGGTGGTACGACGGGGTCCTCTCCGGAGGATTCGCCGGTGGCCATGCGTCGGCCGCGTTCGAGTTCGGCGTCGAGTTCCGCGCCGAGCAGGAGAGTGATGTCGGAGATCCACAGCCAGAACAGGAAGACGACGACGCCGGCCGGCGAACCGTAGGTCTTGTTTGCCACACCAACGCCGTAGTGTCACGCCGCTGTTCCCGCAGAAGTACCTGGACCGGCCCAAGTCGACTTGGGTCGACGGTCCGTCCGTCGCCTGCTCCCGGCGTTTCCCCGTGGAGGCGCGAGCCGGTTCCGGGCCGGCTGGAAGGAAGGTCGCTTCGGGGCACGAAGTCTGCCTCCGGACTGCCCTCGCGGACCTTCGCCCGCCACCGGACGGGTGGGAGGGTCGGTGTCATGCGCGCACGGGCGAAACCGGAACACGAGGAGTCCGCACGACCTCGGCCCGCGGCGGTCGGCGCCACTCCGGCCACCGCGCCGGCCGTGTTGCGGTCGCTGCAACGCACCGTCGGCAACGCGGCCGTGGTCGCGTTGCTGGCCGGTGACCACCGGCTGGATGACGAACCGTCGGCGATGGCGGCGGTCGACGCGGTGACGCGGCGGTCCGGCAGTCCGATGAAGGCCGACCTGCGCGACCGGATGGAGCACGACTACGGCGGTGAGGACTTCGGCGACGTGCGCACGCACGTCGACCGGGACTCGGCGGAAGCGGTGGGGGCCAAAGCCTACACCACGAAGACCAACCACATCGTGTTCCGCAGCCCGGCCGACATGGACGACCACACCGTCCGCCACGAACTCCAGCACGTCCGCCAGCAGCGGCTCGGCGGCGTGCCCGCCGGGGTCAGCCGGCCCGACGACCCGTGGGAGCGCGACGCCGAGGACACCGCGACCGACATCGGACGGGGTTCGCCCGAGGTGCAGCGGGTCGCCGCCGACGGGCATCGGGCGTCCGGGGACGGTGTCCAGCGGGTCCGGGCCACAGACAAGGACTTCTGGGCGCGGTGGGCCGGGGCGGACACCACGCTCACCGGGGACCAGAAGCGCTGGGTGTTCGAGGCGCTCAACGAGTTGGCCAAGAAGGGCCGTACTAAGGTACGGGACCTGAAAGTCGACGACGCCGTGAAGTTGTTGTACGACAACGACGTGACGCCCGCCTCGATGGCACAGGGGATGGACCAGGCGTCAGCCGCCGAGCGGGAGCGGCATTCCGAGCGTGCGCACGAGACCGTGAAAGGTGCGGGCGAGGTCTGGCAGCAGCGGCAACCCGATCTGCCCGAGCCCCGCACGGTGTCCTTCGACATCGGTGGTCTCGGACGGGGGACCGTCGCGGTGCTCAAGGGTTCCTCGCCCAAGCACAAGAACATGCTGGCCTGGTTTTCCCACGGCTACGAGGACGTCGACAGCACGATCATGACCGCGACCGCGCGGCAGTACGGGTTCGCGGTCGCGGTCGAGACGAGCCTGAACCGGATCAAGGGGTCGCCGGAGGAGTGGAGTTCGCTGCCGGACGCCCTGGCCGAGTCCGACATCGAGCCCACGAACGCCGCGCCCGCCGAGTACGTCCGCCCGCACCACGCCACCGAACTCACCTCGCAGGTCCACCTGCTCCACGGGCTGTTGGGCGAGTGCGACGTGGCCGTCCTGTTGGACTTCGACTGGGCCGACAACGTCGAAGCGGAGTACGCCGACGCGCTCCGGGCCAACACCCCGCCGTTGCCCACGATCGTCGACCGGGAGCCCGCCCTGGCCGAGTACCGGTCGTTGCTGATCTACGCGTGTCGGACGCCGTGGGGCGTGGACGCGGCGGCCGTGGGCAGCAAGCTCCTCAAGGACGCGGAAGTCGAGCGGATCAGGACCGAGGAGCCGGACACCGACGCCGCGGAGGCCAGGAGGCGGGCCGAGGAGCGCTACGAGAGCGGTCCGACGGGCGGCGTGGTCCACCGGGGCGGGCGCGGCTGAACGGCATGCCGGGAGGGTCAGGCCGGCGGTGGGCTGTTGGCGTGGACGTGGCCGGTGATCCCGGCCCGGGAGTCGGTGCGCAGCTTGGCGGTCAGGCGGGCCACGTGGGACTGCACGGTCCGGCGCGGCAGGGCCAGTTCACCGGCTATGTCCGGATTGGACAGGCCGGCGGCGACCAGCCGGGCGATGCGGACCTCCAGCGGTGACAACGCCTGCCAGCCGCTCTTCGCCGGCGGGTGGCCCGGGTGGTGGACCACGCCCGCCGCGCGCCGACGGCTCTCCGCGCGGTGCACGTCCCACCGCGCCGACAGCGCCCCGAACGACTCCACCGCCTCGGCGAACGCCGACGACGCCTCGTCGGCACGTCCGGCCGCCGCCAAGAGGACACCCGCGTCCTCCAAAGCGGTCGCGCACTCCACGACGCGGCCCACCGACCGGTAGTGGGCGGCGGCCTCCAGGACCGGGTCGGGGTCGTCGGCGAGCAGGCCGCGGCAGTGCGCGGCGGCGGCGTGCGCGCGGGCCGGGACGACCTCCTTGGCGGCTTCCTCTTCGCACACCGCCAACGCCGTGCGTGCCGTGGCGTGGTCATCCACCGTGAGCGCGAGGCGGATCACCAGCGGAAGCCATTGGTGGCGCAGCATCATCGGGGCGTAGTCGGGTCGCAGCGCCGGAGCGAGGTGGGCGAGCGCGCCGACGACGTCGCCGCGCTGCTCGGCCGCCAACGCCTCGGCCGCCAGGTGGAAATCGCAGTTCTCCCGTTCCGCCCGGGTCGCGGCGGTGTGCTCGCGGGCTGCCGTGAGGTGTGCGGTCGCGGCGACCCGGTCGTCGCGGTGTCCGGCGATGAGCGCGGCCACGCCGTGCACGAGCAGGGTGGTCGGCCCCGGCTCGCGCAGGCCGAACAACCCGGTGCCGTCCTCGGCGAGCGCGTCGAGTCCGGCCAACGCCTCGTCCCACCGCCCGGTCCAGTGGTGGTGCACGGCGGCGGTCACCTGAAGACAGGTCGGCGGGTCCGGCACACCCCGCAGGGCCCGCTCGGCCTCGTCCAGGCGGTCGAGGTTCTGGAGGCTGAACACCCGGTTGTCGAGCAGGTCGAAGCGCAGTTCGGCCAACCCCGGCCGGTCGCCGACCACGGCGAGCGCGTCGTCCACGTGCCGCAGCGCCCGGCCGTGGTCGCGGCGGATCGAGCGCACGAGCCACAGGGTCTGCGCCGCGCGGGCGGCCGGGTGCGCGTCGACGGCCCGCGCGCGTGCCCGTTCGGCCGACAGACGCGTCCGGTCGAGGTCGTCCAGGTCGCCGCGCTGGAAGTCGGCCAGCAGGGCGACGTGCCGGAGACGCCAGGATTCCGGGACGTCCGGCGCGTCCAGTGCCTCGCCCAGCAGGGTGATCGCGGTCGCGGGGTCGCCCCGGCGGTGGCGCATGGCCGCGCGCAGGTGGCGCAGTTCGGCCGCCTGGTCCGGGTCGGTGGTCAGCGCGAGCGCGCGTTCGGCGTCCGCCTCGGGGAACCGCCCGACCCGGAACCGCGCCCGCACCAGCGCGGTGAGCAGGCACGCCCGTTGCGCCGGGGTGGGCAGGTCGGTGTCCACGGCGCGACGCAGCAGTTCGGCGGCGGCCCCGGGCGCGCGGGCGGCCACCGCGGCGTGGTGGTCGGCCAGCCAGCGCACGACCCACCCGTCCGCCGGGATCTCCTCGGCCACCAGGTGTCCGGCGACGCGTTCGACCGGCACGCCGGTGCCGGCCAACGCCTCGGCGGCGTGCCGGTGCAGCGCGACCCGCATCGGCCGCGGCACGTCCTCGTGCAGCACCTGCCGCAGGTACGGGTGCCGGAACGCCAGGTCGTCGCCCGCCTCCACGACCACGGCCGCCGCCACGGCCTCGTCCAGCACGCACACCAGCTCCAGCGGCGACCGGCCGGTCACCGCGGTCAGCTCGGCCACCCGGAACCGCGCGCCCAGCAGGGCCGCGAGCCGCAGCACCTCGCGGGTCTCGGCGGAGAGCAGGTCGAGCGTGCGTTCCACAGCGGCCGACAGCGAGCGCGGCACCCGTTCGGCGGCGTCGGGGTCGACCTCGGCGACGCCGCCCACCACCCGCACCGCCGACCCGCGCACCAGGGCGTGGGCGACCTCGGTGAGGTAGAGCGGGTTCCCGGCCGCGAAGCCGATCACCTCGCGCAGTCCTTCGCCGGCCGGCGCGCCGACGGTGCGGGCGAGCAACGCCTCGGCGTCGGCGGTCGTGAGCGGACCCAACGCCAGCACGTACCCGTTGTGTGCCTCCACCGCGCGCCGCACCCGGGCCAGCTCGCGCCGGGCCGGATCGGGGCGGGTCGCGGCCACGAGCAACAGCGGCAGTTGCCGGGTCGCGGCGGCCAGCCGGTGCCACAGCAGCACGCTGGCGTCGTCCGCCCAGTGCAGGTCGTCGATCACCAGCACCAGCGGCGCGGTCGCGCACGCCTGGTCCACCAGGGCCGCCAACCGGTCCACCGCGGCCGGCACGTCGATCGGGTCCGGGTCGCCGCGCAGCCGTGCCGCCAGATCCGCGCGCCGCGGATCCGGCGACTCCGGGTGCACGGCCAGGCAGTCCAGCACGACCCGCAACGGGTTGCGCCGGCCCAGTTCGTCGGCGACGGCCCACGCGACCTGGCACCCCCGGTCGCCCGCGTCGGCCAGTGCGGCGGCGAGCAGCGCGGACTTCCCGATCCCGGCCTCGCCCTCGACCCACACGGCCGTGCCGCGTCCGGCGAGCACGTCGGAGACCAGCTCGCGCAGCTGGGCGGTGTCGTCGTCGCGCCCGACGAACACCCCGCCCGGCGTCACACCCGGCGCGGAGAACAGCGGTCCGGACGGGCCGGCCAGGATGTCGCGGTGCAGCTCGCGCAACGCCGGTCCGGGCTCCACGCCCTGCCCCGCCACCAGCGCCCGGCGCGCGTCCTGGAACGCCTCCAGCGCCTCGGCCCGCCGACCGGAGCGGTGCAGCGCGACCATCACCAGTTCCCGCAACGACTCGTGCCACGGGTGTTCGGCCACGAGTTCCGCCAGGTCCGCGACCACCTCGGCGTGCTCGCCGAGTTCCAGCCGCGCACGGGCCCGCCGCTCGGCCACGCCCAGCCGCAGCTCGGCCAGCCGGTGCCGTTCCCGCTCGGCGAACGGGCCCGGCAGCCCGGCGTAGGCGGAACCGTGCCACAGCCCCAACGCGTCCTCGAACGCGTCCCGGGCCTCGGCCCAGCGCCCCGCGGCCGACAGCCGACCGCCGTGGTCCCGGGCCCGGTCGAACCGGGCGGTGTCCGCCGCGTCGTCCGCGAGCCGCAACGAGTACCCGTGGGGGCGTGATTCGAGCGCCTCGCGGTGCGGGCCGAGGACGCGGCGCAACCCGGACACGTAGGTGTGCAGACTGCCGACGACCCTCGCCGGCGGTGCCTCGCCCCACACGGCGTCGACGAGTTCCTGCCGGGACACGACCTGGTTGGCCCGTGCCACGAGCACCGCGAACACCGCGCGCCGGCGCGCGTGACCCAACGCCAACTCGGTGTCGCCCGACCACGCGCGCACCGGCCCCAGCACACTCACCCGCAACCCGGCCGGCACGCGTCACCTCCCGCTTCGGCGGGGCTATGTGGACCGTGCGGCGGCCCCGTCGGTTCGGTGTCGCCCGACCGCGCGCGTGCCGGTCCCCACATCGGCACGTGCCACCCCCGCTTCGGCCGGTCGGTCCGTTCGCCCACGAGCGGGCGCCGTGCCCGGTCCATCCTGCCGCGACGCCGCCCGCGCCTTGGCCCGTCGTCCGACGGGATTCCGGTGCGACCGGTCCCGTCGGACACGTCCGGGGTGACGGATCACCCGGGTGGCGCAGGCGGCCGGGCAGCGGACGGGTACGGACGGGCACAACCCGGCCGCCGGCCTTGACCACAGGGGTGACCCGTGTGGTCCGCTCGGGCGACAACCGGTTCCGGCGTGGAGGTTCGGTCGACATGCGACCCGAATGGCACGACGGGGTCGACCCGGTGTTCATGGGCGACCTGCTGCTGTGCGCGGCCCTGGAGGGCCGGTTGGTGATGTCCCGGGCGCAGGCCGACCCGGTGATCGCCGACCTGCGGCACACCCTGGCCGACCTCCGCGACCGGGCCGAGCCGCTCGACGACACGTGGGCGCAAGCCCTGGTGGAACTGCCCAAGTACATCGAAGCGCTGCGCATCGCGGCGGGTTACCGGTGACCCTTGCCCGAAGGGGCAACGATCACCGTCGGCGGGGGCAGAGCCGGCGCGTGGATCTTCTACGCGACCGGGCGCGGGTCCGACGATGGCGGGCACGTGACAGGTTCTGCGGAGGGGGTCCGATGCGGGCGTGTCGACCGCTGTGGCTGCTCGCGGCAGTGCTCCTGGTGGTGACCGGGTGCTCGGGCGGCGACGGCGACCTGCGGCTCACCGTGGCCACGTTCGGCAGGTTCGGCTACGAGCCGCTGTTCGAGGAGTACGAGCGGGCCCACCCCGGCATCGAGGTCGTGGGTCGGGTGGCGGACTTCGAGGCCCACCACAAGGGGCTGATCACCGCGCTGGCCGCCGGCGCCGGTGCCGCCGACGTGGTCGCAGTGGAGGAGCAGTACCTGCCCCGGCTGCGCCGGTCCGCCGACAAGTTCGTCGACCTGTCCCGGTTCGGCGCCCAGGACCTGCGCGAGCGGTGGACGCCGTGGAAGTGGCGCCAGGGCGTGTCCGAGGACGGCAAGGTCGTGCTCGGCCTCGGCACGGACATGGGCGGCCTGGCCCTGTGCTACCGGCGTGACCTGTTCGAACGCGCGGGCCTGCCCACGGACCGCACGGCCGTCGCCGCCCTGTGGCCCACGTGGGAGGACTTCGCGGCCGTCGCGGACCGGTTCGCCGACCGCGTGCCCGACAGCCGGTTCGTCGACTCGGCGGGCACGGTCTACACGGCCGTGCTCGACCAGTCCGAGGAGAGTTACTTCGCCAAGGCCGACGACTCGTTCATCGCCGACACCAACCCGGCGGTGCGCCGGGCGTTCGACATCGCGGGCGCACTGGCCGCGAAGGGCCGCACGGCCAAGGTCTCCGCGTTCACGCAGCCGTGGAACGTCGCGATCAACCAGGGCGGCTTCGCCACCGTGACCTGTCCGGCGTGGATGCTGTCCCAGATCGAGGACGCGGGCGGTCCGGCCAACGCGGGCAGGTGGGACGTCACCGCGATCCCCGGCGGGGGCGGCAACTGGGGCGGCTCCTACCTGACCGTGCCCGCGCAGGGCGCGCACCAGCGTGAGGCGTACGAACTGGCCAAGTGGCTGACCGCGCCCGAGCAGCAGAAGCGGCTGTTCCTGTCCGACGGCATCCTGCCCAGCCAACCCGAGGTGTACCGGGACCCGGCCGTGCTCGGCCACCGGGACGAGTACTTCGGCGACGCGCCCGTGGGGGAGTTGTTCGCCGCCTCGTCCGACACCGTGCGACCACACCACCGGGGTGTGCGCGAGGCGGACGTCCGTCCGGTGTTCGGCCGTGCGCTGGGTCGGATCGAGGACGGCTCGCAGTCGGTCGACGAGGCGTGGCGGCAGTCCGTCGGCGAAGCCCGCGACGCGCTCCGGTAATGGCCGTGTCACACCGCAGGCACACGCCTTACCTTTTCGTGGCACCGTTTTTCGTGCTGTTCGCGGTGTTCGGCGTGTATCCGTCGGCACGCACGGCGTGGATGTCCTTGCACCGCTGGGATCTGCTCGCCGGACCCGTCCGCTTCACCGGGCTGGACAACTACGCCCGCCTGGTGAGCGATCCGGACTTCTACAACGCGCTGGGCAACACGGCGAGCATCTTCGTGCTGGCGACCGTGCCGCAACTGCTCGCGGCGCTGGGCATCGCGGCGTTGCTCGACCGGTCGGGACGCGGGTGGCAGGCGGTCGTGCTGCTGCCCAACGCCGTGCCGGTGGTGGCGGTGGCGCTGGTGTTCACCCAGTTGTTCGGCCGCGACCAGGGGTTCGTGGCGTGGGTGCTGTCGTGGTTCGGCGCGGACCCGGTCGACTGGCAGACGCGCGCGTGGTCGGCGCACCTGGGCGTGGCGATCATGGTGATCTGGCGGTGGACGGGTTACAACGCGCTGCTCTACCTGGCCGCCATGCGGTCCGTGCCCCGACAGCTCTACGAGGCCGCCGCGCTCGACGGCGCGTCCCGGCTGCGGATGTTCCGGTCGATCACCCTGCCCGGCATCCGGCCCACGCTGGTGTTCACGGTGGTCGTGGCGGCGATCGGCGGACTCCAGCTGTTCGCCGAGCCCCGGCTGTTCGGCAGTGGTGTCTCCACGGCGATCTACGGTGGTGACGACCGGCAGTTCCAGACCCTCGTGATGTACCTGTACGAGAACGGGTTCGAGCGGTTCGACGCCGGGTACGCCGCGACGGTGTCATGGGTGCTGTTCGTGCTGTGCGCCGTGCTCGCGTCGGTCAACGCGCTGCTGGTGCGCGGGCTGGTGGGCCGCCGGTGATCGTGCGTCGGGCCGTGCTGGCGGTGGTCGTGGTGGCCTCGCTGTTCCCGCTCTACTGGGCGGTCGTGGTGGCGTCGCACGACAACGCCGCCATGTCCGCGCGCGTGCCGCCGTTGCTGCCCGGTGGCGAACTCGGCCGCAACGTCGACGCGGTGTTCGAGGCGGTCGATTTCGGGGCCGCGCTGGGCAATTCGGCGATCGTGGCGTCCACGGTGGCCGTGGCCACCGTGCTGTTGTCCACGCTGGCCGGGTTCGCGTTCGCCCACCTGCGGTTCCGCGGCCGGCGGGTGCTGTTCGGGCTGGTCCTGGGATCGGTGCTGGTGCCGGGACAGCTCGGCGTGGTGCCGTTGTTCGAACTGGTGGCCGGTCTCGGCTGGTACGGCCGGTTGGCGGCGGTGATCGTGCCGGGCCTGGTGAGCGCGTTCGGCGTGTTCTGGATGCGTCAGGCGTGCCTGGAGGCTGTGCCGTGCGAACTCGTCGACGCCGCGGCGATCGACGGCTGCTCGCTGCCGCGGACCTGGTGGCACGTGGTGCTGCCGGCGGTGCGGTCGCAGGCCCTGGTGCTGGGGGCGGTGACGTTTTTGGCCGCCTGGAACGACTTCCTGTGGCCGCTGGTGGCGCTGGACCCCGTGGAGTCGCCCACCGTGCAGGTCGCGCTGTCGCACCTGGCGGGCGGCTACTTCACCGACTACCCCCTCGTGCTGACCGGAGCGGTGCTGGGCACCCTGCCGGTCGTCGTGGTGTTCGCCCTGATGGCAGGGAAATCGCTCACCGGCCTCCTGCGGGGCCGGGTCAACCCGTGAGGTGGTCGTGGACCAGGTCTTCCCGTCTGACTTCCTGTGGGGGGCCGCCACCGCGGCCTTCCAGATCGAGGGCTCGGTGCGCGCGGACGGGCGCGGACCGTCCATTTGGGACAGTTTCGCGGCGGTGCCGGGCGCCGTGCTCGGCGGCGCGGGCGGCGATCCGGCCTGCGACCACTACCGCCGTCATACCGAGGACGTGGCGCTGCTGAGCGAACTGGGACTGCCCGCGTACCGGTTCTCCACGGCGTGGCCGCGGGTGATGCCCGACGGGCGCACCCCCGAGTCGCGCGGGCTGGCGTTCTACGACCGGCTGGTCGACGACCTGCTCGACCGGGGCATCCGGCCGCTGGTCACGCTCTACCACTGGGACCTGCCGCAGGCTCTCCAGGACGCGGGCGGGTGGGGCGCGCGGGACACGGCGTCGCGCTTCACCGAGTACGCGTGCGCGGTGTACGACGTCCTCGGGGACCGGGTCGAGGACTGGACGACGTTCAACGAGCCGTTCTGCTCGGCGTTCCTCGGGTACGGCACGGGGGTGCACGCGCCCGGCGTGCGGGACGAGGGCTTGGCGTTCGTGGCGGCGCACCACCACCTCGTGGCACACGGCACTGCGGTTCGGGCGTTGCGCGGGCGTGGCGCCCGGAAACTGGCGATCGTGCTGAACTTCTCGCCCGTGCTGGCCGATTCGTCCGACGACGCGCACCTCGACGCGGTCCGCAGGTTCGACGGGTTGCATAACCGGTTCTTCCTCGACCCGGTGCTGGGGCGCGGGTATCCGGAGGACGTGCGTGCCGACCTGGCGCACGTGCCGGAGTTCTCCCGGGCGGTCCTGGACGGCGACGAGGCGCTCGTGGCCGCGCCGGTCGACTGGATCGGGGTCAACTACTACGCGCCGACGCGGGTCGTGCCGTTGTCCGGTCCGGAGATACCGAGCAACAGCGGCCTGCCCGGTTTGCGCGGCGTGGACGTGCTGCCGCCGCGCGGGCCGCTGACCTCGATGGGCTGGGAGCAGCGGCCCGAGTCGCTGACGGATCTGCTGGTGTGGTTGGGGAAGCGGTGCGGCGGCGTGCCGCTGGTCGTGTCGGAGAACGGGTCCGCGTTCACCGACGTAGTGGAGCCCGACGGGCGGGTGCGCGACGTGCGGCGCAAGCGGTATTTAGCCGAGCACCTGCGCGCCGTGCACGCCGCGATCGCCCTGGGGGCGGACGTGCGCGGGTACCTCGCGTGGTCGTTGCTGGACAACTTCGAGTGGTCCTTCGGGTACACGCAGCGGTTCGGGTTGGTGCACGTGGACTTCGAGACGCAGCGGCGGACCGTGAAGGACAGCGGCCGGTTCTTCGCCGAGGTGGTGGCGCGCAACGCGGTCCCCGCCGAGTGATCCTTACGGCAGGTCGCCGAGTTCGCCGCTGACGTTGGCGACCTGGAAGCAGTCCGGCGCCTGCTGCCCGCTGGCGGGGGTGCCGGGCTTGCCGCACGTGACCGTGAGAGTGACCGACGCGCCCTGGGGGATGTCGATCGGCGTCACCCAGTGGTAGTCCTGGTTGCGGAACGTCTCCAGCGCGATCGGGGTGATCGTGCGGTCGCCGAACGCGAACGTGAGCACGCCCTCGTCGCCCTGGTGGTTGCCCAGGACGATGTCGGTCACCCGGAAGACCTTGCCCTCGGGGACGACGTAGGTGCCCGTGCCCTGCCCGCCGGCGGCCGTGTGCACCTCGATGGTCTGGGACCACTGCTGGTGTCCCGCCTGACCCGGTTGCTGTCCCTGGCCGGGTTGCTGTCCCTGACTCGGTTGCTGACCTTGGCCGGGGTTCTGGCCCTGTCCGGGTTGGTTCTCGTTGCCGGGGAGCGGCTGGTCGTGCTCGGCCTGCACGATCTCCTGGGCCCGGTCGTCGGCGGCTTCCCGTGCCGCGCTGCGCACGGCGGGGCGGACCAGGAACAACCACAGCAGCAGGAGCGCGAGCAGCGCGCCGAGCAGGGCCAACAGCCACCGGGGCAGGATCGGGAGCTGGATCAGCTCGCCTTCCACCTCGTGCCGGTCCTCGTCCGTGCGGGCCTCGAACCGCAGCGGCCAGTGCTCGGGTTTGCCGAACCACAGCAGCTTGGCGACCCGCACCCGCACCTCGGCCTCCGCGCGGTCGCCCGGGTCGGCGGGCGTCGGTTGCCGGGGGAGGGAGAAGGCGAGCCGGTCGTCGGCCTCGGGCGCGTCGACGGTCAGGGAGACCGGCGTGTTGCCCGCGTTGCGCAGGGCCACGTGGTAACGCGCGCTGCGCCAGGCCCTGCGGCGTTCGGGCACCAGCTCGGCCTGCTGCTCGGCGAACGGCTCGACCACCACCGTGGTCTCGCCGACCACCACCGCCTCGGGGCGTTCGGTGGGCAGGACCCGCACCCCCAGCGGGCGTTCCCCGGCCCGCACCGCGGGCGAGCGCGGCGGGCGCAGGCGGACGGTCACCTGTCCGGACGTGCCCGGGTAGAGCGAAAGTCGTTCCGGCTCGACCACCGTCCAGGGGGCGCACTCGCCGACCACCTCGAACCCGTACGCCTCGACGATGTCGCTGTCGTTGCGCACCGTCATCGTCGTGCTGGTCTCCTGGCCGGGCGTCACGACCACCGTGGGGAGACCGAATTCCGTCGTCGCGGTCACGGTGACCGACGGTAGGGAGGGTGCGTCGGCGTCTGGCAGGGAGAAAAGGGCAGTGTGCGGGCAAACCGGTGCACTGAAGCACCTTGCCCGGTGCTTTTGGTGCGCCCATGCCATGACGATGGTCGCAGGTGTTCGAAGGGAGCCGCCATGACAACCCGAATCCCGGTCGCGGTCTACGCCGAGGACCCGGTCCTGCGCACCGGCACCACCCACCAACTGCGCCCCCGACCCGAAGTGGAGGTCCTCGGTGCCGACGAAGCCCACCGTGCGGTCGTGTCGCTCGTGGTGGTCGACGCCGTGGACGAGCCGACCACCCGCCTGCTGCGTCGACTGAGGCGTTCGTCCGCCACCCGCACGGGCGTGGTGGTGAGCCGCTTCGACCACGACTCGTTGCAGATCACCGTCGATTGTGGAGTGTCGGCCGTGGTCCGCCGCGCAGAGGCCGACCAGGACCGTTTGGTGACCACGATCCTGGCGTTGGCGAAGGGCGAGGCTGTGTTGCCTGGCGACCTGGTGGGTCGCCTGCTGGACCATGTAGGACGGTTGCAACGCAGCGTCCTCGACCCCGACGCACCCACTCTGGCGACTCTGACCCCGCGCGAGGCCGACATGCTGCGCCTGGTCGCCGAGGGTTTCGACACGTCCGAGATCGCCACCAAGACGTCGTTCTCGGAACGCACCGTGAAGAACGTCCTGCACGAGGTCAACACCCGCCTCAACCTCCGCAACCGGGCCCACGCCGTGGGCTACGCCATGCGCCACGGCTTGATCTGAGCGTGGCGTTTGACGCACTCGAACAGGTCTTCGAAGGTCCATGGCGCGGCTGCCGGGCGTCTCGGCCCGAAGACGACGAGGTGCGATTGTCAAGCTACCACACGAGTGACAGCCTGGATGTGCGGCTGTGGGCCATATACAACAATCAAAGGTACGATGCGTTCTATGCCTGGCGTGTCGTCTGTGCGGCGTGAGTTCAAGATGAAACCAGTCGTATTCGCGTTCTGCGCAGTGGCCGTTGCGTCGGCGGGCTGCTCGTCAGGCGAGGTCGGACCTGACTGTCGGACTGTCTCCGACCCGGCGGTCGGTGAGCGGATCGGGACTGCGGTGCGAGATGTGGTCGAACACCGGGCGCGTGCGATCGTCAACACAGCGGAAGGATCTGCGCCCCTGGTGTTGAGCGATAAATCCGTCCAGGTCTCGCCTGAGGCGGAAGAATTCGCACAACGCGCCTATAGCGTGCTGTCGTGGTTCTATGCGAATCGCGGCTACGTGCGATACGAGATCAACGATGTAAAGGTGGACCCCGTCTCCGCATGCGGGAGTACCGTGGTTGCCGAGGTGAACGGATCGACGAATCTGTACCGGAGAGCCGGGGACTACACGGGGTCGGCGTTCGGCCCGATGGAGTTCGAGTTCGACACCACGGGCGGGCGGTGGACTTTGAATGGGCATCGGTTGGTCGGCGTGGTGAAACAACGCCCACTGATCGAGCCGGAGGATTCGATGTACGCGGAGTTCGACAGGCGGTGAGCGCGCCGGGCCACCCTCGGCAAACCCAACGCAAGATGTCTGCACGACTCAGGTCCGCGCGCGCTGATGAAGCTATGTGCTGCCGTTGTAGTCCGAGGTTCGTCCGGTGCCCCGGTATTGCTCGATCGGGATGGGTAGGTGGTCGCGGCACAGCACGCTGCGGAGGTGGTCGACCTCGTGGGCGACGAGTCGGGCCATGCCGCGTTCGAAGACGGTGATGCGCTTGTCGCCGGTGATGTCGGTGTGCTCGACGTGCAGGACAGCTCATCGTGAACAGGAGGAGGAACGGCGCGCCGCCAGGCTCCTGTGGACTCGTGAACAGGGCTGAGGGCCCGTCGGTTGGCCTGGTGCTCGGTCGGTCAGGGGATCGCGCTCCAGCGGGCGGACCGGTCTCCGGTGCGCAGGGACCGGATGCGGTGCCGCAGTTCGGCGGCAGCGGCCGGTTTGCCGGGGGCCAAGCGGATGTAGGCGCCAAGGGCGCGGAGTTCGGTGATGTCGCGCAGCAGGGTCCATCTCGGCCAGTCGAGGATGTTGCGGCCGTAGGCCGCCAGGAATCGGGTCCGCTCGGCTTCGGGGTCGTGGAAGTGGTCCGGGATGCCCGTGAGCAGGTCCAGTTCGCGGGGGCCTAGGCAGGCGTTGTCCCAGTCGATGAGCAGCCAGTGGCCGTGATCGGCATCGCGGACCAGGTTCTCGCTGTGCGCGTCGGCATGGACGAGCCCTTCGCCCAAGGGGAACGAGGTGGTGGTGAAGATGTCGACCAACGCGTGGGCGCGGTCGAGCAACCAGGCGCGGTCGTCGTCGGCGACAACCGGGCGTGCGCGATCGCGGTCGAGGTCCACGGCCTCGAACAGCCGCTGCAACGGCGTGTAGCGGGGTATCGGGAACGGTGGGGCGGGCAGCGTGTGCAGGCGGCGCAGCGGCACCGCCAGGTCGGCCGGCGACGGCGCCGGCGTGGTGGGTCGGTGGGGCCAGAAGGTGGCCACCGCCCCGGCCGCGACGACCGGCTGCTCGCCGGGCATCGGTGCCAGCGCGATCGGCTCGGGCTGTGTGTCCAACCAGCGGGTGACTTCGACGCTGATCCGGGCGCGGCGACGGCGCACCGGGGTGTCCGGAGCCAGACGGGCGACGAGATGGTCACGGGGCAGCAGGTACACCGCGTTGGATCGCCGGTGCAGCGGGCGGGCCTCGGCAGGGTCGGCGCCGAAGATCCGGCACGCCTCTCGCAGCGCGGGCAGGCCGGGCAGACCGGAGTCATCCTGGCGGGTGGGTAGGGCCATCGGCGGTTACGCAGCCGTGCCGGCCGGCGTCCTGCGGATGTGCTCGCGCAGTTCGGCGACTTCCGGTCGTCCGGCGTGCGGGGCGGCCACGGTGTCCAGCACGCGCAGGCGGGCATAGCCACGGGTGGAGGACAGCCCGGTGATCGCGTCCACCGCGTCGTACCCGGTGGACACGGCGGCGTCGAGGTCACCGGCCTGGAACTGCACCGACGCCAGCGGCGGCAGGATCACCGCGCGGCTGCGTTCGTACTCCGCGCCGTACCCGGTCGCGGCGCTGGTCAGCTTCTCGATCGCCTCCGGGGCGAACTCCGGTCGGGTCAGCGACAGCAGGTACAGCGAGTGGCCCTGTTGGGCGGTGATCTCGGCGTCGGTGACGAACCACGCCCACGGCGGGGTCGTGGCCGGGTCGGCGGCGGCGTAGATGTCCTGGGCGTTGCCGACGGCCCGGCGGGTCGGCTCGGCTTCGCCGAGCGCCGCCCGGCACCACCCGAGCACGGCGGAGATGTAACCGGAGGTGATCGTGGAGACCGGGTGGCGGCGGTTGGCGGCGGTCGCCGAGGCGAGCTGGACCAGGTGCAACGCCTCGCCCGCCCGGTCGGCGTGCGCGACCGGATCCAGACCGTGCAGGTGCAGCGCCTGGTGCGCCATGTCCAGCAGCAGGTCCACGGCCAGGTCGGGGGCGCGGGGATGGTCCTCGGCGCGACGGGCGGTGTCCAGGGCGTAGGTCCACAGGCGGCGGGCGGCGTCGTGGTCCTCGACGTCGTAGGCCAGCCAGCCGGCCATGCCGGCCAGCTCGGCGACCGCGACCAACAGCCGGGTGCGGACCTCCGGAGTGCACACGGCGTCCTCCAGCCGACGCACCTGGTGCAGTTGCGTGACCGCGGCAGCGCGGCACAGGCCGCCGCCGTGGGCGAAGTCCGAACGGCGGAACCCGTCGGTGATCGCCTCGATCGCGTCGACGTCGGCCGCGCCGATGCGTGGACGGGTCACCGGCTCGACCTGATCCGGCAGCAGCGAGCCCAACCGGGCCAGCTCGGGATGCAGACTCGATCCCAACGTGGCGGCCGTGACCAGGGCGAGGAAGTCTCTGCGCTCCAACCAACTCACCTCCTCCTGCGTCGTCACGCTACCGCCGGTCCCGACGGTGAAGCCGAGCAATCCCGGCGGGATGCGCAGGAGAGTGGACAGACGGGCGACCAGCTTGACGTGGGTCAGCCGACGCTCGCCCCGTTCGACGGCCGACACCCTGGACTGGGACAGATCCAGCAGCGCGGCGAGCTGAAGCTGGGACAGCCCGGTGTGCTGCCGCACCGCGGCGAACACCGCGCCGAAGTCGTAGCGGGCCAGTGCGGCGCGCAGGTCCGCGTCCTCGTAGAACCCCTTCGGGATCGGATTGCGGAATCCGGCGGCGCGGGCGCAGTAACCGCACATCGGGTCGGTGTCGGAGGCCGGCGCGGTGCCGCACAACCGACAGCGCTGTCGTCCCTGACCAGTCATGACTCGCCTTCCGACGCCGAAAGGTGTTCGCGCAGGTTCACGGCGTAGCCCCCGCTGGATACCAGCCAGTCCTGTCCGGCCGGCGATGTCAAGCCCCAGTGGGGCTAGCACCATCGGGGATCGGGAAGATCGACGCGAGCCGCGACGGTGGACGTCATGGCCACGCCGATCCCGATGACCGACCAGCCCGGACCCGGACCGATCCGCGCCGGTCTGCGCCGCTGTGCGACCGCGCCGGACTCGTCGAAGGCGGTGGCCGACGCCGGCCCCCGGTGGCCCGACGCGGACCCCCGACCCGGGCCGGGCCACCGGGTTCCCACCTCACCGGCACCGGCCGCACGCCCGGTGCTGACCTTTCCCGCCGGCGGCCACCGCTGCGGCCTGTACCGGCTGGTGTGCGGGTTCTACGAGTGCGTGCACGGCCATGTCCGCCGGATCGACGCCCACATCGGAGCAGGTGCGCGATGAGCACCCTGAACCCTGCCCTGCGCCGCGACGGGCACCCGACCAATCGCCCCGGCCCGACCGGCTTGCCGGTCGGGGTGCCGAGCACCTCCGGGACGCGATCGTCGGACTGGTCGGCCCACCGGCCGGACACGCCGCGCCCGCCGGCCGGTGGCGGCAGCGACTCGGCGGGAACGGTGGCCGGGCGGCCCCGTCCACGGCAGGTGTGATCGGGGTGCGGCCGTTGATGCAGGACAGGACACCGGTCTACGCCATCGGATCGTCGACGGGGTGGTGGTGGGGGACCAATCGGCCCGGCGGCACCTTCTACGCCGGCCGTGCCCACGTTGTGCATCCCGCGCGACCGACGGCCGGGTTGTGCGGCCTGCCCGTGGACGACGTGGGGGAACTGCGCCCGCCGACGCCCGAGCACCTGTGCCCGGACTGCTGCGTGCCGGCGATGGCCGCCTCCCACCCGCCGTTCCCCCTCGGATCCGCGCCCCCGCCGCCGAGGGAAGCAACCGGTCCCGATCAGCCGGTCCCGGCCGAGCGGACAACCGCGATGCCGGTGGTCGGCAAGGACGACGACCCGTGAAACCCATCCGTGGACCAAGTGCCCGCAGCGGTACTGCCCTCCGCCCGCGACCTCGACGACCCGAGCACGGCCCCCGATGAACGCACCGCCGCCGCGGACACCCTGCGCAACCCTCGCCGGATCGACTCGGCGCTACTGCGACGTGTGCTCGACGGGCTCCGGCGGCTGTGACCAAGACGGAGGACGCACCGATGTCCGACCACGACCATCGCCGCGCGATCCACGCACTCCGACCGGCGTGCGGCGGGCGATCGCCGTCCTGCTGCCGAGTGGCGTTCCCGACGATCGTCGACGCGCTCTGTCGTTGCCGACTCAGCCGGCACCACCAACCGGTCCGCATACCCGGCGACCGGTCCGCACCTCGTCCCGATCGACTCGTCTCCGCCCACGGAAAAAGCCGGCCTTGTCCCCACCCATCCCGCCCGTGTCGCCCAGAACGCTGCTGGACCGCACGGGGCGCCTCTGGCAGTGGAACCCGACCCTGTCGCGGCGTTCAGGTGTCCCACTGGGCGTGTTCTGCCACCGCGGGCACCGGCGCACCGAACAGGAACTGGAGAACGAGGCCGAGCCGATCATCGAGGTCCGCGACCCGCGCGTCCTGGCCGTGGCCCTGGAGCCGGTGCCCGCCCGCCAGATCCGCCTCAACGACCTCGTGGTGCTGCCCGGCCTGGGCGAGCTGTCCCCGGTGATCGGCGTCTGGCCGTGCACCGACCGGTACGCGAGCCTGCTGTACGTGTGCACCGACAACGGCGACTGGGCACACCGGCCCGTGGACAGCCTGCTGCTGCGCGCGGACATCAGAACCCCTGGCCGTCCCGCTGCCCCGTCCATTGTCCCGACGTCCACGATCTCCAAGTCGCCGCACTCTCCGGCATTGCAGGACGAGGAACCCCGTGATGGATGAGATCCCGGCCGACACCGCCCAGCGCGGTACATGACCACCTGGACTACCTGGACAAGTTGGCCACCGACGGCGACCTGCGTTCCCGCGCCGCGCCGGCCGGCACCGAGATCACCCGGCTGACCTCGGCGTGGCGCAGCCTGCTGGACGCCACCGACTCGACGAGCACGGTCGCTGCCGGCGGTGCTCGGGCCGGCTTCGCCTCCGCGTCGGCCCCCGCACCGTCTGGACCACCGCACACCAACACCTGATCACCGCCGACAGCCCTGCCGCCCATCGAACCGGCAGGCACGCGGCTGCCCCCGGTCGGTCGACCGCTGCGGCATCCGAGGCTTCCTGACCAAGGGGGTACGCCCCGCCCCGATCGCGGCATACCCCCTGGTCCAACCGGCTGTGAACCGGCACGTCATCGAAAAAACCCTCTGAAAGAGTAACCAGGTGAACACACTCCGACACGACGAAGCGAACGTCTCAGAGGCCCGCGACGCCCTCGTGGACAAGCTCCTCACCCGCCGCATGATCACCTCGCCGGCGGTGGAACGGGCCTTCCGCACGGTGCCCCGGCACCTGTTCGTCGCCGAGGGCACGCCGCTGGACCTCACCTACAACGTCGACAACCCGGTGGCGATCAAGCGCGACCCCGACGGTGTGATCATCTCCTCCACCAGCGCGGCGTACATCCAGGCCCGGATGATCGAGCAAGCCGAACTCGGCCCGGGCATGAGCGTGCTGGAGATCGGGTCCGGCGGGTACAACGCCGCTTTGCTGGCTGAGATCGTCGGCCCGGACGGGCGGGTCGTCAGCGTGGACATCGACCAGGAGGTCACCGACCGCGCCGGCGAGCTGCTGGACGCGACCGGATACGGCAGCCGGGTCGCGGTGGTGCAGGCCGACGCGGAGAACCCGCTGCCGGGGCTTCACGAGCCGTTCGACGCGATCCTGGTGACGGTGGGGGCGTGGGATCTCGCGCCGGCCTGGCTGGAGCACCTGTCCGCGGACGGCAGGATCGTCGTTCCGTTGCGGATGAACGGGATCACCCGCGCCATCGGTTTCCGCCGCGAGGGCGACCACCTGGTGAGCACGTCGGCGGAGGTGGCCGGGTTCGTCGCGATGCAGGGCGAGGGCGCCCGCGACGAGCGGGTCTTCCTGCTGCCCGACCGCCATGGCCGGCACGTCAAGCTGCGCTTCGAGGGCGACGTGCCGCAGGGGATGAGCCTGTTGGACGGCGTGCTGGCCACCGACCGCGGCGAGGTCTGGTCCGGCGTCACGATCAACCACGGCGTGTCCTTCGCCGACCTGCACCTGTGGCTCGCCGCGTTCCTGCCCGGCTTCTGCAAGCTGGCCGTGGACGAGGGCACCGACATGGCCGCCGAACGCAAGAGCTGGTTCCCCTTCGGCGTCGTGCGCGGCGACTCCTTCGCCTACCTGGCCGTACGCCCTCTGTCGGCAGGCGGCGGCGTGGAGTTCGGTGCGCGTGCCTACGGCCCGCACGGCGGCGAGGCCGCCGTCACCGCGATGGTCGAACAGATCCAGGCGTGGGACCGCAAGGCCCGCACCGTCGAACCCGCCTTCGCCTACTGGCCGGCCGGCTCACAGCCTCCCGAGTCCGGCGAGTACACGGCCGTGCTGGTCAAGGCGCACGGCCTGGTCACGATCTCCTGGCCGCCCACGGCGGACGCCGCGGCCGGTCAGGTTGCCCCGCACAACCCCGAGAAGTGAGGAGCGAACCGAATGTCAGCAGCACTGGCCGTTGACCACACGGAGTCCCCGGACACCGCGGTCGACGACGCGGAGTTCGAGCTGGACATGCGCGTGGTGGAGTCCACCACCAAGCTCGTGATCATGATGTGCGACACGAGTGACGGCTGCGGCGACACCTGCAACACCAGCGCGTGCAGCACCGGCTCCAACGACCCGTTCTGATCCAACCCCTTGCCGTCGTCGGTGCCCGAGCCGTGCCCGGGTACCGACGGCGGTGCCTGCGACCGGCCGTGACCGGGTGAGGAGAACGAATCGCCATGACCGTGTCCCCGCGTTATCGGCACACCGGCCTCGTGCTGGCCCGCGTCACCACCGACCCCGGCGATCTCGACCCGGTTACGCAGACGGACCCGGCGGACCCGGTCGCGGTGGAACAGGACGGCCGTGCGTGGCTGGCGAAAGTGTGGGCGCGCCCGGAGGCCCGCGACGCGCTGACGCTGGCCAGCCCCGTCCTGGGCGCGCGCCTGGACCGGATCCTGGGAGAGGACACAAGCACGCCCACGGCGAAGGAGTTACGCCGTGCCGTGGTCTCCGTGGCGTCCTACCTGCTGCGCTGGCAGCGCCGGGCGACGCCGTTCGGTCTGTTCGCCGGGGTCGGGCCGGTCGCTGTCGGACCCGCGACCGCCGAGGTGGGAACACGTCACCGGGCCGTGGCGCGGGCCGACGGAGAATGGCTCACCACGCTGATCGACAGACTCGACCGACACCCCGGCCTGCGCCCACGCCTGACGGTCGTGGTCGACACCGCGCGGATCGTGCGGGACGGGCGGGTGATCGTGCACCGGCGGGCCGAGGTCGGGGCCTCCGCACCGGGGCCGCTGCGGGAGTCGTCGGTCCGGCTCACCCGCCCGGTGCAGTACGTGCTGACCGCAGCCGGTTCCCCGGTCCGCTTCGACACGCTCGCGGAGAAGACGTCCGTCCGCTTCCCCTCCGCGTCCCCGGACAAAGTCCACGCACTGCTGCACGGCCTGGTCGACGCCGGTGTCCTGATCACGAGCCTGCGGCCCCCGACGACCGGCGTCGACGCCTTGTCCCACCTGATCGGCGCCCTGCACGCGGCCCAAGCGTGCACCCTGGACGACCTCGCCGCGCCACTGCGCGAACTCGACGCGATCCGCGCCGATCTCGCCCGGCACAACAACGCCGGCGACCCCGCACAGGCCCGCCGGATCCGCGCGGCGGTCGCCGCACGCATGACCGCCCTGGCTCCCGGGGTGGGTCATGCGCTGGCCGCCGACGTGCGCCTCGACGCCACGATCGCCGTCCCCGAGCGGGTGCTCGACGAGGCGGCGCGCGCCGCCACGGTGCTGCTGCGGACCGGCACCCGACCCTTCGGGTCGGCCGCGTGGCTGGACTACCACGCCCGGTTCCGCGCCCGCTACGGTCCCGGCGCGTTGGTGCCAGTGCGCGACCTGGTCGCCGACTCCGGTCTCGGTTACCCGGCCGGCTATCTCGGCGCGCCCCGCGCCCGACCCGCGTGGCGTGTGCTGACCGACCGCGACGCCGCCCTCCTGGCGCTGATCCAGCAGGCCACCCTGACCGGGGCGCGGGAGGTCGAGTTGGCCGACGCCGACGTCCAGGCACTGACCGTCGGCGAACACGTCGACACCGTCGCGCCCCAGCGGATCGAACTGGGCGCCGAGGTGCACGCCCCGTCGACCGAGGCGATCGACCGAGGCGAGTTCCGGCTCCGCATCACCGCCGCGCCGCCCGCCCACACCAGCATGGCCGGACGGTTCGCCCATCTGCTCGACGACGCCGACCGTGCCCGCCTGGCCGCCACCTACACCGCCGGACCGGCGCAGCCCCCGAGCCGAGAGGTGTTCGACACGGCGGTGGCGGTGCAGTTGTCCTTCCCGCCACGCCGCCCGCACAACGAGAACGTGGTGCGGGTGCCGCCGCTGCTCGACGACGTCGTGTCGCTGTCCGAGCACCCAGGGCATCCCGATCCGGCCCGCCCCGACCCCACCGTCATCGAGGTGGACGACCTGGCGGTCACCGCCGATGCCGAGCAGATGTACCTGGTGCAGGTCTCCACCGGTCGGCGGGTGATGCCCCGCATCCCGCACGCCCTGGACACCGCCGTGCAAAGCCCGCCGCTGGCCCGGTTCCTCGCCGAGGTCGCCGACGCCCGCAGCGCGGTGTTCCGCGGCTTCGACCTCGGCGCCGCCCGCGTCCTGCCCTACGTGCCGCGCATCCGCTACCGACGCACGGTGTTGTCCGCCGCCCGCTGGATCCTCACCGCCGCCGACCTCGACACCCGCCCCGAAGCCGACCATCCCGAAACCGACCGCCCCGGAGCCGTGGACGGCGAGCAGCCGTTGCGGTCGTGGCGGCAACGGTGGGGCGTACCGGCACGCGTGGTGCTGGTCCAGGGAGAGCTGCGCCTGCCTGTGGACCTTGACCACGTACTGGATCGCGCGTTGCTGTACACCCGTCTGGAGCGCACCGGCCGGATCGAGTTGCACGAGGACGGCCCGCCGGACGGGCACGACTGGATCGGGCGACCGGCGGAGCTGCTGATCCCGATGACCGCGATCACCCCGCCCACACGGCCCCTGCCTGCCACCGCGGCACCCGATGCCGTTCTCCAGCCCGGCGATTCCGCCGTGGTCCACGCGCAACTGGCGGGCAACCCGGCTCGATTCGACGAAATCCTCACCACGCACCTGCCCCGGTTCGTCTCCGAACTCCACGACCCGCGTGACCCGGACCCATCGGTCCGGTCCTGGTGGGTGCGGCGGCACCGCGACATGATCCGGCCCGAAACCGATCACCACCTCGCCCTGTTCCTGCGCCTGAGCGACCCGCGGCACTACGGAGCCCTCGCCGCCCGCCTGGCCGCGTTCGCGGCCGACCTGGACTCCCGGGGACTTCCCGGCCAGCTCACCCTCGCCCCGATGCCGCAGCACCCCGCCCGCTACGGCCACGGCCCCGCACTGGCGGCGGCCGAGCAGGTGTTCGCCACCGACACCACGGCCGCCATCACGCAGCTCGCCGCGGCGCGGGAATCAGGGATTCCGGCCCAGGCCCTGGCCGCTGCCTCGATGGCCCACCTGGCCGCCGCGTTCGCGCCCGACCCGGTGGCCGGGCACCGGGCGCTGCTGGAATGCCTGCGTCAGGAGCGCGGTCCACTGGATCGGGTCCTGCGCGACCGGGCGCTCGCCGTGGCGGACCCCGAACGGAAGTACCGCGCCGTTCGCGCTCTGCCGGGCGGACAGACGGTCGTCGACGCCTGGCACGCCCGCGACACCGCACTGGGCGCCTACCACCGTGCGCTGGTCCAGCAGGACCGCGACCCTGGCACGGTGTTGCGCACGCTGCTGCACGAGCACCACATCCGCGCCGTCGGCGTCGAGCCGGCCTTCGAGAAGGAGACCGGACGACTCGCCCGCGCCGTCGCGCTGCGCCATCTCGCCCTGGCCGGCGCCCGATGAGCGCCGAGGCGAACCTCCGCCCGGACAACGGCGAGGTGACCCTGACCCGCGGCGAGGTGACCGGCCAGTCTCTGGCCCGTGGCGCGGTGGGAACCGCGCTGCTGCACGTCGAACGCGCCCGGACCGGCTCCGGCAGGTGGGAGACCGCGCAGGCCCACATCCGGCGGGTGGTGGCCGGGCCGGTCGATGCCGCCGAGCACGCGGGCCTCTACTACGGGGCGCCCGCCGTCGCGTTCCTGCTGCACACGGTGTCAGACCGTCACCCCCGCCATTACACCGCCAGCCGGACGCTGGACGAACACGTGCTGCGCCTGACCCGGCAGCGGCTGGCCGGCGTTGCCACCCGCATCGACCGTGGTGGGTCTGCCACGTTCGGCGAGTACGACCTGTTCTACGGGCTGACCGGCATCGGCGCACTGCTGCTGCGCCACCACCCCGACAGCGACGAACTGGCCGGAATCCTGCGGTACGCGGTCACACTGGCCATCCGGCCGTGCCCCGAGGACGACGAACTGCCCGGCTGGTGGGTGGCGCACGACCCGGACGAGATCCTGCCGACCCCTGGCGGGCACGCGAACTTCGGCATGGCCCACGGCGCGGCCGGCCTCCTGTCCTTCCTCGCCCTGGCCACCCTGAACGGGACTGTGGTCGACGACCAGCACGAGGCGATCGCCGCGCTCACCGCGTGGTTCGACCGGTGGCGGCAGGACGGACCGGACGGCCCCTGGTGGCCGCAGTGGATCACCCGCGGGGAACTGCGCGCCGGCCGCCCCGCCCACCCCCATCCCGGCCGGCCCTCCTGGTGTTACGGGACGGTCGGCATCGCCCGCGCCCAGCAACTGGCCGCCCTGGCCACCGACGACCCGCGACGCCGGCAGACCGCCGAGGACACCCTGGCCGCCGGCCTGGCCGACACCCATCTCGACCGGATCACCGAGCCGGGCCTGTGCCACGGCATCGCCGGGATCTACCAGACCACCTATCGCGCCTCCCGCGACGCCCTCGGCCCCGCCCTCGCCCACCGGCTCCCTGCCCTGGCCGGTCGGCTCGCCCGGCACGCGCCGTCGCCCGACGAGGTCCCGGAGGACGACGACGCAGCCACCGGTCTGCTGACCGGGCGTACCGGAACGGGCCTGGCGCTGGAGACCGCGCGGCACAGCACGCCGCCTCACACCGGATGGGACACATGCCTGCTGATCGCCTGACCGCCACCTGCCGCACGGCCGCACCCGCCGAACTCGCCGCCGCCGTGCTGGCGGTCCTCGCGGGCGCCGATCCCGGCACCGTCGCGGCCGGCCACGACCTGGACTCGGCCGACCTCCACGACGCGGTGCGCACCTACCGGGCCGCCGGGCTCGCGGCACTGGAGAGCGCCGCCGAGAACACCTGGTACCAGGTCCGGGTCCGGTTCGCCGACTGGTCGCACGCCGAGACCGCCGGCGCCACGACGCTCGGGCCCGCCCTGTACCGGCTCAGCGCCGACGGGGCGGTGGCCGGATGGTGGTTCCTGCGCAAACACCCCTGCTGGCGGCTGCGGCTGCTGCGCGCGGACACTGCGGCCGTCAACGGGGTGCTCGACGAGCTGGCCGACGCCGGAGTCGTCGCACGGTGGTGGCCGACGGTGTACGAGCCGGAGACCATCGCGTTCGGCGGCCCGGCCGGCATGGACACCGTCCACGACCTGTTCTGCGCCGACAGCGCCGGCGTGCTCGACTACCTGCGCCACGACGCCCCCGGCCTCGGCCGCCGGGAACTCTCCATCCTGCTGCTGAGCGGGCTGATGCGCGCCGCCGGGCTGGACACGTTCGAGTGCGGCGACGTGTTCGACCGGGTCGCCCGGCTACGCCCCGCGCCCACCGACGCCGACACGACGCGCACCGGCACACTCGTGGACAACCTGCGCGTGCTCCTGTCGATCACCGACCTCGCCGACAGCGAGCTGTTCACGCCCGGCGGGCCGGTCGCGCACGCCGCGCCGTGGCTCGCCGCGTTGCGCACCGCCGGCCAACGACTCGGCCACGACGCCGCGAACGGCGTCCTGGACCGCGGCCTCCGAGCGATCCTCACCCACTTGGTGATCTTCCACTGGAACCGATTCGGCCTCTCGGCCACCAGCCAGGGCATCCTCGCCCGTGCGGCGAGCACCGCTCTGCTGCCTCGAAGCTGACGATGACCCCCGCGCCGAACACACCCACACCAACGACCGTGATCCACCGCTTCCCGCTGCTGGGCGGCCCCTGACCGCCTGCCTGTACTTGCCCGAACGCGTCCAGGAAATCGCCGCTGGTTTCCGCGCCGCCGGACACGACGCCGGCGACCGGTTGGCCGCCGGCGTCGAGGAGCTTGTTGACGAACTGGGCGATCTCGTTCCGGCTGCGCAGCACGGCGGCTGAAGGTCGTTGTGGCAGAAGGCTTCCAGATGGACCACATCGGGTCGCTTTCCACGTCGGCGTTGTGACGCACAGAGTCGTTCAGAGGGTGATTTCTGAGTCTTGCCAGTCCACACAGGTCGGCCGTTGGGCAGTGATCATGAGTTCCAGCAGGGCCGTGCGCAACCGTTCCAGCGGGATCGCCGCGTTTCGGGGGAACTCCGTGCGAGTGTCGACGTCGACGTAGAGCGGCTTTCCCGGCGTTCGGCTGTCGTTCGTCGTGGTGTCGGCCCGGGAGACCCACCCGCGTAGGTACTGTGTCGTTTCCGCGTCGTCGTGGGAGCGGGTGTTGTGCGGGACGAAGTCGGGCGTGCCGGCGGTGTGGATCGCAGCGACCTGGATGTCCGGGTCGATGTCGAACTTGAGCTGGTGGTTGGGCAGCTCACGGCGTCCGTTGGTGGGGCGGTCCCGAACGTAGACCACGGTGGGGTGTGGCTGTGGGTTGGTGGTGATGTCGTGGAGCACCCGGGTCAGATCGGCTTCCGTGCGCATGGTGACGGAGTCACAGCCGTGAGGGTTGTCGGCGGTGAAGTAGTACACGTCGATCGCGTGGTTCACGGGTCGTTCCTCCCGGTGAAGGTCTCCGACCCTACGGGGGTATTGGTCTACATGCGTCCTGGATTGTGGATTGTTGTTCCGCGCCGCTGTGGGCCTGGAGGCGTGAGGTTCACCACCGAACGGTGGATGGTCGGAGTGCTCACTGACTCGCCACGGTTGAGCGCTGTTCAGTCGAGCTGGTCGGTCGCTTCCTGCCACGCGACGCAGTGTGGACGTTGCCCTCCGGTCCCGAGTAACTCGTCGAGCGCGTCGTGGATGAGGTGCAGGCGGACTTCGGAGTCCGCGGGGAAGTCGTGCCCGGTGTCGAAGTAGACGTAGACGACGCCGCCCCGATTGGTGCGGTCGCCTCTGCTGTACCAGGTGCCTTCGTCGTTGGTGTAGCGGAGGCCGCCCATGCCGGTGTCGGGGTCGACCCCGATGGTCAGTTCGTGGTCGGGGAACTCCTTCCTGTGGTCCGGGTCGACTGCGTGGACAGTGGCCGCAGAGTGCTCCCAGTCGGCGGCCAGAAGTTCCTGGACGAACCGGGCGACGTCCTCGCGGTCGCGGAGTACGGAGACGGGACGGTCGTTGTGGTAGACAGCTTCCAGGTGCGTCACGTCAGGTGGCTCCTCCGTGACAGGTCTTGTGGCCGGTCGGCTGGTGGATCGTGATCGCCTGTCCGGTGCGCAGTATTCGGTTTCGTCCTTGCCGGTCGTTGTCGTCGAAGATCTGGGTGCTGTGACAGCTCTGGGGCTCTGTCGAACGCGAGCTTCTGGAGCGTGCTCAGGCGGGCTTGGTGGCCTTGAGCCCGTAGAGCAGCGGGATCTTGGGTTCCTCGGCGGGCAGGGTCCACCAGCCGTGGTCGTCCTCGGTCATGCGGGGCCAGCGGGGCCAGGGGAGTCGGTCGGTTTCGCGGAGGCTGGTGATGTGGAGGCCGGCGGCGATGAGGGCGTTGACGAGTTCGCCGATGCCGTGGCTCCACTCGTAGTTGGTGCGGTCATGGGGCAGGGGCGGGCCGTCGGTGTAGGTGTGGGTGCCGTCGTGTTCGGTGGGGCCGCGGCCTTCGAGGTAGTCGTGGCGCAACGTCAGCGTGTCGTCGTCCTGTGGAGTCGGGCCCAGTGCCCAGAGAACAGGGTGGAACTCGGCGATGTAGGCGAAGCCGCCGGGGCGCAGCAGGTCGGCGACGACGCGGGCCCAGCGGTGGAGGTCGGGGAGGTAGCAGAGGGCGCCTTTGGCGGTGTAGACGATGTCGAACCGGCCGGTGCCCAGGACTTCCGCGGCGTGGTGGACGTCGCCGTGGCGGTAGTCGATGTCGAGTCCGGCTTCGGTGGCGATGCGCTGGGCTTCGCGGATGGCGTTGTGGGCGAAGTCGAGTCCGGTGGTGCGGGCGCCGCGTCGGGCGAGGGCGAGGGTTTCGACGCCGAGGTGGCATTGGAGGTGGACGAGGTCGCGTCCGGCCAGGTCGCCGAGGTCGTCCCATTCGAAGTGGGCGAACCAGGTGTCGTTGTCGCGGATGCCGATGCCGTAGAAGTCGCTGGCGACGTGGATGGGGGTGCGGGCCTCCCAGTTGCGTCGGTTGGCTTCGATCATCGCCTGCACGGTCGCGTCGGACATGCGCCCAGAAGTAGCAGAGTCCAGTGCGGACAAGGGGTTTCGTCACTCGTCCGAGTGATGCGGCCCGACAAGACATTCCCGGCGTGTCGCCTTGGTCGGACGTCGGTTGCCCGAAGGTGCCCTGGGATTGCCCTCGTGCTGTCCGGTGGGGCCTCCTGGGATCCGGGTGGTGTGGGGAGGCTGGGGGCCGGGCGGAGGTGTCGGGATGTCGGCTGGTGCTGGGAAGCGGGGCGTCGCCGTCGTGGCGGCTGCGGTCGTGTTCTGCGGGGTCTTGGTCGGGGTGCGTGGGGTGACGGCGCCCGCTGCCGCGCAGGAAGTGGCGTCCGCGGTCGGCCGTATCGCGTTCGCGGGGACCGGGCATCGGAGTGTGGGGGTCCTGGCCGATCCTGTTGCCGATCTGCCCACGCCGGTCGGGACCGAGCCGATCGCGGGTGGGGCGGCGCATTTCGACGATCAGGTGTCCGCTCGTGGGGATCTGGTGGTGTTCACGAGCTTGCGGGACGAGGCCAAGCCGCAGGTGTACGTGCGGCGGGCCGACGGTTCCGTTCGGCGGCTTACCAGCGGGCTTGACGTGGGGCATCCGCAGTTGTCGCCCGATCTTCGGTCGGTGGTGTTCGACTCCCTCGGTGACGGTGGGCGACGGGGGATCTGGGTTGTCGGGGTCGACGGGACCGGGGTTCGGCGGGTTGGTGATTCCGACGCCGACGAGAGGTGGCCTACGTGGTCGCCGGACGGGACCCAGGTCGCGTTCGCCACGGACCGGGACGGGGAGTCGGAGATCTATCGGCGTGCCGTGGCCGGGGGGCCCGCGGTCAGGGTGACCGATGAGCCGACGGGGGCTGCTGAAGAGCCCGCGTGGAATCCGCTGAACGGGCGGATCGCTTACACGCTTCGTAGTTATGGGCAGTCGTTCCTGCGGGTGCTCGACGATTCCGTGGTCGGTTCGCCTGTGCTCGGTGGTGGGCAGGCCGGGTGGCAGGGGCGGTGGCCTTCCTGGAAGCCGGACGGCTCCGGGCTGTTGTTCCTCAGTTTCGACCAGACCTGTTCGTGTACGGCCGATCCGGCTGTGGAGAAGGTGTACCAGGCCGACCTCGGGGGTGGGGTGCCGGTCGAGACCGTGCCCGGGTTGTTGCTGGCCGAGGATCGGTCCGTGTCGTCCCCGGCGTGGTCCGATGTGGGGCGGCCTCGGTTGTTGGTGTCGCGGACGTCCGCTTCCACCCGCAACACCGCCGATCTCCAGGACATCCGGCCCGACGGGGTGGACCCGCGTGATCTCGGGTTGTCCGTGTTGCGTGAGGACCCCGGTATCGCGCAGGACCCGAACCGGTTGTTCCACCCCCGTCCCGGTTACGACCCGTGGACGCAGCGCCAGGGTTACTCGCCCGATGGGCGTCGGCTTGTGGTCACGCGTTTCGAGGACGTGGACGGCGTCCGTGCGCAGCGGTTGTGGGTGGTCGACGCGGACGGGAGTGACGCGCGGCGGCTTCCGGTGGCGGATCGGCGGACCGCGGACTGGGAGTTCGACCCCGCCTGGTCTCCGGACGGGAAGTTCCTGGCCTTCGCGCGGCGGTCTCCCGGTGGGGTGCGGCCGGACGCCGGTGGGTTGAGCCGGGTCGCCGTGGTGGACGTGGAAAACGGTGCGGTTGTGGGGAATCTTCGCCCTTCCGTGGACATTCCCGACCTGGAGGACACGCAGCCCGCGTGGTCGCCGGACGGGGACACGCTCGCGTTCACGCGGGGCGTCGTGTCCCGCGACGGCAACGGGGTCGAGGTCCGGCGCAACCACATCTGGACGGCCCGTGCCCGGACGCTGGACCAACAGCGTGACCTGTCGGCGGCTGTGTGCGGGTTCGCGTGCGAGGTCACCGACGACAGCGCCGCGTTCCGCCCCGACAGCCGGTCCCTGGTGTTCAACCGGGAGTTCGACGGACTGGTCGAGGTCTCCTTGTCGGACAACGGCTGTCGGGTCCTGCTCCCCGGGAACGGCACGTGCTCGGCTCCGGTGACCGCGCCGCCGACCGGGCCGTTCCAGCCCCGGGACGCCGCCTACTCGCCCGACGGGGGTCGGCTGGTGCTGACCACGCGGCGGGAGGGGCCGGCCGCCTCGCCGGAGGAACTGGTCGTCCTCGACAACGGTCGGCTCGACCGGATCACGCGTGGTCTGCCCGGACGGCAGAAGGAGCCGACCTGGCAGCCCTCGGTCGACCTGAAGGTCGAGGCCCCGCAAGACGTGCCCGAGGTGGTCGTCGGTACGAAGACCACGATCGACGTGACCGTGACCAACCGGGGACCGGCGGCCTCGCCGGACACCGCGTTGACCTTCGCGGTGCCCGAGGGCGTGCGGATCGACGCGATACGTCCGGACCAGGGGACGTGCGAAGCGCGCTGTGACCTCGGCACCTTGTCGGAAGGTCAAGACGTGCGCGTCTCCGTCGACGTCGTCGGCACGGTGCCGGGGAGGTGGCGGCTCACCTGGACGGTGACCGGCGGCGTCCTCGACGTCAAGCCGCAGGACAACTCGACGGGCACCGGCGTTCCGGTGCGGGAGCCCGAGAAGCCGCCGCCTCCACCGCCCCCGCCGCCACCACCTCCGCCGGTGGCCGGTCCCGGGTTGACGGTCGTGGTGCAGCCCAATCCGTCCTATGTGGGCGGACGTGCCGCGGCCACCTTCACCACGAGGAACGGCGGTGACGGGTTCGCCACCGGTCTGCGACTGGACTTCGTACTGCCCCAAGGGGTTCCGGTGGCCGCGCTCCCGCCAGGCTGCACGGCCGCGGGCTGCGCCTTGCCCGACCTCGCGCCCGGCGCGAGCATGATCACCCAGGTCCTGTTCGCGCCCGACGCCCCGCTGGAGACGACCGTGCGCGGCGTGCTGCGGACGACCGGGACGGACGCCGACCCGAACGACAACGCCGCCCAGGCCCCGATGCGGGTCCTGCTGCCGCGCATCGTGGCCGTGCCGCCGATCGGCGAACCCGGGTTCGTGACCTCGGTGCGCGGTCTCGACTTCCCGCCCGGCACGCCCGTGCGGCTCGCGTGGTCGCCGGGCATCACGGCCGCCGCCGCGCCCACGATCCCGCGCCCGGACGGCCGGTTCACCGCGCAGCTGCTGATCCTGCACAAAGACGCGACCGGCCCGCGCACGATCACCGCGACCGGGGTCGGATTCCGGCCCGCGACGACGCCGTTCCTGGTCGTCCCGGGCACGGTCGGGCCGCCGGACATGGTGCGCCGGCGATGACAGGGAGGCACCGGTGATCCACGAGGTCGACGAGGGGGTCCGCCGCCTGCTGCACGCGGGCGGCGTGCCCGGCGACCGGGGCGACCTGGCGTTCGAGGCACCGACGAAGGACTGGGCGGCCCGGCGCAACGCACCCGCCGTCAACGTGTTCCTCTACGACATCCGCGAGGACCTGACCCGGCGCACCGCCGGCGAGAGCGAGGTGTACGACGACGACGGCACGCTGTTGGGCCGGCGCGGCGCACCACGCTGGTTCGACCTCTTCTACCTGGTCACGGCCTGGACCAACCGGCCGCAGGACGAACACCGGCTGCTCTCGGAGGCGCTCGCGTGTCTGGTGCGCGCCGAACGCCTTCCCCGTGAGCTGCTGACCGGGTCGCTGGCCGAACTCGACCTCGCGATCGGGATGCAGGTCGCCGGGCCGACCCCGGAAGGGCGCTCGGCTCCGGACGTGTGGTCCGCGCTCGGCGGCGAACTCAAACCCGCCGTCACGCTCCGGGTCACCGCGCCGCTGGCGGGCGAGTGGACGCCGAGCGGGCAGCCGGTCACCGAAGGCATGGTCCTGCGCAACACCGGCTCCGGCGCCCGCCGGCTGCGGTACGAAGGCCCGACCACCGCCGAGGGCGACGGGCTCGCCGTGACCCGTCCCCGTCCGGCACCCTCGCCCCGGCGTCGGCGTGGCGAGCCGATCCGATGACCGACCTGTGGACCAGGCTCGCGGCGGTCGAGGCACGGGTGCGGCAGGCGGTGGAGAAGAAACTGGCCGGGGACCCGTCGCCCGACGACCCGTTCCGCGGCCTCTACCTGACGCCCGAGGCGGTGCGCCGGGTGCTCGACCCGCGACCCGACCCGGACGTCCTCGTGCCCGCCGAGCCCGGCTCCCGACTGTCCACTGTGGCCGAACGGTTCCGGCTCGACGCGCTGGACGTCGAACTCCTGCTGGTCGTCCTCATGCCCGACGTCGACGCCCGGTTCGAACGCCTCTACGGCTATCTCAACGACGACGTGACCCGGCGCCGTGCGACCGTCGGCCTCGCCCTGGAGCTGTGCGGACTGCCCCAGGCGGGCACGGGCCGGTTCCGGTTCGACGCCGGGTCGAGGCTGGTCGCGGGCGGTCTGGTCGAGGTGCGGGAACCGGACCTGCCCGCGCTTTCCCGACCTTTGCGCGTGCCCGACCGCGTGGTCGCGCACCTGCTCGGCCACGACCCGCAGCCGGACCTGGTCCGTGTGGTGACCGGCGAGCCCAAAAGCGGATTCGTCCGCCGCGTCGGCGACGCGCTGCGGGCCGGCATCGGCCCGATCCACCTGCGCGGCGAGGGCGGCGCCCACGTGGCCACGTCCGCGTTGGCATGTGCCGGTCTGGACGCGGTGGTGCTCGACGTGGCCGCGCTTGTCGACCGGGACCACCCCGCGCTCGACGCCGTCGTGCGCGAAGCCCGGTTGCGCGGCGCGGGCCTGGTGGTCGGCCCGGTCGAACTCCTCGTGCCGGCGAAGACCCGGCTGCTGCGGGAGCTGGCGGCCCACGACGACCTACCGCTCGTGCTGCACGGCCGGCAGCACTGGGACCCGCACTGGACCGATCGCCCGGTCGTCCCGGTCACCGTGCCGCCGGACGATCGGGAGCCGCCGGACAGCGCCCTGAACGGTTACCGGCTCGGTGCGGACGAGACGCGGCACGTGGTGTCGGTCGCGACCGGGCTGGCGGCGCTGGACGGTCGCCCGGTCGCCGACGAGCACCTGCGGGCCGGTGTGCGGGCGCGCAACGGCGCGGGCCTGGACCGGCTGGCCCGCCGGATCACCCCGTCGGTCGGTCCGGACGACCTCGTGCTCCCCGACGCGACCCGGCGGCAGCTCGACGAACTCGTGCTGCGTGCCCGACACCGCGACCGGGTGCTCGGGAGTTGGCGGATGCGTCCCGGCGGCGGCCGGGGGCGGGGCGTGGTGGCGTTGTTCGCGGGCGAGTCCGGCACGGGCAAGACCATGTCCGCCGAGGTGGTCGCGGCCGAGATCGGCGTGGACCTGTACGTGGTCGACCTGTCCACGGTCGTGGACAAGTACGTGGGCGAGACCGAGAAGAACCTGGAGCGGATCTTCACCGAGGCGGCGGGCGTGCACGGCGTCCTGTTGTTCGACGAGGCCGACGCCGTGTTCGGCAAACGCTCGGAGGTCAAGGACGCGCGCGACCGGTACGCCAACGTCGAGTCCGCCTACCTGTTGCAGCGCATGGAGTCCCTCGACGGCATCGCCGTGCTCACCACCAACCTGCGGTCCAATGTGGACGAAGCGTTCACGCGGCGGATCGACGTGATCGCCGATTTCCCGCTGCCGGACCGCGTCCAGCGGCTCGCGTTGTGGGACCGCTGCCTGGGCACGGCGATGCCCCGCGGTGACGACCTCGACCTGGAGTTCTGCGCCGAGCGCTTCGAACTGGCCGGCGGCTCGATCCGGTCGTGCGCCGTGACCGCCGCCTACCTGGCCGCCGCCGCCGACCGTCCACTCGCGATGGCCGACGTGATCTCGGCCGTGCACCAGGAATACCGCAAGCTGGGACGCCTGGTCCTGCCGAACGAGTTCGGCCCCTACTGCCCCTAAGGGCACCGGTCTGCCCCCGCGCGAGGGCTGCCGGGCCTGCCGGTCGATCACCGGAGGCAGCACGCTGGGTGAGGCGAGAATCGCACACCAGACAGGAGCGACCATGCCGCAGTACCTCTCACCCGGCGTGTACGTGGAGGAGGTCCAGTCCGGGGCACGGCCGATCGAGGGGGTCGGCACGGCCGTGGCCGCCTTCGTCGGCTTCGCCGAACGCGGACCGTTCCACCGGGCCACCCTCGTCGCGAACTGGAACCAGTACGTGCAGCTCTTCGGCGGCTTCGTCGAGGACGCCTACCTGCCGCACGCGGTCTACGGCTACTTCGCCAACGGCGGCGGCGCGGCCTACGTCGTGCGCGTCGGCGGCACGCCCGAAGGCGCGCAGCCACAGCAACCCGCGCGCGAACCCGTGCGGCTGGGCGACCTGCGGATCGCCGCACTGCCCGGCGTGGACGGCGACGTGTCCGTCGAGGTGGCCGACGCCGACGGCGAGAACCCGCCCGACGACCGGTTCAAGCTGCTCGTCCGCCAGAACGGCAAGGTGGTCGAGACGCACGACGTCACCACCCGCAAGAACGCCAAGAACTACGTCGCCACGCAGCTCGCCGAGCGTTCCAAGCTCGTCGGCGTGACCGAACAGCCGACCGGCGCCCTGGCCCGCCCGGACAAGCAGACCGTGTCGCTGCCCGCCGCCGCCACCGCGCCCACGACCGTCGACGCCCAGGAGTACCTCGGCGACCCCGAGGCCCGGACCGGCTTCGGCGGGCTGGAGAGCGTGGACGAGATCACGATCGTCGCCGTGCCCGACCTCATGGGCGCCTTCCAGCGCGGCCTGATCGACCTCGAAGGCGTGAAGACCGTGCAGTTGGCCCTGATCTCGCACTGCGAGCAGATGGGCGACCGGGTCGCGGTCCTCGACACCCCGCCGGGCTTGAACGCGCAGCGCGTGCGCACGTGGCGGCAGGACGAAGCCGGCTACGACTCCCGTTACGCCGCCCTGTACTACCCGTGGATCAAGGTCTTCGACCCGGCGGGCGGACGGACCACGCTGGTGCCGCCGTCCGGGCACGTCGCGGGCGTGTGGGCGCGCAGCGACGTGGAACGCGGCGTGCACAAGGCACCGGCCAACGAGGTCATCCGCGGCGCGGTCGACCTGGAGACCGGACTGAGCAAATCCGAACAGGACCTGCTCAACCCGGTCGGCGTGAACTGCGTGCGCGCGTTCCCCGGCCGCGGCATCCGGATCTGGGGCGCGCGCACGCTGTCCTCGGACCCGGCGTGGCGCTACCTCAACGTGCGGCGGCTGTTCAACTTCCTGGAGGAGTCGATCCTGCTCGGCACCCAGTGGGTCGTGTTCGAGCCGAACGACGACCGGCTGTGGTCCAGCATCCGGCGCAACATCACCGCGTTCCTCACCGAGCAGTGGCGGCAGGGCGCGCTGTTCGGCCGCACGCCCGCCGAGGCGTTCTACGTCAAGTGCGACCGGGACAACAACCCGCAGGAGTCCATCGACCTCGGCCAGGTCGTGTGCGAGATCGGCGTGGCACCGGTCAAACCGGCGGAGTTCGTGGTGTTCCGGCTGGCGCAGTTCTCCGACAGCACCAGTCTCGTCAGCGAATGAGCCCCTCGCGGGCCTGAACCGGAAAGGGGACCGCAGCCGTGGCAGAAGGCGACGCTCTCTCCACCCACATCTTCGGCGTGCAGCTCGGCGGGTTCATGGTCGAGTCCCTCCAGGAGGTCAGCGGGCTGACCGTGGAGGAGGACGTGGTCGACGTCTTCCAGGTGACGCCGACCGGCAAACCGATGATCCGCAAGCAGCCCGGCGCGCAGAAGGGCGGCGAGGTCACGCTCACCCGCGGGCTCGACCAGAGTTCGGAGTTCACCAACTGGCTCAAGGAGACCCTGGAGAAGGGCGCGGTCACCGCGGCCCGGCAGAACATCACCATCGAGGTCAAGGATTCCGAGGGCAACACGGTCCGGCGCATGCAGCTCACCAACGCCTGGGCCAGCAAGTGGGAGGGACCGTCGCTCAAAGCCGGCGAGTCCTCGGCGGCCACCGAGAAGGTGACCCTGGTGTTCGAGGAGATCAAGGTCGAATGAGGCGCCGGACGATCGCCCTGGACCAGCTCGACGAACTGGTCGACGAGAGCCCGAAGCGGGAACGGGTCGAGCTGCGCACGGAGTTCGCGTTCGAACTGCCGCGCGGCTACGTGGACCAGAGCGGCACGGTGCACCGGCACGGCCGCATGCGCCTGGCCACCGCGCGCGACGAACTCCGGCCGCAGATCGACCTGCGGGTCAAGGAGAACCCGGGCTACCTGGGTGTCGTGCTGCTCAGCCAGGTGATCACCGAACTGGGCACGGTCACCGAGATCCACCCCGGCGTGGTGGAGCTGATGTACGCCACCGACATCGCGTTCCTGCAGGACTTCTACCGGCGGATCAACAGCGAGGGGCACACCCGGGCCGGGGTGTCGTGCCCGGCGTGCGGCACGGCGTTCGAGGTCGACCTCGCCGGTGGTCGCCTGGGGGAATCGTGACGTACGCGGCCGAGAGGCTGCTGGCGGAGGTCGCGTACGTGGCCTACCACTTCCACTGGTCGCGCTCGGAGGTGCTCGACCTGGAGCACCACGAGCGGCGGCGGTGGGTGGAGCAGATCGGGCGGATCAACACGCGGGTGAACGAGGGGAGGTGAGCCATGTCCTGGTGGGACAGGCTGTTGCGGCGGTCGCGGACGAAAGCGGTCGGCACGGTCGCGCGGTCGCCGTGGGACGGCGGCTGGCGCACGGTCCGGCCGTTGCGTCCCACGCTCGGGCCCGACGACCCGAGCGTCGCTTCCGGCCTGCGCTTCCGGGACCGGTTGACCTCGTGGCAGAACCCGGCTTTCACCACCGCGCCGGGACACGCGGTCGATCCGGCGGCACCGGCGGGGGTGATGCACGGGGTGGCGACGCCGGGGGAGGTCGGCGACTCGCCGAGCGTGATGCGGCTTCCGGTGGCGGGGTCGGCGGACAGTGGCGCGGAGCCGGCGGGTGGGACTTCGGGGACGGATGCGGTGTTCCGGCCGCCGGTTCCGGAAGCCGCGGGCACCGGTCCCGACGGTGGTGACGGCCTGGACCGGTCGGACCCGGGTGACGTCGGCAGAGGTCGACCGGGACCGCCGGCCACTCGCCGGGACCCGGTCGGTGTCGCTTCGGATCGGCCGGGACCTGTGGTGTCCCGTGCCGCGTCGGGTGGCGACGGCCTGGACCGGTCGGGGTCGGCGGGGGCCGATCCCGGTGCGGGTGGGGCAGGCGCCGTTCGACTCGGACCGGTCGGGGCCGGATCCGGCGGGAGGGGAACCGGTTCCGACTCTCCAGGGTCGGTGGTGACCCGTTCCGGCTCGGGTGGCGACGGCTCCACCCGAGCCGGGTCTCCGGAGGGGCTCGGCGCGGGTGGGTCCGAATCGCCCGCGCCTCGCTCCGGTCCGGGTGCGGTGGGCTCGGGTCGACCGGCGTCGCCGGCCGCCGGGCCCGGTGCCGGCGCGGCTGGGCCGGGATCGGTGGTGCCGCGTTCGGCATCGGGTGCGGTCGGCTCGGGTCGGATGGGATCGACGGCGGTCGGGTCCGGTGTGGGGCAGGCCGGTGGGGATCGGCCTGGTCCGGGTGCGTTCGGCGCGGGCGGACCCGGACCGGTGGTCGCGCGCTTCGGTTCGGGCGGTGACGGCGCGGACCGATCGGGCATGGTTGCCGGGTCCGACGCGGGCGGTGCCGGTGCGGACCGGTCGGTTCCGGCGGGGACTCGCCCCGGTTCAGGCAGTGGTGGCCAGAGCCGGTCGGGTCCGGTGGCGGCCGAGTCCACCGAGCCCGGCGTCGACTCGGGACGGCCGGGCTCGGTGGACTCGGCCGCCGGCCCGGGGCGAGCGGTCCGACCGGAGGTAGTGGTGTCCCGTTCCGCACTGGACGGGAACGTCTCGGGCCGGCAGGTCCACTCCGGGGCGGGCCGGACGACGGGTGCGGGCCGGCCCGGGGCGGTGGAGATGCCGGTGGTCGACTCCGGCTCCGGCGAGGTCATGGAGGTCCCGGTGTCCCGAGCGGTCCTGCCCGGGGCGGCGGGCGTGTCCGCCGTCGAGTCCGGGACGGCCGGCGAAGTCGGCCCCGGGCGCGCGCCGGTGTCGCGGACCGGACCGGTGGACGACCCCGGGTGGAGCCGGTCGGGGACGCCGGTCGGGGTACGGCCCGTGTCGGGTTCGAGCTTGTCCGGTCCGGTGGCGACGCCCGTCGTCCACCCCGGATCGAGCGGCGACGAGGAGGGGCGGGGGGTTCCTCCCCGTCGACCGGCGGAGTCGGCCGATCGTTCCGGGCCGGGTGGGGCGGCGGCCGGCCCCGTGCACCCGTCGGGTCGGTCCGGATCGGGGAAAGTCGCTGCCGCGCGGCCCGTGGTGGCCGGGGACCCGGGTCCGCGCGGGTCGGCCGTGCCCGGCGCCCCGGACCAGGTGCCGAGGAAAGCTCCGGGTGCCCCCGGACTGGGGGTCGGTCCGGTGGGCGAGACCGGGGTCGTGGCGAGGGGGCCTGCGGGGGCCGACCTGGTCGCACGAGGGTCCGGGGATCCCGCGGTGTCCCGTTCGGCGTCCAGGCCGGACGGGGCGACCGGTCGGGGAGCGGGCAGGGCGTCGGCCGCCCGGTCGAGTCCGGTCGGTGAGCCCGCGCCGGTGGCCGCCCGGTCGTCGGCTCCGCGTCGAGGCGAAGCGTCCCGGCCGGTCGTGGGCAGCGGTCCGACATCGCCCCGGTTCCGGGTGGGCGAGCCCGTGACTTCGGTGCCGCGATCATCCGTCGACGTGGCAGGCGCGGTCATGCCGATGATCCAGCGAACGGAGTCCGACAGGACCCCTGCCGCGCAGGGAAGTCCGGAAGGGGAAGCGCGGCGGACCGGAGTGGCGGGTCTGCGGCGGGTCACGCCGTCGCCGACCCGGGCCGCCCGGCAGGACCTGCCCATGCGCACGTTGCCGGTCGTGGGAACGGCCATGGCAGGTGAGTTGGTACCGCCGGCGGCAAGCCCCGACCGGCCCACCGTGCGACGGCCGTCCTCGGCGCCGGTACTGGGCGAGGCGTTGAGCCGCGTCCCCGACACCGCTGCCACCCCGGGACGGGAGTCGGCGCGGCGGACGACCCCGTCGCGCGAACCGGACCGCGGTCGACCGCCGACGGAACAACCGTCCCTGGTGGTTCCGTTGACGCGAAGCGAAGCGCGTCTTCCCGGCGGCGAAAGCGGACCGCTCGTCCCGCTGCTGGGAGACCGTCCCCTGACGCCACTGCTGCGCGTGGAAGGCGGCCCGCCGACGCGACGCCCGGTGGTCCGGCCGCGCTGGACCCCGGCCCCGGACGTCGGCGTCCAGCGCACGACCCCTCGCCACGCCCCGCCGCCGCGTGGCCCCCTGACGATGCCGGTCGCCGGGTCGACCCAGCGGACGGCCACACCCACGTCGGAAGCCTTGCCGGACAAGGGGATCCCGAAAGCGCACCCGACGGTCACGACATCGAAGACGACCACCTCCCCGAAGCCCGCCGACTTGGCGAAACCGGCCAAGGACGAGCACGAGCAGATCGACCCCGACCGCCTGGCACGCCGGCTGATCGAGCCGGTCGCCCGGTTGCTGCGCGCCGAACTGCGCAGTGGCCGCGAGCGGTCCGGACGGCTGCACGACCGCTGAGCCCCGACAGGAGCGCACCCGCATGACCGACGTATTCGCCAGCACCGTCTTCTTCCGGCTCTCCGTGGCCGGCAACGACCTCGGCGCGTTCCACACCTGCCAGGGACTGGGCGCGCAGTTCGAGGTCGAGCAGTACGCGGAGGGCGGCAACAACGGGTTCACGTGGCAACTCCCCTCGCGGATCACGTGGTCCCCGGTCACCATGACCCGGCCCGTCACCGCCGACTCGGCCAAGGTCCTCAAGTGGTTCGGCGAGGTCGAGCGGCGGGCCGAGCGCAAGGACGGCGAGATCGTCGCGCTCGCACCGGACCTGACGCCGATCGTGCGGTGGCAGGTGTTGGGTGTGCTGCCGCTGCGCTGGCAGGGACCTTCGTTCGACCCCAGCGGGTCGCAGGCCGCCGTCGAGACGCTGGAGTTCTCGCACGAGGGCCTCGAAGCGTCCTGACGCGGGAAGGAGGACCACGTCGTGGCACGCCGACCCGGAGCGAGCCTGGTCAAGGCCCGCCTGGTGATCATGGAGCCGCCCGTCCGGGTGGGCGCGAAGCCGGGCGCCCGGTTGTCCACGGTCGCCTTCCAGTTCAACCCGGGCACGTTGGCGCTGGAGAAGTCCGTCGAGTGGCGCCGCCAGCCCGCCCGGATGGCCGGTCAGGCGTCGATGCCGGAGTTCGTCGGCAGCGGACCCCGCACGCTGAGCGTGGACGTGTTCCTCGACGCCACCGCCACCCACGACAACTCGGTCGAGACCAGTGTGGAGAAGCTGATGGTGGCCTGCGTGCCCACGAGGAAGAGCATCGGCGCCCGCAAGCCCGCCAGCCCGTGGGTGCGCTTCGAGTGGGGTGCGGCCAAGTCCGTGTCGTTCGACGGCGTGCTGTCCGGTCTGTCGGTCGCCTACTCGCTGTTCGACGTGGACGGCAAGCCGTTGCGCGCCACGTGCTCGCTGTCGATCGAGGAGGCGGGCGTCGACACGCCCGGCCAGAACCCCACGTCGGGGTCGCGGGAGGCCCGGCGCGCGCACCGCGTGGTCGCCGGGGACAGCCTGCCGCAGTTGGCGTGGCGGGAGTACGGGGACCCGGCGGCGTGGCGGGTGATCGCGCGGGCCAACGGCATCGACGACCCGCTGGCCCTGGTGCCCGGCACGGAACTGCTGCTGCCCGGCGTGGACGAGGTCGAACCCGAGGAGGCCCGATGAGCAACACCGCGCGGGGCGGACGCGCGTTCGCCGCGTCCCCGGTCGTCGTGGCGAACGGCCCGGTCGACGGCCCGTGGGACGACGAGCTGGTGAGCTGTGTCGTGGACGAGAACGTCGGCCTGCCCGACACGGCCGTGCTGACCTACCACGACGGCACCCGGGAGTTCCTGGCCAAGACCGGGATCACGATCGGCTCGCCGCTGCGGATCTCGGTGGCCTCCGCGCGCACCGGTCCGCCCGAGCCGCTGTTCGACGGCGAGGTCACGGCCGTGGAGATGGACGTGGACGGCACCGGCGCGTACACCGTGGTCCGGGCGATGAGCAAGGCGCACCGGCTGTTCCGGGGCCGCCGGGTCGAGGCGTTCCGGAACATGACGGCGTCCGCGATCGTCGCCAAAGTCGCGAAGAACGCCGGTCTCGCCGTCGGGAAGGTCGAGACCTCGCGGATCACCTACAAACACCTGAGCCAGCCCGGCATCTCGGACTGGGACTTCCTCCAGTCGTTGGCCCGCGAACACGGCGCGGTCGTGCGCGTGGACGCCCGGGGCCGGCTGGAGTTCACCAAGCTCACGCCCGCCGCCAAGGCCCCGGCGCCGTCGACCTCGGCCGACAAGAACCCGCTGGTGCTGGAGTTCGGCCGCAACCTGCTGGCGTTGCGGGCCGGGCTCAGCAGCGTCGAGCAGGCCAACGGCGTGGAGGTGCGCGGCTGGGACGTGGCCCGCAAGAAGCCTTTGGTGGCCGTGCGCAACAACACCAGAAGCAAGACCACCGACCCCGGTCTGTCCGCGTTGACCGCGAGCCGGGCGTTCCGCACCAAGAACCGGACGCTGGTGACCGACGTCCCGCACGCCACCCAGGCCGAGGCCACCGCCGCCGCCCAGTCGCTGGAGGCGTCGATCAGCGCCGGGTTCGCCGAACTGGAGGCCGTCGCCGAGGGCAACCCCAAGCTGCGGGCGGGCGTGCCGATCGCGTTGGGCAACGTCGGCGACGCGTTCACCGGCCGCTACACGCCGACGGCCGTGACCCACGTGCTGGAACCGGACCGGGGCTACCGGACCACGGTCGTGGTCAGCGCGTCGCACGACCGTTCGCTGGCCGGACTCGCCGCGGGCGGTGTCCACGACCACCGCATGCCCGGCCTGGCGACGGGCGTCGTCACCGACATCCGCGAGGAAGGCGGCCAACGCGGCTGGGTCCGGCTCAAGTTCCCCTGGCTGGACGACAAGTACGTCACCGACTGGGTCCGCACGGTCCAGCTCGGCGGCGTGGGCGGCGGCGGGGTGTTCAGCCCGGACGTCAACGACGAGGTCCTGGTCGGGTTCGAACAGGGCAGCCTCGACCGGCCCTACGTGATCGGCGGCCTCTACAACGGCGTGGACAAGCCCTCGCCGCACGACAAGCCGCTCGTCGACCGGGCGAGCGGCAAGGTCAACCGGCGCTCTCTGGTGTCCCGCAAGGGACACCGGCTCGAACTGCTCGACGCGCCCGGCGCCTCGGGCGTGCGGCTGGCCAGCGGTGACGGCCGCCTGGAGGTGAAGGTCGACCAGAGCCGCGGCCGCGTGGAGCTGCGCGGTCCGGGCGGCGGTTCGGTGGTGCTCGACCGCACCGGCATCACGCTCGACGCGCGCAACGGCGTGGTCCAGGTCAAAGGTCGGCTGATCCGGCTCAACTGACAGGAGGTCCGACATGCCCAAGGCCGCCCGGGTGGGCGACAAGACGTCCCACGACGGCACGCTCGCGGTCCCGTCGCAGGCCGCGCTGGCGATGAAGATCGCCACCGTCCTGATCGAGGGCCGACCGGCCGCCGTCATGGGCTGCGTGCACGTGTGCACCCAAGGCCCGCACATCCGGCTCGCCACGGCCAACGTGCTGCTGCCCCGGCCCGGACCACCGCCGACCGTGTTCGTCGGCGGCGCTCCGGCGGCCGTGGTCGGCGACCGTTCGGTGTGTCAGGCGACCATCCGCTTCGGCGCGACCACGGTGGAGATCGGCGGTGGGCGGTGAACGACTTCATCGGCCGCGGCTGGGGTTTCCCGCTGCGGGTCGACCCGACCGGCGGCATCGGCATGGTCGACCGGGACGTGGAGATCCAGCAGGCGATCCGGCTGATCCTGGCCACCGCGCCCGGCGAACGCCCGATGCGCCCCGAGTTCGGCTGCGGCATCCACGAGCACGTCTTCGCCACCGCCGACCACGCCACGGCCGGCGACATCGCCCGCGAGGTGCGCGTCGCGCTCGACCGGTGGGAGCCGCGCATCGAGGTCGCCGACGTCGTGGTGGCCTTCGACGCGGTCGAGGTCGGCACGCTCTACATCGACGTGCACTACACCGTCCGCACCACCAACGACCGGCGCAACCTGGTGTTCCCCTTCTACACGATCCCCGCCGAGGAAGGAGGCGGTACCTGATGGTGCTGCCCGCACCGAACCTGGACGACCGGCGCTTCCAACAGCTCGTCGACGAGGCCAAGCGCTACGTCCAGCAGAGCTGTCCGGAGTGGACGGACCACAACGTGTCCGACCCCGGCGTCACGCTCATCGAGACGTTCGCGCACATGGTCGACCAGTTGGTCTACCGGCTCAACCGGGTGCCGGAGAAGAACCACCTGGCGTTCCTCGACCTGCTGGGCGTGCGGCTGTTCCCGCCCACGGCGGCACGCGCGGACGTCACGTTCTGGCTGTCCGCGCCGCAGCCGGACACCGTGCTGCTGCCGGTCGGGACCGAGGTCGCCACCGGCGGCGGCGACGCGGACGAGGCCGTGGTCTTCGCGACCTCGGCCGAGCTGCCGATCGTGCCGTCGTCGTTGACCAGGCTGGTCACGGTGTCCGCGCGCGGCGACCACGTGGACCGGACCAGGGACCTGGACTCGGGCCGGGACGTGCCGTGCTTCCAGGCCCGACCGGAGGCCGGCGACGCCACCCTGTTCGGGCTGTCCGCGCCGGTGCCGCGCTGCGCCGTGGTGCTGCGCCTGGACAGCCGGGTGGAGGGCATCGGCGTCGACCCGCGGCAGCCGCCGCTGGTGTGGGAGGCGTGGGACGGGCACGACTGGGTCGCGTGCGCGGTCGACTCCGACGCCACCGGCGGTCTGAACCGGCCCGGCGAGGTGGTGCTGCACGTGCCGGCCGGGCACGCCGCGTCGGTGGTCGCGGGGCACCGGGCGGGCTGGCTGCGGTGCCGGGTCACGTCGCCCCTGGCCGACCAGCCCTTCTACAGCGAGTCGCCGACCGTGCGCGAGGCCGAGGCGTTCACCATCGGCGGCACGACGACGGTGGAGCACGCCGAAGTGGAGACCGACGTGGTGCTGGGTGCTTCGGCGGGCGTGCCGGGGCAGCGGTTCCGCCTGCCGACCGCGCCCGTGCTGGTCGACGGGCCGCCGGTGGTGGTGCAGGTGTCGAACGGCGCGGGCTGGGACGACTGGACCGCGGTCGAGGACTTCGGCTCGTCCGGGCCCGACGACCGGCACGTGGTGCTGGACGCTGCCCTCGGCGAGATCTGGTTCCCGCCCGCCGTGCGCGAACCGGACGGGACGCTGCGGCGCTGCGGGGCCGTGCCCGCGAAGGGCGGGATGATCCGCGTGCCCCGATACCGGACCGGTGGCGGGCGTGCGGGCAACGTGGCGCGTGGCGCGATCTCGGTGCTGCGCAGCTCCGAGCCGTACGTGTCGACCGTGGAGAACCGCGAGGCCGCGTCCGGCGGCGTGGACGCGGAGACGGTCGACGAGGCGAAGGTGCGGGTACCGCACCAACTGCGGGTGTGGGACCGCGCCGTGACCGCCCGGGACCACGAGTTGATCGCGCACCAGGCCGTGCCGTCGTTGGCCAGGGTGCGCTGCCTGCCGGAAGCGGGCGGCGCGCGGGTGCTGGTCGTGCCCGATGCCGTCGCCGACTCGGGCGACCGGCTGCGGTTCGAACAGCTCCTGCCGTCCGACGAGGTGCTCGCGGCCGTGGCGCGGCGGTTGGACGAGCGTCGCCTGTTGGGCACGCGCCTGGTCGTGGAACCGCCGCGCTACCAGGGGATCACGGTGGTGGCCAGGCTGGTGGCGTCGTCGGGCCGCGTGCACGCCGAGGCGCTGGACGCGCTGTACCGGTACCTGAACCCGTTGCGCGGCGGGCTGGACGGCACCGGCTGGGATTTCGGCCGCGCGGTGGGCTACGGCGAGGTTTTCGCGGTGTTGCAACGGGTTCCGGGCGTGGCGTCGGTGGCGGAGGTCAGGATGTTCCCGGCCAACCCGCTCACCGGGGAACGGGGCGCGGCGACCGAACGGGTGGAGCTGGCGCCGAACGCGTTGGTGTTCTCGCAGCAGCACCAGATCGCGGTGGGCGCCCGATGAGGGCCGCGCTGCCGTCGTTGCCGAGCACCCACCCGATCGGTGCGATGCTGCCGTCGCTTTATGCCGCCGACGACTTCGCGTCGCGGTTCACGTCGGGGTTGGACGCCGTGCTGTCCGCGATATTGTCCACTTTGGACTGCATCGCGGCCTACGTCGACCCGGTGCTGGCGCCGGAGGACTTCGTGGAGTGGCTGGCGTCCTGGGTGGCGGCCGACCCCGACCCCGCGTGGCCGCTCGACCGGCGTCGTGAGGTGGTGCGCCGGACCGTGGACCTGCACCGGCGTCGGGGAACCGCGCGGGGGTTGGCCGACCGGTTGGCGCTGGCGCCGGGCGTGCGGGCCGAGGTGGTGGACGGTGCCGGGACGCGGTGGTCGAGCACCCCGGACACACCGTTGCCGGACGCGGCGGACGTGGTGGTGCGAGTGTACGAGGGGGACCGCGCGGCGGTGGAGGCGCTGGTGGCGCCGGTGTGCCCCGTGCACGTCCGGTGCGTGGTGGAGACCGCGTCGTGAGCGGGCGGTCGTGCCCGCAGTGCGGTGCGGCGGTCGGGGAGTCGGACGAGTTCTGCGGGAGCTGCGGCAACTACCTGGGCTGGGACACACCCCGACCCGGCCCGGTGCCGGACACCGGTACGCCGCCCGGATCGGATGTGGCCACGCCGCCGGACCGCGGGTCGCCACGCGACGACCCACCGCGAGCGGGCTCGACCGGCCGGGGCCCGGTGGGCGCCGCCGCATCGGGTGTGTCGGAGGGACATGTCGTACCAGGTGTGTCGACGGGCGCCGCCGCGTCGGGCGTCTCGGAAGGTGATGCCACGCCAGGCAGGTCGGTGGGCGCTGCCACGCCGGGTGCGTCGAGGGGGGACGTCGGGTCGGCGCCCGGTTCGGGTGCCGCGCCCGGTGCGTGGGTCGACGTGCCCGCCGAGTCCGATCGACGAGACCTGTCCCGCTCCGGGGCGGCGGGCGGCGTCGGCGAACCGCGGTCGGAGCGGGAGGCGGGGTACCTGGGGCCGGTGGCTCCCGGGCGGCCGGACGCGAAGCGGCCCTTGCCGAGCACGCACGTCGACGGTGCGGTGGACGGGCCGCCCTGTCCGCGTTGCGGCGTGCCCAATCCGCCGGGGCGGCGGTTCTGCCGGCGGTGCGGGGAACCGTTGTACGACCAGGCCGTCGCCTCGTCCGGGCGTCGGCGCAAGCGGCGGTGGCGCGGAGACCGGTCGCGGTGGCTGCGGCGGTCGGCCGCCGCGGCGGTGGCGGTCGCGTTGGCGGTCACCCTGTGGGTGTTCCACCCCGAACTCCTCGCGCTGTGGGAGGACCTGCGTGACCGGCTCGCCACCCCGGCGCCCGTCGCGCCCACGTCCGTGACCGCGAACGCCGCCGTCCCCGACCACCCGGCGACCGCGGCGGCCGACGGGTTGTCCAACCGGTACTGGGGTGCGCCGGCCGTCGGCGACGCGGTGGAATTCGGCTTCGCCGCGCCCTTCCGGCTGTTGTCGGTCGTGGTGCACACGGGGGCGTCGGCCGAGAAGGACGGGTTCGCGGCGCAGGCCCGGCCGTCCGCGCTCGACATGGTCGTGACCACGGCCGACGGCACCACCCGGACCGTGCCGATCACGCTCGCCGACCAACCCGGCCCGCAGCGCACCGACACCGGCATCGGGAACGTGGTGCGGGTACGTCTCGTCGTGCGGTCCGCGACCGGTCTCGGCGAAGGCCGGCACATCGCCCTGGGCGAGGTCGAGTTCTTCCGCCGCCCCTGAGACTCCCGCCGCCCCGGGGACTTCCGGGCACCGTCCGGGTCGGCGAGGGCAGCGTGCGGCACGGGTCGTGCGCATCGGGCGCATCATCGAGGTGCGTCCCCGAACAGTCGAATCCATTGTGGACGGAGAGGGTGGGGTATGGACATCGCGGTGGTCACCGGACCCGGCGGACCGGTCGGGGCGGCGGCCGTGCGGGCGCTGTCGACCAGGTTCGACCTCGTCGTCGGCCACGACGTCGACCGGGACGACCCGGGCGCGGTCGACCGCGTGCTGCGCGAGTACGGCACGGACGTGCGGCTCGTGGTGCACACGGCCGCCCACCCCGGTCCGAAACCCGCGCCGGACTCGTTCGACCGGGCGGCGCCGGTCGCCGTCGCCCTGCTCGACGCGGTCCTGGCCCACTGCCCGGACGCGGTGGTCGTCGTCGAGTCGACGGTCGACGTGCACGGCGACCTCTCCGGGTCGTTACCCCTGGTCGAGTCGACGACCCGGTGGGATCTCGACCCGACCCACCCGTGGTACGAGCACGGCGTGGACAGCACGGTGTTCGCCGACCGCGTCGACCGGGACCGACGGGCGGTGGGCGTGCTCGCGGCCGACCTCGCCGCCCAGCACTACGCCCGACGGCACGGCCTGGCCGTCGGCGTCGTCCGCACGGGCCCGGTGGCCTCGGACCGGTACGGCCTCCCGGCCCGGCTGGTGCGCGCGGCCCTGACCGGCACGTTCACCATCCGCGGGCACGGCGGCAAGCAGGTGCGGGACGTGCTCGACGTGTCCGACCTGGTGGAGATGTTCTGGCACTACTACCGGGCGCCCCGGCCCGGCGAGGTCTACCAGGCGGGCGGCGGCCGGGCGCGTGGCCACTCGGTGCTGGAGGTCATCGGGACGTACGAGCACTTGTCCGGCCGTGAAGTGCGGTTCGAGTACCTCCCGCACACGCCCTTCGCCGAACCGCGCTGGTGGCTCACGGACACCCGCGGGTTCCGCCGCGACTACCCGGGCTGGCGGCCCACCCGCGCCCTCGCGGACATCCTGACCTCGGCGGATGCGTTCTGGAGAACCTCGGTAGACGCGTTTGAGAGGACGTGAAGCCGCGTCTCGCACACTCGGAGGGGCATTCCGGGGACTGTGGGAGGCAGTGGTGGAGAAGCGGATCCGAGTGGTGGTCCAGGCCGCGGACCAGCTCAGCGCGGCCGGTCTGGTCGGTTTCCTCGAGGCCCGACCCGAGATCGTGGTGCTCGACGCCGACCGGCGGGACGAGGCCGACGTCGCGGTGCTGGCGGTGGGTCGGTTGGACGAGGAGGTGGAGGCGGGCCTGCGCCGGCTGGCGGCCCGTGCGCCCGTGCCCGTGGTGCTCGTGCTGGACGAGATCGAGGAGACGGACGTGCTGACCGCCGCCGAGTGCCGGGTGGTGGCCCTGCTGCCCCGGTCCGGCGCGACCGGCGAGCGGGTGGCGCGCGGCGTGCTGGCCGCCGCGTCCGGCGGCGGGGTGATGCCACCGGGCATGGTGGCCGACCTGCTCGACCACGTGCGCCGACTGCGTCGGCAGCTGACCGCGCCCGCGTCGGAACGGGGCCGGTTGACCACCCGTGAGGTCGAGGTGCTGCGCCTGATGGCCGACGGGCTGGACACGGCCGAGATCGCCACGACCCTGTCGTACTCGGAGCGGACGATCAAGAACGTGTTCTACGGGATCACCAGCCGCCTCAACCTGCGCAACCGGCCCCACGCGGTCGCCTACGCGTTGCGCCGGGGAGTGATCTGACATGGCCGGCTCCACGACCGACAAGGCCCGCATGCGCCACGCCGTGGACCTGGTCGTCCGCGACCTCAGGGCCCGCGACCCGCGCACCCACACCGACTGGACCCTCTCCGCCGAGGGGGTGATCCAACCCCCACCCCCCGACCCGCGCGAGTCCTCCGCTCAGACACCCTGAAATACGCATTCGGACACCGTGAAACACGCGCTCGGACACCAGACCGACCGTGGACCGGCATCAGCCCGACCCGCCCAGCAGCCGTCGCACATCCCATTCGGCGCCGAAGCCCCGGTAGAGCGCCACGGCCTCCTGCCGCACGTCGGCCGCTCTCGGCGTGCGGCCCAACAGGGTCGCCGCGTCGTCCAACGTCCGGGCCGCCTCGTAGGCACGACCGACCGAACGATAGTGCGCGGCCACCGCCAACAGCCCGTCCGGATCACGGTCGAACAACGCACGGCAACGTCGCGCCGCAGCCGCCGCACGGGCCACCGACGTCTCCCGGGCCGCCTCCAGCTCGCACGCCTCGACCGCGCCGAGCGCGGTGTCCCGGTCCTCGATCCGCGACGCGAGGCGCACCAGCTCGGGCAGCCACTGGTGGCGCAGGGTGGTCTCGACGGCGGTCCGGGGATCGAGCATGGCGGCCAGCAGCTTGACCGCGCCCTCGTGGTCGCCGCCGCGCTCGGCCGTCGTCGCCTGCGCCGCCACCAGGAAATCCCGGTTCTCCAGGTACGCCACGGTCACCTGCGGCATGTCCGCCCCGGCCGCCAGGTGGGTCCGCAGCCCGACCTCGTCGTCGCGGTGCGCGGCGATCAACGCGGCCACGCCGTGCACCAGCACCGGTCCGCCCTCGCGCAACCCGAACCCGGTCAGGTCCGGGTCGTCGGCGAGCAGGCGGTCCAGCCGCGTCACGGCGTCGTCCCAGTCGCCGAGCCAGAACCGGTGCACGGCGGCGCCCAGGTGCAGGCTCGCGGCCGGTGTGTGCTCGCCGGCCACGGCGAACGCCGACCGCATCGTCTCGGTCGCCTCGTCCAACCGGTCCAGGCACTGGAGGGTGAACACCCGGTTGTCCAGCAGTACGAGCCGCAGGTCCGTCGTCGCCGGGTCCGAGCCGACCACCTCCAACGCGTGGTCCAGGTGGCCGACCGCGCTGAGGTAGTCCCGGCGCACGGCGTCCACCTGCCACAACACCTCCAGCGCCTGGCCGATCGCGAACGGGTCGCCCGCGCGGCGGCCCGCCTCGATGGCCTGGCGCGCGCTGTCGGCCGCCGCGTCCAGCTCGCCCACGCCCGCCCGTCGCACCAGTCCCAGCAACGACAGCAGCCGGGCCCGCCAGGTGTCGGTCAGGGTGGTGTCCACGAGCGCCTCGCGCAACGCGTCGAGCGCGGCCCGCGGCCGGGACGAGCGGAACGGCACGTAGGCCAACGTCCACCGCGCCTCGGCGATCCGGTCCGGGTCGCGCAGCCGGGGGAGCGCACGACGCGTCCACTCCTCGGCTTCGGCGTCGAGCCCGATCCGGAACAGCGCGTTGCCCAGGCAGGCGGCCAGCACCGGCTGCCGGTCGTCGGACTCGTCGAGCGAACGCAGACAACGCCGCAGCAGGTCCGCGGCCACCAGCGGCGCCCGGTGCACCAACGCCGGCGCACGCGTCGCCATCCACTCGACCGCCCACCCGCCGATGCCGTCCGGGACCGCGAGCAGTTGCCCGGCCACGTGCTCCACGGGCGCGTCGGCCGCCGCCAGTGCCTGCGCGGCCTGGTGGTGCAAAGCCCCGCGCACGGCCGGGGACGTGCCGTCGTGCAGCGCCTGCCGGATCAGCGGGTGTCGGAACGCCATGCGCGGCCCGGCGTCGCGCAGCACTCCCGCCGCGAGGGCCTCGGTGAACGCCGGCAGCAGCGCGGGCACCGGCCGACCGAGCACCACCGACAGGTCGCCCACGGCGAACTCGCCGCCCAGCACCGCGGCGAACCGCAACACCTCGCGGGTCGGCGCGGACAGGAACTCCAGGCGGTCGGTCACGGCCGACACCAGCGACGGCGGCGTCCGGTCCAGCACGTCCGGCGGCACGTCCGCCAACGGTCCCTCGAACCGCACCGCGTGTTCCCGGACCAACGCGTCGGCGACTTCGCGCGCGTAGAGCGGGTTGCCGCCCGCACCGGCGGCGATCCGGCGCAGCCCGGGACCGGGCTCGCCGCCGACGCGGGCGGCCAGGATGTCCGTGACCGCCCCGTCGGTCAGCGGAGCGAGATCGAGCACGACGCCACCGGCCGCCACGTCCCGCCGCAGGCGGGTCACGCCCGCCGGGCGCGGCACCGGCCGGGCGGCGCCGATCAGCAGCAGCGGCAGCCGACGGGTGCTCGCGGCGAGCATCCGCCACAGCTCGACGCTGCCGTCGTCGGCCCACTGGAGATCGTCCAGGGCCAGCACCAGCGGGCGTTCCGCGCACAACCGCTCGACCAGGGCGGCCAACCGGTCCACGGCCTGCGCGACCGGATCGCCGGCGAACACCGACCCGGCCGCCGACCGGCGGTCACGCAGCGCCGCCGCGATCTCCGCGCGCCGGGGGTCGGGGGAGAGCACGTCCACGCCCAGGCAGTCCAACGTGGGCCGCAGCGGGAACCGCGTGCCCAGTTCGTCGGCCACGGCGTGCGCCACCTCGTGCCCGGCGGCGGCGGACCCGGCCAACACCACGTCCAACAGCGCGGACTTGCCGATGCCCAGCTCGCCCTCGATCCACAGCGCCCGGCCACGCCCGCCGGCGAGATCGCCGACCAGCCCGCGCACGACCGCGATCTCGGGGTCGCGTCCGACCAGCACCGGACCGGCCGGACGTGCCACCGGGGCCGGGCGGGGCGCGGGCCGTGCGGGTCCGCCGCCGAGTACCCGTTCGTGCGCGGCCCGCAGCCCGGGACCGGGCTCGACCCCGAGTTCGTCCCGCAACACCCGCCGGGCCTCGCGGAACACCTCCAACGCCTCCGCGCCGCGTCCGGCGTGGTGCAACGCCGACATGAGCAGTTCGCGCGCCCGTTCCCGCAGGGGTTCCTCGGTGACCAACGCGCCCAGGTCGGCGATCACGTCCGGGTGCGCGCCCGACGCCAGCGCGGCCTCGGCACGAGACTCCCGTGCGGCGGCCCGCACCTCGCCCAGCCGCAGCCGCTGCGCGTGGGCGAACGGCCCGTCCAACCCGGCCAGCGGCGTGCCCCGCCACAACGCCGACGCCTCGTCCAGGAGCCGTACGGCGTCCGCCGGCCGGCCCTCGTCCACCGCCGACCGCGCCCGTCGGCGCAGGTCCTCGAACCCGGCCACGTCGGACGCGTCCGACCCCAGGACCAACCGGTACCCCGGGCCGACCGACTCCAGCAGCCGGGACGCCGCACCGCGCGGCCGCTCGGGCTCAAGTGCCTTGCGCAGTGCGGAAACGTAGGTGTAGACGCTGCCTTCCGCGGTGGCCGGCGGCTCGTCGCCCCACACGGCCCGGACGATCTCGTCCCGGCGCACCACGACCCCCGGCCGCAGGGCGAGCACCGCGAACACGCCGCGTTGGCGTGCCGACCCGAGCACGACCTCCCGCCCGCCCACCCAGGCCCGCACCGGACCCAGCAGGGCGACTCGGAGGGATCGGTCCGCTGTGGTCATGACGCTCCGGTTTCCTGTGGTGGTCCTCGTGCGACGACGTCGTCACCCGGCTGTGGAGCAGGACATCGGGAACGGGAAACTCCCCCTTCCCATTGTTCCGCAAAGCCGGGATGCGCTATTCGAAAGCCGATTCGAAAGCCCGCCGACTGCGGTCCCCGCGCGGATTCCGGCGCCGAACGGGTCATGACGTGCCGTCCGCCAGGTGACGCGCCACGACGTCCGCCGGGGCACCGGCCTCGGCCAGCACCCGGGCGGCCTGGCCGTGCAGGGCGGTGCGCACCGCGGCGGGCATACCCCGGTACAACGCCCGGCGCAGCAACGGGTGGCGGAACGCCAGGCGGGGGCCGGCGTCGGCGAGGACACCCGCCGCGGCGGCCTCGTCGACCGCCGCCACCAGGTCGGACACCAGTTCGCCCGCGACGGTCGCGACGTCGCCCGGTGCGAACTCGTCACCGAGCAGGGCCGCCCACCGCAGCACGGTGACCGTCCCGGGCGACAGGAAGTCCAGCCGGGCGGTCAGCGCGGACGCCACGGCCCGGGACAGGTCCCGTCCGGTCTCCACGACCCCGTCGCGGAACGCGAGCGCCCCGTCCCGCAGCAGCGCGTCCACGAGTTCCGTGACGTAGCGGGGGTTTCCGCCCGCCTGCTCGCACAGGCCGCGCAGGACGGGACCCGGTGGAGCGCCCACCATGCCGGTCACGAGCGCGACCACGTCGTCGGCGGGCAGACCGCCCAACCCGACCACCTCGCCGCCTTCGAAGTCCGCCACCGCCCGCCGCGCGCGGGCCACGTCCGCCCGTCGGGGCACGGGCCGTGCCGTCGCGATCAGGAACAGGGGGCGGCGGGTCGTGTGCGGCAGCAGGTCGGTCCAGAACCGGACGGTGTCCTCGTCGACCCACTGCAGGCCGTCCACCACGAGGACGAACGGGCCGTCGGCGCACAGGTCCTCCGCGTGGCGGCCGTCCACGGCGTCGAGCAGCACGCGCAGCGGGAGCCGACCGTCCACCTCGTCCCCGGTCACCCGTGCCACGCGGCGGTCGGCGAGCCCGGCGGCCAGCAGCGCGGACTTCCCGATCCCGGGCTCGCCGTCCAGCCACAGCGCCCGCCCCGGCGGTCCGCGCAGCAGGTCGAGTTCACGGTGTCGTCCGACGATGCCGGTGCGCGCGACCTCGACGGACGGCGTGCGTGGCGGGCGCGCGACGTCGCCCACCACGCGCTGTCGGGCGGTGCGCAGCGCGGGGCCGGGCTCGATGCCCAGTTCGTCGACCAGCACGCGCTGCGTGTCCTCGTAGGCGCGCAACGCCTCGGCCTGCCGACCGCCCAGGTGCAGGGCGGTGATCAGCAACGCGCGCAGCCCCTCCCGGACGGGGTGTTCGACGACCAGGCCGGACAGCTCGGCGATCACGTCGGCCACCCGGCCCGCGGCCAGCGCCAGGCCGGCTCGCGCCTCGACGGTCGCCAGCCGCAGGTCGGCCAGTCGGGCGCGCTGGGCCAGCGCGAACGGTCCGGGCACACCCGAGAACGCCGCACCCCGCCACAACGCCAACGCCCGGTCCAGTTCGGCCAGCGCCCCGGCGTCGGCGAGCGTCCGCGCGTGCGCCCGGTGCCGCTCGAAGCGGTGCACGTCGAGCGCGTCGGGTGCGACGTCCACCAGGTAACCGCCGCCGGTCGACACGATGATCCCGCCCGCCGAGCGCCGGGACCGCCGGGGTTCGAGGGCGCGGCGCAGGCCGGACACGTGGTTGTAGAGCCCGGCCTCGGCGGTGGCCGGTGCCGCGTCGCCCCACACGCCCGCGACGAGTTCCTCGCGTGAGACCGCCCGCCCGGCCTGCGCGGCGAGGACCGCGAAGACGGCCTGCCGCCGTGCGGGTCCGAGATCGACCTCAAGCCCGTCGCGCCGCACGCGGACGGGGCCGAGCAGTTCGACGGTGAACGTGCCGGGTCCGGTCACGTCGGGTCACCGGGTCGGCGCCGCGTGCCGCGGCTGTTCCACTTCGGCGAACCGCATTCGCCGGTGCCGGTCACGCGATCGGACATGGCTTCGACGCTAACGACAACGGGATCGTTTGTCATCGTCCGGGAAGATCGATTCCTGTCCGGACAGGGCGTGACCTGGTGAGAAGTTCCCATCGGATGCGGATGTGTTCCACTGTGGACCGACGGCCTGCGGAAATCGCGCGGCCGGCGCACTCGTGCCGATTGCGACCGCCGTTTTGCGGAATAATGAATCGGCACCCTATGTACGGAATGTGACGACGCTTACTTCGGGTGCCAGACGGCGCACGGCCGACGGCGACCCCATGAACTCCTGCTGGTCCGTGTGACACCTAAGATCATCGTGCGGGCCGGTCGGCCCGACATCCCGGTAGTGCTGAGGAGTGAAGGTGACTGCTGTGCCCGATTCCGAGGCATGGGGACGAGAGCTGGCCGGTGCCTTCGAGGTGCTGCTGGGCAAGCCGCTCGACGCGTTCCGGGCCGGGCCCGAGTACGCGCTCTACCACTGGAACGACATGTTGCAGTACGACATCCTGGAGGACTTCCTCGCCGGCACCGCGGATCAGGACGCGACGGCAGCCGCCGAGGCGGACGACCACCCCTTCAGCCCGGACGAGTGGACGTTCGACCACGGGCGGTCGATCTGGCTGTTCACCGAGGACGCACTCGACGCCGAAGGCCCGTTCGGCGAGACGGTCGGCGCGGCCCTGAAGGCGGTGTCGACGGCCGTCGACGACAGTGAGTACGCCGTGTCCGGTGTGGACTTCGCACGCGTTCTGGCCGAGCACCGCGACGCCATCGACGGGATCGACGGCGAGGAGCTGGTCGGGGAGGTGTCGCTGCTGCTGCGGATCGACACCGACGGCACGCTGTTCGACGCGATGCGCGCCGCCACGTGGACCACCGGCGGCCCGGAGACCCTGGTCGCGCTGGACGACGACGTCAAGGTGGCGCCCGAGTGGGCCGAGAAGCTGCTCGGCGTGCCGGACGTCCGGCTGCGGGGCCACCTGGGGATGCTGTCCCTGTGCGCACAGGACGCCCGGTCCGACGGCGCGTACTACCTCGGTCCCGGCGACCACTCCGGCGACTTCGCGTCGATCGCCCGACGGCCCGGTCACCAGCCGGTGGCCGGCTGGGAGTTCGGCGAGGGCCAGGCGTCCTCGGTGATCTTCCAGGTCGGCTGACGGATCGCCACCGCGGGAGCGCCGACGGGACACGACGTCGATCCGTGTCCACTCGTTAGGCTTGGCACGCGACGGGACTCCGGTCGTGGTGGTCCGAGGTCGATCGGAAGGCGGGCTGGATGTCCGGGTGGGCGGAATTCGGCGAGCGCTTCGCCGAGACCTTGCGTGAAGTGACCGATCGGGTCTTCCTGGTCGTGTTCCTCCAAACGGACCCGAAGGTGTACGTGCAGTTCGCAGGGGAGAAGCACGAGCTGCACGCCCAGGCCGCCGGGCCGGAAGTGGTCCCGTGGGCGGACTTCGGCGGCATGGTCGAGGCGGGGTGGGCGGCGCCGTCGGGTTTCGACCCGCCCAACTGGACGTTCGCGTTGCCGCTGCCCGCGGCCGACGCGGACTACTCCGCGCCGGCGGCGCGCTGTGTCGTGGCACTGCGGGACGCGTTCGCGCTCTCGGGCCCCGATGGGTTGGTGTACAAGGCTTGGCGTGACGGCGAGTGGCCCTTGGCGGGGGAGACGTGGTCGCCGGAGCGGATCGCGTCACGGGACGTCGGCGAGAACCCGCTCGTCCTGTCCCGCCTGGGTTTGCCGTCCGTCCAGGGGTGAGCCGGGCGGGCCGCCTTGATGGTCGATGTGGCAGTGGAACGTGCGACCTCCTCGCCGTCGACAGCCTCGGGTGTCGACGGCCCGGGACCCGCCACGTCCGCACCGGCAACGTCGCCGTGCCGGCCCGGCTATCGGCAGGAGGTCATTCCTGTCAACCCTTTAAGGTCGGGACTAAATCGGCTCGATGGGCGGAAGGTCGACGACCGCGTTGCGGTCCGCCGTCACCGGGCAATCAAGATTTCATCGTATGTCTTATCGGCGACAGGTCGCGTGTGGGACAATCTGCCGTCTGTTCCGCTGGTGGAAACCGTCCAATCGGGACCTGTGCCGTCGAATCAGGACTCCCGTTGTCCGGGCGGTTGCGGGTCGGGTGTCGATCCGGTTGTGGTCAGGTTCCGCGGCGGAGTTGACAGCCGAGTCGGCGTCAGTATCGTGGAATGCGAGTGTCGTGAGAGGTGGGGATCCGGTTCCGGGTGCGGTCTGTATGCGGTGTGGGGGTTCTGCGTGGACGTGCGTATTGCCGGTGTGGTCGAACCGGATCCATCTTCGAATACCTGCCAAGAGTCGGACGATCCGGACAGTCGATTCACACTCGTCACCCTGCCCGTCTGCGACCTGCTGCGCAGCGAATCTCCGCGCACAGCCGGCGAGAGCGAGGAGCATGCGAAACTGCTCGCGGAGTCGCACGGAGAGCTGCCGCCTATTCTCGTGCATCGGGAGACGATGACGGTGATCGACGGAGCGCACCGGTTGCGGGCAGCCGAACTGCGAGGCGAGCGGATGATCCGTGCGCAACTCTTCGACGGCTCCGAGATCGACGCATTCGTGCTCGCGGTCGAGGCGAACACCACACACGGGTTGCCGCTGTCGCGAGCCGACCGCCTCGCCGCCGCCACGCGGATCATCGAATCGCGTCCCCAGTGGTCGGACCGTGCGGTAGCGCGGGTCGCGGGCATCTCGGCGCGGACGGTGGGGGTGATCAGGCGCCGGGCAAGTGCGGACCGTGCTCAGTTGCCTGCCCGCGTCGGGCGGGACGGGCGGACGCGCCCGCTCAGCACCGCGGCCGGCCGCAGGATCGCCGCTGATCTGCTCAGGTCGAATCCCGGCGACTCGTTGCGGCGGATCGCCGCTGCCGCGGGCATCTCGACGGGGACCGTGCGCGACGTGCGTGATCGGATCGACCGAGGTGAGGACCCGGTGCCGCCGAAGTCGCGACGGGCGGAGGAGCACGCGGTCGAGGTCATCGCGCCAAGGGTGGGCGATTCGCTGTCGATCGCGCGGAACTTGAGGATGGACCCGGCGTTGCGGTTCAGCGAGACCGGTAGGTCGCTGATCAGGCTCCTCGACGCGCACGTGCCGATCCTGGAGGACAGGGAAAGGCTCGCCACCAATGTGCCGCCACACGCTGCGGGAATGGTGGCGGAGTTGGCGCGCGGTTATGCGGAAATTTGGCAGAGATTCGCGCGCGAGGTAGAGCGGGGTGGCCGCTGAACTGCGGTACTCCGGTTACGATACGCTTGGCGGATGTCAGTCGTTCGCAGGGTGCTGTCCGTGTTTCCAGGTCCGGTACAGGCGCTCGCGCTCAAGCACCGCGAGGTGCTGAAATTCCTGTTCGTCGGTGGTGCGAGTTTCCTCGTCACCTCGGCTTTGAACTACACGCTGAAGTTCACCGTCCTGAAAGCGAAACCCGTCACCGCGCTGGTCGTCGCCACCATCGTCGCCACGATCGTTTCGTACATCCTGAATCGGGAATGGTCCTTCAGCACCAGGGGTGGTCGCGAGCGTCATCATGAAGCCGCGTTGTTCTTCCTCATCAGCGGTGTCGGTGTGGCATTGAACTCGGTCCCCTACGCCCTTTCGCGGTATGTGCTGCAGCTTCAGGTCCCGCACGTGGGCCTGCTGGCGCAGGAAATTGCCGACTTCGTCAGCGGCATGGTCGTGGGTACGCTGATCGCCTCGATCTTCCGATTTTGGGCGTTCCGCCGCTGGGTATTCCCGGTGGAGGGGGCGCGTGTACCCCGGAAGGAGTACGGGCAGGAAGGCGTCGATCGGGCCGCGTAAAATTCGGCGGACAAATTCTGTGCAACACATTGGAGCTTCGCGAGTCTCTCGCTAGATTTGTCCGTGCGGGGAGGAAAATCCCTTCCGGCATGTCGATATCGGTGGGAGAAACGCTATGGAAGAGATCAAGCCGGGTGAGTACGAGCAGCCGTTGATGGTCGAGATCGGTGACTTCGCCGAGCTGACCAACGGCATCGGCAGCCAGAACCCGTGGGACACCGCCTGGCTGTGGGACTGAGAGACAAGTAGTGCTCCAGTCCCACGCTGACGGCGGCGAGAGCGCGTTCATCGTCCTTCCGGACGCTGACGGCGCTCTCGCCGCTCGTCCTCGACGATGCGGGGCGGAGGTGTTGCTCACCCATCCGTCCGGCCGCCCGTTGCTCGTGGGCGTCCTCCACGATGATGACCTTCGGACCTTCCGCAGCAGACATGGTGTCGTCGCGCTGGTCGGCTTCTGCCCCTTGGCCGGCGCTCGATTGGAAAGCCTGCTGCGTGACATCACCGATGTTCGACAGTTGGACCGGGTAGTCGGTGCACTGCCCGGCAGCCACCACGTGATCGCCTCGCTCGAAGGCGAGGTGCGCGCTCAGGGAACGATCTCCAACACGCGGCGGATGTTCGTGGGTGGGGATGTCGCCGCGAACCGGGCAGACCTCGTCGCCGAGCTGGTCGACGCCGGTGTGGACGAGGAGGCCGTCGCACTGCGGCTGCTGTTCCCGTCGGTTCCCCACCCCCTCACCTCGTCGACGATGTGGCGCGAGGTCGCCGCGGTTCCCCCCGGCCACTACGCCGCTCCGGGCAGCACGCCGGACGTGGTGCGCTGGTGGACGCCACCGACTCCCCACCTTGCGCTCGCCGAGGGGGCGGAGCGGTTGCGGGACGCACTGACCTCGGCCGTCGCCGACAACGCCAGGTCCAGGCCGTCGATCAGTTGCGACCTGTCCGGCGGCATGGACTCCACTCCCGTCGGGTATCTCGCCTGGCAGCACAACCCCGACCTGCTCGCGGTCACCATGACGGAACTGACCAGCGATGACGACGACACCGGGATCGCCGTCGACGCCGCGGCGCGGATGCCGGGCGTCGAGCACCTCCTGATGCCCGCGAGCGGACTGCCGTTGCCGTTCGAGGGGCTGTTCGACCCCGACCAGCCTCACGACGAACCGTTCCTGGGCCTGCAGGGGGCACGGTTTCGGGAAGTCGCCCGCCGGGTGCGGGCACACGGTTCGACTTTGCACTTCACCGGCCACGGTGGAGACGAGGTCCTGTCCGCGCCACCGAATTACCTGCATGGCCTCGCGCGGCGCGATCCGTGGCTCGCGCTCGACCACGTACGTGGTCATCGCGGGCTCAAGCGCTGGACGGTGAGTCAGACCTGGCACGCGCTGCGGGACAACCAGTCCTATCGGGACTGGCTCGAGCGGAGCGCACGGGAGATCACCTCACCATTGCCCGGCGGACGGCTGCCGCCCGCGAGCTGGAACCACCCCTTGAGGCTGTCACCGTGGCTCACCCAGGACGGCGTCCATCTCGTGTCGGAGGCGCTCGGCACGGCCGCGGTGGGCGCCGAGCCGCTGGCGGAAGACCGAAGCGGGCATCTCGCGCTCGAACAGATCAGGGCTTCCGGCCGAGTCGCTCGGCTGATCGGGCAGCTCACCGCCACCCAAGGCGTGCGAACGGTGACACCATTCCTCGACGACCGGGTGGTCGAGGCGTGCCTGTCCGTGCTGCCGCACGAACGCAGTACTCCCTGGGCCTTCAAACCGCTGCTCACCGCGGCGTTGCGCGACGTCGTGCCCGCGGACATCGTGCGGCGGTCGACCAAGAACGACATGTCGGAGGACGTGCACGCGGGGTTGCGCGCCCAGCGATCGAGGATCGCGGCGCTGTGTGACGACCTGCTGTTGGCCCGGCTCGGGCTGGTCGACGCCGAGGCGTTGCGGCTGGCAGTTCTCGGCCCGCCACCGCCCGGACCGGCGTTGCCGATCATGGTGATGACCTTCAACTGCGAGATGTGGCTGCGCGGCGCCACCTCTTTGTCGACGAGGAGTGGGAGCGGATGAAAGCCAGGGCGACGGCACTCGTCAAGCCGGCGGGAAACACGTTCAGCGGCCTTCCCGCCGCGTTCTCCGTATTGGTGGCCAAAGTGCTCGGCAGGCAGTCTCCGCACCGCATTCGTCGCGTGCTCACCGCGGTGTCCCGGGGTGCTCGTCCCGCGACACTCGCCGAGGCGGAAGCGGCACACCGGGCGGTGCTCGGCAGCAGCGTGATGATGGCGGGCGACGGGTGCCTGCCGAGGTCGATCGCCGTCGCCTTGCTGTGCAGGCTGCGCGGCAGGTGGCCGACCTGGCACGTGGGTGCGCAGATCCATCCGTTCCGCGCGCACTCGTGGGTGGTGGCGGAGGGTGTGGCGGTGGGGGAGACCGGTGACATGAGCCGGTGGAAGTCGTTGATCACGGTCGGCTCGCAGGGAGATCCCCGATGACGTTGCGCCCACGTGCACAGGTGACGATGACCCGCGCCGACGACGGCATGGTCGTGTTGGACGAGCGGACGGGCCGCTACTGGCAGCTCAACCACAGCGCCGCGTACATGCTGGAGCGCTTGGTGGACGGGGACACCGTCGACCAGGTCGCCGAACACGTCGCCGCGAGTGCGGGTGTCGACACGGCCGACGTGCGGTCCGACGTCGACGCGTTCATCGGCCGCCTGCGCCACGCCGGCCTCATTGCCGAATGACGACTTCTCAAGGGGGGAACGTGGAGACGAACGCCGGACGGCGGTCGGAGTTGGATGAACTGGTGTCGACATTCCCGGACGACGAGGCCGCCGCGGTTCGCGGATGGCTCGGCGGCGCTGCGGGCACGTCGCACCTGCCGGGGATCTCTTTGCGCAGCAATCACGAGCCGCTCGTGGAGAAGCTGCCCAGGCCCGCCGCGTACGACCCGAATGCGATACGTCGCGTCGCCATCGTCGGAGGCGGCACGGCAGGCTACCTCACCGCGATTGCTCTGCGTACCAAGCGACCGTGGCTCGAGGTGTCGCTGGTCGAGTCACCGTCGATCCCGATCATCGGCGTCGGTGAGGCGACCGTGCCCGGCATCGTGATCTTCCTGCACCACTACCTCGGCATCGACGTCGAGGACTTCTACCGACAGGTTCGGCCGACCTGGAAACAGGGCATCCATTTCCGGTGGGGACCTCGGCCGGAGGGGTTCATGGCCCCGTTCGACTGGGACAGCAATTCGATCGGCACGGCAGGGGCGGTCGACTCCGGCAGCGGTATCGACGGATACACGCTGCAGTCGTTGTTGATGAGGACGGACCGCACGCCGGTGTTCGACGCCGGCGGCGAACAGGTTTCGCTGATGAAGTACCTGCCGTTCGCCTACCACCTCGACAACGCGCGCTTCGTCGGCTTCCTGACCGACATCGCCAAGCAGCGCGGCGTGCGGCACGTCGAAGCGCGAATCGAGGACGTGGTCCTCGGCGGTGAGGACTGGGTCGACCACCTGCGCACCACCGACGGGCGCAAACTCGACTACGACTTGTACGTGGACTGCTCGGGTTTTCGGTCGATTCTGCTCGGCAAGGCTTTCGGGACGCCGTTTCTGAGCTACGAGAGCAGCCTGTTCACCGACTCGGCCGTCACCGGCAACGTCGGCCACGGCGGGCACCTGAAGTCCTACACCAGTTCGATCACGATGGACTCCGGCTGGTGTTGGGGCATTCCGACGCCGGAAGATGACCACTTGGGCTACGTGTACTCGTCGAACGCGATCTCCGACGACAAGGCTGCCGAGGAACTCGCAGCGCGGTTCCCGGGCGTCGGCGACCCCCGTGTGGTCCGGTTTCGCGTCGGCAGGTACGAGAAGGCGTGGCGCGGCAACGTGATGGCGATCGGCAATGCCTACGCGTTCGTCGAACCACTCGAGTCGACCGGCATCCTCATGATCACTTCCAGCGTGCAGGCGTTGGTCGCCTCCTTGCCGGCGTCGTGGTCGGATCCGCAGTGCCGTGACATGATCAACGTTGCTCTCGCGAACAGGTGGGACGCGCTGCGGTGGTTCCTGTCCATCCACTACAGGTTCAACACCAGGCTCGACACGCCGTTCTGGCGGGAAGTCCGTTCCACGACCGACATATCCGGTGCGCAACCGATGCTGGACATGTACGCGACCGGTGCGCCGCTGCGATATCGCAATCCCTTGCTCAGGACGTTTCTGCAAGGAAACACACCGACGTTCTACGGGCTGGCCGGAGTGGAGACGATCCTGCTCGGACAGGAGGTGCCGACACGGCTGCTGCACCGTGCGGAGCCGCCCGAACGGTGGCGCGCACGCCGGGACGCCGCCATGGCGATCACCCGGCGCGCATTACCCCAGAACGAGGCGTTGGCGCGGTTCCACGACAATCCGGGCTTGAACCGGCAGCTTCTCTTCGACCCGGACAGTTGGGCGAGCCCGTTGCGTGCCGAGCCGATCGGAATGCTGTGACGGACGAGGCGCTCCGGACGGTGTTCCGTTCGTTCATGGCGGGGTTTCCGACCGGAGTCGCCGTCGTCACCGCCGTCGACGCCGACGGGACGCCACATGGGATGACGTGTTCGTCCCTGTGCAGCGTCACACTCCTTCCACCGACGCTGGCGGTGTGCCTGCGCAGAGGCAGCCCGACACTCGCGGCTATACAGCGCCGCAACTTCTTCGTGGTGAACCTGATGCACGACGAGGCACGGATCACCGCGGAGCTGTTCGCCTCCGGGGAGGCCGACAGGTTCGACCGGGTGCGCTGGCAGGCTGGAGCCGCCGGGCCGCACCTGCCCGACGACGCGCACGCGATCGCGGATTGCTCGGTGCGCCGGACCGAGCCGGTGGGAGACCACGAGGTGGTGTTCGGAGAGGTACTGGGAGCAGGCGTATCCGAGATGCCCAAACCACTGCTCTATGGCATGCGCCGCTACGCCAGGCTGTGGACGGAAGCCGGGCGGTGAACGGTCTCGAAGCCACCTGCGGGGGCGAGGTGGTCAGGGCCGGGAGCACCATGATCTCGCCGTCGTGGTAATCGTGTAACGAACCCTGGCTCGGCCACGCTGCCGACCACCGCTCGACCTGTTCGGAAGTCGACGGAGGAGGCGTCGATCTGCCACCCACCCGAGTCCTCCTTGTATCCCATGCCCACAAACCGCCGGCATGCCGGGTCCCTGTTGTCGAACAACGGTTCCCGGCTCGCGGGAACGAGCCGCCGTGCGCCTCCAGGTGCGGCCGGGCCACCGAGGTCTGCGGCGGGTGGTCGAGGGTCCGGCCGGCCATCCGCCCCCGTGCGATCGACGACAGCAGGGCGTGCCCACGGCTTCGGGCCGCGATCGCGCGATCCTGGTCGCATGATCACGAGCGGCGGGGTCCGCTTCGCTTCTCCCGGATCGGCGACGTCCGATTATCCGCGCCCGGTACCGTGAGTCACGGGGCGTGTGCGGGGCGGGGGTGGCGTGGTGTCCGCCGAGGCAGTGGGGGATCAGCCGGAAGTGGCCGAGTTGCTGCGTGCGGTCCGCGCGGAGATCGACGCGACTCTCGGCGCGGAGACCGGGTTCGACAAGGTGGTCCTCACCGAAGGTCGGGTCGTGGGCGGTGGGGGCGACCGGCACGAGTACTCGTTCGCCGCCCGGGGCTGGAAGGACTCGTCCGCCGCCCGGCCGCTGCTGATTCGTGCCCGCCCGCGTACCGCCTGGGAGTCGGCGGAACTCGTCGTCGCCGAACGCGGTCGGTTGCGCCTGCGCACGTCCGCCGTGCTGGGTGCGAAGGCCGAACTCCGCGAGGACGACACGTCCGGCCTGGTCGCGTTGGCCGAACAGCTCGACCGGACGATCTCGGGGGCCGGCGGGTTGAACCTGACCGCGGCCGGGTGGCTGGTCGGCCGCGACCTGCCCGCGGCCGGTCGGTGCCCGCACCCGGAGCGGTACGTGCGCGGGTGGCGGTCCTTGCAGCTCAACGACCGGCAGCGCGATGCCGTGGCACGGGCCCTGGGCAGCGACCTGACCTTCGTCTGGGGGCCGCCCGGCACCGGCAAGACCGAGGTCGTCGGCCACGTCGTGGAGGGCAACCACCGGCAGGGGCACCGGGTGCTGTTCCTCGCGCCCACCAACGTCGCCGTGGACCAGGCGGTGGAACGGCTGTGCGAGCTGTTGAGCGCCGAGGACGGCTTCGCCGGCGGGCTCGTGCAGCGGGCCGGGGACATCGCACCCGGTTCGCTCAAGGAGAAGTACGGCGACCGGATCGAGCAGCGGAAGATCGTGGCGCGGCTGAGCGCCGGCCTGACCGCCGAGATCGGGGAGTTGCGCGAGCGCCTCGACGTCGTCGACAGCCGCTTGGCACTGCACCGCGAGCACGCGGAACTCCTCGGAAGTCTCGAACAACTGCGTGGCGACGCTCGGCGGGCCACGCGGGACGTCGCCACGGCCGCGGCCGAGTGCGAGCGCGCCAGGCAGGAGGCAGCCCGGCTGCGTGCCGAACTGATCGCGATCGGAGTCCCGACCGGCCCGTCCGCCGCGCGGAAGGCGCGACAGCAGGAAGAACTCCTCTCCCGACTCCAGGTGGTCGACCAGGACGTCGCCGACCTGGTCGCGCGGCACCTGCTCGCCACCGCCGAACAGCGGCGCCACGCGGCGCGAGTACAGGCAGCCGAGCGCAAGGCGAGCGCACTCCGGACGACACTGGTCGGCAGCGCCGACCAACTCGCCACCACGGCCAAGAATCTGCGGGAACGTCTGGAAGACCGGCAGGACAAGCTCCGCGCCGTCGAAGTGGAGGTGCGTGGCAACTGCCGTGTCCTGGCGACGACCGTGGCCAAGGCCGTGCAGTCCCGGTACCTGATCGACAGGTTCGACACCGTCGTCCTCGACGAAGCGGGCATGGTCGCCCTTCCCGCGGCCTGGTACGCGGCGGCGTTGGCGAGGAAACGGGTGGTCGTGGCCGGCGACTTCCGGCAGCTCCCCGCGGTGACCCGGGCGTCCGGCGATCACGACGCGGACCCGGCGACGCGGGCGCACTCCGCGCACTGGATGGACCGCGACGCCTTCCACGCGGCCGGCCTCGTCGACGGTCGGGGACGCGTGCGACCCCACGGCTGCCTGATCGGTCTGGACACCCAGTACCGCATGCGTCCGGCGATCTGCGCGGTCGTGAACACGATCGCCTACCCCGACGCGCCGTTGACCACCGGCCGGGCGGACGGCAGCCGGTTGCCGCCGTCGCCGCTGCTGGAGTCGCCGCTGGTGCTGGTCGACACCGCGACCCGGCGCTCGGCCGCACAAGGCGGTCCCAGATCCAACCCGGTGCACGAGGCCGTGATCCACGAACTCGTCCGGGGACTGCAGTACGACGGTGTGCTGCCCGCGCGCAAGGAGGACGGCGGGCCGGGCGACCGGATGGCGGTCATCGCCCCCTACCGCGACCAGGTCGGGGCGCTGAAGGGCAGTCTCGCCTACCGGTTCGGCGCCGACTACGACGGTGTCGTCGACACCGTGCACCGGTTCCAGGGCAGCCAACGACCCCTCGTGGTGATCGACACCGTCGCCGGTGCCGGTGACCGGGTCGGCCGCTTCTACGAGGGAACGGGCCTGTCGTCGGCCACCTGCCGACTGCTCAACGTGGCGGTGAGCCGCGCGCAGGACCACCTCGTGGTGGTCGCCGACGTCGACTTCCTGAGCCGCAACCTCAAGCCCCACGGCGAAGCCGCCCGCCTGGTCGACCACCTGCGGCGGCACGCGCACCACCTCGACGTCGGCGACCTCGTCCCGTTCCGCGCGGCGGACGACCTGGCGGGACTCGACCCGCACGAGCTGACCCGACCGGCCTTCTTCCCGGCCGACGAGGTGCCGCGCGCCGTCGCCTGGGACTTCGCGCACGCCCGACGCGGCATCGACATCTACTGCGCGTTCCTCGACGCCGACCCCGTCGAACGGTGGCTCGCGAAGCTGACACCGCGGATCGAGGACGGTCTGACCGTCACCGTCCACACCCGACCGGCCCGGCGATCCGACGACGAACGGCAGATCGCGAGGCTCGAGGCGGCCGGGTGCACCGTGGTCCGACGCGAGCGCATGCACGAGAAGGTCGTGATCGTCGACGACGAGGTGCTCTGGCACGGGTCGCTCAACCTGCTGGCCCGCACCGGGCCCACCGACCTCATGATGCGCATCACCGATCCCGGTGCCTGCGAACGCGTGCGCCGGATCGTCGAGCGCGCCCGTGCCGAGCCCGGACCGAAAGCCGGCGGCCGGTTGTACCTGAACGTGCCGTTCGCGGAGAACGACCTGGCCAGGCAGACCGCGAAAGCCCGATGGGATCCCAAGTCCAGGCGTTGGTACGTGCCGCACGACACGCCTCGACACCTTGTGGAGCGGTGGTTGTAGCACGTCCGGGCGTACAGGGGGAGCAAGGATGAGGATCGTCGCGTTGCAGTCGAAGCAGCCGTCCACGGTCGCACCGGCCGTGGTGTTCCCGCCCGCCAAGTTCGATCTCGTGGTGTCGACCGGCGGACGTGGTGCCGCGCGAGGGGACCTGCGTGCTGGAGATGGGGGTTTCGATGTCGGAAGAACGTGATACCTGGGAAATCAGGATCGGCGTCCACGCCACGGAGGAACAGGTGCGGGAGTTGATCGAGAAGATCAAGCTGCTGTTGTGCCCCGTGCCCGAGCACGCCGGTCCCTGCCCCGTGCCGTGGGCCACCGGCCTCGTGCCGCGCGACGCGTTCCCCGACGGCTACGGCTATCCGGAGTTGGAGGAACAGTTCCGGATCGAACACGGCCACGACGACGCTTGATGGTCCGGCTTCTGCCCCGACGAAATCCGCGCCTCGCGCCTGCACGCCTCGCCGCAGTCTGCGGAGACCCTTCGACCTGGTCGCGGGCGGCACGCGCGAATGAACGCCCGCGCGCACCGTGCTGTCCCGCAGGCCGGTGTGGGAGCTGCGTAGGCTGGCTCCAGTCGCCGGTTCAGGGGGAATATCCATGGGGCGGGTCGCGGTCATCGGTGATGTCGGAGGACACGCGGACCAGTTGCGGTGGGCGTTGGAGTGGCTGGGCGCCGGCGCCGGGCGGTTGCCGTCCGATCTGACGGTGATCCAGGTGGGCGATCTCGTCGACCGCGGTCCGGACAGCACGGGAGCGCTCGACGTCGTCGCGAGGCTGCTCGACGAACAGCCGGACCGGTGGATTCAACTCGTCGGCAATCACGAGGCGCAGTACCTGCCCGGCGGGACGGTGTTCTGGCCCGATCCGGTGGAGGTCTGCGATGTCGAGCGGCTGCGGGCTTGGTGGGCGGATGGGCGTCTGCGGGTGGCCACCGCCGTGCGCACTGGGGACGGTGAGGAACTGTTGGTGACCCATGTGGGTTTGACCCTGGCCGGCTGGCAGTGGTTGGGGGAGCCCACGTCCGCAGTGCGTGCGGCGGAGTCACTGGACCGGCGTCCGGAGTTGATCTGGCGCATGGGCGAGCACGCGCGTGACGAGCAGGCGGGTCCCTTGTGGGCCGAGTCGGGGGCGGCGTTGCACGAGCCGTGGATGGGGTATGTCGGTGTGGTGCCGTTCGGGCAGGTGCACGGGCATTCGACGGTTGTGGCGTTCGGCGAGGAGCGTTGGCGTTGTACGGGTCGGGTCCGTCAACGGGCCTCGGTCGACTGGCAGGCACGCCACGTGCGTGTGCGTGTCGGGGGACGGGTGTTCACCGGCGTCGATCCCGGGCACGGCCGGACGGGCGCGACCCGTTGGCAGCCTTTGGTCTTCGACGCCGCCACAGTGGTCTCGACCTGACCGGGGGCGCCCTGGATCATCGGAAAGTGCCCCGCTCAGCCGAGGCCGGACGAGCGGCGGCCGTCGACCAGGGCAGGAGGCACCGTGATCTCGCCGTCGTGATCGGCGTGGAGCGGGCTGTCGGGAAGCAGTACGAAGTCGTCGGCCACCACGGCGATGTACCCGTTGTGCCGGAAGTCGCCCACGGCGGTGGCCTCGACCATGGTGCGTGGAGTTCGGGCAGAGGTGCCGAGGAAGTCGGCGGGCAGCGGGTCGTCCGGGCGGTGGACCATCGTGGCGACGGTGAACCGGCCCACCCGCCGCACGGCGCGGTCGGCGGTGAACAGGATGGCGTGGCCGCCGGGGTCGAGTCGGACCAGCACCCCGACCGCCCGGTGGGGCTTCGACAACAGCCTCCGGCCATGGATCCTGACCGCGACCGCACGCCCGGCGAGCACGGCCACCAGAAAGGCCGGCACGGCCGCACCGGCCGGTCCCCACGGCCACCACAGGAGCCCGGCGGCGATCGCGAACAGGCCGAGCATGATCGGCCGAGACCCCGATCCGGGCGTGCTCTTGCCGTCCGCCGGGACACCCACGACGACCACGGGCAGGTCGCCCAACGCCCGCCGCTGCCGTCGGGCCCACCACGGCCGCAGCGCCGACATCACGAGGCACACCAGGGCGTACACGCCGAAGCCGATGCGTGACACCGGATCGTCGAACGCCCACACGGCCGCGATCAGGACCGCGACCGCACCGGCGGTCGGCCGCCACACCAGCAGTGCCGGTGCCGCCCAGACAAGCGGGTTGGTCGAGCCGCCCGCCACGAGCACCGCCACCACCGCCACGACCCACGCGACCAGGGGCGGACAACCCTGGTTCGGCCACGCGGCGGACCACCGCTCGGCCTGTGTGGAAGTCAACGGAGGCGCGTCGATCCGCCACCGACCCGGTTTCCCCTCGGATCGCATGCCACAAAACTACCGGCGTGCCGGGCCCCTGTTGTCGCACAACGGGTTCCGGCGCGCGAGGCGGTCGCAGTCCGCGCACGACCTTCCGCCGACGGTGACGATCAGGAACTGGACGTCGCCACCGAGCGCTGGGCTTCACGCAGCGTTCGACGCGGTCGGAGCGCTTTTCTCGGACGGCGGGACGAGGCGAGCCGTCGTGCTTCTGCTGGTAGTACTGCCTGGCGCCCGGACGAAATTCCCGGTCAACTGGAATCGGATCACGGGAACGAGCCGCCGCGCGCCCCCAGGCGCGGCCTGGCCACCGAGGTCCGCAGCGGGTGGTCGGGGGTCCGACCGGCCACCCGCCCCCGTGCGATCGACGACAGCGGTTCGGACCACGCGGCGTCTATTCCTGCCCGAAATCGGGCGGGTGCCGGTCGCGTGATCACGAGCGGCGGGGGTGTCCGCCGAGACAGTGGGGGACCGGCCGGAACCGGCCGAGTTGTCGCGTGCGGTCCGCGCGGAGATCGACGCGACCCTCGGCGTGGAGACCGGGTTCGACAAGGTGGTCCTCACCGAAGGTCGGGTCGTGGGCGGTGGTGGCGACTGGCACGGGTACTTGTTCGCCGCACATGGCTGGAAGGACTCCGGATCTACACCTCGACGGGCGCCGGCAGCGAGCGCATGATCCGGCTCGGCCAGGCTTCACCGCCGTGCGGACCATGGTCGCGGTCAACCGCGACCTTGCCGGGCTGGAGGCCGCTCTCGGCACAGGGTGATCGAGGTGGAGCGGACCGCGACCCGAATTGGACTGTTCAGCTCAATCTCGTTGATGCATAAGGTCCAATATCGCGGCGAACGTCGGATGCGCCTGCCCTCCGTCGGTCGGTATCGCCGCCGCCGCGCACGTGTCGGGCACGGCGCGCGCCATGTCCGACGACCGGTTCCTGCCGGGTTCGATACAGCTTGTAGGGGGTCTTGCCGTCGGACGACTTTTGAGGTCAACTTGTCGCCGGCAGCGCCACCGGGGAGGTCAGGGTGTCCCGCTTCGTCGCCCGCCGCGTGATCGCGGGCCCCATCGGGTGCGAAGTCCCGACCGTCGTCGGTGACCACCGGTGAGACCACCTCCGGCCGTGAACGGGGCACGGCCGAACCTGACAGTGCGGAGAGCCCCGTGAAGAAGCGTGTGATCGTTCCCCTCGCGGTCGTCGGCCTGGCGGTGGCCGGTGTCGTCGCCTTCTCGCCGTGGGACAGACCTACGGCGGGTGTCGGTAGTGTCGCCGCCTCCTGCGACCCGGGCCCCGGGTGCGCGAGCGGGACGCTCCCACTCTCGACATCCGCCTCCCCGTCCTCCGCCTCTGCTTCTTCGTCCGCCTCGGCGACGCCGTCCTCGGTCGCGAGTGCCACGCCGACGCAGGGTCCGGTGCGCAACGCGCTCTCCCTCCCGCTGGTCCCGTGGGAAGGCGGCCCGAAGTACTACGGCCAGTTCGCCAAGTCCTCGGCGTGGAACGACCCGAACTTCTTCCCCATCGCGGTGTGGGGCGCGACCGTGGGGTCCCAGAAGGACATCGACCTGGACAAGGCCGTCGGGATCAACACGTACCTGGAGCTGTACGACACGCCCCGGCTGGACCTGATCCGCGACGCGGGCATGTTCGCGATCCACGACCAGACCACCAACCCGAACCTGGGGTCCGAGACCGTCGGCTGGCTGCTGGCCGACGAGCCGGAGCAGTTCGGCCAGGGCGACGCGCTCAACCTGCTCAAGTCGACGTCCGCCAAGCTCCCGAACGACGGGCGGATGCGCTATACCAACTTCACCGCGAACATGATCTGGCCGAACTACGCGCCCGAGGACGGCATGGCCGCGCAGTGGCTCGAGGTGAACGGCGCGGTCTCGTTGGACACCTACTGGTACGGCCGGTTCATGGGCTGTGACCGACTGTCCCACCCGGACCTCCCGGCGCGGAACCAGAGCCTGCTGACCGAGGACGAGTGCTACCGCCCGTCCAACTACGGCTACGGCGTGACCAAGCAGCGGGAGATCGCGGCCGAGTCGGGCAAGACCGAGAGCGTGTTCGGGTTCGTCGAGAACGGCCGGCCGTACGCGGAGAACCCGGCGATCAAGCCCGACCACCTCCAGGCCGCGGTGATGAGCATGATCATCCACGGCGCGCGCGGCATCAACTACTTCAACCACACGTACGGCGACTGGTGCCCGAGCAGCAACAACTTCCGGTACACGGCGTTGTTCGGCGGCGACTGCTACGCGGCGATGACCAAGGCCGCGACCAAGGTCAACGGTCAGATCAAGGCGCTGGCCCCGGTGCTCAACTCCCAGAGCTACGCCTGGACGTTCAACCCGTCGCTGGACACGATGCTCAAGGTCCACAACGGATACGCGTACGTCTTCGCCATGGGCAGCGGGATCCCGGGTGGCACCGCGACGGGCAGCTTCGCCCTGAACCTGCCGCCGGAGGCCGCCGGCAGCACCTCGGTGGAGGTCGTGGACGAGGGCCGCACCATCCCGGTGGCGGGCGGCAAGTTCACCGACACGTTCGCCTCCTCGACCGCTTACCACATCTACAAGATCCGCCTCTGAGTCGCTGATCGGACCCGGCGGGCGCGGACTCCGCGCCCGCCGGTTCGCTGTCCGCCTCGACGGACGCATGGATTCTTTCCCGATGGAAAATCGACGGCGAGTTCGGGAACGTCGGGAATCAGAAAATGCTCACGGTGAGTTAGCTGGTTACATCAGTGGGAATGGTTCACTCGATCGTGTGACACTTGGCACAAAGTGTGGTGTCGTCGGGTAAGAATTAGCGCATGGGCCACCCTTTCGATAAGGGGTAAGTGCCTGATCGGCTGTCCGATCGACCGGACACCGGCCTGTAGTCCCGAATCGACACGGAGTGACCTCTGAGAAGTGATCACCGAACCGCTTTCGGCGTTCTCGCGCACGCGTTGGCGCAGTGCCGCGAAAGTCGGGTCACCGGCGCGTTGTACATCGCGGGAAATCCGGGCGGCCTGTTCTACCTGCGTGACGGCGTGGTGACCGGCGTGCGCAGTCCCGGATCGCCCGGTGCGGACACGCTCGTCGCCCGGGGAAACGTCGGGAACGCGGATACCCGAGCCCTCACCGCGACCGTGCTGCACGACGGCGCGTTCGCCATGGTCACCGGTGACATCGAGCGTTATGTCATCGGCGGATCCGCCGAGCTGCCGTTCGTCCCGGCGTCCGACGGCGTCACCGTGGACCAGTTGCTCGCGGAGACGACCGACCGGCTGGACGTCGTCGCCTCGTTACCCGTCCTCGTTTCACCTCATCGCGACCGGGTGGTGCCCGCCCGTTCCGCCGGCCCCGCCGAGCTGGGCGCGGAACGGCAGGAGATCGTCGCCCACGCGACCGGGCGGCGTACCGCACGGGACATCGCCTTCGCGATCGGCGCGAGCCTTTACCCCGTCACGGCGGAGATCTCGCGGATGCTCGACGAAAAGCTCCTGGAGACCGCCCCGGCGGCGGCGGCGTTCAATTTCGTGCACGGTGGACTCGCTTCACTGCGGCCACGGGCGGACACGGTGACCGACCGCCGCGCCGAGGAGGTCGGGGTGCCGCCGCTCCCCACCCGCCGACCGGGTCGGACCAGGTCCGGACCCGCGCCGGGGTAGGCGTGCCGATCGTGGAGTGCCCTGCGTGATCAGGGTGGATCCTCGGAATCAGGAAGGAAATTTGTGGACTACGACGCCCTGGCCGCGGAATTGCGGAAGCTTCGCGAGAACGTCTCCGGAGTGACCGATACGGTGATCGCCGCGACCGACGGGATACCGATCCTCACCGACGTGGCGAAGCGGGTCGAACCCGCGCACATCTCCGCACTCGCCGCCGCCGACCTCGGAATCGCCCGCCAGGCGGCGGAGGTGATCGGTCTGGGCAAACTCAGCCAGACCGTGGTGTTCGGCAGTGCGGGCTACATGGCCGTGTACGCCATCGGTGGCATGTCGCTGATGGTCGTCCTCGGGGACGAGGGGTTGAACCTCGGCCGCCTCATCTACGAGACCCGGCCGGTGATCGAGCGGGTCAACTCGATCCTGGCCTCTTAGCCTGCCGGTCGAGCCGACCTTGATGACCTCGTTCATTCGGAAATGTTTCCAGGCGTGGCCGACGCGCAGGCGGCCGGCCGCGTCCTCACCATCGCCGGTCGACACAGGAAAGTGGGATTTGATGAACATCGATACCGCACTGAAAGAGGCCATGTCCATCGCCGGCGCCGTCGGTGTCGCCCTGGTCGATTACGACAGCGGGATGTCGCTCGGCACGAGCGGCGGCGGCGACTGGCTGGACCTGGATCTCGCGGCGGCCGGGAACACCGAGGTCGTCCGGTCGAAACTCCGGGTGATGTCGACGCTCGGGCTCAACGACAACATCGAGGACATCCTGATCACGCTGCACCGCCAGTACCACCTGATCAGGTTGTTGAGCGGGGTGAAATTCCGGAGTTCGCTCTTCCTCTACCTGGTGTTGGAAAGGGACCACGCGAACCTCGCCCTGGCCCGGCACCAGCTCAAGCGCATCGAAGTCGACCTCCAGGTGTGAGGGCCGGGAGTCATGCGGTGATCTTGGCGGTGATCTTGTCCGCGAAGATCCAGCGGTTGGCGGCGAGGGCGTCGTGGGGTTCGGGGCGTGGGCCACGCCCGTGCACGTCGGTGAAGTGGAAAGGCGTGCGGGTGCTGGTGCGCCAGCCGTAGGAGGTCAGGGCGATCGTGGAGTCGGGGCGCGGGTCGTCGTCGAACAGGCCGAGCAGGTCCACTCCGATCTCCTGCCGGGCCCGGCGGTAGACGGGGCTGTCGCGGATCCGCGGCACCTCGCGGACGGACTTGATCTCGTAGGCGAGTCGGCTGCCGGGGGCGCTGAGCCGGTCGACCGCGGTGATCAGGGCCTGTTCGGCGACGGCGGGCAGGTAGAGCAGCAGTCCCTCGGCCAGCCACGTCGTGGGGCGAGCGGGGTCGAAACCGGCCGCGAGCAGCGCCGGTGCCCAGTCCCGCCGCAGGTCCACGGGGACCGGCACCCGCCCGGCGGCCGGGTCGACCCCCGACCGGTCGAGCACGTGGTGTTTGAAGCCCAGCACCCCGGCCTGGTCCAGTTCGTACACGGTGGTGCCGCGCGGCCAGGGTAAGCGGTAGGCCCGGGAGTCCAGTCCCGCGCCCAGCAGCACGACCTGGGTCGACTCCGCGACGAAGTCGTCCAGGACCCTGGTCCGCAGGCCGAAGTAGCGGGCGAGTCTGCCCCACACCGGGTGCGCGTCGCCCTCGGGAACCTCCCGCGGGTGCACCGGCCAGGCCCTGGACACGGTCGCGGCCCGCACGAAGTGCTCCGCGAACCGGTCGTGGGCCAGCGCGTCGGGGCGGCGGTGCTCGATGGCGCGGGCCGCGGCGACCATCAACGCCGTCACCCCGACGCCCCGGTCGATCCCGTCCACGCCTGGTTCCTTTCCGTCGCCCACACGTCCAGCGGCAGGGTGCGCGCACCGTAGACGCGGTTCATGAACCGCAGCACGTCCGGGCAGGGCAGGTGCAGGCTGGTCGTGCAGTCGGACAGCACGGTGACGTGCAGTCCCTTCTGGAACGCGGTGCGCGCGGTGGAGTCCACGCACACGTCGGCGTAGAGACCGGCAAGCACAAGGTGATCCACGCCGCGTGCGTGCAGGTGTGCCTCGAACCCGTCGGCCAGAAAGGCGTCGAAGCACGCCCGTTTGGTGAACACACGCTCGTCGCCCGCGGGCGTCACCGCGTGGAACTCCGCGCCCCACGTGCCCTCCAGGCACTGGGGTCGCTTGTCCAGGACGGCGTCACGGGCACGCCAACTCGCGCCCTGGTGGACGAAGTCGCCCAGGAAGCGGACGAACACCACCTCGACACCGTCCGCGCGCGCCACGTCCACCGATCGCACCGCCCGCGCCACCACCCCGCCGAGGTCTTCGGGGACGGCGCCGTGGCGGGCGGCCACGACCTCGGGCGCGCAGAAGTCGTTTTGCAGGTCCATTACGACCAATGCCCGCATTACGCGTGCAGGAGATCGGGAGAAGCGATGAGCGCGTCGACCACCTCGGTGGTCGTGTGCCGGCCACCCCGGTCCGGGGTCGCGATGCCCTCGTCGGCCACGGCCGCCAACGCCCGCTCCACCGCCACGACCGCCCCGGCGCACCCGACCTGTCGCGCGACTGCCGCCGCGGCGCGGACGGTGGCGGTCGGGTTGACCAGGCCCCGTCCGGCGATGTCGTCGGCGGACCCGTGCACCGTCTGGAACTCCGTCAACCCGGCCACGTCGGGGTGCAGGTAGACGTTCTCCGTGCAGCTTTCCTCCTGCCGCCGCGACCCGTACCGGTCCAGCAGCAGCACGTGCATGATGTCGCCCCACTCGTTCCCGGCCACGATCACCGTGCGCGGAACCGGTCCGCGTTCGAGCAGGTCCCGGTTGACGGTGTCCGGCTGGCACAACCGCACCGCGACACCCGCATCCGCCGCGGCCTCGCGTACCCACCGGTCGAACTCGCCGTCGAGCAGGTGGAACTTGTACGCCAGGACGATCTCCGCGGGGCCCTCCGGCCACAACTCGCGCGCACGTTCCACCGCGTAGGACAACACTTCCCGGGTGATCTCCCGGCGGAACACCGTGGTCCGCGTGATGATCCCCGGGCCGTGCTCGTTGTCGCCGGTGTAGAAACCCTGGGCCTGGTCCCGCACCACCAGCAGTCCGGCGGTGATCTCGTCCACCTTCACCGCCCGCAACCGCTGCCGGACCAGGTAGAGCGACTGGGCGTTGATCGCGGTGCGGAACACGGCGCGCGCACCCCGTGCCGCCAGGTCCCGGCAGAACCGCTCGTAGTGCCCGGCGTCCGCGAGCGTCCGCTCCCGCATCGCCGGCGTGCCGGAGTCGTTGTCACGTAACGAGAAATACGAGTCGTACACCCGCGGCGAACGCTCGACCGCCACCCCTGTGGCGAGCACCCCTAGCACCCGCTCGAAGACGTCGGCCAACTCCGCGCCGGTACCACGCCCCACGGCCAGTCCGACGACCGCGCCCACCTCAGCCCACCCCGCCGCCGACCAGCAGGTCACCCGGGATGTCCGCCTTGTCCGGGGCGTAGAAGTCGACGATGCCCCGACGCCAGGTGTCCACCGCGACCAGGTCGTCCTCGGACGGGCCGAACGCGTCGAACAACGCGTGGACCTTGCCCTCCTCGAAACCGATGGCCTTCATCAGAGCCAGAAACCGCGACCGCTCGATCAACCCGTCGCCGTCCGGGTCGCCCAGTTCCGCCAACGCGTCGGCGAACCGCGCCACGGTGGCGTCGAACCGCTCCGGCGACAGCACACAGGTCCGGAACTCCTCGAACGTGACCTCACCGTCCCCGTCGACGTCCAGCTCGGCGACCAACGTCGCCCAGTAGGCCCGGAACGCCTCGACCATCTCCCGCAGCGCCGGCTCACCGGACCCGTCGGCGGCCACCACCACCCGCCTGGCCATCAGTTCGAAGTCCTCGCCGTCCAACTTCCCGCTGTCGTTCGCGTCGAACAACGAGAACACCACCGACACCCGCTCGACCGCCGCGTCCCGCATCCCCGACCGACCCCTTTCCGGCCCACGCCGTGCGGACCACGGCCGACCGTAGGGGGCTCGCCGAGATCGGGTACACGTCGTTCACCCGAAGTGGTGATGCCCGAGCGGGTCGCGCCGGGTGCCTCGTCGATCGAGATGAGGATCGGTCGGGTCGAAATTCAACGTCCGGCGGGGAAACTCTTTCCGTCGAAAAAAGATCACGTGCCACCGTCTGTCCGACGTCCCGATTCAACGGATTCCGATCGGCGGTGGCAGGTTCATACGTTCGGCCGTCGCGTCCCGGGACCGCTCGGGAGAGACTGTGTCTCGGCGTTCGTCGGGTCTGATTATACCGGGCCGTGGTCCGGTCCCCCTGTATCGGTCCGCACTATGCCAGTCGACATCGGAATTATTCCGCGGTCCTCGAGAGGGTGACGTCGGCGGCCGGGGTGACAGTCGATTTCGGTCAGGGTGGTCGGACTCGGCAGGGGGTTCACGTGATTCGGAAGACCGTGCTCACGGTCGTGGTCGCCATGCTGCTGATCACAATCGTCGCCGTACCCGCCGAAGGTGCTGCCCGGGGCGTACTGGTCGACAACGGCTGCGTCGGGGTGTCCGGAATTTTCGATCCCCGCTGGAAAATGCACCCGCACACGTACGGATGTGCCATATCGCCGTTGTGGGTGACCTATGACGGCCGCTATCAGAACTTTGAGCGTGGCCAGATGGTCTGGTCACCCGGAAAGGGTGACTACATGGTCATATCGGGATGGTGGTCCAGTTTCGCATACGGTGGGACGACTTCGTTCAAGCTCGACCTGGAATGGGGCACGAGCGCTCCCTTCGCGTATGAACGTTGGCATATCCGACTCGACCGGGACAATCAACTGGGCCTGGCCGAGGGGACCTGCTTCGTCGTGGCCGGGTCCCGATGCCATCCGACGAGCGGAAGCGCGAGCTTCACGGACACCGTCCTGTGGCCGGGTGCCATTGCCCCGGGGCACAGCTATCAGCTCAAGGTGCGAGGTTGCCACTCGCACTACGACTGTCCGGAAGGGTGGACGATTCCGGTGTGGCTCTGGTTCTGAAAGCGGCCGGTCTCCCGTGCGCGGCTGACGGGACGAGGCGGGTTCCGTGCCGGGTCCGACGTACGACCTGACCTGGAAAGGGGTTGAGATTCATGAAGACGACCCGCGGTCGCGAGACCGTCGACAGCAAGCCCGGGTGGCGGTTACCACGGTCGGTGGTCAGGTGGTCGGCCGCGGCGCTGCCGGCGATCCTGGGTGTTTTCGTCGGAGCCGGACCGGTTCCCGCGATGGCGTACGCGCCGGAGACCGCGTCGGCAGTCCGTGACGCGGCGGCGATCCACCACGTTCCGACGGTGCCCCTGTCGATCAACGGCAGACCCGTGCCCGGCGAGACGATTCTCGCCTACAACGGTTACGTCCTGCACATGGCCTACTTCCCGGGCAGCGACGGCGCACCGGGCCGGCTGCACACGTTCACCACTCCCGACGCGTTGGAGAAGTTCGTGCACTCGCGGGGCGGCCCGGAGCACGCGCTGGCCAAACCGTCGAAGCACGCCAACCCGGACACCCCCGGTGTCGGCTGGCGGGTTGTCGGTCCCGGCGCACGGGGCGGTGACGGAGTCTCCTCCTACGGCTGGGACACGACCGGAAGCATCATCTTCGAGCACATGGAATTCAGTGGCTGCGGGCTCTTCCTGGAGAAGAACTACGGCTACCAGCGGCTGACCCACGTGTACGGGTGCATGTGGCCCAACGACTGGAATGACGAGACGTCCTCGGTCAAGAACTCGCCGTACGGCTCCACCGCCACGGTCCTTTACGAACACACCTACTACAACGGCTCTACGCTGTACATTCCGTACAGCGGATTCAACCACTACCTCGAAGGCGTCGGGTGGAACGACCGCACCTCGTCGTTCGCCTCGATATAGGCGGAGAACGCGAAGTGCGACCGGCCGCGATTCCCGCCACCGATGCCGCGTCGGTGCCGGGCGCGACGGAGCCGCGACCAGCGGCCTGACCGACGCCCCGGTCGCCGTGCCCGGGTTTCGACGGGGGCCGGCCCCACCGGTGGACGAGTGGAGCCCCCGGCCTGCCGGTGTGCCTTCCCGGGTCGTCCGGATACCCGTTCTCGGGTGGCGGTCACCACCACGCACCCGCGGTGTCCGCGTCGGACAGGACACCGGTCACGACGGTCTTCTCGTCGTGGAGCGCGCCGGCGAGGTCCGCGCCGCGCAGGTCCGCGCCGAGGAGGTTCGCGCTTCGGAGGTTCGCGCCGGTGAGGTCCGCTCCGCGCAGGATCGCCTTGCGGAGGTCCGCGGCACCGAGGTCCACGCGGCGGAGGTCCGCGTCGGTGAGGTTCGCGCCGCCGAGGTTCGCGTCGGCGAGACTCGCGTCGGCGAGGTCGGCGTCCGTGAGGTCGGCGGTGCCGAGGTCGGCCGCGTGGAAGTCCGCGCCGGTGAGGTCGGTGTCGGCGAGGCGCGCGCCGGTGAGATTCGCACCGGTGAGATCGGCGTTGGCGAGGCTCGCTTCGGTGAGGTCCGCGCCGCTGAGGTGTCCGTCGCGCAGGTCGGCGCCGGTCAGTTGTGCGCGGGTGAGGTTCGCGCCGCGGAGGTTCGCGGTCCGCAGGTCCGCCCTGGTGAGGTCGGCGTCGGCGAGGTGGGCGCCGGTCAGGTCCACCTCGGTGAGGTCGGCTCCGCCGAGGTCCGCGTCGGCGAGCGTCGCGTTCGACAGGTGCGCGTCGCGGAGCTTCGCGCCGGTGAGGTCCCCGCGGGTGAGATCGGTGCCGGCGAGATCCGTGCCGACGAGGTTCGCGCCCGTGAGGTCGGTGCCGGTGAGGCAGGTGTCGCGCAGGTCGATCCGGGTGGTCTGGTCGTGGCTCTGGTCGCGGCGGCCCAGGACGGTGAGCGCCGCCTGGACGTCGGGGCTGACGGTCTGGTCCGGGCACGTCGTGGCGCCCGTGCGGGTGGGGCGGGGTGTGGTGGTGCGGACGAACGCGGAGAGGACCTCGACGATGGTGGGGTGGTCGCGGGGTGAGTCGCGGGCGAGGCGTTCGAGGGCGTAGACGGCGCCGAGACGGCCCTGGAGGTGTTCCGGGCCGGTGCGGTCGAGCTGGTCGACGGCCTTGCCGTACCGGTCGGTGAGCTGGCCCTGTTCGGTCAGGGCGTTCTGCGCGCGGCTGGTCCGCAACGCCAGGCCGGTGAACACCACACCGGCGACCGCGGCCAGTGCGGCGAGCAGCGAGGCGACCGCCGTCCAGTTCACCGGTCGACGGGGACGTGGTCGCGGCCGGTGCAGCCCGGCCGGGCGGGCGACCGGTCCGGACGGGCGGGGTGGGACGCGGCGGCGCGGGGGATGTCCGTTCATCGGCCCAAGCTTGTCCCTGCCGACTGACGGTTCGGACACGCCCGAGGACGACGGTCGGACAAGGAGGCGGCGGGGAGGTGGCCGCCGCGCGATCATGCCCCCATGACGAACACTTCCGACGACGGGCGCCATCCGTCGAGCGAGCCGTACGAGTCGGGCATGCTGGAGGTCGGCGACGGGCATTCGCTGTACTGGGAGGTGTCGGGCAACCCCGACGGCAAACCGGCCGTCGCGTTGCACGGGGGACCCGGATCGGGGAGCACGCCGCGCATGCGGGGGCTGTTCGACCCGGACCGCTACCGCGTGGTCCTGTTCGACCAGCGCAACGCCGGGCGCAGTACTCCGTCGGCCGCCGATCCGGTCGTCGACCTGTCGGCCAACACCACCGGGCACCTCGTCGACGACATCGAGGCGCTGCGGGTCCACCTGGGCATCGACCGCTGGCTGGTTCTGGGTGGTTCGTGGGGCGTCACGCTCGCGCTCGCCTACGCCCAGGCGCATCCGGCGCGGGTGACCGAAATGGTGCTCGCGGCCGTGACCAACGGCGACCGCCGCGACACCGACTGGATCACCCGTGACATGGGCCGCGTCTTCCCGCGTGAGTGGGAACGGTTCCGTGCCGGTGTGCCCGCCGCCGAGCGCGACGGCGACCTGTCCGCCGCCTACAGCCGACTGCTCCACGACCCCGACCCCGAGGTCCGTGCCACGGCCGCACGTCGGTGGTGCGAGTGGGAGGACGCGCACATGTCGTTGGCCCCCGACGCCACACCCTCGCTGTCGGTCGCCGATCCGGCGTTCCAGCTGGTCTTCGCCCGCATCGTCACCCACTACTGGTCGAATGGCTGCTTCCTTGACGAGGGACAGCTGCAACGCGGGATCGATCGGCTCCACGGGACTCCCGCCGTGCTGATCCACGGCCGCTACGACGTCAGCGGACCGCTCGGCACGGCCTGGGCGTTGCACCGGGCCTGGCCCGGCAGCGAACTCGTGGTCCTCGACGACACCGGTCACGGCGGGGGCGGCATGAGGGCGGCGATGATCGCCGCCCTCGACCGCTTCGGCCGCGGTCAGGACGGGTGATCCCCCGCCGTCACCGGGCGTGCCGCAGTGCCCAGTCCAGGACGTGGTCGGCGATCTCCTGCCACCCCGGCTGCGCCGGCAGCAGGTGGGCGAAGCCGGGTCGTTCCTCGATCTCGGTGACCGTGTCCGACCTGTAGTGCCCGGCGTTGGACCGTTGCACGGCCGGCGGCATGATGTGGTCCTCGCCGCCGGCCACGAACAGCAGCGGAGCGCGGGCGTCGTTGTGGTAGTCGACCCACGTGTCCTGGTGCCCCGGCTGGAAGTTGGCCAGCACGCCGCCCCACACGATGCCGCCGTTGACCGGGATCGCGTACCGCTCGTAGAGCGCGCGGGACTCGTCCTCGGTGAACGTGTTGGTGAACGCGTAGTTCCACTGCGCGAAGCTGATCGGGACCGCGCGGTGCCGGTTGGCCGGGTTCTTGAACACCGCGAACGTCGACTTGACCTGGCTGAACGGCACCACCCGGACGCCTTCGGTCGGCGCGGAGTTCAAGGCCACGCCGACCGCGCCGCGACCCCGGTCGAGCAGGATCTGGGTGAACGCCCCGCCCGCCGAGTGGCCGATCAGGATCGGTGGGGCGTCGAGCGCGTCGATCACCGACGACAGGTGGTCGATGATCCTCGGGACGGTCAGTTCGGCGATGGGCGTCGGGTCGGCCCGCAGCGCCTCGACCTCGACCTCCAACCCGGGGTAGGCCGGGGCGAGTACGCGGAAGCCCTTGCTCTCGTAGTGCGCGATCCAGTGCTCCCAGCTGCGCGGGGTCACCCAGAAGCCGTGGATCAGGACGATGGTGTCGGGCGCGGTCATCACAGGCTCCTGAGGAAGGCGAGGAGGTCGTCGGACAGGCGCTGCTTGTGGGTGTCGGTGATGCCGTGCGGCGCGTCGGGATAGACGATCAGCTCGGCGTGCGCGATCCGGGCGGCGGACGCGCGACCGCCGACGTCGATCGGCACGACCTGGTCGTCGTCGCCGTGGATGACCAGCGTGGGCACGTCGAACGCGTCCAGGTCCGCGCGGAAGTCCGTGGCGGAGAAGGCGGCCACGCACTCGTAGGCGTTGTGGTGCCCGGCCTCCAGGCCCTGTCGCCAGAACGCGTCGCGAATCCCCTGGGACACGGCCGCGCCGGGGCGGTCGTTCCCGAAGAACGGGCCGTCGGCCAGGTCCCGGTACAGCTGCGACCGGTCGGCGAGGGATCCGGCGCGCAGGTCGTCGAACACCTCGCCCGGCACGCCGTCGGGGTTGTCGTCGGTCCGGAGCATGAACGGCGGCACGGCGGACACGAGCACCACCTGCGCGACCCGGGACGTGCCGTGCCGGCCGACGTAGCGCGCCACCTCGCCGCCGCCGGTGGAGAAGCCGACCAGGGTGACCTCGCGCAGGTCGAGGGCGTCGACGAGGGCGGCGAGGTCGTCGGCGTAGGTGTCCATCGCGTTGCCGTGCCACGTCTGGTCGGAGCGCCCGTGGCCGCGCCGGTCGTGGGCGATCGCGCGGAAACCGTTGTGGGCCAGGAAGAGCTGCTGCGCCTCCCAGCTGTCGGCGTTCAGCGGCCACCCGTGGCTGAGCACCACGGGGCGGCCCTCGCCCCAGTCCTTGTAGAAGATCCGCGCACCGTCGGCGGTCGTCACGTGGGGCATCGTCGACACTCCTGTTCGTCGCCCGGGACTCCCTGGACCGTAGGCACCGGGTAGATCTTGTCCGGCAGCCTCGTGTGCACGGTCCGCTGCCCACTGTGCACACTGGCCGCCGGCATGGGAACGCCCGGAGGCAGGGGAGCGATGGCCTACATCCTCGACACCGCGGAGTTGCCGTCCCGTGACCGGGTCGAGGCGTTCCGGACCGCCATGGCCCAGGCGTCCGCGCCGTGCCAGGTGATCCACGAGGACCCGGACGGCGACGTGCGCGCCCGCATCGGCCTGTGGGACCTGGGCGGCGGCAACATCTTCACCACCCACGCCACCGGGGTCCGGTTGTTGCGCACCACGAAACAGGCCCGCCAGGACGTGATGCCGGTCGTCGCCCTGTCCGTCCAGCAACGGGCGCATGCCAGGCACGAGCAGTTCGGCCACCGCCGCGTCGTCGCGCCGGGTGAACTGATGGCCGTCGACCTGTCCGCACCGTACGACTTCTCGTGGTCCGGTCCGGGCGGCGCGGGCTGCGTCCAGGTGCCCCTGGACCACCTGGCCCTCCCGGTCGACCTGGTCCGCCGCGCCGTGACCGACCTGACCCGGAGCCCGCTGCACCGCCTGGTCACCGAGCACGTCGCCCACCTGGTGGCGAACGCCGACGACCTGGCCGCCGGTCCCGGCGCGGCGGCCCTGGGTGCCGCGAACGTCGAACTGACCAGGGCGCTGCTGCTGTCCGCCGGTCACTCCGACGCGCACACCAGAGCCGCCCTGGCCGACACCCTCCTGACCCGCGTCCGGGCCCACGTCCGCCGCCACCTGGGGGACGCCGACCTGACACCGGCCACCATCGCCGCCGCCCACCACATCTCCGTGCGCCACCTGTACAAGCTCTGTTCCGGGGCGGGGTTCAGCCTGGAACAGTGGATCATCGAGGAACGCCTGGCCCGCGCCCGTGACGACCTGGCCACCACCGACGACACGATCGCCACGACCGCCCACCGCTGGGGATTTCGGAACGCGACCCACTTCGCCCGCAGGTTCCACGCGCGCTACGGCCGGAACCCGAGCGAGTGGCGCCGTGACCCCACCGGCTCTTCCGACTGATCCTCGGCGCTGTGCGAGCTGCCTCGATCAGGCCGGATGTGCCGCCCGATCCGGTGGGCGCGACTGAATGGCCTGCGTGCGACCACTACGTTGCCGCACGTGTGGAAATACGTCGTTGCCACCACCGGCGCGGCATTCCTCGGCGCCACGCCCGCGTCGGCCGACGACCACCAGTCCACCGAAGGCGGCATCCGTATCACGGTGTCGTCACGGTCGTCTGCACAGCGCTGATCGCCTTCCGCCGGACGGCGATACGGCATCAGGGCGGCACTGCGAGGTGGGGTGCCGTAAGCGGATCGCCGAGGATCGCCGATGTCGTGTCCGGACTGCGGGCGGTGGGGCAACCTGTGCTCGTACCACGAGCAGGAAAGTGAAGGGTGGCTGCGCATACGGGATCAGGAGCGCCACGGGGATCCTCATGTCCGGCAGCGGGGCGACCGCGCGGATGAGGAGTTCGGTCGCCGGGGACGGCTGATGGTCCGGGTGCTGACGAAGATCGTCCAGCTCGTCGCGGTCGTCCTGGTCTTCCTGTTGATCGTGTGGCTGCCGCACGGTTTCGACGGCACGCCCGCCGTCCCGTGATCCGGGGCGGAACCGCGTTCGAGGTACCGTCGCGGTCGTGGATACCGGGAGGCAGAGCCGGCCGTGGTCGACCAAGGACTTCGTCGTCGAGCACCGGGTGCCGGTCGGGTCGGTCGGCGGTGCGGTCGCGGCGGGTGTCGCGGTCGTGTACCTGGTGGTCGTCCCGGCCGAGGGTGGGACGACGGCGGGACTTGTCGGTGCGATCCTCGAGTACGGGCACCCGGCCTGTTGGCTCCTGCTTGCCGTCGCCTGTGCCCTCTTCGCGTCCGACCGCGCGAAGCGGACTCGTCGTGTGCTCGCGCGGTCGGCGTTGGCGGTCTACCTGGTGTTCATCCTGACGTTGGTGCTCACGCAGTCGGGAGCGTTCTGAGACGACTGCCGAACGCGTCACGGTCGGGCCGGCCCGTGCGCCGCACACCGCGAACCCGGACGCGCCGGTGGAGCGAGCCCACCTCACGGGACAAGTGGCAGTACGAGGTCCGGAGGGCTCGTCGACTCTCGTCCGACCGGGTGACGACCGCACTCCGCTGAACCGGTGGTTGCCGTGGGACGTTCCTGCTGAGACCGACGCGTCGGATCGGGCGCACCCACCGAACGGCACACGATCCGGTGCGGCGCGGGGACGGTGACAGCTGTCGGCTTGGCCGTTGCGCATTGTGGCGTGCGCCGGGACGAGTGGCGATTCGGGGGGATGGTCATGACCGACGGCACGCACGTCCGAGAGCTCGGGAACCACCTCGAGCGGCTCAAGGTGGCCAGCGGTCTCAGCTACGACGGCATCGGGCGGAAGATCCACCTGAGCAAGTCGGCGGTGCACCGGTACTGCACGGGATCGAGCGTGCCGCGCGAGTTCGCCACCGTCGAGCGGATCGCCTCGACGTGCGGTGCCGGCCGGGGCGAAATGGTCCGGCTGCACCGCCTGTGGCTGCGTGCCACGGCACCGTCGGACGATTTCGCCGACGGGGAAACGGTTTCCCTCCCCAGCCCTGTCGAGCACTCCGCCGCGGCGCCCTCCCGTCCGCCCCGGTTCGACCGGTTCCGGCGCCGGCTCGTGATGGGCGTGGTGGCCGCGACAGCGGCGGCGTTCCTGGTCGCCAGCTCTCCCGGCAGCCCGGCCGACATCACCGACAACCTGGCGCAGCAGCAGCGGGCCTCCGGCCCGGCGTGGACGCTGCCGGCGGCGCCGGTGTCGGACAGGTTGTTCGGCGTCACGATCAACAGCGGCACCGGGGCGATGCCCTCGTTCCGCGTCGGTGCCGTCCGGTTCTGGGACAGCGGGACGCGGTGGTCGGAGATCCAGCGCCGGCGAGGCGAGTTCGACTGGTCCGCGTCGGATCGGCTGGTGGACGGTGCGGAGAAGGCGGGCATGCCGCCGCTGTTCGTGTTCGGCAGCACGCCGAGGTGGGCCAATCCCGACGCTTCGGCCGGTCCGTATTCGGACGGTACTCCCGCGCCGCCGGTCGACCAGGCCGACTGGGAGTTGTTCGTCCGCACCGTGGTGGATCGCTACCGGGGCCGGATCGAAGCGTACGAACTGTGGGTGCTGGCCAACGACCCGAGGTTCTACGTGGGCAGCGTGGAGACCCTCGTCGAGATGGTCCGTCGCGCCGGCGCCGTGATCCGGTCGGGCGACCCGAAGGCGACGGTCGTGTGCCCCGGAATGGGGCAGTTGTGGACGGCCGAGGGCGTGTCCTTCTACCGGCGGTTCGCCGAGCTGGGGGGATACGACCACTGCGACGTCGCGAGCGTCAAACTGTTCCAGCGCCAGGCGTCGGACCCGCCGGAGACGATGCTGGAACTCACCGCCTCGATCGACCGCGTCATGCACGAGGTCGGGACGCACCCCAAGGTGTGGAACACCGGGACCACGTACTCGGTCGTGTCGCAGCCCCGGCTCGACGAGACCACCGCCCGGAACCACGCCGTGCGGTTCTTCCTGGTGGGGATCTACGCCCGGAAGAGCAACCTGGAGCGCATGTACTTCTACAACTGGGGCGGCACGAACATCCCGCTCGTGCTGCAGCCGGTCGGCGGGGTACCGACCGACGCCGCGCTCGCCGTCGAGCGGCTACAGCACTGGCTCCGCCACGCGTACAGCCGTTCTTGTGGCCACGGCAGCGCCGCGCGGTTGCCGGAGAACGTCTTCCAATGCGAGTTCACGGTCCGGGAACCCGGCCGGACCTACGAAGCGACGATCAGGTGGACCGACAAGGGCACCGCGGCGGTCGTCGCGGACAGGAACGCGGAGGCGATCCACTACCTCGACGGGAACGTCAAAGCGGTGCGGCCCGGCGACACCGTCACCGTCACGGAGGAGCCCGTGCTGATCGCCGCGAAAGCGGCGGTGAGCGGTTGAGCGCTGTCCGGTGACGGCAGCCGACCGGCCGTTCCCGTGCCCGATCCGGTCGCCGGAAGTCGGTGCCGTGCGGCTGTCACGACGCCTGTCCCGGAAGTCCCGTCGTCGACAGGGGACCCAGGTCATCGCCATGGTGCCGTCCCGGTGACGGCAGGGGACGTCTCAGCCGATGCACGGGTTCGTCCGCCGATACACGGTTGTAGGGCGCAGGTTCGCCTTCCGACCCTGTGGCGCGAATCCTGAGGAGCATCGATGAAAAACCTCCTGAAGACCGCCGCATTCCTTTCGGCCATGATGATGGTCCTGCCGATGGTGCACCCGGGCACGACGAACGCGACTTCATCCGAGAGGTCGTCACCCGCGTCGGCGAAACTCCGCCGCTGCCCGACCGATGGGTTGGTGTCCCTGGATCTTCGCCGTTCCGTGCGGGTCGTACTCCCTGCCGCGAAACGACCTTGAGTCATTCTCGTCGTGCTGTCGCGGAGTGTGAAACGGACTGGGCAGTCGTCCCCGAGTGGCGCGTCGTCGCAGCTCAGAGTGTCTATGGCGTCCCATCCGTCCCCGGTTCGCCGGCCGGTCTTGTCGGGCCCGCGGAGTCCGCCGGAGACTGATGTGGCTCAGGTCTCTCGAACGAAAGGTCGGCTTGTGAAACTGTTACTGAAAACCATTCGGCGGCGTGTCGCCGCCATGGCATGCGTGCTCGGGGTGTCGGTACCGCTGCTCCAGGCGACAACGGCCGTGCCCGCGCACGCCGACGACCGCTGCACCGCCGGAGTCATCTGCTCGGCCACGACGAACCTGTCCGCCTTCCGAGTCCTTGCCGTCGAGAAATGGAATTGCAAGGAGCCGTGCAAAGGTCGTCAGGAGTGGCTCGCCCCCGGGAAGTCGACCCCGCTGCTGGAGGACTGGGACGGGTTCCGCGTCGACTCCGGCTGGTGCTACTCGTACGTCATGTCGCCGCCCAATCTTCTCGTCCGCACCTACGGCAGGAAGAACGGGACGTGGATCCGGGTCCACAACGGCGTCCGGGCGACCATCGTCGGGCAGGCGCGGGTGCCGTCCTTCCTCTGCTTGTAACGGGGATTCGTCATCCGTCGGTTGCCCGTTGGGGAAGGTCCGGTGACCGAAGGTGCCGCGGTGGTCGGCCGGTCGTGGACGGGGGTTGTGAGTCATGGTCGGATTCCCTCCGTTCACGGGCTGGTCGACCATCCGGCCGGGGGAGTCCGCCGTCTTCGGGATCAGCCCTGAGCCGGACTCCTGAATGCTCGGCTCGACCGCCCGCCACACCGGACAATGGGGGATGGTGTTGTCGGATGAACAGGGAAAGAAGGCCCCGCGGAACAGGCACGTTCGTCGCGGCCGTGGTCGTCGCGAGTGCGCTGGTGGCGCCGGAGGCGACGGCCCGACCGGCTGAGGCGGACGTTTCACAGCCGTCGGGGGAGCGGCACACGATCACGTTGGTCACCGGGGACCGGGTCGACCTGTACAGCTCGGACGACGGACAGCACAACGCGGTGTTCACGGCCGCACCGGGACGTGAGCACGTCGGGTACACGACGCGCACGGTCGACGGGCGGTTCCACCTGGTCCCCGGCGACGCGGCGGCGTTGATCGACGCGGACCGGCTGGACGCGGCGCTGTTCGACCTGACCGGACTGGTCGCCGCCGGGTACGACGACGTCGGCAGCCCGCTGTTGCCGTTGATCGTGCAGTACGACCCCGACGCGGCGGGGGTCCAGTCGACGGCGCTGCCGCCGGGCGTGACCGAGCGGTTCGTGTTGGAGAGCATCAACGCGCGGGCGGTGTGGCAGCCACGTGACCGGGCCGCCGCGTTCTGGCCCTCGGTGGCGGCGACGGCCGCGGTGCGGAAGGTGTGGCTCAGCCGCAGGTTCCAGGCCGTCCTGGACCGGAGCGTGCCGCAGGTGGGCGCGCTGTCGGCGTGGGCGGGCGGTTTCGACGGGACGGGCGTCAAGGTCGCGGTCGTCGACTCCGGCATCGACACCGCGCACCCGGACCTCGACGACGGGAAGGTCGTGGCGGCGGCGAACTTCTCCACCGACCCGGACGCCGCGGACCGCAACGGGCACGGCACGCACGTGGCGTCGACCGTCGCGGGCACCGGTGAGGCGTCCGCGGTGGTGCGCAAGGGTGTCGCACCCGGCGCGAAGCTGTTGAACGCCAAGGCCCTCAACGCGAGAGGACTCGGTTCCGACGCCGCGGTGATCGAGGCGTTGGAGTGGGCCGCCGCCCAGGGCGCGGACGTGGTCAACATGAGCCTCGGTTCCCTGGACCCGGCGCGGGGGCCGGACCCCCTGACGATGGCGGTGGACGCGGTCAGCCGGACCAGTGGCACCTTGGTCGTGGTGGCCGCGGGCAACCAGGGCGAACGGGGCACGAGCACCATCACCAGTCCGGGATGGGCGGACGAGGCGCTCACCGTGGGCGCGGTGGACCGCGAGGACGCGGTGGCCGACTTCTCCAGCCGTGGCCCGCGTCTCGGCGACCACGCGATCAAACCGGATCTGGTCGCACCCGGCGTGGACATCGTCGCGGCCCGTGCGGAGGGTACTCGGGGCGGTCCCGTGGTGGACGAGCGTTACCAGCAGCTGTCCGGCACTTCGATGGCCACCCCGCACGTGGCCGGCGCGGCGGCGATCCTGGCGCAACAGCACCCGACGTACACCAACAGCGAACTCAAGGGCGCGCTGATCTCCACCGCGCGCACGGCCACCGGGGTGGGTGTGCACGACCAGGGCGGCGGTCGGCTCGACGTCGCACGGGCGTTCGCCCAACGGGTGCACGCGGTCCCGGGAACGCTGGACCTGGGCTACCTCCGGTGGCCGCATCCGACGCCGGTGACCAGGAACGTGACCTACACCAACACGACCACGTCCGAGGTGGCGTCACGCCTGTCCCTGGACGTGTCCAAAGAGGACGGTACGGCGCCGCCCGCGGGAATGTTCACCCTCGGCAGCCCGCAGGTCACCGTGCCGGCCGGGGGTACCGCCTCGGTGGCCGTGTCGGTCGACCCGACCGCCGGCCCGGCGGGTCGTTACGAGGGCTACCTGGTCGGGACCGCCGGTGACGTCACCGTGCACACTTCCGTAGGGGTGTACGTCGAACCCGAGGTGTACGACGTGACCGTCACCGCCGTTCCTCGCGACGGCGAGCTGGACGAGGTCAGTCAGGTGGTGCTGTGGAGTCCCGGCAGCGGTACCGCCGTGCGGTCGGTGTCCGCCGACAAGTCGACGGTGACGTTCCGGCTGCCGCCCGGCACCTACATCGCGGCCGGGTTCCTGATCAAGACCGAGGCCGGCCCCGGCCGGAGGTTCGAGGAGGTGACGTTCGTCGGCGACCCGCGGTTCGAGGTGTCCGGCGACACCGCGCTCACCCTCGACGGCCGGACGGCGAACGAGATCGTGGTGGACACGGAGCTGCCCGCCGTGACGGTGGCGGCGACGTTGGGCGTCCACCGGGCCGCGGGCGGTCGGGAGATGAGCTTCCACCAGGTGGCGCCGTACCGGGTCCGGGCCTACGCGGCACCCACGGAGACCGTCACGGACGGCGAGTTCGAGTTCCTGAGCAGGTGGGACCTGATGGCACCGTCGGACGAAGGAGGAGCACCCCCGTCCTACGAGTACGACCTGCTGCTGCCGGAGAAGCAACGCGTGCCGTCGTCGTTGGCGTACACCATCGATCGCTCCAACACCGCGATCGTGGACACGTTCTACAGGGCCGACGTCGAAGGCGAGGCGGGCTCCGACATCCGGATGCCCAGGCGTCCGTACGAGGCCGACTTCGGGGAGCATCCGCGTACCGTTCCCCGGCCGTCGCACCGGACGTACTTCGTGTCGGCCGACGACACCCAGTGGCAGCACGCCGTCCAGCCGACGAGGTCCGGTGCGGAGGAATTCCTGGGCCCGTTCACGGCCTACAAACCCGGGGAGGTGATTCGGGAGGAGGCGCTGGGTCGTCCGGCGCTGCCGGGCACGACCCCGTCGATGACCCCGTCCGAGCGCACCGGCGACACGTTCACGTTCAACGTGTCCCCGCTGGTGGACTCGGGCGGACACCGGCGGCTGCTCCCCGACTCGGGCGAGGCGCACCGCACCGGGCTGTGGGCGAACGGCGAACTGCTGGACGAGGGGCCGGTACCCCCGCACCGCGGCTGGCCCATGACCGTTCTGCCCGACCCCGCCGTCTACCGGCTGCTCTACACGAGTGAGCAGTCGGCACCGTGGGCGCCGTACTCGACACGCATCCGCACCGAGTGGACCATCCCGTCCGGCCGTCCGGCGGACGGGACCACCGATCGGGTGCCGTTGATGCGGCTCGACTACCGGCCGGCGCTCGACGACCACAACCGCGCTCCGGGTGGGGCATTCGGGTTCCCGCTGCACGTGGGCCACGTGCCCGGCGTGCACGGTGCGCCGGTGGCGACGGTCCAGGGCTGGGCGTCGTCGGACGACGGCTCGACGTGGGAGCCGATGTCGTTGCTCGACCTCGGCGACGGCGACTACGTGGCCCGGCTTCGCCACCCGTCGTCGGGGGCGGTGTCGTTGCGCGTCGTCGCGGCGGACACGGCGGGCAACGGCATCGACCAGACTGTGATCAGGGCGTACGGGGTGAGCGGGCCGTAGGGGATCGCGGTGCGGGACCATGGTCCCGCACCGCTTTTCCCCGGTGTCGCCGTTCCCTGCTGTCGACCGGGCAGGGTCGACCGGCGAACCGGGATCGGTGGTCGACTCGCTGACCGGGAGGGAACGATGCGTGGCCTGTCGCGCAAGAGGGTGACCTGGGTGGTGCTCGGATTCGTGGTGGTGGCCGTGATCGTCGGGTTGTGGGCGTTCCAACCGTGGCGGGTGTGGACGCGCAGCGAGGTGGACGAGGCCCTGCCCACCGATTTCGCCGTCACCACGACCACCGGACCCGTGACCGGCGCATCGATACCCACGGCCGCCCCGGCCGTGCTGGCCACGGGTGAGTTCGTCACCCAGGAACACGAGACGCACGGCACCGCCAGCGTGCTGCGCAACGGGGACACGCGCATCCTGCGTCTGGAGGGATTCTCCACTTCCGACGGTCCCGACGTGCACATCTGGCTGTCCGACGCGACCGCGGGTGGCGACTGGGGCAAGTACGACGACGGCCGCTACCTGCCACTGGGCCCGATGAAGGCCACCGACGGCAACCAGAACTACACCATCCCCGCGGACGCCGACCTCACCGGCCTGCACAGCGTCGTGGTCTGGTGCGACCGGTTCAACGTCGCCTTCGGTTCCGCCCCGCTGGCCCTCTGAACCGGGTCCGCCACCATCGCCGCCCTGATTCGTTTCCGGTGGGCACGGCCCTGGTGTCCGGTGGGCAGCCGACGGTCCGCCCGGACGAGGTCGTCCGGGCGGACCGTCGGCACCGCGGGTGGGCTCAGCGCACGAACCGCGTCGCCGGGTACCGCGGGTCGTCCCGGTCGAACAGGCCCCGGTCGCGGTGCTTGAGGTGCAGGTCGAAGAACGCGGACAGGTACTCGTGCTGCGCGGCGGCGGACTTGGCCGGGTCGATGGTGCCGATCACCGACTCGGCCACACCGGGCTTGAGTACCCGGGCCAATCGGGGAATCGCCACCTGGTAGTCGGTGAAGCCGAGGTGCGCGGCGCCGCTGAAGTGCAGGTCCCGCTTCCACCCGCGCTGGTTGGCCCAGAACAGCGCCCACGACGGGTCGCTCGGGTCGAGGTGGGTGTGCGCGGACCGCTGCCCGGTGGCCGGGTCCGTCGAGTCGGCGCCCACGAGCATGAACGGTCGGTCCAAGCCGTGCTTCGCGGCGTCACCGGGCTCGCCGTCGCCACCGATCGCGATGCCGCCGTCGAGGTTCACGCCCGCGTCGAAACGCCTGTCCCGGTACATCGTCTCGGCCGCGGTGAACCCGCCGTAGGAGTGCCCGAGCACCCCGACCGAGGTCAGGTCCAGCGCTCCGGACAGCCCGCGTGGCAACGGGTCCCGCTCGGCGTCCGGGTTGGCGCCCCGGGCGAGCCGGGTCAGCTCGTCCAGGGTGAACCGGGTGTCGGCGACGCGGACGTCGAGTGCGGTGCCGAACGTCCCCGCATCGCCGGCGACGGTGCCCTCCACCATCCGTCCGCCCGGGAACTCCACCCACCGCGACTCGTGCGTGTGCGACATCGAGACGACCACGTAGCCGTGACTCGCCAGGTCGTCCGTGATCGTGGCGTTCACCTCCCTGGCCATTCCGAAACCGGGCGAGAACAGCACGACCGGCCACCGACCGCGCTCGACCGGTGCGTTCGTGCGCGCCTGCCGCCGCGTCCCGGCCCAGTCGACCGGGCCGGTGACGGCGTCTGCCACGTCGGCCTCCTGCACGCGGGCGGCACCGGGCGACAGCCACGGCGCCCGCTCACCACCGCGCTGTGCCGGGTAGGTCACGGTGACCATGACCTCGCGCCGGTCGGCCGGGTGCCACGGGTCGGCGCGGTCGCCGTCGACCAGGTGCAGATCGGTCGTGCCGATCAGGTGGTGCCCGCTGGTGCCGGGCAACGTGACGCGGACGGGTGGGGCGGCTTGAGCGGGAACGGCGAGCAGTGCGGTCGTCACGACTCCGGCCACCAGTGCCGCCGTTCGTCTGTAGGGAGTGGACACTCCGGGGTTCCCCTCGGTCGTCGGGTGGTTCCGCGTCATCGTGGCAAGGCAACCGGGTCGGACGCGTCCAGCCGTGGAACCAGTTCCGAGTCGCGAAAGCATGATGGCGCCTACCACCTTGGTCTCGTCGAACCCCGAGTCGGGCCCTGAGTCGTCCCGCGGACGGTCAGGGGCCAGTCGGCGAGGGCTACGGCCACGCGCTGTCGTTCGCGTCCGATCCTCCGGTCCGGTACCGCGAGCCGGTCGGGGAATAGGGTGGCGACGACGGCCCCGGGACACGTCGGAACCGACCGCGGCCCGCTGCCGGACGGCCCTGGAGAACCGGAAAGGAACCGCGCCCGGTGACCCGAACCACCCGCCACTTCGCCGTGGCCCTTCTGCTGCTGATCGCGACCGCCTGTGGCACGACCCGGCCGGAGCGGGGACGCCCTGCCTCGCCCGTCAAGTCGGGTACCGGCGAACTCCGCACGGATCTCGACCCGCTCACCGCCCGCTTTCCTCTTCTCGCCGCGGCGGTGAAGGCGGAATGGATGTCCGGCACTCTCGGTGACGACCGGGTCCCCGGTCCGTCCACCTACTGGATCGACGCCGTCGTCACCCTGCCCGAGGCCACGCTCGCGGAGATCGACAGGGGAACGCGGGAAGACACCACTCCGCCCGCTGTCGTCGAAGGTCTGCGGGACCGCCTTCCCGGCGGCCCCTACCTCACCGGTCGATCCCTCGACGACGCCTTCACCACCGCGACCTGGTCCGCGTCCGCCTACCGGGCCAAGGGCACCGACGTCCTGGTCCTGGTGGCCAGGGGGCAGTAGGCGGCACGGGGTTTGCCGGTGGGGCGGTGGAAGAACACCGGTGAATGTGCCGAAAAGAGTGCACAGGATCGGATGTTCCTGCTGCCACGCCGGCTGGGCGGTGCCGGGTTCGCGGCATGGTCCGGGTCGGGGGATCGGGCGGCGGCCGGTCGTGCTCGCCGGCCGCCGCGGTGGTCAGGCGAGGTGGTCGACGAGCGCCTTGGCGATCACCGGGGCGCTCGCCGGGTTCTGGCCGGTGAGCAGCGGGCCGTCCTCGACGACGTGCGGCTGCCAGTTCGCCGTCGACCTGGTGAAGTCCGCGCCTCGCAGGACGAGGTCGTCCTCGAGCGAGAACAGCAGGTGGCGGGACAGGTCGAGTTCGTCGTCCTCGGTGTTGGAGAAGCCGGTGACGGTGCGCCCGGCCACGTAGGGGGTGCCGTCGGGGGACTTCACGTCGCGCAGGATGCCGGGCGCGTGGCACACCATCGCGACCGGCGTCCCGGTGGCCAGGGCGTGTTCGACCATGCGGATCACCCGCGAATCGGCGGCCAGGTCCCACAGCAGGCCGTAGCCGCCGGGGAAGAACAGCGCGTCGAAGTCGCGGTGGTCGACGTCGGCCAGGACGTTGGTGTGGCGCACGGCCCGCATCCCGGCCGGGTCGTCGAGGAAGCGGTCGGTGTTCGCGGTGGTGAACGGCGCCTGCAGGCTGAGGTGGTCGATCGGCGCCTCACCGCCCAGGGGCGAGGCGAAGACGACCTCGAACCCCGCTTCGGTGAACACGTAGTAGGGAGTGGCGACCTCTTCGAACCAGGTGCCGGTCTTCTTCCCGCTGACGCCGAGGTCGGCGTGCGAGGACATGGTGACGAGGATCCGTGGTCGGGACATGAACTGCTCCTTCGGTTGGCCTGCCTACTAGTAGGTAGGGCAGGGTCAGCCTGACCGGCTCCGGCCGGGTCCGTCAATCGGGTTGAGACCGGCGTCACGCCTACCTGTCGACAGGTAGGCTGGGGCTCATGGGTCGTGTCGACACGCAGGGCGCTCTGCTGGACCACGCGACGCGACTGGTCCGCACCAAGGGCTACGCCGCGTTCAGCTATGCCGACCTCGCCGAGGCCGTCGGCATCCGCAAAGCCAGCGTCCACCACCACTTCGCGACCAAAGAACAGCTCGGTGTCGCGCTCGTGGCCGGCTACACCGAACGGTTCCGGGCCCGGCTGTCCGACATCGACCGGCAGGCCACCGGCCCGGTGGACGCGCTGGAGCGGTACGCCGCCCTCTTCCGCGACGGGCTGTCCGACGGCGAGGCGTGCCTGTGCGGGGTGATCGCGGCCGAGATCGCGGCTGTGCCACCCGCGGTCGCCGCGGGCGTCGCGGAGTTCTTCGACGTCAACCGGACGTGGCTGACCGCCCTCGTCGAGGCCGGTCGCCGCTCCGGAGCCCTGCGTCCGCGGCGGACCTCCGAGGAACACGCCGCGGCACTGCTCGCCGCGTTGGAAGGCGCCGTCCTCATCGCCAGGGCGCACGGCGACGTCGCCGCCTTCGACCACGTCGCCGACGCCATGATCGCCGCGCTCGTGCCGTGACCCGGTCCGACGTCGGATCGGAGGCCGGGCGGAAATTCCTTGGGACGGCGCATGGATTCCGATTCGGAGGGTCCCGCGCGATGCGCCGGAACGTTCGGGTCCCGGCCACTCGTCGTGCCACAATCCGGCGGCACCCCCGCTCTCACGGGAGAGGAGCGGCCGGTGCCCGTTCCGCCTCGCCGTCCACCGTGCGGACCAAGACCTCGAAGTCGGGGACGCCCGCGCCCGGTGACACCTACCGGGCCGGTCGGGGGACCCTGGCCTACGTGGGCACGAGCGTGCTCGACCCGGAGACCGGGGAGCAGGGCCCGGGTGCCGCCGTGGCCGGAAACGGTCGTGACGGCGCGTCGACTTCGCGGCATCAAGGGTCGTCGACCGGTGCTTGTCCCGATGTCCGGGCGAGCACCGCACGTATCCGGTCGGCGTCGGGATGTCCGACCTCCTCCATGATGGACAGCGCCTGCCGCCAGGCCCGGGCCGCCGCGTCGAGGTCGCCGACGGCCTGTCGGGTCTCACCGAGGTGGCAGAGCGATTCGATCTTCCCGTTGCGGTCGCCCAGCTCGTCGTAGAGCGAGAGCGCCTGCTCGAAACAGGCCATGGCCCGGACGTGATCGCCGAGGTGGTGGTGGGCGTGGCCGATGCTGTCCAAAGTGGACGCCTCGCCGTCGGTGCTGCCCAGCTCCCGGTGCAGGGCGAGTGCGCTTTCGCACAGTCGCAGGGCGCTCGCGTGGTCGCCGAGCAACGAGTGGTACCACCCCACCGCGTTCACCGCGCGGGCCTCACCGCTGCGGTGCCCGGCCGCCTGGAACAGCTCCAGCGCGCACGTCGCATGGTGGAGGGCCTCGGTGAACCGGCCGCGTTGACCCAGTAGCCAGCAGATCGCCCGGTGTGTGCGTGCCAGACCGACTCGGTCACCGGTGTCGTCGTACAGGTCGAGCGCTTCCCCGAAGTGCTTCCGGGCGTCGTCGTCGCGGCCGATCCGCCCCAGGGCATTGCCGAGCAGTCGGTGTGCCCTGGCCTGCCCGTCCCGGTCGTCGCGTCGGCGTGCCGCGTCGAGGGCGGTCCGCTGGGTGGCGACGTAGTCGGTCCACAGGCCGCTGCGGTCCAGGAAGGTGACCAGTGTCCACGGCAGCTGCCAGGCGTGCTCGTCCAGCCGGTGCCCCGCGGCCAGTCCGACGGCACCGACCAGCGCCGGCAGTTCGGTCCGGAACCAGTCCAGCGCCCGGCGGTGGTCCGTGATCCGGTCCAGCACCGCGCCCGGTACCGCGGCGGCCAGGACGAGCGGGTCCCGGAGCGGCTCCAGGAGCCGGTCGGCGGTGTGCGCGGTGTGCAGGTAGTGGTCGAGCAGCCGGTGGACCGCGCGGCGCAGGTCGGCCTCGGTGTCGTGGCGGTCCGCGAGTTCGATCGCGTATGCGCGCAGCAGGTCGTGGAACGCGAACCGGCCGTGCCTCGACTCGGTGAGCAGGTGGGCCCGGACGAGTTCGGCGAGCAGCGGGCGGACCGTGCCGGCCGGCGTGCCCGCGAGACTCGCGACGGCGGAGCCGCCCATCTCGGGACCGGGGTGCCGGCTCATCAGCCGGAACAGCTTCGCCGTGGCCGGGCCGAGGGTGCGGTAGGACCACGAGAACACCGCACGCGCGTTCAGTTCGTCACCGGTGTCCAACGCGTCCAACCTGGTCGAGAGATCGCGGAGTTCCCCGGCCGGTACGGCGAGCGGCATGCCCGGGTCGGTGGCCACGCGAGCGGTGACGATGCCGAGCGCGAGCGGCAGTCCCGCGCAGTACCGCAGCAGGTCCTCCGCCGCCTCGGGTTCGCCCGCCAGTCGGTCCGCTCCGAGATGACCGACGAGCAGTTCGTGCGCTTCGTCGTGGCTGAACATGGTCAGCGGCACCGGCAGGGCGCCATGCGTGGCGACGAGGCTCGTGAGTCGGTTCCGGCTGGTGATCAGCACGGCGCAGGGCGGGCCTCCGGGCAGCAGCGGGGCGACCTGTCCGGCACCGGCGGCGTTGTCCAACACGACCAGCACCCGTTTCCCGGCGACCAGGGTGCGGTAGAGCGCGGCTTGGGCGTCGGGGTCCGAGGGGATCGCACCGGCGGCGACGCCGAGCGCGTCGAGGAAGCCCCGGATCGCCACCGCCGGGGCGACCGGCCGCGCGCCGGGATCGAAGCCGCGCAGGTTGACGTACAGCTGCCCGTCGGGGAAGCGGTCGAGGTGCCGGTGCGCCCAGTGGAGCGCGAGCCACGTCTTGCCGACCCCTCCGGTCCCGCTGATCGTGGCGATCATCAGGTCGGCCTCCGGCCCCGCGCCGAGGACGCCCAGTTCACGGGAGCGGCCGGTGAACATCCGCGGCGGTGCGGGAAGCTGCCGCGGCGGCGTCGGCGGCGCGGTCGCGGACTTGGCCGCCGCGGTGTCGGACGGTGTGTCGAGCGTGGTGGTCAGCGTGGGGTCGGCGGTCAGGATCCGCTGGTGCAGTCGGCGGAGTCGTGGCCCGGGATCGGCGCCGAGTTCGTCGGCGAGCCGGGAACGGATGCGCTGGTAACCGTCCAGGGCCTCCGCCTGGCGTCCGCAGCGGTAGAGAGCGAGCATCAACTGTCCGGCCAACCGCTCGTCCAGCGGTCGTTCGGCCGCCCGGGTCACCAGTCCCGGCAACGGTTCGTGGTGGCGGCCGTGCCGGAGCAGGAGGTCGGTGCGGTCCAGTTCGGCCTCGACCCGCTCGGCCTCCAACTCGGTGCGCACGGCGCTGATCCAGTGACCGTCCAACCCGGCGAACGCCTCGCCCCGCCACAGCGCCAGTGCCCGGCCGAACAGGTCCGCGGCGGCCTGCCCGTCGTCGGTGGTCCGAGCCTCGGCTGTGAGTCGCCGAAAGCGGTGCAGGTCCACGGCCGCGGGATCGAGCGTGAGCACGTACCCGCCCGCGCGGCGTCCGATCCGCACCTCGTCGGTCACGGCGAGCGCCCGGCGCAGGCGCGTGAGGTAGGTCCGCAACGTGTCCCGCGCCCCTCGCGGAGCCCGGTCGGCCCACACCCGCTCCACCAACCGGTCCGCCGTGACCGGCTGATCGGGTTCGACCACCAACGCCGTCAGCAGGCAGCGCAGCCGGGCCGGGCCGAGGTCGACCGCGAGTCCGTCCACCCATGCCTCGACGCTGCCCAGTACGCGCAACTCCACGACCATCCCGGCTCCCCGGCCACCGACGTGCCTGCCGCACCTGTGTAGTCGTGGCGACCACCGGACTCAACGATGTCGCAACGTTTTGCCCACGGTCGGGCGCGCACCATGGTCCGCACGGGGGCTGCGGGGACGAACAGGTTCCCGCTGCCGCCGGACCACGGAAGATACCGGCAGAAGGGGGAAGACAATGGCGATGTCGTTCTTCGGAACCATCGGCGCGACCGTTGCCGCCGTCGCGTGCGCGGCGGTCACAGTGACCTCACCCGCCTCGGCGGAGCCGTCCGCCGCGGTGTCGCGGTCCACGTCCGGGGGTGCTTCGACGTCCGCCGCGGCGGACTGCCCCGTCGACCGCTACGGCTACCGCGGGTACGCACTCTGCGGGACCAGGGTCCTGGACGTCGACTGGGGGAACCGCCGCTACGAGACGTTCGTCGTGGGCACGAACCGCGAGGTCTGGCACGCGTGGCCGGGCAGCGGCGGCTGGAAGTCGATGCACGGGTGGGCGTACGACATGAAGGACGCCCGGTGGGAGGGAAAGGCGCGAGTCGTCGAGCACAAGGGTCGGGACAACCGGAGCTGGTGCCACAAGGACCCCGGCACCGGCAAGTGGTCGGGCACGTACTTCTGCGGGTGATCCCCTGAAGGAGAAGGTGATTCGGTGTGGCCCCGCCCGGCGGCGGGGCCACACCCCTGCGGTCGTCGGGGCGCGGACCGCACGCGAGAGCGCCGTCGCCATGAGCGCCTGGACCACCGTGCCGGGATCCTCCGTCCACATCGGAGGGTCGGTCGAGGTGGCCTGGCGGCGAATTCCGTCGACATTTCCGATTCCGCGCGGCTCCGGTCCGGTCGCGTGATCCGAGGCGGCCGATCGTTATCGGTGGTCCGACCGTTTTGTCCTTGGCGGCAGCCGGTCGTCCTCGGCGCGTCCCCCGCGATGCCGGTCGACACCGTAACGCGGTGTGCCCGCCTGTCCAGTGCCCGTCAGGGGGAATGTGGAGGGTGAAACTGTTGTGCGCATGGGATGTGCGCGCGATCCGGCACGGTGACGTCGGTGTTTCCATGCGGATCGGACTACCCGGCGTGACGACCGCCGTGTGTGAACTGGACCACATGTCCATCCAGTTGAAATAGTTGCAGCTAGATCTATCTCGATCTACTGTCGATCGCAGCGGCGGTCATGGGGGCCTGCCCGATCGCACTTCCCGTAGGAGCTTCGGAGCGTTCTCGCTCCGGTTCGGCGTGCGCGCCGACGACGCCTATCAGGGGGAACGAGATGAATGTCCGAAAACTCAGATTCGCGACGATCGACGACCACCTGGGTCCGAGTGCCGGCAGGTTCTTCGGTTCCGGCTTCACGAGGGTGTCCCACCGGGTCGGCGACCTGGTGGTCGACCACGACCGCGAGTCCGTCACGGCGCGCGCCGCGTTGCACTACCCGGCCGACTGGTCCACCAAGTCCACGTCCCGCTCGCTCACCCCGCACCTGAGCACGATCGACGCGGCGGTGTTGAGCGTGCTGCTCGGCGAGGCCTATCTGACAAGGGCTTTCGGCCTGGGTGCCGAAGCGCGCCGGACGATGTGGTTGCGCGCGTTCAGCGTCAAGGCCGGGGTGAAGCCGCAGGAGCAGTTGGCGGACTTCGGGATCTCGGCCGCGTACCGGGGGACCGCGGTGGGCCACGGCGGCGCGGTGTCGACGCTCGAGTGCCGGCTCGGCGGCCTGCGCACCCGGATCGAGATCGTGCACGACCCGGGCGAATCCCTGCCGGGCGCCGGGCGTGAGGTGTTGCCCGACGACTTCCTGGGCGATCCGGCACGGCGCTACTTCGGCGACGGGTTCCGGGCACGTCGGCAGGAGGTGGTCGACGTCGAGCTCGACCCCGATGCCGCCGAGGCGTCCGCTCTCGTGCGGATCACCGGCGACCACGACTTCCCGGACGGGTTCGGCGGCGACCACCAGCCGTCCGTGTCCATTGTGGACGGGATGGTCGTGCTCGCCCAGCTCGCGCAATCACTGCTCTACCGGCTCGACGACATCGAGCGCGGCGACAGCAACACGTTGTGGATGCGGCAGGTGGACGTCTCGACGACCTCGCCGCACCGGCCGCTCGGCGGGGAGTTCGGCACCACCACCTCGATCACCCGCAACCGCCTCCTGGACTTCGACGGCGGCCGGTGGCGCACGACGGACTGGTCCGCCGAGTTCCAGGGCATGCACTACGCATACCGGCTCGCGCACCGCCTGCCCGTCGCGCGGCTGGTGACGCTGTGACCCCGACGGTCGCGGTGGCGCACGACGACTTCCTGATCGTGGTGGAAGGCCCGGCGCGGTTGACGTGGTGCCGCACCGGTTCCGCGCGGTGGCGGCCGACCGGGCTGTGGCCGACGCCCGCGCAGCAGGCCGACGTGTGCGACCGGATCCGCCGCGGTTCGCCGCTGCTGGTCGTGCTGGACGAGCCGACGGCGATCCCGCTGCTGGCGGAGGAGATCGCGGACGCGCCACCGGAGTTGGCGGCACTGGCCGAGTTCGCGGGGGACGTGGGCGAGCTGCGCATCCCGTTCCTGGGCTGGCTGCCGCCCGACCTGGCCGAGCGCGGCCGGCGGTTCCTGCGGTGCGGACGCCCGAGCCGGCCGGACGTGCTGGTGCCGCCGCTCGTGGTCGACGCGCCCGATCCGGACGTGCCGCACGTGCGGTTCGCCCGCTGGTCACGCCGGGTGCCCAACCCCACCGAAGCCCTGGTCGCCGCGGCGACCCACCTCTTCTCCTAGGGATCACGCGATGCAGCAGAAACCCTTGCGCCTGGCCATTTCGGGCACCTACTCGACCGGCAAGAGCACGACCACCGAAGCGCTGTCCGTGGCCACCGGCATTCCGCGCACGCACGCCAAGACCTCCCGCGAGATCCTCATGGACATCGTGCCGGGCAAGCAGGTCCAGGAACTGTCGGCGATGGAGCTGGTCAAGCTCGGCCTGCGGCGGTTCGAGGAACGGGTGCAGAACGAGTCGGTCGACGGGTCGTTCATCTCCGACGGGTCCGTCGTGCACGAGTGGGTCTACGGCGAGGCGCGCATGCGGGTCGGCATCAACCCGGGCGCGTCGTTGCCCCTGCGGCTGGTCAAGACCGTCGTGGGTGCGCCCGTGCGCCGGTTCTACCAGCAGTACATGGACGTCTACGGCCAACTGACCAAGGATCGGGCGAAGCGGCTCTACGACGCCTACGTGCACCTGCCGGTCGAGTTCGACATGGAGTCCGACGGGCACCGGCCGGTCTCGGAGAAGTTCCGCCGGTTGTCGGACGACCTGCTGCTGGCGTCCCTGGAGGAGATGGGCCTGCCGTACCACGTGGTCGGCGGGTCGGTCGCCGAGCGGCTGGAGAAGATCGTCGCCCTTTTCGACCTGCGTCTGGTGATGCCGCTGGACGAGGCCATCGGGATCGCGCGGTCGCGGGTGAAGGCGGCGATCGACGTGCTGCACGACGACGACCGCTTCCACGAGGCACGTCGGCGGAAGTCGTTGCGCACCCGCGTCGCCTACGCATTGCGCTACTGAGCGTTCGGAGGGGGAGGTCATGAGGGTTGTCGCGCTGACCGGCGCGGGTCGTGGACTCGGGCTGCTCACGACACGGGTGTTGCTGGACCAGGGCGTGACGGTGGTGGCCAACCACCGGTCGGCTTCGCCCGAGCTGTCGGCACTGTCGGACAAGTACCCCGACACGCTGCACCTGGTGCCCGGCGACGTGGGCGAGGAGGCGGCCGGTGAGGCGATCGCCCGCTGCGCCAGGGAGATCGGCCGACTGGACGCCGTGGTGCTCAACGCGGGCATCACCCGGGACCGGCCGCTGGTCTCGACGTCGGTGGAGGACTGGGACGAGGTGCACCGGGTGAACCTGCGCGGCGCGTTCCTCACCACGAAGCACGCGCTGCGGTTGATGATGCGGCAACGCTACGGGCGCTTCGTCTACCTCTCGTCGATCGCGGCGTTGTCGGGCAACGCCGGGCAGGCGGCCTACGCGACCAGCAAGGCGGGACTGCACGGCCTGTCCCAGGCGGTCGCGCAGGAGTACGGCCGGTACGGGGTCCGCAGCGTGGTGCTCGTGCCCGGGTTGCTCGACACCGGGCTCGGCGCGGCGCTGGCGCCGGAGTTGCAGCAGCGGAAGATCGACCGGTCCCTGCTGGGACTCGGGTCCGCGGAGCAGGTGGCCGCGACGGTGGCGTTCCTGGCCGGGCCGGACGCCGACTACATCAACGCCACGGTCATCCGCCAGGACGGCGGCCTTGTCTACTAGGAACGCGGCGGCGTTCTTCGACGTCGACGACACGCTGATCCGCGGCAACAGCATGGCCGGGTTCCTGCGTCACCACCTCGGTTCGGACGACGCGGTGGCCGCGGTCGCCGCACGCCTCGCGGGATTGCCCAGGGCACAGGCGAACCGCGCGTACTTCCGGCTGTTCGCCGGGGTGCGCGCGGACCTCCTGGCCGCGCGGGGCCGGGAGTGGTTCGACCCCGGTCTGCTGCGGCCCGACACGCTGGAGGCGTTACGACGGCACGCGAACGCGGGCGAACCGGTGTTCCTCGTGTCCGGTTCGTTCTTCGCCTGCCTGGACCCGATCGCCGAGGCGGTCGGCGCGACGCGGGCGTTCGGCACCCGTCCGGTGGTGCGCGGCGGCGTGCTGACGGGCGAGGTGCTCGCCCCGATGCTCGACGGGGTGAAGGCCGAGGTGGTGCGGCTGACCGCCGCGGTGCTCGGCGTGGACCTGGGCCGGTGCAGCGCGTACGGCGACCACGCGACCGACCTGCCGATGCTGCGCCTGGTCGGTCACCCGGTCGTGGTGGGCGACGACCCGGTGCTCACGTCGTGGGCGCGCGGTCGAGGGCGCGCAGCAGGTGGTCCCGGAGGCGGTCGCGTTCGGACCCCGACAGGTGCGCGAGCGGCGATTGGCGGGACACCTGGTCCAGCAACCGGTGCCGCAGTTCGACCCCGGCCGGGGTGAGCACGAGGTGGCGTGCCCGGCGGTCGTGGGGGTGCGGCTGACGCCGGACGAGACCGGCGGCCTCCAGCCGGTCGATGACGAAGGTGACGTTGGACGGTTCGCAGCACATGCGTTCCGCCAACTCGCGCGTGGTGAGCGGGGTGCCGAGGTCGCGCAGGGCGTTGGCCTGGGACAGCGTCAACCCCAGTTCGGTGACGCACTGCCGCGAGTGCTCGTCGAGTCGGCGTGACAACTCGTAGACGAGGGCGCGCAACTCCTCCGTGACGTCCGTGGCGACGTCCGTGGCGACGTCCGTGGCGACGTCCGTGGCGACGTCCGTGGCGGGGGGCCGCGACGTGCTGGGTGACATGCGGTGATTCTAGCAGCGACCACTCAAGCTGTAGTACTTGCAGATTGGATCATTCAAGCTTTACGTTTATCGCGACACCCGCGCCTACCCAGAGGGCTGAACGATGACCACACTCGCGGGCACCGGGCCTGCCGCCACCTCCGATCGAGGGGCGATCAAGTTCGCCGCGATCGCCGTCGGCTTCGTCATGGCGGCGCTCGACGCGACCGTGGTGAACGTCGCGGGCGCGAGCATCAAGGACAGACTCGGACTGGGGCTGGACCACCTCACGTGGGTCGTCGACGGCTACATGCTCACGTTCGCCTCCCTGTTGCTGCTGGCGGGCGCGCTCGGCGCGCGGTTCGGCGCGAAGCGCGTCTACCTGATCGGCATGGCGTTGTTCGTGGTGTCGTCGGTCGCCTGCGGCCTGGCGCCCAACGGTGACGTGCTCGTCGCCGCCCGCGTCGTGCAGGGCGTGGCGAGCGCGCTGTTCCTGCCCGGTTCGCTCGTGCTGCTCGTGGGCGCGTTCCCGGAACCCGCACGCCGGGCGCGCATCGTGGCGCTGTGGTCGGCGGCCGGTGCGGGCGCGTCCGGGCTCGGGCCCGTCGTCGGGGGCGTGCTGGTCGACTCGTTCGGCTGGCGCAGCATCTTCATGATCAACGTGCCGATCGGTCTCGTCGGCTTCGTGCTGACCGCCAAGCTGATCAAGCCGGTCGACGAGGACACCACCCGCCGCGTGAAGCCGCTGGGCCACCTGTTCGGCGTCGTCGCCCTGGCCGGCCTCGCCTACGCGCTGATCGAGGGTCCCGACCAGGGCTGGGGTTCGCCGGGGATCGTGGCCGCGATCGCCGTCGCCGTCGTGTTCGCGACGGCCTTCGTGGTGCGCGAACGGCGTGGCGACGACCCGATCCTGCCGGTGGAGTTGTTCCGCGCCAAGGCGTTCTCCATCCCGAACGCCGTGGGTGTGCTGCTCAACTTCGGGCTCTACGGCGTCCTGTTCATGATCGGCCTGTTCCTCCAGCAGGTGCACGGCGCGACGCCGTTGCGGGCCGGTCTGCAGATGCTGCCGATGATGATCGTGTTCGTGGTCGGCAACCTGGTCGTCGCGCGGTTCGTGCCGAAGATCGGCACCCGGCTGCCGATGATCGTCGGACTGTCGGTCGCCGGGGTCGTCTCGGTGCTGATGGCGGCGGTCTCGCCGGCGACGCCGTACTGGGTGCTGGCGCTGGCGATGTCGGTGGCCAACCTCGGGCTCGGCATCACCGCCCCGGCCATGACCGCGGCCCTCGTCGAGGCCGCCGGGCCCGCGCACGCGAGCGTCGCCAGCGCCACCTTCAACGCGGGCCGCCAGGTCGGCACGCTCCTGGGCGTCGCGGTGGCGGGCACCGTCCTGGCCTCGTTCGCCGACTGGTACGGCGGCGCGCGCACGACGTTCCTCGTCGCCGCCGCCGCGTACCTGGTCGCCGTCGCACTCGTCCTGCGCCACATCCGCCGCACACCACAGTGATGCGTCCACAGAGGAGAGTCATGAGCCGGTCAGAGCACGCCGCGCCCCTGTTCGCGCCCGTCGACATCGGCGGGCTGACCGTGCCGAACAGGGTCGTGATGGCACCGATGACCCGGGCGTCGTCGCCCGGCGGCGTGCCCGGTCCCGACGTCGCCGAGTACTACGCACGGCGGGCGGCGGGCGGCACCGGCCTGATCGTCACCGAGGGGGTCGTGGTCGACCACGCGCCGAACATCGTGCCCGACGGCATCCCGCGCTTCCACGGCGAGGACGCGCTCGCCGGCTGGCGCCGTGTCGCCGAGGCCGTGCACCGCGTGGGCGGGCTGATCTTCCCGCAGCTGTGGCACCTCGGCGCGTACGACGGGCCGGACGCGGCGCCACGCGGCGACGTGCCCGCCGTCGGCCCGTCGGGGCTCGGTGTCAGCGGCGAACGGGTCGGCGAGCCCATGACCGAGGCCGAGATCGCCGCCGCGATCGGGTCGTTCGGCCGTGCCGCGTCCGACGCGCGCCGGATCGGGTTCGACGGCGTCGAACTGCACGGCGCCCACGGCTTCCTGATCGACCAGTTCCTGTGGGACTTCACCAACAGGCGCACCGACGCCTACGGCACGCGGTCGCGGTTCGCCGCCGAGGTCGTCGCCGAAGTGCGCCGCGTGACCGCGCCCGACTTCCCGATCAGCCTGCGCTTGTCGCAGTGGAAGATGGGCGACTACGCGGCCCGCATCGCGGGCACTCCCGAAGAACTGGCCGACCTGCTGCTGCCGCTGGTCGAGGCGGGCGTCGACGTGTTCCACCTGTCGACCCGGCGGTTCTGGCTGCCGGAGTTCGCCGGCTCCGACCTCACGCTCGCGGGTTGGACGCGCAAGATCACCGGCAAGCCGGTCGTCGCCGTCGGCTCGGCGGGGTTGGCGGCCAGCGACTTCGAGAGCGCCTTCGCGGGCGAGGGCGCCGCGCCCGAGGGCGTCGAGACGATCGTCGCCGCACTGGAACGCGGCGACTTCGACCTCATCGCGCTCGGCCGCGCGCTCGTGTCCGAACCGGACTGGGCGGCCAAGGTCCGCACCGGTCGCACGGCCGAGCTGAAGCCGTTCTCGCCGGCGGACCTCGCCGCGCTCAAGTGACCTCAGGGGGAGAAATGACCGAGCGGATCCGTGTCGGCATCGTCGGCGCGAACCCGGACCGGAGCTGGGCCGCACGGGCCCACGTGCCGGCGTTGCGGGCGTTGCCCGAGTACGAACTGACCGCCGTGGGCACGAGTCGGCAGGAGAGCGCGGACGCGGCGGCGCACGCGTTCGGCGCGCGCCACGCCTTCGCCGACGCCCGCGCGCTCGCCGAGTCGCCCGACGTCGACCTGGTCGTCGTCGCGGTGAAAGTGCCGGCCCACCGCGAACTCGTCGGGATCGCTTTGGACGCGGGAAAGCACGTGCACGTCGAGTGGCCGCTCGCCCGCACCACGGCCGAGGCCGAGGAGCTGGCGAAGGCCGCGGCGGACACGGGAGTCCACACCTCGATCGGGCTCCAGGCGCGGTTCTCGCCGGAGATCGCGCACGCGCGCACGTTGATCGCGGACGGCGTGCTGGGCACCGTCACGGCCGCCACCGTCTACTCGTCGCGGTTCCGCGGCACCACCAACGCCATCCCGTCCTTCGCGGCGTACGTGCTGGACCGCGAGAACGGTGCGGGCACGTTGGAGGTCGCCGGCGGCCACACGATCGACGCGCTGGAGTTCCTGCTCGGCGGCGTGTCCACGCTGTCCGCGCACCTGGCCACCCGACGCACGGAGTACGTCGACGCGGAGAGCGGGGCGCCGTTCACCGCGACGGCACCCGACAACGTGCTGCTCAACGCCACTTTGGCCACCGGGGTCGTGGCGTCGGTGCACATCAGCGACGGCCGGGTGACCAACGCGCACACCCGGTTCGAGATCTCGGGCACCGCCGGCAGCCTCACCATCGAGTCCCACGGGCCCGCCGGTGTCGGCGGCGTGCAGTTGGCCGACCTGCGGCTGGTCGGCTCGGAAGGCGGCACTCCGGTCGTGCTGCGGGTCGAACCGGACGGGCTCGACCTGTCCAACCCGGCGGGCAACGTCGCCCGCCTGTACCGGGCGCTGGCCGCCGATCTGCGCACCGGCTCGCGCACGACGCCGGACTTCGCGGAAGGTCTGCGGGTCCACCGGCTGCTCGACGCCGTCCGCGCATCGGCGGCCGACAGCCCGACCGCGGTCTGACCGTGGACGCCCGGGGCTTCGCACGCGACTGGGAGAGGTGGTGGAACGACCGCGACCTCGAACCCCTCCTGGCCCGCTACGCCGACGACGTCGTGGTGCGCTCGCCCGCCGCGGCGCGGTTGCTGGGCGACGGGGTGCTGCCCGATGGGGTGTTGCCCGATGGGGTGTTGCACGGCCGCCGGGCGGTGCGCGAGTTCTGGGCTCGCGGCCTGGCGGCCGTGCCGCACCTGCGGTTCGCGGTGGTCGGCGTGTTCGAGGGGGTGGGGACGGTGGTCCTGCACCACCGTGACCAGGACGGGCGGTTCGGCGTGGACGTGTTCACGTTCCGCGACGGGTACGTGGTCGAGGTCGTGGGCGCGGCGGAATCGCGCTGACCCGTCTCGTGAGGGATGCTCCGGTTCCGGTACGATCGGGTTCATCTGGTGGAACTCGCACGCCATGTGTTGACCTCGTCACCCTCTGCTGTTGAAGTGGGTGCCGTGCCGCGCCCGATCGTCCTGACCAAGCGCCGCCACGTGGACCTCGTCCGGGTGGCCGCGCAGGGCTGTCCCACCCGCTAGTTCCGTCGGTACGTCCACGCACACCACTGGAGTTCCGCCGTGCCCGAAGAACGGGAACGGGGGCCGCTGAAGTTCGCCTACTGGGTGCCCAACGTCAGCGGCGGCCTCGTCGTCAGCACCATCGAACAGCGCACCGACTGGTCCTACGAGTACAACCGCGCGCTCGCGGTCCTCGCCGAGGACAACGGTTTCGAGTACGCCCTGACCCAGGTCCGCTACCTCGCCAGTTACGGCGCGTCCTACCAGCACGAGTCGACGAGTTTCAGCCTCGCGCTGCTGCTCGCGACACAGCGGTTGAAGGTGATCGCCGCCGTGCACCCGGGGCTGTGGCACCCGGCGGTGCTGGCCAAGCTGATCGCGACCGTCGACCACGTCTCGGGTGGTCGGGCGGCGGTCAACGTGGTCAGCGGGTGGTTCAAGGGCGAGTTCACCGCGCTCGGCGAACCGTGGCTCGAACACGACGAGCGCTACCGCCGCGCCGAGGAGTTCATCCGCGTGCTGCGGGCGAGCTGGACCGAGGAGTCGGCCGAGTTCGCGGGCGACTTCTACCGGCTGCGCGGCTACGACCTCAAGCCGAAACCGCTGTCGCACCCGGAGATCTTCCAGGGTGGCAACTCCACCGCCGCGCGGGCCATGGCCGGTCGCGTCTCGGACTGGTACTTCAGCAACGGCAAGGACTTCGAGGGCGTGAGCGAGCAGGTCGCCGACGTGACCGCCGCCGCGAACGGCCGCCGCGTGCGCTTCGGGCTCAACGGTTTCCTCATCGCCCGCGACACCGAGGCCGAGGCCCGCGAGACGTTGCGGGAGATCGTCGCGAAGGCCGACGTCCCGGCGGTACAGGGGTTCCGCGACGCCGTCGCCCAGGCGGGCGCCTCCACCGCCGACCGCAGGGGCATGTGGGCGGACTCGTCGTTCGACGACCTGGTGCAGTACAACGACGGCTTCCGCACCCGGCTCATCGGCACGCCCGAGCAGATCGCGCACCGGATCGTGGAGTACAAGCGACGCGGCGTCGACCTGCTGCTGCTCGGTTTCCTGCACTACCACGAGGAAGTCGCCTACTTCGGCCGCCACGTGCTGCCGATCGTCCGCGCACTGGAAGCGGACCTGCCCGCCGAACCGATCGGAGTCCGACCGTGACCACATCCGCTCCGCACACCTGGACCACCGCGCCCGCGACCGCCGACGGGTGGATCGACCGCGCCCGCGAGGTCGCCACGCTGCTGGCGACCGACGCCGTCGAACGCGACCGCGCGGGCGCCACCCCGCACGCCGAGGTCGCGCTGCTCAAGGACAGCGGTCTCGTCGTGCTGCTCGGCCCGGTCGAGCACGGCGGCGGCGGACAGGACTGGACCACGGCGTACCGGGTGATCCGCGAGGTGGCCGCCGGCGACGGCTCGGTCGGCCAACTCCTGGGCTACCACTACCTCTGGTTCTGGGCCGCACGGCTGGTCGCGACGCCCGAGCAGATCGCGGCCGTCGAGGAACAGGCGACCCGCGACCGGTGGTTCTTCGGCGGCGCGGTCAACCCGCGCGACAACGACCTGGTCATCACCGAGGACGGCGACGACCTCGTGTTCACCGGCCGCAAGTCGTTCTCGACCGGCAGCAAGGTGTCCGACGTGACCGTGCTGGAGGGCGTGATCGAGGGCACGGACAAGCACGTGTTCGCGATCGTCCCGTCCGCACAGGACGCGATCGTGTTCAACGACGACTGGGACAACCTGGGCCAGCGGCTGACCGAGAGCGGCAGCGTCGAGGTGCGCGGCGTGCGCGTGCCGTGGGCGCAGGCGGCGGGCTACGTCGACCGCGAGTTCACGCCGCGCGTGTACAACACGCTCAACGTGCCGCTGATCCAGTTGGTGTTCGCCAACTTCTACCTCGGCATCGCCAAGGGGGCGCTCACGACGGCCGCGACCTACACCCGCGACCGCACCCGGCCTTGGCCGTACGCGGTGGAGGTGAAGGACGCCGCGGTCGCGGAGTTCCACGTCCTGGAGACCTACGGCGATCTGCAGGCCAAGCTGTGGGCGGCGGAGGCGCTCGCGGACCGCGCGGCGACCTTGATCGAGGCGATCAACACGCACCCGGACTCCGTGACGCCGCGCGAGCGCGGCGAGGCGGCGGTCGTGATCGCGGCGGCCAAGCAGCGCGCGGTCGACGTCGGGCTGGAGATCGGCAGCCGCGTGTTCGAGGTGACCGGCGCCCGCGCGACGACCAACTCCGTCGGCCTGGACCTGTACTGGCGCAACATCCGCACGCACAGCCTGCACGACCCGATCGCGCACAAGCGCGCCGAGGTCGGCCGCTACGCGCTGCTCGGCGAGGTGCCGGAGCCGACCTGGTACACGTGACGGTCCGGGCGGTGAAGCGCCCGGCCGTTCCGGTCGGGCGCTCCGTGCGGTTTCACCGAAGGGATTCGAGCACGGCGGACTCGGGGAACCCGCCCGGCGAGCCGTAGCCGTGCTCGGCCAGCCAGCGGATGTTGGTCAGGCAGCGGAACGCCCACCAGGCGCGGATCGGTTCGCGGTCGATTTCGGTGCCGTAGCCGGTGAGGACGTCGTCGAGGTGTTCGGGGTGTCCGAGGGTGAGGACGGCGAGGTCGAAGTGCGCGTCGCCCCGGGACGCCTCGGACCAGTCGAGGATGCCGGTGATCTCGTCGTCGGCGACGAAGACGTGGTCCACCTGGAGGTCGCCGTGGACGAAGACCGGCGTCCAGGGCCGCAGGGCGGTCTCGGCGAGCCGGCGGTTGCGGGTGATCACCTCGGCGGGGAGGACGTCGTGGGCGGTGAGCCACTCGCACTCGGCGGCCAGGCGTGCGGCGAGTTCGTCGGGGCCGGGACCGGGCCGGGGTGGTGGCGGCGCGTCGTGCAGCCGCCGGACGGCGGCACCCGCCGCGACCCACGCCGCCGCCGACGCGGTCGACGGCTCGCCGAGGCGGCCCAGCGCCGTGCCGGTGAGGGCCGCGAGCGCGAGCACGGGCGGGGTGTGCCAGAGGACGCGCGGTGTCGGTACCGGCGCCAGGGCCATCGCCGCCACCTCGTCGTCGGTGCGGTCCCGGTCGGCGTCGACCTTCAGGAACACGTCGCCGACACGCAAGGTCACGCGTTCGTCATGGGCGACGACCACCTTCACCGGGTCCATGCCGGTCATCTTTTCGGGGTTGCGCGCCGACGTCACCCGATTTGCCGTGTGCTTGCGTCTCCCGTAGGGGGAGATGTGAGGGTGAGGGCGTGAACGGCGACGCGCTCCACTCGATCGGCGAACTGGCCCGGCGGACCGGGCTGACGGTCAAGGCCATCCGGTTCTACTCCGACCGCGGGATCGTGCCGCCCGGTGACCGCAGCCCGGCGGGTCACCGCCGCTACGACGCCGATGCCGTGGCACGCCTGGACCTCGTGCGGACACTGCGCGACCTGGGAGTGGACCTGGCCACGATCCGGAAGGTCGTCGACCGGGAGATCCCGCTCGCCGAGGTCGCCGCCGCCCACGCCGAGGCGCTGGCCGTGCGGATCCGCGTGCTGCGGTCGCGGCGCGCGGTGCTGACGACGGCGGCCCGACGGGCGTCGACCCCCGAGGAGATGGAACTCATGCACAGACTGGCCAAGCTCTCCGACGACGGACGCCGCCGTCTGGTCGACGACTTCCTCCAAGCCGCCTTCGGTGGTGTGGCGGCCGATCCCGCCTTCGTGGGGATCATGCGGTCGTTGACCCCCGAGCTGCCCGACGACCCCGAGCAGGACCAGGTCCAGGCGTGGGTGGAGTTGGCGGAGCTGTCCCAGGACCCGGACTTCCGCGAGAGCATGCGCCGCGTCGCGGATTCCCTCGCGACCGAACGGGCACACGTCGACGGCGTGTACCGCGACCCCGTCGCCGCCGTCCGCGAGCAGGCCGGTCCGGCTTTGGCGGCCGGCGTCGACCCGGCCTCACCCGACGCCGACCCGGTCGTCGCGGCGGTCACCGCCCACTACGCGGACCTCCGCGGCGAGGCCGACGATCACGACCTCCGCCGCCGGTTGCTGACCCGGTTCGAGATCGCGAACGATCCCCGTCGGGAGCGGTACCTGCGGTTGCTCGCCGTGGTCAACGGCTGGCGGGCACCGGAGAGCGCGACACCGGCGCTCGAGTGGTTCATCCGGGCGTTGCGCGTCCGGACAGCGGGCCTTTCATCGGCGCCTTCACCTCTTTCCCGTACGGACGGCACCAGGACCGCCGGAACCGTCCCGGCGGTGGAGTCGGTCCCGGACCCGGCGCGTTAGCGTGTGGTGCCGTCGTCGGGCTCGTCCTCGGGAGAGGTGTGCTCATGCTGAACACGGCAACGGCGGCGGTCCTGGCCCTGTCGACGGTGGCCCCGGTGCACCGGGTGGCCGATCCGCCGCTCCACGTGGACCTGGTGTCGGCCGTCGGGTCGGGTTGTCGTGGCGCCTTCGTCGGTGTCGCCGCGGACAACCGGTCGTTCGAGATCGGCTTCGGCGACTTCGTCGCGCTGGTCGACGGCCACCGGCCCGTGGACCGGAAGTCCTGCCGACTGGGGCTGCGGATCGTCCTGCCCGCCGGCTACACCTACGGCATCGCGGGCGCCACCTACCGGGGCTATGTCGATCTCCGCCCGGGTGCCGCGGCGTCGCACCGGGCCAAGCACCACATCCAGGGCGGGATCGGCCTCGGCGGCGTGGAATCGCGGTTCGCCGGTCCTCGCGTCGAGGAGTGGCAGGCGGACTACGCGCCGGACCTGCCCATGATCGTCTACGCCCCGTGCGGCGAACGCCGGGACCTGATCGTCGACTCGGAACTGCGGGCGGCGCTGGGCACCTCGAACCCGGCCACGCCCAGTGGGATCGCGGCGGACACCGTCGCCGACCGGCCCGGCCACATGGTGTTCCGACTCGCGACCAAAGCCTGCCGAGTGATCGAGGCGTCGTAAATCCGGTCGTGCGCGTCGACGTGTAGGGGACGATGGCGCGATGACCGCGGAACGACCAGAACGCGAGGTGCGCGCCTGGTACGACGACGACACCATCAGGGTCTACCAGGCGTACCCCGCGCCCATCGCGGACGCGGCGCTCGCCGCCGGGACGTTCGTGCCGCCGTTCAAGCGCGAGCGCATGACCTGGATCAAGCCCTCGTTCCGGTGGATGGCCTACCGCTGCGGCTATGCGGGCAAGCCCGGCCAGGAGCGGGTGTTGGCGGTCGACATCACGCGCGAAGGGTTCCACTGGGCGTTGGCCCATGCGGCGCTGAGCCACTTCGTGCCCGCCGTGCACGGTGATCAGGACGCGTGGGACGCGGCGGTGAAGGCGTGTCCGGTGCGGGTGCAGTGGGACCCGGAGCGGACCCTGCGGCACGGGCCGTTGACGCACCGGTCGATCCAGATCGGCCTGCGTGGGGAGGCGGTGCGGCGCTACGTGGCGGAGTGGATCACCGGGATCACGGATGTCACCGACGTGATGCGCGCGGTGGGCGGATTGGTCTCGGCCGGCAGGCTCGACGAGGCGACGGCGCTGTTGCCGGTGGAACGTCCCTATCGACTGCCCGCGGCCCTGGCGACGCGGCTCGGTGCCGGCTGAGTCCGTGCGGAATCGCTTCTTCCCCGGCATCGATATTGTCGCGGGAACATCATTGAGGTGATCTCACCAACGGTGGCTCAAGCATCGAAGGCGTGATGGCGCGCGGAGGCATGATCGGGCTGCTCACTCGACGAGTTGCACAGTCCCGGAGAGGTGGGACGAGGGACTCCTGGTACACGCGTGGACACGGCGACGGCTGGTTCGAACACCTCCAGGAAACTCTCGCACGGGCACGCCACGCGACCCGGTTCGAGGCCGAGGTCTCGATCCTGAAAGTCCTCGCGATCGCGCACCTGTGGCACGGCAGGACGCGCGAGAGCATCGAGACCTTCGGCCGTGTGCTCGACCTGTACCGGGACCACGAGGACTGGGACGGTGTCGGCGCGACGTTGAACAACCTCGGCGCCGCGCACGCCGAACTCGGGCAGGACACCGAAGCACGCGCCCTCTACCAGCAGGCGGTCGACCTGCACGACACCCGGCACCCGAGACCGCAACACGCGGGCATCCTCGCGAACATGGCGCTGGTGGTCGCACGCCAGGGAGACCTCGACACCGCCCGGTCGCTGTGCGAACGCGCGCTGGCGATGGTCGCCGACCACCCGCCTCCCGCGACAGGACCGGTGGCCTCCACGGCGTACGGCCACCTCGGGATCGTGCACCGCCTGGCGGGACGCGTGGACCTGGCCGTCGAAGCGCTCGGGACGTCGCTGCTCCTGGCCCGGCAAGCCGGGGATCGCCTCACCGAATGCTTCTTCCTCAACGAGATGGGCGAAACGCTGAGGGTCGGCGGCGACCTCCCGGAGGCCGTCGTCAACTTCCGCCGGGCACCCGACCTCGCCACCACCATGAACCACTCCCCCCAAGCTTCACGGGCACACGCCGGCATCACCGACTGCGGGCCTGCCCACCTCTCTCACGGCACACCACCGCCACGCACCACGCACGGGCCGGCTTCAGCCTGATCCCTCACAAAGACACACTGCGTCCCGGACCTCCGTACGACACCACCGGCCGGCCCGCGCCGGCGAGCACACGCCGCCCCGGTCGACCGGCCGCCGATAGTCCGAAGTGGACTCCCAGGGACAGCCGTGCGGGCTTCCCGCCCGGTACCGACGGATGTGCGCGCGGCGCACGGGCAAGCGCGAGCACTCCGGCACCGGCACGTCTGTGGTGACCGGGCCGAAGGTCCCCTCACTGTCGCCAAGACCGCGCCGCGTCGCCGTCGGTCCTCGGCACTACGACTTCGCCGGCCGGACCCGGATCGCGAGCGTTCCGGTGTCCACGTCGAAGTCGACCGGCCCCGCCAAGCCATTCGCGACCGCACAGCCCGTATGCGCGAGCAATCGGAATAGAGCGCAAAGCCGATGTTGGGCGGCGAAGTCGGAAATGGCGCCGTCCGGGCCATGACCTCGCCGGGGATCTTTCCCTCCCCTCCAGCGGACACGGCAGAGGGCATCGATCCGCGCCGGCGGCAGTCAGGCGATCGCGTCGAAGCCGCCCTTGGTGGCGCGATGCAGGACGTGGTCGGGCACGAGGCCGGTGCCGGCGAACGCGGCGTGCGGCAACGGTTTGCACCGGTGCGGGTTGCCGCGCAGGCGGCCGGGGACGGCCGAACAGAACCGGACGACCTCGGAGTCCGGGTACGGGGCGACGACCTCCACGCCGTGGCGGGTTCGAGCGGTCTCCTGCCGGCCGGTGACGTCGACATCGAGGTGGTGATGGCGCACGCTGGGGTCGGTGGTGGCAACCGAGGTCCCTCGGGGGCCTATCGCGCCCTCGTAAGCGTTGCCGACGCAGGCGCCGCTACTGTTGTGTCGTGTCGACTCGTTCGGGTGGCAGACGCGGACAGCTATGGTTGGCCGCTCTGTGTGCGGCGGTGGCGGCGGCCGGTACCTGGTGGGCCGTGCGGAATGCCGGTGGCCCCGACGAAGGAAACGTCCCCGGCGACGAGACGGTCGTCGACCGGGTCGTGGAAGGGCCACTGGGCGAGATTTCCGCGACCGGTCCGGTCAGTCTGGTGACGCCCTCGACCACACAGCCCCCGAAGACCCCGTAGCCGTCGGTCCCGGGCCCCGTCGGTCCCGGGCCCCGTCGGTCCCGGGACCGACGGCGTTCACTGGACTTCCGGCCACAGGCGCAACAGCCACTGCTCTCGCTCGCCGCTCTCCCGGTAGCGGACTTCGAGGACGAAGTGCGGTGCCGGCAGCGCGACCTCCCACTCCTCGGCCATCTCGATGTCGAGCTGGCCGACCCGCGCCGTCGTCACCCGCTCCCAACGCACGGTGGCGATGACCGACTCGTGCCAGGTCTGCGGGGAGGCGGGTGGTAGTTCATCGTGGACCTCGACGGTGAGGTCCACCGGACCGTCCTCGCGGCCGGTGAGCAGTTCGAGCTGGCCCGAGCCCGGGTCGACGAGCAGTGAGCCGTACTCGGCCCGCTGTCCGTGTTGCGGCAACTCGTCGGCTTGGAGCAGGAAGCACCCGCGGGAAGCTTCCACGACGCCGGTGCGCCGGTCGATCAGAGTCATGGGATCGCCGCTCAGCCGATGAGGTTCACCCAGAAGGTGTCTTCCTGGATGATGCGATCCCATTCATACCAGTTGTTGAGTTGGATGCCGCCCTCACGGTTCTGCGCGGCGGGGATCAACCTGCCGGACACCGGACCGCCGCTGGCGCCGCCCTCCTTCACCGAGGCGAACGGGTACTCGTCACACTGCTCGACGCGCCAGTTCCAGCCGCCGGGACGCGCTGTGCGGCACTGGGCTTTGGGCTGCTTGCGGTTCTCGTCTTGGAGGTCGGAATTCCGGGTCCGGGTCAGCGGCGGGCCGTCCGGTCCGGCATTGCGCCACCGGCCGGGTGCCCTCAACTGGTCCTGCGCGTATCGGATGTGGTCGATCAGGGAGGCGACCGGGTAGGCGGTGTCGTTCTTGTCGTAGGTGAGGAACGGGCGCACGTTGTTGAAAATGCACGCCTTCTTGGAGCGCAGTTGCGCGGAATCGCAGCGGCTCGCGACCCGGTTGCCGACGCTGTCCAGGATGCTGGCGGCGTGTCCCGCGCCACCACGGCCGGTGAACCAGCTGTAGATCTGCAGCGGCGCGATGGCGTCGCCGGTCAGCCCGATGTCTGCGATGCTGGTGTCGGTTAACACCGATTCGAAGACGTTGTTGCGTTCCTCCTTGATGTCCTCAAGAGTCGACCGTCGGTCAGGCTGATAGCGCTTGCTGCACGCGGACTTGCCCGGCTCGCCCGCGCAGTCGGCCCACGCCGCCACGAGCGCGTCGTCCTCGAACTCGCCTATTGTCTCGACGGTGTCGAAGGTCTTGCCCCAGATGTGGAACTTCCGGTTGCGGGCGTCAGCGTAGCCCAGCCACATGACCTCGATCAGGATCTCGTCGGTCAGCCGGCACCCGCTGGTGCCGCACTTCAGCCGCTGCCAATGGACCGTGGCACCGCGGCACCACCGGTAGTGGTTCTGCGTCCACCCCTCCAGGCTGTACACGTTGCCCGCGTTGGCGGGACTCCGGCACTCGTTCTCGTGGCCGACGTCCCAGCCGCTCGGGACATCCGGCAGCGGCAGCGCGGCCTTGGTCGCACCGACCTGGCCTGGTTGGGCGACACCGAAGTCGGTGGCCTTCGCCTCGTAGAACCGGCCGCCGGTGGGGACCAGCGGCTTCCCGTCGGGAGTGGTCTCGAACGCGCGGCTGACGACGGTCTCGGCGGTGCCACCGGTCGGAGGCGCGGAGGAGGGCTCGGCGGTCGCCGCCGGAATCAACGTGACCAGGAGAGTGCCGCCGGCCAGGACGGACCACACCTTGCGAACGTGCCTTCTCATCGTGATCTCGACTCCGGGTTGCTCGGGATGCGGCGGGGGATGACGTCGTCCAGTCGGACGGGCCGTGTCGACACGGGGCTCACGCGATCAGGTCCATCGCGTTCCACCCGTAGCCCACGACTGTCGGGCTGTGGAACGTCGAGTCGCCGTTGTACCCGCCGGCGTTGCGGTAGACGACCAGTTCCCCGTTGCCGTTGCGGGTCACGACGTCGGTGAAGTCGTCGATGGTCACCGTCACCAGCGTCATGATCTGCACCGAGTGCCAACCGAGACCGACCCGCACGGGCCCGACGAAGGTGGAGGTGCCGTCATACCAGAGGTTGTGCGGGTACAGCTGCAGCGTGCCGTCGTCATGGCGACGTGCGACGATGTCGGCGCGGGAGTCGTCGGAGGTCAGTTCGGCGATGCCGATCCAGTCCATGATGTTCCAACCGGTACCGATGGTCTCCGGGGGCGACCAGGTGTTGGTGCCGTCGAAGATGCCGGTGTGCGGGTAGACGGACAGGGTGCCGTCCGGCCATCGGGCGACGAGGTCCTGTTCGCCGTCGTCGGTCACGTCGGCCACGGCGAGTGCGGTGATGACGTTCCACCCGGTGCCGACCTCGACCGCCTCGCCGAAGGTCAGACCTCCTTGCAGCCGACCACTTCCCGGATAGACCACCAGCGTGCCGTCGGCACGCCGGCCGACGAGATCCGCGGCGAAGTCGCCGGTCACCTCGTTCACCGCGATCCAGTTCAATGCCTCCGTGCCGAACAGCACCGCATGTCGTCCGCCGAACGTGCTCGTGCCGTTGTAGGAGCCGCTGTGCGGATAGACGTAGATCGTGCCGCTGGACGCCTCCCGGGCGACCAGGTCGGACCTTCCGTCGCCGGTCAGGTCGTGCCACTGTGACGGGATGGTCGCGGCCGCCAACACGTACGACCCGGTCGCGCGGGGGTCACGGCCGTCGGGCCACGGCGCACCCGAGGCCGGTGCCGTGAAGGTCGCACCCATTATCACGGCGACGGTTACCGAGGCCGCCATGCGCAACCCGCGAAACCGGCGGGGGTACAAATGTCTCACGCGGTCAATCCTCTCCGAAAAGCTCTCGCCTATCCCGACACGGCGACAAAGGAAGATGGGCATGCTCGGATACGATAGGAGCGAGCGCCCCGCCGACGACACAGAATGGCGGACCGCACAATTAGGCAAAAATGGCACGCACGGTCAGCGGCGCGCAAAGTACTGCAGAAATAACGCGAGCGAAGCCCCATCCCCCTTTAATCATCCCCAATCGGACACTAGCGCTCGGAGCGGAAGAAGCCAAGGGATTCGTCTTCTATCGCCGGAACGCCCTACCCGCGCCAATCTTCCGTCGGTCCATCGGCGGCTGATGTGACGGCGGGTGGCCGATCCCGCCGGCAACGCTCGCCCGATCGTCGCCGTCGCGTCTCAATCGGCCGACGGGACTTCGTCGGGTCGCGGGCTCATAGAGCATCGAGGTTGCGTTCGAAGTCGACATCGGCCGGATCGGGTCAGCTTGCGCACCTTGACCATCACTCAGAGAAACTCCATGGACGACACCACACAGGACGCCGAACACCCGATCGTCGACGTCGACGCGACGACCCAGGCCGTAGGGTACGGCGACCTGACCCTGCTTTCTTTGTCCGAATGTTTTCGACCGGTGGCGAAGAGTCTTTGTGGGCTGTCCCGTCGAAATGTGGGATTTGCCTTCCTGTCCGGTGTGGAAGAAGGAGTGCGCCGATGCGTGGAAAAATCCGCCGACGGAAGTCGGGGGGTGTGGCCGCGGTGATCGCTGCCCTGGTGCTGCTGTTGATGGCGGTCGGTACGGCGGCCGCGGCGCCTTTGTCGGGCGGTGTGGACGGAGTGTCGCGGTACTCGACGGGTGTCGTGCCGTCGGTCGTGGGGTGGGATGTCGCGCCCGCGCGCGGCCGTCCAAGCCGCGGGTTTCGCGGTGTGGACCACCGGGGGCTACGTGGATTGCGGGCCGCCCTACGTGCGGGCGCAGAGCCCGGCAGGCGGGGCTTCGGCGCCGCTGGGTTCGCTGGTCACCTTGAGGATCAACCAGCGGCCGGGGCCCGGGCGGCCCTGCCTGTGATCCGGGTGGCATGACCGTTCGACGGGACTTCGCGAGCGGTGTGCGCACCGGCGTGTGTCCGGGGCGTCGAAATGGTGGCGACCTACGCGGCGGTGGTCATGGGACGGTCATTTCCCGGGCATTGGTGTTCCATTCAGTGTGGCGTGACATGTGCCATCCCGGAACGTTGTGGTCGAGTCCGAACTTCGGTGTGCCCCGGGGGCGTCGTGCGGGTTCTTCTCGCGCGCGGCCGGCTTTGTCGGGCCGTTTGGTGTCGCCTGACCCGCGGTCGAACGGTCGTAGGGTTGGGCCGTTTGTCGTCGTGTCCGGGGTGTGGCGGGCGTAAACGCGCCCGGTGGCGGTGACTGCGGCACTGTCGGGAAGCCGATGCGTTCCATTTGGAATCCGGGACGGTCATAGCCGGCGAACCGGATGCGAGGTACGTTCGAGTCGTCCTATTCAGGGTCGAGGGGAACGTATTTCTTGACGCTGCGGTCGGTGTTGTCCGCATTGATTTCGTCCGGGAACGGTCTCGACTTCTCGTGTGCGGGAGTGGGTTCGATGGGGCGGGCGAAGTCTTCCGGGGAAGAGTCTGTCGCGATCGTCGGGATGTCCTGCCGGTTGCCGCAGGCACCCGACCCGGCCGCGTTCTGGCGGTTGTTGCGGGACGGCCTGGACGCGATCACCGCGCCGCCCGAGGGGCGTGCGGGCGTCCTGCCCGGCGGTTTCCTCGACGACGTTTCCGGGTTCGACGCCGGGTTCTTCGGGATATCGCCGCGCGAGGCCGCCACGATGGACCCGCAGCAGCGGCTGGTGCTCGAGTTGGCATGGGAAGCGCTGGAGGACGCGCGGATCGTGCCGGGCACGCTCGCCGGCGGGCAGACCGGCGTGTTCATCGGTGCCACCTGGGACGACTACGCGGCGTTGGGGCGGGGTTCGGCCGCCACCCCGCACACCATGACCGGCACCAACCGGGCCTTGATCGCCAACCGGGTGTCGCACTTCCTCGGCGTGCGCGGGCCCAGTCTGACCGTCGACTCCGCGCAGTCGTCCGCGTTGGTCGCGGTGCACCTGGCGGTCGAGAGCCTGCGGCGTGGCGAGACCGACCTGGCGTTGGTCGGCGGGGTGAACCTCAACCTCGACGGTGGGCGCGAGGCGAGCGCGGTCGAGTTCGGTGCGCTGTCACCGGACGGGCGCAGTCGCACGTTCGACGCGGACGCCGACGGGTTCGCCCGGGGCGAGGGCGGCGGTGTCGTCGTGCTCAAGCCGCTGGCCAGGGCGCTCGCGGACGGCGACCGGGTGCACGCGGTGATCCTCGGCGGCGCGGTGAACAACGACGGACCAGCGCGCGGGCTGACCGTGCCCAGTGCCGAGGCACAGGCCCAGGTGGTGCGCTCGGCGCTGACCGGCGCGGGCGTGCGGCCGGACGAGGTCCAGTACGTCGAGCTGCACGGGACCGGCACGCCGGTCGGCGACCCGGTCGAAGCCGCCGGACTCGCCGCCGCGCACGCCGACCGCGCCGAGGAGTTGCTCGTCGGATCGGCCAAGACGAACGTCGGTCACCTGGAAGGTGCGGCGGGCATCGTCGGGCTGCTCAAGACCGTGTTGAGCCTTCGCCATCGGCTGCTGCCGGCGACGCTTCACCACACGACCCCCAACCCGGACATCGAGGCCGGGAAGCTGCGCGTGAACACGGACCTGGCGCCGTGGCCGCGCGCGGACCGGCCGCTGATCGCCGGCGTGTCGTCCTTCGGCATGGGCGGCACCAACGCCCACGTGATCGTGGCCGAACCGCCGCCCGCGGACGAGACCGGTCGGCCGGACCCGCACGGCGCGGTGCCGTGGGTCCTGTCGGGCCGGACGGCCGAGGCGCTGCGGGCCCAGGCCGGTCGGTTGCGCGACCATCTCGCGGCCGGGTCCGGGGTGACGGCCGCGGAGATCGGTGCCGCGCTGGTCGGCACGCGCACCCACTTCGCGCACCGGGCCGTGATCGTCGACGGGACGGCCGGGCTGGACGCGCTCGCCGACGGGAGGCAGTCGCCCGGCCTGGTCGTGGGACGGACCGCCGACCTCGGCAGGACGGTGTTCGTGTTCCCGGGTCAGGGTGCGCAGTGGGTCGGGATGGGTCGGGAGCTGTACGCGGCCGAGCCGGTGTTCCGGGAGGCGATCGACGCGTGTGCGGAGGCGTTGGCTCCGTTCACCGACTGGTCGTTGGTGGAGGTGTTGGGCGGCGGGTCGTTGGATCGGGTGGACGTGGTGCAGCCCGCGTTGTTCTCGGTGATGGTGGGTTTGGCTGCGTTGTGGCGGTCTTACGGTGTCGAGCCCGATGCGGTGGTGGGTCATTCGCAGGGTGAGATCGCGGCGGCGTATGTGGCGGGTGCGTTGTCGTTGGCGGATGCGGCGCGGGTGGTCGCGTTGCGCAGTAAGGCTTTGGTGTCGTTGTCGGGTCTGGGCGGTATGACGTCCGTCGCCCTGCCGGTGGCCGAGGCGGAACGACTCGTCGCCCGCTGGGACGGGCGGCTGACGGTGGCCGTCGTGAACGCGGCCGGGTCCGTGGTCGTGTCCGGACCGGTGGCCGAACTCGCCGAATTGTCGGCCGTGTGCGAGTCCGAGGGCATTCGGGCACGGGCCGTTCCGGTCGACTACGCGGCTCATTCGGGTCAGGTGGCCGCCATCCGGGACCGGCTGCTCGCGGATCTCGCCGACGTGCGACCGCGGGTGGGGGCGGTGCCGTTCTACTCGGCGGTGACGGGCGGTGTCGTCGACACGTCCGCGCTGGACGCCGACTACTGGTACCGGAACCTGCGTGAGCCGGTCCGGTTCGACCTGGCGACCGGGGCGCTGCTCGCGGACGGACACGACGTGGTCGTCGAGGTCAGCCCGCATCCGGTGCTGGTGCCCGCGGTGGAGCACGGGACCGTGGTCACCGGGACGTTGCGTCGTGGGCACGGGACGCGCGAGGAGTTCCTGGCCGCCGTGGGCCGGGTGTTCACGGCGGGCGGGCACGTCGACCTCGGTTCGGCCTTCCCCGGCCCGACCAGGCTGGTCGACCTGCCGACCTACGCGTTCCAGCGGCGGCCGTACTGGTGGGACCGGCCGGTGGCGGAACCGGCGCCGGTCGCGGCCGACGCCGGAGCCGATCCCAGCGATCGGGTGATGGCCGCGATCGCGGCGGTGCTCGGGTATGTCGATGTCGCCGACATCGATCCGTCCCGCACCTTCCAGGAGCTGGGTTTCGACTCGGCCATGGGTGTGGCGCTGCGCGACCGGGTCAATCGGGTGCTGGGGCTTCGACTGCCGTCCGGACTCGTCTACGACCACCCGACGCCCGCCGCGCTGGTGGGCTACCTGCGGGACGACGTCGTCGAGGAGTCGTCCGCCCCGGTGGCGGTGTCCGACGATCCGATCGTCATCGTGGGCATGGGCTGTCACTACCCGGGTGGTGTGGCGTCGCCGGACGACCTGTGGCGGCTGGTCGTCGGCGAGGTGGACGCCATCGGCGACTTCCCGGCCGATCGCGGGTGGGACCTGGCCCGGCTGCACGATCCCGAGTTGCGCGGCGGCGGCACGACTTCCGTGGCCAAGGGTGGTTTCCTCGGCGACGTCAGCGGGTTCGACGCCGGGTTCTTCGGGATCTCGCCGCGTGAGGCGTTGGCGATGGACCCGCAGCAGCGTCTGGTGTTGGAGACGACGTGGGAGACGTTCGAGCACGCGGGGATCGACCCGACTTCGTTGCGGGGTAGCCGGACCGGCGTCTACACGGGCATCTGGTCGTCGGGCTACGCCGTCGGGGTGCCGGTGCCCGAGGACGTCGAGGGCTACCTCGTCACCGGCACGGCCACCAGCGTGACCTCCGGTCGGGTCGCCTATCACCTGGGGTTGCGCGGACCGGCGTTGTCGGTCGACACGGCGTGTTCGTCGTCGTTGGTGGCACTGCACCTGGCGGCGCAGGCGTTGCGGTCGGGGGAGTGCGACCTGGCGTTGGCCGGCGGTGTGACCGTGATGGCCACGCCCGTGATCTTCACGGAGTTCTCCCGCCAGCGCGGTCTCGCGCCGGACGGGCGCAGCAAGCCGTTCTCCTCGTCGGCCGACGGGACCAGTTGGGGCGAGGGCGCGGGTCTGGTGTTGTTGGAGCGGCTGTCCGACGCCCGGCGCAACGGCCACCGGGTGTTGGCGGTGCTGGCGGGTTCGGCGGTCAATCAGGATGGTGCGTCGAACGGGTTGACGGCGCCGAATGGCCCGTCCCAGGAGCGGGTCATTCGTCAGGCGTTGGCCAGTGCCGGTCTTGAGCCGTCCGATGTGGATGTTGTCGAGGCGCACGGTACGGGTACGACGTTGGGTGATCCGATCGAGGCGCGGGCGTTGTTGGCGACGTATGGCGCTGGTCGTTCTGAGCCGTTGTGGTTGGGGTCGGTGAAGTCGAACATCGGTCATACGCAGGCGGCTGCGGGTGTCGCGGGCGTGATCAAGATGGTCGAGGCGTTGCGGCACGGGGTGTTGCCGAAGTCGCTGCACGTGGACGAGCCGACCTCGCACGTCGACTGGTCGGCGGGGAACGTCCGGCTGTTGACCGAGGCCCTGCCGTGGCCGGAGACGGGTCGGCCGCGTCGGGTGGGTGTGTCGTCCTTCGGCATCAGCGGCACCAACGCGCACGTCGTGCTCCAGCAGGCACCGCACGAGATCGCGGCTACCCCGGTGGACCAGGACCGGGTGGTGCCCTGGCTGGTGTCGGCGAAGACCGAGGCGGCCCTGAACGCCCAGGTCCAGCGGCTGCGTGACTACGTGCTGACCCACCCGGACGTACCGGCCGCGACCATCGCACGGGAACTCGCCGGCCGCGCCAGGCTGCCCTACCGCGCGGTGCTCGTCGGCGCGACCGGCGCGGACCCGCTCGTCACCCCGACACCGGCCACGCTCGGCAAGAAGGTGTTCGTGTTCCCGGGTCAGGGTGCGCAGTGGGTCGGGATGGGTCGGGAGTTGTATGCCACGTCGGAGGTGTTCCGGGAGGCGATCGACGCGTGTTCGCGTGCCTTGGCTCCGTTCACCGACTGGTCGTTGGTGGAGGTGTTGGGCGGCGGGTCGTTGGATCGGGTGGACGTGGTGCAGCCCGCGTTGTTCTCGGTGATGGTGGGTTTGGCTGCGTTGTGGCGGTCCTACGGTGTCGAGCCCGATGCGGTGGTGGGTCATTCGCAGGGTGAGATCGCGGCGGCGTATGTGGCGGGTACGTTGTCGTTGGCGGACGCGGCGCGGGTTGTGGCGTTGCGCAGTAAGGCTTTGGTGTCGTTGTCGGGTCTGGGCGGCATGGTGTCGGTGGGCCTGCCTGTGGACGCGGAGTTGTTGTCGCGGTGGGGTGATCGGGTTTCGGTCGCGGTGGTGAACTCGCCGACGACGGTGGTCGTGTCGGGTGAGGTCGACGCACTGGCCGAACTCCTGGCTGTGTGTGAGCGGGAGGGTGTTCGGGCCCGCCGGATTCCGGTGGATTACGCGGCGCATTCGGCGCAGGTGGGGGCGGTTCGGGAGCGGCTGCTGGCGGATCTGGCGGACATCACGCCGTTGCCCGCGCGGATTCCGTTCCACTCCACGGTGACCGAGGGCTTGGTCGGCACGGTCGACGCGGACTACTGGTACCGGAACCTGCGCGAGCCGGTCCGCTTCGACCGGGCCGTGGAAGAGCTGACGGCGTCCAGGCACGACGTGTTCATCGAGGTCAGCCCGCACCCGGTGCTGGTGCCGACGCTGGACGCGACCGTCGTCACCGGCACACTGCGACGTGACCGGGGTGGGATCGCGGAGTTCCTCGCGGCCGCCGGACGCCTGTTCGTGGCCGGGGTCGAGGTCGACTGGACCCCGGCTCTGCCGCCGGCGGGTCGGGTCGACCTGCCGACCTACGCGTTCCAGCACGAATCCCACTGGCTCACGCCTGTCGCACCGCCTGCGGACCCGTGGCGCTACGAGGTCGCCTGGGCGCCGTTCACCCCCACGGGCGGGCCCACCGGGAGATGGGCGATCCTGCGGCCCGACGGCGCGCACGAGTGGATCGACGCGGTCGTGGAAGCGTTGCGGGACAACGGTGTCGAGGTGGTCGACACCGTCGACCAGGCCGACAGTGTGTTGTCGTTCCTCGCGTTCGACGAGTCACCGCACCCCGACCACCCGGCCGTGCCGGTCGGGCTGGCCCGGACCCTGGACGCGGTGCGCGAGTTGTCCGTGCCGCTGTGGTGCGTGACGAGCGGCGCGTTCGACACCAACCCGGCGCAGGCCCTGGTGTGGGGCCTGGGCATCTCGGCCGCGCTGGAGTTCCCGGACCGGTGGGGCGGGCTGGTCGACGTGGCCGAGCCGACCCCGGCGGCCGTGCGACGGCTGCTCGCCGTGCTCGGCGGCCCGGAGGACCAGGTCAGGATCCGCGACGGCGAGGTGTCCGTCCGCAGGCTGCGCCGGGCCGGGCCGACCAAGCCGGTCCGCGCCTGGCGGCCCGCGGGCACCACGGTGATCACCGGCGGCACCGGCGCGCTCGGCGCCCGGGTGGCCCGGTGGCTGGCCGACCAGGGCGCCGAACACCTCGTGCTGGTCGGTCGCGCCGGGCCGGACGCCCCCGGTGTCGACGGGCTCCGCGCCGACCTGGCCGCGTCGGGAGCCCGGGTCACGGTCGCCGCGTGCGACGTGGCCGACCGGGAAGCCCTGGCGGACCTGCTGGCCGGACTCGACGACGTCCGGTCCGTGTTCCACGCGGCCGGGGTGATCAGGTCGGGCCGGGTGGCCGACGACGACCTGGCCGCGTTCGCCGACGTGCTCACCGCGAAGGTCGCCGGTGCGGTGAACCTGGCCGAGCTGCTGCCGGACCTCGACACCCTCGTGCTGTTCTCGTCGACCGCCGGGGTCTGGGGCGACGGGCACGGCGCGGCCTACGCGGCGGGCAACACCTTCCTCGACGCCCTCGCCGCCCGGCACCGCGTCGAGGGTCGGGCGACGACGTCCGTGGCGTGGGGCATCTGGGCCGAAGGCGGCATGGCGCGACTGGACTCCGTCCGACGACAGCGCAGGCTGCTCGGCCTGGGCGAGATGGCGTCCGGGCGGGCGCTCGCCGCGCTGCGCGACGTGCTCGACCAGGACGTGTCGCACGCGGTCGTCACGCCGGTCGACTGGGCCGAGTTCGCGCCCGCGTTCACCCGGCAGCGACCCGGCCGGTTGCTCGCCGAGCTGTCCGAGGCCCAGGTCCGGGTCGAGCGGGCCGAGCCGGTCGCGGGCGACGTCCTCGACGTGATCACCACGCATACGGCGGCCGTGCTGGGGCACGCCTCGGCGGACCTGGTCGACACCCGTCGGGCGTTCAAGGAGCTGGGCTTCGACTCGTTGACCGCGGTCGAGCTGCGCAACCGCCTGGCCGCCGCCTTCGGGCGGAAACTGCCCGCCACGCTGGTGTTCGACCACCCCACACCCGAACGCCTCGCCGCCCACCTGCGCGGGGAGGGCACCGCGACGGCGGTGCGGGTCACGGCCGCGAGCGACGACCCGATCGCGATCGTCGGCATGGGCTGCCGCTTTCCCGGTGGTGTCGAGTCGCCGGACGACCTGTGGCGGTTGGTGTCCGGCGGTATCGACGCCATCGATGGGTTCCCCGACGACCGGGGTTGGGACCTCGAACGGCTCTACGACCCCGACGGCACCCGGCCGCGGACGTCGTCGACCCGGCAGGGCGGGTTCCTCGCGGACGCCGCCGGGTTCGACGCGGGGTTCTTCGGGATCTCGCCGCGTGAGGCGTTGGCGATGGATCCGCAGCAGCGGGTGTTGTTGGAGACGGCGTGGGAGACGTTCGAGCACGCGGGGATCGATCCGACCTCGTTGCGGGGCAGTGACACCGGGGTGTTCACCGGGATCTGGTCGACCGGCTACGCGAGCGGCGTGATCCCGGACGACCTGGAGGGCTACCAGGTCACCGGCACCGCGACCAGCATCGGCTCCGGTCGGCTGTCCTACCTGCTCGGGTTGGTCGGACCGGCGTTGTCCCTGGACACCGGGTGTTCGTCGTCGTTGGTGACGCTGCACCTGGCGGCGCGGGCGTTGCGGTCGGGGGAGTGCGACCTGGCGTTGGCCGGTGGCGTGACGATCAACGCCGATCCGTCGCTGTTCACCGGGATGTCCCGGCAGGGCGCGAGCGCGCCGGACGGTCGGAGCAAGTCCTTCGCGGCTGCCGCCGACGGTGCGGGGTGGGCCGAAGGTGCGGGTCTGGTGTTGCTCGAACGGCTGTCCGATGCCCGGCGCAACGGTCATCGGGTGTTGGCGGTGGTGCGGGGTAGTGCGGTCAACCAGGACGGTGCGTCGAATGGTTTGACGGCGCCGAATGGTCCGTCTCAGGAGCGGGTGATTCGTCAGGCGTTGGCGAATGCCGGTCTTGAGCCGTCCGATGTGGATGTTGTGGAGGCGCACGGTACGGGGACGACGTTGGGTGATCCGATCGAGGCGCGGGCGTTGTTGGCGACGTATGGCGCGGATCGTGCGGAGCCGTTGTGGTTGGGTTCGGTGAAGTCGAACATCGGTCATACGCAGGCGGCCGCGGGTGTGGCCGGTGTGATCAAGATGGTGTTGGCGTTGCGGCACGGGCGGTTGCCGAAGACGTTGCACGTGGACGAGCCGACCTCGGAAGTCGACTGGTCGGCGGGGAACGTCCGGCTGTTGACCGAGGCCGTGCCGTGGCCCGAGGTGGGACGGCCGCGTCGGGCCGGGGTGTCCGCGTTCGGGATCAGCGGAACCAACGCGCACGTCGTCATCGAGCAGGTGCCCGGGGCCGAGCCGGTCGAGGCCGATGATCCGCTGTGGTTGCTGTCGGCCAGGACACCGGAGGCGTTGCGGGAGCAGGCCGGCCGACTCCGTGACTTCGTGGCCGAACAGCCGGACGACGTCGGAATCGGTCGGGCGCTCGCCCGACGGGCGCGTTTCGATCACCGTGCGGTGGTGGTGGAGCGGGCGGCCCTGGACGCCCTGGCCGAAGGGCGCGAGCACCCAGGGTTGGTGACTGGGACGGCTTTGTCTCTGGGCCGCAAGGTGTTCGTGTTCCCGGGTCAGGGTGCGCAGTGGGTCGGGATGGGTCGGGAGTTGTACGCGGCCGAGCCGGTCTTCCGGGAGGCGATCGACGCGTGTTCGCGTGCCTTGGCTCCGTTCACCGACTGGTCGTTGGTCGAGACGTTGAACGGCGGGTCGCTCGACCGGGTCGACGTGGTGCAGCCCGCGTTGTTCGCGATGATGGTCGGGTTGGCGGCGTTGTGGCGTTCGCGTGGTGTGGAACCCGATGCGGTGGTGGGGCATTCGCAGGGTGAGATCGCGGCGGCGTATGTGGCTGGTGCGTTGTCGTTGGCGGACGCGGCACGCGTAGTGGCGTTGCGCAGCAAGGCCCTGATCGGATTGTCGGGCCTGGGCGGCATGGTGTCGGTCGGGTTGCCTGCCGACGCGGAGTTGCTGGAACGGTGGGGTGATCGGGTCTCGGTCGCGGTGGTGAACTCGGCGACGACCGTGGTCGTGTCGGGTGAGCCGTCGGCGTTGGACGAGTTGGTGGCCGCGTGTGAGCGGGAGGGTGTGCGGGCACGCCGGATTCCCGTGGACTACGCCGCGCATTCGGTGCAGGTGGAGGCGGTCCGGGATCGGTTGCTGACGGACCTGGCGGATATCACGCCATTGCCCGCCGGGATTCCGTTCTACTCCACGGTGACCGAGGGCCTGGTCGGCTCGGTCGACGCGGACTACTGGTATCGGAACCTGCGCGAACCGGTCCGGTTCGACCGGGCCGTGGAAGAGCTGACGGCGTCCGGGCACGACGTGTTCATCGAGGTCAGTCCGCATCCGGTGCTGGTGCCGACGCTGGACGCGACCGTCGTCACCGGCACACTGAGACGTGACGACAGCGACTTCCGACCGGCCCTCGCGCGGCTGATCGTCAGTGGCCACCCGTTGCCCGAGGACGGATTGGGGCGGATCGGTCTGCCCACCTACCCGTTCCAGCGCTCGCGTTACTGGCTCATGCCGACGACGGGCGAGCCCACGTCGGGGCACCCGCTGCTCGACGACGTGGTGGAACTGCCCGACGGGCAGGGCGCGGTGCTGACGGGACGCCTGTCCACCCGCACCCACCCGTGGCTCGCCGGTCACGTGGTCGACGGCACGATGTTGCTGCCCGGCACGGCCTTCGTCGAACTGGTCACCGAGGCCGCGCGCGTGCTCGGCCATCCCACGGTGGCGGAACTGGTCCTGCACGCACCCCTGGTCGTGACCGAACGCCCCATCCACGTCCAGGTGTCCGCCGGCGCACCGGACCACGACGGCCGACGGCCGGTGACGGTGCACTCCCGGGTCGACGGCGAGTGGGCCCGGCACGCGTCCGGGACGATCGGCTCGGAGCGCGTCGTCGGCACGGCGACCTGGACGCCGACCGGCGACGCCGTGGATCCGGCCGCCTTCTACGAGCACGTCGAAAGCCTCGGCTACGACTACGGGACCGCGTTCCGCGGACTGCGTTCCCTCCGGCACACCGCCGACGAGGCGTTCGCCGAGGTGACCGTGCCGGAGGGCGGCGGGTTCGGCCTGCACCCGGCGCTGCTGGACGCGGCGCTGCAACCGGTGATCCTGCTGCACCCCGACGACCGCGTCCGGCTGCCCTTCTCGTTCGCCGGGATCACCGTGCACGCCACGGGGGTGTCGACGGCCCGGGTCCACCTGTCCCGCACCGGCCCGGACACCTTCGCGGTCGTGCTGACCGACCTCGCGGGCACGCGGGTGGCCACGGTCGACGTGCTCACGGTGCGCCCGGCCGCCGACACCGGGGTGACGCTGCTGCGGACCGCCTGGTTGCCGCTGACCGGGGCCACGCCCGTGCCGGTCCGGCTCGCCCCGGAACTGTCCGGCGACGCCGTGCACGAGGTCACGCGACAGGCTTTGGCCCTGGTACGGGACCACCTGCGGTCCGACGACCCCGAGCGGCTGGTCGTGCCGACGCGGCCGGGGGACCTGGCGGGCGCGGCCGTGCGCGGGCTGGTGCGCAGTGCCGCCGCCGAGCACCCCGGTCGGTTCGTGCTGGTGGAATCGGACGGGCTCGCGCCGGAGCGGCTCCTGGAGGCCGGCGCGGTCGCGGGCGACGAGCGTGAACTGGCGGTTCGCGGCGACGAGGTGCTCGTGCCCCGGCAGGTGTCGTTCCAGCCCCGGCCGTCGTCCTCGGACGGGTCGTGGCGGCTGGTCGAGTCGGCCACCGGCAGCCTGGACGACCTGGCGTTCGTCGACGTGCCCGAGGTCCCGCTGGAACCGGGCCAGGTGCGGCTGCGGGTGCGGGCGGCGGGCCTGAACTTCCGGGACGTGTTGATCGCCCTCGGCATGTACCCGGACGCGGCGCTGCTGGGCGGCGAGGCGGCCGGGACGGTCCTCGAAGTCGGTCCCGGCGTCACGCGGTGGCGGGTCGGCGATCGCGTCCTGGGTATCGCGAGCGGCGCCTTCGGGCCACGTGCGGTCGCGGACCACCGGGTGCTCGCGCCCGTGCCGGACGGGTGGTCGTTCGCGCGGGCGGCGGCGGTGCCGGTGGCGTTCCTGACCGCCTGGCACGGTCTGGTCGATCTCGGCGGGGTGCGGGCCGGTGACCGGGTGTTGATCCACTCCGGTGCGGGTGGTGTGGGGATGGCCGCCATCCGGTTGGCACGCCATCTCGGCGCGGAGGTGTTCGCGACCGCGAGTCCGGGCAAGTGGGATGTGGTGCGGGGCTTGGGTTTGGACGACGGGCACATCGCGTCGTCGCGGACGGTGGAGTTCGCGGAGCGGTTCCCCCGGGTCGACGTGGTGCTCAACTCGCTCGCGGGCGAGTTCACGGACGCGTCGTTGGGGCTGCTCGCGCCCGGCGGCCGGTTCGTGGAGATGGGCAAGACCGACATCCGCTCGCCCGAAGGTGTGGACTACCGCGCGTTCGACCTCAACGACGTCGACCCCGCCCACCTGGGCGACGTGCTCGCCGAGGTGCTGGGGCTGATCGCCGCCGGCGCGCTCGACCTGCCCCCGATCGCGACCACCGACCTGCGGCGGGCCGGGGACGCGTTCCGGCTCATGAGCCGCGCCGGGCACACCGGCAAGCTGGTGCTCACCGTGCCCGCGTTGTCCGACGGCACGGTGTTGATCACCGGTGGCACGGGCACGTTGGGTCGGCTGCTGGCCGAGCATCTGGTGTCGCGGCACGGTGTGCGGCGGTTGGTGTTGGTGGGTCGTCGTGGTGGCGAGGCGCCGGTGCTGGACGCGGACGTCCGGGTGGTGGCGTGTGACGTGTCGGATCGTGGGCGGGTCGCGGACCTGGTCGCGTCGATCCCGGATCTGACCGCCGTGGTGCACGCGGCCGGTGTGCTGGACGACGCCGTGGTGTCCGAGCTGACCCCGGACCGGCTGGACCGTGTGCTGCGGCCCAAGGTCGACGGCGCCAGGCACCTGCACGAACTGACCTCCGACCTGGAGGCGTTCGTGCTGTTCTCCGCCGCCGCCGGGGTGCTGGGCAACGCCGGGCAGGCCAACTACGCGGCGGCCAACTCCTACCTCGACGCCCTGGCCGCGCACCGGCACGCGCTCGGCCTGCCCGCCGTGTCGATGGCCTGGGGGTACTGGGCCGAGGCGAGCGGCATGACCGGACACCTCACCGCGACCGACCGCGAGCGCTTCGCCCGTGCCGGGATCGTGTCCATGCCGACCGCGCAGGCGTTGGCGCTGTTCGACGCGGCCCTCGCGAGCGGCGAACCCGTCGTGACGACGGCTCGGCTCACGACCCGGACCCGGGCGCTCCCGCCGCCGGTCGCACCCGAAGCCGACCTGTTGTCCCTGGTCAGGACGCACACCGCCGCCGTGCTCGGGCACGGCGACGCCGCGGCGGTCAGGTCGCGGTCGGCGTTCCGCGATCTCGGGTTCGACTCGCTGACCGCCGTGGAGCTGCGCAACCGGCTCGCGTCGGCCACCGGGCTGCGGCTGCCCGCGACGCTGACCTTCGACCACCCGACCCCGGAGGAACTGGCCGAACACCTCGGTTCGGCGCTGACGGGTGTCCGTCGGGAGATCGCGGCGCCCGTGGTCGCGGCGGCCGGCGACGACCCGATCGTGATCGTGGGCATGGGCTGTCGACTGCCCGGCGGGGTGGATTCGCCGGACGACCTGTGGCGATTGGTGTCGGACGGGGTGGACGCGATCGGCGACTTCCCGACCGATCGCGGGTGGGACCTGGACGGGCTGTACCACCCCGATCCCGACCATCCGGGCACCAGTTACACGCGATCTGGCGGGTTCCTGACGGACGCCGCCGGGTTCGACGCCGACTTCTTCGGGATCTCGCCCCGCGAGGCGTTGGCGATGGACCCGCAGCAGCGGGTGTTGCTGGAGACGGCGTGGGAGACGTTCGAACATGCCGGTATCGACCCGACTTCGTTGCGGGGCAGTGAGACCGGGGTGTTCACCGGCCTGTGGTCGTCGGGGTACGGGGGCCGGGTCGACCAGGCGCCCCGCGACGCCGAGGGTTACCTGGCGACGGGCATCTCGCCGAGCGTGACGTCCGGCCGGGTCTCCTACCTGCTCGGCCTGCGTGGTCCATCGCTGTCGGTGGACTCCGCGTGTTCGTCGTCGTTGGTGGCGCTGCACCTGGCGGCGCAGGCGTTGCGGTCGGGCGAGTGTGACCTGGCGTTGGCGGGCGGCGTGACGGTCATCGTGAACCCGTTGGGGTTCACCGAGTTCTCCCGCCAGCGCGGTCTGTCCGCCGACGGCCGGTGCAAGCCGTTCGCGGCGGCGGCCGACGGCACCGGGTGGGCCGAGGGCGCGGGCCTGGTGTTGTTGGAGCGGTTGTCCGATGCCGAGCGGAACGGTCATCGGGTGTTGGCGGTCGTGCGGGGCAGTGCGGTGAACCAGGACGGCGCGTCGAACGGGTTGACTGCGCCGAATGGTCCTTCGCAGGAGCGGGTGATTCGTCAGGCGTTGGCGAATGCCCGGTTGGAACCGTCCGATGTGGATGTTGTGGAGGCGCACGGCACGGGCACGACGTTGGGTGATCCGATCGAGGCGCGGGCGTTGTTGGCGACGTATGGCGCGGATCGTGCGGAGCCGTTGTGGTTGGGTTCGGTGAAGTCGAACATCGGTCATACGCAGGCGGCCGCGGGTGTGGCCGGTGTGATCAAGATGGTGTTGGCGTTGCGGCACGGGCGGTTGCCGAAGACGTTGCACGTGGACGAGCCGACCGCGTACGTGGATTGGTCGACCGGGAACGTCCGGCTGTTGGCCGATGAGGTGGTGTGGCCCGAGGTCGGCCGTCCGCGCCGGGCCGGGGTGTCGTCGTTCGGGGTCAGCGGCACCAACGCGCATGTGATCATCGAGCAGGCGCCCGCCGCCGAGACCGTCGCCGACACCGGCCACGCGCCGTGGGTGATCAGTGCCAAGTCCGAGCAGGCCGTGCGTGACCAGGCGCGGCGGCTCGCGCCTTACTCCGGTGCCGCGGTGGCACGGGCGTTGGCCGGCCGGTCGCGTTTCGATCACCGTGCGGTGGTGGTGGAACGAGCGGCCCTGGACGCCCTGGCCGAGGGGCGTGAACATCCGGGGTTGGTGGCCGGGACGGCTTTGTCGTTGGGCCGCAGGGTGTTCGTGTTCCCGGGTCAGGGTGCGCAGTGGGTCGGGATGGGCCGGGAGTTGTACGCGGCCGAGCCGGTGTTCCGTGAGGCGATCGATGCGTGTGCGGAGACGTTGGCGCCACACGTGGACTGGTCGTTGGTGGAAGTGCTGGACGGCGGGTCGTTGGAGCGGGTCGATGTGGTGCAGCCCGCGTTGTTCGCGATGATGGTCGGGTTGGCGGCCTTGTGGCGTTCGCGTGGTGTCGAGCCGGATGCAGTGGTGGGGCATTCGCAGGGTGAGATCGCGGCGGCGTACGTGGCGGGTGCGTTGTCGTTGGCGGACGCGGCGCGCGTGGTCGCATTGCGCAGCAAAGCTTTGGTCTCACTGTCGGGTCTGGGCGGCATGGTGTCGGTGGGCCTGCCTGCCGACGCGGAGTTGTTGACGCGGTGGGGTGACCGGATCTCGGTCGCTGTGGTGAACTCGCGGGATTCCGTCGTGGTGTCCGGAGAGCCCGGCGCGTTGGCCGAGTTGGTGGCCGCGGGCGAGGCCGAAGGCGTGCGGGTCCGGGTGCTGCCGGTGGACTACGCGGCGCATTCGGTGCAGGTGGAGGCGGTTCGGGATCGGTTGCTGGCGGACCTGGCGGACATTACGCCGTTGCCCGCGCGGATTCCGTTCCACTCCACGGTCACCGAGGGGCTGGTCGGCACGGTGGACGCCGACTACTGGTACCGGAACCTGCGCGAACCCGTGCGTTTCGATCGGGCGGTCGAAGAACTCACGGCGTCCGGGCACGACGTGTTCATCGAGGTCAGCCCGCACCCGGTGCTGGTGCCCACGCTGGACGCGACCGTCGCCACGGGCACGCTTCGCCGGGACGACGCCGACTTCGCCTCCGCGTTGGCCCGCGTGTTCGTCGCGGGTGTGGACGTCGACTGGACGCCCGCCGAGGCGGGACACGCGGACGTCCCCACCTACGCCTTCCAGCGTCGGCGGTACTGGATGGTCGGGGAGGGTTCGGCCGACGTGAGCGCGGCGGGCCTGGACTCGGCGGGTCATCCGCTGCTCGGCGCGGCCGTGGACCTCGCCGACGGGCAGGGTGCCGTCCTCACCGGGCGGTTGTCCCTCGCGACCCACCCGTGGCTGGCCGATCACGCCATCCACGGCTCGGTGCTGGTGCCCGGCACCGGCCTGGTCGAGTTGGCGCTGCGCGCGGGCCGCCAGGTCGGTCGGCCCGTCCTGGACGAGCTGCTGCTGGAAACCCCGCTGGTCCTCCCGCCCGAGGGTGCCGTTCCGGTCCAGGTCGTGGTCGACGCCGCGAACGCGGTCACGATCCACTCCCAGGTCGACGGCGCCTGGGTGCGGCACGCCGTCGGTTCACTGGGCGTGGACGCACCGACTCCGGGCCGGCTGGAGTGGCCGACGGACGCGGAACCCGTGGATCTCGGCGACTTCTACGACGACCTGGCCGCCCGGGGCTACGAGTACGGCCCGGCGTTCCAAGGGGTCCGGGCGGTGTGGCGACGCGGGGGCGAGCTGTTCGCCGAGGTCGCCCTCGACCACCGCGACGGGTTCGGCCTGCACCCCGCGCTGCTCGACGCGGCGTTGCAGCCGCTCACCCTGGTCGCGGCCGGTTCGGTGCCGTTCTCGTTCGCCGGGGTGGCCGTGGTGACGGAGGGTGTGTCGGCGGTCCGGGTGCGGCTCACCCCGGCCGGCGACGCCTTCCGCGTGCTGCTCGCGACCGACAGCGGTGATCCCGTGGCCGTGGTGGACGCGCTGACCGTGCGACCGATGACGGCGGACTTCCACGCCCGCGACCGGCGGCTGTTCCGGCTCGACTGGGTTCCCGTCACGCCGTCGTGGACACCGGCCGCCGTGCACCGCGTGACCACCGCCGAGACCGATCCGGTCCGGGCCGCGCACGCCGTGGCCGCCGAGACCCTGGCCGTCGTCCAGGACTTCCTGCGCGCACAGGACGAGGGGAAGCTCGCGATCGTCACGCGCGGCGCGGTGGCCGTCGGCCCCGACGACGTGATCGACCCCGCCGCGTCGACCGCGTGGGGACTGGTGCGGGCGGCCGAGACCGAGCATCCCGGCCGGTTCACGCTCGTGGACGTCGACCACGACGGCGACGTCCAGGCACCCGCCGACGAGTTCCAGGTGGCGGTGCGGGGCGATCGGGTGTTCGCGGCCCGGCTGGACCGCGTGACGCCGCACGCGGGTCCGGTCGACCTCGGCGGGACCGCGTTGATCACCGGCGGCACGGGCACGCTCGGCCTGCTGGTGGCCCGGCACCTGGTGGCGCGGCACGGTGTCCGGCGGCTGGTGTTGCTCGGCCGTCGGGGCGGCGATGTGGTGATCGAGGGCGCGGACGTGTCCGTGGTCGCCTGTGACGTGACCGACCGGGCGGCGCTGGCCGAGGTGGTCGGGTCGATTCCCGACCTGGCCGCCGTGGTGCACGCGGCGGGCGTGCTGGACGACGGTGTGGTGGCGTCGTTGACGCCGGACCGCCTGCACGACGTGCTGCGGCCGAAGGTGGACGCTGCCTGGCACCTGCACGAGCTGGTCGGCGACGTGCGCGCGTTCGTGCTGTTCTCGTCGGCGGCCGGTGTGCTCGGCGGTCCGGGGCAGGCCAACTACGCCGCCGCCAACGCCTTCCTGGACGCCCTCGCCGCGCACCGGCATGCGTCGGGACTGTCGGCGGTGTCGTTGGCGTGGGGGCAGTGGGCGCAGACCAGCGGGCTGACGGCCGCCCTGTCCGAGGTCGACCAGCGGCGGCTGGAGCGGTCCGGGATCGTGCCGCTGTCGACGGAGCACGCGCTCGCGTTGTTCGACGCGGCCCTTGCCGACGGCACGCCCGCGCTGGTGCCCGCGCGGCTCGACCTGACCGCGTCGGCGCTGCGCGGCCTGACGAGGCGGACCCGACGCACCGCCGAGCCGGGCCTGGCGCACCGGCTGGCGTCGCTGCCCTCGGACGAGCAGCGGGCCGTGCTGGTCGACCTGGTCGACACGCACACCGCCGCGGTGCTGGGCAGGTCCGACGGAGTCGCGACCGACCGGGCGTTCAAGGACCTCGGGTTCGACTCGCTCACGGCGGTGGAGTTGCGCAACAGGCTGGCCGGGGCGTTGGGCGTGAAACTGTCCGCGACGGTGACCTTCGACCACCCGACGCCGGACAGGTTGGCCGAGCACCTGCGGGAGGTGTTGTCGGGGAAGGGCCGGGCGGCGGTGGTTCCGGTGGCGGTGGCTTCCGGAGACGACCCGATCGTGTTGGTGGGTCTGGGGTGTCGGTATCCGGGTGGCGTCGGTTCGGCCGCGGACCTGTGGCGGGTGGTGTCGGAGGGTGTGGACGCGATCGGCGACTTCCCGACCGACCGGGGCTGGGACCTCGACCGGCTTTTCGACCCGACGGGCACGTCCGGCACCAGCTACGTGCGATCGGGCGGGTTCCTGCACGAGGCGGCGGCCTTCGACGCCGGGTTCTTCGGGATCTCGCCGCGTGAGGCGTTGGCGATGGATCCGCAGCAGCGGGTGTTGTTGGAGACGGCGTGGGAGACGTTCGAGCATGCCGGGATCGATCCGACCTCGTTGCGCGGCAGTCGGACCGGGGTGTTCACCGGGATCTGGTCGTCCGGGTATGGCGCCGGGGTCCAGCCGCCCGATCTGGAAGGCTACCTGTCGACCGGGGTCGCGACGAGTGTGACGTCGGGTCGGGTGTCGTACCTGCTGGGGTTGGAAGGTCCGGCGTTGTCGGTGGACACGGCGTGTTCGTCGTCGTTGGTGGCGCTGCATTTGGCGGCGCAGGCGTTGCGGTCGGGTGAGTGCGATCTGGCGTTGGCCGGTGGCGTCACGATCATGGCCACGCCGTCGGGGTTCGTGGAGTTCTCGCGGCAGCGCGGCTTGGCGTCGGACGGTCGGATCAAGTCGTTCGCCGCCGGAGCCGACGGCACGAGCTGGTCCGAGGGCGCGGGTCTGGTGTTGTTGGAGCGGCTGTCGGATGCGCGTCGTCGTGGTCATCGGGTGTTGGCGGTGTTGGCGGGTTCGGCGGTGAACCAGGATGGTGCGTCGAATGGTTTGACGGCGCCGAATGGTCCGTCTCAGGAGCGGGTGATTCGTCAGGCGTTGGCGAATGCCGGTCTTGAGCCGTCCGATGTGGATGTTGTGGAGGCGCACGGTACGGGGACGACGTTGGGTGATCCGATCGAGGCGCGGGCGTTGTTGGCGACGTATGGCGCGGATCGTGCGGAGCCGTTGTGGTTGGGTTCGGTGAAGTCGAACATCGGTCATACGCAGGCGGCTGCGGGTGTGGCCGGTGTGATCAAGATGGTGTTGGCGTTGCGGCACGGGGTGTTGCCGAAGACTTTGCACGTGGACGAGCCGAGCCCGCACGTCGATTGGTCGGCAGGCTCGGTCCGGCTTCTGGAGGACGCCGCGCCGTGGCCTGCGGCGGGTCGTCCCCGTCGGGCGGGTGTGTCGTCGTTCGGGATCAGTGGCACGAACGCACACGTGATCCTCGAACAGGCGCCCGAGGTCGAGCCGGTGGAGGTTCCCGGGTTCGTGCCGTGGTTGTTGTCGGCGAAGTCACCGGAGGCGTTGCGGGAGCAGGCTGCGCGGTTGCGCGGGTTCGTGGACGAGCCTACGGCGGGTGCGGCTTTGACCGGCCGGGCGAGGTTCCCGTATCGCGCCGCGTTGACCGACCGGGCCAACCTCTCGGCCGACCTCGAAGCGCTCGCCCACGGCGATGTGCCCCTCGTCCCGGCCGAGGCCGGGAAGGTCGCGTTCGTGTTCTCGGGCCAGGGTTCGCAGTGGCACGGCATGGGTCGGCGGTTGTATGACGCCTATCCGGTGTTCGCGCGCACGGTGGACGAGGTGTGCGAGGCCCTCGGACTGGCCCTGCACGAAGTCGACCTGGATCAGACCCGGTTCACGCAGCCCGCGTTGTTCGCGGTCGAGGTGGCGCTGTACCGGTTGGTCGAGTCGCTCGGGATCACCCCCGACTACCTGGTGGGTCATTCGGTGGGCGAGTTGGCCGCCGCGCATGTCGCCGGGGTGTTGAGCCTGGAGGACGCGTGCACGCTGGTGTCGGCGCGTGCCCGGCTGATGCAGGACCTGCCACCGGGTGGGGCGATGGTGTCGATCCGGGCCGCTGAAGCCGACGTCGCGCCGACGTTGCCCGAGGGCGTGTCGATCGCCGCGGTCAACGGGCCGGAGTCGGTGGTGATCTCCGGTGTCGAGGATGCCGTGCTGGAGGTCGCGGGACGATGGGAGTCTCGCCGACTCGTGGTGAGTCACGCGTTCCACTCGGCGCTGGTGGAGCCGATGTTGGTCGAGTTCGCCCGGGTCGCCGGGAGTCTGACCTACCACGCGCCGTCGGTGCCGGTCGTGTCGACGGTGACCGGCACGCCGACCGATCTGTCCACTTCGGACTACTGGGTGCGGCAGGTGCGGGCGACGGTCCGGTTCGCCGACGCCGTGGAGTGGGCACGGGCCAACGGGGTCACCCGCTTCCTGGAGATCGGCCCGCACCCGACGCTGGTGCCGGACGGGGTCATGCGCCGGGACCACGACGAACCCGAACGCGTTCTCTCCGCACTGGGCCGCCTGTGGGAACAAGGCGGCGAATGGACCCTGCCCAAAGCCCACGCCGACCTGCCCACGTACCCCTTCGAACGCGACCGGTTCTGGCTGCTGCCCACGACCTCGGCGGACGTCACGGGCGCGGGTCTGGGCACGGTCGACCACCCGCTGCTGGGCGCGGTGGTCGAACTGCCGGACGAGACCGTGGTGCTGACCGGGCAGCTCTCCCCGGCTACGCAACCGTGGCTCGCGGAGCACGTCGTCCTGGGTGCCGCGCTGCTGCCGGGGTCCGCGTTCGTGGAACTGGCGGTCCGCGCGGGTCGCCAGGTCGGCTGCCCGTCGGTCGAGGAGCTGGTGGTGGAGGCACCGCTGACGATCACCGGCCCGGTCGACGTGCGCGTCACAGTCGGTCCACCCGATGACACCGGACGGCGGACGATCGCCGTGCACTCCCGCGACCGCGAGGACTGGACCCGGCACGCGACCGGCACGCTGGGTGCCGGATCACGGCCGGAACCCTGGCACGAGCCCGCCACCGAACCGGTGGAGGTGACCGGCTTCTACGACACCGCCGCCGATTCCGGGTTCGAGTACGGCCCGACGTTCCAGGGTGTGCACGCGGTGCGGCGCGCGGGCGACGACCTCTACGCCGACATCGCGCTGCCCGGCGACGGCGGCCGGTTCGCGGTCCACCCCGCCCTGCTGGACGCCGCGCTCCAGCTCGTCACGATCGCCGACGGCACCGCGAAGATGCCGTTCTCGTTCACCGGCATGGAGGTCTGGGCGACCGGCCGCGCGACGGCCCGGGTCCGGCTGGCGGCCACCGGTCCGGACACCTACCGCGTCGACCTCGCCGGCCCGGCGGGCGAACCGATCGCGGCCATCCGCGCCGTGACCCTGCGCGCACCGTCGTCGGCCCGCGGCCGACAGGACCTCTACCGGGTGGTCTGGCCGGAGGCGGACCTGCCGGTCGGTGCGCCCGCCGAGCGGGTCCACCACGCCACCGACCCGGTCGCCACGCTGCACGTGGTGCGGGAGTTCCTCGCCGAGGTCGAGCGCGCCGACGACCCCGACGCTCGCCTGACCGTGGTCACCCGGCACGCGGTGTCGGTGCGGGGCGAGGACGTGCCCGAGCCGCGGGCCACCGCCGTGTGGGGCCTGGTCCGCGCCGCCGCCACGGAGAACCCCGGGCGTTTCGTGCTGATCGACACCGACACGGACGAGCTGCCCGACGTGGGCGACGAGCCGCAACTTGCCATCAGGGCCGGCAAGGCGCACGTGCCCCGGCTGGAACGCACCGGCTACGAGCCCTTGCCGTCCACCCTGCGCCCCGGCGGGACCGTGCTCGTCACCGGCGGCACGGGCGTGCTCGGCAGGGAGGTCGCCCGGCACCTCGTGGCCCGGCACGGCGTCACCCGGCTGCTGCTGGTCGGGCGGCGTGGCCCGGACGCGCCGGGTGTGCGCGAGCTGGTGGCGGAACTCGACGCCGAGGTCACGGTCGTCGCCTGTGACGTGGCGGACCGCGACGCCGTGGCCCGACTGCTCGCGGACCACCCGGTGACCGCCGTGGTCCACGCTGCGGGTGTGCTCGACGACGCCGTGGTCCCCGCGTTGGACGCCGACCGGTTCGCCCGGGTGTGGGGTCCCAAGGCCGATGCGGCGTGGCACCTGCACGAGCTGACCGCCGATCTGGACGCGTTCGTGCTCTTCTCCTCGGCTGCGGGTGTGCTGGGCGGTGCGGGCCAGGCCAACTACGCCGCCGCGAACGCCTTCCTCGACGCGTTGGCGACCCACCGGCACGCCCGCGGGCTCCCGGCCGTGTCGCTGGCGTGGGGTCAGTGGGAGCGGGACAGCGGCATGACGAGCGGGCTCACCGACGCCGACCGGCGGCGGATCGCGCAGGCCGGGGTGTTGCCCCTGTCGACCGACGACGCGTTGGACCTGTTCGACGCGGCTCTCACCGCCGGGGAACCGGCGCTCGTGCCGGTGCGGCTCGACCTGCCGGCCCTGCGCCGGGCGGGCGACCCGCCCGCGTTGCTGCGCGCGCTGGTGCGACCGCGTCCCCGCGAGGCCGTCGATCCGACGGCCGACGTGGACACCCTGGTCCTGCGCGCGGTCGCCCACGTGCTCGGACACGCTTCCACGGCGGCGATCGACCCGCACCGACCGTTCAAGGACCTCGGCTTCGACTCGTTGACCGCCGTCGAGCTGCGCAACCGGCTCGACGTCGACACCGGGACGCGGCTGCCGGCCACGATCACCTTCGACCACCCGACGCCCGCGCGGCTCGCCGACCACCTGCGATCCCGGCTCGCCGCGCCGGACCCGGTGCTGGCCGAGCTGGACCGCCTGAAGTCCACTTTGGACAACACGGTGGACGTCGACCACCGGGAGATCGCGGCCCGGCTGGAGGCGCTGCTGGCGTCGTGGACGGCCCGGCACCACGAGGACGCCGACGACCTGGACGCCGCGACCGACAGCGAGCTGTTCGGGATTCTCGACGACGAGCACCGCAGGACCCGGGTCATCCGCTCCGGCGAGCACCACAGCGTGGGGGAGTAGCCGTCATGGCCGACGAAGACAAGCTCCGCGGTTACCTCAAGCGGGCCACGGCGGACCTGCGGGTGCTGGGCCGACGCCTGGACGAGGTGGAGGAGGCCGCCCGCGAGCCGATCGCGATCGTCGGCATGGGGTGTCGTTACCCCGGCGGGGTCGAGTCGCCGGACGACCTGTGGCGGCTGGTGTCGGAGGGGAGCGACGCGATCGGGCCGTTCCCGACCGATCGCGGCTGGGACGTGACCTACGACCCGGACCCCGACCGGCCCGGCACCACCTACGCCCGCTCGGGCGGCTTCCTCGCCGACGGCGCCGGGTTCGACGCGGGGTTCTTCGGGATCTCGCCGCGTGAGGCGTTGGCGATGGATCCGCAGCAGCGGGTCCTGCTGGAGACGGCGTGGGAGACGTTCGAGCACGCCGGGATCGACCCGAACTCCCTGCGCGGCAGCCGGACCGCCGTGTTCACCGGGGTCTGGTCGTCGGGCTACGCCGCCCAGCCGCCGCCGGACCTGGAGGGCTTCCTGGCCACCGGCATCGCGACCAGCGCCACCTCAGGCCGGGTGTCCTACCTGCTCGGCCTGGAGGGCGCGGCGGTGTCGGTCGACACGGCGTGTTCGTCGTCGCTGGTGGCGATCCACCTCGCGGCGCAGGCCCTGCGCGCGGGGGAGTGCACGCTCGCGCTGGCCGGCGGCGTCACGGTCATGGCCACGCCCGCCGGGTTCGTGGAGTTCGCCCGGCAGCGCGGGCTGGCCCCGGACGGGCGGGTCAAGCCCTTCGCGGACGCGGCCGACGGCACGAGCTGGGGCGAGGGCGCCGGACTCCTGCTGCTGGAACGGCTTTCCGACGCGCGCCGCAACGGTCACCGGGTGCTCGCGGTGGTGCGGTCGACCGCCGTGAACCAGGACGGCGCGTCCAACGGTCTGGCCGCGCCCAACGGTCCGGCGCAGGAACGGGTGATCCGGCGGGCGCTGTCGTTCGCGGGCCTGGAGCCGGCCGACGTGGACTACGTCGAGGCGCACGGCACCGGCACCACGCTCGGCGACCCGATCGAGGCGCAGGCCCTGCTGGCGACCTACGGCCAGGCGCGCACCGAGCCGTTGCGGCTGGGCTCGGTCAAGTCCAACATCGGGCACACCCAGGCCGCGGCGGGCGTCGCGGGCGTGATCAAGTCCGTGCTGGCCCTGCGGCACGGCCTGCTCCCGGCCACCTTGAACGTGGATCGGCCCACCTCGCACGTGGACTGGACGGCGGGACAGGTCCGGCTGGTCTCCGAAGCGGAGCCGTGGCCCGCCGTCGACCGGCCCCGCCGCGCGGCCGTGTCGTCCTTCGGCATCAGCGGCACCAACGCCCACCTCATCCTCGAACAGGTCCCGGACGAAGTCGAGTCCACGGTGGACTCATGGGTGCCGTGGGTGTTGTCGGCGCGCACCCGCGAGGCCCTCGAAGCCCACGCGGCGCGACTCGGCGCGGTGGACGCGTCCGACACGGCCATCGGCGTGGCACTGGCCCGCCGCACGCCCTTCGAGCACCGCGCCGTGGTCCTCGCCGACCACCGGGCCGGGCTCGCGGAGCTGGCCGCCGGTCGGGGCGCACCGGACCTCGTCACCGGACGTGTCGATGTGCCGGGCCGCACCGTCTTCGTCTTCCCCGGCCAGGGTGCGCAGTGGGTCGGCATGGGCCGTGAGCTGTATGCGACGTCGGAGGTGTTCCGCGAGCACGTCGACGCCTGCGCCGCCGCGTTGGCGCCCCACGTGGACTGGTCGCTGGTCGACGTCCTGCGCGACGGCCCGCTCGACCGCGTCGACGTGGTCCAGCCCGCGCTGTTCGCGATGATGGTGGCGCTGGCGGGGTTGTGGCGGGCGCACGGCGTGGTGCCGGACGCGGTCGTCGGCCACTCGCAGGGCGAGATCGCCGCCGCGCACGTCGCGGGCATCCTGTCGCTGGACGACGCCGCGCTGATCGTCGCCCGGCGTGCCAAGGCCCTGGTGTCCCTCGCCGGACAGGGCGGCATGGTGTCCTTGGCGCTCTCGGCTGTCGACGCCGCCGAGTACCTGGCCCGCTGGAACGGGCGGCTCACCGTCGCCGTGGTCAACGGACCCGGCTCGGTCGTGGTCTCCGGCGGTGCCGCCGACCTGGCCGGGCTGCTGGCGGAGTGCGCGGCCGACGACATCCGGGCCCGCACGCTCCCGGTCGACTATGCGGCGCACTCCGTCGAGGTCGAGGCGTTGCGCGACCGGTTGCGGGTCGACCTCGCCGGTGTGACGCCCAGGCCGGCCGTGATCCCGCTGTTCTCGACCGTCACGGGCGAGTGGGCCGAGCAGCTCGACGCCGACCACTGGTACCGGAACCTGCGTGAACCGGTGCTGTTCGACCTCGCCACGCGCGGCCTGGTCGACGCGGGCCACGGCGTGTTCGTCGAGGTCGGCCCGCATCCCGTGCTGGTGTCGGCGATCGAGGCGACCGCCGAGCGCGACGTCCTGGTCACCGGCACGCTGCGACGCGACCGGCCCCGGGAGTTCCGGGCCGCCCTGGCCCGCCTGCACGTCCGGGGCGTCGAGGTCGACTGGCTGCTCCCGTCCGGCGTCACCCCGGCGGCACTCCCGGCCTACCCGTTCCGGCGGCGGCCGTTCTGGCTGCGGCCGGGCACCGTCACGACCGGTGGGCACCCGTTGGTCACCACGGCCGTCGACCTGCCCGACGGCGGCGCGGCGTTGTCCGGCACGGTGTCCCTGTCCACCCATCCGTGGCTCGCGGACCATGCCGTGCGCGGCTCGGTGCTGCTGCCCGGCACCGTTTTCCTCGACCTCGCGGCGTACGCGGCGACCGTGGTCGGCGTGGACGCCGTGCACGAACTGGTCCTCGAAACACCGCTCGTGCTCGGCGAAGAGGCCGTTCGGCTGCGCGTGGTGGTCGGCCCGCCTGACGAGACCGGCCGTCGGGCCGTCGCCGTGCACTCCCACACCGACCGCTGGGTCCGCCACGCCACCGGCACGATCGGCGTTGCCGAGTCCACTGTGGACTTCGAAGGACTGCCGCCGGACGCCGAACCTCTCGACGTGACCGACCTCTACGACACGTTCGCCGCCCACGGCTACGAGTACGGACCGGCGTTCCAGGGCGTCACGGCGGCCTGGCGCGCGGACGACGTCGTGTTCGCCGAGATCGAGGTGTCGGGCAGCGGCTTCGCGGTGCACCCGGCGGCACTCGACGCGGCCCTGCACCCCCTCGCCCTCCTGGACCGCCCGGCCGGGCTGCCGTTCGCGTTCTCGGACGTGGTGCTGCGGCCCACCGACGCCGAGGTGCTGCGGGTGCGGCTGTCCGGCGGTGCGGACGGCTACTCGGTGGCGGTCACCGCACTCGACGGCACGCCGGTCGCGTCGATCGGGGCGCTGACGGTGCGTGCCTTCGCCGACGCCCCGGACGACCTCTTCCGCCTCGACTGGGTGCCCGTGACCGGGCACGCCGACGACCTGCCCGTCCACCACGTGTCGACGCCCGCCGGGGATCCGGCCGATGCCGCCCTGGCCGTCGTCGAGCAGGTCCTGGTGGCGATCCAGGCCGCCGACCGGCTCGTGGTCGTGACGCGCGGCGCGGTCGCGGCCGTGCCGGGTGACGCGGTCGACCCCGCCCACGCCGCCGTGTGGGGGCTGGTGCGCTCGGCGCAGGCCGAGCACCCCGGCCGGTTCGTGCTGGTCGACGCCGATCCCTCGTGGGACGGCTCGCTCGCCGACGAGACGGAACTGGCCGTGCGTCGCGGAGTCCTGCTCGCGCCCCGACTGGTCCGGGTGGACCGCGCGCTCGCCGTGCCGGACGGGCCGTGGCGGTTGGAGGACGTCGGCACGGGCAGCATCGACGACCTGGCGCTCGTGCCGCGACCCGAACTGGCCGAGCCGTTGGCGCCGGGCCTGGTCCGGATCGCCTTACGCGCGGCGGGGCTGAACTTCCGCGACGTGCTCATCGCGTTGAACGTGTACCCGGGCGAGGCATTGATGGGCGGCGAGGGCGCTGGCGTCGTGCTCGACGTCGGCCCGGACGTCGACCGGTTCCGACCGGGCGACCGGGTGTTCGGGCTGGTGCCCGGCGCGTTCGGGCCGATCGCGATCGCCGACCACCGGTTGCTCGCTCCCGTGCCCGAGGACTGGTCGTCCGCACGGGCGGCGGCGGTGCCCGTGGTGTTCCTGACCGCCTGGTACGGCCTGGTCGACCTGGGCCGGCTGGGCGCCGGCGACCGGGTGCTGATCCACTCGGGGGCCGGTGGCGTCGGGATGGCCGCCATCCAGCTCGCGCGTCACCTGGGCGCGGAGGTGTTCGCGACCGCGAGTCCGGGCAAGTGGGACGTGGTGCGGGGCCTGGGCTTGGACGACGGGCACATCGCCTCGTCGCGCACACTGGAGTTCGCGGAACGGTTTCCTCAGGTCGACGTGGTGCTGAACTCGCTGACCGACGAGTTCCTGGACGCCTCACTGGGTCTGCTCGCGCCCGGCGGCCGGTTCGTCGAGATGGGCAAGACCGACATCCGCGAGCTGCCGGACGTCGACTACACGGCGTTCGACATCGCCGACGCCGGGCCGGAGCGGCTCGGCGAGATCCTCGCCGAGACCGTGCGTGCCTTCGCGGACGGCGTGTTCACGCCGCTGCCGCTCGACGTCCGGGGCGTCCGCGACGCGGTCGACGTGTTCCGGCACATGAGCCAGGCGCGGCACGTCGGCAAGATCGTCCTCGACCTGCCGGCCGACCTCGACGGCACGGTGTTGATCACCGGTGGCACGGGCACGTTGGGTCGGCTGCTGGCCGAGCATCTGGTGTCGCGGCACGGTGTGCGGCGGTTGGTGTTGGTGGGTCGTCGTGGTGGCGAGGCGCCGGTGCTGGACGCGGACGTCCGGGTGGTGGCCTGTGACGTGTCGGATCGTGGGCGGGTCGCGGACCTGGTCGCGTCGATCCCGGATCTGACCGCCGTGGTGCACGCGGCCGGTGTGCTGGACGACGCCGTGGTGTCCGAGCTGACCCCGGACGGGTTGGCCGGGGTGTTCGCGCCCAAGGCACGGGCGGCCTGGCACCTGCACGAGGCGACCCGCCACCTCGACCTGGCCGCGTTCGTGCTGTTCTCGTCCGCCGCGGGGGTCCTGGGCAGCCCCGGCCAGGCCAACTACGCCGCCGCCAACACCTTCCTCGACGCCCTCGCCGTGCACCGCCGGTCACTCGGCCTGCCCGCCGTGTCCCTGGCCTGGGGGTACTGGGCCGAGTCGAGCGGCATGACCGGACACCTGTCCGACGCCGACCGGGAGCGCCTCGCGCGGTCGGGCGTGGTGCCGTTGACCACCGAACACGCGCTGGGCCTGTTCGACGCGGCCCTGGCCGCCGACCGGGCCGCCGTCGTGCCCGTCGCCCTGGACCCGCGCGCCCTGGCCCGGACGTCCGTGCTGCCGTCGGCCCTGCGCGGGTTGGCGGGTCGCCCGACGGCCAAGCGCGCGACCCGACGGGGCGGGCTCGCCGACCGGCTGCGTGCGCTGTCGGCGGCCGACCAGGTCGCCGCCGTGCTGGACGTGGTCGGCGCGGAGACCGCGATCGTGCTCGGCCACGGCTCGGCGGACGCCGTCGACCCCCGGCTGCCGTTCCGCGACCTCGGGTTCGACTCGCTGACCGCCGTGGAGCTGCGCAACCGGCTCGGCTCGGCCACCGGGCTGCGGCTGCCCGCGACGCTGACCTTCGACCACCCGACCCCGGCCCGGGTCGCGGAGTTCCTGCGCCTGGAGCTGCTGGGCACCCGTCGGGAGATCGCGGCGCCCGTGGTCGCGGCGGTGGCCGACGACCCGATCGTGATCGTGGGCATGGGCTGCCGCCTGCCCGGTGGGGTCGGCTCGCCGGACGATCTCTGGCGGCTGGTGTCGGACGGGGTGGACGCGGTGTCGGCGTTCCCGGCCGATCGCGGCTGGGACCTCGACCGGCTCTACCACCCCGATCCCGATCATCCGGGCACCAGCTACACCCGGTCGGGCGGGTTCCTCGACGACGTGTCCGGGTTCGACGCCGACTTCTTCGGGATCTCGCCCCGTGAGGCGTTGGCGATGGACCCGCAGCAGCGGGTCCTGCTGGAGACGGCCTGGGAGACGTTCGAACACGGCGGCATCGACCCGACCTCGTTGCGGGGCAGCCGGACCGGCGTGTTCACCGGCAGCTGGGCCTCCGGCTACGGCACGGGCGGGGCCGCGGAGGTCGAGGGGTACTTCGGCACGGGCGCGGCCACGAGCGTGGTGTCCGGCCGGGTCGCCTACCTGCTCGGGCTGGAGGGCGCGGCGGTGTCCATCGACACGGCCTGCTCGTCGTCCCTGGTGGCCATGCACCTGGCCGCGCAGTCGCTGCGGTCCGGCGAGTGCGATCTCGCGTTGGCCGGTGGCGTGACGGTGATCGCGACGCCCGTCGGCTTCACCGAGTTCTCCCGCCAGCGCGGTCTGGCCGCCGACGGCCGGTGCAAGCCGTTCTCCTCGTCCGCCGACGGGACCGGGTGGGGCGAGGGCGCCGGTCTGGTGTTGTTGGAGCGGTTGTCCGATGCCCGGCGTCACGGGCACCGGGTGTTGGCGGTCGTGCGGGGCAGCGCGGTGAACCAGGACGGCGCGTCCAACGGGTTGACGGCGCCGAACGGTCCTTCGCAGGAACGGGTCATCCGTCAGGCGTTGGCGAACGCCCGGTTGGAACCGTCCGATGTGGACGCTGTGGAGGCGCACGGCACCGGCACGTCCCTGGGCGACCCGATCGAAGCGCAGGCACTGCTGGCGACCTACGGCGCGGAGCGTGCGGAACCCCTGTGGTTGGGGTCGGTGAAGTCGAACATCGGCCACACCCAGGCCGCCGCCGGGGTGGCGAGTGTGATCAAGATGGTCGAGGCGTTGCGGCACGGCGTGCTGCCGAAGACCCTGCACGTGGACGAGCCCAGTCCGCACGTGGCCTGGGACAGCGGTGACGTCCGGCTGCTCACCGAGCGGATCGACTGGCCGGACACCGGAAGACCGCGGCGGGCGGGTGTGTCTTCGTTCGGCATCAGCGGCACCAACGCGCACATCGTGCTGGAACAGGGGCCGGACGCGGCCGACATCCCCGCGGCCGACGTGCCCTGGTTGGTGTCGGCGCGGAGCGAGACCGCGCTGCACGACCAGGTCCGAAGGCTGCGGGAGTTCGCCGCGACCCGGCCCGACGTGACGGGCATCGGTCGGGCGCTGACCGGCAGGGCGGGATTTCCCCATCGGGCGGCGGTTCTCGGCGCGGACGTCGTGTCCGGCGTCGCGGGCGTGGTCGACCGGGTCGTGTTCGTGTTCCCCGGCCAAGGTGCGCAGTGGGTCGGCATGGGCCGCGAGCTGTATGCCACGTCGGAGGTGTTCCGGGCGGCGATCGACGCGTGCGCCGACGCGTTGGCGCCGCACGTGGACTGGTCGTTGGTCGAGGCGTTGAACGGCGGGTCGCTCGACCGGGTCGACGTGGTGCAGCCCGCGCTGTTCGCGGTGATGGTGGCGTCGGCCGCGCTGTGGCGGTCGGTCGGCGTCGAACCGGACGCGGTCGTCGGCCACTCGCAGGGCGAGATCGCCGCCGCGCACGTCGCCGGCGCGTTGTCGCTCGACGACGCGGCACGGGTGATCGCGTTGCGCTCCCAGGCCCTGGTCGCCTTGGCCGGGTCGGGCGGGATGGTGTCGTTGGGCCTGTCCGCCGCCGACGCCGCGCCCTACCTCGCGCCGTGGGGCGGTCGGCTGACCGTCGCCGTGGTCAACGCGCCCGGCTCGGTGGTCGTGTCCGGGGATGTCGACGCCGTCGGAGAGCTGCTTGCCGCCACGGCGCGCGACGGTGTTCGTGCCCGTCGGTTGCCGGTGGACTACGCCGCGCATTCCGCCCACGTGGAAGCCGTCCGCGACCGGCTGATCACCGGGATCGCCGACCTGCGGCCGTCGTCGGGCCGGATTCCGTTCCACTCCACGGTGACCGGCGAACCGCTCGACACCGCCGCGCTCGACGCCGACTACTGGTACCGGAACCTGCGCGAGCCCGTGCTGTTCGAGCCGGTCGCCCGTGCGCTGGCCGGGGAGTCCGCCGTGTTCGTGGAGATCAGTCCGCATCCCGTGCTGGTGCCCGCGCTCGACGAGCTGGACGCCGTGACGGCCGCGACCGTGCGCCGTGACCAGGGTGCGCACGCCGACTTCCTGGCCGCCGCCGCCCGGCTGTTCGTGCTCGGCGTCGACGTCGACTGGGGTGGACCGGTCGCGCCGCCGAGCGGGCTGCCCACCTACCCGTTCGAGCACCGGCGGTTCTGGCTGACCGGCGGGCACGGCGACGTGTCCGGCGCGGGGGTGGACGCGGTCGACCACCCGTTGCTCGGCGCGGCCGTGGACCTGCCCGGCGACGGGGGCGTGGTGCTGACCGGCGCGTTGTCCACGGGCACGCACCCGTGGCTCGCCGACCACGCGGTGCGGGGGTCCGTGCTGCTGCCCGCTTCCGGGTTCGTGGAGTTGGTGGCGCACGCGGCCGGTGTCGTCGGCTGCGCGACGATCGAGGAACTCGTGCTCGAAGCGCCCCTGACCCTGTCCTCGGACGCCGTCCCGGCGCAGGTGGTCGTCGGTGCGTCGGACGACACGGGTCGTCGGTCGGTCGAGGTGCGGTCGCGGGCGGGGGAGTGGGTGCGGCACGCCGTCGGCACGCTCGCCGTCGAGCCCGTCGACGCGCCCGCTTTCCCGACCACTTGGCCGCCGGCCGGAGCACGTCCGGTCGACGTGCGCGAGCTTTACGACATGCTCGCGGGCGCGGGCTACGACCACGGCCCCGCGTTCCAGGGCGTGCGGGCGGTGTGGCGGTCGGACGACGAGGTGTTCGCCGAGGTCGAGACGACCGGCGCCGCCCGTTACGGCCTGCACCCCGCGCTGCTGGACTCGGCCCTGCAACCGTTGGCGTTGCTCGCTGACACGGACGTGGGCGAGGTGCGGCTGCCGTTCTCCCTCACCGGGATCACGGTCCACCGCGCGGGCGCGTCCGTGGCCAGGGTCCGGCTGCACGGCGACGGGCTCGCTCTCGTCGACGAGTCCGGTGTGCCGGTCGCGACCGTCGGTCGCATCACCACCCGACCGCTGGCGCGGCAGGCCGACGACGGCCTGTTCCGGCTGGACTGGGTCCGGCGCGACGGTCTCCAGGTCAGTGGCGACGTGCCCACACGGGTCGTGACGCCGCGCACGGCCGACGAGGCTTTGGCCCTGCTCCAGGACTTTCTCGCGTCGGACGAGTCCCGACTCGTCGTGCACACCGGTGGCGCGGTCGTCGCCGCGCCCGGAGACCGGATCGACGACCTCGACGGCGCGTCCGTCTGGGGCCTGGTGCGCTCCGCGCAGGCCGAGCACCCCGACCGGCTCGTGCTGGTCGACACCGACGGCTCCGACCCTGTGGTGTTCGCCGACGAGGACCAGATCGCCGTCCGACGCGGTGTGGCCTACGTGCCCAGGCTCGTCCGCGCCGTTGCCGACCCGGTTGTCACGGGCACGCTCGGCCATGCCGACTCCGGCGACCTGGACGACCTGGCGTTCACCGAACAGCCTGCGGAACCGTTGGCGCCACACGAGGTCCGGGTCTCGGTGCGTGCGGCGGGCGTGAACTTCCGCGACGTGCTGATCGCCCTCGGCACCTACCCGGTCCCGGCCTCGCTGGGCAGTGAGGGCGCGGGTGTGGTCGTCGAGGTGGGCTCGGCGGTCACCGACCTGCGTCCCGGCGACCGGGTGCTCGGTCTGCTGTCGGGGGCCTTCGGACCGGTCGCGGTCGCCGACCACCGGGTGCTCAGGACGATGCCCGACGACTGGGAGTTCAGCCGGGCCGCCGCCGTCCCCGTGGTGTTCCTGACCGCCTGGTACGGACTGTTCGACCTCGGTGGTTTACAGGCCGGTGAGCGGGTGTTGGTCCACGCGGGCGCCGGTGGCGTCGGCACGGCCGCGATCCAGCTCGCCCTGCGGGCCGGTGCCGAGGTGTTCGCCACCGCGAGTCCGGGCAAGTGGGACGTGTTGCGGGACCTGGGTTTGGACGACGACCACATCGCGTCGTCGCGGACCCTGGAGTTCGCCGATCGGTTCCCGCGGGTCGACGTCGTGTTGCACGCGTTGGCGGGAGAGTTCACCGACGCCTCGCTGCGGCTGCTGTCCGCCGGTGGCAGGTTCGTCGACCTCGGCAAGGCCGACCCGCGCGAAGCGCCCGGCTACCGGGCGTTCGACCTCGCCGAGGCGGGTCCGGAACGGCTGGGCGAGCTGGTGGCCGAGGTCGTCCGGTCGCTCGTGGCGGGCGAGCTGCGCGCGCCGCGCATCACGGCGTGGGACGTGCGGCGTGCTTCGCGGGCACTGCGGCACATGAGCCGTGCCGAGCACATCGGCAAGGTGGTGCTGACCGTCCCGGCCCCGCTCGACGGCACCGTCCTGATTACCGGGGGCACCGGCACGCTCGGCCTGCTGGTGGCCCGGCACCTGGTGGCGCGGCACGGTGTCCGGCGGCTGGTGTTGCTCGGACGCCGGGGCGGCGAGGTGTCGATCGAGGGCGCGGACGTGTCCGTGGTCGCCTGTGACGTGACCGACCGGGCGGCGCTGGCCGAGGTGGTCGGGTCGATTCCCGACCTGGCCGCCGTGGTGCACGCGGCGGGCGCGCTGGACGACGGGGTGATCGGCTCGCTGACCCCGGAGCGGCTCGCCGGGGTGTTCGACGTCAAGGCCCGCGCGGCCTGGCACCTGCACGAGCTGACCCGGCACCTGGACCTGGGCGCCTTCGTGCTGTTCTCCTCGGCGGCCGGGGTGCTCGGCGCGGCCGGGCAGGGCAACTACGCGGCGGCCAACGCCGCCCTCGACGCCCTGGCCGAACACCGGCGCGGGCTGGGGCTCCCGGCGGTGTCCGTGGCCTGGGGCCAGTGGGCGCAGGCCAGTGGCCTGACCGGCGGGCTGGGCGAGGGTGACCTGCGGCGGCTGGACCGGGCGGGCGTCGTGCCGCTGACCACCGAGCACGGCCTGGCGCTGTTCGACGCGGCGCTCGCCTCGGCCGACCCGACGCTCGTCGCGGCCGGACTCCGGGTGGCCGCCCTGGGCGATCGGCCGGTGTCGCGGGCGCTGACCCGGCGTCGGCCGGTGTCGACCGCCGCGCGTGACCTGAGCGCGCTGCCCGAAGCCGAGCAGCGCGTCGCGCTGCTGGAGCTGGTCACCACGCACGGCGCGGCCGTGCTCGGGCGCACCGATCCGGTGGACGCCGACCTGGCGTTCAAGGACCTCGGGTTCGACTCGCTCACGTCGGTGGAGCTGCGCAACCGGTTGTCGGCGGCGGTCGGCGTCCGGTTGTCGGCGACGATGACCTTCGACCACCCGACGCCGCTCAAGCTGGTCGAGTACCTGCGGGAGGTGTTGTCGGGGGCGCGTCGTGCGGTGGCGGTGGCTGCCCCGTCCGCTTCGGGGGACGACCCGATCGTCCTGGTGGGTCTGGGGTGTCGGTATCCGGGTGGCGTCGGTTCGGCGGCCGACCTGTGGCGGGTGGTGTCGGAGGGTGTGGACGTGATCGGCGACTTCCCGACCGACCGGGGCTGGGACGTGGCCGGGCTGTACGACCCGGACGGCGGACCCGGCACCACCTACACCCGGTCCGGCGGGTTCCTGTCCGACGTGGCCGGGTTCGACGCCGGGTTCTTCGGGATCTCGCCGCGCGAGGCGTTGGCGATGGACCCGCAGCAACGCCTGGTGTTGGAGACCGCCTGGGAGACCTTCGAGCACGCGGGGATCGACCCGACCTCGTTGCGCGGCAGTCGAACCGGTGTCTACACAGGCATCTGGACCTCCGGGTACGCGGGCGGGGTCGACCAGGTGTCCCGTGACGTCGAGGGGTATCTCGCCACCGGCACGGCCACGAGTGTGACGTCGGGTCGGGTGTCGTACCTGCTGGGGTTGGAAGGTCCGGCGTTGTCGGTGGACACGGCGTGTTCGTCGTCGTTGGTGGCGCTGCATTTGGCGGCGCAGGCGTTGCGGTCGGGTGAGTGCGATCTGGCGTTGGCCGGTGGCGTGACGGTCATGGCCACGCCCGCGAGCTTCGTCGAGTTCTCCCGGCAGCACGGGCTGGCCGCCGACGGGCGGTCGAAGACGTTCGCCGCCGCCGCCGACGGGACCGGTTGGGGCGAGGGCGTCGGCCTGGTGTTGTTGGAGCGGCTGTCGGATGCGCGTCGTCGTGGTCATCGGGTGTTGGCGGTGTTGGCGGGTTCGGCTGTGAATCAGGATGGTGCGTCGAATGGTTTGACGGCGCCGAATGGTCCGTCTCAGGAGCGGGTGATTCGTCAGGCGTTGGCGAACGCGGGTCTTGAGCCGTCCGATGTGGATGTTGTGGAGGCGCACGGTACGGGGACGACGTTGGGTGATCCGATCGAGGCGCGGGCGTTGTTGGCGACGTATGGCGCGGATCGTGCGGAGCCGTTGTGGTTGGGTTCGGTGAAGTCGAACATCGGTCATACGCAGGCTGCCGCGGGTGTGGCCGGTGTGATCAAGATGGTCGAGGCGTTGCGGCACGGTGTGTTGCCGAAGTCGCTGCACGTGGACGAACCGAGCCCGCACGTCGACTGGGAAGCGGGTGCCGTCCGGCTGCTCACCGAGCGGATCGGGTGGCCGGAGGTGGGTCGGCCGCGTCGGGCGGGTGTGTCGTCGTTCGGGATCAGTGGCACGAACGCGCACGTGATCCTGGAGCAGGCGCCCGAGGTCGAGCCGGTGGAGGTTCCCGGGTTCGTGCCGTGGTTGTTGTCGGCGAAGTCGCCGGAGGCGTTGCGGGAGCAGGCTGCGCGGTTGCGCGGGTTCGTGGACGAGCCTGAGGCGGGCGCGGCGCTGGCCACGAGGGCGAAGTTCCCGTATCGCATGGCGTTGACCGACCAGACCCAGCTCGCCGACGACCTCGCCGACGCGCCGATCGTCCAGGCCCGTCCCGGCGGGACCGCGTTCGTGTTCTCGGGTCAGGGTTCGCAGTGGCACGGCATGGGACGCCGGTTGTACGAGGCGTATCCGGTGTTCGCGCGCACGTTGGACGAGGTGTGCGGACTGCTGGACCTGTCGTTGTGGGAGGTGGACCTGGATCAGACCCGGTTCACGCAGCCCACCTTGTTCGCCATCGAGGTCGCGCTGTACCGGCTGGTGGAATCCCTCGGGATGGCTCCTGATTACCTGGTGGGTCATTCGGTGGGCGAGTTGGCCGCCGCGCATGTCTCCGGGGTGTTGAGTCTGGAGGACGCGTGCACGTTGGTGTCGGCGCGTGCCCGGTTGATGCAGGAGTTGCCGCCGGGCGGCGCGATGGTGTCGATCCGCGCCACCGAGGCCGAGGTCGCCGCCACGCTCGGAGCGGGCGTCGATCTCGCCGCTGTGAACGGTGCCGATTCGGTGGTGATCTCCGGTGCCGAGGATGCCGTGCTGGAGGTCGCGGCGCGGTGGGGTGAGACGCGTCGGCTGACGGTCAGCCATGCGTTCCACTCGGCGCTGGTGGAGCCGATGTTGGTCGAGTTCGCCCGGGTCGCCGGGAGTCTGACCTACCACGCGCCGTCGGTGCCGGTCGTGTCGACGGTGACCGGCACGCCGACCGATCTGTCCACTTCGGACTACTGGGTGCGGCAGGTGCGGGCGACGGTCCGGTTCGCCGACGCGGTGGAGTGGGCACGGGCCAACGGGGTCACCCGCTTCCTGGAGATCGGCCCGCACCCGACGCTGGTGCCGGACGGGGTGATGCGCCGGGACCACGACGAACCCGAACGCGTCACGGCCGCCTTGGGTCGCCTGTGGGAACAAGGCGGCGAATGGACCCTGCCCACGGCCCACGCCGACCTGCCGTCCTACGCGTTCCAGCACGACCGGTACTGGCTGGTGCCGAGTGCCCCGGCGGACGTCGCGGGCGCGGGTCTCGACGCGCTGGACCACCCGCTCCTGCGGGCGTCGGTCACCCTCCCCGACGGTCAGGGCGTGGTGCTGACCGGTGTGCTGTCCCGGGCCGCGCACCCGTGGCTGGGCGAGCACACGGTCCTGGCCACGCCGTTGCTGCCCGCCACCGCGTTCGTCGAGCTGGCGCTTCGAGCGGGCGTGCTCGTCGACTGCCCGGAGCTGGCCGAACTGATCCTGGAAGCACCGTTGCCGCTGCACGACACCAGGCACGTCCAGGTCACCGTCGGCACGCCGGACGAGCGCGGGCAGCGTCCCGTGAGCCTGCACTCCCGCGTCGGCGACGACGACTGGACCCGGCACGCCACGGGCTTCCTGCACGCCGAGCACACGCCACCGGGACAGACCCCCGCCGTCTGGCCGCCGACCGGCGCGACCGCCGTGGACATCGCGACCCTGTACGACACGCTCGCCGACGCCGGCTACGACTACGGTCCGACGTTCCGCGGCCTGCGCGCCCTGTGGCGGCACGGCGACGACCTGCACGCCGAGGTCGTCTTCCCCGGCGACACCACGTCCGGGTACGGCCTGCACCCGGCCCTGTTCGACGCGGCGATCCAGCCGCTGACACTGCTCACCGGGATCACCGTCGGGAACGACGTCGGCGACAGCCTGGCGCGACTGCCGTTCTCGTTCTCCGGCGCCCGGATCTCCCGCACCGCCGCCGCGCTCCGGGTGACGTTGTCGCCGACCGCGCCGGACACCTACGCGGTGCGGATCACCGACACGGCCGGCGACCGGGTGGCCGCCGTCGACTCCCTCGTGCTGCGCCCGGTCGGGACCGCCGACCTGGCCCGGCAGCCCGACACGCTGTTCACGCTCGACTGGACGCCGCTGCCGTCCACCCAGGCCCCGGACATGGTCCCGGACGTGGCCGTGGTGGTGCACGAGGTGTCCGGCGACGGTGATCCGGTGGAGCGGACGCACGCGCTCACCCGTCAGGTGCTCGGCCTGCTCCAGGAGGCCGGCGACACGCGCCTGGCCTTCGTCACCCGGGACGCGGACAGCCCGCCGGTCGCGGCCGTGTGGGGCCTGGTGCGCAGTGCGCAGGCCGAACACCCGGGTCGCTTCCTGCTGGTCGACCACGACGGGACGGTGCCGCCGGCGGTCGCGGCGCGGACCGGCTTCGGCGCCGAGGAGCGGCAGATCCGGGTGCGCGACGGCGAGTTCCTCGTACCCAGGCTGACCAGGTCCACCCGGACGGGGACGCCCGCACCGACGCGCGGCACCGCGCTGATCACCGGCGGGCTGGGCGTCCTCGGCGGCCTGGTCGCGCGGCACCTCGTCACCGGGCACGGCACCCGCGACGTGGTCCTGGTCGGCCGTCGTGGTCCCGACACCCCCGGCGCCGCCGAACTGCGAGCCGAGCTGGTGGAGCTGGGCGCGTCCGTGACGGTGGCGGCGTGCGACGTGGCCGACCGCGATGCCCTCGCCGAACTCCTGGCCGGCATCGACGACCTGCGCGTCGTCGTGCACACCGCCGGGATCGTGGACGACGCGGTGATCACCTCCCTGAGTCCCGAGCGGCTGGACGCCGTGCTGCGGCCCAAGGTGGACGCGGCCTGGCACCTGCACGAGCTGACGTCCGACCTGGACGCGTTCGTGCTGTTCTCCAGTGCCGCGGGGGTGCTCGGCAGTCCCGGCCAGGCGAACTACGCGGCGGCCAACTCGTTCCTGGACGCGCTCGCCCGCCACCGCCACGCCCTCGGCCTGCCCGCCGTGTCGCTGGCGTGGGGCCAGTGGGCACAGGAGAGCGGCATCACCGGCACGCTCACCGCCGCGGCCCGCGACCGGCTGGCCCGCGCGGGTCTGAAGCCGCTGGCGACCGACCGGGCGCTCGCGCTGTTCGACATCGGGCTGGCGGCGGGCCTGCCGGTGCTCGTGCCCGCCCACCTGGCCCCGACGCGGACGGCACGCAAGCGGCGCACACCGGCCGTCGTGCCGACCGACCTGATCGGCCGACTCGCGGCGCTGGCCGAACCCGAGCAGCGTGCGCTGCTGCTGGAGGTCGTCAACACGCACAGCGCGGCCGTCCTCGGGCACACCACGCCGCTCACCGCCGACCCGCAGCAGGCGTTCCGCGACCACGGCGTGGACTCGCTGACCGCGATCGAACTGCGCAACCGGCTCAACGCGGCCACCGGCCTGGACCTGTCGGCGACCGTGGTGTTCGACTTTCCCACGCCCGCGCAGCTGGTCAACCACCTCTTCGGGCACCTGGGCGGCGCCGCGAACCGGGCGGCCGGACCGCTGGAGACGTTGCTGCGCACGGCGATGGACGTCGGTCGCGGCGCGGAGGGCGTGGGCCTGCTCGCGTCGGCGGCCCGGCTGCGCCCGGCGGCCGAGCGGCTCGACGTGCCGCCGGTCAAGCTCACGACCGGGTTCGTGCCACCGGCCCTGGTGTGCCTGCCGTCGGCGTTGGCGTTCACCGGCGTGGAGGAGTACGCGCGGTTCGGCGCGGCCCTGGAGGCGATGCGGGACGTCACCGCCCTGCCGCTGCCCGGTTTCGCCGGGGACCCGCTGCCCGCCGACGCCGACGCGCTGGTCGACGCGGTGGCCGACGCGGTCGCCGGGGTCGTCGTCGGCGAGTTCGCGGTCGTCGGGCGGTCGGTGGGCGCGTGGCTCGCGCGTGCCGTCGCCGCACGCCTGGAGAGCCGGGGCCTGGCGCCCGCCGCGCTCGTGCTGATCACGCCCGTCGACGACGCTGGTCCGCTGCTGTCCGGCGTGCTCGACCCCGCGCACCAGCTCCACTCCGTCGACGACGACCGGCTCGCCGCGATGGGCCACTACCTCGACCTGGCCGGGCGGTGGGACCCGGAACCGGTCCGCGCGCCCGTCCTGCACGTGAGCACGGACCGACTGTCGGGCCGGGAATCGGTGGTGGTGCCCGGCGACCACTTCACCGTGCTCGAACAGCACTCGGCGTCCACCGCGCTCGCGATCAGCAGTTGGCTCACGGACTTCCGCGGGTACGGCGCGGGGCTGTCCGAACTCAGGGAAAGGGACGTCCATGATCTGGGATGACGTGTTCATCGCCGGAACCGGTCACCACCTGCCGCCGCGCACCCCCGCGACGGAGGCCGTGCCGGACACCGACACCATGCGCCGGCTGCTCGCGCTGTCGGACTTCACGTCGTTCACCCACTCCGACGACGTCACCGAACACGGCATGGCGGTGCGGGCGGCGATCGGCGCGTTGAAGCAGTCCGGGCTCACCGGCGCGGACATCGCGATGGCCGCCTACGCCCAGATGGACTCGCAGGACCACATGGCGCCGTCATGCCACCTTCAGCGCGTGTTGGGCCTGGGCCACGCCCTGGTCTACGAGGTGGAGGCGACCAGCAACGGCGGCTCGGCCGCGCTCCAGGCCGCCGCCGCCCACCTGGTGGCCGACCCGTCGGCCACCGCCACCCTGGTCACCGCGACCGCGCGGTTCCGGCCGCCGCGCTGGGAACGCTGGCAGCCCACCATCGGCATCTTCCTGGCCGACGGCGCCGCGTCGGCCGTGCTCACCCGCGACGGCGGCCGGGCCCGCCTGCTGGCCACGGCCAACGGGTCGGCCACCCAGATGGAAGTCCTGGCCGTGCCGTCCATCCCGGACCCGCAGGGCCACCGCGACCGCACGCCCATCGAGGTCACGGGCCTGGCGCCCTACCTGACCCTGATGAGCGAGGCGCTGGTCGGCGCGGTCGAGCGGGCCGCCAAGGAGGCCGGAGTCGCGCTCGGCGACATCACCCGGTTCGTGATCACCGGGCTGGGCCTGGCCCAGTTGCAGGTCGTGGTGCTCGAACCGCTGGGCATCTCCCTCGACCGCACGACGTGGCCCTTCCTGCGCGAACTCGGGCACGTCGGACCGTGCGACCAGCTGCTCGGCGTCGACCACCTGCTCAACCACCCGTCGACCAGAACCGGCGACACGATCATGGTCATCGGCCTGGGCATGGGCTCGCGGTTCACCGCGTCGCTGCTGGAGGTCACCGAGCCGCCGCGACGCGGCACCACGTTCGTGACGGAGTCGGTCGAGATCCCGGCGGTCGAGCGGTACGGGATCGACGCGGCCGGCGCCGACATCTTCGGCGAGGCCGCGCGGCTGCGCGAACGCGGCGCCGCCACCCCGGTCGAACTGCCCGGCGGGATCGGCGCGTGGGCGGTGACCGGCCACGACGCCGTGAAGCAGGTCCTGCTCGACCCGAACGTGTCCAAGGACGCCAACCGGCACTGGCCGGCGTGGCGCAACGGCGAGATCCCGCCCGACTGGCCGCTGATCATGTGGGTGGCCATGAAGAACATGTTCACCGCGTACGGCGACGACCACACTCGGCTGCGCAAGCTCGTCGCCAAGGCGTTCACCGCCCGCCGGATCGAGGCCACCCGCCCGCACGTCGAGGCGATCACCGCCGAGCTGGTCGACCGGCTCGGCACCGTGCCGCCCGGCACGACCGTCGACCTGCGCGCCGAGTTCGCCTTCCAGCTCCCGATCCGGGTGATCAGCGGCCTGTTCGGGCTGTCCGAGCGCACCGGCGCCGACCTACGGCGCCTGGTCGAGGCGGTGTTCAGCCTCGACGCCGATCCCGCCGGGGTGCGGGACGCGTCGGCCGAGCTGTACATGCTGCTCAAGGGACTCGTGGCCGAGAAGCGCGCGGAGCCGGGCGACGACCTGACCTCCGACCTGATCGCGGCCAGTGACGACGACGGCAACCGGCTGGGGGAGCAGGAACTGCTCGACACGCTGCTGCTGACCATCAGCGCCGGCTTCGAGACCACCGTCAACCTGCTCGACAGCGCCGTCCACGCCCTGGCCACGCACCCGTCGCAGCTCGGCCTGGTCACCTCCGGCGTGGCCGACTGGAACGACGTGGTCGACGAGGCGCTGCGGTGGCAGGCCCCGGTGCCGAACCTGCCGCTGCGCTACGCGGTCGAGGACGTCGACGTGGACGGGGTCCGGATCGCCAAGGGCGAGGCGATCCTGGTGTCGTTCGGCGCGGCCGGACGCGACCCGGCGCGGCACGGCGCGAACGCCGAGGAGTTCGACCTCACCCGGCCGTCGCGGCGCGACCACCTCGCGTTCGGCCACGGCGTGCACTTCTGCCTCGGTTCGCCGTTGGCCCGCATGGAGGCCGTGACCGCGCTGAGCGCCCTGTTCGCCCGCTTCCCCGACCTGCGCCTGGCCGTGCCGTCGGCGGACCTGGAGCCGCTCGGGTCGTTCTTCACCAACGGGCACAAGACGTTGCCCGTCGTGCTGCGGGAGGACTGAGATGGCGCACTTCGCCTTCGTCAGCGCACCGGCCGCCGGACACGTCAACCCGACTCTGCCGCTGGTCGAGGAACTCGTCCGCCGCGGACACCGGGTCTCCTACGCCACCGGCCCGGCCACCGCCGACGGCACCGCCCGTGCGGGCGCGACCCCGGTCGTGCTGCCGTCGGAACTGCCGCCCGACATGGACTCCCTCGGCGGGTTCACCCCCGAGGACCTGGCGATCACGCTGGAGCACTTCGTCGGCGACGCCGAGGCGTCGTTCCCGGTGCTGGCCGAGCACTTCGAAGCCGACCGGCCCGACGTCGTGTGCTACGACTCGGTGACCTTCACCGGCCGGATGCTGGCCAACCTGCTGGGCGTGCCCGAGGTGGCGTTGGTGCCCACGTTCGCCGAGAACGAGCGGTTCTCCGCGACGAGCGTCTACCTGCCGCCGACGTTCGACCACGGCCACCCCCGGCTGGTCGCGGCGATCGGGCGGATGGCCGAGTTCGCCGCCGGGCACACGTTCCTGGAGAACCCGAACCTGATGTTCGGCCACGTCGCGCCCACGAGCGTGGTCTTCCTGCCCCGGTCGTTCCAACTGGCCGCCGACACGTTCGACTCGCGGTTCCACTTCGTCGGACCGTCCTTGGGGTCCTGGCAGGACGCGGAGGAGTGGACGCCCGCGTCGGACGACCCGGTGCTGCTGATCTCCCTGGGCACGGTGTTCAACGCGCGGCCCGAGTTCTACCGGACGTGCGTGGAGGCGTTCGCCGACACCGGGTGGGAGGTCGTGATGTCCGTCGGGTCGCTCGATCCCGGGACGTTGGGGCCGTTGCCCGCCACCGTGTCCGTGCACACGCGTGTGCCGCAGGTGGCAGTGTTGCGGCACGCGTCGGTGTTCCTCAGCCACGCGGGCATGAACTCGGTCCTGGAGTCGCTGTGGCACGGCGTGCCGCTGGTGACCGTGCCGCAGATCCCCGAACAACGCGCGGTCGCCGCCCGCACGGCCGAACTGGGCCTGGGCGTGGTCGTCGACCGGCCGACCCCGGAGGCGCTACGAGCGGCCGTGGCCTCGGCGACCGTCCTGCGACCCGCCGCCGAGGCGGTGGGGGAGACGTTGCGCTCCCGTCCCGGCGCACCGGTCGCCGCGGACGTACTGACCGGACTCTTGACACGGGAGACGACGTGTTGACGTTGGGCATCAGCGGTCACTTCGACCTCCTCCCGGCGCTGCACCGCGCCTACATGCACGACGCCGCCGCGTGTCTGGTCGCCGACGGCGAACTCGTCGCGGCGGTGGAGGAGGAGCGGTTCAACCGGATCAAGAAGACCAACCGGTTCCCGACCGGCGCGATCCGCGCGTGCCTGGACGTCGTCGGTGCGCGACCGTCCGATGTGGACGCGGTCGGCTACTACTTCAACCGGGACATGGTCGAGCTGGGCCTGCGGACGTTCCAGCTCACGGCACCGGCCACACCGGTGCGCACCGGCGCGGACCTGATCCGCGACCGACTGCGCGCCGACTTCGACTGGGCACCCGACCACCTGGTCTTCACCGAGCACCACGAGGCCCACGCGTGGTCGTCGTTCGCCCGTTCGGGCATGTCCGACGCGCTCGTCGTGGTCGCGGACGGGCGCGGCGAGCACGTCTCCACCACGGTGTACCTGGCGGGCGGGGGCGGACTGCGCGAACTGCGCTCCTACCCGGTGCGCAAGTCGCTCGGCCTGTTCTACCAGGACGCGATCGGCCACGTCGGCTACGGCTTCGGCGACGAGTACAAGGTCATGGGCCTGGCCCCCTACGGCGACCCGGCCCGGTACCGGGACGTGTTCGGCTCTTTGTTCACCCTGTTGCCCGACGGCGACTACGACCTGACCGCGTCGATGCCGGACATGAACCCGGTCGCGGCGGCGTTCCTGGACTTCCCGGCCCGCCGTACAGGCTCGCCCGTCACCCAGGAACACCGGGACTTCGCCGCGGGGCTCCAGGAGACCCTGGAGGTCATCGCGCTCCACGTGCTGACGCACTGGGCCCGTGCCACCGGTGCGCAGCGGCTGTGCTTCACCGGCGGCGTCGCGCACAACAGCAGCCTCAACGGCCTGATCCTGCGGTCGGGCCTGTTCGAGGAGGTGTTCGTGCACCCGTCGTCGCACGACGCGGGTGCGGCGGAAGGCGCGGCGATCATCGCGGCCAGGGACCTGGGCACCCCGCACACCCGCGTCGAACCGTTGCGCAGTGCGAGTCTCGGGCCGTCCCTGGGGACGGACGTGGAACGGGAACTGCTCGCGTGGCAGGGGATCGTCGACGTCGAACGCCCGGCGGACGTCGTCGCCGCGACCGCCGAGCTGCTCGCCTCCGGCGCCGTGGTCGGCTGGGCCCGGGGGCGGTCCGAGTTCGGCCCCCGGTCGCTGGGCAACCGCAGCATCCTCGCCGACGCCCGGCCGGTGGAGAACCGCGACCGGATCAACGCGATGGTGAAGAAACGCGAGGGCTTCCGGCCGTTCGCGCCCGCCGTCCCGGCGGAAGCGGCGGCGACCTACTTCGACCTGACCGCCACCTCGGCCAACCACGCGTTCATGTCGTTCGTAGTGCACGTCCACGAGGACCGCCGCGCCGAGCTGGGCGCGGTGACCCATGTGGACGGGACCGCCCGCGTGCAGGTGGTCAGCCGGGACGCGAACCCGGACTTCCACCGCCTGATCACCGCGTTCGGCGACCTCACCGGGACGCCGGTGCTGCTCAACACGTCGTTCAACAACAACGCGGAGCCGATCGTACAGTCGGTGGACGACGCGTTGACGTGCTTCCTGACCACCGACATCGACGTCCTGGTGGTGGCGGACTTCCTGGTGCGGCGGCGGACTTTCGCGGTGGACGACCTGGTGCCCGCGTTCCGCCCGGACACCCGGCTGCGCAGGGACTGGCGTCCCGGGGAGGACGTGCCGGCCGAGATCTACCTGGACCACTCCCACGGGCCGTCGGCGCCCCTGTCCCCGGCCCTCTTCGACCTGCTGAACGCCGTGGACGGCAAGTCGACGCTCGCGGAGCTGGGCGAGGTCACCGACGAGGTCCGGGACGGGGTCCTGGACCTGTGGCAGCGTCGGCTGATCACCCTGCGGCCGTGACCGGCCCGAGCCGTGGCCCCTGCGCGGGGGTCACGGCTCGGGCGCGAGCACCGTCCCGTCCGCGTCCCGGACGAGGATCGCCTCCACCGGGCAGGACTCGGCCGCGTCGAGCACGACGTCGTCCGGCTCGAGTTCCGTCCGCTTCGGCACCGACACGGCACCGTCGAGCCGGAAGTGCCCCGGCGCGACCGCCGCGCACATCCCGCTGCCGATGCACGTCCGCCCGTCGACCGCGACGCACCACACGGTTCACCAACTCACCGGCAGGCTCTGCGGCCCACGGACCAACCTGCCCTTCTTGAAGACGACCTCGTCCGCGAGTCGCAGGTTCGGGAAGCGCTTGAGCAACGTCCCGATGGCCACGGTCAACTCCATACGTGCCAACGGAGCACCGATGCAGTGGTGCACACCGTGCCCGAACGCGAAGTGCTGGTTCGACGGCCGGTGGAAGTCGATCACGTGCGGGTTCTCGAAAACTGTGTCGTCGCGGTTGGCGACCAGTCCGTCCGCGAACACCGCCTCGCCCGCCGCGATCGTGACGCCGCCGAGCACCACGTCCTCGGTGGCGAACCGGGGGAACGCGGGCGAGCCGGACAACTTGGTGATGCGCAACAGTTCTTCGAGCGCGGCGGGCAGCAACGACGGGTCGTCACGCAGTTCGGCGAGCCGCTCCGGGTGCGTGAGGAGCTGGTGGGTGAAGTTGGCGATCTCGCTGCCGGTCGTCTCGTGGCCCGCGATGAGCAGCGTGACGGCGAAGGACACCAACTCCTCTTCGGAGAGGCGGTCCTCGTCGTCGTGCGCGGTGACCAGGGTCGTGAGCATGTCGTCGGCGGGGTCGCGCCGCTTCTCCTCGACCAGTTCACGCAGGTAGCCGTGCAGCGAGGCGAACGCGGCCTGGATCTCCGGCACCGTGAACGCCGTGATGGCCACCGCGGCGTCCGACCACTCGCGGAACTTCGCCCGGTCGAGGTCCGGCACGCCCAGCATCTCGCTGATCAACGTGATCGCGGTCGGCATCGCCAACGCGTCGACCAGGTCCGCCGGCGGTCCCTGCTCTTCCATCCGGTCGAGCAGGTCGTCCACGATCTTCTGCGCGCGTTCCCGCAGGAGGGCGGTACGCCGCGCCGTGAACGCCTTGGCGAGAATCCGCCGCAGCCGCGTGTGCTCGGGCGGGTCCATGCTCAGGATCGTGCTGAAGTGCGGCACATCGGGCATCGTGCGCGGCGGGTCGCGGTCGGCGTCCATGACCGGCGCGCGGACGAACCGGGGATCACCCATGACGGTCTTGATGTCGGCGTACCGCGTGACCAGCCAGGCTTCGGTCCCGTAGGGCAACCGCACCCGCGCCACCGGTTCGTCCCGCTGGAGCCGCAGGTAGGTCTCGTCGATCCCGAGGTCGTCGGGCTCGGGGAACGGGTAGGACAGCACCGCCACGCCACACCCCCAGGCAGGGAACACTGTTCCGCACAGTAGGCACCCGCGCATACGCAGTCCACGGGATGTGACCGTGCCGCTACGGGTTTCCGGGCAGAGTCCACTTCGGACACCGCTGCGCGGCCTGGGCCCGTTTTCGGCGGCAGCGGATCGACAGTGCGAACAACACCGACACCAGGAGCATGATTCCCGTGCCGAAGACAGCCGATCCCAGGGCGCTTCCCGAGGACGTGGGCGATGTCGTCCACCGGCCCACGGCCATGGCGACGGTGGTCGGCGCCGTCATCGCGAGCACGATGACGGAGACGGCGGGGGGAATCCTGCTCAACGGACGGAGCAACACCACACGGAGAGCGAGTCGGGCGGGTACCGGTGACCTCCCGGCCCGCCACCGTGCGACCGGCCACCGGAGCAGGACCGCGCAGCAGACGCCGATCATCAGGGAGGCGGCCCCGCCGGCGAGGTCGCCGGCGGTCGTCTTGCCCGGGGGCGGCGTGCCGAACAGGAAACCCACGACACCGGCGAGCGTGCCGGCCACCCCGAAGATCACCCCCAGCCACAGTGGGATCAGGAGAAGTCCGCTGACCACCCGCGAGACGCCGCTCGCCGCTCCCCGCGCCGACGGGGCCGGGCGGACCGGCGGGACGGACGGTGGTCCGACCGCCGCGCCGGCGAAGAGCGGGGACATCGGCCGGTATTCGAGAGGTCGCGGATTTTCGGGCCACGCCACCGGGGCGGGAGGGGGCACGACGGCGGTGGGGATCGGGGCGTTGGCGACCGGAGCGGGTGGGACCTGTGCGGGAGTGGCGGCGGCGACCGGGACGGCGACGGGCTCGGGGACCGGCGGTCGGTCCCCGCGCAGCAACAGGTCGGCGCTCGTGCCCGTGCTCTTGAACCTCGGCTCCGGAATGCCGTGGTTCGCTGTGGCGGCGAGCAGCGACCGGTAGAGGGTGTTGATCGTCAACGGTGCCGAGGCGAGCGACGCTCCGCGCGTGAGGATGTCGATGAGTTCGGAGGTGAAGGCGGTGTTCCGATGGCCCTCGGAGGCGAGTGACACCCGGTTCGGCGCCGACGACGTGATGACCGTCGTCCCCGCGACCGCGATGTCCCGCGCACCGATCCCGCCGGCCGACATCGCCCCGAGAGCGGTCCCGGAGTAGCAGCAGTCGAGGATCAGGAGCTTGACCCGTGCCGGACTGTCCGCCAACACCTCGCGCACGAAGTCGAACGGCACGGCGGTACCGGCGAGACCGTCGCGATCGGAGTCGCGGACGGTCAGGTACAGCTCGTCCCTGACGTCGTGCCGGACACCGTGGCCCGCGTAGTAGACGACCAGGAGGTCCTCGGCCTGGTGCGCGGTCTTGCGCAGGCGCTCCATGAAGCTGCTCACCGTGTCCGGGGTGTCGACCAGCACGCACTGCTGCCAGCCCAGGATCCCGGTGTCCGCGGCGGTGAGCGCGCACATGAGGTCGAACAGGTTGTTGCGGACGGCGGGCAACGGCGGGAAGTGGTCGGCCCGCTTGAAATCACTCGTGCCGATGAGCACGGCCCGGGAGTGCGTCCGGTCGGGGAGGCTGGTCATCACGCCTCCAGGAATCCCCGGGCCGCGGCGACCGCGGCCTCCACGTCGTCGCCGGAGCCGCACGTCAACTCTTCTCTCCGCTTAGTTGCCGTGTCTCGATAGCGGCCTCGAACCGGCAGCGGCCGGCAACAACTGCGTTGCACTCTTGTCCGGTCCGCGGCCGGCGACCGTCGTCAATCAGTGGCTGCGCGAGTTGCCGTCGAGCGGGTGCCCGGCACCGTCCTCGTGGGAGTCGTATGCACGGGTCCTGCGGTCGTGGATGGAGTTCATCGTCCCGTTCGGGGTGAGTCTGTTCGACGAGCGGCGCCCGCTGAAGGACGCGCCGGGTGCCTACGCGGTGCACCGGGCGTGCGGCCCGGTCGAGGCTCGGTTCGAGGTAACGACCTGGGATCGGCACGTCAGCGTCTTGTCCTCGTTCTACCGGTGGGTGGTCGCCGAAGGCTACGCCGCGGCCGAGCCGTTCACCTACGCGCAGGCCAAGACTCTCTACGGCGATCAGTTCCGCGACCGCCGAATCAACCTGGCGATCCGGCGCCGCCCCAAGGCGCACGTGACGATCAAGTACCTGGAGGAGGACTTCGAGGCGCTGTTCCTCAAGGCGTTGGCGGGGTTGACGCCGGAGGGCGAGGAGGACACCGGCTACCGGGGCCGGTAGCTCGCGCGCAATTCGGCGATCGGCCGGCTAGGTCTCGCGACAGGGTTGCGCCGCCAGGAGTTCTCCTATCTGCTCGTGCCGGAGATCCCCGCGCTGCCGCCGAAACCGTCAGGCTTACCAATCCTGTTCCATGTGCCGTCGGGGGTGACGAAGGGCCGCAAGTTCCGCACGACGTGGATCAGCTATCGAGCGTTGGTTGAGGTACACCACTATCTCGACCTGACTCGTCCTCTCGCGGTCGAGGGATCGACCTGGCGGCCTCCGCCGAGGGCTGGTGAGCCGCTGCTGGTCGCCGAGGTTGACCCAGTCGCGGGCCGGGTGAACGGAAAGCGGGTGCGGTGGGCGTCGCTGCGCCCAGCTGAACGCCTGCGGCTGGTCGCTCCGGACGGCGGCTCGATGTTGGTCGCGGTGCGCGGCGACGGAGGTCCGTTCACCGCGTGGGCGACGGTGTTCGAGCGAGTCTCCGATCGCATCCGGGACCGGTTCGAACCTCGGTTCCCCATGGTGTACCCGCACCGGCTGCGGCACACGTTTGCGATCCGGACGCTGGAGATGCTGGTCGAGGGCTACTACGCCCAGGCCGCCAAGCTGGTCAAGGATACCGACGGGGACGCCGCGCTGGCCTTGTATCCGTCCAAAGCGGACCCGTTGATGGTGTTGCGAGGCCTGCTCGGTCACTCCTCGGTGCTGACGACAGAAGCGTATCTACGTCGGCTGGACATGACCCGGATCTACCGCAACGCCTACGAACGGGCCGGCCAGGAGCACGGGCTCGCGGAGATCACCGCAGCCGAACGCGAAGCTGATGCCGAGTTCCAGGATGCCATCTGATGCCCGCAGAACTGATCGGCGACCCGCTGGGAATCGAGTTCGTGTCCACCGCACGGCGCACCACGGCGACCATCCACATCGGGCAGACCTGCAATCCGCGGCTGGCCCGCGAAATGCTGATCGGCCTGACCAATCTGGTCCCATCCCCACGGACCGATCGACGAGCTGAAGTCCCTCCAGCAGTACATCACCGCGATCCGCCGGTTCGTGGCCGAGCTGGCCGATCGCGGCCACCTCGGCGGAGTCGCCGACCTGTCTCGCGCGAGGCTGGCCGAGTACTGGATGAGCGCCGGCAACGCCCGCGAGTAACAAGACCCGCCGCATGGTCGCCGCGCTCGACCGGGACGCGTCCGTGCTCACGCCGGAAGTGCGGGCGCTGGTCGCAGGGCGCCACTTCAACCCGCAGCGCCGCCGGGACAAGCGCCCCTCGGTGCCCTATACCGAAGGCGAGTGGCAGCGGCTGCAACAGGCGTGCCGCACGATCATCCGCGCCACCTTCGCCGAGCACCGCGCGGCGCTGGCAGCAGCCGAGCGTGGCCGTGATCCCCGTGCCCAGGGCTGGTCGTTCGACAACCTCGGCTGGCTGCTGCGCCGGCAGGGTCCGGTGACGTGGACCGCGTTCGGCCGGGAGCACGGCTCCGCGGCGGGCAAGGCGTGCGTCGAGCTGCTGCCCAAGGCGTGCGCGGCGTTGTTCGTCGACACCAACGCCGCGCTGGCGTATCGCCTGTTGCTGGGCACCTACATCGGGATCGTCCCGGACGGCATCGAGGCCCTCGGTGTCGAGGACCTTGATTGGGCCGGTGATGCCACGATCCTGCTGGGCTACCTCAAGGGCCGCACCACCCAGGAGAGCGTGACCCTCAACCGGCGGTCCGTGCGGCTGCTGGAACAGTGGCTGGAGCACTCGTCGCCCACCCGGAACCTGGTCGCACCAGACGCACGGGCGATGCTGTGGACCCGGTACGCACCTGGCCGCTACGACGACGTCGTCACCGTGCCGTTCACCTCTGGGCAGGTCGCGGAGTGGGCGGAGCGTGGCCATCAGGCGTTGACCGCGGCCAATCTCGCGCTGGTCGCCGACGACGGCAGCCCGCTGCGGCTCGACCGGCGTCGCATCCGCACCACCTTCACCTCGCTGCGGGACCGCAATTCCTGGTTCGGCAGCAGCCGATCCACCGTGGATCCCAACCACACGCCCGCGATCGAGGGTGACAGCTACCTCACCGCGACCACCCCGGCACAACGCGACGCGGTCGAGACGATCATCGAGAACAGTCAGGCTGACCTGCTACGCAAGGCCCAGCCGCCCATGGTGCTGAGCACCGAGGCCACCACCGAACTCGCGCAGCGGTTCCCGGACGCGATCCGCGCGATGGGGCTGGACAACGCGACGGTCACCGAACTGGTCGGCACCGCGAACAGAGACGTGTTCGTCGCGGCGTGCGCCGATCAGCTCTCCGGCCTGCACGGACCGGTCGGCAAACCGTGCCCGGCCCGGCCGTGGGTGTGCCTGCTCTGCCCGTTGGCGATCTTCACGCCCCGGCACGCGGTGAACCTGCTGTGGATGCAGGCGTTCTTCGCCCGCCAATGGCAGCAACTGCCGTCCGCGCAGTTCATGGTGCTGTTCGGCCCCTACGCGCAGCGCATCGACACCGTCCTCGCCGCCTTCCGCGACCGCGATCCGGCGCTGCTGGCGCGGGCGGCCCGCGACGTGGCCGACACCGACGCTGAACTGCCCCTGCTCCCGGAGGAACGCACCACCTCATGACCTCACCCATCGTCAGCGCCGACCCCGTCGGCCGGTCCCCCTTCGCGGGCCTGGACTTGTGCCGCGCGATCGGCATCACGGTCGCACCCGGCGCGCGGGGGCCGAACTTCGACCAGGATGTCTGGGACTTCAATTCGGTCACCGACCTGGCCGCCTACATGGCGACGTCGCACAAAAGCTGGAACCTCGCCGCGATCCGCAATCCACTGTGGAGGGTCCTGGCCAAGGAGTATCTGGTAGCGCTAATGGTTCCCACCCACGAGGCGGTGCGGGAGCTGCCGAGTGCGTTCCGGGTCGCGCGCACGGTTCCGGCGTGCGTCAACAAGCACTACGAGCTGATCCGCTGGCTGAACTGGCTGACCGACAACGGTGTCACCGAACTGGGACAGATCACCGATCACTTCTGCGAGTCCTACATCGCTGAGCGGCGCACCGGGCACGACAAGGACGGCGCGATCATCGAGAAGCGCGGCGCGGTCAACGGCGCCGCCCAAGTCGTCAGCGGTCTCGCCCAGTATCGCGACCTGTTCACCACCGACCGATACCCAGCCGGCTTCCGCCCGTTCGGCGGGAAGGCGGCCGTCGCGGTCGCCGGGCTGAAGACGCCGGCCGAGAACAGCACGCCCCCGGTGCCCGCCGACATCCTCCAGCCGATGCTGGCGGCGGCGCTCTACATCGTGGACACCCTTGGCCCACAGGTGGTGTCGCTGACACGCCACGTCACGGCGGAGCGGGAACGGATCAACCGGCTGCCCCAGCCGCGCAATCCGGGCTGGGGCGTGCTGCTGCGGGCGATCAATCAGCGGGTGGCCGAGGGCCGGCCGCTCAACCGTGTTCCCTCCCGCATCGAGCCGATCACCCGCTACGCCGTCGACGAGTCCGACCCGCTGTGGGGGATCTCGCTGCGCGACGTCGCGGCCGAGGCCGCCTTCGGTCACTTCCGCGGCGAATGGCTGGCGGTCCTGCGGCCCGCCTTGGAGCGGGCCGTCGCCCAGGTGGGGATCGACGATCCCTACGGCCGCGACGGACCGCTCGTCGCGCGAGCCGACGGCCAGGGTGAGGTGCCCTGGACATTGCCACTGTCCGAGCGCCACGCACGCGTCCTGCCCGACGTGGTACGTACGGCGTGCCTGCTGGTGGTCGCCGCCGCGACGGGCATGCGCTCCAGCGAACTGTTCGAGCTCGCCATGGGATGCCGGCTCGCGCCGGAGCGCAAGGCGGCCGGTCTGGTCCGCTACAGGCTGGCGGGGAAGGTCATCAGACACCGTGGTTACGGTGGCGAGGCTGACGAATGGGTGGTCGTGGGCCAGGTCCATCGTGCTGTCGCGCTCGCCGAGCAGTTGCTGGACGCCGATGCCGAGCCCGGCACGTTGCTGTTCGGCCGGACGGTGTTCAAGAACACCTACGGGACGTTCCGGAAATGGGTGAACGGCCCGGCGGGCCAGCGACTCGGGCTCGCACCGATCCCCGAGGCACCAGAGGAGTTGCGGATGCTGCGCCGCACCCTGGCGATCGAGCTCGCGTACCGACCAGGCGGGCTGCTGGCGGCCAAGGTCGCGCTCAAGCACACCAGCGTGGTCACCACCGAGGGCTACGCCGGGCGGCCCGGCGGCGCTCAGGCGAAGTTCCTCGTCGAAGTCGGGAAGGAGGAGCAGAAACGCAACCTCGGCCTGCTCGTGGACGAGATCGGCAACTACCAGCGCGGTATCCGACCCGCCGGGCCGCACGCACACGAGCTGATCGAGTTCTTCGCCGCCGTCGACGGCAAGCTCACCGAGGAGCAACGCGCGGCGCCGAAGATCATCCTCAACGATCAGGAGCTGCGCCGGATGCTGGCCAAACGCGCGAAGACGCTGCACCTCGGCGTGGCGAACTACTGCTGGTTCACCGACCCCGGCAAGGCGCTATGCCTGCGGCTGGCCGGCACACCAACCGCCGACCGGCCGCTGATCGGCATGTGCGACTCGGCCCGCTGCCCCCAAGCCACCCACCACCCCTGCCACCGACCCGTGTGGGACCAGGCAGTGCAGAGCACGACGGTGTTCCTGGGCAACCTCAGCCGCGGCCAGACGGGCGAAAAGGCACGGCTGGAGACACAGCTGGCCCGAGCCCGGCACGTCTTGGCCGACCTCGACACCGCGACGGCCGGCACCGACGAGGAGCGATGCTGACGTGGGGCGGCTTACCGACCAGGCCCGTGCGCAGAAGGAAGCCGCGATCCGGGCGGCCATGGACCGGCTGCTCCGTGGCGAGATCCCGGCAGGCGGCAAGTGCGACGTCAAGACCCTCGCCCACGCCAGTGGCATCACTCGCGCCGCGCTCTACAGCACCTACGTGCACCTGAAAGAAGAGTTTGAGCGGCGCCGCGACCAGCTCCGCGACGCCGGGATCATCGCCGACCCCCGCGACGCCCAGATCGACCGCCTGAAAGAGCAGGTCCGCCACCTCACCAAGCGTCTGGAAGCCACGCAGCAGGAGAACAACGACCTGACCGCTTTCCGCACCCTGGCGCTGTCCCGGCTGGCCGCCCAGCACGAGGACATCCTCTGGCTGCGTGCCGCAGCCAGCACCGGAAACCTCCACGACCTGGCCGCTGTCCGCGACCGACGAGCGTGATCGGGGCAGGCGCGGCATCCCCGCAACGGGGGTTACTCGTTCGAGTGAACCCACGCGGCGCGCGACCAGCGACGACGTAGGGTCACCTACTGTGACTGCGCTGCTGCCGGTGTCCGGGCCGGGGACCGAGCAGGACACGGTGGTCTATGTGGTGGTGTTTCCCGAGGGGCTGCTGGTCGTGCGGCACGCCGCCAGCGGATGCGAGCCCCTCGACGACGAAGACGTCCCGCCCTACCAGGCCGGGTTGTGGTCAGCGGTAGCCGACGACGTCGATCCGGACCGGCACGAGGTCAACGGGATCGCACTGGACGGCGACCTGCGGGCAAAGCTCGCCGACGCGGCCGATACAACGCCCGCCGAGTATTCGGACAATCCGGTGGCGACCCGGATGCCCCTCGCCCTGGGCGCAGAGCCGCAGCCACGGCGCGGTGCCGTGGCCATCGTGGCCGAGGAGGACCCTCAGACGGGGTTGACCGGATCGTTGAGCGCGGGGCAACTGGCCCTGATCGTCCAGACCCATCAGACCGCGCTGCTGCCGGCGACCGGGCGGTCGCGCCGCAAGCAGATCGCCCGCGAAGTCCCCGCGGTTGACAGGTAGACGTTCTGCAGGTGCCGAGCGGGTGAACGAGACGAAGAGTTGAGCTTCTTACCGCGTTCTGGATGGCGATGTCACCGCATAGACCGCACAGCATGAGGAGATCGCGAGACTGCGGCCCCGCTGGCGAGCGCGACCAACCCGCGCAGTTGGATCCGGGACGGTCCTCGGGGCTGTCTGCGCTCAGCCGGGGTTGCCGGTCCGCTGCTCCGCAGCCGGTGCTGAGTCCGACCGCGTCATGTCGCTGGTGTGGCGGATCTGTGTGGCCTGGTCGGTGAGGGACCGGACTTGGGCGGCCAAGCTGGCGTGTGTTGCCTTCAGGTGGGTGTGCGTGTCCGCCAGCGGAGGCAACAGACGGGCTGGGTCGTCCTCGGCGAGGGCCTGACCGACCAGGTCGACGTGGCGCTGGGCGCGCCGGGACAGACCCTGCACGGAGCTAACCTGCCCTGCCAGTTGACGCAGGACTGCGGCGTTGTCCCGGGCCCAGGTGGCCACCGCCCGGTCACCCGCACGTTTGTCGCGCTGGGCGCGTACCCGTTCCTCACCGGTCTGCTCGCCGGTGTCGGAGGGCCGCAGGCGCAGGTAGCGACGTTCGGCGGCCTGACGGCTGGTGACGCCGAGCGCGGGAGCCAGGGCAGCCCAGCTGACCTTCTGCTCGCGGGCCGCAGTGATCAGCTCGGGCTCCCAGCCGGCCAGCTCCTCCCGCAACTCGCGCAGCACCGTGAGCGCCGCCACCAAGTCGCCAGGACTTCCCGCGCCCATGTGAGTTCGGGCCAGCACGCCCTGGACCAGGGCAAGTGCTTCGGCGGCGGTGTATCCGCCTGCACTGTCGTTCAATGTGTCATCCTTTCGGCGACATTGATACTTGTCATCGTTCCGACGACATGATAGATCTGTGGTGTGCGTCGACACCAGAGCCGAGACGACAGGGAGGAATCATGTTGATGCGCACCGACCCGTTCCGCGAGCTCGACCGGCTGACCCAGCAAGTTTTCAACAACGTCGCCGGAACCTGGTCGCGTCCCACGGCGATGCCGCTGGACGCCTACCGCGCCGGCGACGAGTTCGTCGTCGCCTTCGATCTGCCCGGCGTCGATCCCGACGCCATCGAGTTGAACATCGAGCGCAACGTGCTCACCGTCAAGGCCGAGCGCCGGCCCACCGTGACCGACCAATCGGTGGAGATGCAGGTGTCCGAACGGCCCCTGGGCGTGTTCTCCCGACAGTTGTTCCTCGGTGACACCCTCGACACCAACCAGATCAACGCCGACTACAACGCGGGCGTGCTGACGCTGCGGATCCCGATCGCCGAGAAGGCCAAGCCCCGCAAGATCGAGATCAGCGGTGGGCAGGCCACCCGCAAGGAGATCAACGCCTGACCCGGCGACGCGAATCACCGAGCTGATCACGGGATGCTCGCCATGGTGTCGGCTGCGCCGACAGAGCCGTAGGAGCAGGTCCTCGCCCTGCTGTGCGCGGACGAGGACCTGCTACACGCCAAGTTCGACGCGATCGTGCAGGCGAACTGGGATAGGCCCAGGCCGCCGCGACCGACCCCGCCGAGTCAGCCTTCGGATGGTCGCGCTGGCCGCTGTGGCAGGCGACCTGGGCTCGGTCAGTCCGCCGACGACGCGGGTTGGGTGTGGCGTCGGGGCCAGTCCCTCTTGGTCAGACTTACGTGAGACACCCTGTGTGAGGGTGGGTTCATGATCGAGGGCGGGATCGGAGATCCTGATGACCGTGTCCTCGCCATCCGACAAGCAGTCCCGGCCCTCCCGCGACGACCAGGCCGACCCGGCGCCGCGTCCGTCGCGCCGGGTGTTCACCCCGGACTACAAACTGGCCGTGGTCACCGAGTACGAGAACGCCCCCGCCGGGGAGAAGGGAGCGATCCTGCGACGCGAGGGCCTCTACTCCTCCCACATCATCGAATGGACCCGGGCACGCGACGCGGGACGCCTGACCGGCCAACCCGCCGAGCCCGGCGCCCAGACGAAACCGGCGAGGAAATCCGCCGAACAGATCGAACTGGAGAGACTGCGCCGCCAGAACGAGAAACTCGCCTCCGATCTCGCGAAGACCCGAATGGCACTGGACATCATGGGAAAAGCACACGCGCTCTTGGAGGAACTGTCCGGGAGCGCGGAGGACGACACGCCGCCTCGCAAATCCTGACGACCGCGTTCACCGAACTGCGCGCGGCCGGTCTCTCGGTGAAGAAATCATGCACGCTGACCGGGACCTCCCGGGCGACGCACTACCGGCACGCCAACCCGACAGGCCCGATGCACGGGCCGCGGCCGGCGCGGACACCCCCACCCCAGGCCCTGGACGCCGACGAGCGCGCCCGGGTGCTGGAGGTGCTGACGTCACCGGCCTACCGGGATCTGGCGATCCCGCAGGTGTGGGCGCGCGAACTGGACGAGGGCCGCTACTGGTGCTCGATCTCGACGATGTACCGGATCGCCCGCGCCCAGGGCCAGGTCCGCGAACGCCGCCGGATCGCCACCCACCCGCCGCGGACCCGGCCCGAGCTGTCCGCCCGCGGCCCGGGCGAGGTGTGGTCCTGGGACATCACCGCGTTGAAAGGACCGGTCAAAGGCGTCTGGTACAAGTGCTACGTCGTGCTGGACATCTTCTCCCGCTACGTCACCGGCTGGCTGGTCGCCGCCGCCGAGGACGCCGTCCTGGCGAAGGACTTCCTCGCCGAGGCCATCGCCCGCAACGGCACCGAACCGCACACGATCCACGCCGACAGAGGCGGCGCCATGGTGTCCAAACCGGTCTCCGAACTCCTGACCGACCTCGGCGTCCTGCGTTCGCATTCCCGCCCCCGCACCTCGAACGACAACCCCTATTCCGAAGCGCAGTTCAAGACCCTGAAGTACATGCCCGACTTCCCCGACCGGTTCGGCTCCCTCGCCGACGCCCGCCTGTTCTGCGAAGGATTCTTCCTGGCCTACAACCACGAGCACCGCCACTCCGGCATCGGCATGCACACCCCGGCCTCGGTGCACTTCGGCACGGCCGGACGGATCCGCGATCAACGCCAGGCCACTCTCGACCGCGCCCACGCCCGACACCCGGAGCGATTCGCCCGCCGACCCCGCCCACCCGCGCTGCCCGAGGTGGCCTGGATCAACCAACCCCTCGACCAACCACAACCGGCCCCATAGACACAACGTGTCTCACTTGACTTGACAACTACCGAGTCGCCGCCTCACAGGACCGCTGCCCACGCCGAAATCCGGGAGAGTCAGGAAAGGACGGTGATCGCACGACATTGCAGGACAACGCGGGACGTGCTGTCAGGCCGTTCGCCACAGTGAACACGACACCGCGGGCCGCCACACCAACAAGCCCGCCAACGCCACAACGGTATTTGACACAGCGAACCGAGCTGACAGCCTTCGTCCGATGCTGGGTGGTCCCGACAGACAGCCGGGACCACCCGGCAGTCTGATCGGTCAGCAGTCTGATCGGAGTGCACGCCGCGCGGGAGTCGATGGGCTCTGCGAGTGATCCGGCTGGGCGCACCGCCCGTGACCGGCAACGCCGGTCACCACACGAACATCAGCCTGCTGCCCACCCCGCTGTGAGAGCCGCCCCCGCGCGTGGCCTCTATCGCGGCCACGGCCCACCCCACCGAGGACACCAGTGACAACGACTCTGGCTACTGAACAGCTGCCACACCCGGCCGCTCACCCCAGGCGAGCGGAAGGTCCCGGCCGTCCGGCTGACCGGGAACGTGCCGTGATCCTGATGCCTGTCATCCGACACGCGGACGACTCGGCGGACGACGAGGTTCGGCCTGAGCTGGCCGAACACGGCTTACGGCACTACACCGCCCGGATCGCCAGCGCAGTGGGTGCCGGAGCGGAAGCGGCCTGGTGCGAGTGGGCCGATGCGCCCAGTGCCTACATCGCGCTGGACCACCGGCTGTCCGACTACCCGGACCGGGACGCGGCCCTGATCTGGGCCGCCGAGCGCGGCTGGGCGGTCGCGGTGGAAACCGGTTGCGGGGAGGACCTGCTGATCACCGCCCCATTGGGCGGCGATGTGCTGCCTGCGCCCGAAACCGTCGCCACCTGGGTCCGCGCCGTCCTCGCCGGCAAGCACGCCGACACACCCAGGCGTCCCTGCGCGGCGGCGAGCACCGACGTCATCCGCCGGCTCGCGAACTGGGCCGGGCACGAGCCGACTCTCGACGGGCGCGGCTGACGGGGCAGGGACTGGCGGGTCACCGGATCCCGTCACCGGATCCTGCGGTGCCCGGTGATCACTGTTCTGTGTCGTTGTCGAGTTGACTGCGCAAATCGGCGATCTGGTCGTGCGCGGCCGTGAGGTCGTCTTCCAGCCCGATGATCCGAGCGGTCGCGGCCAGGCTGTGGCCCTCGTCGAACAGGGTACGGATGCGAGCGGCGAGCTGGAGTTGGCGGCGGCTGTAGCGGCGATGCCCGCCGTCGGAGCGCTGGGGACGCAGCAGGTTGGCGGTGTCCAGGCTGCGCAGGAACGCCTGCTGCGCGCCGAGCAGGTCCGCGGCCTGCCCGGTGGTGAACGCCGGATAGTCGAGATCATCGAGGTTGTCGAGGTTGTTCGCGGCCACAGGCGTCGTACTCCTCCGTTGCCGGAAGGCCACCGTGGGTGGCCCAGTTCCTCCAGATTATCTTCACTACAGACTTGACACAATCTACAGTCGGTGCTATAAAAAAGTATCGGTCAGGAACCTGGTGACGGTGACCCTGGGAGTGATCGAGATGGACGGCACGAGCATCCCCCGCACTGCGGGACCCGAATGCGCGCGGCTGCCGGAGACCGAGCAGCGCGGCTTCGCCGAACTGGTCTGCGCTGACCCGGTATGGGTGCGCGCGGAGTTCGACGCGATCATCGCCGCCAACTTCGGCGCCGCCGAGTGGCCAGAGGTTCCCCCGCACCGTCCATCACGTCCTGCGCGGGATCGCCGCGGTCGCCCCGGTGGTGCGGACCGGAGGTTCGGTCCCCCGGCATGGGCGGGACGAGGTGATCTCGCGAGGATGGCTCGTCGGGCAGGGGCTCGGGAGCGATCTCCTCCGCCACATCGCTGCGGTGTCGCATGTCGGGCCATCGAGTGAGCACGATCGAGAAAGCGAGTGACCGACAAGGAGGTGATGAGCAGGAGGGCACGGCGCGAGAGATGAATGAGTCTGCTGTGGACAGTCAGCCGAGGTGCTCGCCGGTAACCGCCCGCGAGGAATGCTGGCCCGGCGTCTCGTGACGCAATCCAGGCGACAACGTCCCGGCACAGTCGGCATCGATCGCCCGTCGTACGCCTCTCCGACATGAGCGAGTGTCCGCCTTCCTCGACAGCTGAGTCCGATCCGCCCGTCACAGCCCCGCGCTGCGGCGGGCATCGGCCTGTTCGGGGAATGACCAGCCGCGCCTCCATCGAAAATCTTGCAGTGTCGGGAACAGGAAACCTGAGTGGGCCGTTGTCAGGAGTAAGAGGCGGGTGGGACCGCCGATCCTGAACCAGATGGTGTGGAAGGAGACTGTGACATGTTGATGCGTACCGACCCGTTCCGTGGGCTCGACCGGCTGACCCAGCAGCTCTTGGGCGCCAACGGGACGCTGACCGGCCCGGCGGCGATGCCGATGGACGCCTACCGCGCCGGTGACGAGTACGTCGTGGCCTTCGATCTGCCCGGCGTACACCCGGACACCATCGACCTGGACATCGAGCAGAACGTGCTGACCGTCAAGGCCGAGCGTCCCCGCCCGGACGAGGACGGCGCCGAGTACCAGGTCGCCGAGCGGCCCCGCGGGATGTTCAGCCGACAGCTGTTCCTGGGCGAGACCCTCGACGCCGAGCACATCCAGGCCAACTACGAAACGGGCGTGTTGACGCTGCGGATCCCGGTTGCCGAGCGCGCCAAGCCCCGCAAGATCGCCATCAGCGCCAGCGGCGACACCAAGCAGATCAACGCCTGACCAAGACCAGCCCGCATCGGCCCCGGAGGAACACCGGTTCTCCGGGGCCAGGCTGGAACCGGTGCTGACCACCACCAGAGCTCAGCACAAACGGACACGCTGGGAAGGGCGGACGGACAGTGGAGCTGGAGGGAGGGGCCGATGCTCGACGAGACTCACACCCAGGACGGGGCGACGCCGGCCACCGGTGCGCCGGCTCACAGTGCGCTGGCCGACACGCTCGCTGACGCTCGACGCCTGCTCGCCGATGCCGCGACCGCCCTGCACACCGCAACACCCGACGCGCGCGACGTAGCCGCCGTGATCACCGAAACCCGCGCGGTCACCACCACCCTGGCCGGCGTGGTGGCCGCGGTGATGGACCACACCACGATCCTCGCCGACCGACACGCCCCCGAGATCAGAACCGAGATTCTCGCTGACCTGCGGGCGCTGCACGGGTGCCTGACCACCGGCGCCCTGCTGCTCGCCCCCGCACTCGACGACCTACGCGCCACCGCGGCCGACACCACGCACGAGAGGGAAGGATCGCGATGAACCTGGACAAGCCGTGGAACGACGTGGCCGATCAACTGCGCCCCGCCCAGCCCGACCTCGATACCCCTGACGACGAGGTCCTCGACGACCTCGACACGGAGCCAGGCACCGAGCCGATCGACGTCATCGAGGCCGACCCCGCCGATGTCGCCGACCAGCGCTGGATAGTACCGCTGCCCGACGACCGCGTCGACGATCAACCGTGGCCCTGAGCGCCAGGTGAGGTGTGGCGATGAGCGACAACCGCCCACAATCGTCGCCATCCACGGCGAGCACGATCACCGCGGCGCTGGACACCGCCACCCGCACCGTCGATCACGCCGTGCGCGAGCGCGGGGAATCCGACCAGCTGCCAGGTCCCACCACGGTGTGTGCCGAGACCTGGCAGCTGGTCCATCTCCTCGGCGCGCTCGGTGAACTGGCCGCCACGTTGGCACCCAGGTCGGCAGCTACCCGCAGCGCTACCTGCTGCACACCGACGACGACACCAACCCGGCTCAGCAGGTCGCGCACGCCTGCCGGGAGCTGGCCGCGCTGCGGCACGCCCTCGACGACGGTCACCGTGCCGCCCGCGAGATCCACACCGCGCTCAGCCACCTCAACACCCTGCCCCCACCGAATAGCCGAGGGCCCGGATCATCCAGTGACGCCCAACAAGATCCCCGTGGCGAAGAGGGCTGAGCCATGCCGCAACCGCGCGATCCGTACCAGGTACTCGGCATCGCCCGCGCGGCCACGCCCGCCGAAATCGCCACCGCCTACCGGGCCCTGGTCCGTGCCCTGCATCCCGACGCCCAACACCAACCCGCCGACCCCGCACGCCTGGCCGAGGTCCTAGCCGCCTACACCCTGCTGCGCGACCCGCGGCGCCGAGCCACCTACGACCGCCAGCATCCGGTGACCGCGCCACCACCGGATCCGGGGTCGACGTCGATCCCAATCCGGGTACATCCGGCCCATCCGCGTCGGCAACCCGACCTCCGAGTCGGTCCGGTCCGCCACCATCCCGAATAACCCCACCACCACCGCGGCGCGCCGCCAGAACTGTTTGCTGGGCGGCGATGCGTGGCGAACAGTGCTGATCACTGGGGCGACAGGCACCGGACCAACTGCAAACACGGTGCGCAAGACACTTGTCATCACGCGGAGCGGTCGGCTCGGTGCACCAGGTGTCGTCGGATAGCAGGCGATCGTACTCCGGACCTAGCTCGACTCCACGACATCCAGGGCCACTGCCGATCGGTCGCCCGAAGTCGCTGACCGACTAAACGCAACACCTGCCGCCGGTATGATCTACAACACAATGAAGCGTCAGGAAACGGGACACGTGGCCGTCCAATCGAGTCTCAGGACTGTCCGACGCAAACCCGCCGGACCAGGACACGGTCCTATCTAGACACGGCGACTGCGGCGAGAAACTGTCCAGTTCCCGCCCGTGCTCGCCACGCACGCGGAGAGTGACCTTCGACGTGGTGCGGCGATGCTTGAGGTAGTCGAACAACGACCGCACGAGAACCGACGCGGTCCCGCCGGTCAACACGACCACGACCGCGTCCAGTGCCGCGCCCATCTCCCCTTGGCCAGGGGACGAAGCGGCAAGGCTTACGCGGCCACGCAGACCGTCTTCGTCGCGCAGCCATTTCACCAGCGCGCCCAGGTCGTCTTCCGGGCCTTCCGTCCGAAGGCTCGCCGTCGCGGTCGTCACCCTGGCACCCCCTTTGGAGCGGGCTCAAGACACACTTGCCGGAACAACAGCGCTGTGCCGACTACGTCGCGTACGAGCCGGCACCCGTTAACTCACGAATGGGTGAAGTCGGTGGCGAGGGCGGCGATCCGGGGATCCTCCGCCGTGCAACCGGTGACCTCGGCGCCGCGTCTGGCCGGCTCGACGAAACCCGGGTCCCGCAACGCGTGCCCGATGTCGGTCAGGTAGTCGTCGAAGCTCTCCGGGACCAGGGCTTTGGTCCGGCGACCGGACCCTGCTGCCCGACCGTGCGGTGGCGTTGCCGGAGGGGATGCCGACCGTCGGGACCGCCCGCTCGTCGAAGGTGATGTGCCGCCACCCGGGGGCCGGGCTCGGCGATCGCCCGCCGCCACGACGGGGAGTTCACCTGGGATGTCGGTCCAGCTCCTTCAGGAAGCGTGCTGAGGTGTCGCGGACGTCCGGGTAGCCGAGGTCGCGGTAGAAGCGGTGCGCGGCGGCGCGAGTACGGGAGCTGGTGATCTCCACGTGCCGACAGTCGAGTCGGCGTGCCTCCCGTTCGACCTCGGCCACAAGCCGCCGTCCCACGCCTTGGCCGCGACAGGAGTCGTCGACCACGAGCGCGGCCAGGCGGCCGAGGCAGCCGTCACGTTCCAGCAAGGGCATCACGTGCAACGCCGCCAAGCCCGACACGAGCCCGTCGAACTCGGCGGCGAGCAGCACGCTCCGTCCGTCCGCGAGCCAGACGTCCAGGTGGGCGCCGACCTGTTCCGTGTCGGTCGGATAACCCGGTTCGCCGAGCAAGGCCGCGATCCGTGCGACGTCCCCGACGCCGGCGGGCCTGATCGTCACGGTCATGCCACCCAGTCTGCCGACGGTCGAAGGTGGCCCGGAACAAAACACTCCGACACGGGCTCGGCCTGCGAATACCCTTCGCCGGTACGTCCGCGTTCCGCGGAGTTCATCGCGAGAACCGGCAGGGAGAGTTGCGATGACCGAGAACGGTCAGGCCGTCGACCGGAGCGGGTACCTGGAGATCCGCTCCCGGGTGGCCACCACGTTCCACCTCGATGCCCGGTTTCCCGACCAGGTCTTCACGGGTGGCGTGCGCAACCCCCTGTTCGGCGATTTCGCCGATGTCGCGGACCCGGAGTTCTGGCCCGCCCTGAGCGCGATGGCCCAGTGGCACGGTGACACGCGGGTCGGGTTGCTGGTCCTCGGACCGGACTTGGATGAGTGCTACCTCCCGTACCGCGGGACGTTCCCGGCGGTGTCGCTGTCCGTCGACGCCGACGAGGACGAGTACTGGGCGGCGATCGGGTGGGACGACGACAACGACGATCGCCGGTTCGTGGACTCGATCGCGGTCTCGTCGAGAGTCGTCGCGGTGACGGGACCGTCCGGCAAGTGGGGCTGCTGGGGCGAACGGGACCCGGAGATCGCCGTCCACCACGGCTTCCCGGACCCGACCACGCGCACCGAATGGCGCCGCCGGTTCGGGCCCTTCGACGAGGTGGCGGAAACGCTGAGGTTCCACCTGCCCGTGACCTTCCGGGGCAGCACCGTTCCGCCCGAGCACGCCCGGACCCTGACCGCCAACTACGGTCCCGAGGACGACCGGGGGTGACCGGGACGGGTGATCCGGCGACCACTGTGGACGGAACGGTCAGCCCGGGACCGTCGTGTCGCGGAGGCGTCCGTCGTGGACCTCGACCACGCGGTCGACGTCCTTCAGGTGGACGGGGTCGTGGGTGACCAGCACGGTGGCCGTGCCCAGTCGGCGGGTGAGCCCGATGATCAGGTCGACGACGGCGGCGCCGCGTTCGTGGTCCAGGGCGCTGGTGGGCTCGTCGACCAGCAGCACGGTGGGGTCGTCCATCAGGGCACGGGCGATGTTGACGCGTTGGCGTTGACCTCCCGAGAGCTGGTGGGGCCGGCGGTCCGCCTGGTCCGCCAGACCCACGGCGTCGAGCAACTCCAGGGCACGGCCGTCGCGGCGGGACAGGACGCGCAGCTGTTCGGCGGCGGTGAGCGACGGCAGCAGGTTGGGCTGCTGGAAGACGATGCCGATCCGGCGCCGCCGCAGCTCCGCGAGCGCGCGGCGGCTCAGACCGGTGGTCTCGACCCCGTCGACGGTGACGGTGCCCGCGTCCGGGGTGACGAGTGTGGCCGCGACCGCCAGCAGGCTGGACTTGCCGGACCCGGACGGGCCGAGCACCGCCGTGACGGTGCCCTTGGGCACGTGCAGCGTGACGCGGTCGAGCGCGGTCAACCGCGTCCCGCCGTCGGGATAGGTGAGGGTGACGTCGGTCAGGACCAGGCTCATCGGGCACTTCCCAGGGCGGTCGACGGGTCGACGGAGGTGATGCGGCGGACGGACAGGGCCGCGCCGAGCAGGCCGAGCAGGATCGTCACGGCGGCCGGGGCCAGGGCCGTGGCGGGGGTGAGCACGAACGGCACGGAGTCGCCCGCCAACGCGCCCAGGCCCGCGGCGGCACCGGTGCCGACCAGGGTGCCGCCGACGAGCAGGACGGCGGCCTGGCCCAGGGCGTCCCCGAGGAGGTACGCCGTGGACGCGCCCAGGGCCTTGAGCACCGCGATGTCACCGCTGCGCTGGATGGTCCACACGGTGAAGAAAGCGCCGATGACCAGCGCGGAGATGGCGAACAGGAAACCACGCATCAACTGCAGCGAGCCGTTCTCGGACGTGTACGAGCCGATCGCGGACAGCGAGTCGGCCAGGGAGACCGTGCGGGTGCCGGCGGCCCGGTCGCCTTCCTCGAGGTCGGCGCCGGCGGTCTCCAGGGCGACGACGGTCGCTTCCGCCCGCGTGGTCCGCTGCCAAGTGGCGAGCCCGATCCACACGACCGGGGTGTGGCTGAACGAGGCGTCGCCCTCGACCGCGGCGACCGTCAGCCGCTGCCCGGCCAGGGTGAAGGCCTGCCCCGGCGCGAGACCGAGGGCGTCGGCGGCGGGGACGGACAGCACCGCGCCGCCGTCGTCGATCTTGTCGCCGGCCGGGGCCAGTGCCGAGCCGGGACGGACGCCGAACGCGGAGACCGCGGTGCTCCGACCGCCGGCCTCGGCCTTGGTGGTGGTGATGCCCAGCGGTTCGGCGGAGACGACGCCGGGCGTCGCCGCCCACCGCCGCCACTGCGACTCGGTGACGGCCGAGTCCGCGTAGGACGGCTCCGGTCCGGCTTGGAAGGCGATCGCGTCGACCGGCAGGCCGGTGATGGCGGACACGTTCTGCCGGCCCAGCCCGGCGGTGAGGCCGGACAGCAGCCCGACCAGCAGGGTGATGAGCACGATCACGGCGCCCATCAGGGCGAAGCGGCCCTTGGCGAACTTCAGGTCTCTCCAGGCGAGGAACACGGCGGACCTTTTCGGGTGGGGAACGTGAGGGCTCCACCGTCGCCCCTTCCGGGGGTCGTGCGCGTCGGGCGCAGGAGGTCACTTCGCGGGCCGAAAGGCGTCCGCCGGATTACCACTTTCGACAGAGGCCGCCCGCGCGGGCGGTCCGTACGCTGGGGCCATTGTGGACACCGCCCCGACCGCACGAGCCCTGTCCTGGGGTCCGCACCTGCTGCTCCAGGCCCTGCTCCTGCTCACCGCCGGACGTGCCGTGGTCGACGGCCTGCCGCACGTCGTGCCGACGGTCGCCGCGGCGGTGGTGTGCGCCGGCGTGTGCGCGGCCGGTCCGCTGGTGCCGCGCATCGGCCGTTCCCGGGGGTGGCTCGCGCTCGTCGGCGCGTGCTGGCTCGGGTTGCTCGTGCTGTCCGCCGACGCCGTCTGGGTCGCGTTCCCGCTGTACTTCCTCCAACTCCACCGCCTGTCGCGCCCTGTCGGCGCGACCGCCGTGGCGGCGACCGCGTTCGCCGCCATCGCCGCGTTCGCCGCCCACTCCGGGTCGTTCGGCATCGCCATGGCGATCGGACCGGTCCTGGGTGCGGTCGTCGCGGTCGCGGTCGTGTGGGGCTACCAGGCCCTGCACCGGGAGAACGAACGGCGCCGCGCGTTGATCGGGGAACTCACCGCCATCCGCGCCGACCTCGCCACCGCCCAGCACACGGCCGGCGTGCTGGCCGAACGCGAGCGCCTCGCCCACGAGATCCACGACACCCTCGCCCAGGGGTTGTCCAGCATCCAACTGCTGCTGCGCGCCGCCCAACGCGCCCTGCCCGCCAATCCCGACGACGCCGCCGGCCACGTGGAGCACGCCCGGCGCACGGCCGCGGACAACCTCGCGGAGGCACGCCGCTTCGTCGCCGCCCTGACCCCGCCCGCCCTGGACGGCACCACGCTGGCCGACGCGCTGGAACGCCTGTGCGTCGGCACCGGCACCCGACACCGGATCGCCACCCGCCTGCACGTGACCGGCGAGCCGACCCCGTTGCCGACCACGCACGAGGTCGCCCTCCTGCGCATCGCGCAGTCCGCCCTGTCCAACACGGTCCGGCACGCCCAGGCCACCACCGCCGACGTCACCCTCGGGTACGGAGGTGATCACGTCACCCTGGACGTCGCCGACGACGGCACCGGCTTCGACCACCTGCCCGCCCCCGACCCCCGACACGGAGGCTTCGGCCTGCCCTCGATGCACGCGCGGGCGACCGCCCTGGGCGGCACCCTGGTGATCGACTCCGCCCCCGGACACGGCACCACCCTGTCCGCCCGCCTGCCCTTGGACGACCGACCATGACCGAGCCGATCCGCCTCCTCCTGGCCGACGACCACCCGGTCGTGCGCGCCGGCCTGCGCGCCGTCCTGGAGACCGAACCCGACCTCGTCGTGGTGGCCGAGGCGGCGACCGCCGAAGAGGCCGTCGACCGGGCACAGCGCGGCGACGTCGACGTGGTCCTGCTGGACCTCCGCTTCGGCAAGGGCATGACCGGCGCCGAGGCGACCGCCGCGATCACCGCCCGCCCGGACGCGCCGCGGGTCCTGATCGTCACCACCTACGACACCGACGCCGACACCCTGCCCGCGATAGAGGCCGGCGCCACCGGCTACCTGCTCAAGGACGCCCCGCCCGAGGACCTGGCCGCCGCCGTGCGCACCGCCGCCGCCGGCCGCACCACGCTGGCGCCCACCGTCGCCGACCGCCTCCTGAACCGGCTACGCCACCCCACGACCGCCCTGACCCGCCGGGAGACCGAGGTCCTGACCCTGGTCGCCCAGGGCCTGTCCAACCAGGCCGTCGGTACCCGCCTGCACCTGACCGAGGGCACGGTCAAATCCCACCTGGCCCGCATCTACGCCAAACTCGGCGCGGACTCCCGCACGGCCGCCGTCGCCACCGCCACGGATTTGGGTCTGATCCGCCGCAGACCGCGGCGCCGATGACGTATGCGCTACGCTCCCGCGCCATCGTGTTGTCACGACATCATCCGACAACTATGTAATCGGGAGCGTTTTCATGGACGCGGTCGGACCTGGCTTACACCCCGCCACGGGCGAATCGAACAAACCGGTGGTGCGAGTTTTCCTCAGTTTCGCCAAGAAGGACGCGAAAGTCGCCGACCGACTGTGGAAGCTGCTGGACGAGGCGACCGCGGTGGACCGGGTGTACGAGTTCCGGCTCTGGCGATTCGACGAGGCCATCCTGATCGGCGACGACTGGGACACGCGGATCAGGCAGGCGTTGGCCGTCAGCGAGTTGGGCGTGCTGGCGTTGAGCAACGCGTTCCTGGGCAGCGGATACATCACCGGGGTCGAGCTGCCCGCGCTGGTGGACGTGCCCGGCAAACACGCGTTCCCCCTGGCCTTGCGGCCGGTCGGCGACCACACCGACTGGAAGGGGTTGGACGCCAAGCAGATCCACGGGTTCCGGAAGCCCTTCGAGCAGGTGCGTGGCGCGGCCCGGCGGGATGAGTGGGTGAATGCGCTGGTCGACCAGTTCCACCGGGTGCTGACCCGCGACGGGAAGGTGGCCTGAGAGTGGACCTGCGCAGGATTCCCCCCGGCGCCGCAAGGGCGCGGTTGGACCGGATGCAGATGGGCGATGCCGACCGCGCCGCCGTGGAGACGCTGCTGGGCGTGTTGGGCGACGACCACGAGACGCCGGTCGAGCGGGCACTGGAGGCGCTGTTCGGCGAGCGCACGCCGGGTGCGGCGACCAAGGCGCTGGAGCGCCTGGTCAAGGTGGTCAACGCGGTGGCCGAGGCCGAGGAGGTCGACCTGACCCTGGAGGTGCGCGGCGGCCGGAAGTTGGGCGCCCGTGGCCGCACCGTGGGCTTCTCGGCGCACCACCTCGAACCGGCCCGCGATCCGCTGCGCGAGCGCGGAGCGGTCGGCGACGCCCTGATCCTGGACCGGCACGCGACCGTGTTGGGACCGCGCAGGATCGTGCTGTGCCACGCACCGGACGACGCCGATCCGGCAAGCCGGTTGTGGGACCGGCTGATCGAGGCGGTGGGCGCCGAAGGGCCGCGACTGTCGTGGTGGCGTGCTGATCGGGACGTGGTGGCAGGCGACGAACCGGAGTCCCGATTGCGCCAGGCCCTGTCGAAGGGCGAGCTGGCCGTGGTCGCGCTGAGCAACAGCTGGCGGGCCGCGCCCGGCCTCGACGCGATCGTGCGCGACCATCGTCGGACCGCGGGCCTGCACGTCGTTCCGGTCGCGCTGCGACCGGAACGCGCGAGGACCGGACTGCCCGAAGACGACCCGGTCACCTTCTACTGCCCCGAGGGCAGAACGTTCATGGACCTGCGTGGACCCGCGGCCGTGGACCGGTGGGTCAATGGCCTCGCGGCGCAGATCGAGCGGCTGCTGGCACGCCCCGAAGGCCGGGCATCGGAGAGCGTGCCGCACCCGCTCCCCGAGATCGTGCTGGCCGACCGGCGTGCGCTCAGGGACGACAAGGACGACCGTTACTACAAGCTGTTCAGCCAGTTGGGGAACATGGACCCGGACGTGCGGTCCGTGAGCGCGGACGGGCGACCGGTCGACGACGTCGTCGCGTTCCTGACCCGCTGGGCACACGAACCGGATTCGGCGCCCTTGGCCGCACTGCTGGGCGAGTACGGCACCGGGAAGACCATCACCTGCCAGGAACTCACCGAACGCCTGCGCGAGGACCCGACCGGTCCCGAGACCCTGTACTTCGACCTGCGCCGGCTGGGCGGCCTGGACCATGGCGTCCCCGCGCTGGCCGACATTCTCACGGCGTGCATCAAGGGCGGGTGGGTGCCCGGCGACCTGCCCCTGCCCACCGGCGAGCAGATCATCGCGCGGGCCGCGCGCACGCCGACGCTGTTCGTCGTCGACGGCCTCGACGAGGTCCTGGTCCGACTGGACACCGCGCAGGGCGTCGCGTTCACCCACGAACTGCTCAAGCTGCGCCCGATCCGTACCCGCGACGGCGTGCGCGCCCCGTTCGCCGGCGCGCACACCAAGGTGTTGATCTCGTGCCGCACCCACTACTTCCGTTCCCTGCGCGAACAGTCACGCCACTTCCTGGAACACGACCGGGACCTGGCCACCGCCGAGGACTACCACGCGGTGATGCTCCTGCCGCTGGCCGACGACCAGATCCGCGACTACCTCGCGAAGACCCTGCCCGACCGGGACGCCGCGGCCGTGATGGACATGCTGCGCGCGGTGCACGACCTGTCCGACCTGGCCACCCGCCCCTACACCCTGACCAAGGTCGCCGCCCAGGTCCCGTTCATCGAACAACGCCTCGCCCACGGACGTCCCGTGCACGCCGCCACGATCTACCGGCAGGTCCTGCGCGACTGGCTCGCCCGTGACCGCGGCAAGCACCGCCTGCGCCCGGACCACAAACTCACCCTCATGGCCCGCCTCGCCGCCTGGGCCTGGAAACGCGGCGACCGACGCCTGGACGCCGCCGAACTCGACGACTGGCTCGACGAACAGCTCGCCGAGGATCCGGTCCTGCGCCGCCGCTACCGGACGTGGTCCCGCGACCAGCTCGAAGAGGACCTGCGCACCGCCACCTTCGTGACCCGCGGCGACCACCACGGTCCCGACCGGCCGGACTTCCGCTTCGCGCACAGCTCCATCCACGAGTACTTCCTCGCCCAGTACCTGTGCGACGCCCTGCGCGAGGACCGTCGGGAGGACTGGTGCCTGCCCGTTCCCTCGGCCGAGACGCTGGACTTCCTCGGCCAGTTGATCCTGGACGACGACGAGCCCGACGCCCTCCTGACCCGACTCGGCCGGTGGCGTGCCCCCTACGTGGCCGAGGCCAGTGAACTGTGGCTGCGCTACCTGCTGCACGCCCGCGAACACGGCCTGCCGCACCCCCTTCCCGCCGCGAGCGACCTGTCCGGCGCCGCACTGCGCGGCTGGCACTTCACGGGCACCGAAGGCGATCCGCTCGCCTTCACCGGGGCCACCCTGACCGGAGCCGACCTGCGCGACACCCGCTGGGACCACGTCAACCTGACGGGCGCCATCCTCGACCGCGCCCGGCTGGAGCGGGCCGTCCTGCACGATGTCACGCTGACCCGAGCCAGCGTGCGCGGCGCCGACCTGTCCGGTGCCTTTCTCCGACGGTGCCGACTGGACGACACCGACCTCGCCGACGCGCACACCCACCGACTCCGACACCACGACTGCGGCACCGCACTGCCCGAACCCGCCACTCCGCACCACACCCGACTCCACCCCCTGACCGGTCACGGGGGTTTGGTGTGGGGTGTGGCGTTTGGTCCGGACGGGTCGCGGGTGGCTTCTGCCGGGGGTGACGGTTCGGTGCGGGTGTGGGATGTGGTGACGGGTGAGTGTGTGGTGACGCTGTCCGGTCACGGGGATTGGGTGCGGGGTGTGGCGTTTGGTCCGGACGGGTCGCGGGTGGTGTCCGGTGGTGATGACGGTTCGGTGCGGGTGTGGGATGTGGTGACGGGTGAGTGTGTGGTGACGCTGTCCGGTCACCGGGGTTCGGTGCGGGGTGTGGCGTTTGGTCCGGACGGGTCGCGGGTGGTGTCCGGTGGTGATGACGGTTCGGTGCGGGTGTGGGATGTGGTGACGGGTGAGTGTGTGGTGACGCTGTCCGGTCACCGGGGTTTGGTGTGGGGTGTGGCGTTTGGTCCGGACGGGTCGCGGGTGGCTTCTGCCAGCCATGACGGTTCGGTGCGGGTGTGGGATGTGGTGACGGGTGAGTGTGTGGTGACGCTGTCCGGTCACCGGGGTTTGGTGTGGGGTGTGGCGTTTGGTCCGGACGGGTCGCGGGTGGTGTCCGGTGGTGATGACGGTTCGGTGCGGGTGTGGGATGTGGTGACGGGTGAGTGTGTGGTGACGCTGTCCGGTCACGGGGGTTCGGTGTGGGGTGTGGCGTTTGGTCCGGACGGGTCGCGGGTGGCTTCTGCCAGCCATGACGGTTCGGTGCGGGTGTGGGATGTGGTGACGGGTGAGTGTGTGGTGACGCTGTCCGGTCACGGGGATTGGGTGCGGGGTGTGGCGTTTGGTCCGGACGGGTCGCGGGTGATGTCCGGTGGTGATGACGGTTCGGTGCGGGTGTGGGATGTGGTGACGGGTGAGTGTGTGGTGACGCTGTCCGGTCACCAGGGTTTGGTGCGGGGTGTGGCGTTTGGTCCGGACGGGTCGCGGGTGGCTTCTGCCAGCCATGACGGTTCGGTGCGGGTGTGGGATGTGGTGACGGGTGAGTGTGTGGTGACGCTGTCCGGTCACCGGGGTTCGGTGCGGGGTGTGGCGTTTGGTCCGGACGGGTCGCGGGTGGTGTCCGGTGGTGATGACGGTTCGGTGCGGGTGTGGGATGTGGTGACGGGTGAGTGTGTGGTGACGCTGTCCGGTCACCGGGGTTTGGTGTGGGGTGTGGCGTTTGGTCCGGACGGGTCGCGGGTGGCTTCTGCCAGCCATGACGGTTCGGTGCGGGTGTGGGATGTGGTGACGGGTGAGTGTGTGGTGACGCTGTCCGGTCACCGGGGTTTGGTGTGGGGTGTGGCGTTTGGTCCGGACGGGTCGCGGGTGGCTTCTGCCAGCCATGACGGTTCGGTGCGGGTGTGGGATGTGGTGACGGGTGAGTGTGTGGTGACGCTGTCCGGTCACGGGGGTTCGGTGTGGGGTGTGGCGTTTGGTCCGGACGGGTCGCGGGTGATGTCCGGTGGTGATGACGGTTCGGTGCGGGTGTGGGATGTGGTGACGGGTGAGTGTGTGGTGACGCTGTCCGGTCACCGGGGTTCGGTGCGGGGTGTGGCGTTTGGTCCGGACGGGTCGCGGGTGATGTCCGGTGGTGATGACGGTTCGGTGCGGGTGTGGGATGTGGTGACGGGTGAGTGTGTGGTGACGCTGTCCGGTCACCAGGGTTTGGTGTGGGGTGTGGCGTTTGGTCCGGACGGGTCGCGGGTGGCTTCTGCCAGCCATGACGGTTCGGTGCGGGTGTGGGATGTGGTGGTAGGTGACCCGGTGTGGCTGGCCACGCAGTTCAGTGACGGATCCACTGCCTCCTGGTCGCCCACCGAGGACCGGCTGCTGGACACCACCGAGGGCGCCTGGAGATATCTGCGAGCTGCCTGCTACGACGACCACAACCGCCTTCTTGGCCTGCAACCCCACGAACTGTATTACGCACAGCCAAACCCAAACGCGCGTCCATGAGCCCGGGACTCCTGTGCTCGACCGGAAGTCCTGCCGGTGGGTTGATTCCGGCATGACCGAAGGAACCTCCCGGCCGTTCGAAACGTGACGGCCTGCCCTGTCGCCGTCGCGGTGACGAAGGAGGTCGAAGCGGCCTGAGGCCAGGAAGATCCGGTCCCCGCGACACCCCGCAGGACTCTCGGGACGGGCGGCGATGCTCGTCGAGGCGACATCGCGCCGCGAGTCACGCAGAGCCCGTTATGGGTTCGGGGCGCAGCAAGGCCAAATGCCCCGGGCCTTCGGCACGGGGCTGGTCCGGGATCGGGCTTGTCTGTCGCAGGCACCTGCCCCGGATGCCGGCGGCGTTCGACGGGGAGCGAACGCATCGATCGCCGTCCGCCGTCGCACGGGCCTCGACAGCGCTCTGGCCTTGAACGTCAGGCCGTGCCGGCCATCAGGTCCGCGAACGCCCTGGCCGCGTTGGTGGACGTGAAGATCCGGTCGAGTCGCGACCGGGCGAGGTGCCAGTGGAACGGGCCGGCGGTGGACTGGTCCGCGCCGTGGAACACCATGTCGCTCAGCCATCGCGAGTACTCCTGGTCGTTCCACACCCGCCGCAGGCAGGTCGCGGAGTACGCGCGCAACGGGCCGTCGTCGCCGTTTCGCACGGCGGCGTGCAGCGCGTGGGCGAGTACGTCGGCGTCCGCGATCGCCAGGTTCATGCCCTTGCCGCCCATCGGCGGGACGATGTGGGCGGCGTCGCCGACCAGGAACAGCCGCCCGTACGACATCGGGTCGACCACGAAACTCCGCGCGTCGATCACCGCCTTCTCCACCACGGGGCCGTCGGGCAGGGTGTCGTCGGCCAGGCGCAGGCGCAGTTGCCGCCAGACGCGTTCGTCGGTCCACGCGTCGAGGTCGTCGCCCGGCGGGCACTGGAGGTAGAACCGGCTCGCGTGCGGTCCGCGGCCGAAGTGCGCGGCGAACCCGTGCCGGCTCAACGCGAGCAGCGGGTACTTCGGCGGCGGCGAGTCGGTCAGCACGGTGAACCAGCCGACGTCCTCGGCGTGCCGGTACGTGGTGAGGGCATCCGGCGGGACGACCGACCGGCTGACGCCGTGGAACCCATCGCACCCGGCGACGTAGTCGGCCTCCAGTCGTTGCGCATGGCCGTTCGCGTCGAGGTAGGTGACGTACGGACGGTCACCGTCGATGTCGTGTGGCCGGACGTCGGCGCTGTCGAAGCGCAGGTCGCCGCCGCTGTCGACGAACGTCTCGATCAGGCGTCGCACGAGCACCTGCTGCGGCAGCAGCCGACCGGCCCGGCCGTCGGTGTGCGCGGCGGCGTCGAACAGGCGGGACACCCCGTCCACCCGGATCTCCAGCGACCCCGACGCGGGCGCACCCGCCAGCAGTCGGTCGTCGAGTCCGGCCCGCACGTAGACCTGCTCGGCCGCGAAGTCGAGCACACCGGCCCGCTGCCGCCGCTCGACGTGGTCCCGGTTGTGCCGTTCCAACACCACGCAGTCGATCCCGGTACGCCGCAACAGGTTCGCCACGGTCAGCCCCGCGACCCCCGCGCCGATGACCACGACCGTCGTCGTCCCGTCCACCTCGGCCACGTTAGGCCCGTCCGGCCGATCGGCGGTACCGCCGTGGGCGGCGTCCCCGTCGCGACGACGACTTCGAACGGACTTTCCCGGCGGCCGGCGAATTCTCCCCGAGGCACCCGGAGCGCCGGCCCGGCCTCGTGCGTCCGACTCGACGAGTCGGATGTCCCCCGTGGAAGGATCGCCTTGACGCCCCCGTTGCGCACCGTCGCGGCCCTGGCCGTGGTCCTCGTCCTCCTCGCGTGCACCAAGACCGAACCCGGCCACCCGGCCGCCGCACCGACGACCTCCCGCGCACCCGTGCCCGACCTGGACATCGAGAAGTACCTCGACGCGCCCTGCGCCATCCTGACCCGGGAGCAGCAGGCGGAGCTGGGGACGTTCCGCGCGGTGATGCCCGTCCGCAAGCCCTTCGGGCCGAGCTGTGAGTACCTGGCCCCGAACACGGCGCGGGATCCGTCGTACGACATCACGTTCGTGGGACGTGGCGCCACGATCGGCGAGATGTTCAGCCGCCTGAAGGACGCCGGGATGCCGGTCTACCAGGAGACCTGGATCGCCGGCCGCCGAGCGGTCGTGTGGGACAACGTCGACGGCAAGTCCGCTTGTGTCGCCGGGGTCGCCACGTCCGAGGAGAACGGCGTGTCCGTCGTGGTCACGACGGCGTCCCTGGTCGAGAACCGCCGCGGCGACCCGTGCGAGACGGCCCGACGTCTCGCCGCCACCGTCCTGGCCAACCTCGAACGGTGACGCCCCGATCGCCTGGTCGCGAGGTCGACCCGCCGGTGGTGTCGCGCGAGCGGCGTGTCCGCCTTCTCCGGGTGCGTGCCACGGGGACCAGGTGGCTTGGCGAGCCGGTATCGACGACGGACTCGGCCACGTCGGGTCAGGACGGGCCGACGCCGCGACGTCCGAGGTGACCGCGGTGGCGCTGGGTCCACTTCTCCAAGGTGTTGCGGAGGGTGACCGGGTCCACGGGCTTGGCCACGTAGTCGTCCATCCCGGCGGCCAGGCAGGCCTGCTTGTCCGCGGCGAGCGCTCCGGCCGTCATGGCGATGATCGGGGGCAGTTCGTCGTGGGTCGGCCGCCGTCGCAGTTCCGCCGTCGCGGTGAAGCCGTCCATCTGCGGCATCTGGCAGTCCATGAGAATCGCGACATACGGCTTCGCGTCGACCAGGGCGAGCACTTCGAGGCCGTTGCCGGCGATGTCGACCTGGTAACCCAGCTTGGTCAGGATGCCGACGGCCACCATCTGGTTGATCTCGTTGTCCTCGGCGAGCAGGATCGTGCCCTTGCCCGCCTCGGTGCGGTCCCGCTGAACGGGGACGGGGGTGGCGCCGACGGCGTTTCGCGCCGTGGGGTCGAGCGCCGTGACGAGGCACTCCTGGAGCTGTGCGGGATTGATCGGCTTGGGCAGCACGGCCGTGGCCCCGGCCTTGATCGCCCGCTGCTCGTCGAGGTAGGAGCCGGAGGTCAACACGACGGTGACCATGTCGGACAGGTTCTCGTCGTTCGCGATGGCGGCGGTCAGGTCCGCCGTGCCGCGGCCCGCGAGCTGCTGGTCGATCGCGACCACGTCGAACGGCTCGTCCCGACAAGCGGCGTGCAGGAGGTCGAGCGCGGCGCCGACGTCCGCCTCGACCTCCGGCACCATTCCCCAGGCCCGGCTGTGCTCCACGATCAGGTCACGGCCGGCCGGGTGTTCGCAGACCAGGAGCAGCCTGCGGCCGGAGAGGGCCCGAGGAGCGGGTTCGTCCGCATCCGGTCGGGAGTCGAAGGCCAGCGTGAAGCAGAACCGGCTGCCGCGGCCCGGCTCGCTGGTCACCTCCAGCTCTCCGCCCATGAGTTCGACGAGCTGCCTGGTGATGGTCAGCCCGAGCCCCGTCCCGCCGAAGCGGCGGTTGGAGGCGGCCTCCACCTGGGAGAAGGGTTCGTAGAGCGAGGGAAGGTCCGCTGGCGCGATCCCGATCCCGGTGTCGTCGACGGCGAAGCCGACCCTGACCCTTCCGTCCTCGTCGTCGCCGGGCAGGGGCTGGGCCCGCAGCACCACCGAGCCCCGCTCCGTGAACTTGACGGCGTTGCCCAGCAGGTTGAGCAGTGCCTGCCGCAGTCTGCCCGCGTCACCGCGCACCGCCACCGGCAGGCTCGGCGGGTAGTAGGCGATCACGTCGACGTCCTTGTCGCGGGCGGCCTCCGCGGCGGCGTGGACGACCTCGGTGAGCACCTGGTCGAGCGCGAAGTCGGTGTCCACGAGTTCGACCTTGCCCGCCTCGATCTTGGAGAAGTCGAGGATGTCGTTGATGATGGTCAGCAGCGCCTCGCCGGACGCCCGGATCGACTGGACGTAGCGTTGCTGGGAGGGGTTGAGCGGGGTCTCCGCGAGCAGGTCGGTCAACCCGATGACGCCGTTCATCGGCGTGCGGATCTCGTGGCTGACCATCGCGACGAACTGCGACTTCAACCGCACCGCGGCGAGCGCTTCGTCCCGTGCCAGGGCCAGCGCCCGTTCGGTCCGGCGGCGCTCGCTGGTGTCCCGGATCGCGGCCGAGACCAGCACGCCCTGTTCGGTCTCCAGCGGAGCGAGGCTGATCTCCACCGGGAACTGGCTTCCGTCGCTGCGCTGACCGATCAGCGCCAGACCCACGCCCATGCCGCGATAGGACGGGGACGTGAGGTACTCGTGCCGGTGCCGGATGTGGTTGCGCCGGAACTGCTCGGGGATCAGCACCTCGACCGGGCGGCCGACCAGTTCGTCGGCGCGGTAGCGGAAGAGCCGTTCGGTCTGCTGGTTGACCAGGGTGATGAGTCCCCGCTCGTCGACGATGACCATGGCGTCCGGCGCTCCGAGCACGAGCCTGTGGAATCGCTGCTCGCCCTCGGAGGCGTTCGTGCGGGAGTCCCGCCGCGTCGCGCCGCCTTCGAGCACGAGTCCGGTGAACAGGGCCGTCACCAGGGCCGCGACCGCCGCGGTCGCGGGATCGACGACGCCGGACCGGGCCGCCGCCGGACCTGCCAGGAGCACGACGGCGGCGATGACCGCGGCCGTCGGGACCCTGGTGTGCCGGCCCGGCCCGGTGAGGACCCGGGCAAACGCGCGGTCTGGTCGGACCGTCAGGACCGCCACCCACGCCGCGACCAGCCCCACTCCCGTCGGGTAGGCCATCGCGTCCCCGTCGGCCAGGCCGTAGCCCGCGGTGATCAGCCCGACCACCGCGACCAGCGCGCCGGCGGTCGCCGGCACGGTCCCCGCGTCGAGCAACGCGACGCCACAGGCCATCGCCGCCACCGCCGCGGCCGTGGCCGCGTCCCACCCGGCCGCCCCCGTCGACCACTCGGGGAACAGCGGCACGCCGAGCCCGGGAGGTCCGCCCGCCGCGTGCACCACAAGTTCCACGGTGCCCGCCACCGCCACCGCCGCGGCCAGCGTCCGGCCGATCCGCCGTGGGACGAGGGAACCGTCAGGGGATCCCGTCAGGATCAGTGCCAGACCGATCAGTACCAATGAGACCGCCGTGGCGGAATCCGTCACGGCGGCACCGGGAATCATCCACGCGGGCAACCGCGAACCCGTGACCTGCCCCGCCAGTGCGAAGACGCCGACGGCCAGGCAAAGGGCGATCGCCACGACGGACAGGCGGGAGCGACCACTGCCCTCCGACGTACGAGCGAAGTGCTCCATACGGCTCAGCGTGTAGTTTCGCCGACGATTGCACCACCTCCCGTTCGTCTCACCCCGGCAGATTCCACCCGATCGTGTTGGTGGCGCTGTCCGCAGGCACCTTGCTTCACCCCGCGTGTGGTCGGTGATGTCGCATCACACCCGACCCGCTGACGCTCCCGCCGCGCGGGCCGCGGCTGTCGCCGCCCGGTCGAGTCGGACCGGTGGGACGTCGGCGTGAGCGCGCCGTCCTCCGGTGCTACGACGGCAACGCGATGACCGCGTGCCCGCCGGGGGAGTGCGGAGCCCCGACGACGAAGTCCGTCTGCCCGCCGAAGCCGGAGTAGATCCGCCCGCGCACCCGACTGGCGTCGGCTTGGGCGAACAGGTCGACGCGCGACGCGCCGTCCACGACATGGGGACGCGCCGCCGGGTCTCGTCGGTCTTCTCCATCCGCGGCAGGCGTACGCGCGGGTTGCGATCCGCCCGCGAGTACAGCCCGGCACCGCCGAGCGCGAAGGACACGGTGATCGGCGTGCCGGGGTCGAGAGCACCGGCGGCGTCCGGTGACAGGACGCCGTCGTCGAACGTCTCCGACCACACCGCCGGCCCGTGTCTGCGGGTCGGCGCGGCGAGCACCGCGTCCGACCCGGCACCGATGCCCGGCCGCGACGTCGCGCCGTTCTCCACCAGGGCCCCACCCGGTCGCCCGTCTCCCGCGAGACGTCCGTCGGCGGCCGGGGCGAGGGGGAGCAGCGTTTCGAGGACCGCGGAGTTCCGATCCGGCACGCCGTGCCGTGCGTTGAGGACGAACGGCCGGTATTCGGCCAGGGCCTTGTCGGGCAGGCCCCGCGCGGTCCAGGGCGTGGCGAAGTTTCCGCTCACGACCACGGGTCGACCCGGGACGGCGCCGCTTCGGACTCGGCCGAGGAGACGATTCGCATCTGTTCCGGGTCGCTCTCGACCCTGTGCGCACCGTGTCGCGTCCCGATCGGCATGGGCCTTGGCGCCGCCGGTTCGCTCCTCGGCCCCGGTCCCGCCTCCGTGGAATTCCTTCCGGCACCGGAGAATCGTGGTCTCGGTCGGCTATGGTGACCCTGGACCAGGGGGTGGCCCATGCACCAGTACTGGCGGCCCGGGTGGCCACGTCACCGGATCGTGTGGGCGGTCGTCGTGGTGGCGGTCGCGGTGGGTGTACTGCTTCCCTGGGACCGCGGCGCGATCACGGCTTTCGTCCTGAGGAGCGAGTGGCGAGGACTGCTCGTGTTCTCGGCGAGCTGCGGCCTCGGCTGGGTGGTCCACCGGCTGTCCGCGGAGCGCGAGTTCACCGCTCTCGCGGCTGCGCCGCTGGTGTTCTTCTCGCTGTTTTTCGGCCCCGCGTGGTGGTCGGTCGTGGGGTGGGCGCTCGTGCTGTGGTTGTCCATCGTGGTCCCCAAGGAGCATCGGACGGACGAGATCATCGTGCCGGACCACGGCACGATCCGGCCGACGACCGCGGAGCTGTTCGCGTACCTGGAGAAGAAACGCGAGCGGGGCTGAAGGGCGGTTCGTCCGGTCCCGCTCCGATTCCCGGCGTTGGTCACCGCGCCCGGCAGGGCGGCCCCGACGCCGATCCGGGCGGCAGACCGCCGCCCTGCCCGGCGGCGTGGTCGTGGTCGCGCACAACGCCCGGACCTGCGCCTCGGGGTTCAGCGGCAGCCTGATCGTCCTGCTTTCCGTGACCCCCACCAGCCGTCCCTCCCCCCGCGTACCACCGCCGCCGGGTGCGGCGGCGGTCCTGCGCGGCCACTCCGCCCACCGCGTCCACGTGCGCGCCGGCGCCTCGTGCGCCGACGCCACGACCTCGGACCGGTCGACGTCCTGCCGGATCGCCGCGCCACCAGGCGGGCCGGGCCCGACCGGCCCCGGCCCGCAGGTCGTCGCCCAGCCGGTTCAGCCGGACGGCGGGCGCGTGGACCCGCCGTCGGCGGATGCGTGGCGAGTCGCACCGGCAAGCGGCGCGTCCCGGAGCGGTCGGCATCGGTGAGGCGGTCGAGGGAGAAGGTGTTCGGCCCAGTCGGCCGGCGTGCCCCGCGACGCAGCCGAACGCGGTGCAGGCGTCGTGCGTCGGCACGGCACCGTGCCGACCACAGCCGGATCAGCGCGAACCGCACCAGAGGCACCTTGCCCGGCGCACCGGCCGCGTCCCCGAACCGGTCGAGGTCCGCGGTCCGCGCGCCGATCACCCGTCGGCCGAGCGCACCCGGTGCGGGATTCGTCCGGCGAGGTCCTCGCCGGCCCGGGCGGACGCAGTCGCGAAGAGCCCCCGGTCCGCACCGAACCCGGCGGACGGTTCCCGGGTCACCAGGCTCGCCCCGGGCGATCACCGGGGTTGACCGCGGGTGGGATTGCGGTCACTCTGAGTGGGGCCGCCTTTCCGTGACGGGAGGGTTCCATGGGGTTCGGTCGCAGGACGTTCCTGCAGCTCGCCGGAGTGGGCGCGGTGGGCTTGACCGGCCACGACTGGTCGCGGTTGCGGCTGGACGGTCGGTTGGTGTTGCCCGGCGACGCCGACTACGACCGGGTGCGGCTGCCGTTCAACCTGGTCTACTCGGGCAACAAGCCCGCCGCCGTCGCGTTGTGCGCCGGCGAAGCGGATGTGGCGCGCTGTCTGGAGTTCGCCGCCCGCAACCGGATCCCGGTCGCTGCGCGCGGCGGGAAGCACAGTTACGCCGGGTACTCCACGCCTGCCGACGGGCTTGTCGTGGACCTGTCGGCGTTGAACCGCGCCCAGGTCTCGGGCGATCGGGTCGTGGTCGGCGGCGGCATGCGGTTGCGGGAGCTGTACGAGGAGTTGGGCGCGGCCGGGCGGCTGCTGCCCGCCGGCACGTGCGCGACCGTGGGCATCGGCGGGTTGGCGCTGGGCGGCGGGATCAGCGTCGTGGGCCGGCGGCACGGGCTGACCTGCGACCGGTTGCGGGCGGCACGGGTCGTGACGCCGGACGGCGTGGTGCGGCGGGTCGCGGCCGACGCGGACGAGGACCTGTTCTGGGCGTTGCGGGGCGGTGGCGGCGGGAACTTCGGCGTGGTCACGTCCTTCGAGTTCGAGACCTCCCCGGCCGGCGACCTGGTGGTGTTCTCGCTGTCGTTCCCGGCGGGCTCGGCGGTCGACGTGCTCGGGGCGTGGCAGGAGTGGTTCGCTTCGGCACCGGACGAGCTGTGGACGGCGTGCGAGGTGCGGGCCGGGTCGCCGACACCGGTGAGCATCGCGGGTACGTGGTCCGGCCCGGAGACCGGGTTGACGCCGTGGCTGAACCGGCTCGCGGCACGCGTGCGACCCACCCGGAGGCAGGTGCGCGTGCTCAGCCACCTCGTGGCCATGCGGTATTTCGCCGGGTGCGAGGTGTCGTGCCCGCCGGTGCGGGGCGCGTCGTTCGTGGCGTCGTCCCGGTTCCTGGCGAAGCCGGCGGACCCGGCGAAGGTCGTGGCGCTGCTGACCGGCAAACGGGCCGGGTGGGCGCAGTTCGACTCGTTCGGCGGCACGATCGGCCGCGTGCCGGTCACGGCGACCGCCTTCCCGCACCGCGACGCGTTCGCGAGCATGCAGGCGTACGTCGACGTCGGCCTGGTCGACCAGGCCGAGGCCCGCCGCACCGTGGCCGCGTTGCGCGACGGGATCGGCGGCGGCACCGGGTACGTGAACTACATCGACCCGGACATGCCCGACTGGGCCACCTCGTACTACGGCCCCAACCTCCCCCGGCTGCGCGAGGTGGCGGCCCGCTACGACCCGGACCGGGTGCTGGCCTTCGCCCAGGGCGTGCGGTGACACGGCTGTCGCTTCACCGGCGGCACAGCGGATGAGCCGTAGGGCGCCGGATGCGCGCGACCGACGTCGAGGTGGCGATCCGGGCGGCCGAGGCCGGGGTCGTGCGCGCCCGGTGCGGCGCCCGGCTGAAGCGGTTCGCCCAAGCCGGGGACGACTTCGCGACGGAGGTGGACATCGCCGCCGCCGACGCCCGGACCCCTGCCGAACCGCTCGACCTCGTGTCCCGCGGGCGACGGCCGGGAACGCCCTGATCCCGACGCGTCGCGGGGTCCGCCGCGGCCTGTCCGAAGTGCCGGGTTTCGACGTCATCGCCGCTCGTCCGCGCGTTTCCCCACGACTATCCGCACGTCCGACTCCGTCGCACCGTTCTCGACGTAGCGATTTGTGAGGGTGACGCTCGCCCATCGGTCCTCGGAGGTGAGGACGCACAGTGCCGGCCCCTTGTGGATGTCGCCGTTCCGGACCTCCTTCTGCTCCTTCGAGTCCACGCGATCAGCGCAGGTGACACTTCTCGGGAAAGGGGCGAGCCGGCGAAAGCCGATCACGGCGACCATTCCGGACGGTCCGCGCTTCGGACCGGGATGATGGTGGCAGGGCCGGACCAGCGGAGGCGAACACATGGACGTGCCGGACCGTTCGACGGGAAAGGGTGCCTTGTGGACGGCGCTGCGGTGGGTCGTCCTCGGCGCGTTCGCCTGCACGGCGGCGGTGATCGCGCTGTTGGTCGGTCGGGCCGTGCTCAGCGCGTTCGGCTCGGTTTTCGATCCGCACGGCTACGGAATGTTCGCGGGCATCCTGTTCTCGGTAGTCCTGACTCCGGTGGCGGTGGCCCTGTGGGCGCTCTACCGATCACTGCGACGACGTGGCAGGTGAACCCCGCTCTCCAGCGCGGGCTTCCTGCCGGTGCTCCTGCGGCGCACATCGGCCTGGTCGGGGTCTCGGCGGGCAGCGCGGCCGGCGGAACGCTTCGAGCGGAGTAACGGCGTCGACCGCTTCGGGCGGGCCCGCGGTAGGGTCCCGCACCACTCGGGGAGGTGAGGCGGGTGCGGGCACGGCGCGTTGACGACTCGTCGTCCATCGAGCAGATCGAGAACGACCGTTGGGGACCCGCACCGCCCGGTGCGACAAGGCTTGTCAGGACCATTCACGAACTCCGCGGCAAGTCGTTGCGCGCCCTGACGCCCGAGGACCTCCGCATGCTGTTGGGGCAACACGAGGGCGTGGCGCTGCTGGTGCCGATCGCGCTGACGGCGCTGGAACACGACCCGCTGCTCGAAGGCGACCTCCATCCCGGCGACGTAGTGGTCTCGGTACTCCACGCGCCGGTGTCGTACTGGCGGGCACACCCGGACCAGCTCGCTCGTCTTGAGCGTGTGTTGGCCGTCGTCGAGCACGTGCCGGCCGTTGACGCGCCCTCCGACGCGGTCGTGGCGGCGAGGATCGAGTCGTTCCGCGCCCGCCTGCGCGTGGGCTGAAGCGACGGGTTTCGACTCGCGTCGTCCTCCGACTTCCGGCTGAGGTCGGGTTCCGCACCGGTCGGATCCGGCCCGTGAAAGCCCGGTCCGAATGCCCGTCTTCCGGCCACGTCTGTGCCGGCTTCGATCCTCGGACGTTCGATCAGTCGCCGGCCGCCGAGGGCTGATCTTCGGCTTCGGAGGAAAGGCGGTGGGTGAAGGTCCGGCCGCGAGGACGGCGGAGATTGATGCCTCCGGTCGACGACGCTGGTGCGAACGTGTGGCCGTTCGCGGATCCGATCCCGCGTGGCAGGAGCCATGGGACGTTCGGGGCCGGTGACCGGAGGCGGCTGTGCGTCGGACGTGGTCGGTGGTCGGCCCGGTGGTGAAGGCCCTGCTGGTCGTCGCGGTGTGCGTCGGCCCGCAGTACGGGGCCGCGTTGCTGCTCGCCCTGGAGTGGGGACTGCGCTGGGCGCACACGCTGGTGGCGTTGAGCCTGATGGTCGGCGGGGTGGTGGTGATCGGCCCGATCACCAGGAGCGCCGTCCGGGCGGCGGGTGTCGAGGACGCCATGGACTTCTCGGCGGGAATCGCCGCCCGGTCCGTGTCCGGCGTGCTGTTGTTCGTCTGCGCCCTCCAGTCGCTGGACGCGGCGCCGGCGCCCGTGCGGACCTTGGAGACGTGCACGAGCGTGCGGTCCTACATCGTCGTGGAGGAGATCGATCGGCCGGAGGAGGCGAAGTACTTCGACCTCGTCCGCCCGAGCGGTCGGACGCTCGCGGCGCGCGGGAAGCTGCACTACGAGGTCGGCCGCACCTGGGTCGTCGAGTTCGACCCCAACGACCCCGAGCCGTACACGGACCCGGTTTTCCTGTGGTCGGCGAGGACGAGTTGGACGATCATGGCGGTGTGCGCCGCCCTGATCGGCGTTGACGTGCTGTGGCTCGGATTGTGCGCACGACGCGTCGCCCGGCCCCGGGACACCCCGCCGTCGGCGGAGTTCCGGCTTCAGGATTTCCGTCCTCCCGGCCCGGGGTGAGGCGGACGACCGCTGCCGACCGGCCCACGCCGACCCGGTCGTGGGTGCGCCCGGATGGCATTCCAGGGGCCTGCGGACGGCTGTCGTCGGCGTGTCCGCCGTGCCCTAGCGTCGATCCGTCGGTGGGACGATCGGACGGGAGTGCGGCGATGAGATCAAGATCCACCGCGATCGCGGTGGCGGCGGGGCTGGTGCTTGCGGGTGTCGCGGCTTCCCCGGCCGCGGCGCAGGATCGGGTGTTGCGGGCCGACCGGTCGGTGGTGCGGGCCTGCCACGAGGCGCTGTTACCACCCGGCACGGCCGGGGTCGATCGGCGCGAGGTGACGTCCGGTGTCGACGGCCTGATCCAGGCGCGGTTGACGCCGGGTGGCGGGAGCGAGGGGGACTGGGACCTCGCGGTGTTCGACAAGGCCGGTGGCAAGGTGGTGGCGGGTTCCGCCGCGTTGCGCAGCCGGGAGCTGGCCGAGAGTTTCGTGACCAAGGGGCAGCGGCTCGTCGTCCAGGCGTGTCGGTACGGCGGTCCGGCCCGTACGGTCACGTTGGGGGTCGACTTCCTGGCCCTCACGCCGCAGGGCACGCCGACGCGTGCCGAAGTCGTACGGGTCGACACGCCGGAGCGCGCGGACAAGGACAAGCTGCTCGGCCTGGACCTGGACCTCACCGAGAAGGGCGACGCGACCGGGGTCGAGGTCGTGCTCGCCGACGACGCGGACCGCAAGACGTTGCGCGACAGCGGGTTGACCTACACCACCGTCGACGCGGACCTGTCCCGCACCTCGCGTGACGCCGCCGCGCGGGACCGGTCGTACGCCACGACCGTGGCGGCATCGGGCCTGCCGTCCGGCCGGACCTCCTACCGGCACCTCTACGACTACGAGTACGAGCTGAAGGAACTGGCCCGGCGCGATCCCCGGCGGGTCAAGGCTTTCACGTTGGCCGAGCCCACCGTGGAAGGCCGTGACGTGGTCGCGGTCGAGATCGCCGAGAACGTCGGCAACGCGGCCGACGGCAAGGCCGTCAACCTGCTCATGGGCGTGCACCACGCGCGGGAATGGCCGGCGGGCGAGCACGCGATCGAATGGGCCTACGAGCTGGCCCGCGGCGGCGACCAGGCGGTCCGGTCGTCGGTGCGCGGCACCCGCAACGTCATCGTGCCGATCGTGAACCCGGACGGGTTCGCCGTCTCGCGCGAGGCCGAACCCAAGGGCGACTTCACGCGCTTCGACTACGAGATGAAGCGCAAGAACTGCCGTGCGGCCGACTCGCCGCCGGAGTTGCGCACCGGCATCTGCAAGGCGAACCCCGGCGGCACCGCGCGGGGCACCGACCCGAACCGCAACTACGCGGGCTTCTGGGGCGGCAACGGCGCGGGCCTGGCCTGGAACAGCGAGACGTTCCGCGGCCCGGCGCCGTTCTCCGAGCCGGAGACGCGCAACATCCGCGCGATCGTCTCCGGCCGCGCGGTCACCAACCTGATCACGTTGCACACCTACGGCAACCTGCTGCTGCGCCCGCCGGGCGTGGCCGACGTCCGACCGCCGCTGGAGGAGCCGGTGGTCAAGGCGCTGGCCGACAAGATGGCCTCGCGCAACGGCTACCGGAGCATCCCGTCGTGGGGCCTGTACGACACGACCGGCACCACCGAGGACTGGTCGTACTGGGCCACCGGCGGGTTCGGCTTCACCTTCGAGATCAACACGGCGGGCTTCCACCCGGCCTACGAGAACGCCGTCGTCGCCGAGTACCTCGGTACGGCACCGGCGGCCGGCGCGGGCAAGGGCGGCAACCGGGCCGCGTTCCTGGACATGCTGACCAACGCCGCCGACCCCGCCGCGCACGCCACGATCGTGGGCACGGCGCCCAAGGGCCACAAGCTCCAGGTGCGCAAGACCTTCCGGACGCCGACGTCCCCCGTGCGGCAGCCGGACGGCACCACCACGGCGCCGATCCAGATCACCGACACGGTCGAGTCGGACTACACCTCCACCGGCGGCCGGTTCACGTGGGCGGTCAACCCGTCGACGCGCCCGTACGTGGCGGGTCGCTACGGCCGCAAGCCGCAGGGACCGCCGCAGGCGGCGATCGCGCTCGCCAACCCGCCCGGCGTCCCGGCCGAGAACAAGCAGTACCCGACCAACGCGGTGGCCGAGCGCATCCCGTTCACGGTCGGGGGCCAGGGCGTGGACAACGGCCGGTTCGACGTGTCGGTGTCGTGGACGTCCACCGCGACCGACTGGGACCTCTACGTGCTTGACGCGGCCGGAGCGGTCGTCACGCAGTCGGCGAGCGGCGGCTCGAACTCCGAGCGCGCCACGCTGCTCGACCCGCCGCCCGGCGAGTACACGGCGGTCCTGGTGAACTACGACCAGGTCGACCCGGCGTCGCCGGACGACTGGGCCGCCGGCAAGGTCGAGTTCTTCTCCCCGCTGCCCCCGACCTACGGCGTGTCCGAGGCTTACGTCCTCACCTGTACCGACCGGCACGGTCGGCTGGTGGGGCTGACGGACGTGTTCGTCGACCGTGGTCAGACCGTGGACGTGGGTGCGGTCTGCTCGGACTCGGCCCGCAACGGCAAGCAGCGCCGACGCTGACGCATCGGGCTCGGCGGCCCTCCGGAGCCGCCGAGCCCGTTCGTGGTGTCTACGTCTCCGACGGTGTCCTTGGATCGCGCGAAGCGGAGTCCTTCCCTTGCGTGACAAGGCCGTTTCGGACAAGGGGCCGACTGTCCGGATCGAGGTCATGACACCCTTGGTGCCCTCGACGTGCCTTCCGCGTGCGGTGATTCTGTCCATAAAGGACAGCGATCATCCTTTGCGGACAGAAGGATGGCGGTGACGCCGGGTGGCCGCGCCTGCCCGGCAGGTGCGGCCACCCGGGTCAGTGGAAGCCCGCCAGCTTGTGGAGTTCGGCGGTCAGTGCGTCGACTTCCTCGTAGGTGTTGTACAGGGACAGGGACGCGCGCACGCTGGCTTCCAGCCCGAACCGGCGCAGTGCGGGTTGGGCGCAGTGGTGGCCCGCCCGGACGGCGATCCCGCCCTGGTCGAGACTCCGGGCGAGGTCGACGGGGTCGTGGCCGTCGACGGTGAAGGACAGGACGGCCGCCTTCTCCGGGGCCGTGCCGATCAGGCGCAGGCCCGGCACGGTGCCCAACTGTCGCGTGGCGTGGTCGAGCAGGCCGTGTTCGTAGCGCTCGACGCTGCCCAGGTCGAGGCCGCGCAGGTAGTCCAAGGCGGTGCCCAGGGCGATGGCGTCGGCGATCGTGCCCGTTCCGGCTTCGAAGCGGTTGGGCGGGGGACGGTAGGTCGTGCGTTCGAACGTGACGTCGTCGATCATGTTGCCGCCGCCCTGCCACGGCGGCATCGCCGCGAGCAGTTCCGGTTTCCCGTACAGCACGCCCACCCCGGTCGGCGCGAACACCTTGTGCCCGGAGAACGCGTAGAAGTCCGCGTCGAGCGCCCGCAGGTCCACCGGGAGGTGGGCCACGGCCTGGGCGCCGTCGACCAGGACCACGGCGCCGACGCGGTGGGCCGCGGCGATCACCTCGGCGACCGGGACGACGGTGCCCAGCGCGTTGGACACGTGGGCGATCGCGACCAGGCGCGTGCGGTGGTTGAGCAGGTCCTCGTACGCGTCGAGCCGCAACTGCCCGTCGTCGTCGATCGGGGCGACCTTGAGCACCGCGCCGGTGCTCTCGGCGAGCCGTTGCCAGGGCACGATGTTCGAGTGGTGTTCCAGGTGCGACACGACGATCTCGTCGCCCGCGCGCACGTTGTGCCGGCCCCAGGTCTCGGCGACGAGGTTGATCGCCTCGGTGGCGCCCCGGGTGAACACGATCGTGCGGCTGTCCCCGGCGCCGAGCACCTCGGCGACCGTCTCCCGGGCGTGTTCGTACGCCTCGGTCGACCGGGCGGCCAGGGTGTGCGCCGCACGGTGGATGTTGGAGTTCTCGTGGGTGTAGTAGTGGGCCAGCCGGTCGATGACGACCTGGGGCTTCTGCGTCGTCGCGGCGTTGTCCAGCCAGATCAGCGGACGGCCGTTGACCTTGTCGCGCAGGATGGGGAAATCCCGGCGGATCGCGGCCACGTCGAACGCGTCGGCGACGCCGGGCGGGGACTCGTCCACGAAGTAGAACCGCCGGTCGGCGGTCGTGGGTTCCTGGGTCAGCCGGCCGAAGAACTCGTTGACCCACCGGGCCAGTCGCGCTTCGTCGGGCAACCCGCTACCGGTAGGTGTCGGCGTAGTCATGGAACCTGCCGGTCTCGACGTTGTCCAGCACCGCGAGCGCGTCGGTGGTGAGCACCGCGAGCGAGCAGTAGAGGGAGATCAGGTACGACGCGATCGCGTTGCGGTTGATGCCCATGAAGCGCACGGACAGGCCGAGGTCGCGCTCACCGGTGAGACCGGGCTGGTACAGGCCGACGACACCCTGACGTCGTTGGCCGACGCGCAGCAGCAGCACGCTGGTCTTGCCGTCGACCAGCGGCACCTTGTCCGACGGCACGATCGGCAGACCCCGCCACGTGATGAACTGCGAACCGAACAGGCTGACCGTGGCCGGCGGCACCCCGCGCCGGGTGCACTCGCGGCCGAACGCGGCCACGCCCGCCGGGTGGGTGACGAAGAACGCGGGTTCCTTCCACACCTTCGTGATCAGCTGGTCGAGGTCGTCGGGCGTCGGCGGGCCGGTGAACGTCGACAGGCGTTGCCCGGCCGCGACGTTGGTCAGCAACCCGTACTCCGGGTTGTTGATCAGCTCGCTCTCCTGGCGCTCCTTGATGATCTCGACCGTCAGCCGGATCTGCTCCTCGATCTGGCTGTACGGGCTGCTGTAGAGGTCCGACACCCTGGTGTGCACGTCGACGACCGTCGAGACCGGGTTGAGGAAGTACTCCCGCGGCGTCGGCTCGTAGTCGACGAAGGTCTGCGGCAGTTCGGACTCGTCGCGCGGCGGGCACGCGACCTCCACCGCCTCGGGCTGCCGGACCCGGTTGTGCCGGTAGATGCCGGCCTCGACCGGCAACCACGTCAGCAGCCGGACCAGCCACCGCGGGGTGATCGTGTCGAGGTGTGCGGCGGTCTTGGTGGCGTTGGCCAGTTGTCGGGCCGCGCCGTCCGCGAGTGCGGCGTTCACGAGTTCTTCTGTTGACACCGAGTTCCCTTCTTGGGTTCAGAACTGCCACTTGACCGCGCGCCAGGCACCTCCCCGGAGTGGGGAGCTGCCGACCGCGGTGCCCCGGTCGTCCACGTCGGACGCGATTCCCTTGCCGCCGCCGAGAGTCGGAAGATCGACGGAGGGGTTCTCGTCGAGCGTCCAGAGCATCGGGCGGGACCCGCGTGGACCGCTCTTGGTCCCGCCGACCGCGATGCCCGACCGGTTCACGGCGGCGATCCTGTAGGTGTGGCTGAGGAACTCCGCTTCGGTCGAGCCCGCCCGCCACCGCGCGCCGTACAGCCGGCCGAGGTCCGAACGGGAGCCGAGGACCGTGCCGTCCTCGCCGATCGCGCTCGCCTCCACGTCGGTACCCAGGTGGCTGCCCCGGCCGTCGGGGGCGAAGCGCACGACGTTGAGGTGGTTGTCCCGGTCGACGATCGTGGCGGCGACGGTGCCCGCGTTGTTGACGCCCACGGCGATGCCGTGGTCGGCGCCTTCGTGGGACAGGCGCGTCACCCGGCCGTCGGGCGCCCAGACGAGCGGGTGCTGGTCGTTGATCGCGGTGTAGGGGCCGGAGTGGCCGACGATCACCCCGGCGTCGTTGACGGAGATCGCTGCCGAGGCCGGGTCGCCGGGCAGCGCGGGCAGGGCGATCGTGCGACCGGACCGGTCCCACGCGACGGCGTGCTGGTCGGTGTAGTCCGTGCCGACGGACACGCCGACCACGGTGCCCCGGGCGTTGATCGCGTTGGCGACGGTCTTGACGTGGCCGGGCAGGGGACGGAGTTCCTCGATGACACCGCCGACCCAGCGCACGGCGTGGGTGGGCCCGTCGTCGGTGTAGGAGTGGCCGAACACGATCCCGGTGTCGCTGATGCCGTCCGCGGTGCTCGACGTGTCGCCGGGCAACGTGCCCAGGTCGGCGATGCGGCCGTCGGCGGCCCACGACGCGGCGTGGACGGCGCCCCCGGTCGTGGTCGAGTGGCCGACGACGGTGCCGGCGGGGTCGATGGCGTTGGCGCGGCTGGCGTCGCCGCCGGGCAGGACACCCAGGTCGACGACGGTGGCGGAAGCGGACGCGGGGACGGGGAAGGCCGTCAGGACGAGTACGACGGCGGCGGCGAGAGTCGGCGGTCGGCGCATGTCCTCACACGCTAACGCCGCCCATTCGTGACCGGAAGTGACCACATGTCGGTACCGCGTCAGGGCCGATCGGCGCAGGAACGCTTGCCGCACAAGAGATTCCGCGTCGCGTGGGCGATTCGCCACCGGATCACCCGATCGACGCCTGCCGGTGTGGACCGGTCGGCGGTGACGCGACCACCTGGTTCCCGAATGGACGGTCGAGGGGGCGGGTGCGAGTCGACCCCGCTCGGGTTCGCGAGATGATCACGTGGAATCATTGGGGGACAACGACAATTGCGTCCTTACGCGGTGCGGCGGTGCGGCAGGTGGCGGAACACCGCCTCGTACCGTGCGAGGTCGAACGTGATCGTCGGCGCCGCGAAGCGCTCCGGGTCACCGTCGGCTTCCCAGGCGAAGTCGGTCCAGGTCACGGTGGCCTGGACCGCGTTCTCGTCACGGGTCACGCGGACCGCGAGTACGCCGCAGTCGGGATCCCCGCACCGCGCACAGCGGTACAACGGCACCCGGCCCGACGGCGCGGGTCGTCCCAGCAGGGCGCGGAGGTCGTCGGGGTGGCGCGTGGCGAAGACCCCGTGCGCCCGGGGCGCCGGGACCTCGTGGCCGAACCTCGACAGCCACCGGGCCAGGGGCGAGTTGTCGACGTACCAGTCAGCCAGACCCGGATCGGCCGGCGACCATCCCACGGACAACACGTTCACCATGATTCCGAACGTAGCGGAAGGGTGTCCGCGACGCGGTGGTGGCGACCTTCCGCCGACGGGATGACCGGACGCCGGCCATCCGGCCCGGCTTCGGAACGCGCACTCGACCTGACCACCCAAGGGCCGCTGATCCTGCCGACCGGTTTCCGGACCGCCGCCGCGCCTGGGGGGACCGGCACCGAGACCCTGACCACCTGGCCGCGCGACCGCGAGGTCCGCGGTGCCGCGTCCTGGCCGTCCTTGCGGTGGCCTGGCTCGCCAAGGGCGTGATCACCCTCGATGAGCGGCTCCAAGGACGTCGACCGGCTCATCGAGGACCGGTTTCGCCGCCATCCCCAGGCCGAGGTGATCATCAAATGGGCGCTGCCGCGTAATGGACGACCCTGCCGACCCGCGCGTCCTCTCGCCGCCGTCGCGTGACGAACCGATCAAGAGTCGACGGTGATGTCCACGGCGACCGGCGCCCCGGTCGCGTCCAGATCGAGGTCGACGGGGAAGTGGCCGTCGCCGATGGAGGTCATCGCCATCATGATATCGGCGCCGCCGATCGTGATCGTGGCGGCTTCGTGGTCCGCGGCGCGGACGGCGGCCATCACCTGCCAGTGGTGCGAGTGCGGGCGGAAGTCGAACGCGAACCCGCGTTCGGGCTCCGCGCTCCGGAGCTCCTGCAACGCCACCGCCCGCCGGTACGCCTCGCGGATCGGGATGTCGAGCCACGCGTACACGTCGTCGCCCGGCGTGCCGGTGCGTCGTGCGCCGAACTCGGCGGCGATCTCCTCCTCGTCCCGGCCCCAGAACATCACGTCGGCGAGGCCGTCGAGGGAAGCTTCGTGGACCCAGGAACCGAGCGCGTCGGCGTCGGCGAAGGCGAACCGGGCGTGGTCGACCCCGAGCCGCGTGAGCGGGCGCCGTTCCACCGCGGTTCCGTCGCCGACCTCGATCCGGATGCGGGCCCATCCCCAGTGGCCGCGGGTGGCCACGACGCGCAGCGGCCGGTCGGTGGGCACGCCGCCGATCGGGACGACCCGTACTCCGCTGATCAGGAAGTGCGTGTCGCCGGTTTCGACCGCGTGTCGCACCCGCTCGCGGTGCGGGACCCGGCGGGGGAAGCGGTGCGACGACGCGTCGAGTCCGTGCGCACGACAGTGCTCGTCGAACTTGGCGGCGAACCCGCCCGCCGTACGCTCGGGGATGTCGTAGAGCCTGCGGCCGGTCTGGCGGTCGAAGGACCGCGCGGCGGCATCGGCGTCGGGTCCGACGACCTCGAAGTCGACCGCGGCGGGCTCGCCGGTCTCGTCGGGGGAGCGTTCCCCGGACCAGAGTCCGAGGTAGCCGCCGTCGACCAGCACGAGGTGCCCGGACGGACAGGTCACCGAACCGAGCACCACGTCGTCCACGGCGGCCAGTCTACGAACCGTGGGCGGCACCGGAGTCCGGGTGCCGCCCACGCGGTCACGTCACGGTGACGCGGATCGGCACACCGACGATCGGCGTGCCGGGACCGGTGGTGGTCAGGGCCAGGGCGACGTTGTGCACGCCCGGCCGCAGGTTCGTGGCGTCGACGGCGACGAGCACCTGTCCGGTCGACCCCGGCGGGATGGAGGCGGGTGACGCGAGGGTCGTGAGCCACGGCAGGTCGGAGTACGCCGGGTACCGCGTCTGGAACAGGCCGATGTTCGCCGGTCCCTTCGACGGGAACGGGCCGGCGTAGGGCGGGTAGGTGAACACCCAGACGTTGCCCGCCGCGTCCGCCTCGATGCCGGCCGCGTTGTAGGCACCCTCGATCGGGGACCAGGTGAGGATCGTCCCGGCCTGGCAGTCGGTCGGGTCGATCAGTTCGATCCGGCCACTGCGCTGGTAGTGACCGGTCTCCTCGTAGATCCAGACGTCGCCGTCGGGTCCGAGCGCGGCGCCCTGCGGGTAGTAGGACGGGTCCCACCGGCTGAACTTGATGGTGCACGACGAGACCAGCGCGCCCGCGTCGGCGTGCGACGGACCCTTGACCGTGTCGAGTCTCGTGCCGTCGACCAGGTGGAAGACGTCGGTGCGCGGGTTGTGCGCCAGGCCGCTTTGCCCGCCGACGATCCCCGGTGCGGTGGTGAGGTACGGGGTGACCTCGGCGGTCGCGGGGCGTACGCAGTGGAGCACCGCGCCGCCGGCGAACGACGAGTCGTTGACGTAGCAGAGCTTGTCGCCGACGACCGCGAGGTCTCGGGGGCTCTCGGTGTCGGGCAGCGTCGTGCGGCCGAGCACGACGCCTTCCGGGGTGAGCCGGACGAGTTGGTGTGCCGACGGCACGGAGACCCATACGTCGCCGTCGAGGTCGGCGACGCCGTAGCCGTTCTCGACGCCGACGGCCCGCGGGTCCCAGGAGCGGATGGCGCCGGACGCGCCGGGGCGGGGTGGGACCGCACCGCCTTCGACCTCCCGGATCGCCGACCAGGACCCGGGGGCGGTGCCGGTGTTGCGTACCGGCACCGACGCCGTGGTCCTCCCGCCGGCGGGCACGGTGATCTCCGGCGTGCCCGGCGCTTCCAGGATCGGCGACTTGATCGCGACGTCCGCCGTGACGGCACCGTGCTCCGCGGTGGAACCCGGCGTCAGGACTTCGGCCGGGTACCCGGGCGCGCTCGCCGTGATGCGGGGGTCGGTCGCGGGCACTTCCAGTTGGTAGCGGCCGTAGTAGTCGGACGTCGTCGTCACGGTCCGCCCGCCGGTGGTCGCGCTCAGGGCGATGCCGCTCCGCGGTTTGCCGGTGTTGGCGTCGGTGACCAGGCCGCGGGCGATCGCGGTGCCGGGGACGTGCAGCCGCACGGCGGTGCCGTCCGACAGCCTGGACTGGTTGTCCGACCACACGACGGCACTGGTGCCCCGGGCGTCCTCGATCCCGACGACGGCGGTCGCGCCCCGTTCGGCCGGCTGGTCGAGTCCCCGGTACTGGAGCAGGATCACGCCGTTCTCGCCGAACACCAGCTCCGCGCTCAGTCGGCTGCCGGGCACCGACTTGAGCCGCACGTCGCGCCACTCGACGATGTAGCGGCGGTTGGGCGCGACGCCGTCGGTCGCGGTCCACACGCCGGCCTGACCGTCGACGACGAGGTCGTCCCAGAACGCGTACACGGCGGCGTTGGGCCGGTTGGGCGACGGGACCTGCCTGCCCGGATTCGAGTCGCCCCAGATGGTGAAATCGATGTAGCCGTCGACGTGGTGGTAAGCGGAATCGTAGGTGGTGCCGTAGAACGTCACCGGGAAGGGAAGTCCGAGCCACCGGTAGTCGTTGTCGCCGGAGATGTCGACCCGCTTCGTGCCCTCCACATAGGACGGTTCGGCGGCGGTCGCGGTGTAGCCGTAGGTCTCGGCCGCGGCGATCGCGGGTGTGGCGAAGGCGAGCAGTGTCAGGGCGAGGACGGCGGGCAAGAAGCGCATCACGCACTCCTGTCGAGGGGTGGGTGGCCGACCCCACCTACCATGCCGAGTACGCGTCCCGGCCCACAAGGCACCTGACGGTGGCCGCGTCGCCGCCGAAAGCGCGGCGGGGGTGTGCCGACCGCGATCCGAGACGGGAGTACCGCTTCGCGCGAAGTCCGAGCGTACTTCGACGTGGTTGTCGCGCAGCAGTTCCACGATGGTGGTCGACTCTTCGCCGAGGCGTTCGCGGGGCACGGCGAAGTCGTGCCATTCCGCGAGGCGCGGCGGGGCGGCAGGTTTCCCGATGCGTACCACCGACGCGGGGCGGCCGGGTGACGACCCGTTCCGGCGAACTCCTCGAAACCGGGGCGCCCGATCTGCCGCACTGCGCTGTGTGAATTCTTCCTAATCGCTTTCGAGGGCGGGCCGGCGGTCGGCCTTGCCGTACGGGAGTCTCGCGAGCACCGGAATTCTGTTGACGGGCGATACGCAGGTGTGCCGCGGTGCACGGGTGACGGCCTGCTCGGCTGCCGGTGTTCCCGTTTGCCGGTGGGGCCCGCGGGGTCGGTAGTGGACTGGAGGGGGCGCGGTGCGGCCTGTTCGGACATGCCGAATGGTCGTCGCCGACGAGTCGGGAAATGTTTGTTTCGTGGTGGGTTGTCATATCCGGCTTTTGACGTCGAATATTCGTCCGAGGGTTGACACCCCTGTCGTGATCGGCACTAGACTGCCGAAATACCGCCATGTTCGTAATGAAGTTTCGTCTCGTACATTTCACGAGGGAATGCATTGACGATGATGGGCGACTTGCGCAGCAGAAAAACCATCATGCGACAGGGGTTGGTCCTCGCCGCCGCGGTCGTGCTGGGGTTGTCCGGCACCACTGTCACCGAGGCCGCCGCGACGCCGGGTCCGCGACACCGGGAACCGGCGACCCACCAGGCGCCCCGGTGCGGCCTGACACCGTCCACGGACTCGCGTGGTCCGGACCGGGTGGCGAGTTGTCTTCAGGCCGGTGTCACCGTCGCCGGCGCGGTGGCGGTGGGGCAGACGACGGACGTCGCCTTCACCGTCAAGGCGCAAGGGGACCAGCAGGACGTCGCGATCACCGCGGAACTGCCCGCCGGCTTGGCGTGGGCGCGTGTGCCCGCCGGGTTCACCGTCACCGGCAGTGCCGACGCGGCACCGGCGAGTGGCGGCACGTGGAACCGCATCACCGCACGGCGTGACATCGCGGACGGCCGGACACTGGACTTCTCGGCCCAGGTCAAAGGCGTGCGGGCCGGTCCCGCTTCGATCAACGTACGCGCCCGGGGCACCGGCTCCGGCACTCCGGGCGGTGACGCGGACACGTGGCTGACCGTGGGCGGCGAGGGATTCGACGCGTCGCTCACGGTCGCCGCCGCCCGGGAGTCGGGCACGGCCGCGCTGCCCGAGGGGGTCACGCCCCAGCCGCTGTACCCGCACCTGCGGCATCAGTCCGTCGGCACCAGGGGTCTGCCGCAACCGCACAGTGACGACCCCGACGGCACGCCGGGCGTGCGGGCCACGTCCTGTGTGCGCGGCACGTGGAACTACGCGGACCACAACGGCAACTTCCGGCAGTCGGCCAACTTCCAGGTACAGGTCTGGGACAGCGATCCGATCGGCGACGACCTGCTCGGCACCGTGATGACCGGCGCGAGCGGCGACTACAACGTCTGCTTCGACAACGACGACGGCATCGGAGGTGGCGGCAACGACGTGTTCGTGCGGTTCGTCGCCGAGAGTCCGCTGTGGAACGTCCAGCGGGATGACGAGGAACCGTACCTCTTCCGCACCGAGACCCGTGACGACGTCGCGGACGGCAGCACCACGGACTTCGGCGCCCAGCGGCCGGTGACGCAGAACCTGATGCCGGTGGTCGAACTCTACGACCAGGTGAACGCCGCGTCCGACTGGACTCCCGGCGACTGCTGGGACCGGCTCGACCGCGAGTGCCGGCGGATTCCGGTCAACTGGACGCCGACCTCGAACCTGGGCGACCACTACTGCTCCGAGGAAGGCGGCCCGGACTGCCCGCGGGAGAACGAGATCTACCTGCGCGGGAACGCCAACACCTCCACCACGACCGCGATCCACGAGGTGGGTCACGGGGTCATGGACGACGTCTACGACGACCAGTACCCGCGGACCAACTGCCCCAACCCACACGCCATCCAGGGGCAGTCCGAGCCGGGCTGCGCATGGAGCGAGGGCTTCGCGGAGTGGTACCCCGCGCAGGTCACCGGCGCCCCGACGTACGTGTTCCCGGGCGGTGGCGCCGACGCCGGTCGGACGCTGAACCTGGAAGACCCGACCTGGGGCACGACGGGGTGGGACACCGGCGACGACACCGAAGGCCGGGTCGCGGGCGCGATGATCGACCTGGTGGACGGCGGCGCGCGCGACGAGCGGTACTGGGACCGCCACGGCGAGCCCGCCACCGCCATCTGGAACACGTTCCTCCGGCACCGCTCCGCGAACTTCCGGGACTTCTTCGTGGTGCACCGCGCGGCCGACGGCGGGGACGTGTCCGACGCGCGTGGCAAAGCATCGCTCTTCCAGAACACCATCGACTTCGACTTCCGGGATCCGCTGGGCGACTACGCCGAGTTGGAGCGTCCACGGGCGATCGTGCCGCACAACTTCGGCTTCACCACCACCGTGGCCTTCTGGCAGGTCGTGGCGGTACGGCCGGATGGCGGCGAGCAGAACCTGGAGCTGTTCGACGACCGGAACCAGACGCGGAGTCTGGGCACCGGCAACCAGCCCGGAGCGGACACCGAGTTCATCGCCGTCGACTCCAACCGTCGCGCGTTGGGCGACTACTACCCGCGCGTCACCCAGGCCGGCGGCGCGGGCGGGTACCGGATCGAACTCGCCCAGGGCACGACACAGCTCATCGACCGCGAGACGTTCCGCATGGCGGCGGGCGATGTCGTGGTGGTTCGCGACGTGCTGCTGCACCAGGGCCGGGAGGTCACCATCGCGGTGGACCCGGCGACCACCGGGCAGAACCCGGAGTTGTACCTCGTGGGCTCCGTGCCCGGCCAGCCGGACACCTACGTCCGCAACCGCGCCCAGGCGGTGGCGCAGTCGACGGGTGGCGGTGCCGGAGCCACCGAGACGATCACGTTCACCGCGCCGAGCACGGGGTTCTACGGCGTCGTCGTGATCAACCGATCCGGTGGCGGTTCCTACGAGTTGAGCCGCCAAGGCGGGTGAGAAACCCTTGTCACGCCCCGGCATCGCCGGTCCCGTCGCCCAGGCGGCGGGACCGGCGATGCCAGGCGTGCAACCACCCGACCGTCGCCGTCCGTCCCAGCGGCATGCGTATTCCGCAGTTGATCGCCGTACTGGTCGTCGGCCTGGTGGCCGCGGCCTGCGGACCCGACCGGGACGACGCTGTCACGAACGGCGAAACCGCGGCGGACACCGAAGCCCTGCCGACCGGCGCGCACGAACTCGTGCTGCGCATGGACTACAGCCCCGGCTTCGCGCGGGTACCCGAGACCGCGCCGTTCCCGGCGTTCTCGCTCTACGGTGACGGCCGCATCGTCACCGCCGACATCGACGTCAACGCTCCGGCCGCGCCGGGAGGCTGGCAACGCGCCCGGGAACTGCGGACCGACTCGGCCGGAATCCGGCGACTGGTGCGGGCCGCGCACGCCACCGGCCTCCAGGACACCACCGAGCCCTCCGGAACCGCATCGACCGGGACGCCCGCCGACGCGACGTCCGCGCGGTTTGTCCTGCTGGACGGGAAGAACGGGCGGCACTCCCGCACGGTCGCCGCACCCGAGGCGCACGGCGACGCACGCGGCGAACTGTTCCGAGCGCTGAGCGACCCTGCGGCCTGGCTCGGCGGCACCGTCCAGACCGCCCCGTACCGTGCGGACGCACTCGCGGTCCTCCGTCGGGACGAACCCGCGTCCGATCCCGCCGCACGACCCTGGCCGGTCGGCGCGCTGGACTTCCCCGGCACCCGACTGGGCAGTGGCCAACGCGTCATGACGTGTGTGGTGCTGCACGGCGAGTCCGCCGCCGCCGTCACCGCCCGAGCCGCCGACGTCCCGCAGTACAGCCCGTGGACGGACGGATCGCACACCGCCACCCTGGAACTGCGCCCACTCCTCCCGGACGAGAACGACTGCCCCGACCTTCCCGGCCCGCCGCGATGACAGCGGCGCCTGCCTTCCCGGTCCACTTCTCGGGCCGAAGGAAGCCGGGTGACGTCACGTGTTCGCGCTTCCGACGTCGTCCTGCGGCGGAAAGCGATGTCACCACGCGGTGTCGGCTGTCCGAGCCGGACGTCGGGTGTGCGGACGGATTTCCGGCGGCGCCGGAACCGGCGCGGTGCGAAGCCCTCACGCCTCGGCAGGGCTCGGTGTGGACGATCCTTTCCGCGCCGGCGCCGACCATCGGGCCCTCGGCGTCGGCGGTGAGTGGCGATCTCGGTGCGCGCAGTGCGGAACCGGCATGGTGTCACTACGCTTGCAAGAGCGTCGGCGGAACCACATGCCGAGCGGTTTTGTCCCAACGAGATCGTCCGCCCGGCCCCCGCGGAGGTCGTGGAGCCCTTTGGGGGTTCGGATGATCGACGGTTTCGAGGGTCTGGACGTCGCGGTGGTCGCCCTCGGCGACGTGGACTCGGGCTACGCGGAGAGGGTCGCCGGGGAGTTGCGGCGGTTCGGGCACCGGGTGGTGCTGAGCACCACCGGAAGCGGGACACCCGGTTCGGCGGGCCGTCGCGGGACGGCCGGTGGCGTGGATGTCGTGCACACGTTGTCGGAGAAGTCCTTGCGCGCGGTGGCGGCTCTGCGGTCGGCGGGCACGCCCGTCGTCCACAGCCGTCGTCCCGGTGACCCGGTCGAGTCGTGCGCCGTGGTCGACCACGTCGTGGTGGGCAGCCGGGCCGACCTCGACGTGCTGATCCGCTCCGGGGTGCCGAGGTCCGCGACCAGCGTCGTGGTCGAGGCGGTCGACAACGCGCGGTGGAGCGTCGAGGGTCCGGTGCGCTCGCGCACGAAAGGGTTCCGGGTGGTGTGCCGGGACAGCCTGTGGCGGGGTGGCGGGGCGGACACCGCGATCGCGGCGCTGCCGTGGGTTCCGAACACCGAACTGGTGCTCGCCGGCAGGGGAGGCCCGCGCGGGTCGTCGACCCCCGCGGAGGTCGAGCGGCTGTCGCAGGGTGCCCGCGCCCTCCGGGTCGCCGACCGGGTGCGGATCGTCGGACGGGCCGATCCGGCGCTGGTCCGCTCGGCGGACGTGGTGGTGCAGGTCCCGTGGACCGCCGGGTCGACGCGGCCGGTGATCGAGGCGATGGCGTGCGGGGTCCCGGTGGTCGTCAGCACGGTGGGTGGGCTGCCCGAGACCGTGCTGACCGAGGTGACCGGCCTGGTGGTGCCCCCGCGCGATCCCAAGCTGCTCGGTTTGGTGCTGCGGAGGCTGCTGACCGACAAGGTCCGGCTCGCCGCGTTCTCCATCGCCGCCGCCGATCGGGTCGAGCAACGGCACACCTGGGCGCGGTTCGCGTCCGGGATCACCCGCGCGTACCGCGAAGTGGTGCGCTGAAGCAGGGTCTCCCGCCGCCCGCGCGGGTCGGGCCTGTCCCCGGTCGGCAACGGCGCGGTCGCGGGTGGGGAAACGCCGCCTGTTCCCGCGCGTGCGTCGGGCGGCGGGATCTCGCGTACGACGTCCTGCCGGTGCGGTGCGCCGACCCGCCGTCAGGCGGACCTGGTCCGGCGGTCGGTCAGGGCGGCCACCAGACCACGCAGCGACGTGGTCGCGAGCCCGATGGTCGAGTCGCTCGCGCCGTAGGGGATCACCAGCGTGTCGCCGTGCCGTAGACCGCCGCAGGAGTAGATGACGTTGGGCACGTAACCGTCGCGTTCGTCCGGGTCGGGCAGCAGCAGCGGTTCGGGCAGGGTCGCCAGCACCCGTTCGGGGTGGTCCAGGTCCAGCAGCATCGCGCCCATCGAGTAGACCCGCATCGGGCCGACTCCATGGGTCAGCACGAGCCAGCCCTCCGGGGTCTCGATCGGCGAGCCGCAGTTGCCGACCTGCACGAGGTCCCAGTCCCCGCCGGGCGCCGCCACGGGGCGGGAATCGCTCCAGTTCCCGATGTCGTCGGAGGTCGTCACGGCCGTGCTCTCCCCGTCGCCGCGCGACAGCGCCGCGAACCGGCCCCCGATCCTGCGGGGGAACAACGCCATGCCCTTGTTGCGCGCGGCCGGGCCGGTGGTCTGGGTGACCTGGAAGGTGCGGAAGTCGTCGGTCCGCAGCAGTTGCGGTGCGACGTCGACACCGTCGAACGCCGTGTAGGTGGCGTAGTACGTCCGATCGCCGTCGTCATCGGTGAAACGCACGAACCTGGCGTCCTCCATTCCCTGGCGCTCCGACGGGCCGGTCGGCCAGAGCACCCGACCGCTGACGTCGGTGTCGACCGGGAACTCCGAGGTGTAGTTGCACTCCGCGATCCACCGGATCAGCTCCACGGTCCGGTGCGCCTCCCGGCGGGCGGCCAGCCCCGGGTGCAGGTCCGCCAGCACCAGGTCCAGTTCGGCGCCGGTGAACCGCGCGGGCAGCCACCGGTTCAGCACGGCCGAGACCTCGTCGTCCTGCCCGAGTTCGGCCAGCTTGCCCAGGAACAGGGGCTTGTCGTACACCGGGTCCCCGCGCAGTCCCGTGGTGACGACGTCCGAGGGCGGCTCGACGGTGAGCGTGCCCCGGGGCCCGATCACGCCGGTCCGGAAGCCGATCGACGACAGGTGGCCCTCGCCGATCCCGCGGACGCTCAGCACGAACCTCAAGTGCCCCGGGGTCAGTCCGCTCTGATCCGGGTGCGCGACCATGGACGGGTTGCACAGCGCGGCACCCTCGACGGCGTACTCGTGCGTGAAGTACGCGCCGAGCAGCAGTCGGCGGGCCTCGGACAGCACCACGCCCGCGGGCAGGCGGTGGCTGACGCTCGCGAAGTGGTCGGCGAAGGTCGCCCGGACGTCGCGGTGCCGATCCGCGAACAGCCGGACCGTGCGGGCCAGCGCCGCGCACACGGTCTCCTCGTCCAGCGCCATCACCCTGCGGATCACGGCCGCGGACCGCGACTCGTGCTCGGGTCGCTCCTCTCCCGGCACGAACAGCTTGGTGATGACCCGGCGCGGGTCCGGTCGCAGCAGCGGGGAAATCCGGGTGACGACGGCGCTCACCCCGCGCTCCCCGCCAGGGCACGGCCGTGTTGCAGCGTGGAGATCAGCGCCAGGGTCGACTCGGCACCCTGGTTGAGGTTGGGGCCGTCGCGGGTGAGTCCGTCGTAGCCGCCCCCGGTCTCCGCGTCGCGCATCGGCACGCCGAGGTCGTTGTCGCCGCCGAACCACGCGACCGCGCGGTGGACACCGGTCAGCCACCTCGGCTCATCGGTCACCTCGTGGGCGCGGGCGCAGGCGTCGGCCAGCGCCGCCACCTCGATGGGTTGCTGGTCGAACGCCGGACGGGGCGCACCCGGGTGCCGACCGCCGGTCGGGGTCGGCGAGAGGTGGTCCCCGGCGGACTCGACGGTGAGCAGCCAACCCAGCAGCCGGAGCCCGTCGTCGCGGATCCCGGGGTCCCCGAGGAGGTGGCCCGCGGCGATCAGCGCCTCGGGCAGCACCGCGTTGGCGTAGAAGAGCCGCCGCTCCGGCCACGGCCAGCCCGGCACGTCGCCGGGTCCGCCGACGTACGAGGAGACGTCGCCGAGCAGTTCGGCCGCGAGGCGGTGGCCGGGGTCGCCGGCGAGCACCTCGGCGGCACCGAGGGCGGCGAACGCCATCGAGCGCACCGAGGGCGGCCGGTGGTGGGCACCGCGTTCGAAGCGGGCCAGGGCGGCGGTGCGAATCCAGGGCACCGGGCACCGGGCGGCCGCGGTGCCCAGCCCCCACAGGGCACGCCCCCACCAGTCACCCGACCCCGGTTCGTCCCGCCACGCGCGGTCGGTGCCGAGCCGGTTGTGGAAGCGACCGTCGTCGGCCTGCGCGTGAGCGGTGAACGCGAGGTAGCGCTCCACCAGGACGACCAGGTCGGCGGACGGTTCCGGCTCGCGGCACAGCACGACCAGGCCACGCGCGACGTCGTCCAGGCAGTAGCCGTGCTCCCTGCGGGGCAGCGGTCCGTCGGCGTGCTCGTACAGGCCCGTGTCGTCGCCGAGCCGCAGCAGGTGGGCGAAACCCGGGCCGGTCACGTGGTCACGGCGACGCGGGCGGTGAGCAGGTCCTCCGCCAGGTCCCGGTACCGGCGCGCGACCGCGGACCAGCCCAGTGCCGAGGCGAGACGCGCCGAACGGTCGCTCATCCCGGCCGCGAGACCCGGTTCGGTCAGCACGCGTCGCAGCGCCGCGGTCATGGCGGCCTGGTCGCGGTGGGGCACCAGCAACCCCGCGCCGTCCGCCAGCAGTTCGACGGCGTGCGGGAATTCGGTCGCGACGACCGGTTTGCGGGCGGCCAGCGCTTCGACGAGGACGCCGGAGGTGACCTGCTCGGACGAGTCGTAGGGGAGCAGGACGACATCGGCGCGGTCGACCAGTTCCGCGAGCGCGTCGACCTCGTGGTAGCCCGGGTCGAACTCGACCAGGTCCGCGACCCCGAGCGCGGTGGCGTGGTCGCGCAGCTTCTCCCGGTAGACCTCGCCCTCGTGCGCCAGCACCTTGGGGTGTGTCCGGCCGGCCACCAGGTACCGCGGCTCCAGGTCGCGCAGCGCGCCCAGCGCCGAGATGGCCCACTCGATGCCCTTGCCGGGCCCCAGCAGACCCCAGGTGAGGATCGTCGGCCGGTCGGTGGGAGATCGGCGGGCGGGTCGCGCCGCGGGGAGCGCGCCGTGCGGGATCACGACTATCCCGTCGGGCCGCGCGACGGCGTAGCCGGCCACGAGCCGCTGCCGCGCGGCCTCGGACATGGTCACCACCGCGTCGGCGTTGCCGACGACCTCGTCGAGCACCTGCCGCTGGCCGGGCGTGGGCGCGGTGAGCACCGTGTGCAGCACGACGATCACCGGCACCCTCAGCCGGGCGAGCACGCCGAGCACGTCATCGCCGTCGCGGCCCGCGTAGATCCCGTACTCGTGCTGGACCACGACCACGTCGCAGTCGTTGAGCGACGAGGCCGCGTCCTCGATCGCGCCGGGAGCCATCCGGCACACCACCGGTGTTCCGCCCGCGACGTCGGGATCGGGGTCCGGTTCCGCGAGTACGCGGACCACCCGGCCCTCGCTCCCGGGTGCCGCCGCGATCAGGTGCCGCAGCAGGGCGGCGGTGAACGTGGCCAATCCGCATTGCGTGGGCGGGTACGTGCTCAGGAAACCGTACGTTCGGAACATGGAGGCCCTTCGGGGTATCGCGCGGGTTCCACACCGCCGGTGCGGATCGCGCGGCGTGATTCGGGTGGGTACTCCGGCGTTGCCCGCCGGACAGGCCGCGCCGAACGCCGGGCGCGGCCTGTCGGCGGGGACCGTCCAAGCGGCACCCGTCTGTGGTCAGCGCACCTTTTCCGGGATGCGGTCCAACGCGTCCAGCACCCGCACGGCCAAAACCCGCGCGTTCTTCCTGGTGAGTTCGGAATTCGCCGACAGCGTTTCCTGGACCAACGCGACCCTGCGCTCGTACGCGGACAGGTGGATCGGTGTCTTCATGAGGTGCACCTGTTCGTCTGCTCGGGAATTCGGCCGCCGTCCGCTTCCCAGCGCGCGATGGCGGTGTAGGTCAGGTCCGACACGTGTCGGTTCGACACGGTCTGGACGATGCCCGCGGCGAGCAGGTCGTCGACGGTCTGGACGTTGTCGCGGTCGGCCGCGAGCGCCATCGTCCGGTGCGCGGAAGTGGGATCGGTGTTCGAAGGCACGACGAGCAGGGTGAGGCGGTGCCCGTCCGCGGCGACCAGGTCCAGGGTGTGTGCGGGCCGCGAATGGAACCCTTCGAGTCGGACCGGGCGGGTGTCGGTGGCGAGTCGGCGGGGCGCGGCGTTCCACTCCGAGAGCGCGTAGCTCACCCGCAGGACGTCGCCCAGCCGCACGGCCACCACCGCGAGCAACGCGGGAAGCTCGGTGACGAGGTCGCGGGAGCACGGCCACCAGGCGCCGTCGACGTGCCCTGTGGCGGGCGCCTTCGGCCGCAACCGCAGTCGTCGGAGGTGCCGCCGCTCGATGGCCGCCGCGGCAGGGGGGAGGATGGGGGTCTGGGGTGCCGACGTCATGTCGGAACTCCCGTCTCCGGCCGGAGAATACGGCCGGTTCCAGGTTTCACCGAGTACGACACGGGCTCTACCACCCGTGTGCGGGAAATTCCCGGCAACCCCGACCGTACACCGCCGCGGTCCTGATCGACGGAACAGCGCGGAAATCGACCGCGGGTGCGAGCGGTGCGTGTAGCGTCGGAGTGGAGGCGACGTCCCCACCGTGAAATCGCCGATCCGGAAAGGGCCGTGAGTTCCCCGCCGGACGATCGGCGAGACCACCGGGTGCTTCGCCGGCGAACCACGGGTGTCCGGTCTCCGCGTGGCCGACTTCGACCCGGCCGCACCGCCCGCCACACGCGGCACGCGTGTTTGGCCACGACCGGTCGCGGGTACTCCAGCGCCGAGGCGCCTGGCCCATCGTGCGGCGCCACCGACTCCCGCACTGATCGCCCCGGACCCCGGCGACGCGAAGCGAATGCCATTCCGGAGGTACGAACGTGCGCACCGAGGTCCCACCGACCGTCCGAGCCGATACCGCACCGCAGCCCCTGCTGGCGGGGGAGAAGTCGGCCACCGAGATGTTCCTGGTCAAGCTGTTCGCCGTGATCCCGGCGCTGGCGCTGGCCGCGGCCGTTCCACTGGCGTGGGGCTGGGGACTCGGGTGGGTCGACATCGGACTCGCCGTCTTCTTCTACACCCTCACCTGTCTCGGGGTGACGGTCGGGTTCCACCGGCATTTCACCCACGGCGCCTTCAAGGCCACCCGCGCGCTGAGGATCGCGCTCGCGGTGACCGGCAGCATGGCCATGCAGGGCCCGGTCATCGGCTGGGTCGCCGACCACCGCCGCCACCACGCCTACGCGGACCGCGAAGGCGACCCGCACTCGCCGTGGCTGTTCGGCACCTCGGCCCGCTCGCTGGCCAAGGGTTTCTGGCACGCCCACATGGGCTGGATGTTCCAGCGGGACATGACGAACCCCGCGCGCTTCGCTCCCGACCTGGTCGCCGACACCGACATCCGACGCGTCGACCGCTGGTTCCCCGCGCTGACCGCGGTCACGCTGCTCGCACCCGCACTCGCCGGGGGTCTGCTCACGTGGAGCTGGTGGGGTGCGCTGACCGGGTTCTTCTGGGCCGGTCTGGTACGCGTCGCCGTGCTGCACCACGTCACCTGGTCGGTGAACTCGATCTGCCACATGATCGGCGACCGGCCTTTCACGGCACGTGACAGGTCGGCGAACTTCTGGCCCTTGGCGATCCTGTCGATGGGCGAGTCCTGGCACAACTCCCACCACGCCGACCCCACCTGTGCCCGCCACGGCGTGCGACGCGGTCAGATCGACGTTTCCGCGCGGCTGATCTGGTTGTTCGGCAAGCTCGGCTGGGCCACCGGGATCCACTGGCCGCAGCCGGAGCGACTGGCGCGCAGGCTCAAGGCCACCACCCGCTGAAGGGCGTGTGCCGGGTCTCCGATCCGCCCGACCACGACCGGTGGTCCCCACGGATCTTCGGGAAAAGCGGGACGATCCACAAAGGACGGCAAGCGATGCGCGCGGCGCCGGTCACCCGGCGACTCTGCCTCGCGACCGGATTCCCGGTGGCGGAACACGATCTGCCCGGGGCGTTGGGCGAGGTCCGCGACGAGGCGGCCCGGCAGGTCGAGGAGGTCGGACCCGCGGTGTCAGGGACCGCGAGCAATCGTCGGACGGGGATCCTGCGGAACCTGCCCGCCGGTCGTGGGACGCAGCGCGACATCACCGCCGCCCCGTTACCCGATGGGTGCCGAACGATCCGCTGAAGCCCGGGACGCCTTCCCGTCACCTGACGCGCGAAGTCTCGAAGAGACCGGCGGCTCGGCCCAGCCGGCACCGAGCCCGCAGCCGCTTGACAGCCGGATGGGGACACCCCCGCGGACCCACCCGGATCGCCGCCGCGCTCGTCCGCACCCACCGCGAACCCCTGGCCGCGGATCCGAACCCGTCGAGATCACGCCACGTGCGCGACGTCGACGGTTCGTCCGCCGTTCTCGCGGTGCGCCCACCGCGGTCGACGACCGCTCTCCTGGTGGTCCGGGCTTCCTCGGCGGGGGTCCGCCGTCCCCGTCCGGTCGCCGCCTGCCCACCGCATCGTGTTTGGGCGCCGCCAGAGCGGGCATACCTGTTTGTACAGCAGCCGCCCCGGACCTCGGCGACACCGGATGCCGGGAGGCTTGCCGGCCTTCACCCTTTGGGATCTTCTTCCGAGGGTCGGGGCGAAGGCCGATCTCACACCGGTCGAGCGAGTCCTCCCGGCGTGACAGTTCCACGGCGTCGAGCCGTCTCCGGCCGACGTGCCCGTCGTCGCCGACACCCCACCGGACGCGAGTTCGAGGAGACCACCATGACCAGTCCCACCATGTCGAAACCACCCACCCGGAACGAGAACACGGAGATCCCACCCCGGGAGGCGGGCACTACGTCGCCGCCGCAGGGGACGACCACCGTCGCCGACACGGTGGTCCAGAAGATCGCCGGGCTCGCGACGCGCGAGATCTCCGGCGTGTACGCGCTGGGCGGCGGTGCGGCGCGGGCCTTCAACTCGCTGCGCGAACGCATCCCGGGTGCGACGGCCTCGGCCGGCCAGGGCGTCTCGGTGGAGGTCGGTGAACGGCAGGCCGCGGTGGACGTGCACATCCTCGTTGAGTACGGCGTGTCCATCACGGACCTGGCCCATTCGGTCCGCCGCAACGTCATCGGCGCGGTGGAGCAGATGACCGGCTTGGAGGTCGTCGAGGTCAACATCGTGGTGACCGACGTCCACATCCCCGGCGACGACGAGGGCGACAAGGCGCCGGACACCGGTCGCGTGCGGTGATTCCCGAGATCGAGGCGACGGTGATCGCCACCGTCGTGCGTGCCCTGCCGCAGGTGGCAGGGCCGCACAGCGGGCGGTACGGCGAGATCGCCACCCACCTGCCGGGGCGCCGGGTGGCCGGCGTCCGCGTCGGACCGGCCGGGATCACGGTCGGGGTCGTCGTGCGGTACCCGGCCACCACCGCCGAGGTCGCCGCCGCCGTCCGTGCCGCCGTCGGCCGGCCGGCGTCGCCGCTGCACGTGTGGATCGGCGACATCGCGTTCCCCGACACCCACCTGCCGGTCGTACCCCCATCGGACGCCGCCGCCCGGCACGCCCCGGCACGACCCGGGGCCCTTCCACGACGTGCACCGGCCACCACGACAAGGACGACACCATGAACTCGACCACCACCTGCCTGCTCGCCGGCCTCGCGCTCGGTTTCGCGGCGGCATTCGGCGGTTTCGCCGCCTTCGTCGTCGTGCTGTTCCTCGGCGCGACCGGGTTCGTCGTCGGCAGGGTCCTCGACGGCGAGCCGGTCCTCTCCGTGCCGGCCCGACGCGGCCGGAGGTGACCGTCGTGACGGTGAGCGGCGCGGACACGAAGACCCGGTCCACCCCGGAGGGGCCGGACCCGGGGGACCGGGGCCGCCTCACCATCGGCGACACAGCGGTGGCGCGGATCGCGGCGCACGCGGCCGTCGAGGTCGGCGGTGTCGGCGGCTCGGCGCACCGCCTGCTCGGCGTCACCCTGGGCGCGCAGCGGGCGGACGGTGGCGTGCGGGTCATCGCGCGCGTCACCGGCGCGGTCGTCGCACTCGACGTGCGGTTGTCGGTCGGCTACCCGATGCCGGTGCGCCGCACCGCCGAGGAGGTGCGCGCGCACCTGGTCCGCCGGGTCCGGCAGCTGACCGGTCTGACCGCGTCCCGGGTCGACATCACCGTCACCGCGCTGCGCCGGGGGAGGGGCCGGTGAAGCGGTTCTCCCGCCGGAGCGTCCCGGCCGTGCTCGTGGCCCTGGTCGTCCTCGCCGCCTGCGTGGTCGTCACCGTCGTGGCGGTGCGGCAGATCCTCGGGCTCACCCCGTGGATCGACACGCACGCCGTGTTCCGCGCGCTGCACGGCACGCGCTGGACCGACCCCGTCGTCGTGTTCGCCGCCGCGGCCTGCGTGGTGCTCGGCGTCGTCCTGCTGCTGTGCGCGCTGCTCCCGGGGGAACCCACCGTCCTGCCACTGCGCGACGACGACCCGGACACGGACCGGGCGGTGGACTCCGGTGTGACGCGCCGCAGCCTGCGCCGCGTCCTGCGCACCGCGGCGTCCTCGGTCGACGGTGTGACCGCCGCCCGGCTCGTGCTCACCCGCCGGGCGATCATCGCGACCGTCACCACCGACCGCACGAGCACCACCGGGCTCGCCGACGCCGTGCGCGTGGCCGTCGGAAAGCGGCTCGACGGCCTCGGCCCGATGACCCGGCCGCCGTTGGACGTCCGGGTCAGGGACAGGAGGGTGCGATGAGCGGGTCGGGGCTCAACCGCGCCGTCCTGGCGGTGACCGGCGTCCTGCTGCTCGCCGCCGGCGGGTTCGGGCTCGCCGTCCGGTTCGCCGTGCTGGACGTCCTCGTTCCCGACGCGCCCCTCGTCCCCGGTGTCGCCCCGCCGCCGTCGTGGGTCTGGTGGGCGATCGCCGTCGGCGGAACCGGCTTCGGCCTGCTCGCCGGGTGCCTGCTCACCGCGCAGGTGTGCGGCGGACCGAAGAGCCGCACCTGGCGCTTCGACGCCGACGCGGGCCGGACCGAACTCGCCGCGAGCACCGCCCTCGCCCCGCTGCTCGCCGAGACCGGGGCCTACCCCGGGGTGCACGCGGTGCGCGGCACCCTCGCGGGGACCCGGGACACCCCGAGGGTGACATTGGTGATCAGCACCGGACGGGACGGGGAGCCGGGGGTGATCCGGCACGCGCTCGTCACCGGGGGGCTGCCCCGACTGCGCCGGGCCCTCGACGTCGACGAGCTGCCCGCGGCCGTCGAGTTCCGCTTGACCGACGAACCCGGCGCCCGGACCGGGCAGGTGACCGCCGCACATGTCGTCACTGATCCTCCTGGGTGAAAAGTGGCGCCGGACGGCCGATTCACCGACCTGGCGGCGGCCCTCGGGGAAACTGCCGGGAACACGGTTTCCGGCGTAGTTCCGGACATATCCCGGTGAATGTGGCGCCGACATTCCGGTCGGCGCCGAACAGGCCGAACAGGACGCATCACGAAAATCCGGCCGAGCGGCCGGGGACGGGAACGTCGAGATGGATTCGCACCAGTCCGCACCCGCCACCGATCCGGCCTCGCCGGCGGAACGCCGTCGCGCGGTGCCACCGCGCACAGCAGCGCGTGGCTCCGTGGACGACACGCGGCCCACGGCGGGCCGCGCCGACGTCGTGACCCCTCCCGACCGGCCGGACCCGCCCGTCGAACCCCGACCTCCGGGCGTGTCCGGTGCGCCGGCCGACGTGCCCCCGGTTCACAGCCCCCTGTGGCGCAGGCGCGTCCGGACCAACGTGGGCCGCCGCCGGCCGCGTGCCACCGGACGCTGACCCGCACCTCGTTCCCGGCGGGAGCCGCGTCGGTGCTCGGCATGTCGGTGTCGCACCGCGAGGCCCGGGGAAACCCCGCCGACGAATTCGCGACCGCGGATCTTTCCCGCGGGCGGTTCTCCGGAAAATTCGAGGCTGTTTTCGGGGCGTCTTGCGCGGAGAGTCCGGCCAAACGTAGAATCGGGCTGTGAACAATTCTTTGTCCGCTCGTTCCGCTCGGCCGCCGCCCAGACGAGGAGAAACTTTCGTGAGTGTCATGGCCCGAAATCCCCTTCGACCGCGGTCGCCCGGACTCGTCCGTCCGCCGCCCCCTCGTCCTCCCGATCCGCTGCTCAGCGTCGCGACACGGCCGCTGTCGTCCCGCGCTGTGGTGTGCGAGGTGGCCGGTGAGGTGGATGCGCACACCGCCTCCCGCCTGCGTGACCACCTCGTGGAGCGCATCCGCCCCGGCGGCCCTGATCTGGTCGTCGACCTCGGCGGTGTGCGGTTCCTCGCCGCGGCAGGTCTCGGCGTCCTCGCGGAAGTCGCGGCTTCGGCCGACGCGGCCGGGGTGCGGATCCACGTCGTCGCCCGCACCCGTCCGGTCCTGCTTCCGCTGAGTCTCACCGGACTCGACGTCGTGCTCGATGTGCACCGGTACCTCGGTGACGTCCCGCTGCGGGGCGGGATGTCCGATCGGATGCCCCGACGGTCACCGGTCATGTCGGTGAGGTCAGGGTCTTCAGCCACATGATCGCTCCTCGTGGATGCGGTCCGGCCTCGTGGCTTCGTGGTGTCTTGTCGTAGCGGGTGACCAGGCCACACCATGTCCTGATCCGCTGGAAGCACCGTTCGGCGGTGTTGCGCCGCTCGTCGCGCACGGATCGAACGAGGCCGCCCGCCCCCCCGCGGAGCCCTTCCTCCTCCGGTCGGCCCGCTGGTCGGCCTTCTCCGGCTTGGACCGCGCCTTCCGGCGACGTCGGAGGGCGGCCCGGTCCCGATCGGCAGACGTGGCCGCATCGACCTTGGCCGGTGGTACGGACCGCGCTCGATCACCCGCAGCGCCCGCCGCCGTATGGGCACATCACAACGCGCCACACCCGTGTCCGGTCAGCCCCGACACCACACCGCCGGGCCCAACCTGGATCCGAACCCACACGGCTCCTGGTCGACCGGTCGGGACCCTCCCGTCGGCGCGGGGGTGCGACAGTCCCGTCGGTGCGCTCACTCGGATGAGCCGTCCCGACAGCGGGAGGACGTCAGGAGAGGGTGGCGAGCGCGGCCTTGGTCGCGGACTCGGTCGCGGGCATCAGCGGGAGGCGGACGCGGGCACTCGGGATGCGGCCCCGGGCGTGCAGGACGCCCTTGATCACGGCCGGATTGGGCTCGGCGAACAGCGCGCGGGACACCGGGGCCAGGCGGCGGCCGAGCTGTCGGCCCCGGGTGACCTGTCCGTCGCGCCAGGCGTCGATCAGCTCGCCGAACGCGGCGGTCTCGACGTGGGCCGAGGCCAGGATCCCGCCGACCGCGCCGAGCGCCATCATCGGTCCGAGGAACAGGTCGTCGCCCACGAGCACCGAGAAGTCCTCGGGCAGACCGTCGAACATGCCGATCGTGGTCTCGTCGATCCCGCCCACCGCGTGCTTGAACCCGACGACGCCGGGCAGCGCGGCCACCCGCAGCAGGGCTTGGGCGGACAGTTCGCGTCCGGTCCGGTAAGGCACGTTGTAGACGATCAACGGAACGGGCGCGGCTTCCGCCAGGGCACGGAAGTGCGCGACGACGCCGTCCTCGGACGGGCGGGTGTAGTACGGCACGACGGTCATCGCATACGCGGCGTCGGGGACCAGCCTCGTGACGGCGTCGAGCGAATCGGCGGTGGAGTTGGTGCCCGTCCCGACGATCAGGGGTGCGCCGCGTTCCGGCAGACCGCGCCCGTCACCGCCAGGACGCGGGCCCGCTCGTCGGCGGTGAGGGTGGCGGGTTCACCGGTGGTGCCGAGCGCGACGATCCCGGCCGCGCCGGCGTCGAGCACCGAGTGGGCGAGCCCTTCGAGCGCGTCGGCGGCCAGTGCGCCGGCGGCGGTGAACGGGGTGACCAGGGGGACGTGGAGGCCGTCGAGTCGCATGAGGCCGGCCTGCCGACGAGCGATCGTCCAGGTCCAGTTCACGTTCCTACCGACGAGCGTAAGGTCGACTTATGCTCGATGTCCGCAGGCTGCGGCTGCTCCGTGAGCTGTCCCGGCTCGGCACGATCGCGGCGGTCGCCGAACTCCTCGCCTACACGCCTTCGGCGGTCTCCCAACAACTCGCGGCGTTGGAACGGGAGGCCGGCGTCGCACTGCTGGAACGCACCGGCCGCCGGGTCACGCTGACCCCCGCCGCCCACGGCCTGGTGGTTCGCACCGAGGCGATCCTCGCGGAACTCGAACGGGCCGCCGCCGACCTCGCCGTCGCCCGCACGACCCTGACCGGCACCCTGCGGATCGGCGCCTTCCCGACGGCGGTCCGCACCATCCTGCCGCCCGCGCTGGTCGCACTCAGCCGCGATCACCCGGGACTGGAGTTGCGGATCGGCGAACTGGACCCGGCCGACGTCCCCGACGCCCTGCGCAGCGGGGTCCTGGACATCGGGCTGCTCCAGGACTACGGCCACGCACCCGTGGCGCCCCCGGATCTGGACAGCGAGCCGCTGCTCACGGAGACCGTCCTCCTCGCCTCGACGGACGGTGGCGACCTGGCCGACCACCGCGACTCGCCGTGGATCGTCGCGCTGCCCGGCACGCTCTGCCACGACATGACGATGCGGGCGTGCGAAGCGGCGGGATTCCACCCCCGCGTCCGGCACTACACCGACGACTTCGGCGCCCTGCTCGCGCTGGTCGCCGCCGACCAGGGCGTGGCGTTCGTCCCGGACCTCGGCACGGTCGGCGCGCCGGCGTCGGTGCTGCTGCGCCCGCTGCCGATCATCCGCTGCACCGCGACGGCCTACCGCCGCGGTTCGGCCGGCCGGCCCGGGATCGCCGCCGCCCGTGCCGCGCTGCTCGCCGCCGCGAGGAGCCACGCCGCGCGCCCACCGGCCTGACCGGGTGTGCCGCCCGGACGGGTCCGGGCGGCACCGCGGTCATCCGCGTCGGGCCCGGACCGCCGCCGCCAGCGTGTCCAGCACGTCGACGGTCTCGGGCAGGGCCAGGCAGGCGTCGGTGATGCTGACGCCGTAGCGCTGGGCGGTGTCCTGCCTGCCCTCGTACAGGAACGACTCCACCATCACGCCCACGAGTCCCCGTTGACCCTGGGCGATCTGCGCTGCCAGGTCGGCTACCACGCCCGGCTGGCGGCGGTGGTCCTTGCCGCTGTTGCCGTGCGACGCGTCGACCACGACCCGTTCCGGCAGGCCCACCGCACGCAGGCGGGCCAACGCCTGTCCCACGGATTCGGCGTCGTAGTTGGTTCCGGCCGTGCCGCCGCGCAGGATGAGGTGCGCCTGTGCGTTGCCGGCTCCCTGTTGGACGGCCGGTGCGCCGTCATGACCGACGCCGGGGAACACGTGTCGTGCGATGGCGCTGCGGATGGCGTCGACGGCCACGCCGACGTCGCCGTCCACCGCGTTCTTCAACCCCACGGGCATCGGCAGCCAGGACGCGAGCTGCCGGTGCGGCTGGCTGGCGACCGTGCGGGCGCCGATCGCGCCATAACTGACCAGGTCCGCCAGGTACGGGGCCACCAGGGGTTCGACGAACTCGCCCGCCAGCGGCAGGCCGGTGTCCGCCGCGTCGAGCAGGAACTCCCGGCCCAGGCGCAGCCCTTCGGCCACGTCCCCGCTGCCGTCCAGCGCCGGGTCGTGCACCAGGCCCTTCCACCCGACGACCGAGCGCGGCTTCTCCAGGTACGCGCGGAGGACCACCAGCAGGTCGCCCGTCCACCGTGCGGACGCGGCGGCCAGGCCGCGCGCGTACTCCAGGCCCGCCTCCGGGTCGTGGATGGAGCACGGGCCGACGACGGCCAGCACCCGGTCGTCCTCGCCGTCGAGCACCCGGCGCACGGCTTCGCGGTGTGCGTGGATGCCGTGCCCGGGCCGGACCGGAAGGTCGCTGAGCAGCTCGCCCGACGTGGGCAGCAGCCCCAGGGTTTCCGGCGCGGCCAGCAGAGGCGCGGTCATGCGCGTTCCTGCCGGGTCCGTGCGGGCTTCGTCCGCGACACCGCGACGCCGACCAGGCACAGCGCGCCGCCCAGCACGGCGATCAGGCCGGGCACCTCGTCGAGCAGCAGCCACGACAGCAGCACGACGATGGCGGGCACGGCGTAGGTCGTCGCGCCGAGCTTGCCGGTCGTGGTGCGGGACAGGGCGTACGCCCAGGTGTAGAACGCGAGCGCCGTGGGCAGCAGACCCAGGTACACCACGGAGATCGTGGCGGACGCCGGCGCGTCGGCCACGTCGTCCAGCAGTTGCCCGGCGAACGGCAGGCAGGCCACCGCACCGATGACGCACCCGAACGTGGTGGCCTGCAACGCCGACGCGTGCGCGAGGGCCGGCTTCTGGAGCACCACGCCCACCGCGTACCCGGCCGCGGCGACCAGGCACAGCAGCACTCCGGACGTGGTGGACGACCCGGTCCCGCCGGACAGGCCGACCGCGGCGGCGCCCCCGAACGCGATGGCCAGGCCGAGCACGAGCCGGGCCGCCAGGCGTTCCTTGAGCACCACGCCCGCGATGATCGCGGCCAGGATCGGGCCGATGCCGATGATCAGCGCCGCCGTGCCCGCGTCCGTGTGCCGCTCGCCCCAGTTCAACGCCACCATGTAGAGCGCGAACCAGAACACGCCCGACCCGACGATGCCGGGCCACGCCGCGCGCGGCGGCACCTTCACGCCCTTGGCGAAGGCGATCGCGGCCAGCGCGATCGCGCCGACGAGCAACCGGCCCAGCGCCAGGGAACCGGGCTCGTAGTGCGCCCCGGCGTAGCGGATGCCGACGAACGCCGACGCCCACAGCACCATGGTGACGACCACCGCGCCGACCGCCTTGACGTCCACTGTGGACTCCTCTGTGGCGGACTTCGCCGGGGTGGGCTCCACTGGAGCGGACCTCTCCGGTGCGGACTTCTGCGGGGTGCTCACCGCGCCGCCGCCATCGTGCGAACCTCCCGCCGACGGAGCTTCCCCGTCGGGGTGCGAGGCAGTGCGGTGACGAACACCACGTCCTCCGGAACCTTGTACCACGTGAGCTTTTCCTTTGCTGTGGCGAGGAGTTCGGCGCGTACCCGGTCCGGCGACGGACCGTCGGCCTTGAGCGCGACGAACGCGCGCAAGGTCGTCACGCCGGTCTCCCGTCGAGTCGAGCACACCCCGGCCTCCTGCACGTCGGGGTGTTGCATGAGCAGATCTTCGATCTCCGTGGGGTGCACGTTCTGGCCGCCGACGATCTCGATGTCGTCCAGCCTCCCGTGCAGCCGCACGAAACCTTCCGCGTCCACGGTCGCGGCGTCTCCCGTGGCGTACCAGCCCTCCGCGCGCAGCGGCCCGTCGCCGCCGCGTCGCGAACCGAGTGCGATCGTCGGCCCGGCCACCTCCAGCCTGCCCTCCACGCCCGGCGCCGCCTCGTCGCCGTTGTCGTCCACGATCCGCAGCCGGTAGGGCGGCAGGATGCGACCGATCGAGCCGTCCCGGCGCGCGTCGGGCGTGTTGGCGACCAGGGCGTGCCCGATCTCCGTGGTGCCGAAGATGTTGAGCAGTCGCCCGCCCAGCACCTCCCGCAGCCGCGACTCCAACGACTCCGGCAGCACCTCGCCCGCGACGAGCGCGAGCCGCAGGCCGGACAGCGCCGCGTGGTCGGGGTGGCGCAGCAGCCGGGCGAAGAAGCTGGGCTGGCCATAGAGGACCGTCACGCCGTGCCGCCGCACCAAACGCAGTGCTTCGTCCTCGGTGGCGCGTTCGCGGGACAGCACGGTGGCGCCGCCCCGGTGCAGCGGGAACAGGATCGAGTTGCCCAGTCCATAGGAGAAGTACAGGCGGGACACGGAGAACGTGACGTCGCGCGGTGTGATGCCGACGACCTCGCCGATCGCCTGTTCGTACACGCCGGGGTCGCCGTGGGTGTGGAAGCACAGCTTCGGGTCCCCGGTCGTGCCCGAGGTGAACGCCGCGTACGCCGGGTCGTCGGCCGTGACGTCCGCGACCGGTGCCTCGTCGGTCACCGCGCGCAGTTCCGCCGGGTCGACGACCGCGTCGAACAGCCCCGCCAGGTCGGCCTCGGCGACCACCAGGTCCGGCTGCGCGACGCGCGTGGCCAGGGCGATCTCGTCCGGGTGCAGGGTGGAGTTGACCGGCACGGCCACCGCGCCCAACCGTGCCGCGCCGAGGAACGCCCACACGGCGTCGATGCCGTCGGGCAACGCCAGCAGCACGCGACCGCCGCGCGCCAGGCCGCGGGCGGCGAACCCGGCGGCGAACCGCGCCGCGCCCCGGTGCACGTCCTCGAATGTGTGGACGTCGTCGCCGTCGTAGTAGGCGGGACGGGCGCTCCAGCCGTTCTCGGCCGCGCGGGACGCCAGGTACCCGGCCAGGTTCGCGGTCATCGGACGATCCCTTCGATCTCGACCAGCAGGTCGGGGCGGCACACGTCGACGTTGAGGTAGACCACGTCCGCGTCCGGGCTGAACGCCTCTTCGCACCGGGCCTTCACCAGCGGGATGTCGGCCGCGTCGCGGACGTAGACCTTGACCTGGTCCAGGTCGGCGAGGGTGAAACCGCCGGACACGCCGTGGCGGTCCAGGTTCTCGGCCCCGATCAGGTCGGCGATGTTGGCGAGCGTCACCTCGGTCTGCCCGAGCACGTCGCCGTGGCGCACGGTCTCGTCGCCGATGATGCTGGCCGTGCCGGACACGTAGAGGGTGCCGTCGACGTAGGTCGCGCGGGCGAAACTGGGCGACTTGGGCCCGTACTCGTCCGGGTACTCGTAGGCGGGCGTCTGGTGCGGGTTCTCCAGGTGCACGGGCTCCGCGTCCGGCGTTCCGGCGAGGAAGTAGAGGTAGACGTCCTGCCCCCGGGTGCCGATGCCCGTGGCGGCCGGGATGCGCCCGACCCGTCCCGCCCACGTGTCGAACGCCTCGGCCCGGCCGATGCAGAAGTCCCGGTAGATCTCCAGGCCGTCGGCGTTGTCGTCGATGATGCCGCCGACGAGGTTCCACATGCGCAGCACCTGCGGGTACCCCAGGCGCGTGATCAACTCGAACGCCGAGTCGTAGGCGATGCGCACCGTGTCCCGGTACACCCCCCGGCGGTCGATCCGCGCCGCGCAGAACAGCCGTTCGCCGTCCTCCGCGTAGACCAGCCTGCCGTCCACGCCGGTGCGCACCGGTCGCTCGGACGTGAACACCTCCTGGAAGCCGCCGCCCATCGGCACGATGACCGTGGGCACGCCGTCGGCAATAGCCGGTTGGACACCCAGATCGCTGAACACGACTCGTCCCAGCACATTCCTGTCGCCCACGTCGGTACCGACCGGCTCGAACGCCGAACCGATCCCGCGAACGGGCACCGCACTGTCGACCGTCATCCCCACTCCTCCTTTTCCGCCCATGGCCGAGCCGTCCCGCGACAATGTCGCGCGACCGTACGACCGGGTGGGACCCGACCGGAAAATGACCTTTTCGGCACACTCGGCGCAGGGCGCGACAAACGCTGCGGACCGTGTGCGCACAACCCCAGATCTGTGCGAGTCGACACTGGTCGACCCCATCCGAGACTGGTGGAGGCCCTGATGACTGTCAAGCTTTCCCAGGAAATGGTCGATGTCCGTATGTGATCGGTGTAATAACCGAATAGCTCGGAGGGCGACTTTTCGATTGAGCGACGAAACCTTATCTTCCCTGGCTGCCGGGTCGGGCGTCCAGCGTCCGGAATGGGTTGACACGGCCTCCGTGCGGATTTCCGAAGGGTGCGGTCGAACGGTTTCCTCAACAGTTGACGAGGCGTGGTCGAGATCAATTCCGCCGATCGGCCGGAGATCTCGGAAGTCCGATCGGACGCGGCCCGACCCCCGGTGTCGCGGGACCGTCGCCGGTCGACCGCGGGGTTTCGGTCCGACCGGGGGTGCGCCGAGCCCGCGCCGGACGGGCGGGGTTTTCGGTACCAGGCCGGGTCGGAATGTCGCCGACTCCGGTCCGTCCATTGTGGACTTCCCGTCGGGAGGGGGCTCGCGTTGTTCACGATTCCTTCACCGAAGTCCCTTGTCGACGACGGCGAAATCGGTTCCAATGTATTCCGTTCCACAGGGAATACAGGGGAGGGAACCTTGAAGAAGTCGCTTCGTAGACTGCTGATGGTCTTCTTGTCCGTCGCAGCGCTCCTGGGCGCGCTGCCTGCGGCCTCGGCGCTGGCCGCCGAGCCGCCGCTCTACACGGACTTGCTCTTCGAGAACAAGGCCAGTGGCAAGTGTATGAACATCCCGAACGGCGCCACCTTCGACGGCGCGCCGGTCACCCAGTTCAGTTGCGGTGTCTGGGCTGACCACAAGTGGATGCTCCACGACCGCGGCAACGGGTGGTACCAGATCACCAACGGCGCGAGCGGCAAGTGCCTCGCCGTGCCGCACGGCACCACCACGCGCGGCGTGCAGTTGATCATCTGGCCGTGCGGCGGCTACGAAGACCACCACTGGCGTTTCGTGGAGTATCCGGACGGGAAGCGCCAAGTCGTCAACATGAAGAGCGGCCAGTGCCTGGCCGTGCGCGACGGCAACCGGGACGACCACGCGGCGGTGATCCAGTGGCCGTGCGGCTCGTGGCCCGACCACTTCTGGAAACTGGTTGCGGTGTAGTTCTCGGGGCCGCGTCCGGGTTACCGGGTGCGGCCCTTTCGTCCGGATGCGCGAACGGTGTCCGGGTCGTGGCGGGAGCCGGCAGGCTGCGGGCCATGAACCCGATCGTCGCGCAGGTGTTGACCATCGTCGGTGTCCTGCTCGGTTCGGCGGCCACGTTCATCGTCACCTCGACCACTGAGAGAACGCGGTGGAGACGGGCACAGGCCGCGCGGTGGGACGACAAACGCCTGGTGGCGTACTCGGAGTACGCCAACGCGGTCAAGCACATGCTCCGGTTGTGCCGGCGCATCGCCGAGACCAGGGGGCTGCTGTCGACGGGGCAGCCCGTCGACCTCGGCTCGTCGTTCGCCGACCTCGCCGAGGCCGAGACCGATCGTGCCGCCCGGTGGGAGACCGTCCTGCTCCTCGGCGAGCCGGACACGATCTCCGCCGCGCGGGCGTGGAGCGAAGAGGTCTGGCGGGTGGAGCACATCCTGCGCCAGGACCGGCCCGAGTCGTCTTCCTTCGCCGAGGCTTATCGCGCCGCCATGCGACTGCGCAACGAGTTCTACGCCCACGCCCGCGCGGACCTCGGCATCACCAGTGGCGCGCTGCCCGAGCTGGTGTGGAAGTCGCTCCAGCCGTCGTCGGCGGATGAGAGCCGGGACGCCGACGGCTGACCGGGTGCGTGGCAGGATCGTGGGATGACTCGGCCAGGGCAGTCGCGAACCGACCGGGTGCTCGCCGAGTGGGTGTGGGCCTGGGCGTTGTCCCGGGGAACCCCCGATCCCGTCGTGGAGCCGGACGGCTACCGCATCGACGTCGGGTTGCCCGGCCATCGGGTGCGCTACCTCCTGCCGGACCCGGATGCGGTCGGTCCGCGCGCCGCGGGGCTCACCGAGCCCGGTACCTGGCTGAAGGTCTGCGGTCCGGTGGAGCGGGTGCGGCCGGCGTTGGACTCCCGGTGGACGATCCGCGCGCCGGAGTACCTGATGAGTGTCGAGCCGGCGACGACCCCACCCGCCGCCCCGCCGGATTCCTACACGGTGGAGTCCCACCGCACCGGTGACGTGTACGACGTCGTCGTCCGCGCGGCCGACGGCGGGCACGCGGCGAAGGGGCGGTTGGCGGTGCGCGGTCGTGCCGCCGCCGTCGACATGGTGGAGACCGATCCCGCACATCGCCGACGCGGTCTCGGCAGCGTCGTCATGGCCGAACTGTCGCGCATCGCCTCGACCGGGGGCGCGGCACGGGCCGTGCTGGTCGCCACCGAAGAAGGGCTTGCCCTGTACCGGAAACTCGGGTGGACGGTCGAGTCCCCGATCACCGCGGCACATCTGGCGGCCGGGGCACGGCACGAAGCCGTCATCGCACCCCCGGGACGATGACGGCTTCGGCGGCTCGCGGACGTGTACCGGGTCAGGGCCTCGCCTCGCTGGAGCAGATGTCGAGACCGACGACGTCCTCGCACACCCTGAACTTCTGCACCGAGCCGTAGGTGGCGTTTCCGCAACCACCGGACGATCCGCTGCCGTCCCACAACTCGGTCGGCTTGCTGCCGCCGTTCACCCAGAACAGGCCGTAGACGCCGTTGCCGTCCCGTTCCATGTCACAGACCTCCACCCACGTGCCGTTGGAACCCGCGTAGTTCGCCTGCACGTAGACACGGCCCAGGGCCGTGGCGTCCGCACCGGCGGCCGGTGTGACCAGGGCGGTGGTCGCCAGAGCCGCGCAGCCGGCGAGGACGACAAGTCTCGAACGCGTCATCGTGAACTCCGATTCGTGTGTTTCGTGCTCCGCCACGACGCCGGACATGGCGCCGCCCGGTGTTTTCCCGGGCCGGGATTGGGTGTTTCCGGGACGAGTCCACCTTGTCGGGTGGGCCTCGGCGTGTCCTCGCCGTCGGGGTTGGTTGTGTTCTCCACCCGTGGGTGGAGGCCGGCGGTGGCGTCCGGTGGTGCCGTCGGGCGTGGGAGCGGCGTTAGCGTGCGGTATGGGCGGGCGCCGTCGGTGGTGGTGGTATCCGGTGGGTGCGGTCGTCGCGGCCGATCTGGGCTGGGCGATCGTGGTCGCGGCGGGGTCGGCCGGGCGGCTGTGGGGACCGGTCGGCGGGGTGGTCGCCACGGTGCTGTACTGCGGGGCTTCGGTCGGGTGCCTGATGACGCGTGGTCATGCGGCGTGGCGGCTCGGCGGTGCCCTGGTGGTGGGGTTGTGGGTGTGCGTGTTCGCCGTCTACGCGAGCCTGCCGTTGCTGTACCTGGTCGTGGTCGTGGCTCCGCTGCGGATGCGGTTGGGGCAGGCGATGACCTCGACGGCCCTGGCGGTGTGCGGGTTCGCTTTCGTTGGCTCGACCTACTGGCTGCCCAGGGGCAGCGTCGCCGGAATCGGGATCGGGCTGGTGGCGGCGTTCCTCATCTCGGCGTTGGCGAACCAGATCGGGGTGACGCGGCGGCAGTTGACGGAAGTGGCGCGTGCCAGGGCGGACGAGGCGATGCTCGCCGAACGGCAGCGCTTGGCACGGGAGGTCCACGACGTGCTGGCCCACTCGTTGTCCGCGCAGATCGTGCACCTGGAAGGCACGCGCCTGCTGCTCCAGCTGAACAAAGCCGACGCGGCGCAGGTGCTGTCCAGGGTTACCCGGGCCGGGGAGTTGGCCCGCGACGGCCTGCGCGAGGCACGCCGTGCCGTGGTGGCATTGCGCGGTGACACGGCCCCGATGGTCGGGCAGTTGGTCGGCTTGGTGGACGAATTCCGCGCGGTGACAGGACATCGCTGCACGCTCGCCTTCACCGGTGACGACAACTTCCGCCCCGAGCACGCCGCCGCGTCGACCGTGGTGCGGGTCGCGCAGGAGGCGTTGAGCAACGTCCGTCGACACGCACCCGGTGCGGACGTCGCCATCGTCCTACACCGGGACCGCGAGTGCCTCGAACTCGACATCAGGGACAGCGGCCCGTCGCGGCCCCGTCCGCCGATCGCGTCGGGAGGCTACGGACTGGCGGGCATGCGTGAACGGGCCGAGCTGCTCGGCGGACGGCTGCACGCCGGTCCCGACGGCGCCGGCTTCCGCGTGCGCCTGCGGATACCGACGTGAACCCCGACCCGATCCGCGTCCTGGTCGCCGACGACCAGGCGATCGTGCGCGAAGGACTCGTCCTCGTCCTGGGTCTGCTGCCCGGCATCCAGGTCGTCGCCACGGCCGCCGACGGGCGCGAAGCCGTACGCCGAGTCGCGGAGTCGACCCCCGACGTCGTCCTGATGGACCTGCGGATGCCGGTTCTGGACGGGGTCGAGGCCACCCGGCTGGTCCTCGACGCCCACCCCGCCGCCAAAGTCCTCGTGCTGACGACCTACGCCGACGAGGAGTCGGTGGTCGCCGCCCTGCGCGCGGGTGCGCACGGCTACCTCACCAAGGACGCCCACGCCGACACGATCGCCGATGCCATCGCCGCCGTGCTGCGCGGCGACACCCCGTTCGACCCCGCGGTCACCCGGCACCTCGTGACCATGGCGACCTCGGGACGGCAGGCGCGGCTCACCGACCGGGAGACCGAGGTCTTGCGCCTGATCGCCCTGGGGTTGTCGAACGCCGAGATCGCCCGACAGTTGTACGTCACCGAAGCGACGGTGAAGACCCACGTCAACAACCTGTTCGCCAAGACCGGTGTCCGCGATCGCGCCCAGGCCGTCATCTACGCCTACCGGCACCACCTGGTGGTCCCGCCCGCCTAGCGGGTCAGCGGCTCAGGGGGAGTGGCGGCACGTTCGTGCGTGCCCACTCGGCGAGGGCGGTGCGGTCGACGAGCAGGATGCCGACGCCGGCGGCGATCCGCTGGGCCGGTTCGGTGAAGGTGGTCGTGGCGATCAGGAGTGCGACGTCCGCCCGGTGGTAGTGGAACACGCCGCCGAACCGTTGGACGTCCGGGCTGGTGATCTTGCGGACGTGCCGCTTGCACTGCACCACGACCCGCTTGCCACCCGGTGTCCACGCGACGACGTCGGCGCCCGCGTCGCCCGTGCCGCCGACCACCTCGACGTCGCGGCATCCCGACCGGCGGAGCAGGCGTGCGGTCCACTGCTCGAACTCGGGGCCGGTCATCCCGTCGGTGACCTCGATGGCACGGTCGCGTCCGGCCTGCCGTTCCGCCTCGATCCGACCGGCGCGCAAGCGCAATGCGAACCACGTCGTCGCGCCGAGGACCACGAGCGTCGTGACCGTCACGGACAACACCGGGTGGGAGCGGAAGAACGGTGGGAGCACGATGACCGCCGCCACGGCGACCGCGAGGCCGGGTTTCCAGTCGGGTTTCCGGCTTTTGCGTGGCCGTGTGGTCATGGCGCCCCTCCCCGCTCCAGGGTGCACAGGGCGTGACCAGGGCGGAAAGGTCCTTCGGGGTGAACGGCCGGTCAGTCGGCGGACAGCACCTCGACGAGTCGTAGCAGGCCGTTCCGCGTGGCGTCGCGGGCTTCGACGGGCAGCCGCGCGTACAGGTCGTCCTCGATCGCGGCCAACGCCCGTCGGGTGTGTCGCCACGCGCGGCGCCCGCCGGGCGTGATCGTCACGGCCCGGCGTCGGCGGTCGCCCGACACCTGCTCGCGGGTCACGTGGCCAGCCGCCTCCAGTTCGTCGACGATCCGCATGACCTTGGTCTTGTCCAGTTCCAGGGCGTCGACGAGTTCGAGTTGCCCGCGCACGGGCGCGTCCACGAGCAGGGTCAGCACCTCGTAGCCCCACAGCGAGAGGCCCTGCTCGCGCACCGTCGGCAGTTCCCGCGTGCCGAGTCGCCGGTAGAGCTGCAGGGCCAGCCAGTGCAGGTCGGTCCGTTCCATGGGGCGTATGGTAGCAGTTCGAGATGTTCTCAGTCTGAGACTAAATGGAGGCGTGATGAGGGCTTTCCTGTTGCGGGAGTACGGGGGCACGCCGGAACTCGACGTGATCGACGAACCGCTACCCGGCCCCGGGCAGGTCCTGGCCGAGGTGCTCGCGGCCGGGGTGAACCCGGTCGACCTGGCGATCGCCGACGGGCAACTCGGCACCGCCCACCCGCTGCCGAGAGTGCTGGGAAACGAGGCCGTGGTGCTCCTCGGCGACCGGGTCGGCTACAGCCAACGGACGTCGGGCTCGTTCGCGGACCGGACCCTCGTGGACCCGGCCGGTGTGCTGGACGTGCCGTCGGCGCTCGACCCGACCGCCGTGTTCGCGGCGGGCATCTCCGGTCAGCCCGCGTGGATCCCGCTGGAGACCACGGCCGCCCTGCGCCCCGGGGAGACCGTGCTGGTGCTCGGCGCGACCGGCGCGGCGGGCCAGGTCGCGGTCCAGGCCGCCCGACTGCTCGGCGCGGGCCGGGTGGTCGCCGCCGCCGGACACCGGCCGACGTTGACCGCGCTGCTGGACCGGGGCGCGGACGAGGTCGTGGTGCTCGGCGGCCCGGACGACGCGGCGGCCCTGCTCGAAGCCACGCGCGGTGGCGCCGACGTGGTGTACGACCCGTTGTGGGGAGCGCCGTTCTCGGCGGCGCTGCGGGCCACGAGACCCGGTGGCCGCACGGTCACGGTCGGCCGCAGCGCGGGTGAGCACGTGGCCGCGATTCCGGTGTTCGACTTCCTGGGGCGGACGATGCTGAGCTACCGCAACGGCGGGGCGTCGCCCGACGTCGTCGCGCGGGCGTTCGGGCGGATGCTGCGGCACGTCGCGGCGGGGGAGTTGGTCGTGGACACCTCGGTGTTCCCGTTGTCCGCCGCGGCCGACGCCTGGGCGCACCAGAAGTCCGTTCCGCACGGCAAAGTGGTGCTGGGGACGGCCTGAGCCGGCGTGGTGACGAGCCGCACCGGAACGTCGCCACCACATCGCCGAGCAGCACGACCGCGTGAAGCCGCGCCATGGTCGACGCAGTGGCCGGGCAGGCGACCGGGATCGATCCGAACAGGACGGTACGGGCCGGGCCGGCGGCGGACCCGGCCGACCCACGCCCGGGCCGGTCGGCGCGCACCGCGCCGGTCGATTCGTGCTGTGCGCCCGGACCGAGGGCGCGGAGGTGCTGCCGGCCGCGTCGGGCGGCGGGACCTGATCGGGCAGAACGCATATTTCGGAAAAGTGTCGTGGGTCACGTACGTCCAAGACGTGTGCGCGCTACGCCAAAGCGGCCACCGCCGGGCGACCGGATACTCGCCAGCCATGGATCACAGCGAGTCCCGGGACGACACGGCGCTGGCCCGCGACGTGCTCGGAGTGCCCGGCGTCGTCTTTCTCGTACTGGCCGCCGTCGCACCGTTGACCGGGATCGTGGTGATCGCCGCCATCGGCATCGCGCTCGGCAACGGCGGCGGCATGGTCGTGGCATTCGTCGCGGCGACGGTCGTGCTCTTGCTGTTCGCGGTGGGCTACGCGCAGATGTCGAAGAGCCTCACCAACGCGGGTGGGTTCTACGCGTTCGTCGTGCGTGGCCTCGGGCGGACCTTCGGTCTCGTCGCCGGGTTCGTCGCGATGCTGGGCTACAACTGCTTCGTCGCCGGTGCGATCGGCACCAGCGGCTTCTTCACGTCGACGGGGATCGCCGAGGTGTTCGGGCCGGACCTGGACTGGGCGGTGTGGAGCGCGCTGTCGGTGGTGCTGGTGTTCCTGCTCGGCCGGCGGGGACTCGACGTCAGCGCCAAGGTGCTCGCGGTGTGTCTGGTGCTCGAGGTGTCGATCCTGCTCGTGCTGGACTTCAGCGTGCTGTTCCGGCACGGGTTCTCGTGGTCGGTGTTCGCCCCCACGATCGTCATGCAGGGCGCGGGCGGGTTGGCGCTGCTGTTCGCCGCCAACGCGTTCATCGGGTTCGAGGCCACCGCGCTGTTCGGCGAGGAGGCCAAGGACCCGCACCGCACGATCCCGCGGGCCACCTACCTCGCGATCGGGTTCATCGGGATCTTCGCCGCGTTCACCACGTGGGCCGTCGTGAGCGCGATCGGCGTCGCCCAGGCCCAGGACGTCGCCCTCGCGCACCTGCCGACCGGCGACCTGGTCTTCACGGTGGCACGGGAGTACCTGGGCGACACGTTGACCAAGGTGATGACGATGCTGCTGATCGTCAGCCTGTTCGCGGCCCTGCTGGCGTTGCACAACTCGGCCACCCGCTACCTCTACGCGCTGGGTCGCGTGGGCGTGCTCCCGCGCGCGTTGGGCCGCACCCACGCGGGTACCGGCGTGCCGCGTCGTGCCGCGATCGTGCAGTTGCTGTTCGCCTCGCTGGTGGCGCTGGCCTTCCGCCTGGCCGGTCTGGACCCGGTGACCGCGCTGACCGCGAGCATGACCGGCCTGGGCACGCTGGGCATCCTGGTGCTCCAGTTCCTCGCGGCCGTGGCGATCGTGGTCCACTTCCGCCGGGTCGGCGACGGCCGGGTGGTGCGGACGGTGGTGGCGCCGGGACTGGGTGCGCTCGGCCTGGCGGTGATCGTGGGGCTGGCGGTCACGAACTTCTCGACGCTGGCGGGCTCGGACAACCCGGTCATCGCCCGGTTGCCGTGGCTGCTGCCGCTCGTCGCGGCGGCGGGCCTGGTGATGGCGTTCTGGCTGCGCCGGCACCGGCCGTCGGTCTTCGAGTCGCTGAGCACCGATCTCGAACGCGTCGACTGAGGCCGGCACGGCGTTGTTTTCCGGAACAGGGTTCGCGGCGATCCATGCGCTTCGGCCTGGACCGGGTTCTTCGGAAATGCCTGTGGACGCGGCCCGGCACGACTTCGCCGGCCGGCGGGCCGCGTCCACGTCGTCGACCAGCGGATCTCCTCGAAGGCAGGTGCTTTTCCGTCCGCCGGAATGCGGTGACGGAGATCCGCCGGCAAGCCGCCGTCGACGATTTGTGAGAGGTGCTCGCCCGATTCGTCCTGCTGTTCGCGAATGCTCGTGACCTCGGACCCGGAATCGTTCGCTACCCTCGCCCGGGTCGCGGGAATCCGTCGGTGTGGAGGGTTGATGTCGCAGGCTGAGCGTGCGCGCGAACTCAGGGAACGGAGACAGGCGCTGCGCGACTCGTGGCGCCCTCGGGACCGGTACGTCATCGGCGGGGTCAACTGGCCGGGACACAGTCACGAGGCGATGCACCGGATGGTGCACGAGGACGCCGATCCGGCCCAGGTCGACGGCGTGGCCGCCGAGTGGCGGCGGCACGGGGACGCGATCGTGGAGTTGGCCGACCGGTTCCGGGAGTTGCTCGGGGACCTCGAGTCGGCGTGGCGTGGACCCGCCACCGAACGGGCGTTCGAGGTGTTGCGCGACAACGCGCGATGGGTCGCCGAGCTGGGGGAGACCGTATCGGCGATCTCGGTGCCGGTGACGGAGTCCGCGCAGGCGTTGGCGAGCGCCCGGGCGGCCATGCCGGAACCGCAGGCCGGACCGGACGGGTGGGCGGCCGTGGGTGCCGCTTCGGCCACCTCCACCCTGTTCGCCGCGGCCGCCGGGCCCGCGGGTGCGGTGGTCGGTGCGGTGGTCGGCGCCGGTGCGAGCGTCGTCGGGCAGGCCGCCGGTCGCTGGGAGCTCAAGGCCCGGGCGGTCGAGGTCATGCGCGGGTACGAGCTGACCGCCCAGGCGATCGACGCCTCGGCGCCGGGCTTCGGGTCCGACCGGCCCGCCGGACCGTGGCTGGGCGATCGGGTGCCGAGCGGCCCGGGTGGCGGTGGTCCAGGCGGCGGTGACCCGGGCGGCGGTGACCCGGGTGGTGGTGACCCGGGCACTCCGGTGGACGAGGACGACCCGCCCACCGGTGGCGGGTCCGACGACCCCGGTCGCGGCGTCACCGCGGTGGTGCCCGACGACGTGACCGTGCCGACGTGGGCCGCCGGGCCGGAAGCCCGCTGGCAGGCGTTGACGTCGGCCACCCCGGCACCGACGACACCGGCCCCGGTCGCGCCGACGCACGCCGGTGTGCCCGCGGCTGCGTACCCGTGGCAGGCCGGGGGGAACCGCGGGCTCGGTGCGGGCACCACGACCGGCCTGCCGGGCGAACGGGGCGGTCCGCGCCCGTCCGGTGACGTGCGGGCGGGTGCCCGCGGCGTGACCGGGCCGGGGATGTCCGGTGGCATGGTGCCCGCCGCGCAGCGTGAGGAAGAGGACCGCGAGCACCACAACCGCTACCCGGACGAGCACGACGTGTTCGCCGACGACCAGGTCGTGGCACCGCCCGTGATCGGCGGATGACCGGAGAGGGACACCGCATGCGCATCGACACTCCCGGCGGCGGACTCGACGTCGACGTGGACGCCCTCATCGCGTCCTCGCGCGACTTCTCGGGGCTGTCCGACATGCTCGGCCAGTTGCGTCGGCACGCCGACGCCCTGCGTGAAGTCCTGCGCCTGGGCACCAGCCCGCAGGCCCACGACCTCAACCGCAAGTTCGCCGACCGGCACGCGGCGCTCGTGGAGCGCCTGGAGATCATGGACACCCAACTCGTCGGCATCCAGGACGCGGTCCGCGACAGCGCGGAGTCCTACCTGCGGCACGAGGACGACAACCGCGCGAGGTTCGGGCAGTCGTGAAGTCCTGGTCGCTGGGCCCCCGCGAGCTCTACCTGTTGTGCGAGTACGCCGAACGCCCGTGGCCCGCGCCGCTGGTGGAGCCGGAACTGTCGGTCGACCTGGCCGGCCACCGTGACGACGGCCGGCTCGCCGCCGCCGGGCTCTCCCGGCGGGGCCTGGCCGACGCGCGGGGACCACGCGGGGCCGCGGCCGTGCTCACGGCCCGGCTGCGGGCGGCGACGGGCACCGTGCACCTCGTCGTGGACGGCGCGGCCCGGACGATCGCCGTGGCCCTGCTCGAACCGACCGGCGCGTCCGTGGTGACGCAGCGGCAGGGCGTCGACGACCTCGCGGTGGTGGACGTGGCCGTCGACCGGGTGCCCGTCGTCCTGGCGGGGCTGGTGCCGCACGTGCCGCGGGCGGACACGACGCCGCTGTCCCTGCCCGTCGGTGCGCTGCGGGCGGCCGAGGAACTCGTCGTCGGCGCGGCGGCGTCGGCCGACGCGTTGGAACGCCTCCTCGTCGAGCACGGTGTCGACCGCGCGACGCAACGCCGGTGGGTCGCGTGCCTGCGGCCGGTGCTCGGCGGGGGACAGGCGGGTGCCGGCCGCGAGACGGCGTCGCGGTGGCTGGACACCCCGCGTGGTCGTTACCGACTGGCCGAGCGGGACGGGTGGATCAGCGCGAACCCGTTGCGCCCCGAGGACCTGACCCGCGACCTGGCCGACGCGGTGCGCCGGGCGACTGGATCCACTGTGGACAGTCCGGTGGCGTGACCGCCCGGAGATCGGGCGGTCACGCCGCGGATCACCACCAGGCGGTGGAGTTGTCCGCCGTGCAGGTGCCGTTGGACGCGACCACGAAGCAGGCCCGGAACGCGCGGGCCGGGTTCGAACTCGTCGGGTACGCCTGGGTGTAGTTGCGGGTTCCGGCCGTGTAGGTGGAGAAGTCGTCGGCGACGCGGTCGCCGTTCAGGTCGACTTCGAAGCGGATCAGGTCCGGTCCGGTGTAGTTCTGGATTCGCCCCCAGCCGTACTGGCCGCCGCCGCAGTTGCCGTAGCGGACCTGGACGGTGCGGCCGGAGACCGTCCGCTGCACCGCCGTGAGCGGGTTGGTACACGTGGCCGGGTCGCCCACCCAGGGCGGTGCGGACGCGGCGGTGGCCGTGCCGGAGATCAGGACCAGGGTCGCGGCCGTGGTCGTGAGGACGGCGGCGATCTTCATCGTCTTCAGCATGCTTCCCCTTGTCGCCTGTTCAGCGGGCGAGGTCCGGGCTTGTGCGGGGGATGGGCGGCCATGTCACGGCACAGCTCGGTGTCGCCACTCCCCGTCGACACGAGCACCTCGCCATTCGCGCACATCGTCCCACCGCGTCGGAGGGGGAGGCATCGGGCCGTCCGAGTGATAACGCCGGTACGAGTCGACGAGGGCGCGAATTCTTCCTTGTGCGCACAAGGAGTCCGGTCGTTCGGACCACTTAGGACCGCGGTTCCCGCTGGAGGTTCCCGACCGCGGTCAGGTGGTCGGTCCGGTCCGCGGTGCGCCCGGTGCGGGGCCGGCATCGGCGGTGCGGCCTGTCCGGGGTGGCCGCCCACCGCTCCGGAGTTCATTCGCCGCTCCGGGGAATTCTCGGGGCGGCGGCGGGAACGGCGGATCGCGGAGGCCGCCGAAAAGGGCCCTGGATCGCGCATTTCGTTGGCCGGAACGGTCGTTTCGGCCGGGGTGACCGGACTGCCAGGATCGCGGTCATGAGACCACTCCTGATTTCCGCCCTCGTCGCGGCGGCCGTACTCGTCCCGGTGTCGTCCGCCTCCGCCGCCGACTACACGGTGCACAGGTCGGCCATCGGCAGCGGCACCGCGCGGGGTTTCACCGCGGCGGTCGAACTCGCCGCCGAGAGCGCGCACCGAGCCGTTCTCGCCGAAGGCGGCGACTGCGTCGGCTGGCAGCACGAGCTGCTCAGGCTCGAAGAGCACCCGCACACCCTGCTCGTGTTCGCCACGATCAAAGCGAGCGCTGTCTGTGTGCGGTGATGCGCCGGGTTACCTCTTCGGGTGAACATCGGGTCGGCACGTCGGTGGTCCGGTCGCCCACGCACCAGAATCCCCCAGGGCCTTTCGGCCGCGGATCGAGACACCCCAGGGGACAACATGGCCGAGCGCCAGAACGGCACCGTGAAGTGGTTCAACGACGAGAAGGGGTACGGCTTCGTCACCCCGGAGTCGGGACCTGACCTGTTCGTGCACTTCCGCGCGATCGAGACGAGCGGCTTCAAGTCCCTCCAGGAAGGCCAGCGGGTCAGCTTCGAGGCCGTCCAGGGCCAGAAGGGGCTCCAGGCCGACAAGGTCCGGGTCGAGGGGTAGTCGGCGGCCACCGGGCACCGCGTGTCGCCGGTGCCCGGTGCGGTCCACCCCCGGGACCGCGCGTCCGATGCGGCTGGGGCACCCTTGTACGCGGGCCTGGCGTTTCCGCGGCGGGCCGCACAGCCACCACCCGAGGACGCGACACGTGACACTGCCCTACGGACCCGACGACGATTCGGCTGCCTACCACTACATCAACGCCGCGTTGCGCGGTCGCGAGGCCGAGGCGTGGCGGCTGCTCGCCTCCGATGCCCACGTGGAGCAGACCGACCGGGTGATGCGGGCGATGCTCGACCGGATCACGGTGGCGCGCAAGCACCGCACCGCCCAGCGCGCCAAGGCACGGGCCCAGGCGGCCTCCGGCGAGATCACGCAGGAGGAGTACCGGCGCGACGCGGCCGAGGACGCCGCCCGCGCCTCGAAGACCGCCCACTTCGAGACGCTGCTGCGCGAGCAGTACCGGTCGATCGGGCAGGCGGCACGTCGGCTGCGCGGCGACGACGTCCGGGCCGAGTTGACGGACCTGGTCGTCGCCCTCGGGGCCGCGGTCGACGCGCACCGGGCCGCCGTCCTCGCCGGCGGGTACGAGCCCACCGCCGCGGACCGGTCGTTGTGGGAGCGGTTGGCCACGCTCGACGCGCCCGACGGCACCGGGCGCACGTCGGTCGAGGAGTTGGTCCAGCGCCACACGGAGCGGCAGGACGACTTCGGGCGCGTTCTGGCCGGGATCGTCCTGGACGTCGCCGGCGACGCCACGTCCGTGCCGCGCGCCGCGGTGGCGACCGCGTGGAAGCGGACCGTGGCGCCGACGTTGGCACCGGAGCAGAAGGCCGAGTTCGCGGCCAAGGGCAAGGGGTCGCTGGCGACCGAAAAGCTGCGCAAGGCGTTGGGGCACCTGGAACGCAAGGGCCTGGTGAAGCGCTCCGAGGCGGCGGACGGACAGCGGCTCGACCTGCTCGACCGGCGTGGGCTCGAGGACCTGGCCGACGGGTAGTCGGGTCACCTGCGGCCGAACAGGGCGCGGGCCGCGTCGAGGTCGCGTCGGCCGGCCAGGAAGTCCTGGAGCGCCACCTCGAACTCGTCGACGTGCACCGTGCCGTCGCCGTCACGGTCGAGGTCGCGCAGGGCGGCGACGAGTTCGTGGCGGCGCGGACTGTCGTCGAGCAGCTTCGCGTACTCGTCGAGTCGGACCTCGCCGTCGCCGTCGCGGTCGATCAACCGGCGGATCGCGCCGGCCACCGCGCCGTAGCCCGTCCGGGGGTCCGGCGGGCCCGGGTAGCGGTCGTCGGCCAGAGCGGTGAGGTACGCGTCGAGCGTGACGGCGCCGTCGCGTGCCGTGCCGGTGGCCGTGCGGAGTTGGTCCCACCATGACTCGAACGCGGTGTGGACGGCGTCCTCGTCGTCCCCGTCCAGGTCGAGGTGGGTGCTGAGTTCGCGGGCCAGGGCGAGCAGATCGCTCCACCGCAGCACGCCGTCCCCGGTCTGGTCCAGCACGGTCGTGAAGAACGACTCCGGTGACGGCGTCCGGTCGGGCCGGCGTGGTGTGGCGGCGGCCCGGATCGACGTCGAGGCTCGCGGGAGGTAACGCCACGGCTCGGGCAGCAGTGCGGACGCCAGGCGCGCGGCCTGGTGCAGGCCCGCCACCAGCAGGTCCGCACCGGGCAGCACGGTCAGTCGCAGGCGTTCCCGGTACGCCTCGGGCAGCGTCGCGGCGGTGGCCTGGACGACGGCGGTCACCACGACGTGCCGTAGCGGGCTCCAGAGCGGCGCGGGGATCGGCAGGCCGGGCGGTGGCGGCACGCGGTGGATGCTGCCGGAGAGCAGGTCGCGCACGGTCGCGTTGTCCTCCAGCACTTCGGCGACCGTGCGGGTGAAGTGCGCGGCGAACTCGGCCGCCGTGGCGGGCACGTCGGCCTCGGTCAGCCCGAAGACCTGCCCGAGCCGCCGCCACTCCGCGTAGAAGCGCTCGGTCTCGTCGGCGGGCAACGGGTCGCCGCCCAGCCGCCGCATGGTCAGCACGGCCTCGAACATGGTCAGGTGGACCCAGGCCCGCGCCGCCAGGTCGGCGGCGTCGAACGCCCGGCCGTGCTCGTCGGTGCCGCGCATCCGGCGGTGCAGGCGTTCCAGGCGGGCCAGTTCGCGCCGCTGCTCGGAAGCGCTTCCGTAGACGTAGGTCTGGAGGCTTTCCAACGTGCGGAACAGCCGGCGCCACGGCCGGGCGTTGTAGACCGAGAACCGGCTCACCGCCGCGCCGACGGCCGGGTGGGCGGCCTGGAGCACCAACGTCCGGTGCGTCACCAGCAGTTGCCGCCACAGGCCGAGGTTCTCCCAGGTCGCGGAGCCGGGACCGGGTAGCGCCACCATGCGGCCACCTCCGTGCGGGTCGGGAAACCGACGCTAGTGGCCGGGGAACACGCCTGGTGGGATTTTCACCTGATGTGGCCATGCGGGACGAGTCGGCACGGCACCGGTATGTCCACAGTGGACAGCGATGGTCGGGTCCGAGGTCGGCGGGCCGGTGTGGTGTGATCGTCGGGCGGTCCACTGTGGTCCGCTCGGGAGATGCCGGGGGATCGGGTGGACGTCGCCGGACCTGTCCGACCGTGGTGCGCGGCCGTCCTGCCGGTCGTCCGGCGGGACGGCTACGCCTCCGCGCACCTCGACGAGCTGTTCGAGTCGTACGACGAGTCGTACTCCGTCGGTCTGGGGTTCCAGTGCCTCGACGAGTTGGTGCGGGCCTACCGGCCGTGGTGCGTCGAGGTGCGGGCGATGTACGTGGCCGTGACCGGGATGGGCGAGGTCCTCGACCTGGACGCGCCGGGTGCGGCGGGGATCGCGGCGGCGTGGGACGGGTTCACGCCGCCCGAGCCGTACCTCGTGCGCAGGGCACCCGACCTCGTGCCGTACGTGGTCGAGGAGTACCGCAGGCCTTACCCGGCGGGCACGTTCCCCGCACCCCACGGGGTCTACCACGGCTATTACCGCTGCCACCGGCAGGATGACACCGTCGAGTTCACCTCCGGTGTGTACGTCGAGCACTACCCCTCGGGCTGACGGTCAGCGTGGCCCGTAGCTGTCGCGGACGGCGAAGGTCACCTCGCCGACCAGGGCCCGCGCCGCGCCCAGGGCGTCCTGCAACGGGTCGATGTCGCTGTCCGGCCCGCGTTGTCGGAGCGCGATCAGGGAGACCGCGCAGGACAGGGCGCTGTCCACGGCGGCCAGGACGGGGTCGCCGGACGCGCGCAGCACGGCCCGGGCCCGGTCGACGGCGTCGACGGCCTGGTCGACCACGTGGTCCACCCCGGCGGGCGGTCCGTCCGACCCGGCGTCGGGCACGCCCACGGCCGACGGCGAGGAACTTGTCATCGTCACACCCCCACCAGTGAGGTCACGCCGAGTCCGACCAGGACCAGTCCCAGGACGGAGTCCAGGGACCGCCGCACCCGCGGTCGGTTCAGGGTCGGGTGCAGGCTGCCGGCGGCGAACGCGAACCCCAGCAGCCACAGGGCGCTCACCGCCACGTAGATCGAGAACAGCACCACCTGGTCGCGCAGGCCCGGTGCCGTCGCGCTCGGCAGGAATTCGGGCAGGATCGACAGGTAGAACAAACCGATTTTCGGGTTCAGGAGATTCGTCAGCAATCCCCGTCGGAAGAATCCCCGGTGTCGGTGGCCGCCGTGCGGCCCGCTCGTGGCGACCGCGGTCGACAAAGCCGAGCGCAACGCCTTGACCCCGAGCCAGATCAGGTAGGACGCCCCGGCGACGGTGATGACCCGATAGGCCGTGCTGCTGCCGGCCACCACCGCGGACAGACCCAGGACCGAGGCGATGCCCCACAGGACGATGCCGAGCAGGATTCCGCACGCGGTGCGCATCGCCGCAGGTCGGCCGGCGGCGGCACTGGTCTGCAACAGCAGCGCCTGGTCGGGGCCGGGCACGACGACGATGAGCGCGGCGGCGGCCGTGAACGCGAGAAGGGTGAGCGTGGTCAATCGAATTCCCCCATAGTGCTTCGCGCGCGACCCGGTCGGAAATGTTTTCCGGGAAGCGGCACCCCAGTGTAGACCCCGATATCAGACGGGTGAACCTTCCACCACCCGCGTCGTCCGCACCTCGGGGAACTCCAGGCTTGTTTTCCAGGCCAGGTTCTTCGCCCGGCGCCAGGCCGGGGAATAGATCGTGTCCTCGTACCGGTCGCCGCCGTCGGCGCACACGACGACCACGTGCTCGGCGCCGTGACCCTCGCGGATCCACCGCACGGCACCGGCGACGACCGCACCGGAACTGCCGCCGACCCGGACGCCCAGTTCGCTCGCGATCCAGTCGCACGCGGCCACCGCCTCCGCGGCGGTCACCCGGACGGTCGGCACGTCGTGGTCGGCGACGAACGTCGAGGTCCGGCTCGCGCCGATCCCGTTGAGGTCCCGCGCCGCCGGCCGGCCGCCGAGCGCCACCGACCCCACCTCGTCGACCGCGACGCAACGCCACGGCGCCCGGTTCTCCTCGACGTAGTCGGTGAACCCGCGGAACGTCCCGCCTGTGGACACGCCCAGGAAGACGTCGAGTCCGCCGTCCGGGACGGCGTGCGAGATCTCCGGCGCGGTGCCTTGCGCGTGCGCCCGGGGATTGGCCGGGTTCTCGTACTGGTTCGGCCAGATCAGCGAGTCCTCGACGGCGGCCCGGCCGCGGATGTAGTCGAGCCGGGACAACAGGTAGCCGCCGGTCTCGTCGGGCGTCGTGACCTCCACGACCTTCGCGCCCGCGCTGCGCATCTGCCGCACGAGTTTGTGCGACGTGCGCGGGTCCACGACCGCGGTGAACCCGATGTCGCAGATCTGGGCGTACCGCGCCAACGCGATCCCGAGGTTGCCGGACGTCGATTCGATGATCTCCGCGCGCGGACCGCCCGCGCGGAGGATGGACCCGATGAGGGAGAACGCCACCCGGTCCTTGATCGACCCGAACGGGTTCTCCTGCTCCAGTTTCAGCCAGAGGTTCGTCGTCCGGCCGCGATACCTGACCTCCGCGTTCAACATCGGCGTTCGACCCGGTACGGGGCCGCGCAGTCCGACGGTCATCGACTTCTCCTCCCCCTGGTCCGGCCCGCGATCGGCGGACCGGACGCGAGTCCGACTCGGCGGGTTTTCCGGGTCGCGGATGCCCCACCGCCGTCAGGCACTCGGCTGCTGTCCCTCGACGGTGTTCTTCGCCCAGACGTGGCTGCCGTCGCAGAACGGCTTGAGCAGCGAGCGCCCGCACCGGCACAGCGCGATGGTCCGGCGCTGCGGGTCGATCGGCTCGCCGGTCTGGGCGCACAGGTCGTAGTCGCCGCGGATGATGATCGGCCCGTCCTGGACCACGACGACCGTCGCCGGCGCCGGTCGCCGCCGGTCCGGGTCGCGGTCGGCCATCAGGACACCGCCGCGGGCGTCGTGGTGCGGAGTGAGGACTCGCCGCGTTCCCACGACGACAGGATGTTCTCGTTGGCCAGTCCGCCCAGCTCCGTCGTCGCGAGCGCGCCGAAGACGACGTCGGACAGCTCGCTCGGGTTCTCCCGCACGAACCTGCCGCACATGTCGTGGGCGGCGAGCTGTTCGTGGACGGCGTCCGCGACGATGTGCTCCTGGAAGAACAGCCAGGAGCTGTCCGAGCCGTTCAGGCGCTGGAGGCCGTTGCGGAAGTTCCGGTTCACGTGGTGCGAGCCGATCTCCGTGATCGCGAGGTTGCCGAGCAGTGCGCCCCGCCGCCGTCCGTAGGTCCCGAAATAGGAAATCAGGTTCACGGTCGCCAGCGAGTACGCGGGGACGTCCGCGAAGTACGCGCCGAATTCGGTGCGCAGGCCGAGTTCGTCCAGGGTCAACTCGAAGAGCTGGGAGTGCAGGCGTCCCGGAATGCCGCCGCCGTATTCGTCGGACTGGATTTCGACCAGTGCGGGTTTCCCGCCGCCGCGCACCCGGGGAATGGCCAGGCTGTGGTGGTCGGCCTCCATGAGGCTGTAGACCGAACGGTGCATGAGGAACTCTTCGAACTGCCGTATGGTGGCGTCCCGCTTGATGTAGCGGGAGAGCGACCGCCCGGCGCGCGGTTTGCCGAGTTCCATGAGGAAACCGGGGAGTTCCTCGACCTCCAGGTCGGGGAGCGGGCCGACGGCTTCGTCGAGTACGCGCTGGAAGCGCGCTTCGAGGCGTTGTCGCAGTCCGATGAGGGGAGCGTGCCACTCCCAGTGCTGCGCGGCCTCGTCGAAGAGGTAGTACTGGAGGCCGTAGCACACGAATAAGGAGTGCTGGAGATCCTCTTCGGCGATGGAATCCGCCTCGGTCGCCAGGACCTCTTTCAGGATCGATTCGTCACCGGGCTCGGGCGGGCGGCGCAGGAGGTCGACGAGGATCTCGCCCACCGGGCCGCGGTGGTCGGGTAACTGCACTGTGACTCCCCAATTCGAAGAACCGGTTCGCGGTTCGCGATCGTGGTCGGGTAAGAACGCTACCCATCGGGGTCGGATATTTCCTATAGCCCATCAGGGGGCGTCGGTCGAATGCTCTGCGTCACTTCTCCACATTCGGTAGGGGTGCGCCACGCACGGTCAGAACGGCGTGAATCGGTACGGTTGCCACGGGTGCGACAAGACTTTCGAGGGTTTCAGCGCAGGGGTCCGGTGAGGTAGGACACCCGGCTCAGGAATTCGCCCCGGTCGAGCGCCGCGGCGACCCGTTCGACGTCGTCGCCCAGCGACCGGTCGTGCTCGACGGCGGGCGACAGCGAGCGGATCAGGTCGTGGGTCGCCCGGCCCGCCGGACCCAGCCGCCCGTGCCGGCCGGCCAGGTCCACCGCCTGTGCCGCCGCGAGCGCCTCGACGGCCAGGATGCGGTTGTTGTTGCCCAGCACGCGGCGGGCGTTGCGCACGGAGATCAACCCCATGCTCACCACGTCCTGGTTGTCGCCGTTGGCGGGGATGCTCTGGGTGCTCGCCGGGCCGATGGTCCGGTTCTCGGCCACCAGCGCCGTGGCCGGGTACTGGGCACCGGCGAATCCACTGTGGAGTCCGGGCTGTCCGGCGACGAGGAACTCGGGCAGGCCGTCGCTGAGGTGCCGGTTGAGCAGCCGGTTCGTCCGGCGCTCGGACAGCACGCCGAGCTGGGTGAGCGCGATGGTCGTGTAGTCCAGGGCGAAGGCGACCGGCTGGCCGTGGAAGTTGGCGCCGTGGAAGACCTCCTCGTCCGCGAAGAACAGCGGGTTGTCGTTGGCCGAGTTCAACTCGGTGGCCAGGGTGCGCTCCGCGTACGCGAGGGTGTCCCGGACCGCGCCCAGCACCTGGGGGATCGCGCGCAGGGAGTACGCCTTCTGCAGGTAGACCGGGGTCCCGCCGCGCTGCCGGTGGGCGGCCGTCCGCAGGTCCGCGTGGGAGACCAACGCCGCGCTGCCCTCGGTGAGGGCACGGATGTTGACCGCCGAGTCGATCTGCCCGGCGTGCGGCTTGGCCAGTTCGTGGCCCTGCGCGACGAACGGACCGGCCGACGCCGCCAGGGCCTCCAGCACCAGCGCGGCGACGATCTCCGCCTGTCGCACCTGGTCCAGCGCGCGGCACACGACCAGGGAGCCGACGCCGGTCATCGCCGACGTGCCGTTGATCAGGGCCAGACCTTCCTTGTACCGCAGGCGTAACGGCTCGATGCCGTGCTCCCGCAGGACTTCCGCGGTGGCCACGCGCCGGCCGTCGCGCAGCACGTACCCCTCGCCGATCACCGTGCACGCGAGGTGCGACAACGGCGTGAGGTCGCCGCTGGCGCCCAGCGATCCGATCTCCGGGATCGCCGGGGTGATCCCCTCGTCGAGGTAGCGCGCCAGCCGCAGCACGAGTTCCGGGCGCACCGCCGAGTAGCCCCGGGCCAGCGCGTTGAGCCGGGCGCCCAGGATCGCCCGGGACTCGGCGCGGTCGAACAGCGGTCCGACCCCGGTGCTGTGGCTGCGGATCAGGTTGGTCTGCAGTTCCGTCTCGTGCGCGGCGTCCACCGCGTGGTAGACCATCTCGCCGTAGCCGGTGGTGACGCCGTAGACGGGCACGTCGTCCTGCGCGAGCTTCTCGAGCTGGACCCGGCTCGCGGCGACGCGCGTGAGCGCGTCCGGGTCGACCTCGCAGCGCGCGTCGTCCTCGGCGATCGCGCGCAGGTCGGCCGGCCGCAGGGTGCGGCCGTCGATGCGGACGGTGGTCACAGGACCTCCACGGCGGCGGGCTTCAGGGTGACGTCGCGCCGGCGCAACATCCGGCCGAGCAGCCCGCTCAGCACGGCCGTGGCCAGCGCCAGCAGGCAGAGCAGCACGCAGGTGATCGTGAACGCGGCGGCGAAGTCGGCTGCCGGGACCGAATCCCCGGTCCGCTGGGGGTTGGCGCCCAGCACCGCCCGGTACACCGTGCCGACGACGGCCACGCCGAGCGCCATCGCCGCCTGGGTCACGGTGTTGAGCACGCCGGACCCCGCGCCCGCCATCTCGTCGGGCACCTGCGCCATGACGATGGCGATCAGCGGCGACACCACCAGCCCCTGGCCGATCCCGGACAGGCCGATCGCCGCGCCCAGGGCCAGGGACTGGACGCCCGCGTCCGCGTGCACGATGAACGGGATCGGCACGAAGCTGATCGCCATCAGCAGCGCGCCCGCGATCAGCACCCGGGCGCCGTGCCGTTCGGCGAGCCGGCGACCGGCCACCGACGCGAGCGCGAAACCCGCGCCGAGCGGTACGAACACCAGGCCGGTGTCCAGTGGTCCCAGTGCGAGGCCCGACTGGAGGTGGTAGGTCAGCACCAGGAAGTAACCCGCGTTGCCGCTGAAGAACACGGTCACCGCGGCCATGCTGGTCGGGAAGCCGGGCCGGCGCAGGATCCCGGGCGGCAGCAACGGATCGCCGCCGCGCGCGGCCAGCCTCGTCTCGTAGCGGAACAGCCCGGCGGTCAGCAGCGCCGCGACCGGGAACCACGGCCAGATCCACGGCGGCCACCCGTGCTCGGGCCCCAGCGACAGCGGGATCAGCAGCACGGGCAACGCCGTCGCGGTCAGCACGGTGCCCACCACGTCCAGCGGTGCCGCGGCCGGACCGCGACTCTCCCGCACGGTCGGCGCGGCGACCAGGATGGCCACGCCGATCGGCACGTTGATCAGGAAGATCGTCCGCCACTCCAGGCCCGCGACGTCCAGTTGCAGCAGCAGGCCGCCACCGATGAGGCCGACGATGACGCCCAGGCCGATCACCGCCCCGTAGGCGCCGACCGCGCGCCGGCGGTCCCGCGCGTCCGGGAAGGTGGTCTGGATGATCGACAGCACCTGCGGCATCAGCACGGCCGCCGCCGCGCCCTGGAGGACGCGGGCCCCGATCAGCAGCGGCGCCGTCGGGCACAGCGCGCACAGCAGCGAGGTCACGGTGAACGCGGCGACGCCGTACAGGAAGACCTTCCGGCGGCCGATCCGGTCGCCGAGCTTGCCGCCGGCGACCATGCCCGCCGCGTAGGCGATCACGTAGCCCTCGATGACGAACTGCATCTGGCCGAAGGTCGCGTCCAGGTCCGCCTGGATCGGCGGGCTCGCCACGTTCACGATGAACATGTCGATCTGGCCCATGAACGCGGCGAGCAGGACGACGCCGATGCCGAACCAGGTGCGGCCGGTCGGCCGGGGTGGGGCATCCATCGGTGCGCTCATCGGTGTTCGGCTCCCCTCCCTATCGGCTGCGGTAGGCGCCGCCGTTGACGTTGACCACCTGCCCGGTGACGTGCCGCGCACCGGGTGACGCGAGGAAGAACACGGCCTCCGCGATGTCGTCCGGCGTGCCCGCCCGCCCGGTGAGCGTCGAGGCGACGAGGTGGTCCACGCGCTCGTCGGTGAGCTTGTCGCGGAAGAACTCGGTGTCCCTGATGTAGCCGGGGGAGACCACGTTCGTCGTGATCCCGCGTGGACCCAGGTGCTTGGCCAGGTCCACGTTCCACGCGGCGAGCGCGGCCTTGGCGGCACCGTAGGACCCGGCGCCCTGGTCGGCGGCGATCGATCCGATGTGGACGACCGCGCCGCCCGCGACCAGTCGGTGGTCGACCGCGTGCGTGGTCAGCACCGCGCTGATCAGGTTGGCCTCCAGGTTGGCCCGCCACCGCCGGGCGAGTGCCGCGAGCCCCTCGTCGGCGGGCAGGTCGAAGTCGGTGTTGCCGCCGGCGTTGTTGACCAGCACGTCGACCGTGTCCGGCAACTCGGCCACGGCCGCGGCCAGCCCCTCGGGGTCCGTGCCGTCGCAGGGCAGGGCGTGCGCGTTCCCGCCGAGCGCGCTCACCGCGTCCCGCAGGATTTCCTTGCGACGACCGGTGATGTAGACCCGGTCGCCCTCGGCGACGAAGCGCGCGGCCACCGCGCGACCGATGCCCGTACCGCCACCGGTGACCAGAACCGTTCGAGCCATCCTCGTTCCCTTCACGTATAGTTTAGGTCTAAATCGTAGAGACGGCCAGTGTGAACGTGGCAACCGGTGGCAAGGGTGTGAGATGAAGGTAACAGCTACGTCGGTCGGCGATCAGGGTCGCGGGAGCGACCGGGACGCGGCGGACGAGATCGCGGCGGCCTGGCAGCGGGAGCGGCCGGGCACGCCGACCGAGTCGATCGGCGTCGTCACCAGACTGTGGCGGCTGGCCAAGGTGTTCGGCGAGGACCGGCGCCGGGTGCTCGCCGCCTCGGGGGTCGACTCGGCCACCCTGGACCTGCTCAGCGTGCTCCGGCGCAGTTCCCCTCCCTACTCGCTGACGACCCGCGAACTGACCCGGCTCACCCTGGTCACCGCCGGGGCGATCTCCCAGCGGGTGGCGCGGGCCGAACGCGACGGGCTGGTGCGGCGCTGGTCGGACCCCGGCGACCGCAGCGTGTGGGTCCAGTTGACCCCGGACGGCCACGCCCTGGTCGAGAGCACCGTCGACCGGGTGCTCAACCGGGAACTCGAGCTGCTCGCCGGGCTCGACGCCGACCAGCGCGACCGGCTCGCCGACCTGCTCCGCCTGCTGCTGCGCGACGTGCAGGAGCGGCTCGGCGACCACGGCATCTCCCACGTGGGCGACGCCGACGGCATCGGGTCGGCGCTGTGATCGGCGCTGTGATCCCCGAACGGTGATCGCCGGGTGGTGATCGCCGGGAGGTGATCACAGCGCCGTGATCACCGGGTCCCGGTCAACCGTCGCACAGCAGTTCGGCGACGTGCCGCACGACCTGCTCGGCCTGCTCGCCGTTGAGCCGGGGGTCGCACGCGGACTCGAACCGGTCCGGCTCGGCGCCCGACGCCAGGTCCGCGCGCGTCGCCAGGCACTCCGACACCGGGTCCGGCGTCGCCTCCAGGTGGACGCCGCCCGGGTGGCACCCGTGCCGTCGCAGCACCGCGCAGAAGCGTTCGACCTCGCGCAGCACGTCCGACACCACCCGGGTCTTGCGACCGGCGTTGGTGCGGACGGTGTTGCCGTGCATGGGATCCGACAGCCACACGACGTCGCGCGCCGACTCGCCCAGCGCGGTCACCAGGTGGGGGAGTCGGTCCGCGATCGCGTCGACGCCCATCCGCACGATCAAGCAGAGCCGCCCGGGACGCCGGCCCGCCGCGAGCCGGTCCACGATCGCGACCACGTCCTCGGGCCGCGCGGTGGGGCCGATCTTGACGCCGACCGGGTTGCCGATCGCCGCCGCGAACGCCAGGTGCGCGTGGTCGAGCTGACGGGTCCGCTCGCCGATCCACACCATGTGCGCCGAGGACGCGTACTCGCCGCCCCGGACCGGGTCGGGCCGTACGAGGGCACGTTCGAAATCGAGCAGCAGCGCTTCGTGGCTGATGTAGGTCGGTGCCAGCATCGCGCTGAGCCCGCTGTTGCCCGGCAACAGGAGTTGCCGCATGAACAACGCGTTCAGCCCGCTCGCGGCGTGGTCGTACGCGGCCAGCAGCCGCAGCGGGTCGGCACGCCGGGCCGACGCCGTCGGTGCGAGGTCGTTCACCGCGTCGCCGCGGTAGACCGGCAGCGCGGTGCCGTCCGGCAGGGTCTCGGTGTCGCTGGAGCGGGGCTTGCCGTACTGGCCCGCGAACCGTCCGATCCGGACGGTGGGCAGCCCGACCGCCTCGACGATCTCGCAGAGTCCGTGCACCTGCGCGGCCTTGGCCTGGATGCGGGCCCGCGACGAGTCGGCGAACAGCTCGGCGCACTCGCCGACCTGCACGACGAACGACTCGCCCCGGGCCACGAACTCCAGTTCCGCCGCGAGCGCGTGGCACGACTCGGCGTCGACCAACGGCGGGCGGCGGCGTAACTCGTCGACGACGGCGTCGAGTCGTTCCCTGGTGGACCATTGGGGCTGCTGTGCGGCTTCGACGGCAAGCGATTCCCGGAGAACGCCCACGATTTCCCCCTCGTGTTCGGTCGTTGGTCGAGGTCTTGCGGTTCGGGTCAGCGCGGCCGCAGGCCCAGATCCCCGCTGTGGCGCTGGACCCGGCGGGCCAGGTCGATCAGCCGTTCCTCGCCGCCCGGCGGGCCGACGAGCTGCACGCCGAGCGGCGCGCCGTTGACCGTGCTCAGCCGCACCGGCACCGCGATGGCGGGCAGTCCGGCGAAGCTGGCGATCGGGGTGTACCCGATGGCCCGGTCGTAGTCGGGGTCGCCCGGCGCGGGGATCGTGCTGGCCATCGGGCCGCGGACCCGCAGGTCGGGCGGCGTCGAGGGATCCAGCGGCAGCACCCAGGCGTGGCAGTGGTCGCCGAACCGGGCCGGCACCTCCCGGCGGGTCTCCTCCAGGTCGGCCAGGATCGCGGCGCAGTGCCGGTCGTCCACCCGCGCGCCGATCCGCAGCGCCCGTTCGGTGCTCTCGTGCAGCGGGACGGTGATCCACTGGCGGCAGTGCCGGTAGCCGTCCCACGCCTGACGGGCGCACAACTGCCAGGCGTCGCCGCGCGACCGCCACAGGTCGTCGAGCCGCACCGGGTCCACGAGGTGCCCGTCGTCGGACAGCCAGTCGCAGACCTGGTCCACCGCGCCCAGCATCTCCGGGTCGCACGAGCCGTCGCGGACGTTGTCGACCACGCCGATCCGGTACCGCTCGCCGATCCCGGCACCGGTCGGCTCGACGAGGGCGCCCAGACCCAGCCGCCGCCAGAGCAGCGCGAGGTCGTCGGCGGTCCGCGCGACCCAGCCGACCGCGTCCATGGCCGGCGACAGCGGGAAGATGCCGCCCAGCGACCGGGAGTCGTGCGTCATGCGCAGGCCGACCGTGCCGCACTGGCCCGCCGGCCAGCGCACCGAGCCGAGCACGTCGGTGCCCATCGACAGGTCGCAGAGGTTCGCGGCCACCGCCACCCCGGAGCCGGTGCTGGAACCGGCCGGGTCGATGTGCGGGAAGTACGGGTTGAGGCAGCCCGACCCGATGCCGATGTTCAGCTCGGTGCTGACCACCTTCGCGATCACCAGGTCGCCCGCCCGCTCGACCGGGGCCAGGGCCGGTGCCGACGCCTTCGGGTGGTGGCGGTAGTGCCGCAGCCCCAGTCCCGTGGGGAAACCCGCCACGTCGACGGTGTCCTTCACCCCCACCCGGATGGTCGGGGTGTGCGGGTCCGGCCGACGCCGGGCGACGAGCGCCCGGTAGCGCGGGTCGGCCGCGGCCGTCCACGCCTCGGTCTGCGCGGTCCACTCGTCGTCGTCCCACTCGCCCGCGTCGACCCGCCGCAGGCGTTCGGCCAGTGGGACTTCCAGCAGCGGTGGTGGTTCGGGCCGGTGGTCGGGATAGGCGACGTCCGCGTGGCGGGCGTAGCGGATCATGGCCTCGGCCGGGCGCGGGATCGATCGCGCGGTGGCCGGGGGAGTCGGGTCGGGGATCCGGGTCGCGGTCATCGGGCGGGGACCTCCGCCCTCCGGTCGTGCCCGGTCGGCGTCACCGCCTGGGCGTACAGCGCGGCCACCGCGATCTTCCCGGTCGCCGTCCGCGGGATCAGCGGCACCCGGTGCACCGCGCGCGGCGGGGTGAAGTCGGCCACGGCGGCGCCCAGCCGGTCGAGGACCTGCCGCGGATCCGGATCCGGCCCGGTGGCGCTGTAGAACAGCTCGTAGTGCTCGGCCCGCACCGGATCCCGCACCGGCAGGCACGCCACGTCCAGCCCCGGGACGAGCGTCCGCAGCGTCGTGGACAGCTCCTCCAGGTTGCAGCGCCGACCGTTCACCTTGATCAGTGCGGAGGCCCGGCCGTCGAACTCGAACGACCGCGGACCGACGCGGCGCACCAGGTCCGGCAGCCGCCAGGAGGTCGGCCGTGCGGCCATGTCGGCGCGGCGGGCCAGCCGGGGGCCGCGGATGTGCAGCCACTGGTCGGCTTCGTCGGTGGCGTCGACGAACTCCACGTCGGGCAGCAACGTCCACGGTGCCGGTCGGGTGCCCCGGCCGACGATCCGGCGCTGGGCGATCCCGCCGGTCTCGGTCGACCCGAACAGCTCCACCGCGCGGAAGCCGGTGTCCGCGAGCGCGTCCACCACCTGCGCGGTGGCCGGCACGGTCGGACCGGTGCCGTGCAACGCCACCACCGCGGGCAGTTCCGCGACCTGGCGGAGCATGTGCCGCAGCACCAGCCAACTCGACGGCAGGCAGACGAACAGCGTGCGCCGGCCCGCCACCTCCGGGGGCAGCCCGACCGGGTCGTGGCCGACGTGCACCACGGGGATGTCCAGTCGTGCGGGCAGGATCTCGGCGAACAGCCGGCCGAACAGGTGCTCGCGCGGCGCGAAGCTGACGACCTGGTCGACGTCCCCGATCACCGCGTCGGCGATCAGGGCGGTCTCGGCGTGGAGCTGCTCCTCGGTGCGCAGCCACACCGCCGGGGTGCCGGTGTGGCCCGAGGTGCTGAACGGGAACTCGGCATGGTGCGGCACGGCCGCTCCGGACGACCTGTCGTCGACCGGCACGAGGCGGGTCATCGCGCCGTCCCGAAGACCTCGAGGTCCTCCAACCGGTCCCGGACGAAACCGGCCATGTTGTCGACGCGGGAGAAGGCGTGCCGCACGTCGTGGGCGACGAAGTCGATCTCGATGCCGAATTCCTGCTCCACGGCCGTGATGCACTCCAGGGCGCCCAGGCTGTCGTACCGGTCGCCGAGCGCGTCGGACAGCACGGCGTCGTCCGCCACCGCGTCGAACTCGGGCCCGAACCGCCCGCCGAGCAGGGTCCTGATCCGGGCCAGGACGTCGTCGGTGGAAACCTTCGAAACCGTCATCAGATCCTCTTCCCTGGTGTCAGGTGGCATCGGCGCGACGCAGCTTCCCGGCCGCGCCGTAGTGCACTTGGTCCAGCGGTGTCGGTCGGAACTCGACGTACAGGAACGGCGTACCGGCGGTCAGTCCGAGCGCGTCGCCGATCTCGGCTGCCAGTGCCGCGCGGTACGCCTCGTCGCGGTCGGGTGCCACGCAGCAGGTGACGGCCGCGTGGCGCAGGCCGTCGTCGTAAGGCAGGGCTTCGACCGGCATCCCGCCGATGTAGACGGTGCCCTCCTCGGTCGACTCGAAGCGCACGACGACGTGCCCGCGTTCGCTGCCGTGCGTGGAAAGCCAGCGCGTGAGCCGGACGGCGACCGCCCGACGTCGGGCGGTGCTCAGCTTCGTCGTGGTGATCGTGATCGTGGGCATGCGCCCGTCCCCTCGAAGGTCAGGACAGCGTCAGCGCCGGCAGGTCCGTCGGCCCGCCCGCCGCGCGTCGCCGCAGGAGCCGGGCGAGGCAGTCGGCCAGCGGTCCGCCGCCGACTGGCGCGAGCGGGGTCCACGCGGTTCCCGTCGGGGTGCGGACGCGGTCCAGGAACGTGGCCAGGTGTCCGGTGTCGACCTCGACGTCGAAGCGGTCGGCGGTCGCCACCGCCTCGTAACCGCTGAGCAGGTCCGGCATGCGGGCGCCCTCGTTGGCGAACCCGCCGCCGGCGACGCGGTGCCGGTCGAGCAGCGTGACCACGTCCCGTCGCACGCCCCGGCCGAGGCCGTCCAGCACCCGCTGCGCCTGCAAACCCGCCCGCAGCGTGGGTGTCGATCCCGGCACGTGCCCGAAACCGGCACTGTCCACTGTGCTCCGACAGGCCTCGACGAAACCGACCAGGCGTCGGGTGTCCAGCGCCCGCGCCACCGGGATGTCCAGCAGGCGGAGGATTTCCACCGCGGCCGAGGTGGACACCAGGTCTGAGGCGCGACCCTCCCAGTACCCGAAGCCGCCGTCGGTGTTCTGGAGCGTCCGGAGCCAGTCCGCGATCTCCCCGCGTGCCGCGGGATCGTCCGCGCACGCACCGGCGGCCAGCGCCCAGAGCGTGCACCGCACCTCGCTGCCCCGGGCGGGCATGTACATCACGCCGCCCTCGTTGGGCAGTCGGCAGCCCGCGAGCCACTGCCGCCAGGGAGCACGGCGCGGGTCGTCGGGCTCCGCGCCCAGCACAGCGGCGGCGGTGCTCAACGCGTCACCGGCGTGTTCGGGTTCGCGGTAGGTGAAGCCGCCGTCGGGGCAGGCCAGTTCCCGTACCCGGGCGACGACCGGATCGGCGTGGACACCGGTGTCGGCGCCCAGCGCCCGCAGCGAACCGACCGCGCAGAACGAGGCCCACACGTCGGCCACGTCGTACCCGGCCCACCGGACGAAGGCGCCGTCGGCCGTGCGGCGATCCTCGATCCACCGCAGGCAGCCGGCGCGGTCGCGCGGACCGGCGCCCAACGCGTCGAGCGCGGCGGTCGCCCGGTAGGTCGCCCACATGCACGGTGTCCGCGCGTCGGCGCCGAAGCGGAAGCCGCCGTCGGGGCCCTGCTGGTCCCGGAGCCACCAGAGGAGGGCCGGGACGTCCCATGGGGGAGCCAGATCCGGTTCGGCGGTCCGCAACGCGCGCCAGGCCATCACGCCGTAGAAGCAGGCGCGGACGTCGGACCGGCCGTACCGGGCGTGCTCGGGCGACCAGCCCAGCCCGCCGTCGGGTGTCTGGAGGAGGCGCAGCCAGTCCAGGAGGCGTCGCCGGTCCGGCACGTCGGCGCGGCACAGCTCGACCACGGTGCGCACGGAGAAGTGCGTCGCCCAGACGTCGGCGGCCTGGCCGGGCATCATCGCGTACGCGTCGCCGGTCCACGTGCCGCGCAACCACCTGGCGGTGCGTTCCAGGCGCGGCACGTCGGCGCCGAGGTCGGCCAATGCCTGCGCGCAGTAGAAGGTGGCCCACGCGTCGGAGGCCATGCCCTTGCTCCAGGCGTAGCCGCCGTCCGCGTTCTGCTTGCCGGCGAGGAAGGCCGCGGTCTCGGCGACGCCCGGGGCGTCGCCGACGCGGCCCAGCCACGCCAGGGTCCGGGTCGCGGCGTAGGTGCACCACAGGTCGGCTTCGCCGCCGGAGACGGCGAGCCCGCCGGGTGCGCGCGGGGTGGTGTCGACGGCGGTCATCGGACCGACTCCACCACCCGGAAGTTGGACCGCTTCCAGCTCTTCTGCGACGCACCGCTCTTGGTGGTGGCCGGGAGCTGGTTGACGAAGAGCACCTCGTCCCATTGCAGCCCGAGCAGGTCACGGGAGGCGTCCTGGAGCTGTCCGGCCATGCCCCGCTCGCCGGACCGGTCCCACCGCACGTCGCGTTCCAGGATCAGCCGGGCGAAGTCGCCGGTGGTGTCGGTCTCCATCAGGTACCCGGTCGCCTCGGTGGCGCCGTAGACGACCTCCTCGACGCCGCGGACGGTCAACGTGGCACCGCGCACCCGCAGCGCGTCCGAGCTGCGGCCCGAGACCCGGATCACCGGGGACCCGTCGCCGCACCCGCACTCGCCGCCCACCTCGACCTCGTCGCCGGTGTCCAGTCGCAGCAGCACCCTGGCGTGCAGGTTGAGCGGCGTGACGACGAGGCGGCCGGAGCCCGACGCGGGGAGCGGCACCACGCCGTCGTCGGTCGCGAGTTCGAAGTAGTTGGTCGTGGTGAGCAGGTGCAGCCGGTCACGGGCGCAACTCGCGGCCAGCGTGCCGGTCTCCGTGCTGCCGTAGCTCGCGTCGAACGCCCGGGCGCCCCACCAGTGGCCGAGGCGGCGGCGGAACGGCGCCGTGCTCACCTCGCCGAGCAGCATCAGCCGGTCCACCGAAGCGCCGAGTTCGTCGAGGAGGCCGCGCTGTTTGAGCAATCTGCTGAATTGCAGCGCGACGCCCGGTGCGACGAAGACCGTGGTCGGCCGCAGGGTTCGCCAGAGGCCGATCACCCGGTCCCAGTCCGAGATGCCGGTGGCGAACGGATAGGCCCGCGTGTGCGGGAACCCGAGGTATTCGACGACTCCCACGATGAGATCCGCGACCGGCACGATGTCCGATGGCATCATGACCAGTACACGTTCATCCGGGGTGAACAGACCACGCCAGGCTTCGGCCACGGACGTGGTGTTCCAAATGATGTCCTCGGCCAGTCGGGGTGTGGGTGTCGGACTTCCGGTCGTGCCGGTGGTCTCGTAGTACTTCACCGCTTCACCGATGGCCGCGGCGAGGAATGCGCCGGGGTCGGACTTGAGTCGGTCCTTGCCGGTGGCCGGTAGCCGGGCGAAATTCTCGGGCGAGAATTCACCTAACCGGCGGTATGCGTCGGTGTTCCGGGCGCGTGCCCAGACGGATTGGAGTTTCTGCTGGTAGAAGCTGTGCGAACTGGTCGCCCTGTGGCCGGCGCGGATCTCGGCGCGGGCCAGTTGCAACGTGTGCAGGCGATCCAGGCTATTGATCAGCAATCGAATTCTCCCCGCGAGACGTGGGCAGACCGCAGTCCCCTCGAATTACTGCATCCACGCTGTCCAATGTGGTCAATTTAGCACTAAACAAGCAACATTGCAACCGCGTTGCCGGGAACGTGGGATGTTGGGGCGACCACAGTCATGTTCACCCGAAAGGCGGTGTGGTGCCCGCCGTGGGCCGGGCCACGCTGACGATCAGCGGGTGATGTGCCGGCACCCCGCCGTGAACGTCGAAAATCGCTCTGCCTCGTCCCCGAGCGGGTACGACGCAGTCCCGAACCGGACAATTGGGTTACGGTTCACGACCACGTTAAGGGTTTGCCCATGTGCGGTATTGCCGGGTGGGTCGACTTCGGTCGGCCACGTGTTTCGCAGCGTGCCGAGTTGGAACGGATGACCACCACGCTGGCACCTCGGGGACCGGACGCGGCCGGGTTCTGGCTCGACCGGCACGTCGGACTCGGACACCGCCGGTTGGCGATCATCGACGTGCGGCGGGGCACCCAGCCGATGATCGCCGGACCGGAGTCCGGTCCGCACGCCGTGCTCTCCTACAGCGGCGAGGTCTACAACTTCCAGGAGCTACGGGCCGAACTGGTCCGGCGCGGCCACGTCTTCCGCACCCGCAGCGACACCGAGGTGGTGCTGGAGGCGTACCTGGAGTGGGGCACGGACTTCGTGCGACGCCTCGACGGCATGTTCGCGTTCGCGCTGTGGGACGCCCGGGAGCAGCGGCTGCTGCTGGTACGGGACCGGCTGGGCATCAAGCCGCTCTACTACGCCCCGTTGGGCTCGGGCGTCCTGTTCGGGTCCGAACCCAAGGCCGTGCTCGCCCATCCCGAGTTCACCGCGGAACTCGACGACGAGGGCCTCGCGGACCTGCTGGCGCTGAGCGGGACGCCCGGTCGCACCCCGTTGCGCGGCTTGGCGGAACTGCCGCCGGGGCACGTCCTGACCGTGGACCGGCGGGGGACCCGGACGCACCGCTACTGGGGACTGGAGAGCCGGCCGCACGAGGACGACATCCCCACCACCGTCCGCACGGTACGGGAACTGCTCGAGGACATCGTCCGGCGGCAACTGGTCACCGACGTCCCCCTCTGCACGCTGCTGTCCGGCGGCCTGGACTCCAGCGCCCTGACCGCCATCGCCGCGGCCATCCTCGGCGGGCGCGGCGAGGGCCCGGTGCGGTCGTTCTCCGTCGACTTCGTCGGCAGCCAGGAGGACTTCCGCGGCAGCGAGTTCCGGCCCGACCGGGACAACCCGTACGCCACGATGGTCGCGGAGCACATCGGGACCGAGCACCGGACCATCGAACTGCCCGCCGAGGCGCTGACGACCGACGGGGCACGGCGGGCGGTGCTCGACGCCCACGACCTGCCACTGACCTTCGGCGACGTCGACACGTCGTTGCACCGGCTCTTCACCCGCATCCGGGACCACTCCACCGTGGCGTTGTCCGGCGAGTCGGCGGACGAGGTGTTCGGCGGCTACGTCTGGTTCCACGACCCGAAGGTCGTCGCCACCGAGGACTTCCCGTGGCTGAGCCGGATGCGGTTCGTCCCCGAGGACATGCTCGACCGGGACTTCCGCGAGCGGACCCGGTTCGCGCAACTGCGCGCCGACGCCTACCGGCAGGCCGTCGCCGAGGTGGACCACCTGCCGGGCGACGACCACCACGAGCGGCGCATGCGCGAGATCGGCCACCTGCACCTGACCCGGTGGCTGCCGGTGCTGCTCGACCGCAAGGATCGCCTGAGCATGGCCGCCGGCCTGGAGGTGCGCGTGCCGTTCTGCGACCACCGTCTGATCGAGTACGTCCACAACATCCCGTGGAAGATCAAGGCCTACGACGGCCGGGAGAAGAGCGTCCTGCGTGGCGCCGTCGCCGACCTGCTCCCGCCGGCCGTGCTCGACCGCAGGAAGAGTCCTTACCCCACCACCGGGGACCAGCGGTACGAGCGCGATCTGCGCGCGCGGACCGCGAAGTTGCTCCAGGACGACCGTTCACCCGCCTTGGACTTCGTCGACGCCGGACGGTTGCGGGAGTTGCTGGACCGGCCGTTCGGTCACTTCGACTCCCAGCTCAGCCGCAACCCGATGGAGACCGCCCTGATGCTGGACGACTGGCTGCGCACCTACGGCCTGGCGTAGCGGGTTCAGGGGAACGTCCAGCGGGTCGGTCGCCGTTTGCCGTCGGGTGCGACGCTCACGCCGTAGGCCGTGCCGGTGTTGTTGAAGCCGGCGGCCTCCGCGCCCTCGCCCGGGGCGAGGGCGGGCAGTTCGACGAAGGTGCCCGCGTGCCACACGTACGAACGCCTTGGTTCGTCGTACCGGCCGCGTGACACCAGGACCTGGCCGCGTTCGTTGATCGCGACGGCGCCGCTGGGCTTGTCGTAGCCGTCGAAGTCGACGAGCGCCCCGTGTCGCCACAGCACGGCGTGCGGGGTGCCGTCGGGGCGCGTCGTGGAACCGGCCACGTCGCCGGCGCGGTTGACGGACGTGGCCACGCCGCCGGGCGAGTCGCCGGTCGGGAGCCGGACGACCGTGTTCCCCTGCCACCGCAACGGGACGCTCCACCCGTCGCGGTCGCCGGTGCCCACCGCGTACTCGTCGTTCGCCGAGGACACCGTCGCACTCCCGACGCCCGGCGGCAGGGGCAGCCACCGGCACACGCCGTCGCGCCCGCAGCGGACCGGCCTGTCCCGGCCGCCGTCGAAGGCCAGGCGGCCGTAGACCGTGCCGTCGTCGGTGATGAGGTCGGCCAGGCCCAACGCGTCGTCGCTCGGGAACTCCAGCACCCGGAACCGGCCTTGTCGCGCGACGCCGACGTTCTCCCACTCGTCCTGGCCCGGCTCGCGGTACGCGAGGACGACGTCGCCCGCGCTGTTGATCGCGTTGGGGCCGACGTCCCGCGCGGTCGCGGGCTTGGGGATCTCGACAGTGGTACCGCGCTGCCACACCAGCGCCCGCCCGGCCCGGTCCTGCCACAGCACCCGGCCGTCCCGGCTCACGGCGACCGGGTCGCCCTCGCCCAACTCGCGGAACCCGCCGGTGGGCGGCCACACGACCGTGCGGGGCCATGCCGGGTCGTAGCGGCTCTGGCCGAGGATCGTGCCGGTGTCGTCGATGCCGGCGAGCCACGTCCACGTGTTCCCCGGCGGCGGTTCGAGCGGAACGGCCACCGCACCCGCCGCCACCGCGACCACCTGTGACCCGCACAGCAGCACGACGGCAGTGGCGACTGTCGACACCCCACGACGCATGCCCGTCTCCCTTCGTTCCCGGTCCGGACGCTAGCCCCGGTCCGGCGACCCGTGGACGCCCCTTCGGCCCACCCCGACCGGGTGCGAGCCGGGCACGCGTCCCGACAGCCACATCCGGGGTGGCATGCCCGGGACCACGCCGTTCCCCGGTGCCGCACGCCGACCGGCGGAGGTCCGGAAGTCCTGGTGGAGCAACGACTTCGCGCTCCGCTGTGCGGAGGTGGGACGCCCGTGGGCAGCAGTCCGGGGCCGTCCCCGTGCGGGCGTGCCATGCGAGGGGGAAAGACGCCGGGGTTAGCCTGGACGGGGTCGGTGAGGAGGATGCCGTGACGGACGAGGAACTGCTGGTCGAGTTCGCCCTGACCCGGCTGGACCACCCCGGGGCGGACCTGGAGGACGTCGCGGAGCTGGTCGTGCGGCGCCTGGGGGAGGAGCGGATGGTCGAGTTCGCGTCCCGGACGTTGGCCGCGCGTGACGAGCTGCGCGGGGCGCTGTTCCCCGCGGCGGTGGAGCACGTGCTGCGGGTGGTGCTGACGTTGCGCGGACCGGCGGACTGAACCGGACCCGGATCCGATCGGTGGGTGTGGGCCGAGAGCGACGGCCTGCGACGAAACGGTTGGCCTGTCAGGGCATTCGAGTGAAACGCGAGTGATCGCCTTCGCGCGCCGAGGTGCGGTGCCTAGCGTCTCGCGCTGTCCCCGGTGCGAGGAGGTCGACGTGGCGTTGTCGGTGGCGGCGATGGTCGTGGCAGCCGCGGTGGTCGCGGTGGCACCCGCCGCGTCGGCCGTCGTCGAGGGCACCGGGCCGGGTGCGGTCGACGGCAGCTACCTGGTGGTGCTCAAGGACGACCGGACCGATCCGCGGGCGTTGGCGGCGGCGTACTCCGGCACCGTGCGGACCACGTACCGGCACGTCGTGCCAGGCTTCTCCGGCGAGATGACCGCACGGGACGCGGGTCGGCTCGCGGCGGACCCCCGGGTCGCCCTCGTGCGGCAGAACCAGCGGGTCCGGACGACCGGCACGCAGACCTCGCCGCCCTCCTGGGGGCTGGACCGGGTCGACCAGCGCGACGGCGGACTCGACAACTCGTACTCCTACTCCACCACGGCGTCGAGCGTCACCGCGTACGTGATCGACACCGGCATCCACACCGCGCACCAGGACTTCGGTGGCCGGGCGACGTGGGGCACCAACACCGCCGGGGATGGGGACGACACCGATTGCAACGGTCACGGCACGCACGTCGCCGGGACGATCGGCGGCACGTCCTACGGCGTGGCCAAACAGGTGCGCCTGGTGGCGGTGAAGGTGCTCGACTGCGCCGGGTCCGGCACGACCGAGACCGTGCTGGCGGGCATCGACTGGGTCATCGCCCACCACGGCAACGGTCCCGCCGTGGCGAACCTGAGTCTGGGCGGCGAGGCCGACCCGCTGTTGGACGCCGGGATCCGGCGGCTGATCGCCGACGGCGTCACCACGACGGTGTCGGCGGGCAACCAGGGCGGAGACGCCTGCCTGAGGTCGCCGGCCCGGGTCGCCGAGGCGATCACCGTGGGCGCCACGACCGAACAGGATTCCCGCGCGTCGTACTCGAACACCGGCACCTGCGTCGACCTGTTCGCGCCGGGCGACTCCATCACATCGGCGTGGAAGGGCTGGGACCAGGCGTCCGACACGATCAGTGGGACGTCCATGGCGGCTCCGCACGTGGCCGGGGCCGCCGCGTTGCTGCTCGCCGTCGACCCGGCGTCCACGCCCGCGCAGATCGGCGCGCACCTCGCCGCCGACGCGACGCCGGGCAAGGTGGACGACGCGGGCACGGGCTCGCCGAACCGCCTGCTCGTGGTGAACACCGGCAGCCGACCGGGCTACCCGATCGTGTCCAACCCCGGCTACCGCGCGCAACGCACCGGCACGCCCATGACGTTCCAGATGACGGCGACCGGCGGCACCGCGCCATACACGTGGTCGGCCACCGGGCTGCCCACCGGCGTCACGATCAACGCGGGCACGGGACTGGTCTCGGGCACGCCGACGCAGACGATCGTCGACGGCCAGGTGGCCGTGACCGCCAAGGACAAGGCGGGTCGGGCCACCACCGCGCGGTTCCGGATCACCGTCGTCCCGCCCGGCTGGACCTGCCCGTCGGGCGGGCAGAAGCTGGTCAACCCCGGCTTCGAGTCCGGCAGCACCGGGTGGTGGTCCAGCGGGTACCTGATCGACCGGTACACCGACGTGGACGCGCCGCGCACCGGCGTCTACGCGGCGAAGGTGGACGCGTTCACCGCGACCGGCGGCAGCGTCACGCAGGACGTGACGATCCCTCGGGAGTGCGCGTGGTCAACGCTGACCTTCTACGCGAAGGTCACCCGTGAGGGCCCGGAGGACCAGTACGACCGGCTGAACGTGCGGATCGGCGACGACGTGGTCACGACGGTGCAGGGCAAGGGCGCGCCGGCGGGCTACCGCCAGTTCACCGTCGACCTGTCCGCCTACGCGGGCAAGACCGTCGCGATCTGGTTCACCGGGTGGGGCGACACGCAGAACATCACGTCGTTCGTGCTGGACGACATCGCGGTGAACGCCCGGTGAGCCGCGGCGATCCGGAACCGACCCGTGTGGTCGGGCCTGCCCTGACGAGTCGGCCCGCCTTCCGGTCGTGGCAGTTCTCCTGGATGACCCGGCCGCGGTCGACGCCGGTTCGCGCCGAGAGTGGTCGGCCGTGTACCCGGGGAGAAGGTGTGCTCCCGTCGGCACTACGCGGTGCCGAGGAGCGCGAACCCGAGCCTGCGGCCCTCTTCACGTAGTCGCGCACGTGCGTCCGGGTGCGCCACGTGGTCGAGGATCTGTTGTGCTTGGCCGTCCGCGTCATGCCCCCACACGCGAGCCGTGCCCTGTTCGCTGACGATGTAGCTGTGCTGGAACGAGGTCACCGGCCCCGCCAGGCTCGGCACCACTGTGGACACGTCGGCCTTCGGGTGCCACGACGGCAGGGCGATGATCGCGTGGCCGCCGGGGGAGTGCAGTGCCCCGACGACGAAGTCCGTCTGCCCGCCGAAACCCGAGTGGATTCGGCCGCGTACCCGGCTCGCGTCCGCCTGGGCGTACAGGTCGACCTGGAGTGCGCTGTTGATCGAGACGAGCGATCGTTGCCGCGCGATGATGCCCGGATCGTTGGTCTTCTCCGTACGCAGCAGTCGCACGCGCGGATTGCGGTCGACCCACGCGTACAGTTCGGCGCTGCCGAACACGAAGGACGCGGTCACCGGCATGTCGGGGTCCAGGGCGTCGCCCAGGCCGAGCACACCGTCGCTGAACATCTCCGACCACACCGCGAGCCCGCGCCTGCCGGTCAACGCGGCGAGCACCGCGTCGGGGACGGCGCCGATGCCCAACTGGAGCGTCGCGCCGTCGCCCACGAGGGCCGCCACCCGCTCGCCGATCTCCCCGGAGACGTCGGTGACCGGCCGGGGTGTCGGCGAGGCGAGCGGTTCGTCGACCTCGATCGCGTAGTCGATCTCGTCGACCGGGAGCACGGCGTCGCCGTAGGTGTAGGGCATCCGGGGATTGAGTTGCGCCACGACCAGTCCGCCTCGGGCGCGGACGGCGTCGATCGCCGCGGGGAGGATGTTCACCTCGGTGCCCAGCGACACGGTGCCGTCGAACGGCTCGGAGGTGTGGATCAGTACCACGTCCGGTGCCAGCGGTCCGCCCAGCAGTTGCGGTACGAGCGAGAGCCGGGACGGGAAGTAGCGCAGCAGGCGCCGTCCTCGCATTCCGGGTCCGACGAACGGTGTCTCCAGGACCACCCCGTCGCGGTCGGGAACGCCGGGTTGGGCGTTGAGCATGAACAGCCGGTACTCGGCCAGGACTTCGTCCACGATGCCCAACGCGACCCACGGCGTGGCGAAGTTCCCGCTCGCGACCACGCGTGGGCACGACGGGACGCGGGACAGCACCGTCCCGAACTCGACCTGGGAGACGATCCGCATGCGTGCCGGCCTCCTTCCGACCGCCAGGATGGACCGGGATGCCGCCACCGCGCATCCCGAAGCGGTTGCGCTGTCCGGCCGTAGCTGTGGTCTAGACCTTAATTTAGCGTGGTCCGGACCACGCCGTCGCCGCGGCCGGTGCGAGGAGGAACATGTCGAAGCAGAGGTGGGGTGCGGCCGTCCTGGCCGGTGCCCTGGCTATCGGGTTGTCGGTCGCCGCGTCGCCGGCACAGGCGCACGACCGCCGCGGTGGCGATCCGGTGCGCACCGTCGGGTACTACACGCAATGGGGCCTCAAGGACCGCGGCATCCCGGTCCGCTACCTGGTCGACAACGGCACGGCGGCGAGGCTCACGCACCTCAACTACGCCTTCGGGCTCCTGGACGAGCAGGGCAGGTGCGTCAGCTCCGACCCGGTCGCCGACTACCAGCGGCTGATCCCGGCCGAGCAGTCCGTGAACGGCCGTGCCGACCAGCCCGGCCAGGCGCTGGCGGGCAACCTCAACCAGCTCAAGCAGCTCAAGAAGAAGTTCCCCGAGCTGCGCGTCTACATCTCGCTGGGCGGCTGGACGGGGTCCAAGTACTTCTCCAACGCCGCGCTCACCCCGCGGTCTCGCGCCGAGCACGTGAAGTCCTGCGTCGACCTGTGGCTCAAGGGCAACCTGCCGGGCACGCCCGCCGGTGCGGCCAAGGGCGTGTTCGACGGCATCGACCTCGACTGGGAGTGGCCCGCGACCGAGGGCAACGCCGGCAACGTCGTGCGCCCCGAGGACAAGCAGAACTTCACCAAGCTGCTGCGCGAGTACCGCACGCAGTTGCGTCAGCAGGGCTTCAAGGACCGCAAGACCTACGACCTGACCGCGTTCCTGCCCGCCAACCGGGAGGCCATGGACCGCGGCTACGAACTGGCCGACGTCTACAAGCTCCTGACCTTCGCCACCGTGCAGGGCTACGACTACCACGGCACGTGGGAGAAGACCACGAACCAGCAGTCGGCCCTGCGCGTGCCCGAAGGCGACCCGACGACGCCCAAGGACAGCGGCGAGATCGTGGTCGACGCGCACATCGAGCGCGGCGCGCCACTCGACAAGATCACCCTCGGCGTGCCGTACTACGGCCGCGGCTGGACCGGCGTTCCGGACCGGAACAACGGTCTGTTCCAGCAGTCGACCGGCGCCGCGCCGGGCAGCTACGAGGCGGGCTACGAGGACTACCGCACGCTCAAGACCCTGGTGGCGGGCGGGAAGTTCAAGCTGTACCGCGACGACAAGGCCGGGCACGCCTGGCTGTTCGACGGCACCACGTTCTGGACCTACGACGACCCGACCGAGCTGGCGCGCAAGGGCCGGTTCATCCGCGACCGCAAACTCGGCGGCGCGATGATCTGGTCGCTCGACGGCGACACGTCCCAGGGCGAACTGATCAGGGGACTGTCCTCCGGCCTGCACCGACGCTGACGGCACGCGTTCGTGGGGCGGTCACGGGGCCGCCCCACGAACGTCGTCAGTGGCCGCACGGCGGGTCGTGCGGCAGGCCGGGGAACCGGCGCTGCCACTCCGCCGGGTCGATCGGCGTACGCACGCGAGCGCGGACGCGCGTGGTCGCCTCGCCCGCGTCCAGGTGCCACAGCCGCACGGTCGCGTCCGCGCTCCCGGTGGCCAGGACCGTCCCGTCCGGGCTGAACGACGCCGATTTCACGCTGTCCCCGTGGTTGGTCAGGGTCGCGACCGCGACGGGTGCGGCCGGGTCGCCCACGTCCCACACCCGCACGGTGCCGTCCTTGCCCGGCGTGGCGAGCCGGCGGCCGTCCGCGCTGATCCCCAGGCGGTACACGGTCCCCGCGTGTCCGGTCAGGACCGCGGTCGGGCGGGGCCGGGTCGGGTCGGGTCGGTGACGTCCCACACCGGGCCGTGCGGGATCGGCGACGTCCCAGATCCGGACGGTGCCGTTCTGTGTGCTCGCGGCCAGGCGCCGGCCATCGGGCGTGAACGCGACCGAGACCGTGCCGCTTGGCGCGGGGCCTCGATGTCGGCGACGGGGTTTCGTACTCCTCGGCATAGGCGGTGGCCTGGCCGGGGTTGTGCCAGTTCTTGTAGTTGACCGATGAGCCGCGGTCGGTGGTGCGCAGGCGCAGCCACTCGGTGATACTGACGAGGGCGGCGTGGGCGGCGTCCTGGTCGACGCCGTCCCAGCCGATCGGGACGCCGTCATTGACCGCCGGGCCGCCGAGCGTCCAGCAGCCGGCGTCCAAAACGGAGACCTCCCGGTCCAGGCCGGGCAGGAGGCGGTGTTCGAGGGTGTTCATCGTGGTCCTCCCGTCAGGTGCCGCAGGGGTCGCCGGCGTTGATCAGGTCCCAGGTGTGGATGTCGTTCCAGCGGTCGTACTCGTGGTGCAGCAGGTCGCGGTGGTCGTCGGGAAGATCGGCCTGTACGCGGGCGACGACGGGGTCGAGGGCGGCGTGCAGCTCGCGGATCATGCTCTCCACGATCGCGGCGCACCGCTCGTGCAGCGGGTGGCGGGCGGCGGTGTCGGGGTCGGTGGCGTTTAGGGTGTGCAGCATCGCGCCGAACACGAGGTAGGCGGCGTTCTTCAGGACCCGCCGAAGGTCGCGCACGGCGTGGTAGCCGGGCCCGTCGAGGATCTTCTCCAGTGATTTCAGGGTGTAGTCCAGGGGGAAGTTCCGGTCGATCCAGCGTTGGCTCCAGTCGGCGAGCACGCCGATGCGCCAGTCCGCGTAGCGGGTCGAGCGTGATCAGCGGCGCGACCCTGAACGCGGGCCGGTGCCCGCAGAGGATCGGGCAGCGGAACGTGTCGTGGTACTACCCGATCGCGGACAGCCTGGCCTACTACGGTCCGCGCTACGGCGTGGTGCTCTGGTAGCGGACGCGACCCGTTGTGCGTCGCAGCCGTGGTGGCTGACAGTCGCCGTACGATGACGGGGGTGTCGATCAAGGATGTGACCGCGCCGCTCGACGCGGTCTTGGGCGAGATCGACGCCACGCGGGAGTCGCTCAACCTGGCGGTGGGCTTGATCGACGACGCAACCACCCCGCTGGGGTCGGCCGTGTCCGGCACGGCCGACCCTGACGCGCTTCAGACGTTGGCGTGGTTCGGTGAGCCGGTGCGTTTCGTGTTCACGGCGCTGAAGACGTCCTACCAGGGCGACGCTGGTAGGCGACTCGACCGCGACCGGGTCCCACGGGCGCCATCCGTCCGCATTACAAGGGAGGCGGGATCTCGAAGTGGGTGCTCTGGACGTGTACTGCCTGTACGAGCACGGTGACACTCCCGTCACGGTGTCCACAGTGGATGAAGCAGACGCCTTGATCGGCCTGGTTCGGGTCGAGTCGCCGTCTGCGGCGCCCGTTCTGCTGGATGTGCACCTGTCCGGCGATCCGTACGCGCAAGGATCGGACGTCGGCATCACGGTCGATCGCGGTGTGATCCGATATTCGGGGCCGGAGTGGCCGCACGGTGTCGTCAGCGCCGGAAACGCTTCGACGGACGGTGAACCACGATCGTACTTCTACATGGGACATGGACGCGAGTTTCCGGCAAACTCGGAAGTCCCGATCGACGTCGTCCGACAGGCCGTGAAGGAATTCATGGAGTCGAGCGGAGCGCGTCCCACCTGTGTTCGATGGCAGGACGCGCCGTAGGGGACGCCACCCGGTGGCGTCCCCACCCTCAGGCCAGGTCGGCGAGCAGTGAGAACCCGTGCCGGTCCACCGAGACCGCGGTCGCGGAGAGCAGCACGACGGCGGTGCCCGCGGCGCGGTCCAGGCCGAGCCACGTGCGGAAGCCGCCGGTGCCGCCGTTGTGCCACGTGACGGTGCGGCCGTCGCGCTCCAACGTGATCCACGCGGCGCCGATGCGCACCACCCGTCCGGTGAAGTCGGCGACCGGGTCCAGGGCCGCGGTGCCGGGTGCCGAGCCGTCCAGCAGGGCGGCGGCGAAGCGGGCCATGTCCTGGATCGTCGCGCGGATTCCGCCGGCCGGTGCCAGTGCCTCGCCGGTCCAGGGTTCGCGGCGGCGGCCGAACCTGGTCGTACCGATCACGGCCTCGGGGCGCAGGTCGGCCGGGCTCGCGGGGGCGTAGCAGACGTCCAGGCCGAGAGGCGTGGCGATCCGGTCGCGCAGCAGGTGGCGGAACGTCGTGTCGGCGGCGGCTGCCAACGCGTGGCCCAGGAGTTCGAAGCCCAGGTTCGAGTAGCGCGGGCGGGGCGTCCCCAGGCCGACGCCGCGCGTCTGGTCGAGGAGTTCGTCGAGGGTCTCGCCGTAGGGGTTGGTGCCCTGGAACCACAGCGCGAAGGTCTTGCGCAGCGACGGGACGGGCAGACTCGGCAGGCCCGAGCGGTGGGTGGTGATCGACGCGAGGGTCACCGCCGCGGCGGGCACGTCGCCCAGCGGGAGCAGGTCGCCGAGCGTGGTCGAGTCGTCGATCTCGCCGCGCCCCAAGGCGTCCGCGTACAGCAGGCCGGTCACCCCCTTCGAGATCGAGCCGATCTCGAAGTCCGCGTCGGGGGACGCGCCCACGCTCGCGATCGTCGTCCCCCGGGGCGACACCTCGGCGGCGGCGACCACCGGGTGCCGGGCACCCAGGCGTTCCGCCAGTCGCCTCGCGAGCTGCTCGTCACCGTGCACAGCGGACAAGACGCCTCCTGGAGTCCATTGTCGACAGGCCGACCCTATGCGGCGGTGGTCGCGTCGACATGCGACCTTCGGGTACCGGCCGTGCGACTTTGGTTTCGGTGTACCCCGAGGGGTACACCGTCCCCACGAGGTTCAGGCCAGCAGGTCGTGCAGGCGGGCCAGGTCGATGTTGCCGCCGGAGAGCACCACGCCCGCGCGGGCGCCGGTCACGTCCAGGCGGCCGGCGAGCAGGGCGGCCACGGCCAGCGCGCCCGACGGCTCGACCACGAGTCTCACCTCCTCGAACAGGAACGCCAGCGCGGCGCGGATCTCGTCGTCGTCGACCACCACGACCCGCTCGACGCCGCGGCGGACCAGCGGGAAGGTCAGCTCGCCGGGGATCTCGCCGGTGACCCCGTCGGCGATGGTGCGCGGCACGGGGATCCGCACCCGGTGACCGGCCTGGAGCGAGCGCCGGTTCTTGTCGCCCCGCGCGGTCTCGACCCCGATCAGCCGGACGTCGCCCGAGACCAGCGTCGCGCCGGCGAGCTGGCCACCGCCGCCGAGCGGGACCGCCAGCACGTCCAGGGACCCGACCTGGTCGAGGAACTCGGCGGTGGTCGTGCCCGCGCCGGCGATCACGTCCGCGTGGTCGTAGGGCGGGATCGGGGTCAGGCCGTGTTCGGCGGCCAGGCGCGCGGTGAGGGCGAACCGGTCGTCGGTGTAGCGGTCGAACGTGACGACCTCGGCGCCGAGTCCGCGCACGGCCGCGAACTTGGCCGCCGGCGCGTCCGACGGCATGACCAGCAGCGCCGGACTCCCCGCCGCCTTCGCCGCCGTCGCCACGGCGAGGGCGTGGTTGCCCGACGAGAACGCGATCACGCCCCGGGCCAGGTGGCGCGGGTCGAGCCGGGCGACGGCGTTGGCCGCGCCGCGGACCTTGAACGACCCGGTGTGCTGGAGGTTCTCGCACTTGAGCAGCACCTGGCCGCCGGTCCGCTCGTCCAGCGCGGGACTGTGCAGGACCGGCGTCCGCGCGACCACGCCCGCGATGCGGAACGCGGCCTCCTCCACGTCGGCCCTCGTCGGCAGGTCGGTCATCGCACGGCCTCCCGTCGTGCCGTGGTGCGGTTGAGCAGGAGGAGCGCGCCGGTCCCGACCGCGCCGGTCGTGGCCAGGGCGATCCACACCAGCGCGGGAAAGCCGGTCGCCGCGCCGACGTCCCACACCCAGCCGGTGGCGAGGTTGCCCAGCGTGATCCCCACTCCGGCCAGGGTGTTGTAGAAGCCGTAGTGCGTGGCCACGATCCGGCCACCGGACAGCGTGACGATGGTGTCCATCTCGAACGGGTAGGCGATCGCCGTGCCCAGCGTGAGCAGGACGGTCGTCACGAGCGCCGGCACGAGCGCCCACGCGCCGCCGGTGAGCCCGGCCGTCATGACCAGCGGCACGAACGACGCCGCCATCAGGCCCAGCCCGCCGGCCACCGCGCGGCCCGCGTCCCACCGGGCGCGGACCCACTCGGTGAGCCGGACCTGGCCGAACACCGCGACGACCGCCGACACGGCGAACAGCGCGGTGCTCCCGGCGTCGCCCGCCGTCACACCGAGCACGTGCGCGGCCTGGAGGGGCAGGGCGAGGTAGATCTGCGACGACAGGACGTACGAGCTGATCATCGCCAGCGAGAACAGCAGGAACGCCCGGTTGCCGACCACGGTCCGCCAGTCCGCGAGCACACCGGCCGACGCCTCGGCGCCACCGCCCCGGGCGGGCAGCGAGCGCACTTGGAGGGCGGTCAGCACCGCGAAGATCGCCGCCGCCACCAGGCACACCGCGCCGAAGTCCAGCGCCGTCAACGCCAGTCCCACCAGCGGCCCGACCAGGATGCCCGCCTGGTAGAAGACGTTGAACACGGCGAACGCCTCGACCCGGCGCGGTCCGGCGTCGGCCGCCACGTACGCACGCACCGACGGGTTGAACAACGCGCCCGCGAACCCGGTCGCCGCCGACGCCACCAGCAGCGCGGGCAGCGAGTCGACCAGGCCCAGCAGCGCGAACCCGACCGTGCGCAACGCGCACCCGGCGATGATCATCGGCCGGTAGCCCAGTCGGTCGGCCAGCGCGCCGCCGAGCAGGAACAGGCCCTGCTGGCTCAACGTGCGCACGCCCAGCACCAGCCCGACCGTCCACGCGGCCATGCCCAGCCCCGCCGACAGGTGGTTGGCCAGGTAGGGCATCAGCAGGTAGAAGCCCAGGTTGATCCCGAACTGGTTGACCACCAGGAGCCGGACGCTGCCGGGCAGCGACCGGAACTGCCGCCACGTCCCGGTCACCGGCCGGCCGCCAGGTGCGCGAGGCGGGGATCGGCGACCGGGTCGGTGACGGTCGTGCAGCGCGTCCACCGGTCCACGACCCGCTCGCCGGGGTGGTCGATCGCGTCGGGGTTCGCGGCGGGCTCCGCGTCGAGCAGGCCGTTGGCCAGGCAGTACGTGTCGTTGTAGACGGTGTCGAAGTACCGGTGCGGACCGTCCGGGAAGACCGCCGCGATCCGGGTGTCCGGTGGCGACGTGCGGGCCACCCAGCCCGCGACCAGGCCGACCGCGCCGACGCTCCACCCGCCGGCCGCGTAGTGGTGGGCGGCGAGTTCGCGGCACGTCCACACCGCCTCGCGGGCGGCGACCCAGTGCACCTCGTCGAACGCGGCGTAGTCGACGTTGCGCGGGTAGATGCTGCTGCCCAGGCCGCGCATCAGGCGGGTGCCGGCGGGCTGGCCGAAGATCGTCGACCCGGTGGTGTCCACGCCCACCAGCCGCAGCCCGGGGCAGTAGTGCCGCAGCACCCGACTGATCCCGGCCGAGTGCCCGCCGGTGCCGACGCTGGTGACCAGCACGTCCACCCGGCCGAGCTGGGCGACGAGTTCGGCCGCGAGCGGCGCGTAGGCGGCCACGTTGTCGGGGTTGTGGTACTGGTCCGGGCACCACGCGTCGGGTCGCGCGTCGAGCAGGGCGCGCACGCGGCGGCGCCGTGCCTCCTGCCAGCCGCCGACCGGATCGGGTTCGGTGACGATGTCGACCTCGGCGCCGTACGCGCGCAGCATCCGCTCGATCATCGGCTCCAGGCCCGGGTCGGTCACGAGCGTGACCGGGTGCCCGTGCACGATCCCGGCCAGCGCGAGCCCCAGGCCGAGGGTGCCGCTGGTGGATTCGACGATCGGCGCGCCGGGCGCCAGGTCGCCGCGTTCGCGGGCGCGTTCGACCAGGAACAGGGCGGCGCGGTCCTTGATGCCGCCCGGGTTGTGGCCTTCGAGCTTGGCCCAGAACCCGCGGCCGTCGGTCGTGAACGGCTCGTCGATCCACAGCACGGGGGTGTTGCCGACGACGCCGGCGGGGGTGTGGCACGGGGTCGCGGCCGAGGTGAGGACCAGGCGTGCGGAGGACGGGACGCGGTCGGGGATGCCGACCGTCGGGTGCACAGCGGACATGGGTGTGCTGACCTCTTCGTGAAGGTGCGACAGGGGGAAGGCGGCCGGAAGCGGCTCGGCACCGTGGTTCGGCGCGAGCGTGGAGGGCGCTTCGGGTCGGTCAGCGTCGCGATACGCAGAACAGGGTCAGCAGGTCGGTGACCGGTGCGATGCCGGGTACCGGGGCGGGCGGGTGCGTCGGTCGGGTGGCGATTCGCGGGGACGCGCAGGTCGCTGGCGTGGCCGACGGGGCGGGGCCGCGGTCGGACACGGCCTTGGCCGGTGCCGCCTCCACCCGGACGGGGGAGCGGTGCGGATCGCCTTCGTGGCCCGGAGCGCGTTGCCCGTCGAGGGCCTCGACCGCGGGGTGGTGGGCCTGGAAAGCGTGCTCGTGCGTGCCGAACGCGTCCAGCGCCAGGAGTACGCCCAGGAGAAGGACGAGGGCTCGGGACGTGGTCGGGGGCACGTCCGCAACGATACTGGCGATTTCACTTTGTGTGCCAGAGTGGGCACTGTGGGTGAGTCGTCAACACTTGCCGATGTTCCCTGGTGGTCCACAGTGGACTCTGCCTCGTGTTGAGACGGAGTCCACTGTGGATGTTCTCAGGCGGATTTCCGGTTACGGGCGAAGCCGAGGGCGGCGTCCAGGAGCAGGAACGCGACCAGGCTCAGGCCCAGCAGGGGGATGGCCCAGCCGACGGCGATCAGCACCAGCGGGGCGGGTACGACGAACCACAGCGGGAGGTGCTGCCACGTGCCCCGGGCCGGTGGTGTGCCGAGAGGCGCCCGGCGGTCGGCGCGGGTCGGACGGCGTTGCCACCACATCCGGTAGCCCAGGACGATGAGCGTCAGGATCCCGGCTGCCAGCAGGAACAGCACGACCTGGTTCGCCGCGCCGAACAGTCGGCCCATGTGGGCCTGGACGCCGAGCGAGGAGAGCTTCGACAGGAGCGGGCGGTCGGCGAAGTCGGCGCGTGCGGTGACCGTGGTCGTCGCGGGGTCGACGGCGGCCTTGTCGAGCCGTACCGGCCAGGTGTTGTCGACCTGGGCGGCGGTCCACGCGGTGCCGGGCTTGGCGGGGACGGTGAGCTGGAGCGGGCCGTCCAGGCCGGCTTGCCGGGCGGTGGCCAGGGCCTGGTCGAACGTCGCCGGGACAGTGTCCCGCGTCGCGCCCGGGAGGCGGGTGTCCAGGGGCGGTGCCTTGGCGTCCAACGCCTCCAGCGCGGCCGAGAAGTTCTCGCCGGCGTAGGTCGACCAGGTCAGGCCGGTGGCCGACAGGAACAGGGCGCCGAGCAACGTCCAGGTGCCGATTACCGCGTGCCAGGACCGGGTCTTGCGGACGCCCTTCGCGCGCTTCTCCGGGACGAGGAGGGCACGGCGCTTGGCACGGCGCCGGGTCAGCCACAGGACCAGGCCGGCCAGGGAGACGACCCACAGCCAGCTCGCGGCCAGTTCCGAGTAGACGCGGCCCGGTTCGCCGAGCTGGAGGTGGCGGTGCAGGCCGTCCAGCCAGGTCGTGACCGGGGTCGAACCGAACCACGTGGTCAGGTGGCCCTGGACACGGGCGGTGTAGGGGTCGACGTAGGCGGTGCGGGCGTACTCCTCGTCGAGGTCCGGGACGCTGAAGACGACCTGGGTGGTCGCGCTGGGGTCGTCGGGGACCAGGACACCGGTGACCCTGCCGTCGGGGACGGCTTCCTGGGCGGCGCGTACCTGTTCGGCCAGGGGGCGTGGGGTGCCGGTGTTCGTCGTCGTGAGGACGTCGCCGTAGAGGAGGTCGTCGAGCTGCGGGGCCAGGGCGTACAGCAGGCCGGAGAACGCCGCCACCACGAGGAAGGGTGCGATCAGCACCCCGGCGTAGAAGTGCAGCCGGCGCAACAGCGGTACGACCGACAGGCGGGGTTCGTCGGTGCGCGGGTCGTCGACTGGTGCGTCGTCGACGGGTGGAGCGGACATCGGACACCTCTTGCTGGGGACGGGGCGGCTCGTTCCGACTAGTCGGATGGGGTGGGCCGCCGGTTCCCGGGGGTGGGGCATTCGTTGTCCGCTGTGGTGTGAGGTGGTTGGCGGTGTCGTCCCGTCCGGTTCGGACGGTGCGCGAGTCCTCCACTCGGACACCCCGAGTTATACGTTCGGACACCGCGAGTTGTGCGTTCAGGCACCGTGAAATGTGCGTTCGGGCACCGTGGTCCTGGGCGGTCGTGGTGGTGTTGTTGCCTCACTGGGGTTCTGTGAGGTCGTCCAGTTGCTTTCGTACCTGTTCGGCGTCGGTGTCGCGGCCTAGTCGGCGGTAGTGGTCCAGGGCTTCCTGCCAGGCTTCGCGGGCTTCGGTGTGGTGGCCCAGGGCGGCGTGCGGGTGGCCCAGCCGATCCAGGGTTTCGGCTGTGTTGGTGGTGTCGCCGAGTTCCCGGTACAGGGTCAGGGCCTGGTGGTAGTGGTCTATGGCTTCCCTGTGGTTTCCCGTTTCGTAGTCGATGTAGCCGAGGCTGTCGAGGGTCGTGGCCTCGCCGTCGGGGTTGTCGTGCTCGCGGTTCAGGGACAGGGCGGCCTCGCAGTGGTCGCGGGCCGTGTCGTAGTCGCCGATGCGGGCGGCGTACCAACCGATCGAGTTGAGTGCTTCTGCTTCCCACACCGGGTTGCCGAGGGTGCGGTAGATGGCCAAGGCGCGCTGTTCGTGTTCCAGCGCCTTCCGGTCGTCGCCCTGTCTGGCCCAGGCCCAGGCCAGGGTTTCCTGGGCGTTCGCCTGTTGTGCGGGGTCCTGGTGGTGTTCGGCGAGGGTGAGTGCCTTGTACAGGTGGATCATGGCCTGCTCGTGCTGTTCCATCTCGGCGTGGGCGTTGCCCAGACGTCGGTGGGCGAGGATGCGGGTGTTGGGGTCCGGTAGGTGTTCGGCGGCTGTGCGGGCGGCCTGCCACACGGTCAGTGCGTCCCGGCGGTGTCCTCGTCGCCAGTGGAAACTGCCGAGGGTCCAGGCCAGGTTCCACACCGTCTGGTGGCGTCGTCGGGTCTCGGCGGTGCTCTGGGCGGCGAGCAGGTGGGGGTGGTGGACGTCCAACCAGTCCAGCACCGCCGTGAGGTCGGGTAGCGGGTGGGGGTGGACGCCGGTGGCCGGCGGGTCGAACGTGACCTGTTGGCGGTGGGGGTTGAGGTGGCGGTCCGCCGCGTAGGCGGTGTGCAGGTAGAAGTCCACGACCCGGTCCAGGGCCGCTTGGCGTGCCGGTTCGGTGAGGTGGTCGTCGGCCGTGGCGTAGGCGCGGACGAGGTCGTGCATCGCGTAGCGGCCCCGGGGGTGGCGGTCGAGCAGGGAGTGGTTCTCCAAGGCGTGCAGGATCTTGCGGGTGTCCGCTTTCGACAGGCCGATCAGGGCCGCGGCGGCGGGCAGGTCGATGTCCGGGCCGGGGGCGATTCCTATGAGGACGAACAGAGTGCGTTGTCGGTCGGTGAGGTGGCGCAGCGACCACGAGAGCACGGTCGGCAGGCTCGCCGCCGGATCGTCGTCGTCCAAGGCGTCCAAGCCCAGGTCGCGCAATTCGGTGGCGAACTCCGCCAACGGCACTCGCGGGCGGGTCGCGGCGTGCCGGGCGGTGATCGCCAGCGCCAGCGGGTGGCGTCCGCACAGGTCGATCAGGTCGTCGGTCACGTCCGGTTCCGCCTGGATCCGCCGGTCGCCCAGGCGTCGTGCGAGGAGAGCGCGGGCCTCGTCGCGGGTGAGCACGTCCAGGGACAGGTGGCGGGCACCGTGTCGGTCGATCAAGGACGCCAAACCGGTGCGGCCGGTGACCAGGACCGTGCACGACGGGTGGCCGGGAAGCAGTGGGATCACCTGTTCGGCCGTCGCGGCGTTGTCGAGGACGACCAGCACCCGCCTGCCGGCGATCATGCTCCGGTAGTCGGCGGCGAGGGTGTCCAGGTCGGCCGGGAGGCGGGCGGGGTCGGTGCCCAGTGCGGTGAGGAAGCCGCGGATCGCGTCGGCGGGCTCGGTGGGGCGGTTGGTGGGGCTGAATCCCTGGAGGTCGACGAAGAGCTGTCCGTCGGGGAAGCGGTCGAGGTTGCGGTGGGCCCAGGTCAGGGCCAGCCACGTCTTGCCGACGCCGCCCACGCCGCCGATCGCGGAGATCAGGACCGTGCCGGTCGTCTCCGGGTCGTCACGGGTGGTGGCCAGGGTGTGGTCCAGTTCGGCCAGTTCCGGCCGGCGGCCGGTGAACAGGGCGGGCGCGGACGGCAGTTGGCGGGGCGTCACCGACGCCCGACCCGGTGGGGTGCCGGTCAGGGTCGGGGCGGCGGTCAGGATGTCCTGGTGGAGTTTTCGCAGGTCGGGTCCAGGGTCGGTGCCCAACTCGGCGGTGAGGCGGGCGTGCAGGCGGCGGTAGTGGTCCAAGGCCTCGGTGGGTCGTCCCGCGCGGTAGAGGGCGAGCATGAGTTGGGCGGCGACGCGTTCGTCCAGGGGATGTGCGTCGGCGCGTCCGGTCAGTTCGGGCAGCAGGGCGGTGTGCCGGCCCAGTCGCAACGCCAGGTCGAGGCGGTCGGTGTCGGCGGCGAACCGCTCCCGGACGAGACCTTCGCGCACGGTCGCGATCCACGGCGTGTCCAGGCCGGCCAGCGCCTCGCCCCGCCAGGCGGCCGTCGCCTGCTCGAACAGTTCCAGTGCACGGGCCTGGTCGGTCTGGGCGCGGGCGTCGGCGACCAGGCGGCGGAACCGGTGCAGGTCCACCCGTCGCGGGTCGACCAGCAGCACGTAGCCGCCGCCACGGCGTTCGATCGCCACCCCGTCCACGCCGGCCCCGGCCAGCAGACGGCGCAGGAGCGACAGGTAGTTGCTGACCAACTGCCGGGCCCGACGCGGCGGGTGGTCGCCCCAGACGCGGTCCACCACCTGGTCGGTGGGGACCACGCGGTTGGCCTCGACCGCCAGCACCGCCAGCACGCACCGCTGCCGGGCGTGCCCGAGGTCGACGTGCGTCCCGTCGACCAGCACCTCGACCTGGCCCAGCACGCGCAGTTCCCCTGTCATGGACCGGTCCTCGTTCGCCGCGACAAGCCGTGGAAGTCTCTACTTATGCCCGTCGTGTCGTCGGTCGGCACCACTGAACAGCCGATTCGCAGAACGCCGTGTTGACGCAGTGATGCCGACGACGAGCCTGACCGGCGCCGGACGAGGCCCGGCGCGCACGACGGCTTGTCGGACACGAGGGGTGTCGCCGTACGCGCCGCGACCCGGCCGGAGCCGTTCCCACGACGAGCGCGAGGAGAAGCGCATGTTCAGAGGACTCAGGAGGGTCACGTGTTGTCTGGTCGTCCTGCTGACCGGCGTCGGTCTGGTCGGTCCCGCGTCCGCGCGTCCCGGCGAGGCGGATCGGGGGCTGTCGGTCGACCACGTGGTGGGCACGGTCGCCGCCGGCCGGCGCGCGGTGTTCAACGGTCCCGGCGTCGGACCGTCCCTCGCCCGGATCGAGGCGCCGGACGCCGCGATCATCTGTGATGTCGGCTACGGCAACGACGTCACCCTGTACGACGGCTTCCTCCACGTGACGTGGTCCGTCGCCTGCCGGGACACCGCCACCGGCAAGCCGACACCGTTGGCCAGGGACATCCGGATGCTGATCGGTATTCGCAACGGCAAGAACTTCATCCCGCCGGTCAGCGACCTCTGCATCACGCCCGGACCGACCGCGACGTGCAGCCACCGGGTGCCCTACGGCGGGACCATCGGCTGGCACGACAGCAAGATGGCGGTCGTGGTGAACTGGACCGACGACTACGAGCCGATCGCGGGCGTCTTCATCACGCCCGGCTTCAGGATCGTGTGACCCGGCCTCCCGGGGCGGGGCGACCCGCTCCGGGACCCGCCGTTCGGCGTAATGGCTGGTATACCTGGACCGACTGCCGGGCTACCAGCGAGGAGCCACACCCGTGCCGCGGTTGCTGCTCGTCGAGGACGACGCGATGTTGGCCGAGGCGTTGTCCCGGGCGTTGCGTGGGCTCGGGCACGAGGTCTCGGTCGCCGAATCCGGGGAGCGGGCGCTGGAGTTCCTCACGCGCGGGACCGCGGACCTGGTGCTGCTGGACGTGATGCTGCCCGGCATCGACGGGTTCGAGGTGTGCCGGCGCGTGCGTGCCCGCGACGCCGTCCCGGTGATCCTGCTGACCGCGCGCGGCGACGCGGTGGACGTCGTGGTGGGCCTGGAGTGCGGCGCGGACGACTACGTGGTGAAACCGGTCGAACCCCGCGTGCTCGACGCGCGGGTGAAGGCGATCCTGCGCCGGGCCGCGCCCGCCGCGCCCCGGGCGGACGTGCGCACGATCGGCGACCTGGAGTTGGACACCGCCGCGATGACCGTCACCCGGGCCGGTGTCGAACTGCGGCTGACCGCCACCGAGATGCGGCTGTTGATCGAGTTCGCCGACCACCCCGGCCAGGTCCTGAGCCGGCAGACGTTGCTCAAGCGGGTGTGGGACTACGGGTTCGCGGGCGACTCGCGGCTGGTCGACGCGACCGTGGCCCGGCTGCGCGCGAAGATCGAGCCGGCACCGGCCGACCCGACCCTGTTGCTGACCGTGCGGGGGTTCGGCTACCGGCTGGTCGCGCCGTGACGCGGCTCGGCCTGCGGGGCGTGGTCGTGCTCACGGTCGTGCTGGTCACGGTCGTCACGACGGTCGCCATGGCCACGACGGCGTACCTGATCCAGGCCGGGGCCACCCGCACGCGGTTCGCCGAGTCCGCGCAGGCGTCGTTCGACTCCGACGCCCAGCAGGCGCACCAGTTCCTGGTGCGCAGCACGGAATTCAGGTCGGTGGTGGCGGGGGTCGCGGAGTACATGCGGGCCCGGCTCGGTCTCACGTGGACGATCGTGAACCGCACATCGACCTCGGGACCGCTGTCGGTGAAGTCCGACGGGACGTACCTGCCGGTGGCGGGTTCCGGCGATCCGCTCGCGGAGTCCCTCGTGGACGATCTGGAGTCGGGTTCCGTCCGGTACGAGGAGGATTCGCGGCTGGTGATCGTCGGCGAGGTCGAGCCGGGCGTGGTGCTCGCCGAGTTCTACAGCACGCGTGGCCTGGACCGGGAACTGGCCGCACTGCGCGGCGTGCTCGCCCTGGTGGCGGTGGCCATCGTCGTGCTGGGCAGCGTGTCGGGCTTGTTCGCCGCACGTGGCATCCGCCGTCGGGTGCGCACGGCCGCGCTCGCCGCCCGCCGCCTCGGCGACGGCGAGCTGGACACCCGGCTCCCGGTGGACGGCCGTGACGAACTGGCCGACCTGGCGGGCTCGTTCAACGCGATGGCCGAGCGGCTCGGCGAGTCGATCGAGCGGTTGCGCCTCAAGGACCGGCAGCAACGGCGGTTCGTCGCCGACGTGGCCCACGACCTGCGCACGCCGCTGGCGTCCCTGATCGCCGCCGCCGACGGCCTGCACAGCGACGACGAGGCGGACCGGACGAGGTCGGCGGAACTGCTCGGCTCCCAGACCCGGCGGCTGGGTGCCCTGGTCGAGGACCTGCTGGAGATCTCGCGGTTCGACGCGGGCGCGGCCGAGTTCCGACCCGAGGTCGTCGACCTCGAAGCGCTGGTGGCCGACGCGGTGGAGCTGAGCGCGCCGGACGTCGAGGTCCGGACGGAACGCGTCGGCGACGTGGCCGTGTTCGGCGATCCGCGCCGCCTGCACACCGTCGTGCGCAATCTCGTGACCAACGCCGTGCGGCACGGCGGCCCGCCGATCACCGTGACGATCGACGGCGGCGACCCGGACGAGGTGCGGGTGCGCGTCGCCGACAAGGGACCCGGCCTGGGTGACCTCGCACCGGTGGCGTTCGACCGGTTCGTCCGCGGCGACCGCTCCCGTCGGCATACGGAGGGCAGCGGGCTCGGTCTGGCGATCGCGCGTGAGAACGCCCTGCTGCACGGCGGAAGGCTCGAGGTGCACGACGAGGACGGTGCCGTGTTCACCCTGACCGTGCCGCGTGGGTAGGCGTCAGGCGGCGTCCCCGCGCTGCTCGGGGCACTGCCCACCCGGCGTGGTGAGCAGCTCGAAGTGCCACATCTCGTTGCTGTAGACCTGGCACAGCCCGTAGGCGGCACCGTGCCGGCCCATCCAGTCGGCCGCGTCGGTCGGTCCGATGTCCACGGCTTTGCCCGACACGTGTGCCGAGGTCTCGGGCGTGCTGACGAACCGCCGTGCCTCACGCAGGCTTCCGTAGTGCGAGACCGCCTGGTCCAACAGGAGCTGCTGGTACTCCTTGCTCCGCCACCCGGACGTGATGCCCACCTCGATCCCGGCCTGCTTCGCGTCGGCGGCGGCCCGGCGCACGGCCGCGAGCAGCACGGGGTCCATCCGCCGGATCGCGGGGTGGTCGGCGTGCGGGGAGATCCGCTCGCCCTCGGCGATGCTCCCGTCCTCCTCGGTGCGACCTGCCTGGCCGCAGGCGGTCAGCACTACGACGAGTGCACTGGCGATCACGGTCGGAACCCGGCGGCGCATCGTTCCCCCACTGGTGGATTTCGGAGCTGGACGTCTCCGACGTTCCCTGTGGGATGTCCGTGTGGTGTGCGTCCTTTGTGCGCGTTGTGTGACAGTGGATCGTCGTCCGTGACTGCCCGGAAGAATCGCCCGCTTGGGGAGCGATCGGCGTGGACAGGACGGCTCCGGCCTGGCCGGTGCGAGTGGGAGCCGGGCTGGTGGTGGCGCTCGCCCCGGTGCGGTCGGCTTCGGCGTGATGGCTGTTCGGACCTCCCGACCCGCACCTTGGCAGGCTCGTGGCCCTGGGGTACTTGGTGTTCTCGGCCCCGGGTCAGGTGTTGAACGTGGTCGGCGTGCTGCTGCCGCGGTCGGTGGTGCGAAAGCGGAGGTACTCCACCGACGTGTGGGCGGCGGTGGTCTGCGGGGGGTCTTCCTCGTGTGGCACGTTTGTGCGCTTGCCGTGTTGGTGCGCCCGCCGGTTTCGGCCGACGAGTGGCTCTTCCACTTCAACGGCTCGGTGCCGGGTTCGCTCGTCTACCACGCCATCGCGGCGGCGGTGTTGTCGGTGGGCGGGGTCCGCGCGGCCTGAAATGGGATCGTCGCTGGACCGTGCGGTTGCCTAAGGTTCGGGCGTGGAACGGATCTCCTACCCGCGCACGCCGCACCTCCCGTGGTCGCCCGGCGTGTCCCGCGACGACGTGCGGGTGGCCGACCTCGGCGCGTGGGCCGGTGGGGAGGTCGTGGTCACCGAGAAGCTCGACGGCGAGAACACCACGCTCTACCGGGACGGGTCGCACGCGCGGTCGTTGGACTCCGGGCACCACCCTTCCCGGTCGTGGGTGAAGGCGCTTCAAGGGCGGGTCGGGGGTTTCATCCCGGTCGGGTGGCGGGTGTGCGGGGAGAATCTCTACGCGCGGCATTCGTTGGCGTATCAAGAGCTTGACGGCTACTTCTACGGGTTCTCGGTCTGGGACGGGGACGAGTGCCTCGACTGGGACTCCACGGTCGGGTTCCTGCGCGGCCTCGGGATACCGGTTCCGACCGTGTTGTGGCGTGGTGTGTTCGACGAGAAAATGTTGCGGCGCTTGAAGGTCGACACGCTCGTGAGCGAGGGTTACGTCGTGCGGCCCGCCGCCGGGTTCGGGCTGGGGGACTTCGGGCGCACCGTGGCCAAGTGGGTGCGGCCCGCGCACGTGCGGACCTCGACGCACTGGATGTCGGCGCCGGTCGTGCCCAACGGGCTCGGGCCAGGCGCACGCTACTGGGACATCCGTTCCGGTGCGGGGTTCGAGCTGCCCGACGGTGATCAGGCAGCGGCGGAGAAGGTCGCCGACGAGCTGCGGCCGGGTGAGGGGCGGTTGGTGGGCGTACTCGCCGCCGCCTACCATCGGCGGCCCCGAGGGCGGGTCGTGCTCGACCTCGTCGACCGGGTCGGGATGGGTACCGCGCGCCGGGTCGGGGACGTGGTGGGGTTGCACCGCCTGCTGCACCACGACTTCCCGGAGGACCAGCGGCGGTCCGGGCTGCTCCGGTTCGCCACGGCCGTGGACCTCGGCGTCCTGCACGCCGTCGCCGGTGCGGTCGCGACCGGTGGTGCGCGGGACCAGGTCGCCTGGTCGGCCCTGCACGCCGAGGACCTGCCGCGGTGGCCGGAGTTCGCCGGGTCGGCCCGGCGGCTCGCCGAAGCGCGTGACCTCGTCATCCGGGACGGGCGGGCGTTCGGACCCGAGGAGGCGGACGCGGCGACCTGGCGGTGGAGGGATCGGGACTGCCCGGAGTTCTTCCACCTCGTGGGCATCTCGGGCAGCGGCAAGTCGACGTTCGCCGCGAAGTCCGATGTGGATGAAGTGGTCTCGATGGACGACCTGCGCGCCGACGCCGGGGATCGGGCGGACCAGCGGTCGAACGCGCGGGTGCTGGGCGTGGCGCTGGACCGGCTCGGCGCGGCGTTGCGGCACGGGCGCAGCGCGTTGTGGGACGCGACGTCCATCACGGCCCGTCAACGGGACGCCGTGCAGGCCGTCGCACGGCGGCACGACGCGACGCGCACCTACGTGGTCGTGCTCGCCTCCGAAGCGGAGATCCGCCGGCGCAACGCGAACCGGGCGGACCCCGTCCCGGACCACGTGCTCTCCGCCCAGATCCGGCGGTTCGACCCGCCCTACGCGTGGCAGGCGCACCGCATCCGGTACGTCGACGCGACGGGGACGGTGGTGGCCGATGCGCACCAGTGAGCAGGTCTACCACCAGGTCCGGTGGGACTCCCGGCTCGACCCGGCGCGGTTCGTGGTCGGGGTGGCGCAGCGCGGTCGGGAGCCCAAACGCGTCCCGTTCGCCGCGTTCATGCCCGGCGGCGACGTGCCGTGGCACCGGGTGCTGTTCCTGGAGGCCGACGGCGAGGTGGTGTGGGACCGGGCGGCCGGGATCGACCGGGTCGCGGAGTCCGGTGCCGGGCGGGTCCGTCGGGGACGGCGGTTGCGGGCGCCGTTCACGCCCGCCGAGCCGCACGGGCACGCGGCCGGCGGCACGGGCCTGCGGGTGCTGACCTGGAACACGCTGTGGGACCGGTTCGACCGCGAACTGATCCACACGGCCCGTCGCCGTCCGCTGCTGCTGGACCTGATCGCCGCGGCCGACGCCGACGTGATCGCGCTCCAGGAGGTCGAACGCGACCTGCTCGCCGCGCTGACCCGCCACCTGCCCGGCTACGCGCTCGACGCCGATCCGGCGCGGGTCGAGGACACCGGGCTGGTGCTGCTCAGCCGCCTGCCCGTGCTGGAGTCGGCACGGCTGGACCTCGGGCCGCACAAGGCCGTGCACGCGATCGTGGTCGACGCGGGTGACCCCGTGACGGTCGCGGTCACGCATCTGACCAGCGACCACACCGCCGGTGGCGCCGCGATCCGCACCGCGCAGCTCGCCGTGATCGCCGAGGCGTTGGCGCCCGTCGAGGGCGACGTGGTGCTGGTGGGCGACTTCAACCACGGCGGCACGCTGCCGGTGCTGGGCATGCGCGACGCGTGGACCGAACTCCACGACGACGACGCGCCGACGTTCGACCCGGTGGGCAACCCGCTCGCGGCCGTGTCGTCGTTGTCCGGCCGCTCGGCGCGGCTGGACCGGGTGTTCGTGCGCGGCACGGCCGCCGTGCTGCGCGCCGACCTCGTCGGTACCCGGCCGGTCGACGGGCTGTTCGCCTCCGACCACTACGGCGTCGTGGTCGACCTCGGCCCGCGCCCCGCCGAATCCGACGTGCTCGACGTGCCGCCGACGCCGCGCACCGCGGTCGTGTGGCTGCCCGGACCGTGGCCGGAGGTCGACGCGGTGCGCGAGTCCACGCGGTGGCCGCCGCACGTGACGTTGCTGTTCGGGTTCGTGCCCGAGTCCGACTTCGACCGGGCCGTGCCGCTGGTCGCGGACGCGGTCGAGGAGATCGCGCCCTTCCCGGTCCGGGTCGAGGGCGTCGGGACGTTCGGCGACGTGGTGTGGCTGGACCCGGCCGCGCGGCCCGCGCCGTGGGCCGAGTTGCACGCCGCGCTGCTGCGCCGCTTCCCGGCCTGCCGTGCCCGGTTCACCCCGCACCTGACCGTGGGCACGACCGAACGCGCCGCCGCGCGCATCCCCGGCCGGGACTTCGGGGTGGGCGAGGTGGTCGTGCTGTCGCGGCGCGGCGACGGTCCGATGCTGCCGCGTGCGGTCGTGGGCCTGGGCACGGGCGAGGTGCGCTGGATCGAGGAGCCACCGACGCCGCCCGGACCGGACCTGGACGCCGTGGCCGACCGGGTGGTGGCCGCGCTGCCCGGCGTCCACGTGGTCGGCTCGCGGGCGATCGGCGGTCACCTGCCCGACGCCGACCTCGACCTCGTCGCACCCGACCCGCCGCTGGACCGGGTGCGCGCCCTGGGCGTCGAGCCGGTGCCGGTCGTGGGCGCCCGCACGCCGGGGTACCGGTTCGCCGTGTCCGGGCTGTCCGTGGACCTGCTCGCCTCCGACGACGACATCGCGACCGGTGCGATCACGGACGCGGCGGCGGTGCGCGCGGCGGTGGGGGAGCGGCACGCGTCGTTCGTGCGGGTCGTGCGCGTGGTCAAGGCGTGGGCACGGGCGCGTGGAGTGGACTCGGCGCCGTTCGGCGGGCTGCCGGGGTTGGCGTGGTCGGTGCTGGCCGCGCGGGCGGTGTGCGCGGGGACGGAGTTCTTCGCGACGTGGGCGGCGTGGGACTGGCATGACCCGGTGGCGTTGCACGGGCAGCCCGCGCGGACGGGCGAGGCGGTGACCGTGCTGACGCCCACCGCGCCGATCCGGTCGTGCACCGGGCAGGTGACGCCCGGCTTCCGGGACCTGCTGACCCGCGAGCTGTTCCGGGCGTGGGAGATCGTGGAGTCGGGCGACCTCGGCACGCTGTGCGCGCCGCCGGACGGCCACCGCGTCCACGCGGCGTGGGCCGTGGTCACGACTCCGGTGGAAAGGGTCGGCCTGGTGCGCGGGCGCATGCGGGCGTTGCTCGGGGCGCTGGAGCCGCACGTGGCCGAGCCGCACGCGTGGCCCAGGCCGATCGCGCACGACCCGGTGCGGTTCGCCGTCGGGCTCGGGCCGACGCCGCCCTCGCCCGCGACGCTGGCCGACCTCGTGGCCCCGTGGGTGGCCGGACTGCCCGACGTCGAGGTCGCCTGGACGGGCAACGGGTCGGTGCCGACGCTGCGCTGAGTCCGCTCAGCGCGCGGCGGGGCGCGTGGGGCAGGCCGGTCGGTAGGTGCCGCAGTGCACGCGGCACGTGCGGCCGTCGCCCAGATCGACCTCGACGGTGGGCACGTCGCAGCCGTCGGGGCACAGCGTGACGGTGCCCGTGGGGTTGGTGATGCGGGCGTAGCTCATGGTCACCTCACCGTGGTCCGGGTCACCCAGCCTGCATGGGTTCGGGTGTCCTGGCGGTCGACTGCGGTGGCAGGTCGGTTGTGGCGGTCGACCGCCCGGCATGTCGGGCCTCGCTTGAGGCACGAGAAGATCGGACCGGGACCGATTTCCCGATGAGGCGTGCCGTGTTTCGCATGCCTGGTGTCGCCCGCTGTCATGGCGTGGGAGCCCAGTCCCAGGGACGACCTACTCGGACGCGCAGGCAATCGACCCTCAATCGGGCTTCGTCGCGGACCGTGGGGTGTTCGGTGGCGAGTTGGGCGAGAGATAGCGGGTCGGGGTGCTGCACACTGCGTGGCGCGCGGGCGAGCACGACGAGCGGGTGCGAGATCGTCTTCCCCGGCTCCGCGACACGCTCGCCGACCGGCTGCGCCACGACCGACACCCTGCCCGCGGACTCCTGGCGGGAGAACCCGGTGCGCGGTTGGCGCTGCGCGCCGCCATCACCGACACCCCGCCCGGCACCCGCTGGGACGCCTGCCTGCTGCTCGACGACTGACCACGCACCACCACATCGAAAGGACACGATGGACACCGCCACCTCACCGGAGGCACGACGCGCCGACATGGTCGCCAAGGTCCGCAAAGCGGGTTACGCCCGACGCGCGGAGGTCGAACGGGTCCTGCTCGACACCCCGCGCCACGAGTTCGTGCCCGAGGCCGACCTCGACGCCGCCTACAACCCCTGGCAGGCGGTGATCACCCACCGGTTCTCCGACGGCCGGTCGCTGTCCTGCGCCTCCGCACCGTTCGTCGTGGCGATGATGCTCGACCAACTCCCCGTGAACCCCGGCGACACCGTCCTGGAGATCGGCGCCGGCACCGGCTACAACGCCTCCCTGCTCGCCCGCCTGACCGGCCGCGCGGACCTGGTCACCACGATCGACATCGACCCCGACGTCACCGACCAGGCCGTCCGCAACCTGACCGCCGCCGGACACGGCGACGCGCACGTGGTCACCGGCGACGGCACCGCGGGCCACGCCGACCGCGCCCCCTACGACCGGCTCATCGCCACCGTCTCCCCCTGGGACATCCCCGACCGGTGGTGGCGCCAACTCGCACCCGAGGCCCGACTGGTCGCCCCGCTGCGCTGGCGCGGCCAGTCCCGCGGCGTCGGACTGCGCCACGTCGACGGACGCCTGGTGTCCGACTCGATGCACCTGAGCGGCTTCGTGTACCTGGTCACCGAGGACGAGGGCGAACGCGGCGCCCCCATCACCCCGGACGGGACGGTCAAGCTCCACTGGGACGCCGACCAGGCCGTCGACCCCGACCTGCTCCACGGCGTCCTCGACCTTCCCCGCGCCATCGCCTGGTCCGACAGCACGATCGCCGGCGACGAACCCCACGACGGGATCTGGCTGCGCCTGACCGTCACCGAACCCCGCGTGTGCCGAATCGACGCGCACCCCGACGTCGCATCCGAGGTGTGCGACCCGATCCAACGCTTCCGCGCCCCGGCCCTGGTCGACGGGCAATCCCTGGCCTACCTCACGTCCCGCCGCCGGGAGGAAGGCGACGACGTCCGCTGGGAACTCGGCGCGATCGCCCACGGCCCCGACGCCGCCGAACTCGCCGGACGTCTGTGCGCCGAAGTCCGGGATTGGTCGGCCGAACGGGACGCTCGCAAGCCGACGCTTCTGATCTACCCTGCAGGCACGCCAGACGGCGACCTGGCCGACGGCACCGTCATCGACAAGACACACAGTCGGTTCGTACTGACCTACGACTACGTACCGGCCTGACGTCGACCGGACTTGCCGTCCTGTCCGCTGCCGGGTACAGGGCACAGGGGAGTCCGCCTGGTCGCGATGATCGTGTGTTTCGATCATGGAAACCGGACGTCGCGGCCGGCAGCGCGGTTCCGAGCCGATCGACCGTGTGCGTTCCCTCGACAGCCCACGTCGCCGAACGTGTCGACCGTGCGCCGAGCAGGCGCGTGGGGCGGACCTGTCGGACCCCGTTCCTATACTCCGTGCGGATTCGAGGGGGTTGTGATGACGGACGGGTTCTTCGCGCTCGTGGACGCCTTGCCTGAGGTCGAGCGGTCCGAGGCGCGGGACTACAGCGCGTTCAGCGTGCGTGGCCGGCGGTTCGGCTACCACTGGCCGCGCACTCGCACGGCCGGGCTCAAGCAGACGCTGTCCGAGCAGCGGGCCCTGGTGGCGGAACGGCCGGACGTGTTCGAGGAGCAGTTCACCGCCGGCGGGTTCGGCTGGGTGGTCGTGAAGCTCGACGAGGTGGACGCGGGGGAACTGGCCGAGTTGGTCTTCGAGGCGTGGCGGCTGTCCGCGCCCGAGGATCTGATCGGATCGGCCGACGATCCGGCACGCGGGCGTTGAATCCGAAGGCCGGCGGACCGGTGTTCCGGGGCCTTCGGCCGGCGCGCGCGGCGGGGTGGTCGGAAAGCCGTTTGTTTTCAACACGACGCCTCGTGTCCGGCAATGGCGGGAGTTCAATCGGATGCGGGCCGGGCTTCGAATAACCCCTACGCGGTTTTCCGGTCGAACGCTGCTAAGGTTGCGTTGCGGTTCGGGGTTTTCCGAAGTTCACCCAGGGAGTGGTCATGTCCGTGGATGCCTCGCGTCCGTCCGAAGTGCGCGCGTCCGATGCGGAACAGGTCGAGGTCGACTACGAGCCGCCGGTGTTCGTCGAGTTGGGCGGCGTCCGCGATGTCGTGCTCGGCAATTCGTCCAGCGGTAACGCGGACGCGAATTCGCAGTACTACTGGTAGGTCGCGTGTCCTTCGTCGGAGTGTTCCCGCCCGCGGCGGACCGGGTGCCCGCACGCCTGGTGCCGGTGTGGTCCGACCGGCCGGGGCTGTGGCTCGCGGACGGGTGGCACCCGGGCGAGGTGCGCACGGCCCGGCACCGGGACGCCGGTCTGCTCGTGCTCGGCCAGTGCTTCGCCGACGACGCGCGCCTGCTCGCCGACCTGCGGCGGGCGGTGGACGAGGACCGGCCGGGGTCGCTGACGCGCTGGCCGGGGTGCCACACGGTGGTGGTCGTGCGCGACTCGGGCGTGACCGTGCTGGTGGACCAGGCCGGGCAGTACCCGGTCTTCCACCGGACCGGCGGCGGTCGGGTGGTGTTCGGCTCGCACGGGGCGACCACGGCGGCCGTGGCCGGCCTGCCCGCCACCCCGGACCGGTCGACGCTGCTCGCGGGCGTGTTCTGCCCGGACGTGCCCGCGCTGGTCGGCGACCGTTCGGTGCTCGTGGGCGTGCGCCGGCTCGGTGGCGGCGGTGTGCTGACCGTCGACCGGTCCGGCACGCGCACGGCCGCGACCGACCCGGTGCCGGACCGGTCGACGACGTTCGCCGACGGCGTCGACGAGCTGCGGGCCGCGTTGGACGCCGCCGTCGCGGCCCGGCTCGCGGACGGCCGTACGGTCACGGCCGACTTCAGCGGCGGCATGGACTCCACGTCGCTGGCGTTCCTGGCCGCACGTCACGCACCCGGGCTGAGGCTGTTCGCCTACCACCACCCGGACGCGCCCGCGCACGACCTGGAGCACGCCCGCCGGTACGCGGGAGACCTGCGGCTGGAGATCGTCACCGGCACCCGGGAAACGCTGTCCTACCAGGGACTTTTCGACGTCGCGGCGGGCGATGAGCCGGACCCGGCCGCCGTGGCGTCGGCCCGTGCGGCGTTGCGGCTGGGCCGGATCGGCGCGGGCGGCCTGCACCTGGGCGGCGAGGGCGCGGACGCGTTGCTCGTGCCGCCGCCGTCGTACCTGGGCGACCTGGCCCGGCACGGCTGGTGGCGCGGACTGGCCCGCGACGTGTTCGCCGCGAGCCGGGCCCGCAACCTGTCGCCGACGACCGTGTTCCGGCGGTCCCTCACGGCGGCCGGCACGTCGACGTCGCGGGCGTTGCGCGGGCTCAAGACCCGCCTCGAACACCCCCGGCCGCACGTCGTCCAGTGGCTTGATGCCATCTCGCGCTGGCCCGGACCCGGTGCCGCCGCGCTGTGGCTGACCCCGCGCGCCCGTCGTGAACTGGCCGGACTCGCCGACGAGGCGGCCCGCGATCGGGCCCGCCACCCGGTCGGCGACATGGCCGACCACACGGCGCTGCACGACCTGCGCACGGCCGGTGCCGTGCAACGCCGCCTCGTGGAGACCGCACGACCGTACGGGGTGTGGCCGCACGCGCCGTTCCTGGACGCCGACGTGATCCGGGCGTGCACGCGGGTGGCCGCGCACCTGAAGGTGTCCGTCGAGACCCGCAAGCCCCTGCTGCGCGCGGCGATGGCCGACCGGGTGCCCGACGCGGTGTTCACCCGCCGGGACAAGGGCGACTACACCGGCGAGGACTACCTGGGCCTGCGGGTCCACGCGTCGACCCTGGTCCGGGAGTTGCGCCGGTCCGCCGTCGCCGACCTGGACCTGGTCGACCCGGCCGCGGTGATCGAGGCGGTCGACCGGGCGGGTACGGGCGCGCCCGTGCCGTTCCCGGTGCTCAACCGGCTGCTCGGCGTCGAAGTCTGGCTGCGGGGGAGGTGAGCGGGTCGTGACGGCGTTGCGGCTGCCCGGACACGTCCACGCGGCGGCGACCGCGCGGGGCGGCGGCGTGCTGCTCGACCGCAACTCCGGACGGTGCTACGCGCTCAACGCCACGGCGTTCGCCCTGCTGAGCGAGTGGGACCGGTCCGGCGATTTCGCCGCCGGGCTGCGGCGGGTGGCCGCGCGCGACCCCGCGTACCGGGGCGAGCGGTTCGCCCGTGACTCGCGCACGCTGGCCGATCGCCTGGTGGCGGCCGGGCTGCTGACGTCCTCGCCGGTGCCCGAGGCGCCGGTGCCCGAGGCGGCGTTCGAACCGTCGGACGCGGGGGAGTCCGGGCGCTTCGCGGCGGTGGCCGTGCTGGTGGCGTCGGTGCTGGTCAGGCTGCCGTTCCGGGTCACCGCGGCGGTGCTGGAGTTCTCGCGCCGGCACTGGTGCCGGGCCGGTGCGACCCGGGAGCAGGTGCTGGCCGTGATCCTGTCGGCCGACGCGGGCACCCGGCTGCACCCGGGTCGGGTCGCGTGCCTGGAGTTGTCGTTGGGAGCCGTCCTGGCGTTGGCGTTGCGCCGGCGCTACGCGGCGCTGGTGATCGGGGCGGCCGGTGACCCGTGCCGCTTCCACGCCTGGGTCCGGGCCCAGGACGGCCCCTTGAACTACCCGCCGGAAACCGACCTCGACGATTTCCGGCCGGTGTTCACGGTATGACCGGCAGCGTCGCACCCGACACGAGCAGCCACACCAGGATCAGCACGACCACGACGGTTTTGACGTGTGCCGGGGTCAGCATGCCCGTGCAGGACACTTCCCAGCGGTAGTTGACGTTCACGGCGGTCCGCTCCGGTTTTTGTCGACGGCGGGGGTACGCCTCCGAGTCTGCGCCCCGCCGGCGACGCCATCAACCGACGTCCACGCCGTATTCGAGGTGTTTTCGGAATTTGTGCGGCCGATCGTTCAACCTGACTTCCGCCTGGTGCGACCAGTGAACGCGGCGGCGTCGGCCGTCACTCTTTCCGGTTTCTATTTCAACAGACCCGGGAAGTGTCGACGGGTGCTCACGACCTCGGGCGTGCCGCGTTCGCGAATGAAAGTAATCTTGGAATTCCCGTGTCGACGACGCCCGGGTGGAGCAGCGGACAAGGGTCTTCAATTGGAAGATCATCGTGTTAGCCTGGCCACTTCCTTCGTGCGGAGGTGGTGGCGCGGTGATCGACGCACGGGATCTGCTGGTACCGGCTTCGGGTGCGCGGGACGCCAATCGCAAGCGCATGATCATCGAGATCATGGTCAAGGCCGACCGGCAGTCCCGGATCGCGCGCCGCAGCGGCCTGTCCCAGGCGTCGGTGTCCACGGCCGTGCAGGAACTCGTCGACCAGGGCGTGCTCGAACACGACCGCGGCCGGGGACGCGGCGGCCTGGTCCGCCTCACGCCCGTGCGCGGTGTCGCGGTCGGCGTCGACATCAGCCACGAACACGTCGTGGTCGTCGCCCGCCGCGTCGACCAGGGCCACGACCACGTCACCGTCCAACAGCGCCCGGACGGCGCCAACCACGGGCTGTCCCGGCTGCTGCCGCAGATCAAGACCATGCTCGCCGAGGTCGTCGAGGAGACCGGGCAGACGCTGGACGACGTCGTGTCGGCGGGCCTGGCCGTGCCGCGCATGATCGACCCGCGCACCGGCCGGTTCGCCACGCCCGTGCTGCTGCCGTGGCACGAGGACGACGAGCCCGCCGAGGACATCGGCCGGTTCCTGGGCCTGCGGGTCGCCGTCGACAACGATGCCAACCTCGGTGCCATGGCCGAGCAGATCTACGGCATGGACGAACCCGCCGAGACCGTCGTGTACGTGAAGGCCACGACCGGTGTCGGCGTCGGGATCATGATCGGCGACCTGCTCTACCGGGGGCACCGGGGCATGGCCGGGGAGATCGGCCACCTGACGATCGACCGGGACGGCGACGTGTGCGAGTGCGGCGGCCGTGGCTGCCTGGACACGATCGTGGGCGCCGCCGCGCTGGTCGCCGAGGTGCGCACGTCGCACCGGGGCAGCGGCACCACCGACCTCCCGGTCACGCTGCGGTCGGTGATCGAGAAGGCGCACGCCCGCGACGCGGTGTGCCTGCGGGTATTACGCGACGCGGGGCGTGCGCTCGGCTTCGCCCTGGCCCAGCTGTGCAACCTGGTGAACCCGCGACTGGTCGTGCTCGGCGGTGAGCTGGCGGGCGGACGCGACCTCGTACTGGAGCCGTGCGGGCAGGAACTCCAGCGGTACGCGCTGGCCGGCGCCGTCGACCCGCGCGAGGGCTTCGTGTTGCGGACGAGCCAACTGGGCCACAACACCGAGGCTCAGGGCGCGCTGATCCTTGGGCTGCGGTCACGCCAGTTCGACGAGGGCTCCCCGGATTAGAGCCGACCGGAGTAGAGCCGACCGACCGGAAGCACCGATCAAGGGGGTCGGCAACTTGTGCTGGAGCACGCTCCAGTTCATAGGCTGGCGACGTGCATCTGGGCATCCACGTCATCCAGTTCCTGTCCCCCGACGGCAACCGGGGCATCGCGCCCGAGTTGGCGAAGGTCGCGCGGGCGGTCGAGGCCTCCGGCGCCACGCGGTTGACCGTCATGGACCACTACTTCCAGATGGAGGCGTTCAAACCCGCCACCGACCCGATGCTGGAGGGGTACACCACGCTCGGCTTCCTGGCCGCGCACACGTCGACCGTGCGGCTCGGGCTGCTGGTCACGGGTGTGACCTACCGGCACCCCGGCCTGCTCGCCAAGATCGTCACCACGCTGGACGTGCTGTCCGGCGGCCGGGCCGAGCTGGGCATCGGCGCCGGGTGGTACGAGCGCGAGCACCTGGGTCTGGGCGTGCCCTACCCGTCGACCGCCGAGCGGTTCGAACGGCTCGACGAGGCGATCCGGGTGTGCCTGCAGATGTGGGACCCGGACAACGACGGCGCGTTCGAGGGCAAGCACTACCGGCTGGCCGAGACGCTGTGCTCGCCCCAGCCGATCCGCCGGCCGCCGATCATGATCGGCGGTGGCGGCGAGAAGAAGACGTTGCGGCTGGTCGCGCGGTACGGCGACGCCTGCAACCTGTTCGCCGGCGACAAGGACGTGGTGCGGCACAAGCTCGACGTGCTGCGCGGCCACTGCGACGCGGTCGGCCGCGACTACGCCACGATCGAGAAGACCCTGGCCTACAGCCAGACCCCTCAGCTCGAAGACGTGGACGGGCTGCTGCGCGACCTGGAGGACTACGCCGCTCTCGGCATCGAGACGGTGATCCTGTACCCGCCGGCCGACGAGCCCGCCGCGTGGGTGGAGAAGGTCGGCACGCCGCTCGCGGCCCGGCTCAAGGAGATCCGGCCGGCCTGACACGGGTGCGGTGGAAGGGTGTCCGAGTCGGTCTCGGGCACCCTTCGTCCGTCTTCGGCCGTCGGCCGAAGGTCCACTGTGGACACTCAGCCCCCCGTGCGGGACCAAGGTCCCGGGTCGTCACGCGCACGGGCCCGCCCCGATCGGGACCTTCGACCGCGTTCCGCCCCTGCCCGACTTCGTAGCGTCGAAGGCGAGGAGGCGATGCCCGGTGCGAGCCCAGGACATCATGACCAGCCCGGCGGTGACCGTGACGCGCGACGTGCCGTCACGGGCGGCGGCGGCGCTGATGGCGGCCCACGGGTTCACCTCGTTGCCCGTGCTGGAGGACGACCGCCTGGTCGGCATCGTGACCGAGGCCGACCTGATCCGGATCCGCTACACCGACGGCGAGGCGGGTGACACGCCGGTCGGCGAGGTCATGACCACGCCCGTGTTCGGCATGGACGCGCTCGCGCCGGTCACGCTGGTCGCCCGCGTCATGCTCGCCGACCGGGTGCGGTGCGTGCCGATCGTCGACGGGTCGCGGGTCCTGGGCGTGGTGACCCGCCGCGACCTCGTGCGTGCCTTCGCCCGTGCCGACCGGTCGATCGAGGACGACGTGCGCGAGCGACTCGACGCGTACGGCGGCCACGAGGCGTGGACCGTGCGGGTCGACGACGGCGTGGTGACCATCCACGCGTCCGTCGCCGACGAGAACGCGGTCAAGGTCGCCACCGCGTTGGCCGAAGCCGTGCCCGGCGTCGTCGACGTCCGGGTCCCCGATGACAGGAAGGGAACATGATGAGTGCTCCGATCGTGGTCGGTGTCGACGGCTCGGATTCGGCTCTCGACGCCGTGCGCTGGGCCGCCACCGAGGCCGCACGGCACCGGGTGCCGGTGCGCCTGGTGCACTCCTACCTGATGCCCGACTACGCCTACCCCGGCGTCGTGGTCGACCCGGGCGAAGTCCGGCGCGAGCTGGAGGCGCGGGGCGCGAAGTGGTTGGCCGCCGCCCGTGCCGAGGTGCGGCACGTCCCCGTCGACGCCGAACTGGTGCACGGCGGACCCGCGGCCACGTTGATCGAACGGTCCGAGGGCGCCCGCATGGTCGTGCTGGGCGCGCACGGTCAGGGCGGGTTCGCCGGTCGCCTGCTGGGGTCCGTGCCGACCGCCGTGACCGCGCACGGGCACTGCCCCGTGGTCGTCGTGCGCGGGGAGCCGTCATCCGGTCCGGTGGTCGTCGGTGTCGACGGCTCGCCGGTCAGCGAGGCGGCGCTGGATTACGCGTTCGAGGCCGCGTCCACCCGCGACGCGCCGCTGGTGGCCGTCCACGCGTGGACGGACTGGCTGGTGGAGTCCGCGTTCGGGGGCCTGGCCACGCCCGACGCCGAGACCGTCGAGGCCGACGAGCGCCGACTGCTCGCGGAACGGCTCGCGGGTCGGCAGGAGAAGTTCCCGGACGTCAAGGTCGACCGGGTCGTCGTCCACGACCGGCCGGTCCGGGCGCTGATGGCGCACGCCGCCCGTGCGGCCCTGGTCGTGGTCGGCAGTCGGGGGCGCGGCGGGTTCACCGGGATGCTGCTCGGTTCGACCAGCCAGGCTTTGGTCCACCACGCCCCGTGCCCGGTCGCCGTCGTGCGACCGGTGTCCTGAAGTCAGTTCAGGTCGTCGGTGGAACGCGCCTCGGGTTCCGGGTGGGGCGCGGGGCGCGGGTCGGTGGCGGTGCTCACGGACTGTGCGGTCCAGTCCGCCGCCAGGCGGGTCCGGCGGGGGTTGGCGAGTGCTCGCCGGGAGTCGTTTTCGTGCATGGTTCCTCCACTTGAAACGCACGTGCAAAGTCGTTGTTACCGGAAATCGTTGTGCGCCAAACGATGAGCTGCGTCACGCTGCCGCAGGCATCGGGTCGCGGAACGCGGAGTGTTCCACACCCCGGTCGACGGCCGGCACCTGCCCAAGATCGACGGCGACCCGGCGATCATTACGTCGAAGGGCGGCGGCATCGGTTCAGAAACCGTGCCACCGCCCACCATGCGGACCTGAATCGGTCAATGGAATCGGTTCAGTCGTGCCGCGCCCTGGCGGTGACGACCGGTACCCCGTCCGGCCTCCGCGGCCGGGAAACGCGGTGACGTGACGAGAGTCACGTCGAAGATCGACTCAGTCCCGCACGCCGACGAACAGTCCCCGCCCGTTGGGCGGTCCGGCCAGGTGCTCGACGCGCAGTCCCGCGTGCGCGAAAGCCGAGGCGTATTCCGCTTCGGTGAACAGCGACAGCACTTCCTGCTCGGTGAACTCCCGGATGCCCGACCGGTCGGCGATCGTGAAGCGCACGGTCATCCGGGTCGTGCGGCCGTCGCGCACCGAGTGCGACACGCGGCTGACCACCCGGCCGTCGTCCTCGACGACGGACCCGGTCACGAACCCGTCGAGGAACCGCTCCGGGAACCACCAGGGTTCGACGACCACCACGCCGCCCGGGTTCAGGTGCCGGGCGATCGAGGCGGCCACCCGCCCCAACTCGTCCTCGCCGCGCGTGTAGGCGATCGAGAAGCACAGGCACGTGATGACGTCGAACCGCTCGCCGAGATCGAAGTCCCGCATGTCGGCGACGTGGATCGGGACTCCCGGCAGTTTTCCCGCCGCGATCCGGCGCATCGCGTCGGAGATCTCGACGCCCGCCACGCGCGGGAACGCCTCGCGGAACCGGGTCAGGTGCGCCCCCGTCCCGCACGCGATGTCCAGGAGCGAACCGGGCCACCGGCTCGTCGGCAACGACCTCGGTGCCGCGATCGGCCTGGTCCAACTGCGCCGGCTGCCGGAGTTCGTGACCCGGCGCCGCGCGGTCGCCGCGCGATACGACCGGCTGCTCGCGGACCTGCCCGGTGTGCTGACACCGCCCGCGCCGCACGAAGTCCCGCTCTACGGCTCGGACGCCCGCCTGCCCGCCTGGTCGCGGTGGCGAGCCGTGATCCCGACCGCGCGGCACGGGTCGCGGTCCGCTTCGGCGGTGTGCCCGTGACCGGCTACGACGCGTTGGTGGCACGGGACGACGTCGACGCGGTGTACATCCCGCTGCCGCCCGCGCCGCACCACCGCTGGATCGTCGAGGCGCTGCGGGCGGGCAAGCACGTGCTCGCCGAGAAACCGTTGTGCGTCGACCCGGCCGGGACGACCGAGGTCGTGGCGCCGGCCCGGCGTCAGGGCCTGGTGTTCGCGGAGAACTTCCTGTTCCCGCACCACTCCCAGCACCGGAAGGTCGAAGACCTCGTGCGGAACGGGACAGTCGGCGACGTCCGGGCGTTCTCCAGCGCGTTCGGCATTCCGGCGGTCGACCCGTCCTCGTTCCGCCACCGGGCCGACCTGGGCGGCGGCGCACTGCTCGACGCCGGTGTCCACCCGTTGCGGGTGGCCCGGTTCCTCCTGGGCACCACGACCACGCAGGAGACGGCCACGGTCAACGGTGTGCCGCAACTGATCCGGCCCGGCACCTACTGGGACAAGGCGCGTCGGGCGCGGCTGCTCGCCGATCGGGGCGCCGGTCTCGTGCTCGACCGCGACGCGTGCACGGCGGACGACGTGCGGCGGTCGCCGGCCCGGCTGCTCGACGAGCCGTCGTTCGTGGCGGACGCGGCCCGGCTGCGCGACGAGAGCCGGGAGGTGCCGAGCCCGGATGAAATCGTCCCGCTGCTCGAGGAACTCACCGCGAAGGCCGCCGCGAACAGGTGATCACCGGCCGGTCGGGGGTGGCTCGGCGAACCGCTCGTCGAGCCACCGGACGACGGTCGGTGCGCTGTCCAGCGCGGCGGGGAAGTGGGCCAGGTCCGAGAGCAGATGCCAGTGCACCGGGGTCCCCGCCGCCCGGTAGCGCTCGTGGAGTCGTTCGCCGAACGCGACGGGCACGATCTCGTCGTCGGCGCTGTGGTAGAGCAACGTCGGGACGACCGGTCCGGTGACGCCCGCCGTGCTCTCCGCGAGGCGTTCCCGCCACAGCGGGTGGTCGAGGACGTCCACGGTCAGGAAGTCGTCGAGTCGCGTGCCGAGGAAGCGGGCGACGAGGTCCGGCGCGTCCAGCCCGGGGATGAGTGCCGCGGCGGCACGGCCCCGGTCGGTGAGCAGTTCGTCGAACGGCAGGTCGGGGTACGCGGTGGCGTGCCCGACGAGCGAGCCCAGCGCGGGTCCGGTGTACACGCCGTCGTTGCGGCGGATGATCGCCGGCAGGTCGCTCGCCACCGCGCCCGCCGCCACGGCGCGGACGGGCAGGTCGGGCGCGTAGGTCGGCTGGAGTTCCGCGGCGAACGCGGCGGCCTGCCCGCCCTGCGCGTAACCCCAGAGCGCGACCGGCGACCGGGCGTCCAGGCCGGGCGCGGCCCGCACGGCGTCGAGCATCGCGTGGCCCTGCGCCTTGCCGACCGTGTAGGTGTGCGTTCCGGGCGTGCCCAGGCCCTCGTAGTCGGTGACGACCACGGCCCACCCCTGGTCCAGGCCCGCGACGATCAGCTCGATCTCCGGCTCGTTCCCGGTGCGCAGCAGGTGGGACGGCGCACAGTGGTCCGCGAACCCGTGGGTGCCCACCGCGAAGCCGACGACGGGCTGGACCCCGTTCCACGGCAGGTCCGGCAGCAGGACGGTCGCGGACACGACGTTCGGCGTGCCGCCGGCGGACGTCGACCGGTAGTGGATCCGCCAAGCCTTCGGGCAGCGCGGCACGGTGACGGGCTCGGACCCGACGATCGTGCCGGGCGATTCGGTCGTGGTCATCGGGATTCTCCCTTGCGTGCCACCACGACGACGAAGCCCATGGCGGCCTCGTCGCGGGCGTAGTCGGGGTGGGCGCGGTAGTCCGCGACGGCGGCGAGCAGGCGGGCCGCGGCGGTCCCGTGCCGGGCGGAGATCTCGTCGAAGTAGCGCTCGCGGCACTCGTCGGCGGCCCGGGGCGTGAGACCGTCGAGCCGTCGGAACAGCTCGTCGACGTGCCAGGAGACCATGCACCTGGTCTCCCTCGTGACATCGGTGGCTTCGAGGACCTGGAACCCGGCGTCCTCGACCAGCGCGGCGAGACTGTCCGGGGTGTGGGCGCCGGTTCCGGTCCACGACGCCGCGTACCGCTCCGGGAGCCGGTCGTGGGTCACGATGTCGCCGACGCCGAACCGGCCGCCCGGCACCAGGACCCGGCGCACCTCGCGCAGCGCGGCGGCCTGGTCGACGATCTGCACCACCGACTGGAGTGCCCACGCCGCGTCGAAGGACTCGTCCGGGTAGGGCAGGTCGGTCGCGTCGACCAGGGCGAAGCGGCCCGGCCCGGCGGACGCGACGGCGAGGTGCCGGGGGTTCACGGTGATCCCGGTGACCCGCGCGCCTCTGGCGGCCACCGCGCGGGCGGCGGGTTGGCCGTTGCCGCGGCCCAGGTCGAGCAGGCGCGTGCCGGTGCGGAGTGCGGCCCGGTCGATGAACAGGTCGGTGAGCCGGTCGGCGGCGTCGTGCCACGACGTGGCGCCCGCGCCCGCGCGGTAGCCGCCCGGCCAGTAGCCGTGGTGCAGGGCGTGTCCGGGGCGGTCATCTCCGGGCCTCCTCTCGGGTCAGACGTGTTCCAGCGCCCGCACCACCTCGGTGGGGCGGGGCATCTCGGCGATCTCGTCGCCGAGCTTGGCGGCGGCGGAGGCGAACCCGCTGTCGTCGAGCAACGCCGCGAGCGAGCCGGTGAGCAGGTCGTGGTCGGACTGGCTGTCCCCGTCCGGCAGCGCGAGACCCGCGCCCGCGGCGGCCAGGTTGCGCGCGTAGTCGAACTGGTCGAAGTACTGCGGGAGCACGAGCTGGGGTACGCCGAACCGGGTCGCGGTGAGCGCGGTTCCCGACCCGCCCGCGCAGACCACCGCCGCACAGGTGTCCAGGAAGAGGTTGAGCGGCACGGACTCCGCGACCAGGACGTCGGCCGGCAGGTCGGCGAGCCACCGGCGGTGCTCGCGGGACACCGCGACGACGGTCTGCGTGCCCGGCACGGCGGTGGCGGCGGCGACCGCGCGTCGGAGCGGGGCCGGGCCGGTGGTGTCGAGCACCATCCGACCCATGCACACGCAGATCCGCCGCACGCCGGGCGGCGGCGTGGACCAGCCCGGAACCGTGCCGCTCCCGTTGTAGGGCACGAACTGCACGGGACGGCCCGGCGGCGCGTCGACCGCCTGGAGCCCCGGCGGGCAGGGGTCGAGGACGAGCGTGGGCTCGGGCAGGTCCAACAGCTCGCGCGCCCGCTCGGTGAACGGACCCGCGGTCGGGTCGACGCCCCAGCGGTGTGCCGCGACCGGCACGTCCAGCAGCCCGCCGAGCACCCGGCCGACCAACGCGCAGACGTCGACCAGCAGCAGCGAGGGCCGCCAGGACTCGGCGACCGCCCGGTAGTCGGCCAGTCGGTCGAGCGAGTCGCGCACGACGCTGTCCGCCGTCGCCCGCCACAGGTCGCGCCCGGCGTCGGTGTACCGCTCGCCGAACGCGGGCAGGGGGAAACGCAGCCGGATCGTGGTGGCGGGCGCTTCCTCGTGCCCGGGAACGTCCACTGTGGTGAGACCGGCGGCGTGCGCGGTGGCCCGCACCTCGGGCGGGCACGCGATCAGCACCTCGTGGCCCGAGGTCCGCAACGCCCAGCACAGCGGCACCATCGCCATGAGATGCGTGGGGTAGGGCAAGGGGATGACGAGCACCCGCATGCCTTCCCCCTTCCCTTGCGCGACAGGTGTCGGCGATCGTCCGGCGCGAACCCTAGGGGCCGCGCCACGACGAAGTCGAGCCACCGGCCGGGGGCTCACACGTCAAGGTGAAAAGGCGGCCTTCGGCTCGCTTCGGGACTTCGCGTCCTCCTAGCGTCTGCGCGGTCGATTCGGCCTTCGGGCAACTCGGGGGAAGTGAACGTTGCGAGGACTGGGAATTCCCGAACCGCGGGTCGGTGCGCCCACCCCGCACGAGGTCGGCCTGATGTACGACCTCGTCACGCCGCTGCTCAACGCCGTGGCCGGCGGACCGTGCGCCATCCACCACGGCTACTGGGCCGACGGCGGGGCTTCGTCCTGGGAGGACGCCGCCGACCGGCTCACCGACCTCGTCGCGCGCCGCACCCCGCTGGGCCCCGGCACGCGCCTGCTCGACATCGGCTGCGGCACCGGGCAACCGGTCCTGCGGATCGCGCGCGACCACGACATCCACGTCACCGGGATCACCGTGAGCCGGGTGCAGGTCGAGTTGGCCGTCGAGGGCGCGCACGGGCTCCGGGCGGAGTTCGCCTTGGCGGACGCCATGTCCCTGCCCTACGCGGACAACGCGTTCGACGCGGCCTGGGCCGTGCAGTCGCTGGTGGAGATGGCCGAACCGGATCGTGCCGCCCGCGAGGCGTTCCGCGTGCTCGAACCGGGCGGCGTCCTGGTCGTCACCGACGTCGTGACCCGCGGTGCGACCCCGGCGCCCGACGAACGGTGGCCGACCGGTCTGCGCAAGTGCGCGGCCGGTGAGGTCGTGGGGTGGTTGACGGGGGCGGGGTTCGAGGTCTCCTCGTGCGAGGACGCGTCGGCGGGTACGCGGTACTTCCTGCCGAAGTTCGCCTCGGCGCTCGCCGGCTACCGGCGCACGATCGAGGACCTCTACGGTCCGCACGTCGCGGAATGGGCCGCGGCCGTCGGCGATCACGAGAACTACGCCGACGAGATGGGCTACGTGGTCGTGACGGCGCGGAAGCCGGTCGGTTGAGCCGGTCCGTGCGACAAGGGTGTGGGGAACCGATCGCCGTCGTCGGACTCGCGTGCCGGCTGCCCGGTGTGCCTGATCCGGCGGCGTTCTGGCGATTGCTGCGCACCGGGACGGACGCCGTCACCGGGGTTCCGCCGGACCGGTGGGCCGACGGGCCGGCGTGGGGCGGGTTCCTGACCGGGGTCGACCGCTTCGACGCGGGGTTCTTCGGGATCTCCGCGCGGGAAGCGGCGGCCATGGACCCGCAGCAGCGGTTGGCCCTCGAACTCGCGTGGGAAGCGGTGGAGGACGCCGGGATTCCCGCGACGGACCTGCGTGGCACCGACACGAGCGTGTTCATGGGTGCGATCTCCGACGATTACGCCGTGCCGCTGCGCGAGAGCCGGGCCGATTCCTCTGCCGATTCCCGGGCTGATTCCGGGTCTGTTTTCGGGGCGTACCACCACTACGCCGGGACCCACCGGAGCCTGATCGCCAACCGGGTGTCCTCCGTGTTCGGGCTGCGCGGGCCCAGCCTGACGGTCGACTGCGGACAGTCCTCCTCGCTGGTCGGTGTGCGGCTGGCGGTCGAGAGCCCGCGGCGGGGCGAAGCGTCGGTCGCGCTGGAGGGCGGCGTCCACCTCAACCTGGTCGGCAACCGGGCGTTGACCGACTTCGGCGCGCTGTCGCCGGACGGCCGGTGCTTCACGTTCGACGCGCGGGCCAACGGCTACGTGCGCGGTGAGGGCGGCGGGCTGGTCGTGCTCAAGAGCCTGGCGCGGGCACGGGCCGACGGCGACCGCGTCCACAGCCTGATCCTCGGCGGCGCGGTGAACAACGACGGCGGCGGTGCCGGGCTGACGGTCCCGGTGGCCGACGCCCAGGCCGACCTGCCGCGCGCCGCCTACCGCGATGCGGGCGTCGACCCGGCTGCCGTGCACTACGCCGAACTGCACGGCCGCGCGACGCAGCCACTCCGGCCGCGCTGCGGGCCCAGGCCGCGCGACTGCACGACCACATCGAGGCGGGTGGTCGGCGGTCGACGGATGTCGCCTTCTCGCTCGCCACGTCACGGGCGGCGCCGGCCTGTCGTGCGGCGTTGGTGGCCGACGAGCGGGACGTGCTCGCGGGCCTGAAAGCCCTTGCCGCGGGCGAACAGGTGTCGGGGCTGAGCGCCCGACGCGCGACGCCCGCCCACCCACCTGTCGCCGTCCCTGCCGTGGTCGGCCGACCACCCGGTGCGGGGCGAGGTGGTCGTCCCCGGTGCCGCGCTGCTGGAACTGGCGTGGCAGGCGGGTCGGCGGGTCGGCTGCGACCTGGTCGAGGACCTCGTCCTGGAGGCGCCGCTGGTGGTGCCCGACGGGGTCGAGGTCGTCGTGCGACCGGAGGTGGACGCGCCGGACGACGGCGGACGCGCCGTGCGGCTGATCGCCCGTTCCGGGTCCGGCGAGTGGACGCGGATCGCCTCCGGTCGGCTGGTCCGCGCGGAGGAGGTGACCGCGGCACCGGTCGTGTGGCCGCCGGAGGACGCGGTCGACCTGGAGACGGCGTCGCTCTACGAGCACCTCGACGCGCGTGGCCTGACCTACGGCCCGGTCTTCCGGTGGGGCGTGGCGCCTGGGCGACGTGATCTTCGTCGACTTGGCCGAGCGCCCGCACGCCACCCTGCACCCGGCCGCTCTGGACGCCGCCCTGCACGCGCTGGCGCTCGGCTCGGACTCCGCCGCCAGGGTGCCGTTCTCCTGGCGTGGCGCCCGACTGCACGCCCCGGGGTCGCACCCCGGTGGGCGCGGCTGTCGCCGGCCGGGTCCGGCGGTGTCTCGGTGACGTTGGCGGACGCCGAGGGTCGGGTGGTGGCCGAGGTCGACTCGCTGGTGACGAGGCCGCCGCCCGCCCGGTCCGGTGCCGTGCTCCGGCGCGTCGAGTGGGTGCGGGCCGAGCGCACGACGGGCGCGTTGCCCGCGTCCTGTGCGGTGGTGGGCCCGGTGGAATCGGACTGGTCGACCACGTTGAAGGAGGCCGGTGTCCAGATACAGTCCTTTGTGGACCTGGTGGCGGTCGCCGACCGGGGATCGGTGCCCGAGTGCGTGATCGCGGCGTGCACCGGGGTGTTCGGGTCCTCGCCCACCGGGCGGTCGCCCGCGAGGACGTGTCCGACCTGGTGCACGCGCCGCTGTGGGGAGTGGTCCCCAGTGCGCAGGCGAGCACCCGGACCGGTTCGCCGTGGTCGACCTGGACGACGACTCGTCGCTCGCCGAGGCGTCGGCCGTCGACGGGCCGCGACTGGCGATGCGGGCCGGGACGCCGTGGGTGCGCCGCCTCGGCCGGGTCGAGCCGCGCGATGCCGTCGACCCCCGGTGGACGGCCGGCACCGTGCTGATCACGGGTGGGACGGGCGGGCTCGGCGGCCTGCTCGCCCGCACCTCGTCGGCACGCACGGCGTGCGGCGCCTGGTCCTGGCGAGTCGGCGCGGCCCGGCGACACCGGGTGCCGCCGGGCTGGTCGAGGAGCTGACGGCCGCGGGCGCCGAGGTCGTGGTCGCGGAGTGCGACGTCGCCGACCGGCGGTCACTGGCCCGCCTGGTGGCGCACCGGCGGTTCACCGCCGTGGTGCGCGCGGCGGGCGTGCTCGACGACGGCGTGCTGACGTCCCTGTCGCCCGAGCGCGTGGACGCCGTCCTGCGCCCGAAGGTCGACGCGGCCTGGCACCTGCACGAACTGCTCCCGGACGTGGCGGTGTTCGTGCTGATCTCGTCGCTGTCCGGGGTGCTCGGCGGTGCCGGGCAGGCCAACTACGCCGCCGCCAACACCTTCCTGGACGCCTTGGCGCACCACCGTGCGGCGGCGGGACTTCCCGCGCTCTCCCTGGCGTCCGGGCCGTGGGCGGGGGCGGGCATCGGCACGCTGTCCGATCGGAAGTGGCCCGACCTGTTCGACGCCGCCGTGCGCACGGGTGAGCCCGTCGTGCTGCGGGACACCTACGTGCCGGGGGAGATCACGCCGAGGTTCTCGCGGGCGATGGCCCGGCGGACGTTCGAGAAGCTGGACGCCTTCACCGACCTGCGGGACGTCGGCCTCACCGCGATGGGCGGCTACTTCGGCATGTTCACCGGCTGGACCCCGACGCCGATCGGTGTGCCCACGTTGTTCGTCCGGACGGCGGACCCGGTCGGCGACGCGGAGGACCTGCCGTGGACCGACGACTGGCGGCCCGGGTGGACGCTCGCGGACGCCTTCGTGGAGGTGCCGGGCGACCACTTCTCGATGATGGACGACCACGCGCCGACGACCGCCCGCGCGGTGTCCGACTGGTTGGCGGGCCTCGGCTGACCGCCGGGGTCACCGGTCGGTCGGGCCGCCGCCACCGAACCGGTCGCGCAGCGAGCGGCCCTGGTCGGCCACGCGCCGGGGCGCCTGCTGCGCGACCGCCCACGCGGTCGAGTCGCGCACGGCGGCGAGCTTGGCCGCCCAGTCGACCGGGCGGACCGTCGTGCCGGTCCGGCGGTCGTGCCAGCAGGAAGGGCCGCGCAGCGACAGGCACTCGACCGTCGACAACACCAGGAGCGCGACGCCGACCAGGCCGATCAGGACGTCCAACCGCAGCACGGCGACGATCAGCGCCACCCACCCCAGTCCGGGCAGCAGCACCGTGATCGAGGCACGGGCCAGTGCCCGCGTGGCCCGCACGCGCCGGGAACCGTCGACCGGCGTCAGCACCAACGACGTGACCGCCTTGCCCACCGTCCGCCCGAACAGGGCGTGGGCGGCGAAGTCGTAGAGGGCCACCAGCACCACCTGGGCGACGGCGGCACCGGCCACCGAGAGCACGATCGCGTCCCACACCTCGGACAGCCCCGCCGTGGCCTGGTCGCCGGCCTCGTCCCAGCGGAGCGCCACGACCTCCAGCACGCCGCTCCCGGTCGTGGAGACGGCCGCGAACGCCGCCGAGTGCTTGACGTGTCCGACCGCGACCACCCACAGCGGCGAGGTGATCACCAGGATCAGCGCCCAGTCGACGAGCCGGGCGATCCAGCGCCGGCCGAGGTTCCGGGGGTAAGCGGATTGTGTTCGCATGGTCACCACCTGTGAGGAAGTGTCCAAGCTAGGACCGGGCGCGACGCGCTCTGTCCGCAAAAGTGCGGAATGACCACGGACTGTCCACGATGCTTCCACTCCGGTCGTGGCGGAGCTGTCCTGCGGGGCGCGGCCCGGGCCCCTAGCCTGGGGACACGGTCAAGAAGCGCGCCGAAGACCGCCGGGAAAGGCGGTCGCTCCGGCATGTCCGTGGCGGGGCGACCGTGCCGCGCCACGGAAGGAACCGATGTCCACGACCGATGCCTTCGATCTCGTCCTGCTCGCCGTCGACGACGCGGAGTCGGCGCACGCCGCCCGTCTCGCCCGCGAACTGACCGGCGAGGTCCGCCGGGTCAGCGTGCTCACCGCACCCGCCGTCATGGTCGAGCCCGCCCCGGGGCCGGTGGTCGTCCACGCCTTCTCGGCGGCGGGCGCCGGGCGGCCGGTGCCCGCCGGGCCGGGTGCCGTGACCGTGGTCCACGACCACCGCGGCGACGACGGCCCGCCGTGCCCGACCGCGGACCACGTCGTGGTCGGCAGCCACGCCGAGGCCACCGCGGTGGTCGCCGCGGGGTTCGCCCGCGGGTCGGTCAGCATCGTGGCCCGTCCGGTCGACGAGCGGTACTGGGCCGCCGACGGTCCGGCCGCCGACCGGGGCGACGCGATCCGCCTCGTGGCCACGACCGGGCTGCGCCCCGGCGACGGGACCGACACGGCCGTGGCGGCGCTCGCGCGGGTGCCCGACGTCGAACTCGTCGTCACCGGGCCGGTCGACTCGCCGGCGCCCGCCCACCGCGCGGAACTCGGCCGGCTGCTCGACGGCGCCGCCGCGCTGGGCGTCGCCGGTCGGGTCCGGTTCGTGTCCGGACCGACGCCCGAGGTGATCCGCTCGGCGGACGTGGTGCTGCACCTGCCGTGGTCCGCCGCGCCCGTCGACCCGGTGCTGCACGCCATGGCCTGCGGTGTCCCGGTGATCGCCGGCGCGACCGGCGGCCTGCCCGAGACCGTGGTGGACGACCTCACCGGGGTGCTGGTGCCGCCGCGCGACCCCCGTGCGACCGCCCGTGCCATCCGCCGCCTGTGCCAGGACAAGACCCGGCTGGCCGCGTTCTCCGTCGCGGCCGTCGACCGGGTCGCGCAGCGGCACTCCTGGACCCGTGTCGCGGGTGAACTGCTGCGCGTCTACCGGGAGGCCGCCGGCCTCGCCGCTTGAGCCCACCGTCGATGGTCAGGCCGAGTGGCGGAGCGCGAGCAGGGCGATGTCGTCGGTGCCGGGTTCGTGGCCGACCAGGGCGCCCATGATCCGGACGCACGCGGCCTCCGGCGCGCTCGCGCACACGGCCTCGCGCAGGGCGTCCAGCCGGGCGTCCAGGTCCTGCCCGCGCCGCTCCACCAGGCCGTCGGTGTACAGGACCACCAACGCGCCCGGCGGCAGGGCGACACTCGTGCCGACCCGGCCCGTCGGCGCCAGGTCGTAGCCGATGGGCGGACCGACCGGGACGTCGACGAACCGCGTCGGTTCCCCCGGCACGGCCAGCACCGGCGGCAGGTGGCCGGCCAGGGCGAGGCGCACCCGGTGGGTCGTGGTGTCCAGGACCGCGTAGCCGACGGTGGCCATGGTGTTGTGCTCGAAGTGCCCGGCCTTGCGGTCGAGTTTGCCGAGCACCTCGGCGGGGTCGGCGAACTCCAGCGCGTAGGCGCGCAACGCGCTGCGCAGCCGGCCCATGACGATCGCGGCGGGCAGGCCGCTGCCCACCACGTCGCCGATCACCAGGCCGATGCGCCCGCCCGGCAGGTCGAACACGTCGTACCAGTCGCCGCCCACGCCGCTGTCCGCGCCCGGCACGTAGCGGGCGGCCAGTTCCCAGTCGTCGGACGTGGGCAGGCGTTCGGGCAGCAGGCTGTCCTGGAGCAGGGCGGCGGCCACCCGCGTCGACCGGGACCGGTGTTCGTGCACGGCGGTCGCGAGCCGGTCGGCGACGAGTTGGAGCAGGACGGCCTCCTCGTCGGTGAACCGGCGGTCGACCGTGCTGCCGACGTGCAGCACGCCGACCAGATCGCCGTGCGCCAGCATGGGGACGCCGAGCAGCGCGCGCAGACCCCGTTGCCACAGCAGGGGATTGAGCACGGTCGACTCGTCGACGCGGTCGATCGCCACCGGTTCCCGGGTCAGGGCGACCCGGCCCGCGAAGCCCGCGCCCACCGGCACCCGGAAGCCGTGGAAGACCTCCTCCTCGATGCCCGATGCCGCACGTGCCACCAGGTGCCCGCCGCCGGCGTCGCTGAGCAGGACCGTCGCCGTGTCGACGGAGAACAGGTCGCGCACGCGGCGCAGCAGGACCTCGAACAGCGTTTCCGGGTCGTGGTCCCGAAGCGACCTGTCGGTGACGGCCTCCAGCACCCGAAGCCGCGATTCCCGGCCGTCGTCCATCCTCGATCCCGTCCGTCTTCCCGATTCCCGTGCGCGCGTCGTCCCGACGGAACGGGGCGGGCTCGGGCCTGCCCGCGAACCCTAGTGCGCATCCCGTGCCGATTCCACGGACGGTGGCCGGTCGTTGTTGTCGCGTGACGAAATACCCGGCCGGGAGAGGTCCGGGCGGTCCACACTTGACGGCATGACAAGTGTGCTCGTGACCCCGTGGTGGCGTCGACGCGCGGAATCGGCCCGGGACGCGACCGGCGGCGTGGACGCGACCGGCGTGCTCGACTGGACCGCCCCGGCGGTGGCCGCGCTGCTCGCCCGGATCGGGGCCCACCCGCCCGTCGAGTCGCTGCGCGCGGCGCACCGGCTGATCGCGGCCGACGTCCGACCGGTCTACGCGGTCGACGACCTCCAGCCGATCTCGCGGACCCTGCGCCGGGGCCGGGGGTCGTGCAGCCAGCGCATGGCCGTCCTGGAAGGCGTCGCGCGGGCGCTGGGGATCGCCACGCGGGTGCGCGGGCTGGTGGTCGACGGCCGGTTCTGGTACCCGAGGTTTCCCCGGCTGCGGTTCCTGGTGCCCGACCGCGTCCTGCTGGCGTGGCCGGAGTTCGCCCTGCCGTCGGGGTGGACGTCGGTCGGCGAGCTGTTCGGGGGACTCGGCGACCTGGCCTCGTCCGGGCGCGGGTTCACCAACGCGGGCGGGGAGACGCTGTTCGACGCGGTCGCGCACACGGCTGTCGACTGGGACGGCATGACCTGCGGGTCGTCGTGCGACCTGTCCGCCACCGTGCTCGGCGACCTGGGCCGGTTCGACTCGCGCGACGCGTTGTTCCGCACCCACGGCCAGACCCTGTGCCCACCGTTGACGCTGCTGGCCGATCCGGTCCTGAGCCGGTGGGCGCCACCGGCCACCCGCCGGACGGGCGCCTGAGGGCATCCGGGGTGGACGAAGTGGTCATGGGGTCGCGAGCCGGATTCGGGATGGAGTTCCACGTCGACCGGGACCCGGATCTGCTGTGCGTCGACATCTTCCTCGGCGGGCTGCACGTGAACGCGTGGGACAACGCGTTCTACCCGCCGTTGCTGGTCAAGAAGCTCAAGGACGAACTCGGTCGCTTCCGTGCCCCGACCGCGGCGCCCGCGGACACTTCGCCGTCCGAGGCATTCCGCCTGGCCGAGGAGTGGTACGTCGGGGCATCCGAGGCGGGCGAGGAGTTCGCGCGTCGGGAGTTCCTGGACTGGGGCGAGTGCACCGACGGCGTACTCGCCTTCGCCTTCCCCGACGGGGACCGGGTCCACCTGGCCGGCCGGCTGCACGACGACCCGGGGCCGCCGGCGGTGGTGTCCGTGAGCCGGGCGTCGTTCGTCGACACGCTGGAGCGCGCCCTGGTCGTCGCCGAACGCGAGTGGACCGCCCGGCTCGCCGTCCTGCTCGCCCGCGCCGGCCGGGGTTCTCCCGAGGCGCGCTAGGGCGTGTCCGCCGGGTCATGATTGTGTTTTGTCGGGTGTGGCGCGGATCCAGTCGATGGTCTCGACGATGTCGTTGGTGGCCTGCCAGTGCAGTGCGAGTTTGTCGTAGCGGGTCGCGAGGGCGCGGAACTGCTTGCGGCGGTTGAACCCCCGTTCGATCTGGTTGCGCCGCTTGTAGGCGTCGGCGTCGAAGGACGGGGGCCGCCCGCCGGCCGATCCCTTGCGCAGCCGGTTGGCGACCTGATCCCGCCGCTGGGGGATCACCGCCTTGATCTTCCGGCGGCGCAGCGCCGCCCGGTTGGCCCTGCTGCCGTAGGCCTTGTCGGCGGTCAGCGAGTCCGGGCGCCTGCGGGGGCGGCCCACGCCGCCCGGTCGGGGCACGGCGATGCCCTCCGGCAGCGCCTCCAACCGTTTCGTGTCCGCGGCCTGGCCGGGGGTGACGTGGGTGGACAGCGAGCGGCCCCGGCCGTCCGCGATAGTGTGGATCTTGGACGTGAGCCCGCCCCGGGACCGGCCCAGCCCTTGGGCTGCCCGCGATTCCTCCGGGCTCAGCCCCCTTTTCGGGCGCCTGCCGCGTGCTGGTGGGCGCGCACGACCGTGGAGTCGGCCTGCGCGTCCCGGTCGATGTCGCCCGCGGCCTCGGCGCGGCCCTGGACCTGCCGCTTGAGCCGCGCCCACGTCCCGTCGGCGGCCCACCGACGATAACGCTCGTAACAGGTCTTCCACGGCCCGTACCGCTCCGGCAGGTCGCGCCACGGCGCGCCCGTCCGCATCCGCCACAGGATTCCGTTGACCACCCGACGGCGGTCACCCCACCGGCCACCCCGTCCGGGCTTCGGGCCAGGGAGCAACGGCTCCAGGATCGCCCACTCCGCATCCGTCAGATCACCACGCGCCACAAGACAATTTGATCAAACCCACGATCAACGATCCGGCGGACACGCCCTAGTCCGTGTTCCGGCTGTCAGGTGCGCGCCGGTCGTACCGCCGGAGTACGAGCCGATCACGATTCCCGCGCACGCCACAGCCGGAACCCGGCCTAGTGGTGCAGCTCGACCAGCAGGTGGCGCAGGCGGTCGTGCAGCGCGTCGGCGGCCTCCTGGTAGGTCGGTGCGGTGGCCTCGGCGTTGACCGGCGTGCCGCCCACGTCCAGGCGGGCGTGGGCGACGATCAGGCGGGGGCCGTCGAAGGTCAGCCGCACGGTCGCGAAGGGCACGTCGGCGGGGGCGAACTTCGCCACGGCGTCGACCTTGGCGCGGGTGTACTCGCCGGCCTCGGCGGGAATGCCCTCGGCCAGGTCGAGCTGGATGTTGTCGATCACGTGCGGTGTGCTCATGCACCCCATGTTCGCCCCGTCCACCCGCCGCCGGCAGGGCAGAAAGTCCTGTCACAGCCGGAGAATCACCCTGAAGTGTCGGTTTGACACTGTCTACTTGGGACTGTCAAGCCGGTTCGAGTCCGCCGGTGACCTCGCTGGGCGGGCGGCGCGGCGTCGGCGGCAGCGGGTCGGCGTTGAACGCGGGCCAGCCGACGCGCACCACGATCTGCGGGCACAGGGTGTCGTGCAGCACCCGCCGCCGTACCCGGTCGCGCGTCTCGTCCACCTCCAGGGCCTGGCTCAACGGGCACGTCGCGAGCCCGGCGGCCGTGGCCTCCAGCAGGACCGCGCTCATCGCCTCACCCGCCCGCAACGTGGACAGCGCGTCCGTCGACGACGTGCCCAGCACCAGCAGCGACGCGCCGTCCTCCTCCCAATCGCCCGCGGGGACGTCCCGCAGCTCACCGCCGGGGAACTCGCGCAGCCGCAGGTCGCCGTGCACGGGCACGCCGACCGGCGCGTTGGCGGCGGGCACGCCGTCGAGGTCCGCGTGCCGGCCGCTCCACGTGCGCACCTCCCACCGGTAGGCGGGGTCGGCGTCCTGGAGCGCCGCCGCGAACCCCAGGGCCGCGGCCAGTTCGAAGCGCTCCTCGGGCTCGACCACCGCGTGGGCGATGGCGCCCTCGTCGGCGGCCCGGTCGCCGAGCTGGGCGAGCACCGCGGGCGGCACGGTCCACGACGAGTAGCGGCGGCGGTCCGTGCGGCGGCGGGGGATCGCGGCGGCCAACGCCACGTCCGACGCGGTCGGCTCGCGGCGCACGAACTCCACGGCCGCCAGGTGGTCGGGCCGGGCGGGGTCGGGCAGGCGGTGCACGATCGCCGCCCAGCCCAGCGCGGCCAAGGCGATCCGCAGGTGGTGCAACGCGGCACCGCAGCCCAGCAGCAGGTCGGTGCCGGTCGGGTCGGTCGCCGGGACGTGGCGGTCCACGTCCGCGTAAAGGTGCACGGTCCGGTCGCCGAGCAGCCACCGCCAGGGCTGGGTGTTGTGCACCGAGGGCGCACGACAGGCCAAGGCGATGGCGGCCTTCATCGTGTCGTCGTCGGGCTGATCGCGATCCACGCGGACCACCTCCGGTCGTCGGGCTTGCCCTTCGACCCTGGCACCACGCACCCGGTGACCCGCAGGGGCGGAAGTCCCGGCCGCACCGGGACCGGTTGCCTACTGTGGAGCCGTGTCGAGCATCCAGGAACGCCTCTACCCGACGCTGCCGTGCTTCGGCTGCGGTCACGCCAACGAACGCGGCCTGCGGCTGCGCAGCCACGAGGGTGACGACGGGGTGGTGACCGCGACCTTCACGCCGTGGCCCGAGCACGACAACGGCCTCGGCTTCCTCAACGGCGGCATCATCGGCACGCTGCTGGACTGCCACAGCGCGGCGGCCGTGATGCTCGAGGCGGACAAGCGCGGGTGGGCGGCGTTGGGCGGCGCCGCGCTGCCTTACGTGACGGCCGGGTTGGACGTGCGCTACCTGCGGCCCGCGCCGCTGACCGAGCCGGTCGAGTTGCGGGCGACGGTCGCGGCGGCGGCCGAGCCGGAGATCACCGCGGCCGTGGAACTGTGGTGGGACGGCAAGGTGCGGGCGCGGGCCGACGCGCTGTGGAAGCGCTGGCGACCGCGCGCGTGAGCACGACGACACCGCCGGGAGCCGCGGACTCCCGGCGGTGTCGCGAGCGCGATGTTCTAGCGGAAGGAGACCGGGACGTCGCCGGCGACACCCCACTGCGTGGACGAGGTCGCGCTGGTCACGGTGTTCTTGACGTACCAGACGCCGTTGGACGGACGCCACACTACGTAGTCGGCGTAGCCGTCGTCGGTGAAGTCGCCGGACACCGGGACGTCGCCGGCCACGCCCCACTGGCTGGTCCACGTGACGGAGGTGACGGCGTCCTTGACGTACCAGACGCCGTTCGCCGGCCGGTACACGACGTAGTCGTCGACGCCGTCGCCGCTGAAGTCGCCGGTGACCGGGATGTCGCCGGCCGTGCCCCACTGGGTGGACGAGGTGGCGTTGGTTGCGCTGTTCTTGACGTACCAGACGCCGTTGGACGGGCGCCACACCGCGTAGTCGGCGCGGCCGTCGCCGGTGTAGTCCCCGGCGACCGGGACGTCGCCCGCGACGCCCCACTGGGAGGAGACCGTGGCGCCGTTGGCGGAGTTCTTGACGTACCAGACGCCGTTGGACGGGCGCCAGACCACGTAGTCGTCGCGGCCGTCGGCGTGGAAGTCCGCGCCCTGGGGCACGTCGCCGGCGATGCCCCACTGGGTGGACGAGGTCGTGCCGTTGACGCGGTTCTTGACGTACCAGGTGCCGTTCGAGGGGCGCCAGACGGTGTAGTCGCTGCGGGCGTCGCCGGTGTAGTCGCCGGCGACCGGGACGTCGCCCGCGACGCCCCAGGAGACCGACGTGCCGGCGCCGTTGGCCAGCCGGTACCAGACGCCGTTCGAGGGGCGCCAGACGACGAAGTCGTTTTGCACGACGGTGGGCGAGGTGATGGGGTCCGGGTCCGCGGTGGCGGCTCCGGCGGGGACGAAGGACAGGGCGGCTGCCGCGGCCAGGGCCAGGGCGCCGGTCATCCGGATGGATCTGGATCGACTCATAACCCGCTCTCCGAGATCTGCGGAACGTTCGGTGGTCCGAACAGTCGGAACCGTATTGCCGGGTCGGAGGCCGTCGAAAGAGGACAAACCTCAGTCACACCACGGTGAGGGGAGGATCGCCCGATCATCCCAGACGCTGTTACGAAACGTCCCGCGCGACACCCGGCCGAACGAGTGCGCACCCCCGGCGTGGGTGCTATCCGGTCGGGTGACAGGCGTCCGTTGTCGTGAGGCCGTCCGGTCCCGACCCCGCCGGTCCGGCCGGGGACCGGGGGCGGGTCGAAGTCGTACCCCGGTGCCGGTCGGGGTCGGAGTCGGTTGCTCCCGGCGGGCGAACGCGTCCCGGTCGGCGGTGCGGGACTTCCGGCGATCGGCGGTATCGGAACCCCTGGTTCACGGCCAAGCTGGTCTAGACCTTTGTGCCGGCCGGCCGCCGCGGAAGGGAGATCGCGATGAGGCTCCGACGTGCCGCCGCCGTGGTGGGTGCGCTCACCACCGCGTTCGTGTCGCTCGGCGCCGTGCTCGTCGTACCCGCCAACGCGCACGGCTCGATGAGCGATCCGGCGAGCCGGATCTACCGGTGCTTCACCGAGGGACCGGAGAACCCGAAATCCGCCGCCTGCAAGGCGGCCGTCCAGGTCGGACAGAGCTGGCCGCTCTACGACTGGGACGAGGTCAACATCCCCAACGCGGCCGGCAAGAGCCGTCAGATCATCCCGGACGGCAAGCTGTGCAGCGCCGGCCGCGACAAGTACAAGGGCCTTGACCTGGCCCGCGCCGACTGGCCCGCGACCACCCTGCCCGGTGGCGGTCCGTTCACGTTGCGCTACAAGGTGACGGCGGCGCACCCGGGTTCGTGGGAGCTGTACGTGACGAAGCCGGGCTACGACCCGACCAAGCCCTTGCGGTGGTCGGACCTCGAGGACACGCCCTTCTACAAGCAGACGAACCCTCCCGTCGCCAGTGGTGCCTACCAGCTGAAGGCGAACCTGCCCGCGCGCACGGGTCGCCACGTGATCTACTCGATCTGGCAGCGGCACTACCCGGACAGCGGCGAGGCGTTCTACTCCTGCTCGGACGTGGTCTTCGGCGGCTGAGAGCGACGGGCCGCCGGGGTTCCCGGCGGCCCCGTCCGTCCATTCCGGATGTCCCGGACGCCTAGAGTGTCGACAACCCCCGGTACGACGTCGAGGAGCGGTCGATGCGTGTGGATGTCTGGAGCGATCTCGTCTGCCCCTGGTGCTACATCGGGACGACCCGGTTCGAGCGGGCGCTGGCGGACTTCCCGGAACGGGCGGACGTGGTCGTGGCGCACCGGTCGTTCGAACTCGACCCGGGCCGTGATCCCGGTCGCGTCGAGACCGTGGAGAGCATGCTGGTCGGCAAGTTCGGCGCGCGGGGCGCGGACATGGACGGCCAGGTCGCCGAACTGGCCCGCGCCGAGGGCCTGACCTACCGCACGGACCGCGAGGTCGGCAGCACGCTCGACGCCCACCGCCTGCTGCACCACGCGGGGGAGGGCCGGGGCAGGCTCCAGCACGCGATGTTCGAGGCGCACTTCGGCCACGCCGAGTCGTTGTTCACGGCCGCGTCCCTGGCCGCGATCGCCGACCGCGCGGGCTTCGACCCGGACGCGACGCGCGCGGTCCTGGCCGATCCCGGCGCCCATCTCGAAGCGGTGCGCGAGGACGAGCGCGACGCGGCACGGCTGGGCGCGACCGGCGTGCCGTTCTTCGTGGTGGACGGGCGTTTCGGCGTGTCCGGTGCCCAGCCGGTCGAGGCGTTCGAGCGGGTCCTGCGCCAGGCTTGGGACAGCCGCACGGCGTGAGGTGGTTTGCGGGCGACGCCGGCCTTGGGGAGGATTCGGTGGTGATCCGCTGGGGAACGTCGGCTTGGCTGGGCTCGCTGGCGGTCGGCGCGATCCTCGCCGCGACGGTGACGTTCGCGGGCGTCGAGGACCGTGCGGACGCCGGACGGGCGCTGCCCGCACCGACCCTCTCCACGCCACCCACGTCCTCGCCCCGGCCGACGACGACCACGACGACCGCCCCGCCCGACCCCTGCGGCGCGGTCGCGGCCGGGATGTCGTCCCGGGCCCGGTTGGCCCAGCTCGTGATGGTCGGCGTCGACCCGCGCGGCGCCGACGACGCGGTGGACCAGGTGCGGGCCGAGCAGATCGGCGGGATCTTCATCGGCGGCGACGCGGTCGGCCTGCTCTCCGGCGGCGCGCTCGGATCCGTGCACGCGACCGCGTCCCTGCCGTTGACCGTGGCGGTCGACGACGAGGGTGGCCGGGTGCAGCGCGTCGACCAGCTCGACGGCGAGCTGCCCAGCGCCCGCGAGATGGTCGCCCGGTACAGCCCCGACGAGGTCCGCGCGTTGGCGCACAAGCGCGGCGCGGCGTTGCGCGCCCGGGGCGTGACGATGGACCTGGCGCCGGTCGTGGACACCAGCGACCAGCCCGGCCGCACGGTCATCGGCGACCGGTCGTTCAGCCCGGACCCGCGGGTGGCCACGGCGTACGCGCTGGCGTTCTCCGACGGCCTGCGCGCGGCCGGGGTGGCACCGGTGCTCAAGCACTTCCCGGGCCACGGCAACACGACCGGCGATTCGCACCTGGGTTCGGTCCGGTCGCCCGCGCTCGACGCGTTGCGCGGCACGGACCTGGTGCCGTACCGGAGCCTGCCGGAGTTCGGCGACGTGACGGTGATGGTCGGCCACATCGACGTGCCGGGTCTGACCGACGGGCGCCCGGCGAGCGTGAGCCCGGCGGCGTACGCATTGCTGCGCGGCGAGTTCGCCTTCGCCGGTCCGGTCATGACCGACGACCTGGGTGCGATGCGCGCGGTGACCGACCTGTACGACCTGCCCGACGCGGTGCTGCACGCGTTGGCCGCCGGTGCGGACGTCGCCCTGTGGTCGTCCGGCGGCCGGACGGGGGAGGTGCTGACCCGGTTGGAGAATGCCGTGGCGTCGGGGGAGTTGCCCCAGGCTCGCGTGGACGAAGCGCTCAGGCGGGTGCTGCACGCGAAGCAGGTCTGCTGACAGGGCGACGGGCCGCCCGCGAGGCGGGCGGCCCGTCCGTGACCGGCTCCGGACCCGCCGGCCGTCGCATCGACCGGATGCGGCGGAGAGACGGGGCGGAACCGGGGTCAGCGGTCGGCGCGCAGGACCGGTGCGAACAGCACCAGGCCCGCGGCCAGGGCGGTGACGACGAGGAACGACACGGTCAGGCTGGTGGCCTCGGCGATACCGCCCACCAGCGACGGCGCGATCAGCCCCGAGGTGTACATGAGCGTCGCGACACCCGCGATGGCCCGGTTGGTGTCCGGTCCCCGGTGCCCGGCCGCCGCGAACGCCAGCGGCACGACCACCGCGACGCCCAGCCCGATCAGACCGAACCCGGCGATCGCCGCCACCGGGCTGCCCGAGAGCACCACCAGCAGGCCGCCCGCGACCGCGATCACGGCGCCCGTACGCACGGTCGTCACCGCGCCGAAGCGGTCGACCACCCGGTCGCCGAGCACCCGCGCCACGACCATCGTGAGCGTGAAGCCGGTGGTGGACGCCGCCGCCAGGCCCGCCGACGTGCCGAGCACGTCCTTGAGGTACATGGCCGACCAGTCCAGGCTCGCGCCCTCGGCGAACACCGCGCAGAACGCGACCGCGCCGATCAGCAGGGCGCCCCGGGTCGGCAGCGAGAACCGCGGCGGCGCCTCGGCGTCGGGTTCGGGGCGCATGTCGAGCGCGCCGCGGGTCACGACCACGCCGGCCAGCGTCAGCACCGCGGCGGCGCCGAGGTGGTGCACGGGTGCCGGGATCTCCAGGTGCGCGGCCAGGGTGCCGACCGCCGAGCCGACCAGCGTGCCCGCGCTCCACATGCCGTGCAGGCCGGACATGATCGACCGGCCGAGCAGGCGTTCCACCTCGACGCCGACCGCGTTCATGACCACGTCGGAGCTGCCCGCCGCCGCGCCGAAGGTCAGCAGCGCCAGGCACAGCGTGACCAGGTTCGGTGCCAGCGAGGGCAGGATCAGGGCGAGCGTCCACAGGCTCAGCAGGACGCGCAGGGCGTTGCGCGTGCCCAGCACGTGGGTGATGCGGGACGCGAGCGGCATGGCCAGGGCGGCGCCGATCGCGGGGCACGCGAGGGCGAGGCCGAGTTGGCCGGGACCGACCCCGGCGTGCTGCTGGATCCACGGCAGCCGGGTCGCGAACGACCCGAGCACCACGCCGTGCACCACGAACACGGCGGTGATCGCGAAGCGGGCTCGCTTCACCGCCGGATCGGCGGTGGTGGTAGTCGTGACCACGTTGACCCCCAGTCGTCGGTACGATCAGGAAACTATCAGGAAGCCTTCCTGAAAGAAAGTGGTTCGCCATGCCCGCGTCACCGAGCGTCGCCCGCGCCATCAACGACCGCGCCGCCCTCCTGCTGCTGTGCGACGGTCCGCTCACGGCCGGCCGACTGGCCGAGCTGACCGGTTTGTCCCGCCCGAGCACCGCCGACCTGCTCAAACGGCTCCAGGGCGCAGGTCTGGTCACCGTGGTCGGCGCGGCCGAGGAGCGCCGGCGCGGGCCCAACGCCCTGCTCTACGGCCTGATCAGCGACCGCGTGCACGTCGCCGCACTCGACATCCGCAGGCAGAGCGCCTCGGTCGTGGTGGGCGACCTGCTCGGCGACGTGCTCGCCGAGGCGACCGTGCCGCTCGACGGGGGCCGGCACGCGGTCGAGCGCACGACCGAGCTGCTCGCCGAAACCCTGGGCGCGGCCGGCGTGGACACGCCGCACACCATCTGCATGGGTGTCCCCGGACTCGTGGACCCGGCGACCGGCACGCTGCGCGTCGTGCCCGGCATGCCCGACTGGCACGTGCCGCTGATCCAGGCGTTGCGCGCGAGCCTGCCGCGCCTGGTCGTGGACAACGAGACCACGTTCGCCGCGCTGGCCGAACACCGCGCGGGCGCGGCCCGCGACCGCGACTCGTTCGCCATGCTGTGGCTGGGCAACGGGCCCGGCGGCGCGCTCGTGCTCGACGGCAAACCGCGGCGCGGCGCGTCCGGCGGCGCGGGCGAACTCTGCTACCTGCCGGTGCCCGGCATGCCCGTGCCCACGGCGACCGGTCCGGGCGGGCTGCACGGCCTGGTGTCGTCCGACTCGGTCGTGGCGCTGGCCGCCGACCACGGCGTGACCGCGCCGGTGGTGCCCGGCGAACCCGCCGGTGCGGCGGTCACGCGCGCGGCGGTCGAAGCGGGCGCGGACCGCTTCCTCGACGCCCTCGCCGACCGGGTCGCCGTGGGTGCGATGGCGATCACCGCCGTGGTCGACCCGGGCTGCGTGGTGCTCGGCGGCGAACTCGGCCACGCCGGGGGAGCGGTCCTGGCCGACCGGGTCGCGCAACGGCTGCTCGCCGCGACGCCCATGCCCACGCAGGTGCGGGCCGGGGCGTTCGGCGGGGCGGGCATCCTGCGCGGCGCCCTGCTGACCGCCTGCGACGCGGCCCGCGACGACCTGTTCGGCCCGGCCGACCCGCGCGGGTGATCCCTGATTTGTCCCCGATCTCCGGGTGATCTTGTGGCCACGCGGGGCGCGCTGCCGCCAGGGTCATGGCATGCGCTTGACGGCTCTCGGTCTCACCGTCGCCGCACTGATGGCGATTCCCGTTGCGGCACAGGCGGAATCCCCGCGTGACGACATCGACTGGACCGCGTCGGGCTGTCCCACCGGCCTCGACTGCGGCACGCTCGAACTCCCCGTGGACTGGGCCCGCCCGCACGGGGAGACGTTCCGGCTCGCCCTGGCCCGCCGCCCGGCCGTCCCCGGCGCGCGTCGGATCGGCGTCTTGGTCGTCGTCCCCGGCGGACCCGGCGACTCCGGTGTGGACCACGTGTCCCGGTTCCGGGACCCGGCGCTCGACGGGTTCGACATCGTCGGGTTCGACGCGCGCGGCATCAAACGCAGCAGCCCGGTCGTCTGCTCCGCCGACGTGCTCGCCCGCCGGCCCGCGACCCCAGTCGACCAGCCCGGGTTCGACCGGCTCGTGGCCTACAACCGGGAACTGCACGACGACTGCGTCCGCCACACCGGGCCGATCGCCGACCACGTCGACACCGGATCGGTCGTCCGCGACCTGGAGGCGGTCCGTCGCGCGCTCGGCGAGCCGAAGATCAGCCTGTTCGGCCACTCGTACGGCACGCTCCTGGGCCTGGCCTACGCCGAACGGCACGGCGACCGGTTGCGCGCGCTCGCGCTCACCGGGCTCTTCGACCACAGCCAGGACACCGGCGGGTTCCTGCGCACGTCCGCCGTGGCCGTCGAGGACGCGTTCCACCAGTTCGTGCGGTGGTGCGACACGACGCCGTCGTGCGCGCTGCACGGACGTGACGTCGTGGCGGCGTGGGACGACCTGCTGGCGCGTGCCGACCGCGGCGAGGTGCCCGGCCAGACCGCGGAGTCGTTGTCGATCGCGGCGCACAGGTCGTTCTACGGTCCCGATCACCAGACCTTGGCGAACCTGATCGCCGGTGCGCCCGCCCGGTCGGCCACGACCACCCCGTACCCGTTCCAGGCGATCTTCTGCGACGACTTCCGCGTCAAGATCCGCGACTACGCCGAGTTCTCGCGCTACGCCGACCAACAGCGCCGCCTCGCGCCGCACATGCGCGGTGCCCTTCGTCAATTCGGTGCGGTGACGAGCTGCATCGGGTGGTCGGACCGGGTCTCCTTCCCGCAACACCTGTTGACGCCGCATCGCGGGACGCCGCCGATCCTGCTGATGAACTCGCGCCACGACCCGGCGGGCCTGTACTCGTGGGCGCGTGAGGTCGAACGGCAGGCGCGGGGCCGCGCGACGCTGGTGACGTACGAGGGCCCGGGCCACAACGTCTACCCGAAGACCTCGTGCACCACCACGACGATGCACCGCTACCTGGTCGACCTGACCGTGCCCACGACGACGTCCTGTCCGGCCTGACCTCACCGCCTCCCGCGCAGCACGTCGATCAACGCGTCGAGGTTGTCGTGGAACGTCTCGTAGCGCAGCTCGACGACCGGCGCCGACACCAGACCGCGCAACGGTTCCGGCAGGTCGTCGGCAGCCGGCGCGCGCTGGTCGTCGACCAGCGCCACGACCGTCCGCAGGCCTCGGCGCAGCGCGGTGTCGATCGCGACGTGCACCGGGTCGTCCACCCGCGCCAGTCGGGTGCGGCCGTCGGCGTCGGCGGCGGTGGTCCAGTCCTTCCCCACGACCACGATCACCGCCTCGGCGGCGTCCAGGTCGGCGACGACGGCCGTCGGCCGGTCGCGCAGGTCGAGCCGGTCGGCGATCCGCCCGGCCACGTGGTCGTCGAGGCCCGCGTGGCGGACGACGTGGACGCGGGTGGCGGCGGCGTCGGGCTCCTCGCTCGTGCTCGACCGGACGACGAGTTCGGCCAGGGCGCCCAGGTCGACGCCGGAATCGCCGATCAGCCCGACGGCGCGGCCCTCGCCCTCGCGGATGAGGCCGAGCAGCAGGTGCTCCGTGCCGATGTACCGGTCGGCGAGCCGTTTCGACTCGCGCAGGGACAGTTCCAGCACCCGTTTCATCCTCGGGGTGAACGGGATGTGCGACGCGACGGGGCCGCCGTCGGGTCGCGGCCCCGTGCCGCCGAGGCGGTGGACGAGGTCCCGGTGCGTCAATCCGATCGAGGTCAGGGCACGTGCGGCGGGCCCGCCGTCCTCGGCGACCAGGGCGAGCAGGAGGTGCTCGGTGCCGATGGCGGGGTGGTCCAGGGCCCGTGCCTGGTCCTGCGCGCGGGCGATGACCTGGCGGGAGCGGTCGGTGAAGAGTTCGAACATCGTCGTCAGCTTTCGTGGGACTTCCCGGTGGACACCTCCGGCGTACCTCTCCACCTGTACACGAACCGCGCGCGACCGTGCCGTGTGTGTCCACTGTGGACTGATCATGAGTCTTCCCGTGACCACCGGTGTTCGGGCATGATTCACGGGTGTTGTCTCCTGTCGAGGTGCTCGCCATGACGCCCTGGGCCCGGTTGGAGCACGCCTACGGCGACGCGGCCGACCTGCCCGACCGGCTGACCCCGTTGCTGAGTGAGGACTCCGAGGCGGTGGCGAGGGCACTGGCCGTGCTCGACGCCGCCGTCCTGCACCAGGGCACGATCTATTCGTCCACGGCGCCCGTCGCCGTGTTCGTGGCGGGCATCCTGGCCGATCCCCGCACCGCGGTCTCCTGCGAGGGCGCCCTCCCGTGGGACCCGCGGGTGCGCCCGGTGCGCGCGGCGCTGCTGGAGTGGCTCGCGGTGGTCGCCGACAGTGCGGCGTTCGAGGAGTACGACGACCGCGACACGTTGGCGTGCCGAGCGGTGCGCGCCGATCTCGTGGACGCCGTGCTCCCGTTCCTGGACGACCCGGCCGACCCGGTGCGCGTGGCCGCCCTGGCGGCGGCCGGCCACCTGCTCCGCGCGCCGGAACTGGCGACCCGGCGTACGGAACTGGCGGACCGGCTGCGGTCGTGGGCGGCGAACACGCCACCGGTGGACCGCGTCCGCGTGGCGTTGACGTTGTCGTGCTGGGGCATCGCGCCACACGAGGCCCTGACCGACCCCGACCCGGTGGTACGGGCGTACGCGGCGATCTCGCCGGCGCTGGACACCGACCCCAGGGCGTTGGACGAGGTGCGCACCGCGCTGCGCGACCCGGAATCCGCCGATGCCTGGTTCGCCGACGAACCACTGCCGCACCTGGACCACAGATTCGGTGCCTGCCTGGTGGAGGCGCTGCTGAGACGGACCGCCACCTTCGAGGAGGTGGAGGAGGAAGCCGCGGCCGTGGCCCGGTCGACGGAGAAAATCGGCCTGACCCCCATGCTCGAACGCGCCTTCACGCCACCGGTGTTCACCGACGACCAGTTGACCCCGGCTCAACGCCGCTTCCGCGACGTGTTGGACAAGCACGTCTTGTCGTGATCGGAAAATCCATCCGATCGGGATGTCCGAACGCGTATTTCAGCATGCCTGAACGCGTAGTTCGGCATGTCCGAACGGACGACTCGCGTGCTCCGAGTGCACAACTCGCGGTGTCCGAACGCATAACTCGCACGTTCGCGCAGGCGGGCCATGCGGGGAGGGGTGCGACGGCTCTTTCCGGTGGTCTGCCCTGGCGGCGAGCGACCCCGGCTCCTCATCCCCGGCACAAAAGATTCCCACTGAATTGGCATAAAGTCGGATCCCGGTCCCGTGGATCATAGATTTCGAGTGCTGCTAACTTGTGATCGAGGCGGCATCTGGTCGCGCTGAGGAACTGCCGTAACGAACCGGGGGGTCCGGGTAAATGGAACGTATTCCAGTGGGCTGGCGCGCGGCACTCGCCGTTTGGGGAGTCCTGTGCCTGCTGTCCCTCCTGGGCTGGGTGGCACTGGGTGTGAGCGGCTCGGGGTGGACATTCCCCTACTGGCTGTTCGGCTTCGGGGTGATGATCGTGTGGCTGCTGCTCGCGGTGTTCGTGGCACGCAGCCGATCGGCGGAGTAGGACACGCGAAGGCACACCGGGTCGTCGGGGAAGCGGCGGAAGTCACGGAACCCCGTGAATGAACCCCCACGGCGACCCGGATCGCCTTTGCTACAGTTCGAGGACCAGACCTCAGGAGGCGGACATGGCAGGTGACGACGACATCTCCGGGTGAAGCACCCCTGGATGTCCCCGTCGCCCCTGTCCCCGCGCGCGACCGATCTCCCATGATCGATTGCCCGTGACCGATCGCCCGCGCGCGATCGCGCATCCCGATCCGAGGTCTTCCACGATGTCCGACGCATTCGTCGTCCTGTCCGACCTGTCCTTCTCCTGGCCCGACGACACCCCCGTCTTCGACGGCCTGTCCGGCACCTTCGCCGCCGGCCGCACGGGTCTCGTCGCGCCCAACGGCGCCGGCAAGAGCACCCTGCTGCGCCTGATCGCCGGCGACCTGCGCCCCACCGCCGGCACCGCGACGGTGGACGGCACGTTCGGCTACCTGCCGCAGACCCTGCCCCTGACCGCCGACGCGACCGTGGCCGAGGTCCTCGGCATCGCGGAGATCCTGTCCGCACTCGACGCCGTGGAGTCCGGCGACGCGAGCGAGGAGCACTTCACCACCATCGGCACGGAGTGGGACGTCGAGGAACGCACCCGCGCCCAACTCGACCGGCTCGGCCTGGGCGACCTGGCCATGGACCGGCGGACCGGCACGCTCAGCGGCGGGCAGATCGTCTCCCTGGGGCTGGCCGCACGCCTGCTCGAACGCCCCGACGTGCTGCTGCTCGACGAACCCACCAACAACCTCGACCGCGACGCCAAGGCCCGCCTGCACGACGTGCTCGCGCACTGGTCGGGTTGCCTGGTCCTGGTCAGCCACGATCGCGAGCTGCTCGACGCGATGGACCGGATCGTCGAGCTGGAACGCGGCGACCTCCGTTCCTACGGCGGCAACTTCACGCTCTACCAGGAGACCGTCGAAGCCGAACGCGAGGTCGCCGCGCGCAACGTCCGCAACGCCGAGCAGGACCTCAAGCGCGAGAAGCGGGAACTCCAGCAGGCCCGGGAGCGGTCCGCCCGCCGGGCGGGCAACGCCGCGCGCAACCTCGGCAACGCCGGCCTGCCGAAGCTGTTCGCGGGGAACATGAAGAACAACGCCCAACGTTCGGCGGGCAGGGCCGACGAGACCCACACGTCACGGGTGGGCGACGCCAGGGCCAGGCTGGACGAGGCCGAACGCGCGCTGCGCGACGACAAGCGGATCGCCCTTGAGCTGCCCGACACGACCGTCCCCGCCGGTCGGACCCTGTTCGAGGGCGAGGGGATCCGCCGCGGCGTGCTCGCCGGCGTCGACCTGACCGTGCGCGGCCCGGAGCGGATCGCGTTGACGGGCCCGAACGGCAGCGGCAAGTCCACGCTGCTGCGCGTGCTCGACGGCGACCTGGTACCGGACGAGGGCACGATCCGCCGCGCGGACGGTCGCGTCGCGTACCTGTCACAGCGGTTGGACCTGCTCGACCCGGACCGGACGATCGCGGAGAACTTCGCCGGGTTCGCGCCGTCGTTGCCCGAGTCGCGGCGGCTGACCCTGCTGGCACGCTTCCTGTTCCGGGGCGCCCGGGCGCACCTGCCGGTGGGCGTGCTGTCCGGCGGCGAACGGCTGCGGGCCACGCTGGCGTGCGTGCTGTTCGCCGAACCCGCGCCGCACCTGCTGCTGCTCGACGAGCCGACGAACAACCTGGACCTGGTCAGCGTCGAGCAGTTGGAGCAGGCGCTCAACGCCTACCGGGGTGCGTTCGTCGTGGTCAGCCACGACGAACGGTTCCTGTCGGGCATCGGCGTGCGGCGGCGGGTGGGCTTGGTGGGCGGTCGGCTCGTGGCTCAGCAGAACTCGTCGAGCAGCCGGTAGAAGTCCGACTTGGCCGCGTCCGGTGAGATGCCGTAGCGGTGCAGGTACCGGTCCGCGTAGACCGGGCCGTAGTCGGGGTTGAGATCGCCCGCGAGCGAACGCGTGGCGATGGCGAGATCGGTCCACCGGTCGGCGACACCCAGCCGGCCGGTGTCCACCACGCCGGTCACCCGGCAGGTGTCCGGGTCGAACAGCACGTTGGGCAGCGACAGGTCGCCGTGGCACACCACAAGATCCTCGCCGTCGGGCGTGGTCGCGAGCAGTTCCGCGACGAGCCGGTCCCGGCTCCACCCGCGGCGTTCCTCGTCCAGGTCGTCGAGGTCCACGTCGGCGGCGAGCGCCTCCGGCACGGTCACCGCGAGGCGCCGGTCGAACGGGCAGTCGTCCACCGGCAGCGCGTGCAGCCGGCGGGTCAGGTCGGCGAGCGCGTCGACCACGCGTGGTCGCAGGTCGGCGGCCCACGGGTCGGCCGCGGTGCGACCGGGCACCGCCGCGGTGACCAGCAGGCCGGGTGCGCACTCCAGCACCTCGGCGGCCGGGATGCCGTGCTCGCGCAGCCAGACCAGGCGCCGACCCTCGCCGACCAGGTCGAGATCGGCCGACTCCTTCCGGTACACGCCGCCGCGACGACGCACGGAGGCGCCGGACATGCCCACGGTCACCTCTTCCCACATGAGGTGATCATCCCATCGAGCGTTTGACACGGCCGCGACCGTCGTGAACAGTTGTTCATGAACGCTTGTTCACCGCCGGGAGGGCACGATGACCGAGATCGTCAACACGCACCAGTCCGAAGCGTGGAACGGCTACGAGGGCACGCACTGGGCCGACAACCACGACCGGTACGACGCGCTGAACGGCGCGTACAACCCGCACCTGCTGGCCGCGGTCGGCGCGGGCGACCGCGTGCTCGACCTCGGCTGCGGCAACGGCCAGGTCACCCGCCTCGCCGCCCGCCGGGGCGCCCACGCGACCGGCGTGGACCTGTCGGCCCCGATGCTCGCCCGCGCCCGGTCCTGCGCCCAGGCGGAAGGCGTCGACAACGTCACCTTCGAGCAGGGCGACGTGCAGGTGCACCCGTTCGCCGCCGACTCCTACGACGTGGTCCTCAGCCGCTTCGGCGTCATGTTCTACGCCGACCCGGTCGCCGCGTTCGCCAACGTCCGCCGCGCACTGCGACCGGGCGGACGCCTGGCGTTCCTGTGCATCCGCGGCCTGGGCGACCTCGGTCCCGTGCTGCGCGCGATCGGCGGTCCCAGCCCGGTCGGCCCGGACGGTTCGGGTCCGCTGTCGCTGTCCGACCCCGACGTGGTCCGCCGGACGCTGACCGACGCCGGCTTCACCGACATCGGTGTGGCCGCGGTCGACGAGCCGCAGTGGTGGGGCGCCGACGTGGCCGACGCGACCGCGTTCCTGCTCGCCTGGGGCCCGGTCCGCCACGCGCTGGGCGAGGACACGTCCCACGTCCGGGACGCCGTGGCCGCCGCCCTCGCGCCGCACGCCGGACCGGAGGGCGTGCGGCTGCTGGGCAACGCCTGGCTCGTCACCGCCTCCTGACGCCTACGATTCGCCGTCATGACACCCCGCCGCACCGCCGCCGTGCGCGAAGACCTGATCACCTCGGCGCAACGCCTGATCTCCACGCGTGGCACGGCCGGCTTGACGGTCCGGGACATCGCGCGCGAGGCGGGAGTGGCGGCGGGGGCCCTCTACAACCACTTCTCCGACAAGGAGGAGTTGCTCGCGCTCGCGTTGCACGCGCACGTGAGTGCCGTGGACCGGTCCCACGGCAGTCCGACGTTGGACGGCACCCTGGCGGAGAACCTGAAAGCGCTCGTCACGCACGCGCTGGCCGTCCACATCGTGATGCTCCCGGCGTTCGTCGGCCTGGTGGGCAGTCCGGAGGTGATGGCCCGTTTCGACGCCCTGCCCAACCCGCTGGTGGCCGGGCTGGGGTTGCGTGCTGCGGTGGTCGGCTACCTGGAACGGGAGCGGGCACGGGGGGAGGTGGCCGTCGGGGTCGACCTGGAGATCGTAGCCACCCTCCTCATCGGCGCGTGCCACGAACTGGTCATGCCCCACCTGTACCGCAACGCCCCGCTGCCGGAGTCCGTCGATCCGTCCTTCGTGGATCGCTTGGTCTCCACCGTCCTCGACGGCATCGTCCCGCGCTGACCACGCCGGTTCTCGCGGTCATGCGTCAAGACACCCCCGAATGCGCGGGGAGAACAGCATGCCGCCGAGCATGGTGGTGTAAACAAGCAGAACACTCCGCGTACGCGGGGAAGACCGCGAGGACGGTGCCGTCGGGGATCAGGCTGACGGGAACACCTCCGCGTGCGCGGGGAAGACGGAACCGGTCCATGAGACCCCCTCGGCTGACCCGGAACACCCCCGCGTGCGCGGGGAAGACACGCTGCGCCAGGCCGACGACCTCATGATCACGGGAACACCCCCGCGTGCGCGGGGAAGACAAGAAGATCGGGACCCAGGCGCAGCGCAGGGGGAACACCCCCGCGTGCGCGGGGAAGACGTGCCTCTGCACTACGAGGTCGGCAACCTCGCCGGGACACCCCCGCGTGCGCGGGGAAGACTCGGACATGGAGTTGACGAACACCTTGCGGGGCGGAACACCTCCGCGTGCGCGGGGAAGACGGGCTTGCCGATCCGCTGGGCCAGCGTCGGCCAGGGAACACCCCCGCGTGCGCGGGGAAGACCAGGAGCGGTGCTCCACGTTCCGCAGGTTCGGCCGGAACACCCCCGCGTGCGCGGGGAAGACGGCGGTCAGCTCGATCGGGAACACGTCGTGGGGGGAACACCCCCGCGTGCGCGGGGAAGACGGCCGGGGACGGCGATCCCGGTCTCCTCGGCGAGGGAACACCCCCGCGTGCGCGGGGAAGACTTCGGCGGACGCCGCGACGGCGAACGGCTCGTGGGAACACCCCCGCGTGCGCGGGGAAGACCCTGCCTTTGTTGATGGCGGGGCCGGGCAGATGGGAACACCCCCGCGTGCGCGGGGAAGACGTAGGACTGCATGGCGTCGAGCCGGTCGAGCAGGGAACACCCCCGCGTGCGCGGGGAAGACCTGGTCGGGTACCGGCGGGAGTTCGTGCGCCCGGGAACACCCCCGCGTGCGCGGGGAAGACCGGGCGCGGACAGCAACTCGATGGCACCTGTGCGGAACACCCCCGCGTGCGCGGGGAAGACGGGATGAGCAGGTCATACACCTTGGGTCGCCGGGGAACACCCCCGCGTGCGCGGGGAAGACCTCGGACGGCCGATCAACGCGCTGCTGCGTGACGGAACACCCCCGCGTGCGCGGGGAAGACTTGGACTGGCAGGAGTTCGAGATTGTCCGGCCGGGAACACCCCCGCGTGCGCGGGGAAGACCGGTTGGCGGTGGGGACCTCGGCGCGACTGTTGGGAACACCCCCGCGTGCGCGGGGAAGACGTAGTGGGCCCGGCCCAGGTGGTGGGCGTGGCGGGGAACACCCCCGCGTGCGCGGGGAAGACAGGTGGGACTGTCGGCCAGGACCAGTCCGTCGGGGGAACACCCCCGCGTGCGCGGGGAAGACATCGACCGCGCGTGGCCCATCCGCCCGCGCCCGGGAACACCCCCGCGTGCGCGGGGAAGACCGTCTGGTCCGCGAGGTCCGCAACCGCATGGAGGGAACACCCCCGCGTGCGCGGGGAAGACATCTGGTCGGACGGCGGGCAGCATGAGGGCGCGGGAACACCCCCGCGTGCGCGGGGAAGACCGCGACCCGGTCGTCGCGCCCGGACCGCCCGGCGGGAACACCCCCGCGTGCGCGGGGAAGACGGCATGACCCCGGACGAGTTCGTCGACCAGTTCGGAACACCCCCGCGTGCGCGGGGAAGACCAGTGCGACGGGCAGGTGCAGCCACCAGGCGCGGGAACACCCCCGCGTGCGCGGGGAAGACGTCCGTCTCGGACACCACGATCTCCTCGACCGCGGGAACACCCCCGCGTGCGCGGGGAAGACCTGCGTATCGCCTACGAGGACGGCAAATGCGGCGGAACACCCCCGCGTGCGCGGGGAAGACTTGAAGCGCCAGGAAACGGCACTCACCGAGAAGGGAACACCCCCGCGTGCGCGGGGAAGACACCCTGCTCTACGGGCAGGACGTGGACGGAACACCCCCGCGTGCGCGGGGAAGACCGGGCGTGCTGGGCGGCCAGGGCGGCGGCGAGCGGAACACCCCCGCGTGCGCGGGGAAGACGCGATCCCGGAACGACCTGCTGATGGCGGGCAGGGAACACCCCCGCGTGCGCGGGGAAGACTCGTCGACGACGTCGGCGACCCACAGGTCAGCGGGAACACCCCCGCGTGCGCGGGGAAGACGCGCCCGGTCTTGCCGGTCGAGGAGGTGCCGCGGGAACACCCCCGCGTGCGCGGGGAAGACCACTCCGAGACGACGTGAAGGCAGTCCTTGCCGGGAACACCCCCGCGTGCGCGGGGAAGACGCCTCACCGACTGCGGCGAGCAAGCGCGCCGGGGGAACACCCCCGCGTGCGCGGGGAAGACCCCAACTGCGGCGACATCGCCTGCGCGGTCGACGGAACACCCCCGCGTGCGCGGGGAAGACATGCGGGCGCGCTTGGCGAGCGCGGTCGACGAGGGAACACCCCCGCGTGCGCGGGGAAGACAACGGAATCGTCGCGGAGAACTGGGCGCTGGTGGGAACACCCCCGCGTGCGCGGGGAAGACCTGATCGTCAGCTCGACTCCGACCATTCTGGACGGAACACCCCCGCGTGCGCGGGGAAGACTCGCCGGTCTGCTCGTCAGCGGCCTTGCCGACGGGGAACACCCCCGCGTGCGCGGGGAAGACGTGATCGCCCGCACCGCGCGCGAAGTCGACCTGGGAACACCCCCGCGTGCGCGGGGAAGACGGGCATGCGCGCGACGGCGACCTGGTGGTGGACGGAACACCCCCGCGTGCGCGGGGAAGACCGTGGCAAGCGCGCACCGCACGTGGTTGAGCCGGGAACACCCCCGCGTGCGCGGGGAAGACGGCGAGGCTGGCGGTGTCGATGGGTTGGCCGGGGGAACACCCCCGCGTGCGCGGGGAAGACACTTGCTGACCTGGGACTCTGTCGGCGGAACCCTCCGTTTTTATTCGGTTCGTCGGTGTCTCGTAATCCGGTACAGCCGCCGGTGGCCCGGCGTTTGCCGGCCGTCCGACCCGCCGCGACGAAATCGCCGACGGGCACCTTCAACGCCTCGGCGGTGTCAACCCGCGCAACGCGATCCCGATGCCGCGCACCAGCGATTCCCGGTACTCGTCTCCGGACTGGCCCAGCTCGTAACTGGTGAGCGCGACCGCGTGCGTGGCGCCGACGATCGCGCCCACCACGGCGGCGGCGCTGATCGCGTCGAGTTCGTCCGGGTACCGCTCGACCAGCGCGGTGGCCATCCGGCGCTGGGCCTCGAACGCCACGCGCAGCATCCGGGACTGGATCGCGGGCACCGTCGTCACCAGTTCGGTGAACAGCTTCGCCAACTCCGGTCCCGGCCGGTACTCGGTGATCAGCTCGTCGTGAGCGCGCAGCAGCACGTCCGGCAGCGACTCGTCCGGGCCCCGGCTCGCGACGATCGCGAGCATGTGGTCGATTCGCGGGCCGCCGTCGTCGAAGAGGACGTCCTCTTTGCTGGGGAAGTAGTTGAAGAACGTCTTCGTGGCCACGTCCGCCGCCTCGGCGATCTGCACCACGGTCGTGCGCTCGTAGCCCTGCTCGGCGAACAGCCGGATGGCGGTGTCCACGATGCGCTGTCGTGTCTCCCGCTTCCTGCGTTCACGCCGGTCCATGCGCGAACCCTACCGGTCAGCACGGCTGTGCGTCGGACCACCGCCCGGTCACGGCGGGTGGTGTGGAAGCCCGGGGACCTGCCGCCGTCAGGCGCCGGAAGCGTCCGGAACCCGCCGCCGGCGCGGCGAACCGCCCGGGGCCTCCGCGTTCCGGCGTGCGGAGGCCCCGGACGTCCGTCAGAGCGCGCGCTGGAGCTGCTCGGACAGCAGTCGCACGAACCGGGCCGGGTCGGGCAGGTCGCCACCCTCGGCGAGCACGGCCATGCCGTACACCAGTTCGGCCGTGCCCGTGATCGCCGAGTGGTCCGCGTCCGCGGCGAACCGCTCCCGCAGCCCGGCGACCAGGGCGTGGTCCGGGTTGATCTCCAGGATCCGCTTCACCGGCGGGAACTCCTGGCCCATCGCCCGGTACATCTTCTCCAGGGTCGGGCTCAGGTCGTGCGAGTCGCCGACGACGCACGCGGGCGAGGTGGTCAGGCGGGTGGAGAGCCGGACCTCCTTGACGTGGTCGGCCAAGGTCGTGGTCAGCCACGCGAGCAGGTCGGCGAAGTCCTTGCCGCGCTCCTGGGCGGCGGACTTCTCGTCGTCGCTCTGCACGTCGACCTGGCCCTTGGCGATCGAGCGGAACGCCTTGCCCTCGAACTCGTCGACCGCGTCGACCCACATCTCGTCGATCGGGTCGGTGAGCACGAGCACCTCGTACCCCTTGGCGCGCAACGCCTCCAGGTGCGGCGAGTTCTCGATCGCGGCCCGCGTGCCGCCGGTCATGTAGTAGATGTCGGTCTGGTCGTCCTTCATCCGTTCCACGTACGCGGCCAGCGTGGTCTGCGCGTCCTGGTCGTGCGTGGAGTCGAACGAGGCGATGCCCAGGATCGTGGCGCGGTTGTCGGGGTCGGAGAGCAGGCCCTCCTTGACCGCCGCGCCGAACTCGCGCCAGAACGTGGCGTAGTCCTCGGGCCGGTCGGCCTGGAGCGTCTTGACCGTGGACAGCACCTTCTTGACCAGCCGGCGGCGCATGAGCTGGATCTGGCGGTCCTGCTGGAGGATCTCGCGGGAGACGTTGAGCGAGAGGTCCTGCGCGTCGACGACACCCTTCACGAAGCGCAGGTACTCCGGCATCAGCTCTTCGCAGTCCTCCATGATGAAGACCCGCTTGACGTAGAGCTGCACGCCGCGCTTGCGCTCGCGCATGAACAGGTCCAGCGGCGCCCGCGACGGCAGGAACAGGAGGGCCTGGTACTCGAACGAGCCCTCGGCGCGCATGAGGATCGTGTCGAGCGGCTTGTTCCAGTCGTGGCTGAGGTGCCGGTAGAACTCGGCGTACTCCTCCTCGGTCACCTCGGAGGCGGGCCGCGCCCACAGGGCCTTGCGCGAGTTGAGCGGCTTCTCCTCGCCGTCCAGGCGCACGGGCCACGTGATGAAGTCCGCGTACCGCTTGACGATGTCGGTGAGCTTGGCCGTCGACGTGTAGTCGGCGAGGTTGTCCTCGTCGTCGGCGGGCTTGAGGTGCAGCGTGACGGCGGTGCCCTGCGGCGCGTCGTCGACGTCCTCGATGGTGTAGGTGCTCTCGCCCGTGGACTCCCACCGCACGCCCTGGTCGGTGCCCGCGCGCCGGGTCACCAGCGTGACCTTGTCGGCGACCATGAACGTCGAGTAGAAGCCGATGCCGAACTGGCCGATCAGCTCCTGGTCGCGGCTCTGCTCGAGCTTCTTGAGGAACTCGGCCGTGCCGGACCGCGCGATGGTCCCGATGAGTTCCACGACCTCGTCCCGGTCCATGCCGATGCCGTTGTCGCGCACCGTGAGGGTGCGCGCGTCGGCGTCGACCTCCAGGGCGATGTGCGGGTCGGAGGTGTCCGCGACCAGGTCCTTGTCGCGGAACGTCTCGAGCCGCAGCTTGTCCAGCGCGTCCGAGGCGTTGGAGACCAACTCGCGCAGGAACGTGTCCTTGTTCGAGTAGATCGAGTGGATCATCAGCCGGAGTAGCTGACGCGCCTCTGACTGGAACTCGCGCGTTTCCACGTTCGTCCTTTCGACTGTTCGTCCGGCGGTACGTCGACCCGGGATCGTATCGACTCGCCGCGCCCGCCGGTGCCACCCGACACCCGTCACGAACGGGCGGATGTCAGCCGATCGTCGGTGTGATCGTCGGCGGGTACCCGGGAACCGTCTCGCGCAGCCAACGGTCGAGGGCCCGTGCGGCGTCGATGATCCGTTGTCGGTTGGCCGGGTCGAGCCGGTCGAGGGAGGACAGTTCCGAGACGGCGTCGCCCAGCGCGATGCCTTCCTGGACGCGGTCTGCGTCCGGGCGCCTCCGCAGCTCCCTGACGACCGCCGTCGCCCGGTAGATGAGCACTCGTACGTTCTCGGCCTGGACGTCGTCGGGCAGTCCGGTCAGGTCTTGGGCGACCGCGGTGCCGAACAGGTCGAGCGCGGGAGTGATCGCCGACATCGAGGCCGAGGTGGACGTCGCGGTCACGGTGAGGGCGGGCTTCGCGCAGGACGCCTGCGTGGCTCCGACGGCGACCACGAGCAGGACGGCGGCGACGATCCGGGGTCTATTCACGGCTGCCGAGGGCCCGTGGTGTCGGCGATTCCCGATGCGGCTCGCCAGACGGTGATCAACCATTGCTCGACACCGTGTGCGCAGGACGCCTCCTCCATCTCGGGCCTCCGGCGATCGACTCCCGGATGGCTACTCAAGGTGATCGTAAGAGATTCGGGCCTCGGTCCACGCGCGGGCGAGGATCTCGGTCGTCGTCTCCTCCGGGGTCTGGTCCGAGGTGTCCAGCCAGAGACCGATGCGCGGGGTCTCGGTGCGCAGGCCCTGGTCCAGGAGGTTGACGGTCCACTCGTCGTAGCTGTTCTTCCCCCGCCCCGCCTCGCGGGCCGCCACCGCAGCCGGGCTCGGGGCCAGCACGACCACGAGCAACGGCCGGGAGCGGATCGACGTCACCAGGTCGGTCAGGTGGTCGCCCAGGACCACGTCCTGAGCCACGACGGTGAACCCCGCCTCGAAGTACGCGTCCGCCACGTCCGCCGTCAGCCGGTGGCGCAGGCGCAACTGCCGGACGGCCTCCGGGCTCGGGTCGGGGGTCATGTCCGCGCGGCCGGTGACGATCATGCGGCGGAACAGGTCGCCGCGCAGGTGCACGGCGTCGTCGAGGCGTTCGGCCAGCAGTTGGGCCACGGTCGACTTGCCCGCCGCCTGGATCCCCGTCACGAGCAGCACCGCCCGTTCCCGCATCCGCGCCCCCTCATTCCGTACGAGGTCCCACCGTAGTCCGGGACGCTGTCCGTCGACGGCGGACAGGGAGTGGCATGGACGTGCACGGCTCGGGGTGTCGCCGGACGTCCGGCCCGACCTGGCGGGCTTGCGGGTCCTGCAACGGGCGATGACCGGTTCCGTGTCGTACGAGAACATCGACATCCAACTGCGGGTACCGCTCTCGCTCGCGGCGGACGACCTCGTCGACAAGATCGTCACCAGGCGCCGCGGCGGCTTCCGCTACGAGAAGCACGCCCTGTTCTTCCTGCTGTTGCGGGCGTTGGGCTTCGACGTCACGGCTGTGCGCGGCGCGATCGAACGCGAGTCGCGCGGCGATTCGGCCTGGCGCAACCCCATGCCGCTGCTGGTCGCGCTCGACGGCGCGCGCTGGATCGTGGACGGCGGCCTCGGCGACGGGTTCGTCGAGCCCGTCCCGCTGCGGACCGGCGCGCACGCCCGGAGCCGGCAGCACTACCGGGTCGAGCGGCTCGGCGACGACCTCTGGCGCCCGCACCACCACCCCGGCGGTAGCACACCACCGGGGGACGTCCGCTTCGGTGACCACGCGCCGGGTCCACGTCCGCCATGGACCTGACGAGACTGCGTGAATCGGCCGGCCGCCGGGGGTCCGTCCCGACGGGGTCGCCGCGCTCCTGCGACGGCCGAACGCGGTCACGATGCCGTTGATGCCGTCGCCGGGGTAGGCGAAGACTCGGCGGACGTCCCGGTCGCGCAGGCGCTGGACCAGGTAATCGGCGACGGTCTGGGCCACGTTTCCTCCTTCGGGTCCTCGCACGGCTACCGGTCCGCCGTTCCACTACCCGCCTCGTTCCGCTGGTTGGATGGCTCCGTGGTGTGGTTCGACGACGCCGAGTTACGGCGCAACGCGGGGGATACCTGGTACTCGCGGGGATTGGGGTACGTCGACCGGGTCGAGGGACTCACCCGGTCGGCGACGGAGGTGGTCGCCGCGGTGACCGGCACCGACGAGTACACGGTGCGGTTGTGGCGCAAGGGCCGCCGGCTGGCCGCCGACTGTTCGTGCCCCTGGGGCCAGTTGGGCAACTTCTGCAAGCACTGCGTGGCCGTGGGTCTCGTGGCGCTCGCGACCCGACCCGAACCGGAGTCCGAACCCGAGGTGGACCTGCGTGCCTACCTCGACGGCGTGCCACGCGAGGGGCTCGTGGACCTGGTACTGGGTCTGGCCGCACGCGACGACGAGGTACGACTGCTGCTGAGCCGACGCGCGCTCGGTTCCGCCGGACCACGCCCCGAAGAGCTGTACGACACCGTGGACGCCTTACGCCCGACGAGCGCACGCGACCTGGTTCGAGTCGTGCGTGCGGCGGAAGACGTCCTGGGCACCCTGGAAACCCTGGCCGTCGACCACCCGGCGACGGCGGCCGTCCTCGCGCGGCGGGCACTGGCCAACCTCGTGTCCCGTCGGCTCAGGACGAAGAACGAGACCCTCCGGGATTCCGTGCACGACACCGTCACGCGGACTGTGCACGTGCTCGCGAAGCTCCCCGCCGCGGACCCCGCCGAGTTCGCCCGATGGCTGCTGGGTGTCCAGCGCGACGCACCGGACTTCCCGGAGATCGCGGTCGCCGGGTTGGCGGACGCGCTCGGCGACGAGGGCTTGGACGAGTACGGACGGCTGGTGGCCGGACCACTGCGGGACGTCTACCTGCGGGAGATCGTCGGCGACGTGGACGCGAAGGTGGCGGAGTACGCGCGGGGTCAGGACGCCGGCCGCTACCTGCGCATCGCCGAGGAGCTGCGGGCCGTCGGCCGGAACGCGGACGCGGCGTCGCGGCTGCGGCGCGGTCTGCTCGACGCCACGCCCGCGCGCCGCGAACTCGCCGACGCGCTGCGTGACCTGGAACCCGGCACCGACCCGGACCGCGAGGCGGCGGCGGGCTGCTGGGCGGCGTTCGAGGAACAGCCCGACGAGTTCCGGTTCCGCGTGCTGCTCGCCGCCGCCGAACCGCTCGATGCGGTGGACTACGCCCGGAAGCGCGCGTTCGCGCTGTTGCGCCGCCGCGCGGCGACCGAGGGTGGCCGGACCCTCGTGGAGATCATGGTCGCGGCCGGCGACTTCGACGGGGCCTGGGCGGCGGCCCACGAGTTCGGGTGCGGTCCCGTGCAGTGGTTCCTGGTGGCACGCCACCGGGCGCGGACCCACCCGGCCCAGGCCGCGCCGATCTTCGAGTACGAGATCGACGGCGCGATCGCGGCCAAGACGCCGGAGGGCTACCGGAAAGCCGCCGCGCTGTTGGTCAGGTTGCGCGGGCTGCACGAACGCTGCGGTGTCGACTTCGCCGCGTACCTGGAACGCCTGAAATCCGAGCACCACCGGAAGAAGGCGTTGCTGGATTCCCTGTCGTCCGCGGGGTTGTAGGTCGATAGGGTCGCGCGCATGGCGCTTCGGCTGGTGCAGGTGAACCTCAAGGCCCGGGACGACGCGGCGCTCGGCCGGTTCTGGGCCGCGGCGCTCGGCTGGGCCGTGGTCGGTTCCGCGGGCGGTGCCACCCCTGTCCACCCGGCGGGATTCGCCTGGCCGGACCCGGTGGCCGTGAGCATCGACGTGATCGCCGTGCCGGACCCCGAAGCGGTGCGGGGGCGCGTGCACCTGGATCTCGCCACGACCTCCGCCGCCCACCAGGTCGAGTTGGTGGCACGTCTGGTGGAGTCGGGCGCGACCCACGCCGACATCGGTCAGGGCGACGTGCCGTGGACGGTGCTGGCCGATCCCGAGGGCAATGTCTTCTGCGTGCTGGAGCCACGGCCGGTCTACCAGGACACCGGGCCGATCGCCGCCGTGGTCGTCGACTGCGCCGATCCGCGGGCCATGGCCCGGTTCTGGGGTGCGGCTACGGACTGGACCACGCACGAAGTCGGCGACGACTACGCCCGGCTGCGCTCGGCGGCGGGTGTCGGCCCCTACCTGGAGTTCCTGCGTACTCCCGACAGTTCCGACCACCACCGCCTCCACCTCGACCTCGCGCCGTACCCGGACGACGACCAGGCGGCCGAGGTGGCGCGGCTACGTGCCCTCGGCGCCGCCGACCTCGACGGCGGTCAGGGCGAAGTGCCGTGGACGGTGCTGACCGACCCCGAGGGCAACGGGTTCTGCGTGCTCGCCCCGGCCTAGCGGTGGTGGTCGGCCGCGCGCTGGATGCGGTCGACGTAACCGGTCCACCAGTCGGCGTCGCCGAGGTCGTCGTGGTCGGCGCCGCCGCGGCCGTCGATCATCTCGCGGACGATGTCGGCGTGCCCGGCGTGCTGCGCGGTCTCGGCCGTGGTGCGCACGAGCAGGGAACCCAACGTGGTCCGGCGCTTGTCCTCGGCCCACCACGAGACTTCGGCCGGCGCGTCCAGGCCGAGCAGGTCGAGCGACTCGTCGGTGTGCCGCCACGCCCGCCGGTACAGGGCGACCAGGTCCTCGCGGGTCTCCTCGGCCGTCGCCCACATGTCCGCACTGTCCCAGATGGACCCGTCCTCGACCCAGGGCAGCCGGACCGGTGCCGGGCGGCCGACCGAGTCGCCGAGGTAACCGAACTCGATCCCGGCCAGGTGCTTGACCAGACCGAGGAGGTTGGTGCCGCTCGGGGTCGCCGGGCGGCGGATGTCGTACTCGGACAGCCCGTCCAGGGCGGCGAGCAGGCGGTCACGGGACTCCTGGAGGTAGCGGTGGAGATCGGCGGCCAGTCCGGTTCGGCTCATGGCGACAGGCTAACGCCGCGAGATCGACGGTCGACCGTGATCACGGAGTCGATACCCTGTCACCCGTTACGGGGAAGCAGTGGGAAGGGTGTGGTCGTGGCACGACTCAGAGTGGCGGTCCTGGTCTCCCACACGGGATCCAACTTCAGGGCGTTGCACGAGGCGTCGCTGCGGCCCGGCGCCGGGTTCGAGATCGGCCTCGTGGTGAGTAACAACAGCGGCTCCCAGGCGCTGGCCTACGCCCGCGAGCAGGAGATTCCCCACCGCCACTTGTCGTCGCACACGCACGCCACCGCCGAGGAACTCGACGCGGCACTGGTCGAGGAGCTGACCGCCCGCTCCGTCGACCTGGTGGTGACGGCCGGGTACATGAAGAAACTCGGCCCGCGCACGTTGGCCTCCCACGGGAACCGGATCATCAACATCCACCCCGCGCTGCTGCCGCGCCACGGCGGGCAGGGCATGTTCGGGTCGGCCGTCCACGAGGCGGTCCTCGCGTCCGGCGACCGGGTCACGGGCCCGTCGATCCACTACGTCACGGCCGAGTACGACGCCGGCGAGGTCATCGCCCGGCACGAGGTGCCCGTGCTGCCCGACGACACGGCCGAGAGCCTGGCGGCGCGGGTGCTCGCCGCCGAGCACCGACTCCTGCCGGAGGTCGTCGCCCGCATCGCCGCCGAGTCGGCCTGAACCGGCCCGGGGCGGTACACGTCCAGGTGAAGCTCCGCAGCTCGGGAACCACCGGGACCGGCACTTCGTACCGTGAGATCATGAGCAAAACCGAGGACCTCACCGGCAACGACCTGGAAACCCTGCGCCGGTCGGCGAAGGCCGCCCTGCTGCGGAACATCACCAAGCAGGCACCGATCACGAACACGGCCGCCGGCGTGCACCTCCTCGCGGAGGCCTATGCCTGGGTCGTGTCGCCGGAACAGTCGCACGGGGCGAAGGTCAAGGTCGACAACTAGCCGCCGCGAAACAGTCCTAATTGGACTCTCTTTGAGTCGAAGTCTGCCCGGGGCGGGATCTCCCGGGCGGGCGGAACCCGATGCCTGTGCGGTGTCCGGTCGGGTTGCCGTGGAAGTCCTGTGGATGCGCATCCCGGCCCGGGGCGTGTCTGATTTGTTCTGATTGCTCCCCACGGGTAGGGCACGCCACTTGATGCCGTTGTCGACCACGTGCAGGATCGCGTCCACGATCACCCGGCGGCAGTGCTTCTCCCACCGCCCGCCCCGACCGGCGAGGCACGCCGGATCGGGCAACAGCGGATCGGGTTGGGCCCACTGGGCGTCGGTGACATCGGTGGGTTACCGCCTTGCCCGTCGAGTGGGCTGGTGGGAGACGGCCAGGCGGCAGCACGGGGCACCCGCGGTCGAACCGCCCGCGGGCATCGGGCACGACAACAACGGAACTCCTGGTGGAACGGCGCATAGACACCGTCCGATCTACCAGGAGTTCCCCGTCTCCGCGCCAAAGCCCCCTCCGCCAGCCCAAGCTCGAAAACGGGCACATACAACGAGTTCCGCGGGTTCAAGCGGGTCCGGACCCGGAAGGGCGACGGGTCCGACGGCCCGAAGACCATGGGCGAACAGCGGTTCCACCGGGACATGAAGGGCGACCGGTTGCCCGGCGGCGCCACCCGGTCGGTCACCGTCGCCGACTCGCAGGGCAACGAGCGGGACGACGAGGACTGGCTCGCGGGCTACTCGTACGAGCAGACCTCGTTCGACGGCGAAACCGGTCCTGCCCTGGGCAAGAGCTTGTCGTGGCCAGCCTGGCGCGGGCCGACCGCGACCCGCGGCGTCCTCAAGTCGTACTGGATCGGCACGGCCAAGAACGAGTCCTACACCGCCTTGGACAACGGGCGCGGCTGGCGGATCGGCCGTACCACCAACGAGTTCGACGACCTGGGCCTGCCGACCGTGGCGGACCGTCGCGCCGACGTGGCCGAAGTGTCCACCGCACGCTGCACCCGTACGACCTACGTCCGCAATACCACCTCGGGGCTCGCGCTGCTGCCGTCGCGGGTGGAGACGGTCGCGAAGCCGTGCGACCAGCAGGCCGTCTACCCGGACGACCTCATCTCGGACCTGCGCACCCACTACGACGGCCAGGCGTTCGGCGTCGCGCCGACCAAGGGCGACGTCACCAGGACCGACCAGGTCAAGGCGCATGAGACCGGCTCCGACCCGGTGTACGTGACGACCTCCACCGCGACCTACGACCAGTACGGTCGCCCGCTGACCGTCGCCGACGCGCTCAACCGCGTCACCAAGACCGCGTACACGCCGACCACCGGCGGCCCGGTCACCAAGGTGACCACCACCAACCCCGCCAACCACGTGTCGAACACCGAGTTCGAGCCCGCGTGGGGCGTGCCGGTGAAGACGACCGACGTCAACCTGCGGGTCACCGAGAGCGTCTACGACGCGCTCGGCCGACTCACCGACGGATGGGCAGCCAACCGGACGCGGGCCCAGACCCCGTCGGTGAACTACACCTACCTGATCCGCGCCGACGGCCCGATCGCCGTGACCACCAAGGCCATCGGACCCAACGGCGTCAGCACCTCGTCGGTCCAGCTCTACGACGGCCTGCTCCGGCCCCGGCAGTCGCAGGCCCCCGCGGCGGGCGGCGGGCGGTTGATCACCGACATCCGCTACGACACGCACGGCCGGGCGTGGAAGGCGTCCGACCCGTTCTACAACTCCGGAGCGCTCGACACCGAGCTGTGGGACGCCGCGGACAATGCCGTTCCCGCCACGACCACGACCGAGTACGACCAGGCCGGGCGGGCGACGGCGTCGGTGTTCCGGGTGAACGGCGCGGAGAAGTGGCGCACCACCACCGGCTACGGCGGTGACCGCGTCTACACCACGCCGCCGGCCGGCGGGACGCCGACGACGGTGATCACCAACGCGCTCGGCCTCACCTCCCAGTTGTGGCAGCACTCCGGGCCGACGCCGACCGGGGCGCACGACACCACGACGTACACGTACACGACCACCGGGCAGCCGAAGACGGTCACCGACCCGGCGGGCAACACCTGGACCAAGTACTACGACCTGCGTGGCCGCGTAGTCCGCGTGGACGACCCGGACACCGGCACGACCACGGCCACGTTCGACGACGCTGGCCAGCGCCTGACCAGCACGGACTCGTTGGGCCGCACCCTGGTCCGCGACTACGACTCGCTCGGTCGGGTCAAGACGCTGCACAGCGGCAGTCTCACCGGCCAGTTGCGGGTGAAGTGGGACTACGACACCGCGTACAAGGGTGTCGGGATGCTCGCCTCGTCGACCCGCTACGACGGCACGGGCAACGCGTACGTGACGAAGGTGCCGAACTACAACCAGCTCTACCAGCCGGGCGCACTGGAGATCACGATCCCGGCGTCCGAGGGCAAACTCGCGGGCACCTACATCACCGTGTTCGGCTACAACCCGGATGGATCACTTGCGGGCGAGGCCCTGCCGAAGGCGGGTGTGCTGGACAGCGAGACCGTGCTGCACACCTATGACGACTTCGGTCGCCCGATGCAGACCAATGGCGGCGACAGCAACACCACGGTGTTCCTCGCGTCGCAGACCGACTACACGCGTTATGGCGAGATCCAGCGCATGACGCTCGGGTCGGCGGTGGGCAAGCGGGCGTGGATCTCGAACTACTTCGAGGACGGCACCCGGCGGCTCAAGGAATCCATCGTGGACGCCGAGCTGGCCAACCCGATGCAGGCCAAGGTCGGCTACACCTACGACGCCGTCGGCCGGATCACCGCCATCACCGACGCACCGACCGGTCAGGTGCCGGACAACCAGTGCTTCACCTACGACCACCTGAACCGGCTGACCGAGGCGTGGACGCCCGGCAACGGCGTGTGCTCCACGGCGCCGACCAAGACCGGACTCGCCGGTCCCGCGCCGTACTGGCACACCTACGCCTACGACGTCACGGGCAACCGGACGTCCGAGGTGCGGCACGGTGTCGGCACCGCGGCGGACGAGACGAAGACGTACACCTACCCGATGCCGGGAACCGCGCACCCGCACGCGTTGCAGTCGGCGACCACCGTCACCTCGGGCGGCTCGCAGCTCGACACCTACCAGTACGACGCCGCGGGCAACACCAAGCAACGCAACCTCGCGGGCACCGCGAGCACGTTCGACTGGGACCCGGAAGGTCATCTGGCGTCGTACACGCAGGGTCCGTCGGTCACGTCGTTCGTGTACGACGCGGACGGCGCCCGACTTCTGCGCAAGGACCCGACGGCCACGACGCTCTACATCGGGTCGCAGGAGCTGAAGCTCACCAAGTCGACCAACACGGTCAGCGTCGTGCGCTACTACAAGCACGCGGACCAGGTCGTCGCGCAGCGCACCGGAAAGGGCGCGGCGAACCTGACCTACTTGGCGGGCGACCACCACGGCACCGCGCAGATCGCGATCCGCGCCGACACCCTCCAGACCACGAAGCGCCGCCACCTGCCGTTCGGCGGCGATCGGGGCACGGTGCCGTCGTGGGTGAACGAACGCGGTTTCGTCGGTGGGACGAAGGACACCACCACCGGCCTGACCCACCTGGGCGCCCGCGAGTACGACCCGTCCACCGGCCGGTTCATCTCGGTGGATCCGATCCTGGACCCCGGCGACCCGCAACAGATGAACGGGTACGCCTACGCGAACAACAACCCGACCACGCTCAGCGACCCGTCCGGTCTGATCGTGAACTGCGGTCCGGACAACGTGGCGTGCGGTGGTATCAAGGGCGACCCGAACCCGCCCACCCAGGAGGAACAGCACAACTGGTGGGACGACCTGAACAGCGGCCCGGCCACGGGCGGGTCGAACGGGTCGGACGTCACCACGATCACGATCGTCAGCGCGACCTGCGGCCCGACCCAGACCAGGTTCGTCAATCCCAACAACAACGCCAACCTGGCCGGTTACCTGCAGACGATCGCGACGGTCCACTACACCGGCATCCTCCACGAACCGGCGTGCGTCGGGCCGTCTTTGGACGGTTCGTGCGGGCACGGCGCACGGGACGTGGCGGTCGAATGGACCGACGGGACGGTCGTTTCGCAGACGCCGTACAAGTGCGGTGAACGCGACCAGACGCCGGGCTGTGGGCCGTTCATCTCGCAGGGCGGTCCGAGCACGGCCGAGTCGTGGGCGACCCTGGGCAAACTCTTCTTCGACCCGACGCAGTGCTTCGGTGCGAACAGCAGTGTGATCGGCTGCACGATAGAGGCCGTCAGCCTCATCCCCGTGGGCAAGGTTGCCACGACGGTGGGCAAAGTGGCCGCGAAAGCGGGCTCTGAGGTCGTTCAGGCATCGTCGGACCTCAACCGAGTGCACAACATCGCGAAAAACAGGCGCGGTGGAGATTTGCAACCGGACCCGAACGCCGGAGGTTCCTCTCACACTGTGATCGAGTGGGGTGCGGATGGAAGGGTCGATCGCTACCAGACCTGGATCGAGGAACCGCGGTCTCCGATCGGCTGGCAAAAGGGCCCCCGGTTCCGGGGCGTGCCTGATGGCACTGACCATGCTGGAATGTTGCCGCCCCTGTACTATCCCACAGGGGGAGGAAAAGCGCTCGAAGCTTGGGATGCCCCCAATGGTGCGATTCCGCGCGGATATTCTACCCGACGACCCTAGGTGTGGCTAGATGGACAATTTGCAAATATTTCGCAGGTCGTTTCCTGATGTGGACGTGGAATTCAGGCACCCGGCCTCATATGTTGCCGAGACGGCTGATGCAGTTGCGGCACTACTGTACTCCTACCTGTTCTGGCCAGACTTGGTCGAGTGCTATGGAGCCGTTTTCATCGCGATCAATGGAAATGAAGATTCCGACCTCGAGGAGCGTATTAGAAGGCCTGTGGGCGATGGGCATGAGGATTGGCCTGAACTGTCGTGGGCTGCCTTTGTCGAGAGCTACAACATGTATGAGGTTCCGCATCTTTTTCGAATGTTGAGAGGCCCGGCGGAAGTGTATGAGCCGAGCCACGCGGCTTTGGGCGCCGTCCTTAGAGAGGCATGGGAGGCTCGTCTTGCCGCCGCATACCCGGATCGCTGCTTCGGTGTCGATCTGTTGGAGGGCAACGGGTCGGTGGCGCTGCGGCTCGTGGTCCGTCAGAAATCGCCCGAACTCGTCGCGCCAGAGGGCTATGACCCTCGTAGGCGAGGGGTGATCGGTTCGGTCTGATAGGCGTGTATTGGGTTCTGGAAGGAGGAATGTTTCGATGGGTAGGGCCAATCTTTGACACGTGATGCGGCTCAGCGCGACGTGATCGTGCCCCGGAAGTCGTGCGGTGTGGGGGAGGCGAGCATGGTCATCCGTGACGGTCGGTTGGTGGTCACCCGGTACCGGGTGGTCAACAACCGGAACCACAGGATCAGTTGGGCGATCCCGATCCCCACACCCAGGCAGGTCGTCGGCGCCCAGCCGAACGGTACGTTGTCGAACGTCGGGTCCTTCAACCAGCGGTCCGGGTCGAACGTCACGTGGTTCGGGAGTCTGGTCGCCAGACGACGAAGCTGACGCCTAAGCAGGCGGACGATGTGGCAAATTTCCTTGGCTATACCCCCACTTCAAACGTTTCAGCCGGTGGAACGTTGATCTGGCGGAACAAAAAAGCTCGTGGCGGGCAGCCAAAGTTCATTGCCGCAGAGAGGGCGGCGCACAATGGAGAAATATTTAAAGGTGGGCCTACCGTAGAATCATTGCAAACGTCGAGTTCGAGGCTTAGGGATGGCTTGTTTTTGGACATTTCAGATTCCGGCGAGGTGCTCGGTTTGAGTTGGTTGAAGAAATGAGTGTCGAGGTAGTGATCAGCCCTCGGGGGGAATTGCCGGCCGAAGGGAGTGCGGAGGAGGTCGATTGGGAAAGCTACGGGGCTTCCGTGGTTCGAGTGTTCGAGGCAGTAGCGCGTGCAGCGTTCGTCACTTCGTTGGAAGTGACCTGGCTGCTTCTTCCGGGTCCGCTTCCGGAGCGGCTCGGGTGGCTGCGGCTCGGTGCGGAAGTGACTGTGGAGCAGGCCACAGAGTTGCTGGTGGGCATGCTTATCGGCAAGGGGCCCTACTGCCGGTTGGTGGGCGCGCGCCAGTTTACTGCTGCGGTGGACTGGGATGGGATCGTGTTGCTATTGGTGCCGGACGACGTCGCAGAGCGGGCAGGTGATCTGGGCGATGACGAGGCGTGCGTCGAGTTTTGCACGCCGTCGCTGTCTACGTGGGAGGCGCCCGGCGACCTTGTCACTGCGGCGGCCGACAGCGGCTTCTGGGAGAGAGTGCGTGTTGCGGGCGGCGAACTCGTGTTGGTGCGCGAGGACTGGGCTGATGGTCGGTACGGGACGCGGTGGTTCCGGGTGACCGCAGAAAACGTGGACGAGGTCGCGGGTGCCGTCTGGCGTCGGTCACGGGTGACGGTTGTCGTGGACCCGGTTCTGTTTCCTGCCGCCGCGCTGGATGACTATTTCACCGCGTTTCCTGATGTGCTTACGCCCGGCGAATTGCGCCACTGCACGTACCAGGAGGGTGTCGAAGATGTCTCGGAGGTGACGGACGAGGGCTTGAGTCTGATGCTTCCGGAGGAAGCGATGGGTCGGTGGGTCGTGGTGGTGCCGGACGCGGATGGCGTTGTTCGGGGGGAGTGGCTGGGCTTCATGCGGGACTAGGTTGCAAGGGTTGCGGAGCGTAGTTCAGGGGCATGGTGGCTGACACTGTCGCAGGGGCTGAGGGGCTGTCACCGGCCAGGTCGTGCGCTGATGGGGACCATGCCTGCGATTCGGGGCGGAGTGGTGGCGAGGGCATGGCATCGCGGTCGGGGCGGGCCGTCCGCGTGACGTGTCAGGACAGCGCGGTCGGCCAGTTCGGGATCGGTGTGGTGGGGTGGAGGATCGCGAGGTTGTCGGCCGACGAGGTGAGACCGTCGCGGCCCGCGTCGCCCAGGACGATGTGGAGCGTCGTGGTCGCGGTGTGGAGGGTGATGCGGGAGCACCAGAAGCCGCCGACGGGTGCTGGCCACGGGTGGTAGTGCAGGTCGATTCCGGTGAGTGGTGTGCGGGTCATCGGTGCCCATGTCTTGGTGCGGTCGCCGACGTTCCAGATCGCCACGCTCGCCTCCGTGGACACCACTTCGCCGATCGCGGGTGCGTTGTGGATGCCCAGGCTCTCCCAGTGGCCCGGCAGGTCCCAGGTCAGCGTGTAGACCTCGCCCGCCGCGGTCTCCAACTCCACGGCGAAGTCGACGGCGTCGAAGCCGGGGTATCTCCAGGTCGGGTTTGCCCACTCGGTCTCGTCGTCGACAGTTCTCGGGCCTGACGCGTCCGGGGCGAACTCTTCGCGGCGGTAGTCGATGTCGTAGTAGCGGACGGCCACTATGTGTTGGCCCGTCAGTCGTTCCGCGTGCCGACGGCGGTGCCGCACCTCGTCCTCGTCGGCCGCCCAAGACCGGAATCGCTCGTCCACGCGCTCAGCGTCGTCCACCGCGGTGTCCTGTGTCGACGGCATTTCCCACGCTCACCAGGGCGAACGAGGTGTCGGCTGTCGTGTGCGATGTCGGTTGACCGCGTGTCTGACCTGTGGCGAGGACGCGTCCGGCGTCGAACCGTTGTGCCGCAGCGCGGCGCTTCGACTCGGGAGATGTTGAGTGTGTGAGCGTCTCGTATCCTGATATCGATTCCGTGTCACTTTTCCGTTTCGGCGGCTGCGCTACGCGGAGAGGTCTTGAAGAAATGGCGGTGAACGGGTACGTTCCCGTTCCGGGAACTGTGAATAGGATTGGAATCCTGGTCGCGGTGGTCGGCCGGACGCTGCGGAAGTTTCTGGATGAGTGGGCGTAGGGGTGTTCGATGGGTTCGACAGGGGTGGGCGCGTTCGACAATGATTTCGCACTGGACTTTCTTGACGATGTAAGAGGCAGCGCGCCCGGTAACATTCCGGATGTATTGTCCAATGCTTTGTCCGCAGCTGCCGAGGTGGGTGCCGAAGACTGCTTGGACCGTGCTGAAGGTGAGGCCGCAGTGGCGGCTGCTACGCTTGTTGTGGCGCGTGCATTACCTGATGGAACGCTTGTCCCCGGCGGGGGGATTTTGAATGTAATGCCGATGCCGTCCGCGTCGCTTTCGCGGCTCGCCGTAGTCGCTCTTCGCCGCGTGCTCGATGAGAATTCCGAGGTTTGTCAATTGTGGCGTGAGGTCGACTTGGGCGAGCAGTGGCGATCTGGTGTGGAGGCTTTGCTGGCTAAGGCGGTACGGATTTCCGGGTTCGATGAGGGCTAGTTTCTGCCAGCTCATTGGTGCGCGGGAGTCCGCCGTCTGGTCGGATGGGGACGGCATTACTGCGGACCGGCGAGTTCGTGTGTTTCCTGGACCACTCCAACTATAGGAGGGAGGCCCTGATGTCCGGTGCCGTCGATGGACTGCTCCGTCGGATACAGCAGCAGTACGGAGGTCTGATCGAGCTGTGCGTGCCCGGAGTGCAATACAGGGACTGGTGTGCGGTCGTGGATGCACTGGTGCGCGACCGCTACCGGATGACGTTGTCCACGGCGGGTGAACCGGTGCCGGTGCGGACACCTCCCGAGAAGGAGTTCACCGACGGGGAGCGGGTGGACCACCTGTTGAAGGTGCGGGTGGGCCGGCAGCGGTGGACCACGCAGTTCTACTCCGCGTCCCTGATCGACTTCCAGGGCGACCCGGAGGAGCTTCGTACCACGTCGGACCTTGATGACTTGCGGGAGTTCGGACGACTGCTGCACCGGTCGACCGGGAGACGAACGGTTCTGGTGCCCGAGACACTGGACCCGGAAAGCGTCGAGCCCTACCTGGAGTTCGGTCGACCCGGCATGCCGTAGGGACGGGCTACGAGCGGACAGCACAATTTTCATTGGTAAGACCTGGATTAGTCCTGACGTGGATGGGAGCAATGTCACCTGGGTGGAAGATGTTCGATCTTGGTGATAGAAGGGTCGGTACTCGCGATGCCGACCTTAATATGTGAAGGAATGCGATGTTTGCGATCGAAGTGGAAGATTCCAGTGATGCCGCAGGTGTGGCCGGCGGCTCGTCGTCGGCGTTGGGGTGGATCAAGATCGACGACTTTGTGGAGTGGTTCCGGGCGCCCATCGGATTCTGGGTCGAGTCCGATTATCGCAGGAGTTGGCGTGAGGCTTATCTTCGATTGGAAATTTCCATCGATTCGACGTCGTGCCTTCTGGTTTCGGTGACGGATCCTGCTGTGAGCAACTTCTTGACCTGCTGGCCCATGTATCGCGATGGCGAGAAAGTTTACCTGCAAAACTCCCTGATCTTCTTGGGTGAAGTGGGCCCTGATTTTGACATAAGTCGACCGTGGTGTCATGTTTTGCCCCGTGCTGTTGTCAACGAGGATGGCATGCGTATTTCTGAATGGGCTACGTCGATGGATTCGATCAGGGAGTTCTTTGTTTGAGTCCACGAGCGTTATTCGGAAGGACTGCCAGGGTGGCTCAGCGCGACGTGACGGTGCCCCTGAAGTCGTGCGGTGTGGGGGAGGCGAGCATGGTCATCCGGGACGGTCGGTTGGTCGTGACCCGGTACCGGGTGGTCAGCAGTCGGCACCACAGGATCAGTTGGGCGATCCCGATCCCCGCACCCAGGCAGGTCGTCGGCGCCCACCCGAACGGTACATAGTCGAACGTCGGGTCGGCGAGCCAGCGGTCCGGGTCGAACGTCGCGTGGTCCGGGAGTCTGGTCTCGTCGTGGTGCACCAGGTACGGGCATGTCACGTACTGCTGCCCCGGCCGCAGTTCCACGCCCTCCACCGACACCGCCGTGCGGACCCGCCTGTTGAGCAGCAACGGCGGGCTCCACATGCGGAGCACCTCCTTGACGAACCGGGTCGTCACGGGTGCCCGGGACTGGGGCGCGGTACACAGGTCGGTCGCGGCGGCCAGTTCGTCGCCGAGCCGCTCCTGCCACTCCGGTCGACGGCTCAGTTCGAACAGGACGCTCGCCGCCGCCGAACCCGGCGGACCGGTGATCGCGGTCAGCATCGCGGTCGTCGCCTCGACGGCGCGGCCGATCCCGAGCACTCCCAACAACTCCCGGGCGATCGGGTCGAGCAGGTCGGCCCGGCCGGGGCCCGCGGCTCGGCGCTTGATCCGTCTGCGGACCATGGCGCCGGCGCGTGCCTGGGCGACGATGGACAACGGCGCGGGGCGGTCCAGGAGAGTCGCCACCTTGGCGATCAGGTCGCGGGCCAGGATGGCGTTGTCCTTCGCGTCCAGGTCGGCGATCACCAGTGGCACCAGTGAACGCACTGCCGTTTCGTATGACAGCCAGACCAGGTCCAACGGCGTGTCCAAACGGGACGACAGGATCCGGTCCATGCGCTCTGCCAACGCCCGCAAGTGCTCCGGCTCCGTCAACTCCCGTATCCGCGGCAGCCACGCCGCGCGCACGTCACGCCAGTCGACAAGAGCGCCCCTGCGTCCACGCAGCTGATCCCCGACCGATGGGTTCAACGTGAAGTCGGCGAAGTTGGCCCGGTTGACCGCCGCCGCCACCCGCGGGTCCAGGACGACCAGATCCGAGTCGAGCCAGAATACCGGTCCTTCTACCGCACGCCGACGTCTGAACGTCTCGACCAGGTCCACGGTCCCCCCTCGGAAGAGTGCGGGGGCATCCCCGGGAGTCCCCCGCACCGGCGACGATCACAAGTGGTGGTACCAATACCAGCGGAACTTGCGGTCCTTCAGCCTGATCGACAGGGCACCGAGGACGGCGTGCGCGAGCTTGGCCATGCGAGGGTCACCTCCTTCCGACCGGAGTCGCGGTGCGGACGGCGGTCACGGTGAACTCGGGCGGCGCGAGCGAAGCGCCCACCCGGGGGAGTACGCCGCGTGACGTGACGACGAGGTCGCGTCCCTCGTGCAGCAACCCGACCAGTTCCTCGACCAGCCCGGTCGCCAGGCCCGCGCCCGTGCACGCGTGCGGGCCGTGCCCGAACGGGATGAAGCCGCCGGTCACCTGGCCCGACCAGCGGTCCGGGCGGAACTCGTCGGCGTCGGGCCACTGCCGGGGATCGCGGTGCACGAGGTACGGGCACGCGACGACCTCGTCGGTGACCGTGACCCGTTCCGCGCCCAGGCGGTGCGGGTGGCGGGGCTTGCGGCCGAACGCCCACGCCACGGGCCACAGCCGTAGCGACTCGCGGACCACCCACGACGGAGGCCGGTCCCGTTGGTCGGGGTGTTCGCCGAGCAGGTACACCGACCACGCCAGCAGGAAACCGGTCGCGCCCACGGTCGCGAACAGGAAGCTCAGGTACACCTCGGCGAGCGCGGCCGGGGGTTCACCAGGCGCGGCACGGGCCAGCACGCCGAGCAGTTCGTCATCCGAGGCGCGGACAAGGGCGGCACGCAACGCTCGCCCCACACGGCGGCGGAACCAGGCACGGGATACCGGGTCGTGCCGCTCGGGTCCGCGCACGCGCACGCCCCGCCGGACGATGTCGGCGACCAGTACCCGCAGGTTTGGTTCACCGGCGAACGCGTCCGCGAAGTACCGCAGCAGCAACAGGTTCGCCGCGTCCGGCCACGGCACGCGCTCACGCAGGCACCGGTCGACGAGCGAAGGCAGCCTCGACCGCGACCGGTCGACGAAGTCCTGGAGGAACGCCCGCCCGGCCCGGCCGAGGGCGACCTGGGCGTCACGGTCGGTGACCGCCGTGGTGCGGGAGTAGAAGAAGTCCGAGTGGTCGACGTACCGGTCGCCGTCGTTGCGCAGCACGGCCCGCGCGAGGTCCGCGTCCATCACGAACACCTGGCCGCGCCCACGCCGGAACACCCCGTCGCCGGGGTTGGCGGTCATGGATTCCAGCAGGTCCAGGTAGTGCTTGTCGGACGCGTCGCTCACCGGCCCACCCCAGGTTCGACAGAGCACGAGGCTTGTCAGACAACCACGTGGCGTGAGGGCCGGTGAAGACGCGTCACCTCAACAGACGTCACCGCGTCGGGTCTACGACACGACGCGGTGCCGGAAAATCAGCTCTGGAACACGACCTTGCCGCCCAGGTAGGTCGTGGTCACGCCCACTCCCGGCAGATCGGCCGGCGCGACGGTGAGCGGGTTGGTGTCGAGTACGCACAGGTCGGCGACCTTGCCGACGGCCAGCGAGCCCTTCCACGACTCGGCGCCGTCCTGGTACGCCGGGGTGACGGTGTACGCGCGCAGCAACTGCCGCATGGCCTCCGGCCCGGACACGTCCATCCACTGCGCGGCGGCGGCGATCGCGCGCCGCCAGTCGGGCTCCATCACGGGCGCGTCGGTGCTCAGGCACACGGGCACGCCCAGGTCGAACGCGTCCCGCAGCGGCCAGGCCGTGCGCAGGACGTCGTCGCCCAGCGCGGCGGCCAGCCACGGGCCGGTCGCGGCGGCGATGCCGGGCTGGGTGTTGAGGCCGATGCCCAGACCGGGCAGGCGGCGCAGCACCTCGCCGGACACCAGGTCGCCGTGGATGAGGTAGTGCCGGCCGAGCGGGCCGTGCTCGGCGATCGCGTCGGCCATCGCGTTCACGACGACCTCGATCGAGCGGTCGCCGGTGGCGTGCACGCCGATCTGGTCGCCGCGGCGGTGCGCGATGTCGATCATGCGACGCAGGTTGGCCACGCGCTCCTCGTCCTGCTCGCCGTCGACGAGCAGGTGGCCGGAGGTGCCGTCGGTGTAGCAGTGGTGCGTCCACGCCGAGCGCATGGGGGGGATGCCGTCGGCGAAGATCTTGACGCCGTTGACCTTGAGCACGCGCGGGTCGGTGGACGGGATGTCGTCGGCGAGGCCGCGCTGGAAGTCGGCCAGCGAGCTGGGGCCGTCGAGGATGCCGAACAGCCGCAGCACGGTCACGCGGGCGCGCAGCAGGCCCTCGTTGGCCAACGCCGCGTACTCGTCGAGCACGGCGCTGGTGAAGCAGCCGGTCTGGCCCTCGTCCTCGCCCGGCCCGAGGCCCGGCTCCGTGTAGCTGGTGATGCCCAGCGCGGCGGCGACGTCGCCGGCCTTGAGGATCGCGGCGCGACGGGCCGCCGCGTCGGCGACCAGGGGGCCGGCCGTGCCCTCCTCGCCGCCGCCGAAGCCGCCGCTGAACAGCGTGTGCGGCCACATCGCGCCCAGCCACGCGCCGTGTAGGTGCGAGTCGTTGATGCCCGGCAGGACCGTGCGGCCGGCGAGGTCGACGACCTCCGTGTCCGGTCCGATCAGGCCGTCGACGTCGTCCACCGCGACGACGGTGCCGTCCGCGACGGCGAGGGCACGCGCTTCACGATCCTCGGCGTCGAAGGTGAGCACCGTGCCACCGGTGAGCACGAGATCGGCGGTGCGGGATGCGGCCACGGAGTCCTCCGTCAACGGACGTAGATTTAGCGACCCCAGTATAGGTGTCGCCACAGGCGATAATGCCTGTTTTTAGTCTATGCATGTAGACTAAACCAAACTTCCGGAGGCTAGTGAGGAGCACTCATGGGCGAGGCATCCCGCGTACCGGTCCGGCAACTGGGCCCCGGTGGCCCGCAGGTGCCGCTGTTCGGTCTCGGCTCGTGGAACACGTGGGACCGGATGGAGTTCGACGACGCGGTCGCGCTGCTGCGGCGCGCGGTCGAGGCGGGGGCGACCCTGTTCGACGTCGCCCACTACAACTTCGGCCCGCACGCCGAGCAGGCGCGGACCGACATCATCTTCGGCGAGGTCGTGCGGGCCGCCGGTCTCGCCCGCGCGGACTACCACCTGTGCGGCAAGCTGTGGCTGTGGGAGTACCCCACGACCACGTTCGAGTCGCAGATGACCACGTCGCTGGAGCGCATCGGCGTCGAGAAGGCCGACAGCGTCGTGGTCGGCGACTACATGTCGCCCCCGGACATCCCGGCCGTCGTCACCGACGTCAACGACCAGATCGCCAAGGGCCGCTTCGACGTCTGGGGCGTCAACAACTGGGTCGCCAAGGACCTGGAGGCCGCGCTCGCGTTCGCGGACAAGGAAGGCCTTACGCCCCCGAGCTTCGCCCAGCTCAAGTACAGCATCGCCCGGCGCACCATGGCCGAGGGCGAGTACTACGGCGAGTACTTCAAGAGCGGCAAGCTCGCGCTCCAGGCTTCCGACGTCTTCGAGGGCGGCATCCTCGCCGGTCGCAAGTTCCCCGAGCGCAAGATCGGCGCCGACCCCGGCGGCATCCGCGACGCCATCCGCGAGGCGGCCGACAAGGTCGCCGAGATCGCCGCGCGCCACGACGCCACGGCCGCCCAGGTCGCGATCGCGTTCTGTCTCGCGAACCCGGCCGTCGCGAACGTCCTCTTCGGTGTGAGCCGGATCGGGCAGCTGGAGGACAACCTGGGCGCGATCGAGCTGGCCGCCGCGCACGGCGAGGAGTTGCGGACCGAGCTGGAGCCGTTGTGGACGGACCGCGGGGTCAACGCCGACGGTTCCTGGTGACGGGACGCCGACGGTGACCCTGGACCCCGCCGTCGCCGCCATGCTCGCGGCGACCCCCGCGCCGCCCGCCGACGCACCGCCGATGACGCCCGCGCAGTTGCGCGCCGCGTTCGCGTCGATGCTCACCGTGCCCGCCGACCTGCCCGAGATCGGCCCGGTCACCGACCTGTCGGTGCCCGGCCCGGCCGGCGACCTGCGCGTGCGGCTGTACCTGCCGAAGTCCGACGAGCCCGCGCCGCTGTTCCTGTGGATGCACGGCGGTGGCTGGACGATCGGCAGCATCGAGGAGAACGAACTCGCCAGTCGGCGGGTCGCCGAAGCGGGCATCGCGGTCGCGTCGGTCGAGTACCGGCTCGCCCCCGAGCACCCTTTCCCCGCCGCGCCGGAGGACTGCTACGCGGTCCTGGCGTGGTTCGCGCGCAACGGCGCCGAGCACGGCGTCGACGGCTCGCGCATCGCGACCGGCGGCGAGAGCGCCGGCGGCAACCTGGCCACCGTGCTCGCCCTGCTCAGCCGGGAACGCGGCGGCCCGCGCATCGCCGGTCAGGTGCTGGTCGTGCCGGTCACCGCGCACCCGTCCGACGAGGGGCTCACGTCCTACGTCGACTGCGCCGAGGGCTACGGCATGACCGCCGACTCGATGCGGTTCTTCTTCGAGCAGTACGTGTCCGACCCGAAGGACCTCGACGACCCGTACCTGCTGCCGTCCCGGGCCGACGTGTCCGGCCTGCCGCCGGCGCTGGTCATGGTCGCGGAGTACGACGTGCTGCGCACCGAGGGTGAGCAGTACGCGGAGAAGCTCGCGGCGGCCGGCGTCGAGACGACGGTCAAGTGCTACGACGGGCAGATCCACGGCTTCTACGGTCTGTACACGGACCTGCCGATCTCGCCGGTCTCGCATGCCGACGTGATCGCGTTCCTGAAGTCGGTGTTCTGACGCCCGGACCGGGCCGCCTCCGCCTCGCGGCGGTGGCGGCTACGGTCTGGCCAGCCGGTCGAAGAACGAGTCCAGGTGGCGGCGCTGGAGCTTCTTCGTGGAGAAGCGCGGACCGACCAGGCTCATGATGTTCGCGCCCGCGTTGATCAGCACGATCTCGTCGACGAGCTGGTCGTCGGGGATCGCGGTGTGGATCTCGCCCTGCTCGCGGCCCGCGCGGATGTGCTCGTGCAGGTACGACCGCCAGGTCTTGAGGTGCTCCAGGTAGCGGTCGTGCAGCCGCTTGTTGGACAACGACATCTCCCAGAACGCCATCAGCACGCGGCCCGCCGTGACGCGCTTGGTGTCCATGGGCATGGAGCCGTAGCAGATGGCGCGCAGCGCGGCGAGCCCCGAGTGCGAGTTGGTGGTGGCCGCTATGTGCCGCTGCATCATGGACAGGGCGCGGTCGAAGGTGGCCTCGACGAGCGCGTCCTTGCTGGGGAAGTAGCGCTTCAACGCGCCGTTGGCGAACCCGGCCGCGGCGGCGATCTCGCGCATCGTCGCGGCTTCGAGACCGCCCCGGACGATGAGGTCCCAGGTCACGTCGACGATGTGCTCCCGACGTTCGTCGTGGTCGATGACCTTGGGCATTCCGCTCCTTCTGCGTCGTTTCGTCTACACCCGTAGTGTATCCGGCCGCGGAAGCGGTGCGTCCGAACGAGGGGCGCCCAGTCTACCGGTCGGACGCCCGGTGTCGAAGCCCCGGTTTCCGTTGTGGACCAACGGATGTGCGGGCGCCGCCGGCGGACCGGTCCGGCGCCGGGCGTCCGGTGGCGTGGCGGGGCTCACCCGGACGCACCAGGCGGCCCTCCCACTCGTCGGGACGACCGGTCGCAGGCTACCCGGACGGCGGTGCGCGCGGGGGCGGATCGCGCGATCGCCGCCGGTCGTGGTCACATTCCGTGGTCGTGGACCGCCCCTGACTGTCCACAGTGGATTGTCGGTCGGTGCGGATGGATTGTGTCCATGGGTGATGGAAAGATTCTCTCCGTCAACGTGGGGCAGCGACGCCGGGTCGGGTTCGGGACCTCCGGGATCGCGAAACGGCCGGTCGCCGGATCCGTCGCGGTCGCCGTGCCCGGTGCCGGCCGGTCGGGCCTGGCGGGCGATTTCATCGGGGACGCGCGCGACCACGGCGGCGCCGACCGTGCCGTGTACGCGCACGCCCGGGAGGACCTGGACCGGTGGGAGTCGACCTCGGGCAGGCGTTCGCCGACGGGGGGTTCGGCGAGAACCTGACCACCCTGGCCGTCGACGTGAACGGCGCGGAGATCGGAGAGCGGTGGCGGGTCGGCGCGGACCTGGTGCTGGAGGTCAGCGCGCCGCGCATCCCGTGCCGCACGTTCGCGACGTGGCTGGGAGAGCGGGGGTGGGTGCGCACGTTCACCGCGCCGGGGTGCCCGGCGCGTACCTGCGGGTCCTCGAACCGGGGGAGGTGTGCGCGGGCGACGTCGTCGAGTCCCTGCACCGGCCGGGGCACGGCGTCACGGTGGCGCTCGCGTTCCGCGCGTTCACGACCGAACCTGACCTGCTCGCCGAGCTGCCGGTGCCCGACGCCCTGGCCGCCGACCTGGCCGCGAAGGCGCATCGGCTCCGATCACTGCGATGACTTCAGTGTCGACCAAATCAAAACGTGGAATCGCGACCGTGCGAGTTCACGCTCGGTGACGACGGCTCAGGTCGGGTCGGTCGAGAACCGGGCTTCGAGGGGGTCCAGCTCGCGGCCGGTCGGTTCGGCCAGCGGCCCGTACAGCTCGGGGCGGCGTCCGCGCAGCCACCGGCGGCCGGTACTGCGGGCCAGCAGTGACAGGTCCAGTTCGGCGCACACCATCTCGTCGCGGGCCCGCCAGGTCTCGGCGACGATCCGGCCGTAGCAGTCGATGATCATCGCGTTGCCGGTGCGCACCTCGCCGTGGTCGAGCCCGACCCCGTTCGCGAAAACCAGGAACATGCCGTTGTCGTGCGCCCGCGACGGCAGCCACCGCAGGAGCCAGCCGCGACCCTTGTCGCCGCGGAACTCGGCCTCGATCGCCTCGGGATCGGTGTCCCGCGCCGCCCACAGGGCGGGGTCGATCGTGCCCATGGCGTGCGGGCTGCGCGACGCCACGCCGCCGGTCTGGTGCGGCGCGAGGAGGATGTCGGCGCCGAGCAGGGCCGTCATCCGGGCGTTCTCGACGATGTTGTTGTCGTAGCAGATCAGCACGCCCAGGGTGCAGCCCAGCGTGGAGGAGAAGACGGTGTAGTCCCGGCCCGGGGTGATGTGTTCGCTCTCGAACGCGTGGATCTTCCGGTGGGCGTGCACGCTCCCGTCCGGCTCGACCACGACGTAGGTGTTGTGGAGAGCGCCGTCGGCGGACTCGATCAGACCGGCGCCCAGCACCATGTCGTACTCGCGGGCGAGGGCGAGCAACGCCGTGACGCTCGGTCCGCCCGGCACCGGCTCGGCCAGGGCCTCGATACCGGCCCGGTCCATGCCCACGACGTGCCAGTAGCCCGTTATGCACATCTCCGGGAAGACGATCAGTCGCACGCCCCGGTCCGCCGCCTCCCGCACGAAACGGGTGATCGTGGCGAGGTTGTACGCCTTGTCCCCGGCCCGGTGGCAGAACTGCACGCTCGCCGTCTGGATGCGCATCGTCGACCCTTTCCCCGGTTGCCCCGGGGAATCACGGTACCGACGGCCGCCGCGCGCGGTGCGCCTCCCCTCGGATGTCCGAAGCGGTCGCCGACATGTCCACAATGGATTTTCGGGTCCGTCGCGTTCGGAGGGTCGGCGTGCGGTCAGTCCTCCGGGTCGTCGTGGACGAGGTCGGCCACGGGTCGGCGCGGGGTGGCGGGCACCGGCGAGCCGAAGCCGATGCGCAGCACGGTCTGGGGGATCAGCGCGCCGCCCAACGCCCGGCGTAGTTCGTCGCGCACCGGCGCCACCTCGACCACCTGGGACAGGAACGACGCCGACATGCCGTAGGCGGTGGCGGTGAGCAGCACGCGTTGCAGCGCCTGCCCCGCCTGGAGCGCCGCCAGCCGACCGTCGTGGAACGAGCACAGCACGACCACGAGCGGGTCCGCTTCGTAGTCCTTGCCGGGCGGGCGGTCGTCGGCGCGGAAGTCCCGGAACCGCCACTCGTCCTGGCCCGCGGGGCGGTGGCCGCGGCTTTCCGGCGGGATGCCGTCGTGGGTCCAGGTGAGCAGTTCGGCGTCGACCCGGGGGTCGTGGATCTGGAGGTCGTACGCCTTGGTCATCAGCGCCTGCACGCGGGGGCGTTCGTCGCGGGTCACCACGTGCAGCCAGCAGCGCTCACGCTCGGCCGCCCGGACCAGGGCGTGGCGGTGGGTCGTCGGCACGGCGGCGTCCCGGAACGGCTTGCGGTTCGTGCGTCGGTGGGGGATGGCGTCGAGCAGTTCGGCGGTCTCCGGGTCCAGGGCGCGGTGGCCGCCGAGGCGGATCGTGGCCGCCGCGCCGGGCGCCTCGCTGCCGGGAAGGAGTGTGACCAGCGGTTTGACGCCGTGTCCGCGCAGTGCCAGGCGCAGGTTGAACAGGGCGGCGCCGCAGGACAGGTCCAGTTCGCGGTCGTCGGGGTCGGTGGCCGGGAGTCGCCGGGACAGGTCCGGGTACAGCTCGATGCGGTCGGGGCGCAGGCGGAAGCGCCAGGGCTGGGTGTTGTGCACGGACGGGGCGAGGGTGGCGGCTCGGAGCACGTCGGTGGTCTGGTCGGGCGTGAGGCCGAGCGTCTCGGTCACCGTGGTCATGCCGTCACCTCGCTAGGGGTTCACCTGTTCGAACCAACGTTTTCACTGTGCACCCCGCCGGAGGCATTCCCCACGGGCGAAGGTCCCCGTGACGCAGGGCAGCAGTGCTTTGCGGCGCCGGGTCCACGTGTCAGGCTGTCGGCCGTGTCGCAACCGGGAGACAAGAACGCGGGCCGCCTGTTGGGTGGTCTCCGACTGGACGACCTGCTCGACGAGATGCGCGAGCGGCTGGCAGAGATCGCGTCGACGCGGGACAAGATGCAGGGGTTGCTGGACGCGGTCCTGGCGGTGGGCGCCGGACTGGAGCTGGACTCGACTTTGCAGCGGATCGTGCAGGCCGCGACGGAACTGGTCGGTGCCCGGTACGGGGCCCTGGGCGTGCTGGGGAGCAAGGACGACCTGTCGGAGTTCGTCTACGTGGGGATCGACCCGACGACCCGGGCGAAGATGGGTCACCTGCCGGAGGGCAAGGGACTCCTCGGCCTGTTGATCAAGGACCCGCGTGCGATCCGGCTGCACGACCTGACCAAGCACGACATGTCGGTGGGCTTCCCGCCGGGGCACCCGCCGATGCACAGCTTCCTGGGCGTGCCGGTCCGGGTGCGCGACGAGGTGTTCGGCAACCTCTACATGACCGAGAAGACCGACGGCGCGGACTTCACGGCCGACGACGAGGTGGTGCTGACCGCGTTGGCCGCCGCGGCGGGCGTGGCCGTGGAGAACGCGCGGTTGTTCGAGCGGTCGCGGATGCGGGAGCGGTGGACCGAGGCCAGCGCGGAGATCAACTCGGACCTGCTGGGCGGTGCCACGGCCGAGGACGCGTTGCGGCTGATCGCGTTGCGGGCCCGGGAGCTGTCGGCCGCGTCGCTGTCGTTGATCGTGCTGGTGGAGGACAACGGGTCGCGCCTGCGGATCGCGGCCGGGTCGGGCGCGCGCGGGCAGGACCTGGTGGGGGACACGCTGGTCCGGTCGGGGTGCGTGGTGGCCGAGGTGCTCGACTCGGCGACGCCGATGCTGGTCGAGGACCTGGAGGGGCGGTTGGGCGAGTTGCCGGTCGAGCTGGGTCCGGGTGTGGCGGTGCCGCTGCGGGTCGGGCCGGCGGTGAGCGGCGTGCTGTTGGCCGCGCGGGAGAAGGGCGGCGTGCGGTTCGGTGCCGACCAGGTGCCGTTGCTGGCGTCGTTCGCCGACCAGGCGGCCGTGGCGTTGGAGTTCGCCGAGAACCAGCGGGCGCGGCGGTTGGTGGACGTGCTGGAGGACCGGGAGCGGATCGCGCGGGACCTGCACGACCACGTGATCCAGCGGTTGTTCGCGACCGGGATGAGCCTTCAGGGCGCGGTGGGCGCGATCGTGCAGCCGCACGTGCGGGAACGGGTCGAGCGCGCGGTGCGGGAGCTGGACCAGACCGTGCTGGAGATCCGGACGTCGATCTTCGACCTCCAGGCCGCGCAGGACCTGCCGGGGTTGCGGCGTCGGCTGCTGGACCTGGTGGCCGAGCTGACCGAGGACGGTTCGGTGTCGGCGACCGTGCGGATGTCGGGGACGGTGGACAACTCCGTGTCGGACCGGATCGCCGAGCACGCGGAGGCCGTGGTGCGGGAGGGTGTCACGAATGCCGTGCGGCACGCGCGTGCGTCGGGCGTGACGGTGACGGTCGAGGCGACCGACGTGCTGACGATCACCGTGGCGGACAACGGGATCGGGATGCCGACACAGGTGGCGCGCAGCGGGCTGCGCAACCTGGAGGCCCGTGCCGAGGAGTTGGGCGGCACGTTGACCGTGGACAGCGCGGACGGGACCCGGCTGACGTGGCGGGTGCCGTTGTTCTGAGATCCACGTGAACGGACCCGGTTCCGTCCACGTGGACCGTCGGTCCGGCTAGGAGCTGTTTGAAGTTCGGATCTAGGTGGGCCCGGTGGTGTGCTGGTTGGGCTGGTAGAACACGGATGTGGCGCGTTTTGATCTGACCGATGCCGAGTGGGCGTTGATCGAGCCGCATATGCCGGTGGCGGCCACCGGGCCGTTGCCACGTCGGGTGCGGGAGCAGTTCAACGGGATCCTGTGGCGGTTCCGCACCGGGTCAGGCTGGCGTGACGTGCCCGAACGGTACGGTCCCTGGTCCACCGTCTACTCCCGGTTCAACACCTGGGCGAAGACCGGAGTGTTCCAGACGCTGATGGAGGCGCTGATCGCCGAGGCCGCCTCCCGCGGACAGGTCGACCTGGAACTGGTGAGCGTGGACTCCACGATCGTGCGGGCACACCACGAATCGGCCGGACTCGCGGTGACCGGGGAGACCCTTGACGCGCTGGAACAGGCGTTGACCGAGGAAAAAGGGGCTCCGTTGCCCGTCCAGCGGAGCGTGCTGCGGGTGGTGCGTCGCGGTCCGCGCCGGACACGACCGACGCGGGCACATCTGCCGGTCGGGACCGTGCCGCCCGTAGGCGCCGTCGGAAGGCGCGGGCTGCGGCGGCCGGGCTCGGCCGGTCCCGGGGCGGGCTGAGCAGCAAGGTCCACACCGCGGTCGACGCCGCCGGGCTGCCGTTGGCGTTCGTGCTCACCCCTGGCCAGGCCGGGGACAGCCCGCAATTCCGGACGGTGCTGGACCGGATCCGGGTTCCCGGCCCGGTCGGAAGGCCGCGCACCCGTCCGGACGCGGTGGCCGCGGACAAGGCGTACTCCTCCAAAGCCAACCGGGCCTACCTACGCCGCCGCCGGATCACGGCTGTGATCCCGGAGAAGACCGACCAGCGGGCCAACCGCAGGAACAAGGGCTCCGCCGGCGGGCGGCCTGTGTCCTTCGATCCCGTGCGCTACCGGCGGCGCAACACCGTCGAACGCCTCTTCCAGAAGATCAAGACATGGCGCGGACTGGCCACCCGCTACGACAAGACACCACAAAGCTACGAGGCCGGACTGCATCTACGAGGAGCCATCATGTGGTTGAAGACCCTTACCCCAACCACATGATCCCAACCCCAAACAGCTCCTAGTTCTCGTCGGACCCGCCGTCGCGGACGAGGTAGTCGGCGAGCGCGCCGTGCAGCCGTTCGGCGGCGCCGCGCGTGAACACGAGGTCGAGTTCGCCGTTGTAGCCGAGTTCGACCTCGTCGCCGCTCGGCTTCACGACGACGGACGCGTCGGCGAAGATCTTGATGTACGAGGACATCCGGACGCCGTCCTGGACGTACATGGGGATTCTCCTTCTCTCACACGATCTCGAACAGGTCTTCGAACTTCAGGGGTGCCAACCCGCTCAGGGCACCCACGACGAACCCGATGCCGGGCTGTGATTCCCCGCGACACACCCGCGTCACCGTCGAACGGTTGAGCCCCGCGGCGGCGGCGATCTTGTAGTCCGACCGGTACCCGGCCGCGGCGGCGACCCGTCGGAAGTACCCGGGTCCGCCTTTCAGCCGAACGTGCCTGGCGATGACATCACCCCCCGTGACGAACGGCGATCATCCGACGCCGTACAGTGAGATCCTGGCTGACAAGTCCGGTCGGTACAAGTTCTGAAGTAGCAAGTTGCTAACTTTCACCCACAAGGGTCAACGCGAGGTGACGATCAAGCCATGACGCAGGCCAACATCCCACCGGCCGTCTACAAGCAGTTGGCGGCGGAACTCAAAGCCCTGCGCGGAAAACGTCGACAAGACGACGTGATCGCCACCCTGCTGGCCATGCCCGATCCGGGGGCCTGGTCGGTCTCGAAGCTGAGCCGCGCCGAGAACGCCCTGATCCGCCTCCAGCCCGACGAGGTGGAAGATCTGTGCGCGGTCTACGAGGTGTCGGCGGAGGACGTCGCCCGGCTCAAGCGCTGGGCACGGGCATCGCGCAGCAAGAACCACTGGCAGCGCAGGATGCCCGGCCTCATCGAGGATCTCACCGAGTTGCTCGAGTACGAGTCTTCCGCTGCCGTCCAACGAATCTGGGATCCGACGCTGGTCCCGGCGATCTGCCAAACACCCGGGTACGCCGCCGCAGTGATTTCGGGGATCAAACGCGATATCGACAGCGCGGATCTGGAACGACGGGTCGATGCGAGGTTGAAGAGGGCGGAAATCCTGCCCGAATCACAGGAACTCCACTTGCTCTTGGATGAACGGGTGATTCGGGGCCGGATCGGCACCATCCCGGTACAGATCGAACAGCTCCGTCACTTGGCGGTCATCGCCCAACACCCGAAAACAACCCTTCAGGTCGTCCCCGAGTACGCCGGCGCCCACCCAGGCCTGATCGGCTGGTTCATGCTCTTCGAGTTCTCGGACGCCACGCCAGACATCGGCTACACAGACGGGCCCGGAGGGTGCGTCTATCTTCGGGACGCTGAGGACATCCGAGCGTGTACCCTCAGGTTCGGGCAGCTCAGCGGGCTTGCCTTGACGTCCGGGGAGTCGATCGCGTTGATCAACCGGGTGATCGAAGAGATCTCCTCGGAGTCGCAGTGACCGTGGACGAGAGGGGCACGATGTGACTGGTCACGACAGCCGGTCGGTGTGGCGCAAGAGCAGTCGTTCCGGCGCGAGCAACGGCGGCGGCGACGCCAACTGCGTCGAGGTCCATGCGAACCTCGACGCGATTCGTGACTCGAAGAACCCGACGGCCGCGTTGAGGTTTCCCGTAGTGGCGGTGCGCAACTTCGTTGCCGCCATCAAGCGCTGATCTGTCGGGGGCACCCTACGTCGGGTGCCCCCGGCCGTTCAGGGAATGCGCTTTTGCCACTCGACCCCGGTGGGTCGTTCACCCCTGGTGGTCATGAACTCGTGTGCGGCCTGCCGTGCGACGTCGATCGGAACCTCGCTGTGCGGCGGGTATTCGTGGTCGTTGTCCATGTAGTAGTAGAGGATCGTCTCGGCGTTCGACGGCTGCGACGACCTGCTGAACCACCCGGTCTCGTCGCCGGAGTAGTAGACGACCCCGACTCCCTTCCCGCCGTTCAATCCGACCTCGAACACCGCGCGCAGGATGTCGTCCTGGACGTAGAGGGCCACGAGGATCGGGTCTTCCCACCCCACGACGATGTCCAGCACCGCGTCGAGTTCGGCGGCAGTGGTCACGATCGTGGGATCGTCGCTGTCCCCGTCGAACCAGGCCCTCAGTGTCACCACGTCGTCGATCCTCCTGTGTAACGGGTCTTGGTGCGGTTGCCGCGCCGGTCGATGCCGTGAACGGTGAGTGTGTACCCCTCGGGCAGCAGTACTGGCAGGAGCGTGTCGCAACTCAGGTCTCCCCGGCAAACCCGGTGGTTGATCACCAGGGTGGCGTGCCGAATGCCGGTCGCCGCCATTTCCGCCGCGATCTTCATCTCGACATCGCTCAGGACCGCCACTGTTCTGCGCACGCCGGCGTCGTACAGCCGCTGCCTGGCGAGTTCGGACCGATGGTCTTTTCCGCTGACCACGTTGCGTACTTGGCCGTCCGGACCCAGCCACCGTCCGTGCGTCTTCTGTCCGCTTCTCGGCGTCACACGCGGAGGCAGGCTGTTCCGCATCGATTCGACAAGGTGGTCGGGCGTCGTCGTGCGTTCGTCGACTGCCGCTGAACTTGGCCCGGTCGCGTCGAGTCGCCCGGTCAAGCGGGCGCGGATTCGTATCATCGCGTCCGACAGTCGGTCGACATCGGCGAGCAGAACCGCGACACGGTCGAGGACCGCGCCGAAAGCGTTCGCCGCAGGCCCGATGTCGACAGAACCGTCCAACACGCCGACGAGGTCCGTCCGTGCCGCCTCGGCCAGGTCTCGTGCGGCCACCAGTTCGCGGCGACAGCGCGACAGGAGCCACCACGCCCGCCCGATCTGTTCCGCTACGTCGCCGACCGAAGTCACCACGGCACCGACGCTGCCGGCCGGTGCATCATCGGCGGGCGGGAATGGGGTGCGGTAGTGGGGAATTCACGCGATCGAGTGGCAGGACGCGCACCCGGCCCGCCACGGCCGGGTGTCGCGTCCTGGCGGCCGACCGCCGGGGGTCGTGGGTCGGCCGCCATGGGGAGCGGTGTTCTGGGGGTGTGTGCACCGCTCGTGGCCTCGTGGTTTCACGATGGCACGGGCTATCGGGTCCGCGCAGGGTCGTAAGTCCCGTCCGTTCGGGACGTCGGGCGGCGTTCGTCACCCGACCTCGAATTTTTGACCCATTGGTACACAAGGGGCTACGCTCCGGAGTCGTGGGTCGACCACGGGAGTTCGACGACGCGACGGCCGTCGAGGCCGCGATGGACGTGTTCTGGTCGAAAGGCTACGAAGGCACCTCGACCCAGGATCTGTGCGAACACACCGGTCTGGGGCGGGGGAGCCTTTACAACGCCTACGGCAGCAAGCACGCCTTGTACGAGGAGGCGTTGCGGCGCTACGCCGACATCGGGTTCGGCGGCCAGTCGGAGATCCTCGACCGGCCGGGGTCGGTCCGGGAGCGGTTGCGGGCGTTGATGATGTGGGTCGTCGACACCGATCTCGACGACCCGTCGCGCCGGGGTTGCCTGGCGGTCAACGCGGCCGTCGACGTGGCCGGTCGGGACGACGCGGTCGCGGAGCAGGTGCGCCGCCAGTTCGCCCGGCTCGAAGGGGTGGTCGCCGACCTGATCTCGGTCGGGCAGCGGTCCGGCGAGCTGTCGGCCGACCAGGATCCGCTCACATCGGCCCGGTTCTTCCTTGGCGCGTACTACGGGCTGCGGGTGCTGGCCAAAGTCGTGGACGACCGTAAGGCGTTGGTCGACGTCGTGGAAGGCGCTCTCGCCCGGCTGTAGGTCGCGGTCCGTGTCGGGGCGAGCGCTGCCCACATTTTGTACAGAACGGTAAACAAAGGGGGATCCGCATATGCCACCGGCCGTCTACGTGCTGAGCCTGGGCATCTTCGCCATGACCACCAGCGAGTTCATGGTGTCGGGGATGATGCCCTCGCTCGCCGCCGGGTTCGGCGTGTCCGTCGCCGCTGTCGGCTACCTGGTCTCGGCCTACGCCGCGGGCATGGTCGTCGGGGGACCGCTGCTCACCGTCGCCCTGCTGAAGGTGCCGCGCAAGAACGCGTTGCTGCTGCTCACCGTGATCTTCCTGGTCGGCACGGTGCTCGGTGCCGTCGCCACCGACTACGCGGTCATGGCCGTCGCGCGCGTGATCACGGGCATCGCCTCGTCCGCGTTCTTCGGCGTCGCCCTCGCGCTGTGCGCCGATCTGGTCGGGCCGTCGCTGCGTGGCCGGGCGTCGTCCGTCGTGCTCGGCGGCCTCATGGTCGGCACCGTGCTCGGCCTGCCCGCCGCGACCCTGCTCGACCAGCACCTGGGGTGGCGGGCCGCGTTCTGGATGGTGGCCGCGCTGACCCTGGTGGCCGGGTCGGCCATCGCGAAGATCGTGCCCGACCTGCCCAAAGCCGCGGAGATCGGCCTGCGCGCGGAATTGGGTGCGTTCCGGAACGGCCGGTTGTGGGCCGCCTACGCCGTCAGCGGTCTGACCATCGGCTCGGTGTTCGCCGCGTTCAGCTACTTCACGCCGATCTATCTCGACGTCAGCGGGTTCGCGGCGGGCGTCGTGCCGCTGCTGCTCGCGGTCTACGGCGTGGCCACCGTCGTCGGCACCGCGGTCGTCGGCCGCCTCGCCGACCGGCACGCGACGCGCACGATGGCCGTCGGCCTGGCCGCGATCGCGGTGTCCCTGGCGCTGTTCGGACTGTTCGCCGGGGACAAGGCGGTCGCCGTGCTCTGCACGGTCGTGCTCGGCCTGGTCGGCGTGTCCCTGAACCCGGCCATGGTCACCCGCGTCATGCGCGCGGCCAACGACCGGCCGCTGGTCAACACCGTGCACACGGCCGTGATCAACGTCGGGATCATGGTCGGCCCGTGGGTCGGCGGCCTCGCCATCACCGCCGGGTTCGGGCTGACCGCACCGCTGTGGGTCGGGGTGGGACTGGCCGTGCTCGGGCTGTCGGCTGTCCTGTTCCGGACGTCTAGCGCCGTTCGGCCACGGACTTGACGTGGTCGTGCCGCACCCGGACCAGCCGGGGCAGGTAGCGGTCGAGCACGACCCGTTCCACGAGCCGGCCCAACGGGCCCAGCGGCGCGGCGAAGTCGACCAGGTCGTGCATGACGGTGCCGCCGTCGCCGTCGGAGGCGAACCGGTGCTCGTGCCGCCACCGGCGGAACGGGCCCGACACCTGCTCGTCGACGAAGAGGCCCGGCGGCGAGTGCACGACGACCCGGGCCGTCATCCGCCACCGCAGGCCGAGGTGGCGGGCCTCGAACGTGATCGTGTCGCCGAAGTCGCGCACCCCGCCCGCCGAACCGACCACGCGCTCGCCGAGCGCGGTGTGCGTGGCGATGTCCAGGCACAGTTCGAAGACGCGCGTGGGCGGCGCCGCGATCGCCGTCACGACCTCGAAGCGGGTCATGGCCCGGAGTCTAAGCCGGGTGCGGCGTCTCGACCGTCGTCCACGCCACGTGCTTGCCCAGGCGGTTGTCACCCGAGGACCGGCCACGCGCCCGACGGGCCAGCCACGGCAGCACGTGCTCGCGGTAGTAACGGACCTCTGTGGACAGTCGGCGCGGATCGGCGGGCGTCGGGGCGACCGCGTGCGCGGCCACGTCGTGGCCCAGTGCGGCCAGCACCAGCGACGCGACCCGGCGGTGGCCGTCCGGTCCCAGGTGCAGGCGGTCGGGCGACCAGTACGGCGCACGGCGGATCTCGGCGTCGTTGAACACGTCCACGAACACGAAGTCGTGCCGCCGGGCCAGACCGGCGACCGCCGCGGTCAGGGCCTTGCCCCGGCGGCGCACCGTGCCGCCGAACGGCAGGCCGTCCGACGGGTCCGCGCCGGACAGCAGCACCAGTCGCACCCCGGCGGCGGCGCAACTGCGGATCACGTGCTCGGTGAGGTCGACCAGCCGCCGACCGTCCACGCCTTGGCGCATCATGTCGTTGCCGCCGCCGTTGAACGTGATCAGCGTGGGCGCGGGCGTGAGGGCCAGCGCGGCCTCCAACTGGCCGGTGACGATCGGTTCGAGCAACCGGCCGCGCACCGCCAGGTTCGCGTACTCCACGGGTGGGCCGCCGGCGGCCAACCCGGCGGCGACCAGGTCCGCCCAGCCGCGCGGCGAGCCGTCCACGCGCTCGTCGCCGATGCCCTCGGTGAAACTGTCGCCGATCGCCACGTACCGCACCCGTACCCCCGATTTCCTCGACCGCCCAGCATAGGCGTCGCGGATCAGGCCGGGCGGCGGGTGGTGAGCACGGCGAACGCGGGACTGCGGCGCAGATCGGCCCAGAACGCCGGGTCCCCGGCGGGGACCACCGTCGGGTGCCGGACGGGCTCGGCCAGGCCGACCCGGGCGACGGCCGCCTCCACGGCGCCCGGCGCCCAGAAGTACGAGGCGAAGTCGAACGGCGGCTCGCCCGACACCTGGACCGCGACCGGTTGACGGCGCGCGGGCGGGCCGGTGCGCACGATGCGGTAGCCGTAACGGGTGTAGTCGGCGACCACGTCCCAGTCGACGTCGGGATTGGGGATCAGCAGGGCGAGCGTGCCGTCCGGGGTGAGGTTCGCGGCCAGGTTCGCGATCATGCGGTCGAGGTGGGCGTCGTCGTCGGCGTAGGCGAGCAGCCAGATCGCGGTCACCACGTCGAATTCCCCGAGCACGGGCAGGTCCGTGGCGTCGAGGTGGTGGTAGTCGATGTCGTCGCCGGCGCGGCGGGCGCAGGCGAGCATTTCGGTGGAGGAGTCGACGCCCACGATCCGCGTGGCGCCGAGCGTGCGGAAGAGGCGGGGGTAGAAGCCGGTGCCGCACCCGACGTCGAGCACGGTGCGGCCGGCGAGGTCCGGGAGCGCCTGGAGGAGCGTGGCGCGTTCGGCCAGGCCCGAGGGGATGTGCTTGACCCGCTCGTAGCGTTCGCCGAGTTCGTCGTACTGCGCGTCCGACCACGACATGGCGTCGAGCTTATCGGATTCGTGAATTAGGTTAGGCGTTCCTAATTCTTTGCCGGGTTGCGGGCGCACTGGGCCGGTGGCAGCGTTTTCTGTACCTGGTACAAGGTGAAAAGGAGTTTCCATGACCACCACGGAAATGCCCGCCGTCCACGAGTGCACCGTCACCGGATGCTCGTACAACCACGACGGGTGCCACGCTTTCGCGATCACGGTCAGCGGCACGAACGGCGCGGCGGACTGCGGCACGTTCGTGCCGTTGCAGACCAAGGGCGGTCTGCCGAAGGTGATCGCCCAGGTCGGAGCCTGTTCCCGGGCGGACTGTACGCACAACACGAATCTGGAGTGCACAGCGTCCGGCGTCCGGGTCGGACCGGGCAGCGGTGATCACGCGGCGAACTGCCTGACCTACGACCCGCGCTGATCGAATACTCCTCGTCCCGCCCGGTCGGAGCCGGGCGGGACGTTTTTGTTTTCGACTCGAATAGGCAGGCCATCACCCGAACGCACCCGGGCCTTTGGACCACTTACGCCCGGACCGCCGGCCGGAGGATCGTGGGAGATCCTTGTTCTCCGCGCCGGAGGTGGACTCCATGTCGATCGACGTCCAGATGCCCCGCCCGTACTCGCTGGTGGACAACCACATCCGCATCGGCGGCGTCGCGGGAGGCGCCTTCGAGGCCCAGTACTCATACCGCGTGCACGAGGGGCACGACGAGGTGACCGGTGGCTTCATGGCGGGTGACGGCGTCGGGGGACACGGGCAGTTCCAGTTGGTGGTCGACGTGTCGTCGGCGGCGTTCAAGCTGGAACGGATCTTCGTCGAGGTGTTCCACACGTCGCCGAAGGACGGCGCCGAACTGGACCGCGTGGTCGTGCCGATCGTGCTGGGCCCGATCATCCTGCCGGGCTACCGGGTGTACCTGGAGCACGTGGTGGTGGCAGGCGAAACCTTATGGGGCCTGTCCACCCGCTACTACGGGTCGGGAAACCTGTACCACCGCATCGTCGCCGCCAACCCGGGCACCATCACGGACCCCAACCTCATCCGGCCGGGTGACGTGCTGCGCATTCCGCAGACGTGACACGAGGGCGACTCGTGATGTGGCGGTCGGTTCCGGCAGTGGTCCGGTGACCCTCGTGGTGTGAGAGGGGAAGTCGCTCCGGATTCCGGGACAGCGGTGCGCCGGTCGGTGGCGGACGTTTCGGCTCGTGCGTGCTGCTGCCGCCCTACGGCTCCGCGTCGCCCGCCTCGGACCGGGCCGGCCGCGCATCCGGCCCGAGGCGGGCATCGTGGCCACGGCCTACTCGGGCCTACTCGCACAAGTCGGCCGGACAGGCCCTGCGAACCCGCCGTGTCACCTTCACCTGCCTCGAACGCAAGGGCCGGATCGCCCGCCGCGCGACACTGGGCTCACGCGGCGGACGGCCACCGGCCTTCGACGCCGAGCGCTGTAGGCAGTGCGACGCGATCGAAGGCCGGTGGGTGTTCGAGGGTTCGGCTGCGGCGCCGTTGGCTGGTCGACCGGCTCCGTGCTCCGGGATCGTGGCCGGGATGCCCCGTGTCGCGCAGGTGGGTGCGGAGTGTCTTGGACGACTGGCCTTGTCCGCAACGGCATGGGCCGGCCCGGCCGTGGGCACCCCATTCAGCCATGACGGTGGCGAACGAGGTGCGGTTGTCGATATCGCCGCCGGGGTCGGGACGAGCGACCGCAGTCGGCCGTGGCCGTCGCGGACCGGGTGGATTTCGTTGGTGAGCCTGCCTTTCGGGCGAACGATGGCACTGTCACCCGGCTCGCCGTGCCCGCCGCACGACCCGACCATCCCCGTGTGAGCGGCGGTCGGGCTTCGGCGGCGGGCCGGAACGATGCCGGAATCGACCGGGACACCTCGACCTGCCTCGGCGACCACCCGTACCCTCGCCGCCGACACGGTCGGAATGCCATCGAGTGGCCGACATCGGGACCGGTGCGCCGCACCGCTGGCGTCGGGACCGGTCGTGGACCGTCGGCCACGGCCACGGCCACGGCCACGGCCACTGTCAGGTCCGGCGGGCCACGCCACCTCCGTCCCCACCTCGGACGACATCCCGTCGGCCATCCGACGGTCGACCGCCTGTGCACGGCCCTTCGCGGCCGAAGCGGGTGGCGACGGTCCGATCGCCCGCCACCGCCCATCGGTCGACTCGTCCCCGCGCACCGCGACCCAGGGCCGAGCCGGATCGACCGCGGCCACTGTGACGACACGCCCCTACCTGATGGGGAGTGGGTGCCAGGTCGTGCCGCCGTCGGTGGTGTGGAAGAGGTTGTCCGGAAGGGCTGGTCGGAGGGTGTAGCCATGGTGGTCGTCGGTGAACACCAGGTCGGTGAGAGGGGGTTCCTCCACGATCAAGGGGGAGGTCCAGGTCGTGCCGTCGGTGGTGGCCAGGTGGACGAAGGTGGCGCCCAGGCCGACCGAGGTCAGGGCGACGCGTCCTTCCGGGCCGGGTACCGCGGCGAATGACTGGGTTATGCCTTCGCGTGGAGCCTCGGAGACGTCGACGAAACCGGTGTTTGTGTGGCGGCGGAGCAGTTTGTGCATGCGGCCCATGCCCGGGTCGTCGCCGCACAATGCGAACAAGGGTGTGCCGGGGGCGGCGGACAGGTCTGTGGCGGCGTTGGCGGGGCAGGGTGGGGTGGATTCGGTCCAGGTGTCCCTGGCGCCGCTCCAGTAGCGGCCGGCCAGGGTGGTGTGCACCCGGCCCTCGTGCACGGTGACGTCGCCGTCGGGGACGCCCGACGCGGCCACGCCGGGGACGGCGGACCAGCGGGTCGACCGGGCAGGCAGTCGGTACAGGGCGGTCGTGGTGGTGGTCGCGGCGACGAGGTATGTCGCGTGGTCGAGGGTGGTGAACGCGATCGCCCTGGCCGTGCCGGTGGCCTCGAAGGTGGTCCGGTGCCAGGTGTGACCGTTGTCGCGGGTGACGTGGACGTGGGAGCCGTCGGCGACGAAACCAGTGCCGTGGTCGGTGAAGTACACGCGGAAGCGGTCCGCCTCGCCCAGGGTGGGCAAGGTCGTCCGACGCCAGGTGTCGCCGGTGTCGTCGGTGCGCACCAGAGTCGGACAGGACCGGGTGCCGCAGGGGGCCTTGCCCAGGACCCAGCCGTGGTGGGTGTCGGGCCAGGAGGTCGCTTCCCCGACAAATCCTGGCGGTACCCGGCCGCCCTGAGTGAAACCGTCCGGCTCTGCCGTTGCTACGCCGGATGATGTTCCCAGCGCGAGCAGAACGACGGCTGCGAGGCATTTGAAGAACGACCACGCCACGATTGCCACCTCCCCCATTCCTTGGCACGAAGCCATGTTCGATCCCTTTGACTGTCCACAGCGGACTTTTATCCCCTGGTGCCAGGGTATCGGGTGGATCTTCTTTTTCGGGGTGGAAATCAACGGGGGTCGGTGGATTCCCTCGATCGGGCGCCGGGGTTCCCCGGTGGCGTCCAGAGGTAGGCCGCGTCGCCGAAACCGGGCAGTCGCTCCGACACCCGCACGATCTCCACGACTCGCGCGGACAGGACGGCCGCGAGCCGCACGGTCGGCGCGAACAGCCGCTCGTCCGGCGGACGACGGGCCGTGCGCGGGTCGGGTGGTCCGACGTCCAGGCTGACGTGCAGGCGCAACGGCGCCGGGTCGACGTTGATGTCGTCCCGGTAGTCCAACTCGTCCCCGAGCGCGGGCAGCACCGGGTCGACCAGGTCGGGCAGGAACCTGGTGTGGAAGCCCAGCGCGAAGCCGTCCCCGACGCCGGGCAGGGCACGACGGCGGTGCCACACGCGGTCCAGGCCGCACCGCTCGAACGCCGAGCGCAGGACGCGGGGGACGGCCTGGGTCAGCTTCGCCCGGACGTCCGGACCGCCGGGCACGTCGACGGTCAGCAGGGCGCGATCTGGTCCGACGGACACGGGACGAGCCTGGCGAACGGCGATCGTCCGGGTTGTCCGCCGCCGGACAGTCCGATGGTGTTCCAGGTCACATGCCGGCCACGTGGCGCAGCGCGGCCATGTCGACGACGTCCAGGCGCGGTCCCGGCCGCAGCGCGCCGACCTCCTTGAGCCGGCGCAGGTGGTCGGCCACGGTGCTGCGGGCCAGGCCGAGCGACAGCGCCAGGTCCCGCTGGGAGAACGGCACGCGGGTGGGCGGGTCCGCGGCCTCGTCGGCGAGCGCGACCACCTCCAGCAGCAGTCGGGCGATCCGGCGTTCCGGGCCGTGGTGCACGGTGTCCAACTGGTGGCGCACGGTCTGCGAGAGTTTCGCCGCCATGTAGTCGAGCAACGCCGACGTGCCGCCGTGCTCGTCGAGGAACGCCCCGAACGCCGCCGCCGGGATCACGCGCGTGGTGCAGCGGTCCAGGGTCTCGACGGTCGCGGTGCGCCCGCCGGCCGACCGGGCGGCGACCTCGCCGACCAGGTCCCCGGCGCCGCGCAACGTGATCAGCGCCTGGCCCCCGTCCCGTTCGACGCCCAGCACCTTGACCCGCCCGGTCACCAGCACGACCACGTCCGTGCCCCGGTCACCCTGGCGCATCAGCACCGTCCGTGCCGGGTACCGGCGTTCCACCCCCTGGCGCAACAGCAGCCGCCAGCCGTCCTCGCCGAGCAACCCCCGGAAACCCCTGATTCGCACACGACGTGCATACCGTCCCGGTGCGTGCCCGCGACAGTGATCGACACAGGTTCCTCCGGCCACCGCGACGAGGAACGAGTCGCATGTGGATGGTCATATTCGATCGCGCGCGGCCGGACCGGCGGGGCAGCATGGAGCATTTGGTACCCCTGCGGAAGGAACGGACGACGTGCGGGTGGACGAGGAGGGACGGGGTGCGGCGGTTCGGGTCGTGCTCCGGTACTACTGGCGGGAACTGTGGCGGCTCCGGCGGCTTTCCTTACCGGGACTGATCTTCCCGGCGTTGGGGTCGACGGTGATGATGTACGTGGCACCCCTGGTGGTGGCCATGCTGGTGGGGCGGTTGGCCGCCGGCGGTGCGGACGCGGGCTCCCTGGTGCCCTACGTGGTCGCCTACTGCTTGTCGATGCTGGTGGCCGAAGGGTGCTGGCGGGTCGGGTTCCACCTGCTCAACCGGGTCGACGGGCGGGGCATGGAGCGGTTGGCCGTCGTGGCCATGGACGAACTGCTGGCCAAGGACGCGGCGTTCTTCCACGACAACTTCGCGGGTGCGCTGACGAAACGGGTCATCGGGTTCGCGTCGCGGTACGAGGACTTCGTCGACACCCTCGCCTTCCAGGTCCTGGCGAAGGTGGTGCCGCTGGGCTTCGCCTGCGTGGTGCTGTGGCGGTACGACCCGCTCCTGGTCGTGGTGCTGGTCGGGTTGATCGTGGCCACGGGGTTCGCGGTACTGCCGTTGATCCGACGCCGGCAGGCGCTCGTGGACCGGCGGGAGGCGGCGAGCGTCCGGGTCTCCGGGCACGTGGCGGACACGTTGACGAACATGGACACGGTGCGGGCCTTCGCCGCCGAACGCCGTGAGGCGCTCGAACACCGCGGTCGCGTCGCCGAACTGCGCCGGCACTCGATCCTGTCGTGGGACTACGCGAACCTGCGCATCGACCCGATCGTCGCGGGCATGTCCGTGGTCGCCAACGCCGTCGGGCTGCTCGTCGCGGTGCTGGTGACCGACGGGACGCTCGGGGTCGAGGCGTTGATCGTGACGTTCACCTACTTCACCAACGCCACGCGGATCATGTTCGAGTTCAACCAGGTCTTCCGCCGGCTGGAGAGCTCGATCACCGAGGCCGCGCAGTTCACCGAACTGCTGACCGAGCCGCCCCGGGTGGTCGACCCGGTGGACCCGGTGCCGCCGGGCGCGCGGGCCGACGTCCGGTTCGCGGGGGTCGAGTTCGCGCACTTGGGCTCGCCGCCGTTGTTCACGGGGCTGGACCTGGAGGTGCCGCAGGGCACGCGGATCGGGTTGGTCGGCCGGTCCGGCGGCGGCAAGAGCACGCTGATCCGGTTGCTGCTGCGGATGAACGACGTCCAGGGCGGGCGGATCCTGCTCGGTGGACGGGACATCTCACGGCTGCGCCAGGAGGACCTGCGGGGCCTGCTCGCGTACGTGCCGCAGGACCCGGCCATGTTCCACCGGACGTTGCGCGAGAACATCGCGTTCGCCCGGCCCGGCGCGACCGACGCGCAGATCCGGCGAGCGGCCGACGCCGCGCACGTGACCGAGTTCGCCGAAGGGCTGCCGCGCGGGTTCGACACGCTGGTCGGCGAACGCGGTGTCAAGCTCTCCGGCGGTCAGCGCCAGCGGATCGCGCTGGCGCGGGCCGTCCTGCGCGACGCGCCCGTGCTGCTGCTGGACGAGGCCACCAGCGCGCTGGACTCGGAGAGCGAGGTGCTCATCCAACAGGCCCTGTGGGAGTTGATGGCCGGCCGCACCGCGCTGGTGGTCGCGCACCGGCTGAGCACGGTCGTGCGGATGGACCGGCTGGTCGTGCTCGACCGCGGCCGGATCACCGAGCAGGGCACGCACGACGAGCTGCTCGACGCGGACGGTGCCTACGCCCGGTTGTGGCGCCACCAGTCGGGCGGGTTCCTGGCGGACGACGTGGTCGGCTGAGCGGCGGGGCGGGGTGCGACCGACCACCCCGCCCCGACTCCACCGTGGTGGGTGCGGCCCCGTCCGGTACGGCCTTCGCGGCACCCGTCGTCACCGTCGGACACAGGGGAGTGAATCCCGGTTCGGACGGTCCGGGACGGGCGCAGACTCGGTCCCGACGAAAGGGGACCGGGGACATGCGCCGCTCGATCATCGTCAGTGCCGTGGTCGTCACGGCCTTGGCCTTCGCACCGCCCGCCTACGCCGACAACCGGGACTCGTTGCGCTGGGCCGGGTACACCTCGGACGTCGACGAGGGTTCGTTCGACCGGATCAGCGCGCGGTGGTTCGTGCCGAGGATCGAGTGCGCGGACGGCGAGGACGGCACCGAGGTCGCCCAGTGGATCGGGCTCGACGGCGTCGGCGACGATTTCGTCGAGCAGGTAGGCACCACGTCCGAGTGCGCCGGCGACTCCCGCGGCCGCCCGAAGTACTTCGCCTGGGTGGAGAGCTTCCCCGAACCGGCGAAGCGGCTGTTCCAGGTGCGTCCCGGCGACGAGATCCGCGCGTGGGTCGACCTCGACGGCGGCCGGTTCCGCTACGAGGTCCACGATGTGACGCTCGAGCGCCTGGCGGGCGGCAAGCTCGCCACCCACGGCCCGGGGAGGTCCGCGGAAGCAGTCGTCGAGGCACCGCCGGGCGCGCGACTGCCCGACTTCGACACGGCCCGGTTCCGCGACGTGCTCGTCGACGGCGACCCGATCGGCGACCTCGACCCCGACCGCGTGACCCTGGTCCGCGCCGGTGAGCCGCGCGTGGTCCGGGCGAAGCCGACCGCGTTGAGCGACGACGGTCGCGACTTCGACGTCCGGTTCCGCGCCCGCTGACCCGGCGGGTCAGGGCCGCGCCACGACCTCCACCGGCACCAGGTCGGACAGGCCGCAGATCGACAGCAGCGTGCGCAACGTCCGGTCGATGCGCAGCGACAACGACGACGCGTGCTCGAACAGCACGGCCAGCGCCGCGCTGTCCAGGTACCCGGTCGCGGTGAGGTCGACCAGCAGCGGCCGGCCCCGCTCCAGGGCCGCGCGCAACGCCTGGTCGAACTCGGCCGCGTTGGACATGTCGATCTCGCCGTGCACCGCGAGGACGGTGCGTCCCTCGGGGTCCTCGTCGGCGGTGAACCTCACGGGTGTCGTCATGGGGTGGTGATCCTCGTTCGCAGTTCGACGGTGGTCCCGGTGGCGTCGGAGGTGATCCGGACGTCGTCCGTCAAAGCGCGGATCAACGGCAGGCCCCGACCCCGGTGCGGATTGGCATTCTCGTCCGGTCGCTTCCACGTGCCGCCGTCGGCCACGGTCACCAGCAGGTCGGCCGCGGTCGCGGCGGCCGACAGGACCACCGTGCCCGCCACGTCGCGATGGCCGTGCTCGACCGCGTTCGCGCACGCCTCGCCCACCGCGACCAGCACCGACTGGGCCTGCTCGGTCGGCACCGCGCACCGGGCCAACCAGTCACGCAGCCGGGCGCGCACCCGGGCCAGGTGGCCGGGCTCGGCGGGGAAGCCCACCTCCAGCGGACCGGGGTGCCGGTAGAGCAGCAACGCCACGTCGTCGGAGTAGCCGTCGGCCGGTGCCAGCCGCGCCATCAACGCGGTGGCCAGGTCGTCGGTGGGCAGCGCGTGTTCCTCGGCGACGGCCCGACCCGCTTCGGCGATCCCGTCGGCGAGGTCCTGCCCCCGGCGTTCGACGAGGCCGTCGGTGTAGAGCAGGACGGTGCTCCGCGCGGACACCGTCGTCGTCACCTCGGGCCGCTCCCGTCCCGGCCGCACGCCCAGCGGCAGCGACCGCCCGCCGTCGAGCAGGGCGCGCGTGCCGTCGGGTCGGACCACGATGCCCGGCGGGTGGCCCGCGCTGGAGTACGTCAACGCGCCGGTCTCCGGGTCGAGCACGCCGCAGAACACCGTGGTGCAGCGCGCGCCCCGCAGCGTCGCCGCGAACACGTCCATCGCCATCAACGTGCGCGCCGGACCGGAGTCCTGGAGCAGCAACGCCCGGCACGCGCTGCGCAACTGGCCCATCACGGCCGCCGCGTCCAGCCCGTGCCCGACGCAGTCGCCGACCACGATGCCCAGCCGCCCGTCGGGCAGCCCGACCGTGTCGTACCAGTCACCGCCCACCTCCAGCGGACGGGTGGCCGGTTCGTAGCGCACCGCGAACCCGCCCGGCAGCGCCGGTCCGAGGATCGCGTGCTGGAGCGCCAACGCCGCCTTGCGCTGCTGTTCGCCGCGGTGGATCCGGTGCAGCGCCTGGCCGACGTGCCCGGCGAGCAGGGCCAGCAGCATGCGGTCCTCGGGGGCGAACGGCCGCCGCCCGTCCGGTTCCACCCACAGCACGAGCCGGCCCTCGGGGTGGTCCAGCGCGATGCCCACGCCCTCGTCGCCCCGGTCGACCGGGGTCAGCAGCGGTGCCGTGCGCAGGTCCGCGATCGCCGACGGCAGGTCGGCTTCCGTGACGTCGCCGTCCGTCGACGTCACGGAGTCGTCGGTGCCCACCACGATGCCCAGCACGCGCCGGGCCTGCCAGATCAGGCGCAGTTCGGCGATCGTGCCCGCGAGTGCCTCGGCCGGGTCGTCGGCCGCGGCCAGCCGCACACCCACCGCGCTCAGCGCGGTGTCGCGCCGCACCCCGTGGTGCTCGGCCGTGACGTCCCGGAACGTGCCGACCACGACCCGGCGGTGGGTGTCGGGATCCTCGACCCGGCTGAACGACAGGGCGATCCACCGCCGCCGTCCCGACCGGTCGGTGACCGGTGCCGTGCAGTGCCCGCCCTCGCCGCCCGCCACCCGGTCGAACGCCTCGACCGCGAGCCGGCGTGCCTCGGGATCGGCGTCCCCGTCGGGCAGCCACGGCAGCGGCGACCGGTAGGGCAGCCCCTCGGGGCCGTGGCCGAGCATGCGGGTGAACGCGGCGTTGATCTCGACGACCGCGCCGGTCTCGTCGCAGACGAAGAACGCCTCCTGCAACGACTGGGTGATCGCGGTCCGCCACCGCACGTGCCGGTTGCGCAGCCGCGCCAGCTCGACGTTCGCCCGCACCCGGGCCAGCAGTTCCGCCGCCGCGAACGGCTTGACCAGGTAGTCGTCGGCGCCCGCCGCCAGCCCTTCGATCGACGCCTCCTGCCCGGCCCGCGCGGACAGCAGCAGCACCGGGACGCCCGCCGTCGCCGGGTCGGCCCGCAACGCGGCGACCAGGTGCAACCCGTCCAGGCGGGGCATCATCACGTCGCTGACCACCAGGTCCGGTGGTGCGGCCCGCACGGCTTCGAGCGCGGCGAGCCCGTCCGGCACGGCCTGGACCGCGTAGAAGGGCACGAGCAGCCGTTCCAGGTACTCGCGCATGTCCGCGTTGTCGTCGGCGACCAGGACGCGCACGCCGGTGTCGGGTCGGTGCGCGACGACCGGCGGTGCGCCGGGCACGTCCTCGGGCAGCCAGCGCAACGCCTCCTGCAGGAACGGGTCGGCGGTCGCGGACACCCCGACCGGCCCGGCTTCGGCGTGCACGAGTTCGGCGGGCAGGTGCGCCGACCCGAACGGCAGCCGCACGGTGAACACCGTGCCCACGTCCTCGGTGCTCTCGGCGGTGATCCCACCGCCGTGCAGCAGCACGAGTTCACGCACCAGCGCCAGGCCGATGCCGCTGCCCTCGTTCGATCGCGACCGGGCGGTCTCGATCCGGTGGAACCGCTCGAACAGCCGGGGGATCTCGGCCGCGGCGATCCCGACCCCGGTGTCCGCGACGGTCACCACCGCGTGCCGGTCCTCGGCGCGCACGACGACCCGCACCGAGCCGTCGAACGTGTACTTCACCGCGTTGCTGAGCAGGTTGAAGACGACCTTCTCCCACATACCCCGGTCGACGTGCACGGGCTCGGCCAGCGGCGGGCAGTCCACCTCGAACGCCAGGCCCGCCTTCTCCACCGCCGACCGGAAGACCCCGGCCAGCTCGGCGGTGTACCGCGCCAGGTCGACCGGTTCGTAGCGGGCCCGCATCCGGCCCGCCTCGATCCGGGAGAAGTCCAGCAGCGCGGTGACCAGCTTGCCCAGCCGCAGGCCGTTGCGGTGGATGACCTCCAGCTCCTCGCGGACCGCCGGGTCGTCGGCCGCCGGACCGGACCGCAGCTCCTCTGTGGGGCCGAGGATGAGTGCCAACGGCGTGCGGAACTCGTGGCTGATGTTGGAGAAGAACGTCGTCTTGGCCCGGTCGAGTTCGGCGAGCTGCTCGACGCGTCGTTGCTGGGCCTGGTAGGCGACGGTCGCGTTGACCAGGGCCGCGATCTGCTGGGCGACCAGGCCCAGGAACGCGGTGTGCGCCTCGTCCAGCATCCGGCCCGGTCCGGCGCCGAGCACGACCGCGCCGATCGGCCGGCCGTCGTCGCCGGTGAGCGGCAGCACCACGGCCTGGGTCGGCGGGGCGGCCCACCCGCCGGCGGGCAGCGGACCGAACCGCGCGGCCAGGTCGTCGACCACGGCGGGACGGCCGGTCCGCACGACCTCGGCCGACGGCCAGCCGTCCGGACTCCCGGTGAACGGCGCCGGCCCGGCCGCGACCGGTACCAGTCCACCGGACTCGGGGTCGGGCAGGTGCACGGCGGCGAACGGCACGTCCATGCCCGCGTGCGCGAGCGTGTCCACGACGGACCGGCACGCCTCGTCGACCGTGCGCGCCCGGCCGGCCAACGCGCCCAGGTCCCGCAGCACGGCGAGCCGCCGTTCGCCGACGACGCGTTCGGTCGTGTCGCTGACCGCGGTGAACACGCCGCGCACCACGCCTTCGTCGTCGTGCAGCGGACTGTAGGAGTACGTCCAGTACGTCTCCTCCAGGTAGCCGTGCCGGTGCATGGGCAGCAGCAGGTCCTCCGACCACGTCGCCTCGCCGGTGGCCACCACCGAGTCGAGCATCGGCCCGATGATGTGCCAGATCTCGTCCCACACGAGCCGACCGGGCTTGCCCAGGGCCGGGTGGTTGGCGCCCAGCAGCGGCAGGTACGCGTCGTTGTAGAGGAAACGCAGGTCGGGGCCCCACCACACGATCATCGGGAACCGCGAGGTCAGGCAGATGCGCACGGCGGCGCGCAGCACGGAGGGCCACCGCGGCGGCTCGTCCATGTCCGCCTCGGCCCAGGGGTAGGCGCGCAGGCGTCGGGACATCTCGCCGGTGCCCGGGAACGTCGGCTCGGACGGGTTCATCGCACTACCCCTACCCCCGGGCTCGGCCGACGACACCACGTGTGGGTGTGATCATGGCAGAGGGCGGGTGATCAGGCCCCCGCCGGTGACCGGGGAAGGCGCTCAGCGGCGGTCGACCAGGCCGTGCTCGTAGGCGTAGATGACCAACTGCACGCGTCCGGGCACGTCGAGTTTCGCCAGGATGCGGGCGACGTGCGTCTTCACCGTCCCCTCGCCGATGGACAAGGCCCGGGCGATGGCCGCGTTGCCCAGACCGCGCGCGACGTGCCGCAGCACCTCGTGCTCGCGGTCGGTCAGCAGGTCCAGCTCCGGGGACGGCGGCAGCGGCGACAGGCGGGCGAAGCGGCCGATCAGGCGACCGGTGACACGGGGGTCGACCAGGCCGTGGCCGCGGTGCACGGCGTGGACCGCGGCGATCAGCAGGTCGGGGTCGCTGTCCTTGAGCAGGAAGCCCGACGCGCCCGCGCGCAGCGCGCCGAACAGGTAGTCGTCGAGGTCGAACGTGGTCAGCGCGAGCACCCTCGTCCGGCCGGTCAGCGCGTGGATCGCGGCGATGCCGTCCACCCTCGGCATCCGCAGGTCGACGACGGCGACGTCCGGGCGCAGCCGGTCCGACTCGACGATCGCCGCCGCGCCGTCGGCGGCCTCGCCGACCACCTCGATGTCGGGTTCGGCCGACAGCACGGTGCGCAGCGCGTCCCGGACCGCCGCCTGGTCGTCGGCGACCAGCACCGTGATCACCGGCGCACCGGCAGGCGCGCGTCGACCCGCCACCCGTCCGACCACCCGATGTGGACGGTGCCGGCCAGGGCGGCGACCCGTTCCCGGATGCCGCGCAGGCCGTTGCCCTCCACGACCCCGCCCTCCACGACCCCGCCCCGCGCGGAACCGTTGTCCGACACCGTCACGACCAGCACGCCCCGGCGGCGGCGCAACTCCACCTCGACCCGGTCGGCGTCGGAATGGCGCACGACGTTCGTCAACGCCTCCTGCACGATCCGGAACGCCGTGTCGCCCACCGCCTCCGGCAGCCCCGACGTCGTACCGCGCGTGGTGATCCGCAGATCCGGGCCGGACAACCGCGTGGCCAACGCCTCGACGTCCGGTTCGGCGCGCAGTGCGTCGACCAGGCCGCGCACCTCGGCCAGCGCGGCCGCGGACAGGTCCGAGATGGTGGCCAACGCCTTGTCCCCGGCCGCCGGCACCCGTCGGCCGGCCGCCGCCTGGAGCCGGATCGCGGTGAGGTGGTGGCCGACGCTGTCGTGCATGTCGCGGGCCAGCCGCGCCCGGTCCTCGGCGACCGCCAGCCGGGCCTGGTGCGCGGCACGTTCCCGTTGCGCGCGGATGCCGTAGCCGACCGCGACCGGCGCCACGCCCATGATCACCAGGTCGGTCACGGGCGCGGTGCGGCCACCCCCGCCGGAGCCCGTCGTGGCGAACAGGAACGTCCACGCCACGGCGCCGACGAGCACGGGCACCGTGCGCGGGCGGTGGTAGGCGGCCACGCAGAACGCGGCGACGGCGACCAGGCGGCCCGGCCACGCGGCGTCGACGCCCGTGCCGACGAGCGCGACCGCCGCGCACAGCAGCGCGGCGGTCAGCGGGAACCGGCGGACGCCGAGCAACGGCAGGCACACCGCGACGCTCAGCACGATCATGTGCTCAGTTTCCCGGACACGACGCCCCCACCGGGGGCAGTTCGCCGGTGCGGAAGTAGCGGTGCACGTGGTCGCGGACGCACCGGTTGCCGACCCAGTACACGGCGTGCCCGGCCGGCACGCGCACGTACCGCGATCCGGCCATGCGCTCGGCGACCCGCAGCCCGTGGGCGGGTGGCGTGGCGTGGTCGTGGTCGCCGTTGACCACCAACGCCGCGGTGGGGGAGTGGAACGAGCGCTGGCGGAACGTCGGCGCGGGCATCCCGGCGCAGTGGTTGGCCATGACCCAGACGTGGCGCCAGCCCAGCAGCGGCGCCGTGCGGCGGGTGCGCTCCTCCAGGGCCTTCAACGCCGGGTAGTCCTGCGGGTAGGCGAAATCGGCGCACATCGCGACCCGGGACATGTCGGGGTCGCGTGCGCCTTCGAAGACGGTGAACCGCGTCGCGTCCCCGGCGTCCGCCTCGGCCAGCGCCAGGGTCGTCGACGCCCACCCCGGTTCCTCCACGTACATCCGCGACACGATCATGGCCGCGTCCACCGAGCCGCCCGCCGCCGTCGGGATCGGTGCCCGCGCGAGCAGGTCGGCGAACACCTTCCGCACATCACGACCGTGCAGCGCGCACGACCGCTCCCGGTCGCACCACGACGCCATCCGGCCCAGGTTCGCCTCGTCGACCGCCGCCCGCGCGCCGACCCACCGGGCGACGTCCTGGTCGGTGTGGTCGAGGGCGCTGTCCAGGTACATGCGGCCGATCCGGTGCGGGAACAGTTGGGCGTACGCCTGCGCGTAGACCGTGCCGTAGGAGTTGCCGAAGTAATCCAGGCGCCGCTGCCCCAGGGCTGCCCGGACCGCGTCGAGATCGTGGGCGACCTGCCGGGCGTCCAGGGCCAGGGGGCCGGCTTTCTCCAGGCACCCGGCGGCGAAGGCGGCGTTGTCCCGCTTGTAGTTCTCGTAGTCCGCACGGTCGGTGAACACCCACCGGGGACGTTGGGCCGACGCCGTCGGGCAGGTGACGGGCGTGCTGCCGCCGAGCCCGCGCGGGTCGACGAAGACCAGGTCATGGGTCTCGGTCAGCTCGGCGAGCACGGGCTTGAGGTAGGTCAGGTACTCGACCTGCGGGCCGGGGCCGCCGAGGTTCACCACGATCGTGCCCTGCCTGGCGCCCCGTGCTTTCAACCGGCCCACGTGCACGGACGCCTTCGGCCCGGCGCGGTGGTCCCAGTCGGCGGGCACGGTCAGGTCGGCGCACTCGACGCCGTCCGCGCACGCCCGCCAGTCCAGGCCCGGCGAGGCGTGGGCGGGCGGCACGACCACCAGCCCGAGGACCGCGGCCGTGAGGGTGACAAGTCGTCTCATGCGGCCCAGGCTGGCCGTCCGGGACAGTCGCCCGCGTCTGCCTCAGGACAGATCGTTCACGCCGGCGGGTTCATCGCGACGTACTCGGCGACGGCGTCGGCGGCCGGACCGTCGAAGACCACCCGGCCGCGGTCGAACACGAGCACGCGCTCGAAGTCGGACACCAGGTCGAGGTCGTGCGTCACCACGACCACGCGGCGGTCCAGCCCGTGGATCAGCTTCGCGATCCGGTGCCGGTTGCGCAGGTCGAGCAACGTCGTGGGCTCGTCGAACACCACGCAGTCGGGTTCGAGCACGAGCACGGCCGCGATCGCCAGGAGCTGCTTCTGCCCGCCGCTGAGCAGGTGGGCGGGGTGGTCGCGGAACGCGGTGAGCCCGTACGCGTCGAGCGCGGCGTCCACCCGGCGCCCGATCTCCGCCCGGTCGAGGTCGCGGTGCCTGAGCCCGAAGGCGAGGTCCTCGGCCACGGTCGGCATCACGATCTGCACGTCCGGGTCCTGGAACACGAATCCCACCCGGCGGCGGACCTCACGGCCGCGCTTGCGGGTGTCCAGGCCGTCGACGAGCACCCGGCCCGAGGTGGGCACGAGCAGGCCGTTGAGCAGTCGGGCGAACGTGCTCTTGCCCGAGCCGTTCGCACCGATCACCCCGATCCGGTGCCCGGTCAGCCGCAGGTCGACGTCGGCGAGGACGACCCAGTCGCCGAAGCGGTGGCCGACGCCGGCCAGTTCGATCATCGCCGGTCGGCGTCGATCAGCGGGTACGCGCGGCGCACCGCCACGGCCGCGAGCGACGCGATGACCACCTTGACCGCGTCACCGGGCAGGAACACCGCGGAGCCGACGAGCGTCGGGCCGAAGGGCAGGTCGGCGGCGACCGACATCCACGGGATGCCGATCGCGTAGAGGACGAGCGCGCCGCCCACCGCGTTGCACAGCAGCGCCCAGCCCAGGTTGTAGCGCTTCCACAGGCGTTCGGTGAGCAGGCCGACCACGAACGCGCCCACCGGGTACGCCAGCACGAACCCGCCTGTCGTGCCGAGGATGACCGAGAGCCCGCCGCGCCCGCCCGGCAGCACCGGCAGGCCGATCACCACCAGGACCACGAACAGCAGGATCGCCAGGCCACCGCGACGCGCGCCCAGGATCGACCCGGCGAGCATGACACCCAGCGTCTGCGCCGTGAACGGCGCGGGCACCAGCGGCAGTTCGATCAACGGGAACAGGCCGAGCACGACCATGATCGCCGCGAACAACGCGATCCGCGCGAAATCCTTACTGGGCACCACACCACTCCCGGGACGAGCCACCGTTCGGCGGTCATCATAGGTTAACGATCGTTCGCATCGGGCCGGGGGTCGTCGAACCCCCGCGCGTCCAGGGCCTCGCCCAACGCGTCGGCCAGCCGGAGCGTCTTGATCAGCAACGGGGTGAGGAACGAGATCCCGCGCTCCACGCCCCGCGCCTTCTGCGCCGCCCGCACCTGGTCGACCTGGGCCTTGATCACCGGCACGAACCGCAACGTGATCGCCACCAGCAGGCCGACGCGTTCGGGCCGCACGCCCAACGGCCGCAACGGGCGGAGCGCCGCCTCGACCGCGTCCACCATCGCCGACGTGCGCGTGGTCAGGGTGACCAGGACGGCCAGGCCGACCACGACCAGCAGTCGTTCGCCGACCATCAGCGCCGTCCACCAGTCCGTGACCAGCGTCTGCGCGACCACCACGGCGGCGGCGAACGGCAACACCGGGGCGAGCTGCCGCCAGGCGACCCGGACGGGCACCCGGGCCAGGGCGTACAGCAGCACGACCACCGCGAGCACCCCGGCGAGCGCGCCGACCGACCGGACGAAGAACACCGTCGCGCCCACCACGAACAGGACCGCCAGCTTCGCGCCGGCGGGCACGGCGTGCACCGGGCTGCGGACGTCGTGGTAGAGGCTGAGCACGGACCCAGTGTCCCAGCGCCGGACGCACTGGCCTTCGACCGGTCCGCCGGGCAGGGCCTCCGGCCGAGCCCGGTCGTGGACGGTCCGACCGGACCCGCTTCCGCGCGGATCCGCAGGCCCGGCTCGCCCGCGAGCGGCCGGGGACTCAGGGCGGTCGGGCCACCAGGCCCGCGTCGTGGGCGAGGACGGCGGGCTGGACGCGGTTGGCCAGGTCGAGTCGGGTGACGATCGCGCTGACGTGGCCCCTCACCGCACCGGTCGACGTGTGCCCGTACCCGGCCAGGTGCACGACCCGGTCGCCGCGGGTGATCGCCACCGCCACGCCGGGGTAGGCGGCGTTGTCCGCGTACTCCCGGACGTACCGGTCCACGGCGTCCGGGTCGAACTGTGGTTCCGCCACGGCGGTGGGTGCGATCGTTGCCGCCACGATCGCACCCACCGCCGCCACCGCTGTCCGACGCACTGCCCGCTCCCGACTTCCCGGTGACTCGATGCGGCCACGCCAGGAATCGGCGGGTGGTCGGCGGATCTCCCGGACGTCAGGTCGGGTGCCGGACTTTCGTCAGGGCCCGGACGGCTCAGCGCTGTCCGGCGAAGAACTCCAGGACCAGGGGGTAGGCGCGCTTCGCGGACGTGTTGTGGTTTACGGGGCCCAGGTCGACGATCGGCGCGTCGGCACCGTGCTCCAGGAATTCCGCGCGGCACCGGGTGGAGTTGCCGAGCGGGACCAGCTCGTCGCCCTCGGTGCCCGCGTACAGGCGGACGGGCACGCCCGGGTCCCACCCGACGCACGAACCGTCGGTGGCCCGTGCCGCGCGCACCATCGGGCCGGTCGGCCGGCGCAACTGCCCGACGGCCCACCCGGTGAGCAGGTCGGCCGGGGTGGCGGGCAGGCTCGCGGCGATCTCGGGCCCGGAGTGCAGGCCGTCGAAGAGGTTCTCCACGATCGCGTCGTAAGGCGCGCGGAACGCCCGGGACGCCCGGTCGTAGAGGTGGTGGAGTCGGTTCGCCGCCACGAGATAGTAGGCCGTGGAGATCGTGGCGAGCTTGGGCGTGACCGTGCCGTCCAGCGCCGCCGGGAACTGGGTGCCGAACAGGTCGTGGACGCCGCTGATCGATGCGACGGCCCGCGGTGCGAAGCGGGGGTGGTCGCGTAAGGCCCGGCCGAGTGCCATGGCCGCCGGTCCGCCCTGGGAGAACCCGGCGACGAGCACCCGGCGGTCGAGCGTGCGGCCCGCGCGGCGCACGAAGGTGTCCGCCGCGCGCAGAAGGTCCACGGAGGCGCCGGTCTCCGTGGGCAGGTCGAGGTAGGGATGCGTGCCCTCGCCGGTGCCCAGGCCGAGGTAGTCGGGCGCGACGGTGGTGTAACCGGCCGCCGCGAAGGTGATCGGGGCCGTCCGGTTGGTGTCCGGGCCCACCGAACCGGCTTCGGCCTTCGCGGCGATGGTCCCGTGCTGGAACGCGACCGTCGGCCGGGCCGGCCCGCCGTCCCGGGGCAGGACGACCGCGCCACTGGCGGTGATCGGGCGTCCGTCGGGCCCGGCGGTCCGGTACTCCAGTCGGTACGCGTCCACTCCGTGCCGCACGGCACCGGTGTCGATCGCCTGGCGGGCGAGCAGCGCGGTTACCTCTGCCACGCTCAGGCCGGTGATCGGCATGGCCGACAGGAGATCGCCCCGGCCGGGACGGGCGGACGCGGGCACGCCGAACCCGATCAGGCTCGTCGACACCACGGCGACCGTGAGGTATTTGATCATGGAAGCCAGTCTGGGTGCCGGTCGTCGTCGCGACCAGGGGCGTAGCACCCATACACGCGGTTGGGTCTGCCTCAGGAACCACCCGCGCGCAGGCCGCGCACGTCCTTGCTCAGCAACGTGGCGGCGGTCGCGGCCACGACCAGCGCCGCGCCCGCGACCAGGGTCGGCGCGGTGCCCAGCCGGGTCGAGATCGGGCCCGCGGCCATCTCGCCGAGGGGGATCGCGATGAACGAGCCCATGGCGTCGCACGAGTAGACCCGGGCCAGCTTGTCGGCGGGCACGTTCTCCTGCAACGACACGTCCCACGCCACCGCGAACTGCTCCAACGCGATCCCGTTCGCGACCATCGCGCACACCAGCGGGACCGGGTTCGAGGTGCCCGCCAGCGCCAGCAGCGGGACGGCTTCGACGGCGGTGACCGCCACGCCCAGCCGCAGCGGGTGGCGTACGCGGGTCCGGGCGGCGATCAGGGCGCCCAGCAGCGCCCCGGCGGTCTGGGCGGCCAGGAGCAGACCCCAGGTCGTGCGGCCGAACGTGCGGTCGGCGATGGTCGGGCCGAGGACGTGGAGGCCGCCCGCGACGGCGGCGTTCACCACCAGGAACTGCACCACGACGACCCACACCCACGTGCGCGAGACGAACTCCGCCCACCCTTCGAGCAGATCGGTCAGGGGGTGGGTGCGCTGCTCGGGCGGACGGGCCGTGCCGCCGACCGTGATGCCCAGGTAGCACAGGGCCGACCCGGCGAACAGCAGCGCGTTGACCGCGATGCCCCAGCCCGGTCCGGAGAACCCGACCAGCAGGCCGGCGGTCGACGCGCCGGTCACCAGGCCCAGGTTCACGCCGACGCGGGCCACCGCGTTGGCCGGGCGGATCTCGTCCGGCGGGACGGTCTGCGGGATCAGGGCCGCGACCGCCGGCAGCGACGCCGCCGCCACCACGCCGTTCGCCACGCTCAGCACCACCAGGACCGCGATCGAGGCGAAGCCGAGCAGCACGGCGGCGGCGATCACGGCCTGCACGACCGCCGCCGCCGCGCTCGTGCCCTGGAGGATCAACCGGCGGGGCAGCCGGTCGGCGAGCACGCCGCCGAACAGCAGGACCACGACGTTCGCGACGGACCGGGCGCCGACCACCAGACCGAGGTCGACCACCGAACCGGTCAGGTCCAGCACCGCGAACGACAGCACGATCGGTGCCATGGCGTTCGCGAAGTGGTTCAGGGAACGACCGCCGACCAGGCGGCGGAAGTCGCCGTGGCGCAGGGGGTGCAGGAGCTGGGACACCGGGCGACGATAGATCGCGTACCCGGTCTGGAACCCGGATTTACCGGTGACTGAAGAGTGCCGGTCAGTGCCCGTCTCCGGGGTGGTCGCTCAGCTCCTTGAACGGCGTCCGGAAGCCGTCGCGCACCGTGCGCGTGGTGTCGCGGTGGTGGCGCACGAACTGGACGACCGCCAGGACCAGGTAGAGCCCGGACAGCACGAGCGTCACGACGCGATTGGTCTCGGCCGACAATGTCACGCTCGCCGTGAACTGGACCGCGAACAGCGCGAACAGCACGCTCGCGCCGACGACCGTCAGGCCGAGGTCCATCAGGATCGCCACCGCGAACAGCGACTGGGCACCGGTGAGCAGGAGTTCCAGGCGCTGGTGCCCGTCGATCGGCAGGCCTGACAGCGAACCCGACGACAGGGCGAACACCACCGGGATGGTGCCGACCAGCAGCGTCCACTGGTTGACCTTGCTCGACAGCAACGTGCCCAGCGAGTGCGATGCCTTCAGCCGGATCGCGTACAGGCACGCCACGATCAGCTCCGGCGCCTCGCTGGCCAGCGGTGCGACCCACTGCACCAGCAGGAACTCGTCCACGCCCAACTGCTGCCCGCTCTCGACCAGGCTCTGGGCGAAGTGCTCGGCGCACGCCAGGACGACCAGCCCGGCGACCGCGAACAGGCCGACCACCCACCGCCGTCGCGCGTCGAGTCCGCCCAGCCACGCCGAGACGCCCAGCAGGTCCGGCGACTCGACCGGGGCCTTCGACAGACGCCACACGTAACCCGCGAACACGGCCACGAACACGACCGCGTCGACCAGGGTCAACGACGTGCGCAGGGGCAGGGTCAGCGAGTAGAGGGTCGCCACGCCCAGGAACGCCACCTCGGCGGACATGGTCGGCGCGAGCCGCACCCGACCCGGCGCGGTCGACTCGCTCGACCGGTGCTTGCGGACCGTCGCGATCGTGGCGACCAGGACCACGAGCGGCCAGCCGATGCCGACCAGCACCCGGTTGGCGCCGGTCATGTTGGCCAGGGCCAGCGAGCACGGGTCCGTCGCGCCCTGGGCGGCGCACCTGCCCTGGTCGGCGAACTCCTGGCCCGCCTCGAACGTGAACACGAGGTCGACGGCGTACTCGGGCAGCACGGCGACGATCGCCAGCAGGGCGATCGCCAGGCCCGCGCTCACGTCGACCTGGGCGGCTTCGGCGGCCCAGGACAGGAGGAACGCGGCGCACACGATGGCGACGCCGTAAACGAGCGCCGCCAGGGCCGGTGGCAGTCCGGCGTGGAGGAAGCCCAGGTACTCGCCCGCGCCGAGCACCGTGCCGGGCACGGTCCCCAACCCCGCCGCCGTCAGCCGCCCCGCGACTCCCTTGCCCGCCCCGCTCTCATCGACCACCGCGGGACCCCGTGATCTCGTCCATGCCCGCTGTCTTCCCCCGCGACCGCCCGCTCGAAACGCGCGAGTCCTCCACTCAGGCGCCCTGAAACACGCGTTCAGGCACCCTCGACCGGGTGATCAGGCGAGACCGCGTTGGTCGGGCAGGCGGGGGTAGACGGCACGGGGGAGCGGGAGGACCCCGGACAGCGTGACGGCACGTTCCGCCACGCGGGCAGCCAACGTCGGCACGAACGGGGTCAGCTGGTCGGCCAACGTCCGGCACACGCGCAGCAACACCGTCAGCGCCGCGTCGAGGTGTTCGCCCGCCGTCACGTCGCCGTCGCGTTCGGCGCGCGCCGCGTCCCAGGGCCGGGTCTCGCGCAGGAAGCGTTCCGCCTCGCCCGCGAGGTCCACGACCACCTCCGTCGCGGCCCGCAGATCGCCGGCGGTGAACGCGGCGGCCACGCGTTCCGGCGTCGCGCGGCACGACTCCACCAGGGCCCGGCCCGGACCGGTGGGCTCCACCGGGGTCGGCGTGCGGCCGTCGCGGTAGCGGTGGACCAGCACGACCACGCGGTCCACCAGCGAACCGAACACGTCGGCCAGCTCCCGGTCCGCCCGTGCCGGGGACGCCGCGTCGCGCAGCAGCCACCAGCGGACCGCGTCGGTGCCGTGGCGGTGGGCCAGGACGTCCGGCGCGGTCGGGTCGGTGGGCCGGTCGTGGACCAGGAGCCGGGTGGGTGCCGGCTGGCCCGCCGACTCCAGCACGGCCGGCCACAGCCCGGTGTGCGCGGGCAACGCGTCGCTGTCGACCACGTGCACGCGTTCGTCGCCCTCGACCCACCAGCGGCGGTGGTGGGCGCCGTCGGTGCCGTAGCCCAGGCTCGTCACGTAACCGGCCAGGACGGAGAACCCGTCGTCCACCTCGTGCCCGGGGTCGTCCGGCACGGGGATTCCCGCGCCGGTGCGCGGTCGGGAGACCAGGGCGTCCGCCGTGGCGGACAAGCGGAACACCCAGCCTTTGTCCGTCCGGCGCAGGTCGGACGCGCACGCCTGCCAAAGGCGGGTCACACCCGTACGGTGCCGCGCGTCCTCGGCCAGGTACACGAAGTCGTTGGTGCACAAGGCAAGGGGTTCGCGCAATGCGGCGTACGCGGCGGTGGAACCGGACAGGAAGCGCACCCGTGCGCCCCGCATCCGGTGGTGCCGGGCGAGCGCGTCGGCCCGCACGGCTTCCAGCGCGTACGCCAAATCCGGCCGCGTGTCGACGCGGGGGAGCGTGGTGGTCACGTAGACCCGTGACATCGGGACCTCCCCGTGGGGTGGCGGTGTCGGCACGCTAGCAGCGTCGGCCGATCCGCCGGGACGACTCGCCCCGATCGACGCGGCCCGGTCCCGGCGGGGACCGGGCCGCGTCGAACCCCCCTTACCCGGTCACCCGACGCGGAGTCGCCGCTCCTGCTGGTCGGGCATGCGGTCCCGACGCGCCCCCCGGCGCTTCGCGGCGTACATCGCCGCGTCCGCCCGGCGCACCAGCGTGTGCAGATCCGTCTCGCCGTGCGCCGGTGCGCAGCCGACCGACGCGGACAACCCCCGGATCGTCACCGCGCACCCGTCGGCGTCGAGCACCGGCACCACGAGTCCCCTGATTCCGCGGGCCACGCGGTGCGCGACGGTCTCGGCGTCCTCGGCGGCGGAGAGCAGGACCACGAACTCGTCCCCGCCGTATCGGCCGACGAGGTCGTGCGCCCGCGTCGACGAGCGCAACAGCCCCGCGACGGCCGCGAGCACCGCGTCCCCCGCGAGGTGGCCGTACTCGTCGTTGACGTCCTTGAACCGGTCGAGGTCGAGCAGCAGCACGGCACGCGGTCCCCCCGGACGGTGCAGCGCGGCTTCGGCCTCGATCCGCCAGACGTCCCACGTCGGCACCCCGGTGCGGCTGTCCAGCGTCCACCGGGTGTCCACCGGCGTTCCGCACACGTGGCACCGGGCGTGGTGCCCGGCCGGGCGGCTGAACAGTCGGCGCACCCGCGCCGCGATGCCACCGTCCCCACTGATCTTCCGGTGCATGGCGATCCCCCCATCACACGGCACACCGGGTCACCCGGCAGGACCGGATGACCTGATCGACATCGTGCGGGGATCGACCCGAGGGCGTCAGGGTCGTGCCCAACCCACGGCAGTGGGAGCGACCTCCAGGTTATGAATCTTGGAACATGCCGTCAACCTGGACAAACGATTCCCCGTCGCCCGGCTCGGGCCGGGACACGGTCACCAGCGCCGCCGTCGTGTGCTGGTCGAGCAGCATCAGGTTGGCCGCGATGTCGACCCGCATCCAGCCGCCGGAGGCCGCACGCAGCCGGAGCACCGCACGCACCCGCCCGGCCGTCGCCAGGCCGTCGGACAGCTTCTTGGCCAACGGCACGTCGTCCGGGTGGATGGCCGGCGGGTTGACGTCGTCGAGCTGCCACGCCACACCCGGCAGCGGATCGTCGAGCCACCGCAGCAGGGTCAGCGTGCGCAGGTTGACGATCGCCCGGTGCCGACCCGGTTCGCGGGCCGCCACCAGCACCTGCTGGGCCAGCGCCACCGGGCGCGGCGGCGGCGCGCTCGGCGTGGACTCGGCCGGGCCGATGTCGAGTGCGAGACCGCGCAGCACGACCTCCCGGCGCCCGTCGGGCAGTATGTCCTCGACCGCGCGGCACGAGTAGTCGGCCGCGCGCAGCACGCCGTCGTCACGCCGCACGGTCCACGTGGCCTGGTGTTCGGCGCCCGGCCGCGAGGTGACGATCTTGGCCAGGACCGCCGCCTCGTCGGCGTTGCCGACCAGGCGGCCGAACGCCTCGGCCGTGACCCGCTGCCGCCGCCGGTTCTCCGGCGCCACCCCGTACAGGTCGAGCAGGTCGTCCGAGCCGCCGATCTTGTCGGTGCTCAGGTTGAAGTACCACGCGCCGACCGGGTCGCGTGGCGGCGGTTCCTCGTCGGGCCGCCCGATCCACAGGTGCACACCGTGCACCCGGCCGGTGAACGTGGGCAGCGGCACGGCCAGCACCCGGCGCTGCCGGTCGGCCGTCCGCCCGTCGAAAGGCTCGGCGTCGGCCACGACCTTGGCCACCGCCGACCGGGCGTCCTCCAGGTACCGGCCGCGCCCCAGCACGGATCTGAGTGCCACCATCCGCCTCGGCGCGTTCCCCACACCGACCACCGACGGCTCGACGCCGCCGAACGTCTCGATCAGCAGCCACTTGTCGGCCACCGTCACCACCCCCGAAGCGAGCCTATCGCGTGTTCGGATGACTACCCGGTACGGCGTGATCGGCACTCCCGAATTGGTCCACAGTGGACTTTTCGAGGGCGGGGGTGTCGTTGTGACGGGGAATCGTCGTCCCTGAACCCGTTCGGCCGATGGATCCTCGGTTTCGCTCTCGTCGCCCGATGGCGTGGGGTGACGAGCCGGGCCGCACCGCGGTGGTACCCGCCTCGCCGTGCCTGAATGCACATTTCACAGTGCCTGGACGCACAACTCGCGGTGTCTGAGTGCATGACTCGCGCGGTCAGTCCACAGTGGAGTCTTCGCGGGCGCGTCGGGGCAGGGCGAACGCCAGGACCGCCGTCACCAGCAGCAACGCGGCCGTCGACCACAGCACGGCGTGCAGCGCGCCCGCCTGGTCGCCCGCCTCGAACCGGGTGAAGAAGACCGTGCCCAGCACCGCGACCCCGGCGGCGCCGCCGAGCTGCTGCACCGCGTTGAGCACCCCCGACGCCGAGCCGACCATCGGCAACGTCACGCCCGCGAGCACGATGTCGAAGAACGGCGCGATCAGCAGGCCCATGCCCAGTCCGCACACCGCCAGACCCGGCGCCAGGCTCCACCCGGTCACCGCGCCGTCGACCTCGGTCAGCACCACGACGATGCCCGCCGCCATCACCACCGCACCGACCTGGAGCACCGGACGGCCGAACCGGCGTGCCAGGACCGCGCCCGACAACGCCGCGCCGACCGCGACCCCCAGTGCCCACGGCGCCTGCGCGAGTCCCGCGTCCAACGCGGTGAACCCCAGTCCGAGCTGGAGGTACAGGCCCAGGGCGAGCATCAGGCCGCTCGTCGCGCCGAAGAACAGCACGCCCACGGCCAGTCCGCCGGTGAACGCGCGGGACCGGAACAGCACCGGTTCGACCAGCGGCGAACGCCCGGACCTCGTGCGCCGCACCTGGTGCACGGCGAACAGCAGCAGCACCGGCACGGAGGCCGCGAGCAGGCCGTAGGCCCAGCCCGGCCACCCCAGTTCGCGGCCCTGCACCAGCGGGTACACCAGCGCCAGCAGGCCGACCGTCACCAGGCCCATGCCCACCGGGTCCGGGCGCGTGCCGCGTTCGGCGCGCGACTCGGGCAGCACCTTCCACGCCAGGGCCAGCGTCGCCAGGCCGATCGGCACGTTGATCAGGAACACCGTGCGCCACCCGGCGTCGAACAGGTCCCAGTCGACCAGGGCGCCGGCCAGGATCGGGCCGCCCACGGCGGACAGGCCCATCGCGGGGCCGAAGGCGCCGAACGCCGCGCCGAGTTCGCGCGGCGGGAACGTGGCCCGGATGATGCCGAAGCCCTGCGGGATCAGCATCGCGCCGAACAGGCCCTGCGCCACGCGGCTCGCGATCAGCACGCCGGGTCCGGTCGCCAGGCCGCACAGCGCCGACGCGACCAGGAACCCGGCCAGGCCCAGCAGGAACATGCGCCGTCGCCCGTAGAGGTCGCCGAGACGTCCGCCGGTGATCAGGCCGACCGCGAAGGCGAGCGTGTAGCCGGCCGCGATCCACTGGACCGTCGTGCTTCCGCCGCCGAGGTCGGCCTGGATCGACGGTGCCGCGACGCCGACGACCGTGGCGTCGAGCAGGTCCATGATCTCGGCCGCCAGCACGGCGACCAGGGCGTACCACCGCCATCGGTACGGCGTCGCCGTGCCGTGTGTGCCCGCGACCTGCGTGTCCGTCATCCCAACCCCCTCGAACGGTGTTCGTTAACGAACGCTGTTCTACTTACGAACGCTGTTCGTGTCAACTAGGCTGTCGGGCATGCCACGACCCGCAGACCCCGTCGAGCCGCCCTGGTGGACGCCGCGCAAGCAGCCGACCGCACGGCGCAACCTCACCCGCGAGGCGATCGTCACGACGGCGCTGGCGGTGCTGCGCGAAGAGGGCGTCGACGGCCTGAGCATGCGGCGGATCGCCGCCGACCTGGGCACCGGACCCGCCTCGCTCTACGCGCACGTGGCGAACAAGGACGAGTTGCTGGAACTGCTCGTCGACGAGGTCATGGGCGGGATCGAGGCGCCGGCGGTCGACCCGGCGCGGTGGCGCGAGCAGCTCACCGGGCTGTGGGTCGCGGCCTACCAGGGACTGCTGGCCAACGGCGACATCGCGCGGGCCATCATGGCCCGGGTCCCGTTGGGGCCGAACGCGTTGCGCCTGTCCGAGGCCGCGACGGCGCTGATGGTGGCGGGCGGCGTCGAACCGCGCACGATCGCGTGGTCGCTGGACATCATCAGCCTGTACGTGGTGGGCAGCGCCGTCGAGGACGCCGTCAGCACCGCGTTGGCCCGCTCCGGTCGGGACGCGGGGGAGTACTACCAGGGCATCGCCGACTACCTGGCCGCCCTGCCGGCCGAGCGGTTCCCGCACCTGGTGGCGTTGAGCGCCGAGCACGCCCAAGGCGACCGCGACGAGCGGTTCCGCTTCGGCCTGGACCTGTTGGTGCGCGGGCTGACCGCGTAGAGCGGCCCCTCGGGGGAAGGCCGCCCCACGCGGGCGTGATCAGATGACCAGACCGCCGTTGGGGCTGATCGTCTGGCCGGTCAGGTAGGCGCCGTCGGGGCCCGCGAGGAACGCCACCACGGCCGCGATCTCGGCCGGCTGCCCGAAGCGCCCCAGCGAGATCTGCCGGTTCAGGTCCGCGCGCACGACGGGCGCGATCACGTCGCCCAGCGGGGTGTCGATGTAGCCGGGCGCGATCGCGTTCACCCTGATCCCCAGTGGAGCGACGTCGCGCGCCACCGCCTTGGTCAGGCCCTCGATGCCGCCCTTGGCCGCCGAGTAGTGCGGGATGTGCGCGCAGCCGGTCAGGCCGCAGATCGACGTGATGTTCACGATCACGCCGTCGCCCTGCTCGCGCATGTGCCGCACGGCCGCGCGGGTGCCGTAGAACGTGCCGTCGAGGTGCACCGACAGCATCCGGTGCCAGGCGTCGTCGGAGATGTTGACCGTGGCGTCGATGGTCGTGGTCGGCGTGCCCGACGCGGACTCCTCGATCCGCTTCGCCAACCTGCCGAACGCCTCGTCGGCCTCGGTGCCGCCGCGGATGCCCGCGTTGTTGACCAGCACGTCGAGCCGCCCGAAGTGCTCGACGACCCGCGCCACCGCCGCGTCGACCCGGGTCGAGTCCGCGACGTCCGCGGTCACCGCGAGGCCGTCGCGCACCAGCCCGGCGGTCAGCCCGGCCGCGCCCGCGTCGATGTCGAGCGCGGCCACCCGCGCGCCCTCGGCATCGAGTCGCAGCGCGATCGCCTCGCCGATACCCGAACCCGCGCCGGTCACCAGCGCCACCTTGCCGTCCAAGCTGCCCATGGCGGCTGACGGTAGTGATGTCGAGTTCGGACTTGACAGGTCGGCAAGCGCCGATGCGCTGTTGGTCAAGTGGTGTTCACCATTGGGCAAGCGTTCTGCATCACACCGCTTCAGTCTTGGGCCCCGGACAAGGCGGTCCAGGCAGGTGGACGGAGGCGGCATGACCGAGGTTGACCGACGGAAACCCCCAACAGGTGCGGTACGCGCCGTCGGTGGATTCGGAAAGCAAGCGCTGCGGGCGGAGTCCAGCAGCGTCTTGATCGCGACGATCGTGCTCGTTCTGGTGATCGGCGTGTTGCGCCCGACCTTCCTGAACCCGGGCCAGTTGCTCGACGTGCTCAACAACTCCGTGTACGTCGCGCTGCTCGCGGCGGGTATGGCGTTCCTGCTGGCGATGCGCGAGATCGACCTGTCGGTCGGCGCGACGTTCGGCCTCACGCTGATCGTCACCGCGCTGCTGATCAGGTCCGGGGTGAACTCCTGGCTGGCGATGGTGGTCGGCATCGGCCTGGGCGCGGTGCTCGGCCTGGTCAACGCGATGGTCGTGCGGTACATCGCGATCCCGGCGTTCGTGGCGACCCTGGCGACGATGCAGGTGTTCCGCGGCCTGGCCGTCGCCCTGGGCGACGGCCAGCAGGTCAACGGCCTGCCGCTGGACGACCCGTTCTTCGTCGTGCTCGGCGGCGACTTCCTGGGACTCCCGGTCAGCGTCTGGATCCTCATCCTCGTGACGGCCGGGCTCACCGCACTGCTGCGGTGGACCCCGTTCGGCTACCGGGTGCGCTCGATCGGGTCCAACCCGGACGCGGCGGCGTTCTCCGGCATCTCGATCGCCAACACGCGCACCCTGGTGCTCGTGCTGGTCGGCGCGGTCGGCGGGCTCGCCGGCGTGCTGGGTCTGGCGTTCTTCACGTCGGGTGACCCGAACATCGGACTGGGCTTCGAACTCCAGGCGATCGCCGCGGCGGTCATCGGCGGCACGCCGCTGCGCGGTGGCGTGGCGACCGTGGTCGGCGCGGTGTTCGGCGCCATCCTGCTCGGTGTAGTCGACAGTGGACTCGTGTACTTCAACATCCCCGCGAACTGGAGCGCGTTCACGACCGGCCTGGTCGTCCTGCTCGCGGTGGGGGTTGACAGCGCGTTGCGCAGCAGGCGTCGCGCGCGTGAATCAGCGTTCGGTCTGTAGAACCCCACCACGGCAATGAAAGAGGTCTCGATGCGTCCCCATCGGTTCGTGGCGGGTATCGCCGCAGTCATGATGCTCGCCGCGTGCGGGTCCGGCAACGAAGCCGGGAGTTCCGATCCCAACCGCAAGCTCAACCTCGCGTTCGTGTACGCGACCTCGACGCAGAACCCGTTCCAGGAGATGGCCTTCGGCGCGAAGGCGGCCTCCGACGACGCGGGCAACGTCAACCTCACGCTCAGCGCGCCCAGCGGCATCAACGGTGCCCAGCAGGTCACCATGTTCCAGTCGGCGGTCCGCAACGCCACCGACGGCGTCGCCCTGGAGACGTTGACGCCGGACCTGTTCGTGCGCCCGCTCAACCAGGCGACCGACTCCAAGATCCCGGTCGTCGCCGTCGACACCGCGCCGCCCGCCGGCACCAAGGTCGACCTGTTCATCGGCAACAGCAACACCGACCTGGGCAAGGCGCTCGGCGAGGAGTTCATCAAGAAGGTCCCCGAGGACGCGACCGGCGAGGTCGTGCTCGGCAACGACATCCCCGGCCTGGGCGTGCTGGAGGACCGGCTCAAGGGCGTGCAGGAGGTCATCAAGGCCAAGCGGCCGAAGCTGACCATCAAGGGTCCGTTCGACTCCGGCTCGGAGCCGACGACGAACTTCGAGAAGTGGAACGACATCGTCAAGGCCAACCCGAACGCCCTGGCCTACCTCGGTGTCGGCGCGCAGGACGCGGTGTCCCTGGCGCTGATCCAGAAGAACACCGGCCGCAAGTTCCTCGCCGGCTCCTGCGACCCCGACTCGTCGGCGCTCCAGGCGGTCAAGGACGGCTACGTCTTCGCGCTGGCCTCGCCCGAGCACTGGCTCAAGGGCTACGTCGCGCTGCGCCTGCTCGCCGACCACGCCCGCGGCAAGGAACTGCCCAAGGGCTGGTGGAACACCGGTCAGCTGGTGATCACGTCCGAGAACGTCGACCAGATCATCGCGCGCCAGCAGAACGAGGACACCCGCAAGTCCGCGTTCAAGACCGAGGTCGACAAGCAGCTCGCCGACCCGTCCAAGTACATCCGGCCCATCGGCGAGGCGAACTGATGACAGCCTTCACCGCACGCGGGGTCACCAAGACCTACGGCGGGGTGACCGCGCTCGCGGGCGCCGATCTCACGCTGCGCGCGGGCTCGGTGCACGCCCTGCTCGGCGAGAACGGCGCGGGCAAGTCCACCCTGATCAAGGTGATCACGGGTGCGGTCGCGCCGGACGGCGGCGAACTGCGCATGGGCGAGGAGCCCGTGACGTTCGCCAGCACGGCGCAGGCGGCGGCCAACGGCGTCGCGGTCGTGTCGCAGGAACTGAACCTGTTCCCCGACCTCGACGTCCTGGCCAACCTCTACCCGATGCGCGAGCCGACCAAGACCGGCTTCGTGCACCGGCGGGAGATGCGCGAGCGCGCGCTGCCGGTGTTGCAGCAGCTCGGGCTCGACGTCGACCCGAAGGCGCGGCTGGGCTCGCTGTCGCTGGCCCAGCGGCAGCTCGTCGAGATCGCCAAGGCGCTGCTGGTCGAGCCCAAGGTACTGATCCTCGACGAGCCGACCTCGGCGCTGGACTCCGACAGCTCCGAACGACTGCTCGGCGTGCTGCGCGTGCTGCGCGAACGCCAGGTGGCCGTGGTGTTCGTGTCGCACATCCTCGAAGAGGTCATGAGCCTGTGCGACGAGATCACGGTGCTGCGCGAAGGCCGGACGGTGCTCGACGCCCGGCCCCGCGCGGAGCTGGAGATCGGCGACATCGTGCACGCCATGCTCGGCGGGCGTGAGGTGTCGAGCGTGGCGCGGGCCGCGTCGACGCCCTCGGGTCCGACGCTGAGCCTGGCGGGCGTGACCGTGCCCGACCGGCTGGCCGACGTGACGCTGTCGTGCCGGGCGGGCGAGATCGTCGGCCTGGCGGGACTGGCCGGTTCCGGGAACACCGACGTGCTGGAGGTGATCGCGGGGCTGACCAAGGCCGCGTCGGGCACGGTGACCCTGCCCGACGGCAAGGGTGCGCCGCGCGACTTCCGCTCTGCCATCGCCGACGGCGTGGCCCTGGTGTCGGGCGACCGGCGCCGGGTGGGTCTCATGCTGGACAAGCCGATCTGGGAGAACATCTCCCAGGTCCAGCCCGTGGCCCTGGCCGGTGCGACCCGCAAGCTCAGCTCGAAGGCACTCCGCGGCACCGCCCACGGCCTCGCCGAACGGGTGGGCGTCCACCCGATCGACGTGGACCTGCGGGCGGGCCTGCTCTCGGGCGGCAACCAGCAGAAGGTGGTGCTGGCCAAGTGGCTGGCGGCCGACCCGACCGTGCTGCTGCTGGACGACCCCACCCGAGGGGTCGACCTGGGCGCACGGGCCGAGATCCACGCGTTGCTGCGGTCGATCTCGGATTCGGGCAAGGTCGTCGTGCTGTGTTCGACGGACCTGGACGAGTTGGCCGCGATCTGCGACCGCGTGCTGGTCTTCCACCGGGGCCGGCTGTGCGCGGAACTGGCGGGCGATTCGATCGACCAGCACACCCTGTTGCACACGATGAATACGGGGACCACCACCGAGTAGTACCCGTCCTCGGCGCCCGTCGCGGTTCTGCCGCGACGGGCGCCTTTTCGTGCGCCGGTCCACGCGAATCGACGGGAAAGGGACGGAACGGAACCGGTCCAGGTCGGCGGCCGTCTTCTTTTACGGGAGGCACCGCGGACCCGGTCACCGGCGGTGGCCGCCCACCGGGGGTGTGCGGGTGCGGGCGGTCGGCGAGGGGTGTCGCCCGCACCCGCCCGGCCCGACTTGCGGGACGTGAGAGTTCCCACCTGTGCTATGCGGGAACTAGTTCGCGGGCCTAACTTAATCGGGTACGGAATCCGACCGCCCGCCGTGGCGCGACGAACCGAGAGGACCCGACCGGATCATGTGTGCCGCCTGCGGTGTACCGACGCACGACCCCCAGGCCGCGCCGGTCACCGGTTCCGCCGCGCCGCCGCGCAAGTTCGCGGCCCTGCGCAACAAGGACTGCCGCCCGTACCTGATCGGTACGGGCCTGGCGATGATGGCCGACAACATCGAGCACGTCATCACCTACTGGGTGCTGTGGGAGAAGTTCCGGTCGCCCGCGCTGACCGGGTTCCAGGTGATCAGCCACTGGGTGCCGTTCCTGCTGTTCTCGCTCTGGTTCGGCGCGCTCGCCGACCGCTACGACTGCCGCCGGGTGATCCAGGCGGCGCAGGTCCTGTTCATGGCCGTGTCGGCGGCGTGGGGCGTGCTGTTCCTGACCGACTCGCTGACCGTGGAATGGGCGTGCGTGCTGCTCGTCCTGCACGGCCTGGCCGGCTCGCTGTGGACACCGGCCGAGCAGCTCATGCTGCACGACTTCGTCGGCCCGGAGGAGCTGCCCAGCGCGGTCCGGCTCAACGCCACGTTCCGCAGCCTGGGCATCCTGTTCGGACCGGTCGTGGGCTCGGCGCTGCTGCTGGGCCTCGGTCCGACCTGGGGCATCTTCGCCAACATCGTCTTCTACCTGCCGCTGACCGTGTTCCTGTTCCGCACGAAGTTCACCGGCCACACCCGTGACAGCGCGCCGCGCACCCGGATCGGCGCGCTCGAATCGCTGCGCGTGCTGCGCGAGGTCGGTTCGAACCGGACGCTGGTCAGCATGATCATCCTGGCGGGCCTGGGCTCGTTCTTCGTCGGCGCGTCGATCCAGTCGGCCATGCCCACGTTCGCCAACGACCTGGGTGCGGGCAGCGAGGGCACGGCGTACGGCGTGCTGCTGTTCGCCAACGGCATCGGCGGTGTGATCGGCGGCATCCTGCTGGAGGCGACGAACCGGGTCAAACCGGGCGTGACCGCCGCGGTGATCGCGACCGTGATCTACGGCGTGTCCACGCTCGGGTTCGCGCTCACCGGCAGCTACCTGCTCGCCGTCGTGCTGCTGGTCGTCGGCGGCGTGGCCAACCTGGCGTCGATGTCGATCTGCCAGACGGTCGTCCAGCTCCAGAGCCCGCCGGACAAGCGCGGACGCGTGCTCGGCGTCTACGGCATGTCCTCGGGCGGCCTGCGCGCGGGCAGCGGGTTCACCGTCGGCGTGTTCGGCGCGTTCGTCGGTCTGCACACCTCGCTCGCCATCAGCTCGGCGGCGTTGTGCGTCGGTACGGCCGCCGCGGGCGTCCACGCGCTGCGCGGTCGGCGCGCGAAGTAGGCGGTGACGGGCGCTTCCGCGCCCGTCACCTCAGGACTCACGCATACCACTTGTGCCACAGGTGGTTGTCCAGCCCGGCCACGAACACGTCGATCCGGTTCGGACCCCACGACACCGCGCCCGGGTTGTGCAGGAACTGGCCGCCCAGGCTCTCCCAACCGCGCCACGCCACGCCGTCCCACCAGCGGTGCCAGAGCGCGTTGTCGGTGCCCTTGGCGAACACGTCGAGCCGGTTGGCCGACCACGAGGACACGGTCGGACCGGCGGTGATGACGCCGCCGAGGTCCTCCCAGCCCGACCACGAACCGTTCCACCACCTGTGCCACAGGTGGTTGTCCGTGCCCGCGCCGAAGATGTCGATCCGGTTCGGACCCCAGGAGACCGCGGCCGGGTTGTCGATGATGATCCCGCCGAGGCTCTCCCAGCCCTGCCAGGACGAGCCGTTCCACCACTTGTGCCAGACCGCGCCGTCCGTGCCTCTCGCGAACACGTCGAGCCGGTCGGCCGACCAGGACGAGACCGCCGGACCGGCGGTGATGATGCCGCCGAGGTCCTCCCAGCCCGACCACGACGAGCCGTTCCACCACCGGTGCCACAGGTGGTTGTCGGTGCCCCGGCCGAACAGGTCGATCCGGTTCGGGCCCCACGACACGGCCGCCGGGTTGTCGATGATCACGCCGCCCAGGCTCTCCCAGCCCTGCCACGAGGAGCCGTTCCACCACTTGTGCCAGACCGCCGAGTCGGCGCCCCGCACGAACACGTCGAGCCGGTTCGACGACCACGACGACACCGTCGTGCCGGCGGTCAGCGTCCCGCCCAGGTCCTCCCAGCCCGACCAACCCGCCGCGCGCGAGGGCGACGCGGCGACCGTCGACGAGCCGAACAGCACCAGGCCGGCCGCCACCGCCACGAGGGACTTCACGATTCGAGTGCGCAAAGCATTCCTCCGTCCGGATACGTGAAATGCGGCGACCCGGGGCGACGCTAACACCACCGGCCCGGTCCGGACGAGTGAGAACGGAAGGAAAACCGGTTGTCGCCCAACTTTTGCGGACCCTGTCACCTGCGCGTTCGTCCAATTCGCCCGACTGTCCGACGGGTCGCGCCCGATCGGACCGCTACGATCGGAATTGCCACGGAAGGCGGAATCGTGGGAAACAATTCGACCCGGGGCCGCCGGAGTCGAACGCACGCGGCGTAAGATGCATCCGCATGCTAATCGACCGCGACGGCCGCAGCAGGGGAACGCGATGACCACGCAACGGGACCTCGACCGCGCCGACTGGCACCGGCTGCACGCGCTGCACGACCGCGTGGAGGCCGCGTTGGAGCGCTCGTTACAGCGGCGGTTCCGGTTCGGGCTCTCGGAGTTCGGCGCGCTGTGCGCGCTGGCCGCGTCGCCGACGGGCGAGCTGCGGATGCAGGACCTGACCGACACCGTCGGTCTCAACCAGAGTTCGGTGAGCCGGCTGGTCGCGCGGCTCGAACAGGCCGGCCTGTGCACGCGCGTGCTGTGCGAGACCGACCGGCGCGGGGTGTACACGGTCATCACGGACGAGGGCCGCAGGGTGCACGACCAAGCGGCCCCCGTCCACGACGACACGCTCGCGGAGATCTACCTGAAGCTCACGGAGGACCCCGATCTGGGCCCGGTGCTCGACGCCGTGCGGTCGGCGTCGACGACCTCGGCCCGCTGAGGCCGGGCGGGTGGCCCGGAGGGCGGCGGTGCGCACCGCCCCCCGGTGTGTCCCGCGTCAGTACACGTAGCACTCCGTGTTCTTCGTGCCCTTCACGGTGAGCGACGCGCCGAAGCCCGCCTGGGCGGGCGCGGCGAGCGAGCCGCGGAACTTGCGGTCCACCTCCGCCTTCTCGGCCGCGTTGGGCAGGTCGTTCTTGCACGTCGCCGGTGCGCTCGACCCGGACATCAGGTCGGTGCACAGGCCGGTCCGCCGGTCCGGCAGGCCCAGGATGTGCCCGATCTCGTGGGTGGTGATCCGGGGCTTGTAGTGGCCCTGCTGGACCGCCTGGCGTCCCATGTAGACGGTGCCGTTGCCCAGCGTGGACGGGATGGCCCGGGGCCAGCCGTTGTCCGCGAGGACCCGGATGTTGGTCGGCGAGCCGGCGGTCTTCTTCGCCAGCTTGACGTTCACGACCGACTTGTTCCAGTTCTCCGCGGCCTTGTCCCAATCCGCGACGAACTCCTGGGCCTGGCTGGTGTCGTAGTACAGGGTGCGCACCAGCGCGTTCGCCTCCGCCGCCGGCGCGGCGGTCGCGACGGCGGCCATCGGCGCCATCAGACCCACGGCCAGGGCGGCGACACCGGCCACCTTTCGGAGCTGCATGTCGATCTCCTTGTGAGCAGGGAAAAGCAGGGAGCGGGTGACAGGGGTGCTCCCGTCCCCAAACAACCAGGGCCCTCCGACGCGCACCAGAGCCGTCCGTATGGTCGTGTTGACGGTGGGAATCCCAGGTGTCAGCACCGTCCACTGCATGCGTGATTGACGCGGCGGGCGTATCGACTGGCGGCGTGGTGCGCGGCACACCAACGGCCGTGCGCTGCGTGGCATGGCGCGGTGGCGTCGGCTTTGTTAGACCACATCACATGGACGCCGACTACATCGTCGTGGGCGCGGGCAGTGCCGGTTCGGCCCTGGCCCGCAGGCTGCTGGACCGCACGGCCGGCACGGTGCTGCTGCTGGAAGCGGGCGACAGCGACACGAACCCCGCCATCCACGACCCGATGCGCATGCACGAGCTGTGGGACAGCCCGCAGGACTGGGGGCTGCGCACCGTGCCCCAGGCCGACGCGGCGGACCGCAGTCTGCACCTGCCGCGAGGCAAGGTGCTCGGTGGTTCCCACGCGCTCAACGCGATGATCCACGTGCGCGGCAACCCGATCGACTACGACGACTGGGCCGCGCGGGGCTGCACGGGCTGGAGCTGGGCGGACGTCGAACCCGTCTTCGAACGCCTGGAGAAGGGGCCGCTGACGATCCTGCGCGAACCGGCCGTCGACCCGGTGCAGGAGGCGATCCTGGCGGGTGCGCAGGCGGCGGGGCTGCCCTACAACCCGGACTACAACAGCGGCGACCAGCTCGGCGTGAGCCGCATGCAGTTCACGATCGACGCGGGCGTGCGGCACACGACGGCGCGGGCCTACCTCGGTCCGGTGCTCGACGACCCGCGCCTGACCGTCGTGACGGGTGCTCACGTCCGCCGCCTGCGGATCGAGGCCGGTCGGTGCGTCGGTGTCGAGTGGACGGTGGGCGCGGAGTCCTTCGACGCGCGGGCGAACGCGGAGGTCGTGCTCAGCTCGGGGGCGATCGGGTCGCCGTTGCTGCTGCTGCGGTCCGGCATCGGCCCGGCGGACGAACTGCGTGCCCTGGGCATCGACGTGGTCGTGGACCTACCGGGCGTGGGCCGCAACCTCCAGGACCACTGGCTGGTGCCCGTGGTGTTCGGCTCGACGCGGCCCGTCGAGCACCTGCCCGGCCTGCCGCACGCCCAGACGCACCTGTTCTGGCACAGCCGTCCGGGACTGCCGGGACCGGACCTGCAGCCGCTGCACTTCAGCGTGCCGCTGTACGACTCGTGGATGAAGGGTCCGGCCGAGGGCTTCTCCCTGATGGCCGGCCTGATCCGCCCGGAGAGCACGGGCCGCATCACCCTCGGCGGTCCCGACCCGGACGCCCTGCCGCTGATCGACCCGCGGGTCCTGTCGGAGAAGTCCGACGTGGACGCGCTCGTCGCCGCGGTGGAACTGTGCCGGGAGATCGGCAACTCGACCCGCTGGGAGTCCACCGAGCTGTACCCGGCTTACCACGACGTGCGCGAGTACGTGCGGCGCACCGTGGTCACCTACCACCACCAGTCGGGTACCTGCGCGATGGGCTCGGTCGTCGACCCGGACCTGAAGGTGCGGGGGATCGAGGGGTTGCGCGTGGCGGACGCGTCGGTGATGCCGTCGATCGTCTCGGGCAACACGAACTCGCCGACGATCATGATCGCGGAGAAGGCGGCGGAACTGATCGCGGGGTAGCGGCGCCAGGCCGGAGGGCGCCCGGTTCGGGCGCCCTTTCGGCACGGCGGCGGAATCGGCCGATGTCGGGACCTTGGGGGGTGGTCGACCGGCCCGTCGCGGACTAGAAAGGGTTCCGCGTGTTTTGGGCATGGGCAACGGAAACGGGGGGATCTGATGTCGGCTTCCGTCGGAGCGGGACGGTCCGAAGGGGAGACCCGGTCGATCCCGGCTGGCCCGGAAACGTTGCGCGAGGTCATGTCCCGATTCCTGGACACCGGCGAGGTGCCGTCGCCGGACTGCGCCGCCGTGGCCACGGTCTCGTGCACGACGCTGTACCGGGACGACGCCGCGTTCGCCGCCTACGCCGTATCACGGCAGACCTCGACCACCACCGACGACGGCGCGCGCCGGGAATCGCTGTGCCGCGGTGAACTCGACCTGGCGGGACGCGGCGACCTGGGCCGGGTGATCGACCTGATGTGCGGGGTCGGCGGGCACCTCGCCGCGGTGAAGGGCTCGGACCTGGGCTGGACCTCCTACACCGGGATCGACGTCAACCCCGTCGCGGTGGAGGCCGCGCGACAGGCGCACGGCGGGGACGACCGGGTCGACTTCGTCGAGGCCGACATCGCGACCTGGCGGCCCGAGCCGGGGACCGCCGACACCGTCCTGCTCATGTACGAGGCGCTGAACGCGCTCGGCCCGACCCGCACGGTCGCCCTGCTGGAGGTGATCGCGGGCGTGCTGGCGCCCGGTGGCGTGGCGTTGGTCGACGTCGCACCGCCGGCCGACCGGGGCGCGGCGCGCGAGGCCGTCCTGCTGCCCGACCCGCAGACCGCGGTCCTGAGCGGTGTCGACGACGCGGGATCGGACGCCACCCAGCGGCTCTCCGCGCACACCGTGCACTTCGTCGGTGCCGACGGCTGTCGGCTGCACTTCAGCCACCTGTGGTGGGAGCCGACCGCGGACCTGCTGCGGGCGCTGTTCCACCGAGCCGGTCTGGACATCCGGTCGGAGCACCGGGTCCACGGGGACGTGGTCAGCGACAAACCCTCCACCGCGCAGTCGATCCAGTTTGTGCTCACCAGGGCCGGAGACCGCTGACGGGACCCGGCCCCGGGGTCACTCGTCGAACTCGATCGACCCGTTCCGCCGGCCGCCGTCCACCAGGCGGCCGAACACGCCGAGCGCGACCGCGAGCCACGCCGCACCCACCAGCGCCTCCGTGCCGGCCTGGAGCAGCACAGCGCCGGCCTCGCCGCCGGCGAGCACGAGTCGCACCGCCGCCAGTCCGTGGGTCAACGGAAGCACGTTCGCCACCACCCGTACCACCGTCGGCCAGTAGTCGACCGGCACCTGCACGCCGCAGATCGCCATCAGCCCCAGGTAGGCCAGGTTGCCCACGACGTTGCGCAGCTCCATGAAGCGCAGCACCACGGCCGCGAGCACCAGCCCGAAGCAGTACGTCGTGATCGACACCAGCAGCACCAGCGGCAGCACGGCCAGCGACCGGATCCGGATCAGGTCCGGCTCGAACACGAGTCCGACCGCGAACAGGGACACCGACGAGGTCAGGGTGCCGCTGAGCACCCAGTGCACGCTCCGGCCGCAGAACACGACCGCGGGCCGCGCGCCCGACGCCACCAGCAGCGGCAGGGTGCCCGCGCGCCGCTCCCAGGTGGTCGAGGCGACCACCATGCAACTCTCCAGCGCCGCGATCAGGACCGCGTTGCCCACCAACAGGTACTCCCGGTGGACCGCCGGTCCGACCAACCGGCTCACCAGGGTGAAGAACGCGACCTGGCACAGCACCCGGAACAGCCAGCCCGCCAGCCAGCTGCGCACCGTGTAGACCGAGGCGTAGTCGGCGAACCCGGTGATCGCGGAGAGGCGCAGGACCCGCAGGGTGTTCACGACAGCGTCACCGCCCCGGTCGCGCGGACCCTGGTGAGCACCCGCCGCATCAGGACCACGCCGACGGCGAAGCCGCCGCCGCCCAGCAGCAGGATCATCGCGATCCCGGTGCCCGTCGCGACCACGCGCGGGCCGCCGAGGCTCTGCCGCAACAGGTCGGTCGACCAGGACAGGAACACCAGACGGCTCACCGGTCGCAGCCAGTCCGGCAGCAGCGCGGTGGGCACCATCGCGCCGCCGAGCAGGAACACCGGGTAGCTCAGCGCGTTCTGCAATACCCGGGCCGACCTGGCCAGCACGAACAGCCCGGCCAGTGCGGTGGCCGTGCCGACCATGGCCGCCACCGTGCAGAGCAGCACGCCGGCGAACAACGCGGGATCGGCCACGGGCAGCAGCACACCGGTCACCGCCCAGCACACCAGCCAGCTCTCCGCGACGGACACCAGGCTCAGCGCCGTGATGGTGCCGACCCGTCCGAGCACCACGACGGTCAACGAGACCGGTGCGGCCACGAGCAACTCCAGGCTGCCGTTCGCGCGCTCCTCGTCGACCGTCTCGCCCGAGACCGTCAGGCCGATCGACCACAGGGCCATGACCCCGGGCGCCAGCACCGCGTACGCCATCAGGTCGGGGCGCCCGGCGAGGTCGACGATCGACAGGAAGACCAGGCTGTACAACGGGGTCGCCACCAGCGCCTGCAACGATCCCGGTGACCGGCGCAGCCGCTCCAGCTGGAGTCGGACCGAGGCGAGGAAGATCGTCATCTCACACCCTCAGCCCGCGGTCGCCGATCACCCGCAGGTACACCTGCTCCAACGACGGGGGCGTGGTGGCGACGGTGGACACGCCGGCGTCCAGCAGGTACCGCAGCACCACCGCCACCGCGCCCTCCTCGGAGGTCTCCACCAGCACGGTCCCCGGCCGTGGCGACCGCACCGCGGCGACGCCGGGCAGGTGTTCCAGTCCGGCGGCCACCGCCGCCGGCACCGCCTGCGCCTCCACCTGCTCGTAGCGCGAGATCCACCGCCCGATCGCGGCCGGCTGTTCGGTCGCGATCAGGCGTCCACCGTCCAGAATGGACACCCGGTCGCACAGCGCCTCGGCCTCGGCCATGTCGTGCGTGGTCAGCAGCACGGTCCGCCGCTCCGCACGCAACCGCTCCACCAGCACCCGGAACTCCCTGGCCGCCACGGGGTCCATGCCGGTGGTCGGCTCGTCGAGGATCAGCACGGACGGGTCTGCGATCAACCCTCGGGCCAGGTGCAGCCGCTGCTTCATGCCCCGGGAGTAGGTCTGCACCCGCTCGTCGGCCCGCTCGGTCAGGCCGACCCGGTCGAGCAGCGGGTCGACCCTTGTGCGCGGAACCCGGTACAGCGCGGCCCAGAACCTCAGGTTCTGCCGGGCCGTCAGGCGCGCGTACAGGCCGCGCTCGCCGCCGAACACCACCCCGATGAGCCGCCGCACCGCCGCGGTCTGCGTGACGACGTCGTGGCCGTCGACCAGCGCGTACCCCGAAGTGGGCAGCAGCACGGTGGACAGGACGCGGCACAGCGTGGTCTTGCCGGCACCGTTCGGCCCGAGCAGGCCGTGCACCTCGCCGCGGTCCACCGTGAGGTCCACACCGGCGAGCGCGCGCCGCCCGCCGTCGGAACGGAAGCTCCGGCCCAGATCCCGGACCACGATCGGTGGCTGCTGGGTGCTCATGCGCCCATTCTCGGTACCGCGCGGTGTCGGCGCCCCGTCCCTGTCTGGGGACGTCGTCACCGCCTGTCGGCGTCGGTAGTTTCGGACGCCGGTGCCCGGGACGCGAGAGGAGACCGCCATGTGGCTGCCGCCCGTGGAGGAGATCGTGGCCGCCTTCCTTCGGCTGGAGGTGCCGCGCGTGCCGTTCCGGTTCGTGCAGTTCTCCCGCAACGAGCAGCGCGCGATGCCGACCCTGGTCAGCTACTGGGAGGCCACCGGGATCGAGGTGCCCGAACCGCTGGCGCTGGAGACCCGGTACGAGCGGGAACGGCAACTGGCCTACGGCGCGGTCCTGGACCGGATCACCACCGTCGACCCGGCGGCCGTGCCGATGAAGGGCCCGATGATCTGCCGGTTGTACCCGGCCGGGCTGGTGCGCGAGACGGCCGACCTGGACGTCCTGTGCTCCTCGGTGGACACGCTGTGGGCGGTCGCCGACGACCTGATGGGACTGGGCTGGACCCTGAACTCGGTGTCGGTCAACGGTATCGACGGTCAAGCGCATCCCAGTGTGCAGCTCGCCCGGCCCGCCGCACACCCCCGCCTGACCAACAAGGACCGCGTCGAACTGACCACCGTGTGCTACCGCGGCGACGGCTACCGCACGCCGCCGCGGCTGCGCACGCTGTCCGGGCCGCCGACCATCGAGGACTGCTTCACCTGGTTCGTCGACGAGATCGCCGACCGCGATTTCCGGATGCGCGACATGGTCGACCTGGCCGTGTTCGACCACCACTTCGGCACCGGCGAGGTCGACCTCGTGCTGATCGGCCACCACCTCGTCGACTACGGGCTGCGGACCGCGTTCGCCCGGCTCGCCGCGGAGGCGGCGAAGCGCTATCCGGCCGCCACGCCGATGCTGACCCGGGTGCGTGCGGCAATGCCCCGCCGGGCCACCACGAAGCGGCTTCGCGCGCCCCGGACCAGCGGGCTGCTGGCCGGTTCGGTGGCGATCGCCAACTACACGATCAGGGAGACCAACCGGCCCGCCGTGCTCGCCCGGTGCGAGCGGTGGCTCGCGGGTCTCCAGGAGCGGTTCGGCGCGCGGAAGCTGTTCGAGCGCGGTGTTCCGCTGCACGGCGTCGAGGTGTCCGACGAGCGCTCGGCCGGCACCGGGATCGAGTTCCGCGGTGCCGGCGCGCTGCTGCGCAGCCCCGTGGGCACCTACGCGCTCGCGGCCGGGCCCGTGGTGCGCAGCACCTGGGTCGAGCCGTTCGAGTTGGTCGTCCAGTAGGTGTGGCACACCGTCCACCCCCGGCGCAGCAACGAGTCCAGCACCCGCTGCCCGCCCGAGTGGTGCACGACGTTGCCGACCAGCGGGCGGCCCAACTCCGCCGCGACCCGCCACGACGCCGCCACCAGCTGCGCCGTGGCGTCGCGGCGGTCGGGTTCGGAGTCGACGAGGATGTCCACCAGGTCGACGAAGTCGTCGCCGGTCGCCTCGTCGTACGCGTCCGTCAGCAGCGTCGCGTGCCCGATCGTCGTCGTGCCGCGGCGGACCACCAGCGTGCGTCGGTCCGGCGCGTCCCTGATCGCCGCGACGGCCGCGCGCACATCGGCGGGATCGGCCGTCGCCTCACCGGCGAGCAACGCGCGGGCCAGCCACTCGGCGACCAGCGGACCGTCCCCGTCGGCCTCCGGTCCACAGTGGAGCGCGGAGGTGCCGGCCGTCGGCTCCTCGTCCAGTCGGAGGTAGGTCAACCGGCGCGTCCACGGTCCGGTCAGGACGCGGTCGCCTTCGGTGCGCAGCAACACGGTGTGTTCGGCTCCGAGTTCGGTGAGCATCGCGTCCAGCAGAGCCGGGTCGTCGAGGATGCGGTCGTCGGCGTACTCGACCAGCCACCGCGACGTGCCCAGCAGGGGATCGGCGGACTCACCGGCCACGTACTCGGCGCCCGCCAGGCTCCTGAGCAACCCGGCCCGCGCGGCGGCCTCCCGGTAGGCGGTGTTCACGGTCGCACGACCTCCACCAGTCCGTCGAGCACCTGTCGGGCGGCGAGCCGGACGCGTTCGGCGGACACGCCGGTCACTCCCGCGATCCCGCCGTCCACCGTCCAGTCGACCGCGCCCGCCCAGGTCCGCTTCAGCAGGTGCACGGCCAGGTCCAACGGTGCCTCGGCGGTGCGCACCAGGTCCATCCTGGCCTGCCGGCGGGCCGCGTCGAGATCGGCCGAGGCGGGACCGCCGGTCGCCATCTCCGTCAACGCCGCGCGGACCGCGACCCGGCAGTCGTCCACAGTGGACGAATCGGTGCCGACGAGGACCCGCCAGACGCCGGACTCCGCGTAGGCGGTGGTCCACGCCTGGAACGAGTACGACAGGGCGCGCTCCACACGCAGCTTCCGGTACAGCACCGACGCGGGGCTGGAACCCAGCAGGCACGCCAGCACGACGTACGCGCTGTGGTCGCCCTCGTGTCGGCTGGGCGCCCGGGAACCCGTGCACAGCCAGGAGAACCCGTCGTGCGGACCGTCGGCGACGACGGGGGACAACGGCTCCGGCGTGGTCGGGACGAACTCGGCGGCCCGGCGTCGGGGCACCGCCCCGGCGATCAGGTCCACCACCCGGTCCACCTCCAGCGGACCGACGGCGACCAGGGCCGCCGGTCGGGTGGAGAACACCCGCTCGTGCGCGGTCACCACGTCGTCCAGGTTCAGCGCGCGCAACTCGTCGGGCACGCCGCCGACCGGGCGGCCCAGCGGGTGCCCGGCGAACGCCGCGGCCAGGAAGGCGTCCTGGACGACGTCGCCCGGATCGGCGGCGGCACCGGCCAGCTCCTGGAGCACGACCTCGCGCTCCCGGTCGAAGTCGGCGGCGCCGATCTCCGGCGCCAGGACCGCCGCGCACAGGTCGGGGGCCACCCGGTCGACGTCCTCGGCGGCCACCTGGGCGTAGAAGGCCATCGTGTCCGGAGCGGTCTGCGCGTTGGCATGCCCGCCGAGCCGCTCGACCTGCTCGCAGAAGGAGTGCTCCCGCCCGGTCTCGCCGGCCATCAGCACGTGTTCCAGCAGGTGGGCGACACCGCCCTGGCCCGGCGGGTCGAACCGCGCGCCGTAGGCCAGGCCGAGCGCGAGACTGACGGTGCGCAGCCGGTGGTCGGGGACGCAGAGCACCGTCAGCCCGCCGACGGTGCCGCGGTGGATCTCGGTCATGGCTCTCCTCCGGCGGTTCGTGACGACCGCCGCGGGACCGCCGGTCCCGCGGCGGTCTTCGGTCAACGACGCTTGGTCGTGACCTTCTCCAGGCGTGGCCGCAGCAGGCCGACGTGGTTGCGGTTCATCGGAAACCTCCCTCGATGCCGAGTGATGGGAACGATGCCCGGGAAATGCCGGGCGTGATGATCGTCCCCGAGCGCGCGACCGGGCACAGCGTCCCTTTTTCTGGACTGGCAGTGCCTCGGCGCGTCGTCGCAGGGGAGGCGGATCGGTGGACCGGTGCCGTTCGAAGATCTGCTTCGACTATTCGAATGCCGCCGAAGAACCGTTTTCCGGCCGACGGGAGGGCCCCGGTCGCGCCGGCGGGGCGTCCGTGAAGCACTCGAAGAGGTCCTCGAAGGTCAGTGGTGGGAAGGCGCGGAGTGCTCCGGCGATGAAGGCGGGGCCGGGGTGGAGTGTTCCGGCGCGGACGCGGGTGACGGTGGAGCGGTTGACGCCCATGGCTTGGGAGACCGAGTAGTCGGAGGGGTGGCCGGCCAGGCGTGCGGCCTTGTCGAACATGCTGTCGCGGAGTCTGATCCGGGGGCTCACGGGTGGTTCTCCGGGTGGTGTGACGTGGCGAGCAGGTGGAGGGCGTCGGGGTTGTGGATGGTGCGGCCGTAGGGGCGGGGGTCGATTCGGGCGAGGCCGAGGGTGCGCAGTGCGGTGGCCGTGTTGTAGCCGGTCTTGGTGGTGAAGCCGTGGCGTGTGGCGAGGTCGGTGGCGGTGACGGCGCCTCGGGTGAGCAGGTCGGTCCAGACGGCGCGGAGGTTGCGGGTCCGGGTGGCGGCGGGGTGGTCGTGCAGCCTGGTGAGGACGTCGAGGACGGCGATCTCGGCGTGGCAGGTGCGGGTGAGGGCGTCGGCGATCCGGCCGACGGCGGCGAGCACGTCGGCCCGGCGCGGTCGGGGTGGGTCGGTTCCGCGGTGGTGGGTGCTCAGTGGCAGCCAGGGGCGGGTCAGCCATCGGGCGCGGACCAGGGCGACGGGCAGGGCCAGGCGCAGGGCGTGACCAGTGGCCGGCGGGGTGCGTACGTGCCGGGTCAGGACGTCGGCCAACGGCTCCGCGACGAGCGGCGCTGTCGGGGTGTCGAACAGGCCCAGCGTGGCGGACAGGTAGCGGGCGAAGGCCGGTTCGCGCCACTGGCCCACCGGGCTCGTGGACAGGACGTGGTGGAAGACCTCGATCAGCGCGAGGTGCACGCCGTCCAGGTGCGCCGACGCGCGGGTCTCGCGCAGCAGGGCGGTGCGGGCCCAGTCGTGGGCGAACGGGGAGGTGGTGACGCGGTGGTCGAGCCAGCGCAGCGCCTGTTCGGCACGACCCATCGCGTAGTGCGCCCGCTCGGGTGGCATCGCCGACTTCCGTGCGTCGTCCGGGTGGCGGGGGAGGTCGGGGATTTCGATCGGCGGGTGTCCGTCGGGGAGGGTTCGTCGGGCGAGGTCGCGGTAGTAGGCGGCGCCGAGCGGGCGCCCGGCGCGGCCTGCCAGTTCCGCGATGAGGAGGAACCGGCGGCCTGGGGCGTGGGGTTCGGTGCCGAGCAGGTGAAAGGCGTGGTCGAGGGCGTGGTGCGGGCGTCCGGTCGCGAGACAGCGTCCGATCTCCCGGAGGGTCCGGCTCTCGACGCACATCATGTCGACTGTCCTTTCCGGACTTTCCTGGTGGGAGGGGAGTGCTTCGCGGGAGGAGGTGGAGCACTCCCCGCCCTTCGGGACGGCCGTCGGCTTGGTCGCGCCGACGGCCGGTGTCTTGTCAGGCGGTGGTCAACTGCTCGTCGGCGGTCAGTTCGTCGCGGGCGCGGACGAGGTGGCCGGTGAGGTCGACGAGGGCGGCTTTCGTGATGACCAGGTCCAGGGCGCCGCCGATCGTCAGGTGGGCCTCGTCGCCGACGACGTGGCAGGAGATCGGGGCTTCGCTTTCGATTCGGGCGAATGACGAGATGCCGAATCCGGGGTGCATGGACACGGAGAGATTCCTTTCGCGGTTGGTCTTCCTGTCGACGAAGACGAGTCGGTCACCTCGCCGGAGGAAATCGATCGCCGGACCCGGACCCGGTCCGGCGGCGTGGCAAGCATGGAATCGGCGACGCGGGTACGACAGGGCCGGTGTGGTGCCAAAGTGGGACCTTGGGCCGTCACAGCCGTTGCGAGCTGGGAAGACCTGACGGGAAAGAGTGACTATTCGGACTGGGCATGACCTGACCGGATTACGTGCGGTGGGCGCGACGGTCCGCCGCTGACACCCGATCGGTGTATGCCCTGCGGCGGTCTCCGGGAAATAGGATTACCGCCACAGATCGCGCCAAGGACTTTGTCGGTGCACGAATCCGTGCGTCGGCCCCTCGCCGATCTCGCTCACCACGGGAGTTGGTTCCATGGCGGTCAGACGCACCGGTCTGGTGCGTGCCAGGCAGGCGGCCGGGTTCACCCAGGAGACCTTCGCCGAGGCCATGGGCGTCGACCGCAGCGCGGTGGTGCGGTGGGAAGGCGGCACGCGGAGGCCCTCGCCCCATCAACGACCCAGGATGTCGGGATTGTTGGCGATCACGACGGGTGCCTTGGACGACCTGCTGCATCCCCCGCCGGGGGACATCGCGTCGACGCCGCCATCCGGGGGTTCCGGTTCGTTGCCGATCGCGATGTTCCACGCCGACGCGCCGTCACTCCAGGAGGAGGCGGATCGGCTCGGACTCGCTACGGTGGGCTGCGCAGATCATCTTCCGGATGGTGGTGACGACGTGCTGCGACGTGAACTGCTGGCAGGAGTCCTCGGTGTCGCCGGTGCCGCGCTGATCGGCCCGAGCCGCGCCGATGCCCAGGCACTGTCCAGGGTTCCCGCGACCGTCAACGGGCTGCGCCGGCTCGTCGAGAGCGTCCAGTCCGACTACCTTGCCTGCCGCTACTCCCGGCTGGCGGCGGGCCTGCCGGAGGTCGTCAGGTACGCCCACGCCCTCCGCGCCTCGGTCGACTCCGCTTCGCACGCCCGGGTCGACGGGCTGATGGCGACGGCCTACCGGCACGCCACCTGGTTGGCGCTGCGCCTGGGTGAGGACGGTCTGGCAGCCGGCCTGTCGAACCAGTCGCTGTCGATCGCGCAGGCTTCCGGCGATCCGCTGGTGGAGGCTGAGGCCGCACAACTGGGGGCCGTGGTGCTGCGCCGGTTCGATCAGACGGACCAGGCGCAGCGCCTGGTGCTGGACACCGCCGGCCGGCTCGACTCGACGGGACTGGTCGAACCCGGTCACACCGCTGCCTACGCGATGCTGCTGGAAACCGGCGCCTACACCGCCGCCATCGCCGGACGACGTGACACCGCCTTGGACCTGCACGCCGAAGCGTCCCTCGCGGTATGCACCATCGGCGGTGCCCAACCCGTGACCCTCACGCCGTCCTGGATCGACTCCCGACACCTCGGTCTGTACGAGATCAGCGTGCACCGCAAGCTCGGCGACTTCGGCACGTCGATCGAGGCCGCCCGCGCCATCCGACCGGGCTCGATCACCGTGACCGAACGGCTGGTGCGCTACTGGGAGGACGTCGCCCTCACCTTCGGCGCGTGGGGCAAACGGGAACAGGCGTTCCACGCCCTGCTCGCGGCGGAACGGGCCGCACCCGAGGAGGTCCGCCTGCGGCCGTGGGCCCGCGATCTCACCCGTCGGCTGCGCTCGTCCGGCCCACGCCTGCCCGGCCTGACCGAGTTCGCCGCCCGCGCCGCGATCACGTGACCACCCCGACCGAGGAGACCTCTTGTCGAACCACGAACCCGGCCGCGTCTTCCGGCAGGCATGGATCGACGGCGTCCGCCGCCACCACCCCGGCGAACCCAAACCCGGCTACGTGACGGGCTGGGACGACACCCCCGAGTGGGAACGCTCTTCGGCCGCCGCCGTGTACGACCAGGTCCGAGCCTTCCTCACCGCCACCGAAGGCCGCGCCGTCCGCCTGAGCCGTACCCAGAAGGGCCAGTTCGTCGCCTCCTGCTGGACCGGGCAGATCCACCGACACTTTCCCGACCCCAAGCCGTCCTACGTCGCCGAGTGGAACGACCTGCCCACATGGCAACAGGAAACCGACGCCGACATCTTCGAACGCATCGAACAGGACCACGCCGACTCCACCTCCGGCGACTTCCCGCTCTGACACCGCTGTCGCACGAGCCGAACTCGGCGCGGTCGGTGGCGGGAACGCGGCGGGTGACCCGGTAGGCGAACCCGGTGTCGCTGTAGCGGGCCGGTGTGCCCCACAGCGCCCATCGCTGACCAGGAGTTCGGCCGGGCACACGACACGTCCCAGTCCCAAGATCACGCGCCTACTTGAGACAAGGACAAGTACCCGCTCGTCGGCAGATGCGGATGTTCGCCGCTGACCGCTCCGCGGCATGAGCGGACGTTCGTCGGAGATCGTGCCGGTGCTTCGATGCGGGTCAGTAGACGTCGGAGGGTTGCCAATCCACTGTGGTGGGTCGCAGACCGGTGTGGAGGAGTTCGTGCAGGGCGATGCGCCAAGTCGCCAGTGGGAGTGCGGCGTCGTGGGGGTATCGGGTCCGGGTGGCCTTGTCGATGTACAGGGGTGGTGCCGTATCCGGTGCGGGTGGGTCGGTTCGGGTGACCCAGATGCCGCCTTCCGGGTCGATGCGGTCGTGGTCGAGTGCGGTGGTCGGGACGATGTCGAGTGGGCCGAGCAGGAGGATCGCGCCGAGTCCCGCGGACCGGTCCGTGTCGATCTTGACGAGGTGGTCGGGCGTGGCGTGCGGTCCGACGAGGGGGCGGGTCGTGAGGGTCATGTTCGGGGGGTGGGGAAGGTCGCGGTCGACCAGACGGTCCAGCAGCGCGTCCAGTTCCGCGTCGGTGCGGACGAGCACGGGGACGGTCTCGTCCTGTGCGGCGTCGAACCACACTTCGAGTTCGTGAGGGCTCACGGGGCCTTCCCGTGGAATCGGTGCGTCCTGTGGGGGTCGTGCACGACCAGGGTCTGCCCCGGCAGCGGGATCACCGGGATCAGGGCAGCACACGATGGCCGGCCGGTGCACAGCGGGAAGTTCACCACGACCGTCGCGTCGCGGGTCCCACTGTCGCGCAGCCGCCACGCGGCCTTGACCTCGACATGCCGCGCCGTGGTCGGCGACCCGATCGGGGGGACCACGCCGGCGGCCTTGAGGTGGCCGGGGATGCGTTTGTCCTCGCCGTCGGGTTCGGCGCCGCTCTGGACCAGGTCGTGGTGGCCGTCCTCGTCCACCACCGGGCCGCTGGTGACGTAGGCGGGCAGGCCTCTCCTCTGCCCGTCCGCCCACTCCCGGTCGACGTCCCCCTCGGTGGTGGCCGATGTCCATCGTGAGACGTAGCGCGCCGGCGCTGTGGTCGCGTGGTCGAGCGTGCCGGCCAGGGTGTCGAGACCGACCGCGCCTTCTCTCAGGGTGGTCACCGCTGCCACCGACTCCGCCTCAAGGCCGGTGGTACCGCTCGTCGCATCGTGGAGCTGTTCTGCTGCTTCCTCGGCAAGCCGGGCGGCGGCGCGGAATGCCGACGACGCTTCGTCGGCAGTGTCCATCACGACGCGCACAACGTCGAGGACCTCGCCCAACGTCGTCACACCGAACCCCCGAACCGCACTCTGAACGATGCTGGCACGGCACACCGGAACTCTGTCCGCATTCCGACGGGAACCACTTCAGACCAGCCGCGTTGGAAGGTTGGGGTTGACCCGTTCTGAGGATCAGGATGTCCGTCAGAACGGGTCAGGCCCAACTGCCGCGTGCCCCACGTCGGCGGGCGGCCCGGTTCGGCGCCGACGGGCAGCGGGGGTCGTGGCGCGGTCCACCGCGCGTCGGTCAAGTCAGCCCGCCGCGAGGTCGCCGGTACCGCGGTGTCGCTCGGGAGCCACACCGCGGTACCGGCGACCTCGCCATGTCCGGGCACCGACACGCCGCCGGTCACGGCACCTTCGGAAGTCGGCCTAGCCGACCACGCGGTCCAGCAACGTGCCCTGGCCGACGACCAGCTCGGCCAAGCCCGGATCGTCCAGGGGCAGCCAGCGGAAGTGCAACGGCGTCGGCGCACGCTGCCCGTCGTGCAACTCCGCGCTGTCCCACCGCGCGGGCGGCGGCACGTCCACCGCGAACTGGAACACATGCCGGTCCTGGACCTCCTCCCGGATCGGCGAGATGTCCCACCGGTAGCGGCCGAGGAAACCGACCAGCCGTAACCCGGCCAGCCCGGTCTCCTCGACCGCCTCCCGCAGCGCGCCCTCCTCCGGCCGCTCGCCGTCGCGCAGCGTGCCGGCCGGCACCTGCAGGCCGGAGTCCTCGTCGTCCTGGGTGAACACCGCCACCCGGCCGTCGTGCACGACGAAGGCGACCACTTTCTGGACCGTGCGTTTCACTGGACCTGCCCGAATTTCGTCGAATCAGTGCGAAATCGGTCGATCCTAGCGCGGCCGGCGACGTTGGCCGGGATTGCGGAACGGCTCGGCGGTGAAGCCGGAATCGCCCCGGTTGGAACTCATCGCGGAACCCTGGCCCTCGTCCACGTAGGTGCCGGGCGCGACGATCTCGTCGATGCGTTCGAGCACGTCCGGCCCGAGGCGGATGTCCGCCGCGGCCAGCGCCTCGTCGAGCTGTGCGCGGTCGCGCAGACCGACGATCGCCGAGGACACCGCCGGGTGTTCGGTGACGAAGCCCAGCGCCAACTGCACCATCGTCAGACCGGCGGACTTGGCCAGGTCCGCCAGCTTCTCGACGAGGTCGAGCTTGCGCAGCACGCCGGGGTCGGCGGGGTCGATCCCGCTCTTCGCCGCGCGGGAGCCGGCGGGGAACGGCCGGCCGGCGCGGTAGCCGCCGGACAGCCAACCGCCGTTGAGCGAACCCCAGGTCAGCACCCCCATCCCGTACCGCTGACAGGTGGGCAGCAGATGCCCCTCGACGCCTCGTGCGAAGATCGAGTAGGGCGGTTGCTCGCTGCGGAACCGCACCAGGCCACGCTTCTCCGACACCCACTGCGACTCGACGATCAGCTCGGGCGGAAACGTCGACACCCCGACCGCGAGCACCTTGCCCGCCCGCACCAGGTCGGTGAGCACCGACAGGGTCTCCTCGAAGTCGGTGTGCTTGTCGAACCGGTGGAGCTGGAACAGGTCGATGTGGTCGGTGTTCAGCCGGCGCAGGCTGCGTTCCACGCACCGCAGCACCCAACGCCGCGAGCCGCCCTTGCCGTTGGGGTCGGCGGTCAGCCCCTTGGTGCCGAACTTGGTGGCCAGCACGACCTCGTCGCGCCGGCCGGACCGGCTGAGGTAGTCGCCGATGACGGATTCGGACTCGCCGTAGATGTCGGCGGTGTCGATGGTGTTGATGCCGGCGTCGAGCGCCGCGCCCAGCAGGCGTGCCGCCTCGTCGTGGTCGGTCGTGCCGGTCACGCCGAAGTTCTGCGCACCGATGGTCAGCTTGCTGACCTTGATGCCGGTGCGACCGAGAGGTCGGTATTCCACTGTCGGCTCCTCGCTAGGGGTGCAGGCGGGCCAGTACGTCGGCGGCCTCGGGTCGGTTCTCGGGTCGGTGTTCCAGACACGCGTCGGCGATCTTCAGCAGCTCGGCGGGGAATCGCCCGGCGGGCGCGGCGGCCACGCACGAAGGGCCTAGGTACCGGGGCATCCGACCGGTGGTCATCTGGTGGATCAGCACCCCCAGCGCGTACAGGTCGGCTTTCGCGTCCGCGGTGTCGTAGGCCGTGGCGTACTCCGGCGGCCAGTGGAACTCGTCGGGCCGCCGGGCCGGCCCCAGCGGCCCGGAGCGCACGTCGCGGGCGCAGCCGAGGTCGGCGACGACCGCGTGACCCTCCTCGGTGAGCAGCACGTTCTCCGCGTTCAGGTCGCGGTGCGCGACACCCCTGCGGTGCAGGGTCTCCAGTCCGCCGGCGACGTCCCGCGCCACGGTCAGCACGAAGTCGGCGTCCAGGTCCCAGCCCAGGCTCCCCGCGTGGTGCGCCAGCGAGCCGGCCGGGTGGTGCCGCATCAGGTAGTAGGGGATCGCCGCGTCCATGTCGCCGGTCGACACCTCGACGATTCCCGGGCTGCCGCGCAGGGCCCGGAGCGTCTCGTACTCGAACCGGAACGCGGTGTGCCAGGCCGCGTACTGCTCGGGTCCGTACCGCTTGTACCAGTAGTAGCCGTAGGTCCCCGGCTGTCGTTCCGGCGGCGCGTCGTGGATCACGTGGTAGTAGCCGCTGAGTCCCTTGGCCACCGCGGGTTCCCCGGGCGCGTCCGCGCTGTCGACGAGCGCCAGCGTGCTCAGCCCGGCGAACGCGATGATCCGCCGGACCTCGACGCCGCGCGCGTTCAGGAACGCGGTGAACCGCCCGGCGGGGTAGTCGAAGTCAACCAACGGGAACGACCTCCTTCGCCGCCGGGAAGTGCCGCCGGATCGCCCGCAGCGCGGCGGCGACGGCCCGTGTCGGGTCCGAGCCGTTGTTGTCGATCCGTGCCACCGACGGCACGCCGGTGGCGAAGAACTCCAGGTACTTCGCGTGCAGCCGGCGCAGGGTCCGCTGTGTCTCATGTGGACGGACGGCCTTGTTCCGCTTGACGATCCGGTCGAGGGCGACGTCGGGATCGGTGTCCACGAACAGCACCACGTCGGGCATCCGGGTGCCCAGCTCGCGGTGGTGGTCGAGGGTGCGCGCGGCCGGGATGCCGTACAGCACGTCGTGATACACCACGTCGCTGTGCACGAACCGGTCGGCGAGAACGCCGACCGTGTCCAGTGCCGGGGCGATGTTCTCCCGCAGGTGCAGGAACTTGTCCACCGCGTACGCCCGGGTGAGCTCGTCGCGACCGAAGCCGAGCTGCTGGTTGCGCGCGGCCTGGATCACCCGCCCGGCGGCCACGTCGAGCCAGCTGTGCTGGCCCACCATGAAACAGCGGTGCCCGCTCTCGGCCAACGCCCGGTTGAGCAGTGTGCGCAGCGTCGACTTGCCGCTGCCGTCCGTGCCCTCGATCGCGATGAACGGGTACCGGCCGCGATCACCGCTCATCGATCGGCTTCCTGATCAGGGCCATGCTCAGGTCGCCGACCCCGCCCAGCACCTCCAGTTGCGGTGCGCCGGGGCCGAAGTAGTCGTCGCACGCCCGCTTGACGCCCGGCAGACCGTCCCACGCCCGCGGGTTGGCGTCCAGGTCGCAGTAGTCGTCGACCAGGATCACCCCGCCGGGCGCCAGCCGGGGGTAGACGTGCTCCAGGCTGGTCTTGATCGACTGGTGGAAGTCGCCGTCCAGGTAGGCGAAGCAGACCTGAGGCGGGCAACCGTCGGGCAGGGTCTGCTCGAACCAGCCGGGGTGCACGATCGGCAGCGGCAGGTCCCAGGTGGCGAAGTTCGCCTTCACGTCGTCGAGCGACGCCTGGCAGTCGCCCTTGCGCAGATAGGCGTCGTGGGTGCCCAGGTCGGGCAGCCCTTGGAAGGAGTCGAACAGGTGCAGTTCGCGTTCGGGCGCGAAATCCTGCACGATCCGCGCCAGCCACACGCTGGTGTACCCGGCGTTGCAGCCCAGTTCCACCACCGCGCCGGGCACCCGGTGGATCAGCGTGGTGGACAGCGCCCAGTAGATGGCGTTGATCCGTTCCAGGTCGGACATGGCCTCGTTCTGGGTGGCCAACCTGATCGCCATGCGCACTCGCACGATGCTCTCCTGCCTGTAGTTCGGGGCCGCTCAGGACACCAGGAAACCGATGATCTTGTTCACTCGTCCCGACCGCACCGGCTCGGTGCCGTGGGTCAGTTGCGAGCCGTAGAGCAGGGCCTCGCCCTGCCGTGGCCGCACGTGCCAGCGCGTCCTCGGCTGCGCGCGGAACCAACTCGACGAGTGGTCGCACTCGGGCCGCACCACCGGCCCACGCCGGGACGGCAGCCACTGCGCGGCGTCGCACGCGGTCTCCACGAAGAACTCGCCGCCGGTGTAGTCCGCCGGATCGCTCAGGCAGATGCTGATGCCCGCGACCTTCGGGTGGTCGGCGTCGGGATCGTTGTCGCTCAGGTCGATGTGCGGGGTGATGAACTGGCCTTCGGTGTAGCTGACGAAGGTCCAGTAGCCCAGTTCGCGCACCGAGGGCAGCATGATCCGCACCGTCGGCAGCAGGCGCTCGGCCGCGGCGTCGAGCACCTTGCGGGCCGCCTCCGGCAGCGTGGACAGCTCGTCACGCCCCTTCGGCTCGTACACCCGCATCGCCGCTTCGGTGCTCAGGCCCTCGATGCTGTGCACCGAGTCCTGACGCGCCGACGCGGCCAGCGTGGGCGCACCCGCGTACGTCGAGACCAGGACCCGCCGCAGTTCGTCGATCTCCTCGGGGAGAAGGAAAGCGGGCACGCTCCCGACGTGCAGGCTCTCAGCGACGTGCACCGGACACCTCCAGATGGGTCATGTAGTCGAACGGGGAACCGAAGATGTTGTGCGCCCGGCCCGGTGCCGGCCACCAGCAGCGCACCAGTTCCGACAGCAGGGGCAGTTCCGGCACCTGCGTCGGTTCACCGGGGTCCGGGCCGTGCCGGCCGTCGGCACGCCGGTGGTACTCGGCCAGCACGCCCCGGGCGAAGTCGGTGGCGGCGGCGGTCGTCCCCGGCGGTGGCCCGTCGAGTCCGTAGGCCAGCACCTCCGCGTACGCCCACGTCAGGGCCAGGGACCGCGCGGCACCTTCGAGCACCGACGCGGTCAGCTCGGCCGTCGGCAACGACCACGTGGCGGCCGGTAGCAGTACGGCTTCCCGGTCGACCGCCGGCTCGAAGACCGCCGGCAGGGACGTCAGGCCGACCAGGCCGATGCCCAACTGGCACACCGGCTCCAGGCCCAGTTCGGCGGCCCGCCGGTACGCGCGGTCCGCGCCGTCCGAGACCAGCCCGCTGCCGGGTTCGTCGAACACCAGTGGCCCGGAGTCCTGCCGGACGAACCGGTCCAGGAGCCGGATGCCGTCCGCCAACGGGCCGCCGACCGCGCAGCCGAGTAGCCGGGCGAGCACCCGGTCCGCGGGCCGGGTGCCGTCCAGCCGGGCGACCACGGCTACCGAGGTACCCGCCGAGTCGATCAGTGCCCGTTCCCGCGCGCGGTGGTCCCGCACGAGCTGGTGGTCGACCAGGCCCAGGTGCAGGTGGACCAACCGGCCCGTGATCATGCCTGCCCAGTACGGGTCGGGCAGGATCGGCTCGTTCACCGGACCACCTCCGATTCAGCGGTACGCGAAGACGCCGGTGCGAACCGGCGGGAATCCCAGGGGTGACAGAGGTCGGACACCGTCCATTCCGGACCGGAATGGGTACCGACTGACATCACCTAACGCGAGTCGGCGGAACGTGTCAACGTCATAGTTTCGGTGTCTTCCGGCTTGCCGGAAGGGGGAATTACCGTCGACGGCGTCCCATCATCAGGAGGTTCGAGTGAGCGAACAGGTCGATTTCGGTGAGTTCCTGGCGGCGCTGCGCGACTTTCGTCGCGACGACACCGTCGCCCGCCCGACCGCGCACACGTCCAGTGTGAGCACGCGGGATTGGCAGCGCGTCGAAGAAGCCCTGAACAGCACGGGTTCCGGGCGCGCGTGAGAGGTGCGGTGGGGCGGCCGTCCGGCACGCCCCACCGCCACTTCCACCGGAGGACGGAGGACAAGGTGGAGCTGGTGCTTCCGCGCCCCGCGGACTCGCTGACGGTGATCCTCAAACTGGCCGGGGCGGCCTGCAACATCAACTGCTATTACTGCTACGAGAAGCGCAAGCCCTATCCCGACGAGAACTGGCTCAGTCCCGAGACCCTGGGCAAGTTCCTCGTCGCGGCCGGGAATCGGCCGTTGCGCATCGTGCTGCACGGCGGCGAGCCGCTGTTGATCGGTCCCCGTCGGATGCGCCCGCTGCTGGAACTGCTCGCCGGCTACCCGGGCACCGTGGAGCTGACCATGCAGACCAACGCGATGTTGCTGACGGACACCTGGATCGACCTGTTCGACGAGTTCTTCCCGGACATCGACATCGGGGTGTCCATCGACGGCCCGCGCGAGGCCAACGCCCACCGGGTGGACTACCGCGACCGGCCGACGTTCGACAAGGTGTTGCGCGGCATCGAGTTGTTGCGCCGCAGGGGAAAGACGATCGCGCTGTGCATCACCGTCACCGATCTCGTGCTGGGCCTGGCGGCCGAGACGATGGCCCTGGTCGCGGACTTCCCGCACGTGCGCGCGGTGCGGCTGAGCCCGTGCCTGGACTACAACGTGTCGACCCTGAAGTTCCCCAAGGCCAACGCGCCGTCCCTGCTCGCGCTGAACGGGAAGGGCCGGGGCGCCGCCGGGTGGTCCACGACGCCGACCGAGTACGCGCGCTTCGTGGCCGACTGCTTCGACGTGTGGCACCGCGAGTACTTCCAGCGGTTCCTCGTCGAACCCCTGTTCTCGATGCTGCTGCACTTCACCGGTGCGGAGGTGACGTTGACCGACTGGTCGGTGCTCAAGGAGCCGTTCATCGTCGCCCTGTACCCGGACGGCACGATCGGCGCCTCCGAGGAGATCTCCACCCCGGACGCGGCGATCGGCACGGTGGACACGGTCGGCAGCCTGGACGAGATCGTCCGGTTCCAGCGGAACCTGCCGCTGGTGACCGGGATGCGCGAGTTGCTGGAGCGCTGCTCCTCCTGCTCCCACGTGTCGGTGTGCTCGGGCGGCTCGCTGGCCGACCGGCTGCGGTTGCGCGACACCGAGTGGGACAGCGAGTACTGCGCCTCCCGGAAGTGGCTGATCGACTACGTGAGGAGTGGGTGTGAGCGCTACGGCCTTCGACCGAGTGTTGCCGGCTGAGGTGGCCGACCGGGTCGACCGGTACCGGCAGGAGAAGATCGACCGGCTGGACTCGGTGCTGCGGGACCTCCCGGGGTGCCGACCGTGGGGTGACGTCGCGGCCGAGGACCTGCCGCTGCGGTACGCGTTGGCACACCACGTTTTCGAGGGTGTCAGCCGGGCGGCGGAACAGGGCGACGCCGAGCGCGTGGCTGACCTGTTGCGGCTGCGGGCCGACCAGTCGGCGCTGCGGCCCGCCCACGAGGCCGGCGGCCCGGTGCTGGTCGCCGACCCGCCGCGGTCGGCGTTCACCGACGACCGGGCCCTCGCGGCCTCGCCGGTCGCGCTCGTCGACCCGGTCGTGGCGGCCTCCGCGTCCCCCGCCGTCCGCGACCTGGTGTCCCACGCGCTGGCCACGGCGGTCGACAGCGGTTTCGGCGCGACGGTGAGCCGCAACTCGCGGGTGGTCGTGCTCATCGCGCGGCGGCGGGCCACGGACACGTCGATCCGGAGCTGGACCACGAACGCGTTGCCCGCGACGGTGCACCTGGACTACTTCGCCGAGCACGAGTACGTGGGCCGGGACCTGATCCACGAAGCCGCGCACACCGAGTTGAACGACCTGTTCGCGGCGCACGGCGTGGCGTTGCCCGACGAGGTGGCGTACTACGCGCCCTGGCTGGAGACCGAGCGCCCCGTGTTCGGGTTCCTGCACGGCACGTGGGCGTTCTCGCACGTCGCGCTGTACTGCGAGTGGCTGGCCGGTGCCGCGGTGCCCGCCGACGTGCGGGCACTGGCGAGCGCGATGCACGCGAAGTACGCCGAGCACATGCACCAGGCCAGGTCGGACTTCGACCGGGCGATCCGGTGGGTGCGGGCCGAGCCGGTCGCGGAGCTGATCACGGCGTGCCGGGACCGGGTGCTGGGGAGCTTCGACCCGGTGTGAACGGCGGACGGCCCGTCCGCCGGCCGGGCGGAGTCGACGGGGTGTCGCGACACGGCCGCCGGTCGTCGGCGGTGACAAGATCGGCGAAGCGCTCGGCCGGGGTGTCCCGGCCGAGCGTTTTTCGTGGGCCGCCGTCGAGTCCTGCCGGGGCCGGGTGCTCCGGGTCGTGGACGGACAGGTGTGCCCGATCCCGGGGCGAGGCGGCGGGGGTCGGTGCGCGAGTCCGTGGCGAGTCGGCGGCGAGTCGGCGGCGGGGACGGAGCGGGCCTGGATCCCGTGGTCCTCGCATCCCTGAGCCGGGGTGTCGCGACGACTACCGGAAACCGGGCAAGCGGAGGACCGACCGTGCGCGTGTGCCCGGCCCGGTCAGCCGCCAGCCAGGGAGAATCCCGCGACCTCCGGCTCGCACCGCGCCGCCAGGTAGACCTGCCGGGCCGCGGCCACCGCGCCGCCCGTCGACGAGAACCCGCGGTCGAAAGCGGCCAACTCCAGCTCATCGGCCGGCCGGCACCAGCGCTGCGCCAACCACTCCAGCACCTGGTCCGCCGCGATTGCGGCCGGGTCGAAGTCCGGTCGGTGCCGGCGGCCCGCCGCGTTGACCGCGGCGACCCGGCCGACCAGCGCGGATGCCGGACCGCGTGCCCGGCTCGCGCGGAACGCGCGCAGGGCCAGACCGGTGGCCACGATGCCGGGCCGGATGCGGAAGGCGCGCACCACCAGGCGGGTGAGCAGTTCCCGGGTGTCCAGCGCCGCCCGTTCGGCCGGTGTGGTCCAGCGGTCGACCAGGTCCGGGTCGGGCCGGTCGGCTCGGAAGAGGCCGACGTGGGCGCCGTGGTCGACGGCGTCGCCGGGGGCACCGCAGGTCTCCCGGCACCGCGCGGCCAACCACGCCAGCACCGTGCCGCGGTGGAAGTCGGGGTAGTCGGGCGCGAGGACCTGGCACAACGCCAAGGCGCGGGAATCCACGCCACCGGCCGCGATCCGCCAGTCGTACACGTGCACCGTCTCCGGGAAGGCCGGCGCGGGCGGCGGCACCGGGTCCGCCTTACGCAGCACTTCCAGCAGTTCCAAGGCGTCCGCGCGCTTGCGGTCCACCAACGGCACCGACGTGCCCAACGCGTGCCGCGTGCGGTCCCGGTACGGCATCGCGCCGAGGTCGGCGATCAGCCGGTCCGCCTCGGCCCGCCCGTACGAACCGGCGGCCACCGCCGAGTCCAGCGAGGCGCGCAGGTTCACCAGCGGTTCCGAGCGGTGCGAGTACCCGTCCTCGGCGGTGCCGTGCATCAGGGTCACCTCGTCGTCGGCGACCAGCCGGCCGTCCCGGTAGTCGGCGAAGATCCCGCCGATGCCCTCCATCCCGTACGGGTGCAACTCGGCCGCGCGCAGCGCGCCCAGGCTCGCCGCCCCCAGCACCCGGGCACCGCGGGCGAGCAGGTCCAGGATCTCCTTGTGCGGTATCGAGCGGGTCCGGTGGAAGTAGCCGTCCACGATGCCCACGACGTCGCCCGGCCCGACGGGCAACGCGAGCAGATCACCGGCCGACACCGGGGGGAGGACCTCGATCCCCGACCCGGAGACCAGCTCGGCGGCGTCGGGCAGCGTGGGGCCGACGAACAGGAACCTGCCTGGCATCCGAACCACCTCAGTAGTCGTGGGGACAGTCCAGACCCGGGCACACGACCCGGACCACCGGGATCGCGAACTCGTCGCGGGTGTGCTCGACCACCAGCGGGCTGTGGCCGGTGTGCGCGGTGACGCGGGCGGCCAGCACCTCCACCGCGGTCGCCGTGGCGTGGTGCGTGGGCGCGGGCAGCGCCGCGGTACCGGCGACCGCGGGGCCGGCCGGCGTCCACGAGTCGCCGAACAGGTCGCCGAGCAGGTCCTCGCGGGTCCCGGCGATCGCGGCCACCCGGGACTGGGCGGCTTCGGTCAACGCGCGGTGCAACGCCACCGACCCGTCCAGGTGGGCCGCGCTGCCGCGGAAGTCGACCGGGAACTCCTCGCTGGAGACCCGGACCTCCACGCAGGGCACGGCGACCGGTGACGGCACGAGGTACGCGGCCACGGCCACGCCCGCCCGCTCGAACCGCTCGACCAGCCCGGCCGCGACCTCGTCGACACCGCCGAGATCCAGCCCGACCCGGTCGGACTCCGCGCCCGCCAGCGCGTCCCGCTCGATCACCTCGTACAGGCCGTGCAGCACCGCGTCCACGCGGGTGGGCCCGCTCGCCAGGCCGTTGCTGGTGACCTCGAACAGCGGCGGAGCCCACTCCTCGACCACCGTGCCGTCCAGCCGCAGGGCCGCCGTGGGCACGAAGCCCGTGCCGCCGTCGGACAGCCGGGTCGCGGGCACCCAGTCGAGCACCAGGTCGTCGTTGACGCAGGTGCGCCCGGTCGTGCGCAACGCGGTCACCGGGTAGCCGAGCCGGTCCCGCATCGACCGGACGCTGCCCACCTCCGGCCCGGCGGGCAGGTTCTCCGCGTGCCACACCTCGATGGCCTCCATGGCCGCCGACACGGCCGCGGCCTCCGGGGTCAGGCCCTTGCCCTGCGACACCGACAGGGTGCGCGCGGTCGGCCGCACGGCCTGCCAACACGGAATCCCGACCTCGTCCAGCCAGGTCACGTCCGCCAGCCTGGTGACCCCGACCGCGGTCAACACCGGGCCGATCCGGTTCAGCGTCTCGTCGTGCGGAATCACGCACACCCACTTCCGGGCTGAATGGGAAATGCACTCGAAAGCTGTATACCCGCGACCCGCGATAGTGGCAACCAGTCGGCACGCGGTCGGCATATCCGTTTTTCCGCCGTTTCTTCCTGGACTCGTCCCGGTCGCCGTGCGAGTCTGCGGGGCAATGTCGACCGGGAGGTATGGCCGCCATGCGCACTTCGCTCGCCCAAAGGGATTCCGAATCGTCGTGGACGGTGGCCATCGCCGTCGGTCTTCCGCTGGCGCGGATAGGCGTGGAATGCGCCGTCGCCGGTGACCGGGACTTCCGGGTGGTCGCCTCGGTCGGCTTGGCCGAGGAGTTGGACCCGGTCGGGTGTCCGGCCGATCTCACGGTGGTCGAGGTGGCGCCGCACGGTCCCGTCCCGGCACCGGTCGTGTTCGGTGCGCTGGTCTGCCACAGCCGGGTGGTGGTGCTCGCGCACGCCGGGGACCCCAGGGTCCGCGAGCTGTCCGGCGTCGGTGCCGTGGTCGGACACGACACCGAGGCCCGCGACCTGGTGCGCGCGTTACGGGTCACCGCGGGCGACCGGCTGCCGCGGCGCGAGCTGCTGAGCAGGCGTGAGGTGGAGACCGTCCGGCACATCGGGCAGGGCCTGACCCACCGGCAGATCGCCCGCCGGATGGGTCTGACCGAGGCGACCGTGAGCACCTACGTCAAGCGGATCCGCGGCAAGCTCAACGTCACCAACAAGGCCGAGCTGGTGCTGCGGGCGATGGCCTTCGGCTACCTGACCGAACGGTGATCGCGCCGGTCCCGCCACCGGGCATGCCCGGCGACCTCGCGACCGAACAGCCGCACCAGGTCGGGCAGCGACCACCGGGACCGCCCGGTGGCGACGACCAGGTTCGCGTCGACCAGCTCGTCCACCGCCCGCAGGGCCACCAGCGGGCCGCCGGCGAGCAGGGTCTCGGCGAGCCCGACGGTCAGCTCGACCCCGGGCGCCCTGGCCACGCCGAGCAGCAGCGTGGCGGCCGGGACGCTGAGCTGCCGGTAGACCGACTCCAGCGCCGCGCGCATCGACAGGTCACCGACCTCCAACTGGGCCAGCCGGTCCGATTCCGGGCGGAGGCGGGCCGCGAGCTGCGCCAGGCACCAGTGCGGCCGGCTGGCCAGCTGGTTGATCATGATCCGCAGGGCGAGCGGGTGACCGCCGCACAGCCGGACCACCTCCGCCGCCGCGCCCGACTGCGCGTCCACCACGTCCGGGCCCAGCGTCGAGCGCAGCATGTCCAGACCGGTGCCGAGGTCGAGGGCGCCGAGCACCACCCGCTTGGCCACGTTCAGCCCGGTCAGCGTCCGGCGGCTGGTGAGGATGACCAGGCAGTGGGCGCTGTTGGGCAGCAGTGCCCGGATCTGGCGCTCGTCGACCACGCCGTCGAGCACGAGCACGAACCGCCGGTCGTGCAGCGTGGAGCGCAGGAGCGCGGCCCGCTCGTCGATGTCGGCCGGCAGCCCGTCGCCGGTGATGCCCAGGCCGCGCAGCAGCCGGGCGGCCACCTCGTCGACGGCCATGCCGCCCTGGAGGTTCACGAACAGCTGACCGTCGGGGAACCGCTCGCCGACCACCTGGCAGGCGCGGACGGCGAAGGCGGTCTTGCCCACACCCGGCACGCCCGACACCGACACGACGACCGGTCCGAGCCTGCGGCCGGGCGCCGGGGACACCAGGGTGGCCAGTTCACGCAGTTCGGCACACCGGCCGACGAACGACTCCGCGTCCGGGGGCAGCTGGCGCGGCACCTGCCGAAGCGGCTGGGGCGTCCACGCGACCGCCCGTAACGCCCGTAACGCCGCGTCGCCGAGTACGGCGCCGAGCGAGTCGACCGATCTGCGGTGCGGTCGTGCCACTGTTCCGCGTTCCATATTGCCGATCGCGCGGGCACTCAGACCGGATTTCTCCGCCAATTCCTCCTGGGTCATGCCCCGATCGAGTCGAAGTCGCAGCAGCACAGCACCGAAGTAGTTCACCCGAGCCTCCGTTCAGAGCGCACAGCACTGTCCAAGATGTGTGGATTCCGTCTCGACAGGCTCGGGAATGGATGGCCGGATCCAGGCGTGCGAGTGCCTGATCCGACTGAGTCGACACTATCCGCCGGCCTTCCGCCGGCAGTGGGTCCTAGGGGTCCGACCGCCGATTCCGACGGTCGCGACGCCCCGCCGGTGCGCGGGGTCGTCGAGCGCCGTCGGCGGTGACGTCTCGCGGCGCCATTCGGCGACGCGATTCCCCGGTGGTGGTCCCGCGGTCGACGGCGGGCCGCGCGTGGAGACGCCGGCAGCCTGTTCCGTCCGTTCCGCACTTCGTCCGATCGGCGGCCACGCCGCCGTGATCAGCCACGTCCGGGACCGGTGACCAGCCGATCCTCGACAATCCGACCACCCCCAACCCCAGGCTCCGATCCACGACCGAGGCGTACCCGGCGCTCCCCAACGCCGCACGCCCCGGCTCCTACCGCTCCGGACCGGTCTCTCCCACCGTGTCCGGACACCCTACGTGAAACCACCGCAGGGCAACGGCAGATCCCCGTAGCGATCTCCCTGTCCTCCGACGGAAGGTTTCCGCCCGCTCGACCACCGAGGTGGACATCCTGTGCACGAACGGAAATCCTCCCTCAACCGCACCGGGGAGCACATGCTACGACCGTCTGGATCTGCCAAGCCGGGGCGAATGGTCCGCGGGCCTCGTCGAGCGTGGTGCGGGCGCCGGGGGAGTGGCCCGCCGCGGCGGTGTCGTCGAACGGGGACGTCCGGTCGGCGCGACGCCGCCGGTCAGGTCGCGAGGAGGCGGGCCTGGTGGTCCATGACCAGTTCCTCGTCCGACTCGACGACGTGGACGGCGACGCCCAGGCGGGGCAGTGGCAGCCGGCACGTGATCCGGTCGCGCAGGCCAGCCGCGTGTTCGCCGATGCCGCCGGTGAAGACCAGCGCGCGCCAGTCGTCCAGCGTGGTGGCGCAGGACGCGATCGCCATGGCCGCCGAGCGGACGAAGACCTCCAGGGCGAGGCGGGCCGCCTCGTCGTCGGCGTCGAGGAGGTCGCGGACGTCGTGGCGACCGGAGATGCCGGCCAGGCCGCCGTGGTGGTCGAACAGGTCGCGCAGCCCGGACGCGGTCATGCCGTGTCGCTCGATCAGGTACGGCAGGATCGCCGGGTCCACGTCGCCGCTGCGGGTCGCGGACATCATGCCGCCGGTAGGGGTGAAGGACATGGTGGTGTGGCGTGGTGTGTGGTCGGCGGCCACGGCCGTGACGCTGCACCCGCTCCCTAGGTGCGCGACGACGGTGTCGCCGAGGTCGGGCCGGCGCAGCAGGACCGATTCGACCGACAGGCCGTGGAAGCCGTACCGCCGCACGCCCAGCGCCGCGAGGTCGGCCGGGATCGGCAGCCGGGTCGACGCTTCGGGCAGGGCTTGGTGGAACGCGGTGTCGAAGCACGCCACGAAGCGCGCGTCCGGCCAGGCGCGTCTGGCGTGCTCATAGGTCTCCAACGAACCGGGCTGGTGCAGCGGGGCCAGGGGCACGAGCGCGCGCAGCTCGTGCGTGAGGGCGTCGTCCCAGAGCGCCGGGCCGGGGCGGTCGCCGCCGTGCACGACCCGGATCGCGACCGCCTCCGGCGCCGCGCACACCCCGGCGACCGCGTCGACCGCCGCGCCCAGGTCGCCGGAGAACGGCCGGGTGTCGCCGTCGACGCGCAGCGTCCCCTCCGGGTCGCCGACACGCTCCACGCGCACCGACCGCACGAGGTCGGGTGCGCGCAGAGCGGCCTTGAGCGACGACGAGCCGGGGTTGAGGGACAGGATCAGGCCCACTGCCAGTCCCTGATCTCGGGCATGTCCTCGAAGTGCTCCCGCACGTACGCCTCGTGCCGGTCGAGCATGGCGCGGCAGTGCGCGGCCAGTTCCGCACCGCGCTCGGGCGCCCGCCGCGCCCGGCGCAACGCCTCCAGCACCAGGTGGTAGCGGCTCATCCGGTTGAGCACCACCATGTCGAACGGGGTCGTGGTCGTGCCCTGCTCGGAGAACCCGCGCACGTGGAAACGCCCGGGGTTGACGCGGCCGTGCAGCAGTTGGTGCACGGCGCGCGGGTACCCGTGGAACGCGAACACCACGTCCGCGTCCTCGGTGAACAACTCCGCGAACCGCGCGTCCGGGAACCCGTGCGGGTGGTCGGCCGGCGGCAGCAGACCCATCAGGTCGACCACGTTCACCACGCGCACCCGCAGGTACGGCACGTACTCGCGGAGCAGCTTGGCCGCCGCCAACACCTCCTGCGTGGGCACGTCGCCCGCCGCCGCGAGCACCACGTCCGGCTGGTCGCCGTCCTCGGTGCCCGCCCAGTCCCACACCGACGCACCCGCCGCGCAGTGCCGCTCGGCCTCCTCCAGCGTCAGGAACTGGGTGTGCGGCTGCTTGTCCACCACGATCAGGTTGACGTGGTCGCGGCTCTCCAGGCAGTGCCGGGTGATCGACAGCGCGGTGTTCGCGTCCGGCGGCAGCCATACCCGCACGACGTCGGGCGACAGCGGGATCGCGGTGTCGATCAGCCCCGGGCCCTGGTGCGAGAAGCCGTTGTGGTCGTTGCGCCAGCACGTCGAGGTCAGCAGCACGTTGAGCGACGCCACGGACGACCGCCACGGCAGCGTGGCCGCGTGCTGCAACCACTTCGCGTGCTGGATCAGCATGGACGCCGACACCATCGCGAACGCCTCGTAGGTCGCGAACAGCCCGTGCCGCCCGGTGAGCAGGTAGCCCTCCAACCAGCCCTCGCACAGGTGCTCCGACAGCACCTCCATCACCCGGCCGTGCGGCGACAGGTGCTCGTCGGTGGGCAGCACCTCGGCGCGCAGGCACCGGTCGGTCTCCTCGAACACGGCCTGGAGCCGGTTGCTGGCGGTCTCGTCCGGGCAGAACAGGCGGAACGTGCCACCGCCGTCCTCGGTCGTGGTCGCCGCGTACACGTCGCGCAGCAGCTCGCCGATGGGCGCGGTGTTGCCGTGCTCGACCGAACCCGGACCGTGGACCTGCACGGCGTACTTGTCCAACGGTGGCAACGGAAGCGGCCGGAGAAGACGACCGCCGTCGGCATAAGGCGTGGCCGACATCCGCTTGTCGCCCTGCGGCGCCAACGCGGCGACGTCCGCGACCAACGCGCCGTCGGCGTCGAACAACTCGTCGGGCCGGTACGAGCGCAGCCACTCCGCCAGGAGCGCGAGGTGTTCCGGGTTCTCCCGGACGCCCGACAGCGGCACCTGGTGCGACCGGTGCGTGCCCGTGACCGGGACGCCGTCCACGGTCGCCGGGCCGGTCCAGCCCTTGGGCGTGCGCAGGACGATCGCGGGCCACCGGGTGGCCGTGCCCGCCCGCAGGTCGGCGATCCGCGCCTGGGCCTCGGTCATCCGCGCGTGGAGGTCGGCGTACACGGCGGCCGGGTCGTCGCCGGACACGACCACCGGGTCCCAGCCCTGTGCGCGCAGGAACCCGGTCAGGTCCTCGTCGGACGCCCGGCCGAACACCGTCGGCCCGGAGATCTTGTAGCCGTTGAGGTGCAGGATCGGCAGCACGGTCCCGTCGCGGCGCGGGTCGAGGAAGCTCGGCGCCTTCCACGACGCGGCCAGTGGGCCGGTCTCGGCCTCGCCGTCGCCGATCACGCACGCCACCAGCAGGTCGCGGTGGTCGAACGCGGCACCGGTGGCGTGCGCGAGCGCGTACCCCAGCTCGCCGCCCTCGTGGACGCTGCCCGGCGTCTGCACGCTGACGTGGCTGGGGATGCCGCCGGGCGTGGAGAACCGGCGCACCAGCCGGGTCAGCCCGGCGAGGTCGCGCGACACCTCGGGGTAGATCTCGCTGTAGGTGCCCTCCAGGTAGGCGTTGGCGACCAGCGCGGGCCCGCCGTGCCCCGGACCGGTGACGTACAGGCAGTCCTGGCCGGTCTCGCGGATCAGCCGGTTGAGCACCGTGTAGATCATCGACAGGCCGGGACTCGTGCCCCAGTGGCCCAGCAGCCGGGGCTTGATGTGCCCGGCGGTGAGTTCGTCCCGCAGCAACGGGTTGTCCCGCAGGTAGATCTGGGCGACGGTCAGGTAGTTCGCCGCGGCCCACCAGCGCAGGTCGCGTTCCGTCGTCGACATCGGGGATACCCTCCCAGGCTCGTGATCGTGCCCCTTGACGATGCGGCAGGGGCGGGTCGCCCACCCAGAGCCGGAATACCCTGATCGTCACCCGGTACGCGTGCGTCCGCCCGGCGGCATGGGTACGGTCCGGTCCATGGCCAAGCCGAAGCGTTTCCCGCGCGCCTTGTACGAGGCGGAACTGGTGCGGCTGCAAGGTCGTCTGGTCGAACTCCAGGAGTGGGTCAAGGCGACCGGCGCCCGGCTCGTCGTGGTGTTCGAGGGCCGGGACGCGGCGGGCAAGGGCGGCACGATCAAACGCGTCGCCGAACACCTCAACCCGCGCGTGTGCCGGATCGCGGCGCTGCCCGCGCCGACCGAGCGCGAACGCACCCAGTGGTACTTCCAGCGCTACGTCGACCACCTGCCCGCCGCCGGCGAGATCGTCCTGTTCGACCGGAGCTGGTACAACCGCGCGGGCGTCGAACGGGTGATGGGCTTCTGCACGGCCGACGAGTACCGGCGGTTCCTGCGCCAGTGCCCGGTGTTCGAGCGGCTGCTGGTCGAGGACGGCGTGCTGCTGCGCAAGTACTGGTTCTCGGTCAGCGACGTCGAGCAGGAGCGGCGCTTCCGGGAACGCCTCGACAACCCGCTCAAGCGCTGGAAACTGTCCCCGATGGACCTGGAGTCGATCACCCGGTGGGATGACTACTCCCGGGCCAAGGACGACATGCTCGTGCACACGGACATGGACTTCGCGCCGTGGACGGTCGTGGAGGCCGAGGACAAGCGGCGCGGGCGGCTGAACATGATCGCGCACCTGCTGGGCAGTGTGGACTGGACGCCGGTGCAACGGCCACCCCTCGTGCTGCCCGCGCGCCCGGCCGGCGGCGGCCACGTCCGGCCGCCCCGCGAGGCCGACCGACTGGCACCCGACCACGCGCGGACCCTGCTGGACGGGCCGCCCCGCGAAGCCTCCTAGAGTACGGATCATGAACGGTTTCACCGAGGACGAAGGCCGCACGCTGCGCACCGCCGTGTACGGCGCGATGGTGCTGGTGTCGGTGGCGGACGAGGGCGCGGTCGACGAGGAGAGCCACGCCGGGATCCGGGCGATGTCCGCCCTGCCGCCGCAGCTGCGTCAGGTGGTCGGCGCGGCGCCGCCGGAGTTGCCCGTGGGGACGGTCGCCGACGTTGAGCACGGCGTGCTCACCGCGCTGCGGGCGTCGGCGGACCTGTTGGCCGCGCGGTCGGCCGGTCAGGCGCGGGCGTTCGCCGACGCGGTCCTCGCGATGTGCGGGGACGTGGCCTCGGCGGACGGCACGGTCGGGCGCGCGGAGGACGTGGTCGTGGCGCGCATCCGGTCCGCCTTGGACGCCGCACTATAGAGACCCCACCGTCCGAAATGCCCGCTCTCCGCCGACGCCGCGTCCCGACAGTCCAGTCGGGTACACCCGGACGGGCGAGCTTCAGGGGTGTAGCTGGGTGCACCCCGTGTTCGGGTGGTGGCCCGATGGCCGGAACCGCCGGACAGTTCCTAGGGTTTGCGGCATGACTGCGCTTCAGCTTCACGAGCTGCGCAAGGCGTACGGCACGGTCCGGGCCCTCGACGGGGTGTCCCTGGAGTTCCCGGCCGGCACGTTCACCGCGGTGATGGGCCCGTCCGGATCGGGCAAGTCCACGCTGCTGCACTGCGCGGCCGGGCTCGACCGTCCCGACTCGGGACGGGTCGTGCTCACCGGCGTCGACCTGGGCACACTGGACGACGACGGGCTCACGGTCCTGCGCCGGCAGCGGATCGGCTTCGTGTTCCAGGCGTTCAACCTCATGCCGACGCTCACGGCCGAGCAGAACGTCGAACTGCCCCTGCGCCTGGCCGGCGAACGACCGGACCCGGCGGCCATCACCGCCGCGCTCGCGGCCGTCGGCCTGGCCGACCGCGCCGGGCACCGGCCCGCACAGCTCTCCGGCGGCCAACGCCAGCGCGTCGCGATCGCGCGGGCGCTGACCACCCGCCCGCAGGTGCTGTTCGCCGACGAGCCCACCGGCGCGCTGGACAGCCACAGCGGGCACGAGGTGCTCGACCTGCTGCGCGCCCTGGTCGACCGGGAGCGGCGCACCGTGATCATGGTGACCCACGACCCGGTCGCCGCCGCCTACGCCGACCAGGTCGTGTTCCTCGCCGACGGTCGCCTCGCGGGCACGCTGCCCCGGCCGACCGCCGAGGCCGTCGCCGCCCGCCTGCCGAAGCTGGAGGCCCGGGCGTCGTGAGCACGCTGTCGTGCGACCAGGGGGAGCGGACATGCTGAGCATCGCCCGCGACACCCTCAAGGCCCGGTGGACCAGCCTGGTCGCGACGTTCATCGGCCTGGCGGTCGGCGTCGCCGTCCTGTCGTCCATGGCCGTGGTGTTCGCCTCGGCGCTGGCGCCGCAGTCACCGGCGCCCAGCCGCTACGCCGAGGCCGCGGTCGTGGTCCGCTCGCCCGAGACCCGGACCGTGGACGACGGCGCCGTCCTGGACAACGCCGAGCCGGAGCCGTTGACGAAGGAGGTCCTCGCCGCCGTTCCGGGCGTGCACGACCGGTCGTTCTACGCGCAGGTGGCCGACCGCCCGGCCGCCGCCCCGTACGGCAGGCCCTGGTCGGCGGCGAAGTTCGCGGGCTACCGCCTGGAGTCGGGCAAGGCGCCCGCGCTGGCCGACGAGGTCGTGGTCGCGGCCTCGACCGGCGCCAAGGCCGGCGACCGGGTGACCGTGCTGACCGCGTCCGGCCCGCGCCCGTACGCGGTCTCCGGTGTGACGGCCGACGTCGACTTCGAGACGGCCGTGTTCTTCACCGACACCGAGGCCGCGCGCCTGTCGCCGGACGTGATCGCGGTCGTGGCCGACGGGTCGGCCGAGCAGGTGCGCCAGGCGGTCGGCGACCGCGCGGACGTGCTGACCGGCGACGCCCGCGTCAAGGCCGAACCCGGCAGCAGCCGCAACCGCGGCGCGCTGTTGGGCATCGTGTCGATGACCGCGACCTCGATCGGTGTCGCGGTGTCCGTGGTGGCGTTCGTCGTCGCGGCCACGTTCGCGTTCTCGATCACGCAGCGCACGCGCGAGTTCGGGCTGTTGCGCGCGGTCGGCGCCACGGCCCGGCAGGTGCGGCGGATGGTGTTCGCCGAGGCCCTGCTGGTGTCGGTGTCCGCGTCGCTGCTGGGCTGCGGACTGGGCTTCGCGGGCGCGCCGGCGCTGGCGTCCGCGCTGAAGTCGGCCAAGGTCGGTCCGAAGTGGTACGAGCTGACCGTGTGGGTGGTGCCCATGCTGTCGGCGTTCGTGCTCGGCGTCGGCGTGGCGCTGCTGGCCGTGTGGTCGGCCGCGCGCAAGGCGGGCGGCACGTCGCCGGTCGAGGTGCTGCGCGAGGCCACGGCCGACACGAAGGCGATCGGTCGCGGCCGGTTGGTCGTCGGACTGTCCACGGTGGTCTTCGGGGCCCTGGTCGTGTTGTTCGTCGTGGCCAAGGCGTCGTGGCTGTCCATGGTGCCCGTGCTGTACACGCCCATCGCCGCCGTGCCGCTGATCGGCGTGGCACTGCTGACGCCCGTCGTGGTCAAGCCGTTGGCACGCCTGCTCACCTGGCCGCTCGGCCGGTCCAAGGGCGCGACCGGGATGCTCGTGCGGGCCAGCATCGTCACGGCCGTGCGCCGCACGGCGACCACCGCCGGACCCGTGCTCCTGCTGGTGGGCCTGTCGGTCACGATGCTGGGCGTCACCTACACGGTCGGCAGCGCCGAGGTGAACGCCGAACGCGCCACGGTCACCGCGGACCACGTCGTGACCCCGGCCGGCACGCCCGGCCTGAACGAGGCGGCGCTGGCGCGGCTGCGCGGAATCGCGGGCGTCACCGTCGCGCCGATCACGCCGCTGCGGGTCAACCACCGCAAGTTCGACGACGACCCCGAGATCAACGACATGCGGGCCGTGGCCGTCGACCCCGCGACTGTGGGCAGCACGCTCAAGCCCGTGGTGGCCGAGGGCTCGACGGCCGACTTCGGCGACGACACGATGATGGTCGACGAGAACGTGCGGCTGCCGCTGGGCGTGACCGTGGCCGTGTGGTTCCCGGACGGGTCCCGCGCGGAGCTGAAGGTCGTGGCGCTGCTGCGCAACAGCGAGACCTACATCAGCAGCAAGCACGCGTCCGGCGTGCTGCCGACCCGCGCGTACCTGACCACGCCGCCGGGCACGTCGACGGAGGCGGTGAACGCGGCCGTCGCCGGCCTGGGCGCGAGGGCGGTGCCGGCCGACGACTACTTCGTGGTGGCCGACCCGTTCCAGTCGCCGTCGCTGCGCTTCGGCGTGATCCTGGGCCTGGGGATCATCGCCGCGTACGCCGCGATGTCGATCGTGAACACCTCGATCCTGGGCCACGCCGACCGCCGGGGCGCGACCACGGCGTTGCGGCTGACGGGCGCGACGTCGAAGCAGGTGGTCCGGGTGGCCGCCTACGAGGCGGTGATCGTGGCCGCCGTGGGCATCGTGGCGGCGGTCGTCATCTCGGCGGTGAGCCTGTTCGGCTTGCGGCTGGCGGTGAGCCAGGAGGTCGGGCCCATGCCGGTGATCCTGCCCTGGTGGGCGTTGATCGGCGTGGTGCTCGGGTGCGTCGTGGTCACGGTCGCCTCGGCCGTGCTGCCGACCCGTCTGGCGCTGCGGTCGCCGCCCGCGACCGCCGATCCGCAGGGCTGATCGCGGACGAGGGGCGTCCACGGTGGACGCCCCTCGTTCACAGCTCCTTGCGCAGCAACGTGCACATGGTTTCGTAACGGCGGATGTCCCCGTTCGGACCTTCCTCGTCCCAGGAGTCGGGTTCACGGCCGTAGGCGACGTAGCCGAGGCGTTCGTAGAGCGCGCGGGCCCTCGGGTTGTCGTCCTCCACGCCCAACTCGGCACGCCGCAGTCCCCGGTCCCGGATGCGGAGTTCGGCGCCCCGGACCAAGGTGGTGCCGATACCGCACGACCGCAGCGCCGGATGCACCGCCAACTGCCACAACGTGCCGGCACCCGGACTTTCCCGGTAGTCGATCCCGCCGATGCCCAACGGCACGTCGGCCGGGCCGCACACGGCGAGGTAGTCGCCCACGCCGGACCGCGCGCGTGCCACCTCGGCCGCGACGTGCGTCAAGTGCAGCCGCGTCCCGGCCCACGAGCAGGACGGCAGGTCGGCCTCCGTCAGATCGCGCACCGACAGGGTCACCGTCACCTCGGTCATGGCGACCAGCGTGTCCACCCCGCCGGGCATCGGCAACGGAATTCCCGTCACCGGGAGCGAAGATCTCCGACCACGCCACCGCGAAGATCCCCGGTCGTCGGCGTCCAGCCCAGGTCACGCAGGCGGCCCGCGTCCAGGGCCGCGTCCATCGCCAGGAAACCCGCCATCGGCCCGTGCGTGGCCAGGGCCTCGGACAGCGGCCACGAGCGCACGGGCACGTCGGCGGCGTGACCGACGGCCGCCATCAGGTCCGCCAGGGCCACCGGGGACGCCTCGGCCGCGTGGAAGACGCCCCGCGCCGGGGTTTCCAGGAGCAGCGCGTACGCCTCCGCGAGGTCCGTCACGTGCACGGTCGACCACACGTTCGCGCCCTCGTCGACGTAGCGGGCCACGCCGTCGGCACGGGCCTGCCCGACCAGGCGTGCCACCGGGCCGCCGCCCGCGCCGTAGACCATCGGCGGGCGCACGACCACGCCGCGCACGTCGGCCGTCAACACCCGGTCCTCGGCGTCGGCCAACCACGCCAACGGCCCCTCGGGCGCGGCCGTGTCGTCCTCGGCCACCGGGACCCGGGACGACCGGGCACGCGGCACGCCGGTGGTCGTGACGAACACGGCCGGTCCGGCGGCGAGCATCGCGGTCACGGCGGCCTCGTCCACCACCGGCCGGTCCGCGGTGTCGGTGGCGGCGGTGTGGATCACCGCGTCGCCCACGGCACCGGCCAGGACCGCGAGGTCGGTCAGACTGCCCCGCACCGGTTCGCCGCCCGCCGCCCGCACCACCGCCTCGGCGCGGGCACTGCGGGCCAGGCCGCGCACGCGGTGGCCCCGTCCGACCAGGACACGGGTGATCGCCGAGCCGATGTAGCCGCTCGCACCCGTGATGAAGACGTCCAGCATGATCACTCCTTCGCGGAAGACGTCTCCGACGGTAGGAAGCGGCGTCCGGACGGGAAATGTGCGAGAGTCCGGGGTTCATGCGCGAGCGTCCGGTGTTCGAGACCCTGCTGGCCGGCGTCCGGGTCGAAGCGGGCAGGTTCGCACGGGTCGAGCTGCGGGCGCCGTGGGGTGCGCGGGTCGGGCCGCGCGACGTCGTGGCCCTGCACCACGTGCTCGACGGCGAACTCTGGCTCGACGCGGGCGACCACCACGCGCACGTGCGCGCCGGGGACCTCGTCGTGGTGCCGCCCGGGACCGGGCACGCCCTGCGCCACCGGCCCGGCGCGGCGGTGACGGCGGTTCACGACGCGCCCTCGGTCGACGCGCTGTCGGTGCGGCGGGTGTTCGGCGGCGACGGGCCGCGCACGGTCGTGCTCTGCGCGGAACTGACCCTGCGCGGCGCCACGCGGTCGGCGTTGCTGCGCGCCTTGCCGACGGTCGTGCACCTGCGCGAACCGCACCTGGACCACCTGCTCGCCGAGTTGCGGCACGAGATCCGCGAACGCCGCGCGGGCGCGTCGGTCCTCGCGGCGCGGCTCGTGGAACTGGTGCTGCTGCGCGGGATCCGGGCCGAACTGGAACGCCCGGCCGAGACCGGCACGTGGCGTGCCGCGCTGACCGACGAGCGGATCGGCCGGGCGCTCGACGCCGTGCACCGCGAGCCGGGTCGGGCGTGGACGGTCGCGGGTCTGGCCGAGGTGGCGGGGATGGGCCGCGCGGCGTTCGCCGTGCGGTTCCGCGACCTGGTGGGCGACACACCGGTGGCCTACCTGACCGCGTGGCGCATGGACGTGGCCCGGGAGCACCTCGTGGACCGTCCGGAGTGGACGATCGGCCGGGTGGCGGCGTCCGTCGGCTACGGCAGCGAGTACGCGTTCAGCACGGCGTTCCGGCGTGTGGTCGGCGTACCGCCCGGCCGCTACCGCACCGAGAGCGTCTGACCCGGGCCGCGGCTACCGGTCTCCGCGCTCGTGCCATGACGCCGCCAGCAGGTCCTGGAGGCGCGCGTGGCGGAACTGGTAGAAGGGGCCGACCGTCCGCAGCACGCCCCGTGCGCAGGCGTCCTCCAGGAAATCGATCATCCGCAGCGGGCCCGCGCCCTCGACCCGGAGCTGGCAGAACACGAGGAATGCCACCCAGGTCTTCGAGGACACCACGCCGAAGACGAGGCCGTAGGGCACCGTCCCGGCGAGCTGGCCCAGCAGGCTCGCCGTGACGTCGTCCACGCCTTCGTCGGACGTGATGAGTTCGGCGAGTGTCATCATCGCCCCGCCCAGGACGCCGACGGCCAAGCCGAACGCGATCCGGTACCTGATCTCCCGGTACCAGCACGTCGCCGGCGGTATCGGACTGAACTGGTCGACCGACGGCCGGGCGATCGAGTAGAACAGGAAGCTCGTCAGGCCGACGGCGAGCCCGCACAGCAGACCGGCCATGATCCCGTAATCGCGGCCGAGCCAGACGGACAACGTCATCGAGAGCATCAGGAAGGTCGTCACGGAGAACAGGGAGGCCGCCTTGAAGTTCTCCCGGGAGAACAGCTCCGGTCGCAGCGGCCTGGACCACTGGCGCGGCTGCCCGACCCCTCGCGCGTAGACCGCCCCCAGCACCAGGGCGAACACCGTGGCGTAGCTCAGCAGGGCGGCATCGGTACGACCGGCGACGATCGCGCCGAGCACGATGCCCAGCACGAACGTCACGCTCAACCCGGTGGCGACGACGCGTATCCACCTCGGGCGCCATCGGTGGACGGTCCACCACGAGAGTTCCGGGCTGTTGTCCTCGTTCATCTGCGCCGCGACGCACCCGAGCCACCTGGTCGCCTGGTCGAGTCCGTACCGGGGCGCGGGCTGTCCGGGGGAGGGGGCGTACGCCACGGCGAGAAAGCGTTCGAGCAGGTGGTGTTCCACCTCCGTGCGATCCGCGAACCCGCCGGTCGGGAACAGGTCGGCCATGTCGTCGCCCGGCCGGTAGGCGTCCCGCACCAGGCTGAGCATCAGCGGCGTGTCCAGTGCCCGGGTGACCGCGTCGTCGTGGCGCCGCACGTGGTCGACGAGCCTGCGCCAGCCTGGCGGTGGCGGATCGACGCGGCACAGTTCCAGGTAGGCGGCGGCCCGGTCCCCGGTCACCGGCAGCAGTTCGAGGACCGCCGCACCGGCGACGTGGCCGCCTTCGGCCACGGCCTGGACCAACTCCGCGCTTCGACTGAGCAGCACGACGCGTCCGGTGGCCTGTAGGTCCAGCGCCCGCACGGCGACCGGGCGCAGGCGTTCCGGCAGGTCGTCGAGGCCGTCCAGGAACAACACCACCCGGCCGCTCTCGATCAGTCTCCGGGCGGTGCCGCGGCCGTACTCGGAGGCGACCAGGAACGGGTACTCCAGTTCCAGGCGGGCCGCTGCCCAGTCGACCAGCCGGTGTCGGGCCGCGTTCCAGTCCGCGAGTCCCAGCAGCACGGGAATCGGCACCCGGTGCCGGTCGGCCGTGCCGTCGCGGTGTCGGAGCACCTCCAGCAGCAGCAGGATCGCCGCACTGGTCTTGCCCGCGCCCGCCGCGCCGATCAGCAGGATCCGGCCGGAGTCGAGGCCGGCGAACACGTCGAACAGGCCGCCGAGGTCGCCGTCCTCGACCTGGAGCGGGCCGACGGGCCGCGCACCCGGGAGCACGGCGACCCGCGACGGCGTGACGGGTGACCCGACGGCATCGATCCGCGAGCCTCCCGCCGTCCTGTCCGACCACGACCAGCGCACCGAAATGCGGGTCGGGTAGATCAGCCGGAGTTCAGTGGCGGTGCGTTCCCACCGGGCCCGTACGGCGACGGCCAACCCGTCCCCGGCCGCGTCGAGATCGGGAGTGCGCGGCACACGCCGTCGCAGCATCCACACCCCCAACGCCGACCCGGGGACCAGCACCGCCGAGACCGCCTGGATGACCGTGCCGACGACGCTCCGGTCGCTCGCGGAGAAGAGCAGCCACAGCACGCCCCCGATCGAGGCCACGACACCCAGGAAACCGACTATCGACCAGCGTCGTGGAGATCTTCTCCCGGCCATCCCAGTCCGATCCGCTGCGCGGCCGATCGCACCGGACCCGGCGATTCCCCGCGTCGCACCGACTTCGTCCCGTCCCGTCGACGCATGCTCCCACCTCCGGCCGTTCGCGAGCCCGTCGGTCACCCGGGCGGACCAGCGGGACCGGTCACTGACCGCCGGCCGCGTAGTGCGCCGAGATCCGGGCGGCCGACAGCGCGTACGGGTAGTAGGCCATGAACGCCAGGTTGCCCCGGAAGTGCGCCGTGGTCTGGTTCGAGCCGAAACCGTTGGCGTAACCCGAGGTGTTGTCGTACCCGATCCGCATATATCCGGTCATGCTCTGCGGGTGGGCGCCGGCGAGTTGCACGATCAACTGCCCGTCGAGGTACAACCGGATGCCGTACGTGGCGTCGTGCACGCCGACCACGTGGTGCCAGGCGCCGTCGTTGTACGCGAACGGCGTGACGATCTCGTACGGGCTGGGGTTGTTGGTCACGAACGCGATGGTGCCGTTCGACGTCAGAAGGATCATGTTGTCCTTCTTGGTCGACGCGCCCGTCGCCAGGTCGCCGATCCCGCTGATCACGCCGCCGAGGTCGTCGTGCGTGCGGAACCACGCCTCGTGGCTCGACGACGTCGACGCGCTGAGCGTGATCGTGCCCGTGGTCGAGACGTAGTGCGTGTTGTCGAGCACGGCGTACGGCTGGGTCTCCCGCAGGCACGGGTACTCCACGGCGTCCTGGACCTGCCGGCCGCCCTGGTAGGTGCCGTTCGCGGCGGTCGGCGACCCGTCGTAGGCGACCGTGCCGGTGGTCTCGTTGAGTTCGTAGAACCGGGTCGGGTTGTCGGCCAGCGCGACCGCGGTGCACGTGTGCGCCAGAGACGTCACCGTGTTGTTGGAGTTGGTCACCTTGGCGTTGAACGCGCCGCTGGTCGGTTCCACGCCGAGGTACGCGATCGCCGCGACGACGACCGCCACCACGAGCACGAGCTTCCTCATCGCACCGCCCTCGGCCGGACGAAGAACGACACCAGCAGCGGTATCGCACACAGCACCAGGCACAACGTCCACCAGGTCCACGGCATGTGCGGGTTCACCTCGATGGGCACGTTGCCGCCGTCGCCGTACTTCGACGCCGACGCGGTCAGCTCGCCCACCTGCCCGGCGCGCAGGTCCGTGAACACGCCGTCCGGGGTGGTCGCGCGGACCGGCAGCACGCCCGACGACACGAGCTGCGCGCGGGTCACGTCGCCCTCGGTGAACGTGCCGAGCAGGATGACCCCGACCAGGGGGCGCAGCACGACGATCGCCACGCACACCACGAGCGGGTAGAGGATGAGCCGCAGTGGCGTGCGCCAGCGGCCCGTCCAGCGGGTCAGCAACCACACCGTGAACCCGCCGACCAGCAGGAACGGCAGGGATTTGACCAGCCAGGCCACGCCCCACCAGCGCGCGACCACCAGGCCGACCAGGTTCTCGTCCCCGGTGCGCCACGGGTCGTCGGCGCCGTTGATGTCACCGCGCGTGATCAGCTTGCCGTCGCGGATCTCCACGACCCGGTGGGTGTAGGCGATCTTGCTCGCGGCCGTCGGGTAGAACGAGACGACGTCGCCGACCGCGACCTCGGCGACCGTCGTCGGCCTGGTCAGCACGAGCGTGCCGACCGGCGCGGTCTCGCCCATCGAGCCCGAGTCGACCGACAGCCACCGGCCGCCGGTCAGCCGCCAGCCGAGGGCGACGGCCAGGCAGAGCAGGACCACGGCGAGGAGCGCGATGCGCAGCACGCGCGGGACGTCGGCGCGGCGGTGTCCGCCGCGCCGATGCGCCCCGCTCCGTCGCCGAGTACCCACCCGATGCCCGTCAGGAGCTGAAGGTCCAGGTCAGGGCCTGCGACGCGGTCAGACCCTGGTAGGAGTTGCCCAGCGAGGACGGCAGCGACACCTGGAACGTGTACGGCTGGGTCGCCGAGGCGGCCAGGGGCGTGAGCGACAGCGGCGTGGTGAACGCGGCCAGGGTGCCGTTGTAGATCGGGGAGCCGGTGGCCGTCGCCCCGACGTAGACCTTCAGCGTGACCTGCGTGCAGAAGTCGTTGGCGGGCGTGATGCCGCTGACCGAGCCGGACTGCGAGCACGTGCCCGGGGTCAGGGTGAACGTCGCCGGCGTGCCGGTGCCGTCGTTGGCCAGCGTGACGGTCTTGGTCGCCGACCCGCCGGGGGCCAGGACTGAGCCGGTGTACTTGTTGATCGTGGCGCAGGTCGCCGAGTTCGTCGAGGAGCTGTTGCTGGTGCAGGTGTTGCTGCCGTCGGTCTCGCGCATGATCAGCGATCCGGTCGAGACGGTGTCGGTGGAGTTGGTGATCGCCGCGGTGAACGCCGCGAGCGTGCCGGTCAGGGACAGCGCCAACAGGACGCTGCCGGCCAGGCCGCTGAGGACCGCCACGAAGGCGAAACGGCGGCGGGAGCGGCGGGATGCAGGGACCGCACTCATGGACTTCCCTCTCTCGGGCGGTGTGGCAGGGGGTCGCCCGTCGATCGCAGGTACACCCAGGTGGGTGTACCTGGTCCGTCGAATACGGGTGGCACTCGGCGGCAGCTGTTACCCCCTGAATACGGATCAGTCTGCCGTTCATGACCAATTCACACGAACGATGATCCACAGAGGACAGTCCAATACAGACTCAGAGTAGAATCCGGAGTGCCTATAGCCACCCGAGAGAGTGAAGAGTGGGTGCTAAGTAGGTGCAGTCTGGGTGTAAAAAGGCGCTCTGTCAGAGAAGTGATGCGTGTTCATCACCTCAACGAGTGGTACTGAATTCCTACGTCACAGGACGTCGGTGCACTCACGCTCCGAGATCGCCGGTCTCCAGCAGCGTCTTGAGCGCGGAGACGATCATGGGCCAGCCCTCGGAGATCCCCGCCAGGATCTCGCTGCCCGGCTCGAACCCGTCGTGCACGACGGTCAGTTTGACCCGCGCGCCCAGTTCCTCCAACTCGAAGGTCACCTTCGAGCGCGGTTCGGCGGACATGCGCGCGACGACGTCCGGGTCGAACCCGTGCGAGGCCGTCCACTCGTCGGTCAGCGCGTGCCAGGTGTACGACAGCCGGTGGAAGGGGTCGGACTCCAGGACGACCTGTTCGGGGTCCTTGATCGCGACGCCGTTCTCGTGCCAGGTCATGGACGCGCCCGGCGTCCAGTCCGTGGTGAAGGTGGCGCCCCAGTACCGCCCGGTGAACGCCGGGTCGGTCAACGCCTGCCAGAGGCGTTCCGGCGTCGTGGTGATGTAGGTCGTGTAGACGAATCGGTTCGCGCCCATCGGTTCCTGCTCCAATGCCAGTTTCAGATCGGCGAGCGCGTGTACCCGCGCCCGGTCGTACCGCCCGATCCAGCGGTCCGCGATGGCGTTGATCGGCTCGGCGTTCAGGTGGTGCAGCTTCTCCCGGCCGCGCCACCGGGTCGTGACCAGGTTCGCCGCCGCCAGCACCGCGAGGTGCTTGCTCACCGACTGCCGGGTCATGTCCAGGCCGTCGCACAGTTGGCGCAGGGTCAGGCCGCTGCGCGCGTTGAGCCGGTCCAGCAACGCGCGTCGGCTCGGATCGGCCAGTGCGCGGAACACCTCGTCCATCTCATCGCCTTCGGGCAGCCGCTGGGTTGCCTGTCCGAGGATAGGCAACCCAGCGGCTGCATGTAAAGCCTCGATCGCGATCTTCCCGGCCGAAGAGGCGGGGAACGCGACGCACCGTCGTGACGGCCGCCAAGGGCGACGACGTGGCCTAGCGACCGACCAGTCGGGCCACCGCGAACCACGCGAGGGCGATCAACGCCAGGACGCCCGCGACCACGGACACCCGCCGGGCGTCGAGCAGTCCGCGGCGTACGGCCAGGACACACCCCACGCCGACCGTCGCGGCCGTGACACCCCCGAGCACCCAGAGGCCGGCGGTGGTCGTGAACAGCCACACGGCCATCCCGCCCACCGCGATCACCGAGACACCGCCGGCGGCGAACACCGCCATGATCCGCAGCCGCCCACCCAACTCGTCCCGCCGCGGCAGGACCACACTGCCCACCGTCGCGGCCATCGCGACCAGCGCGAGCACCACGGCCGCCGCCCGCCACGGATGGGCGGCCACGGCCGCCCCGACGAACGCCAACCCCCGACCGACCCGGTCGAACACCACGACCCCGCCCGCGACCAGAGCGACGAGTCCGGTGCCCGCCACGGCCACGAACCCGACCCCGGCGGCGACGTCCCGCCGCCGCCGATCCGCCGTCCACCAGGCGCCGGCCAGAACCGCCAGGACCCCGGCTGTGATGAGCGTGCCCCGCGCCGGATTTCCGGAGACGCTGTCCCACAGCGCCACCACGGCGGTCATCGACGCGAGCGCCACGCTCGACGCGAACACCGACAACGCCAGCGCCGTGGCGACCACGTCGTCCCGCGCACCGGCCTGCCGCGCGGATTCGCCCCCACCCCGAACCACCTCGCGCACGACCGGCCGCCGCGCCTCCTTCGACAGCAACACCAATCCGGCCGCCGCACCCAGACCGAGGGCCACGACCAGGACCGCCCGCACGGGGTGCACGGCAGCCGCACCGACCAGGGCCGTGAAGGCCAGGACACCGCCGATCACCACGGTCGAGACCAGGACGTGCCGCCTCACCACCAGCCCCACGAACACCGCGACCACCCAGAGCACCCGCGAGTTGTACCGCCGTTACGCCACCCCGTCCGTCCGAGCGCACGACCGTGGCCCGAACCCACCCGATCGAGGGCCTGAGCGCGTAGTTCAGGGTGTCCGAGCGGAGGACTCGCGAGGTAGAGGTACGCGAGTGCACATTTCGCAGTGCCTGAACGCACAACTCGCGGTGTCTGAACGTATAACTCGCGTGTTCGCGGAGCAGGGCGCACTCAGTCCGAAGGACGGCGAGGTTCGGGCACAAGGTGCCCGGCGTACGCGTAGGCGTAGAGGTCGGCAGGGGAGAGTCCCGCGGGCGTGCGGACCGGCGCGGCCACCCGCATGGGGTTCGCGGGCAACGACGACAACCACGCGGCCACCGCCTCCGGCGACGGCAGCAGCTCCCCGTCCAACCGGGCGTGCTCCACGACCTGACCCTCCACCGGCTCCCGCACCGCGGACCACCCGGTGTGCTCGTTCCACAGCAACGCCGACTCGCCGTCCAACGCCAGGTAGGCGGACGCCGGGTGCTCGTCCTCGATGCAGAAGCACTCGCCGCTCACCCCCAGCGCCGAGGCGACCAACCGCACGTACCCGCGCAGACCGCGGACGATGGCGTCGTCGAAATCCAGTTCCCGTTCCACCGCGCACCCCCTCACCCACTGGGCTCGTGGGTACATACCCGGGGAGGGTGAGCGAAATCCGACAAAGCGACTTTTCCGATCCAGACGCACGCGGCACCGCCCGTTCGGCAGCGACCGTTGGGCAACTCGACGTCAGTCCGGCCACTCCCAGGCGACGGAGAACGTGCCCGGCCCGAAGTTCAGCGCCACGGCGTGCGCGGCCCCCTCGGCGTTGACGGGCAGCCGCCGCCGGTCGCCGCCGTCGGGGTCGTCGGGGGTGGTGGTGAAGCGGTGGCACGCGACGGGCAGCGCGCGCGGGTCGAAGCGGATCTCGATCACGTAGTCGCGGATCGGCGAGCGGAACACCCGCCCGTACGAGTCGTTCCCGCGCGGGTACGGCGGACCGTCCAGCACGGACGCGTGCTCGACGACCACGGTCTCGCCCCGGCTCAACGGCCGTTCGAAGACCAGTTCGGCGGCGATCATGCCGGTCTCCTCGTCGGCCTCGATCCGGCCGACCGAGCACCCGCTGACCGGCAGGACGCGCGGTATCGGCCACCCCGGTTCGGTCAGGTCGTGGATGGAGATCCATCGGTCGGGACCGTCCACTTCGGCGCGCAACACCTGCCGTGTGCGCACGGCCCGCACGCCCCGGTCGGCCGCCAGTTCCACGATCACGTGCAGCGTCACGCGGGTCAGTTCGTCGTCGCAGTCGACGTGCACCCGCGACAGCAGCGCCTCGATCCGGTCGGACTCGTGCCACAGCTCGGCCAGCGGCCGGGTCGTGGCGCCGCGCCGGGACCGGCCGCGCGGCCGTGGCGCGCCGAGCAGTTCGGTCAGCGAACCGGGCGCCACGTCGAGCACCTCTTCCAGGTGCCGCAACGCGACCATGGACGCGGCGCGTTCCGGCCGTCGGCGTCCGGACTGCCAGTAGCTGAGCGCGGCGACGCTGATCGTGGTGCCGCGTGCCTGGAGCCGTTGCTGGATGCGGTCGAGGCCGAGTCCTCGTCGGCGGATGGCCTCGCGCAACGCGACCGCGAACGGGTCACCCGGCGCCGCGTCGCGGTGACTCATCGACCCTCCTCGGATCTGGCGACGACCGTGCGACACTACGCGGCCACCGACCGCGCTGGATAGCGATCCGGGGTGGAAATCCGCAATGCTGCGGTCAGCCGAACAGGCTCGCCGCGTCCCCGGTCGTGATCATGCGGACGGTCCGGCCCACGGGTCCGTCCCCGGTGGGCACGACCACGCGCACCAGGTCGTCCCGGTCGGCCTCGACCGCGGCGTCGGCGATCCCGGCCGGTGCGCCGGGCCGGGCGGCGACCGCGGCCACGTTGTCCCGCACCCGGTCGACGCCGGCGGCACCGCCGCACAGGACGTCGGTCGCCACGCCGTCGACCACGCGCACACCGGCCGCGACCGGCAGGCGGCCGAGCGGGTTGGCGATCACGGCGACCACCACGTCACCGAGGCACCGCGCCAGCGGTCCGACCGCCGGGTGCCGGTCGAGAGTCAGGTCGCCGGGAGCGGTGAACCAGCCCAGCGTCTCGGCGCTGGGCGCGTGGAACAGGCCGTCGGGCGTCACCCGGACCTGGTTGAACGCGGCCATGACCCCGAGCGAGCCGAACGGCCCGGCGAGGTCGACGGCGTTGTCCTTCGCGGTGGTCCACGTGGTGCCGCCGCCACCGTCCTCGCGTTGCGCGCCGAGGCCCTCGAACTTGCCGTTGACCGCGTCGACGGGGACCTTCATCCGCAGCACGCCCGCCCATTTCGGCGGCTGTCCGACGCGCAGCACCGTGTCGGCCGCGGTCGGGTCGAACCCGGTGACGTCGGCGATCTTCGCGCCGCGCGGGGCGAGGTCGGACAGTCCGACGTGGGCCACGGTCTTGAACCGGTCGACGTCGTACCCGCGCAGTGCCGCGAGGTCGCCGTACTCGACGTAGGCGGCGCCCTCGTGGGTGGCTTTGACGCGGGAGAGGGCGCCGACCAGTCCCGGTGGTGCCGGTGAAGTCGTGGTGGTGGGTGCCGGTGCGCCGGTCTCGGCGGCACACCCGCCCAGCAGTGCCGCGATCCCGACCAGTGCCGGGGCGATCATGCGAGTCGTCCGCTTCACCGGCGGAATCCTAGCCGGGCGGGGTGCCGATCCGGGCCGGATCGCGATCTTGACCGGCGCCGGCACGCCGACCGCGCAGACCGTCGGTGACGATCTCCAGCAACCGGCCCACCAGCGCCTCGTCGGCGGTGCGCATCGACAGGTGCAGGCCGGACAGCAGCGCGTGCAACTCCATCAGCGACAGGTCCGCGCGCACGCTGCCCGCCGCCTGTGCCCGGTGCAGCAGGCCGGTGAGCACGATCTGGAGGTCACGCCGTGCGCCGGTGACCACGAACGTGGCCGCCTGGCAGTTGTCGCCACGCGCGGCCAACGCGTCCGACAAGGCACGGTCTCGCGTGCCGTGGCGCAACAACAGCCGCAGCACCCCGAAGAACGCCTCGGCCGGGTCGGGTTCGTCGACGAGCACGCGCGCCTCGTCCACGATCTCCGCGATCCGTTCCTCCAGCACGGTCTCCAGCAGCGATTCCTTGGTGGGGAAGTGCCGGTGGACCGTGCCCGCGCCGACGCCCGCCCGCCGGGCGATCTCGTCGATCGACACCGCCGCGCCCTCTATCGCGAATGCCTCCCGCGCTGTCTGGAGCACCTTGGACCGGTTGCGCCGGGCATCGGCGCGCAGTGGCTTGGTCCGGGTGACGTCCTGGGATGACATGCGCTCACGGCTCCGCGTTGACCGGTACTGCGACGACGGTCCCAACGGTATCCGGTGTCGGGCGGAAACACGTGCTGGATGACCGTAGTGGCCCAGTGCCGGACACAGTGGTCCGCACGGGTCGGGAAAGGAAAGGGGTCGGCGCGGCGGTCGCCTCTCGGCGGGTGGCACATCACGGCTCCAGCCGCACGGTATTCCGTGATGGCGCGAGATGAGGCCCGGGGACACGAACCGCACCGACCGAGGGGTCCAACGACCGGAACGGCCCCCGGTGTTCCCGATTCGGTGTGACTTGGATTACATTTGTGGACCGAAGCGACTTTTTCCGCGGCCTCGTCGAGTTCTCCGCACATCGGCGGACACGGTCCGTCCGGGGTCCACAGTGGATCGTCCCGGCGGAGTCCGGTGTGGACGGTCGGCCGACGTGTGCGACACCGGACTCGGCCGAACCGGTCGAGCGCACTACCCTCCACCTCCTCGCGCGACGGACGGGTGGGTGCATGGGCTTACGCAGGGCGGTCGGCATCGGTGCGCTGGTGGCCATGATCGCGGTACTGGTGGCGGCGTACGGAGGGCTCGTGCCCTGGGACGAGGACGCCCGGAAACCCGTGGTCGACGTCGCGAACATCGGGAGTCCGCTGCTCGCCGCGCTGGCCATCCTCACGGCGCTGCCGGTCCGACGTCCGCGCCGCGCCCTGGACAGCACACCGGACCAGGTGCGGTCCGCCCGCGAGGTCGTCGCACGCGACGTGCGGCGGTGGGTCGAACGCGAAGTGCGGCACCAGGAACTCGACGCCTCGGCGTTGGTGAACCTGCGCGTACCCGGTCGGCACGACGAGGCGCCCACCGTGGACGACCTCGTCGGGCTGGTGACCGGCGGCCGGCTGCTGATCACGGGCGCGCCGGGGACGGGCAAGTCGTCGGCGGCGTTGCTGGTGGTCGACCGGCTGCTGCGGGACGCCGACCACGCCGGGCCGGTGCCGGTCGTGTTCGACATCCCCGTGTGGGACCCGGAACTCCACGCGCTGGAGGACTGGCTCGTCGGGCGGCTGGCGTTCGACCACAGACTGGCCGACGACACGCACTACGGCAGCCGGGCGGCGCGGTACCTGGTCGTGGACGGGCACGTGCTGCCGGTCCTCGACGGGATCGACGAACTGGCACCCGCCGCCGAGAAGGCGGTGCACGCGTTCCTGGAGCACTGGCCGCACCCGGTCCTCGTGACGCGGCGGTGGGCGGCGGGGGTCAACCAGCTCGCGCGGGACCTGGACCTGCGCCTGGTGAAGGTCGTGGAGATCGCGCCCGAGACGGCGCTGGCCCATCTGGCCGCGAAGGACCGGCGGTGGCAGGCCGTCCTGGACCTGCCCGTCAAGGCCCGGTCGCGCAGCGGACTGGTCAACGCGTTGCGCACGCCCCTGATGGTGTTCCTGGCCCGTGAGGTCACGCGGGTCGGTGCCGAACCCGTCGGGCTGGTCGACCGGTTCCGTACCCGCGTGGAGGCCGAGGACTACCTGTTGGCGCACTTCGTGCCGGCCGTGTTCGAGGCGTGCCACCGCCGTAGGGGCAGGCTGTCGAAGGCCGAGGCCGCCCTGGTACCACGCCGGACGCGTTCCTGGTCGCCCCGGCGTGCGGAGCGGTGGTTGAGGTTCCTTGCTTCCCGGGCCACGCACGACGAAGGCCGGTCGGTGCGGTGGTGGCGATTGTGGGAAACGACCTCCAGCCTGCGTTTCGCGTTCTTCCTCGTGGGCTTCGTGGCGCCACTCGCGACGGGGAGCCTGATCAACCTCGTCCGGTCCGGTTCGCCGCTGCCGGGCACCACGGCGCTCTTGATCGCCTACACGCTGTCGGCGACGTTGGCGTTCATGCCGGTGCGTCGGTTGCGGAGCGAACTGCGCAAGGAACCCGCGCTGGACCTGGGGACGAGCATCGGGTCGTTGGTCGCCGTGCTGGTGGGACTGGGCTTGACCCGGGCGCTGGGCCCGGTCGTCGGCGTGGTGGGCGCGCTGGTCGCGTTCGGCCTGGTGTTCAAGGTCTCCCACGTGGCCGACCTGCGCACGCGCGACGGCGAGGTGGTGATGGACCCGTCGGCGTTGATGCGGCGGTTGCGCACGACGGCGTTGACCGGCGCGTGCTGCTACGCCGTCGCGATGGTCGTCGTCGTCTCGTGGTGGTACCGGTTCGTGCCGGAACTCCTGCTGGTCGGTCTGGCCATCGCGTTGGCCGCGTTGCGGATGTCGTTGTGGGGCGTGTTCGTCGCGGTCCGGGTGCGGTCGGCGGTGGCCGGCCGGTTGCCGTGGCGGTTGATGCGGTTCCTGCGCGACGCGGACGCGTTGGGTGTCCTGCGCCGCACGGGTCCCACGTTCCTGTTCCGCCACGAGCGGCTGCGGGTGGCGTTGGCCGACAAAGACGACGCCGACAAGGACGACGCCGACAAGGACGACTAGGACTTGCCGACCAGGGGGAGCACCTCGGTGCCGAGAAGTTCGATCGCCGTCACCACGTGCCGGTGCGGGACGCCGGACCAGTCCATGTGCATGGCGTAGCGGTCGGCGCCGACCAGCTCGCCCACGGCGGCCAGGCGTTCGGCGATCTCGGCCGGACTGCCCGCGAAGATCGAGTTCGCGTCGTGGGTCCACGCGTCGTAGTCCGCGCGTGACGGCACGCGCCAGCCCCTGGCCCGCGCGCCGTACTTCATGGTCTGCAACCAGTACGGGTAGTAGATGTCCTTCGCGTCCTGCGACTTCGGGGCGATCAGGCCGATCGCGCTCATCGTGACGTGCAGGTCCTCGGGCCGGTGGCCGGCGGCTTCCCCGGCCCGGCGGTAGAGCTGTGCCAACTGTGCGAACCGCTCGGGTTCGCCGCCGATCACCGCGTAGACGACGGGCAGGCCGAGCAGGCCCGCGCGGATCGACGACTCGGGGTTGCCGCCGGTGCCGATGGTGATGCGCAGGCGGTCCCGGTACGGGCGCGGGTAGACCTCGGCGTTCTCCAGCGGCGAGCGGAACTTGCCCGACCAGGTGATCGGGTGTTCGCGGTCCAGGCGCAGCAGCAGGGCGAGCTTCTCCTCGAACAGCTCGTCGTAGTCCTCCAGCCGCGCGCCGAACAGCGGGAACGACTCGGTGAACGAGCCCCGCCCGGCCAGCAGCTCGGCCCGGCCCCGGCTGAGCTGGTCCAGCGTCGTGAACTGCTGGTAGACGCGGACCGGGTCCTCGGTGCTCAGGACGGTGACCGCGCTGCTGAGCGTGATGTGCTCGGTGACGCTCGCGGCGGCGGCCAGGACGGTGGCCGGGTTGGAGCTGGCGAAGTTCTCCAGGTGGTGCTCGCCCAGGCCGTAGAAGCCGAGGCCGACCTGGTCGGCGACCTTGATGCGCTCGACGGTGTTCGCCAGTTCGTCGGCGACGGAGAGCTGTTCGCCGGTCAGCGCGTCGGGGCTGCGGTCGGCGAAGCTGTAGACGCCCAGCTGCATGTTCGTGGACACGTCAACAAGATAGCCCCGGTTTGATGACGCGTCAACAAAGGCGTGTTAGCTTGGCGCCATGGAGTGGTTGGACGAGCGCGAGGCGGCGATGTGGCGGTCGTACCTGGCCCTGCACCGGGAACTGCTGGGTGCGCTGGAGCGGCGGCTCGAACGCGACTCGGGACTGTCCAACGCGGACTACGCCCTACTCGTGCCGCTGTCGGAGGCGCCCGACGGCCTGGTGCGCGCGCGTGACCTCGCCGCGTCGGCGGGCTGGGAGCGCAGTCGGCTGTCGCACCAGGTGGCGCGGATGGAGAAGCGCGGTCTGGTCGTGCGCGAGGTGTGCGCGGAGGACGCCCGCGGTTCGATGGTGCGGCTCACCCCGGCCGGTCGGGCGGCGATCGAGAGCGCGGCGCCCGGACACGTCACGGCCGTGCGCGGACTGCTGTTCGACGCGTTGAGCGAGGACGAGGTGGAGACGTTGGGCCGGGTCTTCACCCGCGTTCTCGACCGATTGGCCGACCAGGGCTGATCCCGTACCGTACGCTGCCGTATGGAGGTGGGGATCATGGAGATCGTCGCGGTGGTCGTCGCGGTCGCGCTGGCGCTGATCGGCCTGTTGCACGTGGTGTGGATCTTCTCGCCGTGGCCGTTGCCGGACCGGGCGTCGTTCGCGGAACTGGTGACCGACCGCCCGGTGGCGCAGGCACCGCCGTGGCCGTTGACGCTGCTGGTCGCGGTGCTGCTCGGGCTTGCCGGCTACCTGGTCGTCGGGCGTGCCGGGGTGGTGGCGGTGCCCGGACCGGCGTGGCTGACGACGGTGGGCGCGGGCGGGGTCGCGGCAGTGCTGCTGCTGCGCGGCGTCGGCGGGTTCGTGCACTGGGCGCGGTCGACGACGGCGTTCGCCCGGCTGAACCGGCGCTGGTACTCGCCGCTGTGCGTGGTGCTGGGCACGGGGGCCGGTGTCGTCGCGCTGGTCGGCTCGTGAGCGACTGGTCGGTGCTGCTGGTCGGCGGCGCGTCGGGCAGCGGCAAGAGCACGCTCGCCCGACCCGTCGCCGCCGCGCGCGGTGCCGTGCTGGTCGAGGTGGACGACCTGGTGCTCGCCACGCAGGCGGTCACCACGCCGGACTCGCACCCGGACCTGCACCACTGGCGACGGCACGACGCCGACCGGCTGGGCCCGGAAGGGGTGGCGGACGGTCTGATCACCGTGGCCCGTGCGCTGGCGCCGGCGGTCGACGCGGTGATCGCGGACCGCCTCGACGCCGGTGTGCCCCTGGTGCTTGAGGGTGACTACCTGCTGCCCGAGCACTGTGCGCGATGGGTCGAGCGGGACCGGCGGGTGCGTGCCGTGTTCGTGCGCGAGCCCGATGCGGACCGCGTGCGACGCAACTACCTCGGCCGCGAGCCGGAGTCCGGGGACCAGGTCCGGCGGGCCGAGTGCAGCGCGTACTACGGCGACCTGCTCGCGGCGGAAGCGGAGAAGCACGGGCTGCCGGTGTTCGCGGCACGCCCATGGCATGACGCGGCCGAACGGTTGGCGGCACTGCTGTAGCCGTTCGCCGGAACGCCACGCGGGTGATCGGGTCTTGCGCCCGTCCCGGCTGCCGCCCGACCCTCGGTGGCACGAGGGGGAGGGGATGTCGTGCGCGCATTCGGGATTCTGGCCGCGGTCGTGGCGATCACTCTGGGGACGACGCCGCCCGCGCGGGCCGTGCCGGGGGACCTGTACCTCCAGGTCGTCGCGCACGAGGACGACGACCTGCTGTTCATGAACCCCGACATCGACCAGACGATCCGCACCGGCACGGACACCGTGACCGTGTTCGTCACCGCGGGCCAGATCACCGGTGCCGGCGACACCGACGAGATCCGCGCCCGCAACCGGCAGCGCGGCATCCAGGACGCCTACGCGCGGATGGCGGGCGTGCCCGACCTCGACCCGAACGCCCAGGAGGAGTGGACCGGGGACCTGCTCGCGGTCGCCGGGCGGCAGGCCGAGCGCTACGTGCTGACCGAGCGTCCCGAGGTGGCGTTGCTCTTCCTCAACCTGCGCGACGGCCGCCTGGGCGCGGTCCGCGACAGCGGCGTCACCGACACCACGGTGATCCCGGCCGGCGGTCTGGTGACCAGGTCGTTCTCCTACGACCGGGCCGGGGTGACCGCCGCGCTGGCCGACGTGCTGAGGCTTTACCGGCCGTCGCTCGTGCGCGCGCAGGACCCGTTGCCCGATGCCCGGTACCAGCCCGACCACGGCGACCACGTGGCCGCTGCCCGGTTCACCGACGACGCGGTGCGCGCCTGGGGCGGGCGTCCGGTGCAGGTGAACTACCGCGACTACAACAACGTCGACGTGCCCGGCAACCTGTCGCCGGGCACGCTCGACCGCAAGAGTTCGGTCTTCGACAACTACCTGCGCTACGACGGCAACACCGGGCTGCGGGCACTGCTGGTCGGCATGAACGTGCGGTGGCCGCGCGGCACCGGCTGGGCCGGGCGCGACGCCGACGGGCGGGCGCGGTTGTTCGTGGTGCGCGCAGGAGTGGCGGTCACCTACACGCAGAACGCGGCGGGCGGCTGGGACGGCGCGGTGGCGTTGCCGGCCGCCGGCGGTCCGCTCGCACCGTCGATCGTGGTCGGTCGCAACGCCGACGGCCGGTCGGAGATCGTGGCCCGGCGCCTGTCGGACCACCACCTGCTCGGCCTGCACCAGACCACGCCGAACGGGGGTTGGGCCGGCGCGTGGACGGACCTGGGCAACCCCAACACCTCCGGCGCGGACCAGGTCGGTCAGCCGGTCCTCGCCGCCAACACCGACGGCCGCCTCCAGTTGTTCGTGAAGAATGGTGGTGGCGGAGTCAGCACCAGGTTCCAGACCACGCCGAACGGGCCGTGGGGCGATTGGGTGGACCTGTTCGGCACGGACGTGCAGGACGGGCTCGCCGCGATCACCGGTCCGCAGGGCCGCATCGAGCTGTTCGCCGCCACCCGGCAGAAGATCCTGCACTGGTTCCAGGCCTCGCCCAACGGGTCCTTCGCGCGCAACGACAACCTGCCGTCGGCCGTGCCCGCCGGTCCGCCGACGGCCGCGCTGTCCCAGGACGGCCGGATCGAGGTGCTCTACCGGGGCGCGGGCACCGAGCACGTGGTCGCCTCCGTGCAGCGCGAGGTGAACGGCGGCTGGTACTCGACGCCGGTCGTGCTCGGTGGCCACGGCGGCGTCGGGTCGGTCGCGACGGTGACCGGGCCGGGCGGGCGGATCGTCGCCGTGGAGCGCAACGCGGGCACGGGCGTGAGCCTCACGACCCAGCGCGGGCCGAACGCCGGGTACGGGGAGTGGGTCGACCTCGGCGGCGTGGTCGCGGACGTGCCGGCCCTGACGTTGGACGCGCGGGGCGCGGTGGTGGTCGCCTCGATCGGGACCGACGGTGCGCTCTACGTGCGTACCCAGGGCGAGCCGACGCCGGACAGCCCGTTCGGGCCGTGGGTCCGCTTGTAGACCGTTCGGCCCAGTCCGGAGGGCTGTGAGGTCACTCACCGGTACTTACATCGATTGTAAACTTGCAGTCGCTGAATAAAACCGCCTACGGTGTCCACCGTGACCGGGCGTCGTGACCGCAAGAAACGGCGGACACGGGCCGACCTCGTCCGGGCGGCCGTGTCGCTCGTCGAGGAACGCGGCTTCGACCGGGTCACGGTGGAGGACATCAGCGCGGCGGCGGGCGTGTCCGCGCGGACGTTCTTCAACTACTTCACCGGCAAGGAGGAGGCCGTCGTCGGCCCGGACCCGGAAGCGGGTCCGCGCATCCGGGCACACGTGCTCGCGCAACCCGACGACGTGCCCACCCTCCAGGCGGTCCGGTCGGCCCTGCTCGCCGAGATCGCGGACGAGGGTGCCGACGAACGGGCACTGCTGTCGGTGCGGATGCGCATCGTGCAGGCGGACCCCGGTCTGCTCGCCCGGGTCTTCGCGGGCGGCCGGCGGACCGAGGAACACCTCGTCACGGCGATCGCCGAGCGGACCGGCCTGGCCGCGGGCGACGCCTACCCGCTGCTGCTCGCGGCGGCGGCGAGTGCCGCGCTGCGGTGCGCGATGACGCGCTGGGCGACGACCGACCGGTCGTTGCCCGACCTGCTCGGCGAGGCGGTCGACCTGCTCGCGGTCGGCCTGACGGACCCGCCGGGCGCACACAGGAGAGGAACTGGGGGATCATGACCGAGGCCACCGGCTCCCGGGCGAACCGGGAGATCGGCCAGGCGATGACGGCCCTGATGCTGGGCATGTTCATGGCCATCCTCGCGTCGACCATCGTGTCGAACGCGCTGCCGCGGATCATCGCGGACCTGCACGGCTCGCAGTCGGTCTACACGTGGGTCGTCACGACCGAACTGCTCGCCATGACCGCGACCGTGCCGCTGTGGGGCAAGCTCGCCGACCTCTACAGCCGCAAGCTGCTCATCCAGCTCTCGCTGGGCATGTTCGTGGCCGGTTCGCTGATCGCGGGCTTCTCGCCGAACGTCGAGGTGCTCATCGCCAGCCGGGTCGTGCAGGGCCTCGGTGCGGGCGGCATGACCGCGCTGGCCACGATCGTGATGGCGGCGATGATCCCGCCGCGCGAGATGGGCAAGTACGCGGGCCTGTTCGGCGCGGTGTTCGGCGTCGGCACGGTCGCCGGCCCGCTGATCGGCGGCGTGCTCGTGGACACCTCGTGGCTGGGGTGGCGCTGGTGCTTCTTCATCGGCGTGCCGTTCACGCTCGCCGCGATCGTGCTGCTCCAGCGCACGCTGCACCTGCCGGTCGTGCGCAAGGAGGTCAAGATCGACTACCTGGGCGCGGTGCTGATCGTGGCCGGCGTCTCGACGCTGCTGGTGTGGTCGACGCTGGCGGGCCACCAGTTCGCGTGGTGGTCGGCGTGGACGGTCGTGCTGGTGCTCGCGGGCCTGGTGCTGCTGGGCGCGGCGGTGTTCGTGGAGTCGCGCGCGGCCGACCCGATCGTGCCGCTGTCGATCTTCCGCAACCGCACGGTCACGCTCACCACCCTGGCCAGCGCGCTGGTCGGCGTGGCGATGTTCGGCGGCACGGTGTTCCTGTCCCAGTACTTCCAGATCGGCCTGGGCAAGACACCGACGCAGGCCGGTCTGATGAGCCTGCCGCTGATCTTCGGCCTGCTCGTGTCGTCGACCGTGGCGGGCCAGCTGATCACCAAGTGGGGCCGGTGGAAGGCGTTCCTGGTCGCCGGTGCGGTGATCATGGTCGGTGGCATGGTGCTGCTGGCCACGATCGACGCGAACACGAGCGTGTTCGTGGTGAGCGTGCACATGGCCGTGCTCGGTGTCGGCGTCGGCATGCTCATGCAGAACCTGGTGCTGGCGGCGCAGAACGACGTGCCGGCGAGCGACCTGGGGGCGACCACGTCCACGATCACGTTCTTCCGCAGCCTGGGCGGCGCGATCGGCGTGAGCGCGCTGGGCGCCGTGCTGGCCAACCGGGTCACGTCGCTGTTCGCGGAGAAGTTCCCGCAGGCGGCCGGTTCCGGCGGCACGACCGAGGTGCCCGACCTGGCGTCGCTGCCCGAGCCGGTGCGCGCGGTGGTGCGCGAGGTCTACGCGACCGCGACCGCCGAGCTGTTCCTGATCGGCACGCCGATCGCGGTGCTGGCCGTCGTCGCGGTGCTGTTCATCAAGGAGAAGCCGCTCAAGACGCAGAGCGGCGACGAGCGGTTGGCCGAGGAACTGGCGGCCACCCACTGATCACCCGGTCGGCGCGGCACGGTGCCGCGCCGACCGGTGGGGTCCGGGTCGAGGGGGCGCGGTGCGGTGGGCGGAGTACTCCGCGGGGTGCATGGCTACAGGTACTCCGGGCTTCGGGTGAGCAGGTCGGGTTTGTAGACGGCGCGGGCGTGGTGGGGACTGCCAAGCCGAGGTTGAGGATGTCGTGGGCGTTTTTGGCGCTCATGGGGTGTCGTCGGGCCAGGGCCGGCGCGGTGACCACCGCACACCGCGTACAGCCGAACCGTCACTGCCTTTCACTGCGACCTCCGATCCCGAATCCGGCGACCGGGATCATTCAATCCGGGCGCGCTACGATCGGGCAGGGTCGACCACGCTGTTGCCCCCCCGTTTGCCCCCGGCGATCAATAGGTGACCGAGGTGGGCGCGTTGGCAGCGCGGGTGGGTGCTGTTGCCGATTCGTCGGTCGTGCGAATCCGCGGCGCCGTGGCCGACTTCCGCAGGAACGCCGTGGCAGAGGAGTCGACCGCGTGACCGGGTTGGAGCCGATGCGGGACCACTGGTGGTGGCGGCCGGGCTGGTGTGTCGGACGGTCGTTCTACACGTGGCACGTGACGTTCGCCGACCAACCCGGCGCGGGGCGACTCGTCGCCGACTACGCGCCCGTGCTCGCGGGGCTGCCGCAGCTCGACCCGGTTCCCGCACGGTGGCTGCACCTGACCTTGCAGGGCGTCGGCTTCACCGACGAGACCGACCGCGCGGAGGTGGACCGGGTCGTGGAGGCCGCCCGCGGGCGCTGTGCCGGACTGGAGCCGTTCACCGTCACCATCGGCTCGGCCCACGTCGATCCGGAGACGATCCAGATGCCCGTCCGTCCGCTGGAACCGTTGGCGGCGCTGCGGCGGGCGATCCGCGCGGCGATCGGCGACGTACGCGGACCGGAGAACGTGCCGGAACCCGAAGCCGGGTTCCGCGCCCACGTCAGCCTGGGCTACTGCAACACCGCCGGACCGGCCGAACCGATCGCCGAGGCGCTGGAAGTCCACAGTAGACACTCGGCGGAAGTGGTCGTTTCCTCCGTGTCGTCGATCGACTTCAACCGGGATCGCAAAGCCTACGAGTGGACCGACGTGGCGACCGTCCGACTGGGCGGGTGAAGGCAGTGGGACAGCCCCGCAGGACAGGCCGGGCCACCGGGCGGCCATGCGGTTCGTCCGGCGATCGGACCGGAAGCGGGTCGGGGAAGCCTCCGCATCCGGCACGTCGCACGCCGACCGGAACCCCACCGGACCGTGGCCGCGATGCACGAGGCCCTCGCCTCCTCCTAGGCGTCCGGGGCGACCGTCCGCCGCAACCACTCGAAGTACTCCGGCGTGCCGTCCACCACCGCGGTCGCGGTCACCTCCGGATTCGTCCACGGATGATTCGCGACCAGGTGATCACGCAGCCCCGGGAAGCGATCGGTGGTCGTCTTCAGCACGACCGCCCACTCCTCGCCCTCACCGAGTTCGCCCAGATGCCAGAACACCGACCCCACCGGCCCGACCACCTGCGCCCCGGCGGCCAACCGTGCCCCGACAGCGGACCGGGCGAGCACGAAAGCCGCCTCCCGACTACCCGCAGCGGTGGTCACCTGCACAAACTCCGTCACACAGACCAACCTAGCCCCGACCACCCGCCCCGACACGGCCGCGCACGCCGCCGAACCCCGGGCTGGATGCCGCCCGCCGCGTCCGCGAAACCCACACCACTACCTGGGTCACGACCCGGTCGTCCGTCATTCACGCGGTCGATCACCGAGCCGGTACCAGGGCGAAGATCCACATGTGCGGATATGGGCGGGCTGTGATTTCCGGGACCGGACGGCGTGGCCTCGGTCGTCGGGCACCGCGATGCCGTGTCGCGCCCCCGATCGCCATCAGGCTCGCCGACCGGCGACGCCGTGTCGGATTCATCCCGTGGAGTCCGGCGAATGCGACACTCGCCGCATGGTGCGTGAAGTGGGCTTGCGCGAACGCAAGAAGCGGGCCACCCGGGCGGCGCTGGCCGAGTCCGCGCTGCGGTTGTGCGTCGAGAACGGCTTCGACGCGGTGACCGCGGAACGGATCGCCGGTGCCGCCGGGGTGTCCCTGCGGACGTTCTTCAACTACTTCCCGTCCAAGGAGGAGGCGGTCGTCGCCGCCGAGGTCGCGCGCGCCGAGGCGATCGTCCGCGAGTTCGCGGGACGTCCCGCGCACGAGCCCGTGCTCGTGGCACTGCGCAACACGCTCCACCGCCTGCTCGCCGGCCGCCTCGACCGCGACGATGCCGCCCGGCTGCGGGCGTTGCGCGCCACGCCCGCCCTGCTGCCGTACCAGACCGCCGCCTACGCGGCCAAGGAACGGCAGTTGGCCGAGGCCGTCGCCCGGCGGGTCGGCGCCGATCCCGACGCCGACCTCTACCCGACGCTGTTCGCCGCCGCCGTCATGGCCACCCTGCGGGTGGTCGTGGGCCGGTGGCTCGATTCGCCGACGACCCCGTTGTCCGAGCTGGTCGACGCGCTCGTCCACCGGCTCGGCAGCGGGTTCGGCGACCACGTCCAGGCGTCCCGGACCGCCGCGGTCCCGGCTCAGGCGTCCCAGGTGACCGGGAGCGAGTGCACGCCGTAGATCGCCATGTCGTCGCGCAGCGGCACGTCGGCCGGGTCGACGTCGAGCCGCAGACCGGGCAGCCGGCCCAGCAGCCCGGTGAAGCCGGCGGTCATCTCCACCCGCGCGAGCTGCTGGCCCAGGCACTGGTGGATGCCGTGCCCGAACGCCAGGTGCGGCGCGCGCGGCCGGGTCACGTCGAGTCGGTCCGGGTCGTCGACCACGCGCCCGTCCCGGTTGGCGACGGTCACGGACACGAACACCGTCGAGTCGGCCGGGATGGTGACGCCGGAGATCTCCACGTCCTCCAGCGTCGTGCGGACGATGCCCAGGTGGACGATCGCCAGGTAGCGCAGCAGTTCCTCGACCGCGCCGCCGATCAACGCCGGGTCCGCCCGCAGCGCCGCGAGCTGGTCCGGCTTCTCCAGCAACGCGAAAGTGCCCAGCGCCAACATGTTCGCGGTCGTCTCGTGCCCCGCGATGAGCAGCAGGTTGGCGATGCCGACGAGTTCGGCGTCGGTCAGCGGCGTGTCGGTCTCCGCGTGCACGAGACCGGACAGGATGTCGTCGGTCGGCTGCGCGCGCTTGCGCTCGACCAGGCGGTGCATGAACTTCCGGAGGTTGTCGGAGGCGTCGAAGACCTCCTCCAGGGTCGAGTCGAGCGCCAGCAGCTTCGCGGTGCGGTCCTGGAACTCGTCCCGGTCGGCGTACTCGACGCCGAGCAGTTCGCAGATCACCAGCGACGGCACCGGCAGCGCGAACTCGGTGACCAGGTCGGCGCCCGGTCCCTTCGCGATCATCGCGTCGATGTGCTCGGCGACGATGGCCTCGATGCGCGGTTCGAGCTGACGCATCCGGCGCACGGTGAACTGGCCGGTGAGCAGCCTGCGGTAGCGGGTGTGGTCCGGCGGGTCCATGAAGATGAAGCTGCCCGCCCGCGCGTCGGGGTCCAGGACCCGGGCGCGGATCTCGGGCGAGAGCTTGTCGAGCACACGCGCTGTGAAGCGCTCCGAGGAGAATCGCGGGTCGGCCAGGACCGCCCGGCCCTCGGCGTACCCGGTGACCAGCCAGGCGGTGTCCCCGTCGCGTTGGGTGATCGGCTGGACGGCGGGCCCGGTGTCCGCGAGGCGGTCCAGGGCGACGGGCGGGTCGAACGGGCGGCCGGCGTCCCGGTGCATCAGTTCGGCGGGGAGCTGGATGCGCTCCCGGTTGGTGGATTCGGTCCCGGCGGTGGCTTCGCCCGCGTCTTCACGGGTCGACGAAGCGGTGGTGGACATCCCCAGTCCTTGTCCCGGCCCGGTCCCCCGACCAGGCCGTAGCTCGTCACCCACGGTACCAAAACCTGCACGCCGTGCAGCTTTCTTTTCCTCGGCCCGACTACCACGAGTGATCGATATTCGTCTCGAGGGGCGCGCTGAGATGTACAGCGCGTCATGTTCGGCGGCACTTTTCGGGGTAGTGGAGGCCGAAAGAGTGAACCAAGGTCATACGGAAGTCTGAGAAGTCGACTACCGAAGGGCGACCCGGTTCTCAGCACGCGCGTGCGACGCTTCCCGCGTCCCGCCGGCCGTGCCCCGGAGCCGGAGGCGTGCGACACCCCGTGCAGTTCCTTTAAGGAGATTCGTACATGTCCGTGCTGGCCAGGCTCAGCCTCGCCAACCGGAGCCTCGTCGGGCTGCTCAGCCTGGTGGTCATCGGCTTCGGCGTGCTGACGCTGCCCTCGATCAAGCAGCAGTTGTTCCCGTCGATCGAACTGCCGGCCGCCGCGATCGTCGCGCCGTACCCCGGTGCCGCGCCCGACCTCGTCGACCGCCAGGTCGCCGAGCCGATCCAGTCGGCGGTGCGCGGCATCGACGGCGTGGAGGAGGTGCTGACCACCTCGGCGGAGAGCCTCGCGACGATCCAGGTGATGTTCACCTACGGCACCGACATCGACGCCGCCGTCAACCAGTTGCAGCAGGCCGTCAACCGGCTCCAGCCCCGCCTGCCCGAGGGCGTCGAGCCGACCGTGGCGCAGGGCAGCACCGACGACATCCCGGTGGTCGCGCTCGCCGCGACCTCCGGCGACGACGACATCGCCACGGCCGCCCGGCTGCGCGCCGAGGTCGTGCCCGGCATCGAGGAGATCAAGGGCGTCCGCGAGGCGTCGGTCAGCGGCGAACGGGAGCGCGAGGTCACCGTCACGGTCGACTACGGCAAGCTCGGCGCGCGCGGCCTGGACCCGCAGGCCCTGACCGCCGCGCTGCGCGGCGCCGGTGCCGCCGTGCCCGCGGGCGCCGTCGAGCGCGGGACGCAGTCGCTCACCGTCCAGATCGGTGGACCGGTCACCTCGGTCGACGCGCTGCGCGACCTCGTGCTGACCTCGCCCAACGGCCCGGTCAAGCTCCGCGAGGTGGCGACCGTGGAGTCCGCCCCCGCCGCGCTGGCCGTGCTCAACCGCACCGACGGCAAGCCCACGCTGGGCGTCGTCGTCACGATGAACGCCGACGGCAACGCGGTGGAGATCTCCAAGGCCGTGCGCGCCAAGCTCGACGAGTGGGGCAAGGCCGCGGACTCCACGCTCACGGTCGCCTTCGACCAGGGTCCGGAGGTGGAGAAGGCGATCAGCGGCCTGACCACCGAGGGTCTGCTCGGCCTGCTGTTCGCGGTCGTGGTGATCCTGCTGTTCCTGATGTCGTTGCGCTCCACGCTGGTCACCGCCGTGTCGATCCCGCTGTCGGTGGTCGTCGCGCTGATCGCGCTGTGGACCGGCGACCTGTCGCTCAACCTGCTCACGCTGGGCGCGTTGACCATCGCCGTCGGCCGCGTCGTCGACGACTCGATCGTGGTGCTGGAGAACATCAAGCGCCACCTCGGGTACGGCGAGGAGAAGCAGCGCGCGGTGCTCGACGGCACCCGCGAGGTGGCGGGCGCGGTCACCGCGTCGACGCTGACCACGGTCGCGGTGTTCCTGCCGATCGCGTTCGTCGACGGCATCGCGGGCGAGCTGTTCGGCCCGTTCTCGATCACGGTGACCGTGGCGCTGCTCGCGTCGCTGCTGGTGTCGCTGACGATCGTGCCCGTGCTCGCGTTCTGGTTCCTCAAGCGGCCCGTCGTGTCCGACGACCCGGCCGCCGCCGCGGAGGCCAAGCGCCTGGCGGTGGAGAAGGAGCGGCGTGGCCTGCTCCAGCGGATCTACGTGCCGGTGCTGCGGTTCGCCACGCGCCGCCGCCTGGTCACCGTGCTCATCGCCGTGCTGATCTTCATCGGCACGGTCGGGCTCGCCGGTCAGCTCAAGACCGACTTCATCGGCGACTCCGGCGGCACGGCGTTGCAGGGCACCCAGACGTTGCCGCCGGGCACGGGTCTCAAGGCCCGCGACGACGCCGCCCGCAAGCTGGAGGCCGTGCTCGCCGACACCGACGAGATCGAGACCTACCAGGTCACGGTCGGCAGCGACACGAGCATGGCGGCGTTCGGCTTCGGCGGCGACGGCAACACCCGCGTCCAGGCCACCGTCCGCGAGGGCACCGACCTGGAGGCGTTGGGCACCCGCCTGAGCGACAAGATGAAGGGCGTCGAGGGTGCGGGCGAGGTCAAGTTCGGCGCCGGCGCGTCGGGCTTCGGCTCCGACGGCATCGAGGTCCTGGTGACCGCCGACGACGAGAAGTCCCTGCGCGAGGCCGCCGACCAGGTGCAGAAGGCGGTCGAGGGCACGCCGGGCGTCGCCGAGGTCGACAACGACCTGGCGGTCAGCGCACCGCGCGTGCAGGTCGTCGTGAACGAGGACGCCGCCGCCGCGCGCGGGCTCAACGGCCAGGTGATCGGCCAGTTCGCGGCGCAGGCGCTGCGGGGCAGCCCGGTCGGCGAGCTGCCGATCGGCGAGGGTTCGCAGCGGATCGTGCTGCGCACCGGCACCGCACCGGCCGACGTGGACGCGCTCAAGGCGTTGGCGCTGCCCGGCGGCGTGACCCTGGGCCAGGTCGCCGAGGTGTCCGTCGTGGACGGTCCGGTGCAGGTCAAGCGCACCGACGGCGAGCGCAGCACGACCGTGCGCGCCAAGGTGACCGGTGCCGACCTCGGTGCCGTGACCGCCGATCTGGCCAAGCGGCTGGATGCGCTCGACCTGCCCGGCGGCGCCGACCAGGAGATCGGCGGCGTGAGCCAGGACCAGGCCGACACGTTCGCCGACCTGGGGTTGGCGATGCTGGCCGCGATCGCGATCGTGTTTCTGATCATGGTGGCCACGTTCCGCAGCATCGTGCAGCCGCTGATCCTGCTGGTGTCGATCCCGTTCGCGGCGACCGGCGCCCTGGGTCTGCTGCTGGTCACCGGCACGGCGCTGGGTCTGCCGTCGCTGATCGGCATGCTGATGCTGGTCGGCATCGTGGTGACCAACGCGATCGTGCTGATCGACCTGGTCAACCAGTACCGGGCGCAGGGGATGGGCGTGACCGAGGCGGTGATCGAGGGCGGGCGCAGCCGACTGCGGCCGATCCTGATGACCGCGGCGGCGACGATCTTCGCGCTGCTGCCGATGGCCCTGGGCGTCACCGGCGAGGGCGCGTTCATCGGCAAGCCGCTGGCGCTGGTCGTGATCGGCGGCCTGGTCAGCTCGACGCTGCTGACCCTGGTGCTGGTGCCGACGCTGTACACGATGGTGGAGGGCCGCAAGGAGCGGCGTCGGGCACGCCGGGAGGCCAAGCGCGAGCAGGCGCCCCGACGCGAGCCCGTGTCGGTCTGATCCACCCTGCCCAGGACGGCCCCGCCCGCGTTCCGGGCGGGGCCGTCCGCCGTTCAGGCGGGGATCGTCGCCGTGGCGTCGGCCCGGCCGAACGGCCGCCAGGCCGCGACCACGAGCGCGGAGACGGCGACCACGCCGAGCCAGAACGGCGCCGTGACGCCGAACCGCTCGGCGAGCAGGCCCGCGGTCAGGGCGCCGATCGCGGAACCTCCCGCGGTGAGCAGGAACATCGTGCTGCCCACCCGGCCGCGCAGTTCGTCGGGCACGGCGCGCTGGCTGATCGTCTGGCAGATGACGTTCCACACCACGGCGTGCAGGCCGAACGCGGCCATCGTCGCGAACGCCACCCACGCGGTCGTGGTCAGCGCGAGGCCGAGGTGGGTGGCCGCCTCGACGACCAGGCCGAGGCGCAACAGGGCCGGCGCGCCGAAGCGCCGGATGAGGGCGGGTGCGAGCGCGGTGCCCGGCAGGCCGCCGACGGCCGACGCCGCGAGCATCAGACCGTAGGCGGACGGGTCGAGCCCGAGGCGTTCGCGCGTGTAGAGGACCATGATCGCGAAGCCGCCGGTGAGCGTGAGGTTCATCAGGGCCAGGCACAGGCACAGCGTGCGCAGGACGTCGTGGCGCCACAGCCACCGCAGGCCGGTCGCGATGTCCCGGCGGACCGTGGCGCGGGCTTTCGGCGCGGGTTTCGGCACGCCGCGCACGCCCGCGACGATCATCGCGGCGACGACGAACGTGACCGCGTCGATCCCGAACGGCAAGGCCGCGGCCAGGACGAACAGCGCCGCGCCCAGCGGGGGAGCGCCGAGTTGGTTGACGACCAGGTTCACGGCCGCGAGCCGGGAGTTCGCGCGGGGCAGGGCGTCGTCGGCGACGACCGCCGGGACGAGCGCGCGGGCCGCGTTGTCGGACAGGGTCTCGCCGGTGCCCAGCAGGAACAGGCACACGTAGATCAGCGGCACGGACACGTGGTCGGTCAGCACGGCCAGGGCGAGGGCACCGATGACCGCGCCGCGTGCGAGGTCGACGACCACCACCAGTCGCCGTCGGTCCACCCGGTCCACGATCACGCCGCTGACCAGGGAGAACAGCAGCCAGGGGAGGAGCAGGGCCGTCAGGCCGCCGGCGACCAGCGTCGGGCTGTCGGTGACGGACGCGAGTAACAGGGGACCGGCGGCCAGGGTGATGCCGTCGCCGAGACTGGAGATCGTCCGGGCGGTGATCAGTCGGGTGAAGTCCGGGCCCAGGGAAGAGGAACGCATGTGGCAGGAAGTTAACCGTCCTTCCCCGCTGGGGCAGCGGAAATTCCCGCCCTTGATTAGTTGGTCACGATAACTTCAGTGTTGACTGAAATAAGTTCAGGATCGGCACGAGATCGTCGACACCCCGCACGGACGTACTGGTCTCCAACCTGGTCACGCCACGCTCGCCCAAGGCCTCGATGCGGTCGTGGACCTGCGCCGGGGTGCCCGCGACCAGGAACCGGTCGCACAGGTAGTCCCAGACCCCGAGCCCGATCGCGGTGTCGACGTAGCGGCGCTTGGCATCCTCGGGCTGACGGCCGTGCGCGGACAGGTCGTAGGAGGCGCCGAGCGCGGCGATGGGGTCGCGGTACTCGACCGGCACGGCCTTGGTCGCCAGGCCGGAACGGGCGAAGTGGTGCGCGTGGGCGGCGAGCAGCCAGCCACCGGCCGCGCGCGCCCGGTCGGGGTCGTCGTCCACGCTGAAGCTGCCGGTGTTCCACCACAGCGGCACGGGGTCGCGTCCGGTGCGGTCGGCCACGCGGTGCACCACCTCGGTGACGGCGGCGACGACGTCCGCGCTGAACCCGAGGCCGACGATCACCGCGTCGCCGATCTCGGCGGCGGTCTCCAGTGCGGCGAGTCCGTGGGCGGACACGATGATCGGCACCGGGCGGTCGGGCACGCGGTCGAGCGCGAGGTCGCCGTGCCGCCCGGTGCGCAGCAGGTCGCGCACGCACCTGACGTAGGCGCGCAGGTCGGCCAGGGTCGAGGCCCGGCGGCCGAGGTTGTACACGCCGCTGTCGCCCGTGCCGATGCCCAGGAACACGCCGCCCGCGGCGATCTCGGCCAGCGTCGCGAGCGCGGCGGCCGTGACCACCGGGTGCCGGGTGACCGGGTTGGTGACCGTGACGCCGAGGGGGAGCGTCGTGCGCCCGGCGAGGACGCCGAGCGTGGTCCAGCACTCGGGGACGGCGACGGGGGAGTCCCAGACGCCCAGGCGCGCGGCGCCCGCGTCGGCGACGCGCACGGCCCGGTCGACCATGTCCCGCACGGACCGGGCGTTGAGGTTGACGGCGATCTCGACCATGGGCAGAGCTTTCCGCACCGGAAGGGGCGGCGGGCGGGAAATCGGTGGACGGTCGATTCGGTTCCGTAATGATGCGGAGTGTTTGGTGTCGGTCCGCGGTCGTCCTACGATTCGGTCATGCCTCCGGATTTCAGCAAGGAGACCGTCGATCGGTGGCAGGTATTCGGCGGGATGGCGGGCGTGGCGGCGCTCGCGGTTTCCGCCATCGGCGGGCTGAAGGATTCCCTGCCGCTGTCGTTGGCGGCCGGCGGGGTGGTGACGCTGGTCGGAGTGCTGCTGCTGTACCGGTGGGGGCGGCAGGCCGGATTCCAGCGGTTCCTGATTCCCGTCGTCGTCACCCTGATCGGCGCGTTGACGACAGGATTCCTGATCGCGCGGAATCTCTCACCGTCGACGTCCGGTACCGGCACGACGGGCTCCGCTTCCCGGACGACGGCGAAAAGCGTCGCACCGGCCGCCGCGGGTGAACCGGCGCGTTTTCGCGAGGGTCGCGTCGTGTTGAACGAGTACTCGTGGGTCGATCTGGATTCGCACGGGGAAAGCGGGGGAGTGGGGTCGGGGTCCCCGGCCTCCAACGGCCACGACCTGTCCTACAGCTACGGCCTGAACGCGGCCGAGCGGCTCGCGGTCGTGTCCGCGGAGTCGCCGGGGTACCGCGACTGCTACGAGGCGACCGACCTGCGGACCTACCTCGACGGCGACACGGTCAAGCGCGGGCCGGCGTTCTGCGTGAAGACCTCGGAGGGTCGGTGGGCGCGGGTCGTGGTCGACGCGTCCGGCTGGCCGGGTTCGGTCACGCTCGACGTCGTCGTGTGGGAGAAGGAGTAGCCCTCACGGCGCGAAGGGCGCGGTGATCGGCGTGGTCTGGGCGACCGCGATCCGCCAGCGGTCGGGCTGTCGGACCAGCACGTAGGTGAGCCGGGCCGTCAGCTCGTCGGCGAGGCCGGAGACGTGCTTGAGGCAGCTCACGATCGCGACGTCGGGCGAGACGAGGCGGATGTCCTCGACGTCGGACCGGGTGGTCACGTCGGCGAGCGGCGAGTCGAGCGCGGCGGCCATCGCGTCGCGGAGGGCGGCCCGGCCGAGCACCCGGCGTCCGGCGAGGTTGACGACCACGACGTCCTCGGTGTGCAGGGCGACGAAGGGGTCCAGGTCCGACTGGTGGCGTTCGGCGTCGGCGATGGTCCGGCGGATGTCGTCCACGGTGGGGTCCTCTCGTAACGGAGCGATTTGCTCCGTTATACGTGCGGAGCGGATCGCTCCGCAACCGTTATGCTGATCACCCCATGACCAAGCGCACCGCGGCCCGCCAGGCCGAAGCCGAACGCAACGACCGCGCCCTGCTCGTGGCCGCCCGCGAGGTCGTGGGCAGCGAAGGCGCGCACGCCTCCGTGGCCGCGATCGCCGAACGCGCGGGCGTGGGCATCGGCAGCCTGTACCGGCGCTACCGCACGAAAGAGGAGCTGTTCCAGCGCCTGTGCGCGATCGCCCTGGACGACTACCTCCAGGCCGCGCGGGAGGGGCTGGCCGACCCCGACCCGTGGGCGGGGCTGGCGCACTACGTGACGACCTCGCTCGCGCTGGGACCGGGTTCGCTGGCGCCGATCGCCGGCACGATCACCGTGACCCCGGAGATGGTGGAGAAGAGCGCGTCGGGCGACGAGGCCGTGGCCGGACTGGTGTCCCGCGCCCACGCGTCCGGCGTCCTGCGGCCCGACGCCACCGCGGCCGACCTGGAACTGCTGATCGAGCAGCTCTCCCGGTCGCCCCTGCTCGACCAGCTCCGCAAGCAGGGCCGTGCCGACCTCCTGCCGGCCGCGCTCGCCGCCCGTGCGCGGCTGGTCACGATCGCCCTGGACGGCCTGCGCGCCGGCACGACCCCGTTGCCGGGCGACCCGCCGGGCTACGAGTTGTTCACCGAGCGCTGGTCGAAGCCCGCGGACTGATCCGACCACCAGCGGCGGCCGGACTCCGGGAGGGTCGGGAGGGGGTCGTAGTACGGGTGGCGTCGGGTCAGGGCGTCGGGATCGTCGTGGTCCAGCGTCGTGCGGTAGTTCTTGGTCCAGTGGGAGATCCCGCGTTCCCGGTCGTACGCCGTGACCTGGTGGACCCAGCGCTTCCCGACGTAGGGCACGTCGCACACGATGCGCGGGGTGGCGTAGCCGGGCAGGTAGCCCATGATCGCCAGTTGCAGGTCCTGCGCCTCCCAGAGCGCCAGCCGCCAGTGCTCGGCGCCGGGGATCATGTCGCACAGGTAGAAGTAGTAGGGCAGCACGCCCGCCTCGCCCTGGAGCGCGAAGCACAGGTCCAGCAGGTCCGTGGACGTCGCGTTCACGCCGCGCAGCAGCACGCCCTGGTTGCGCACGTCGCGCACGCCGACGTCGAGCACCGTCCGGGCGGCCTTGGCGACCAGGGGCGTGACCGAGTTGACGTGGTTGACGTGGGTGTGCAGCGCCAGGTTCACGCCCCGGCGCGCGGCGGTGCGGGCGACCCGTTCGAGGCCCTCGACCACGGTCGGTTGCAGCCAGTGCTGGGGGAGCCCGGCCAACGCCTTGGTCGCGAGCCGCACGTCGCGGACGGTGTCCACGGCCAGCAGGCGCATGAGGAACGACTCCAGGCGCGGCCACGGGACGTTCGCCACGTCGCCGCCGGAGACCACGACGTCGCGCACGGCCGGCGTGGCGCGCAGGTACTCGATCATGCGGTCCTGGCGGTCGACGGGTTTGAGTTCGAGCCGCTGCTTGTCGACCTGTGGCGTGGAGTTGCCGACGAGGTCCATCCGCGTGCAGTGGCCGCAGTACTGGGGGCAGGTCGACACGAGTTCGGCCAGCACCTTGGTCGGGTAGCGGTGGGTCAGGCCCTCGACGACCCACATGTCCGATTCGTGCAGGGAGTCGCGGCTGGAGCGGGGGTGGCTGGGCCACGCCGCGCGGTCGGAGGCGACGGGCAGCATGTACCGGCGGACCGGGTCCTCGCGGAACGCGCCGGGGTCCATGGTGTTGAGCATCTGGGGCGGCAGGAGCATGGCCATGGTGGCGTGCCGTGCCTGGTCCTCGGCGAGGTCGGCGTAGAACGCGTCGTCGACGAGGTCGCCGAGGACGTCGCGCAGTTGTCGTGGGTTCTTCACGCAGTGCGCGCGTTGCCACTGGGCGTCGTGCCACTGGCGTTCGGTGACGTCGCGCCAGCCGGGGAAGCGGCGCCAGTCCGGTTCGACGAGTTCGCGGCGGCGGTACGCGTAGGGCTGGAGCGCGGGCTCGACATCGTGCAGCGCAGTCATACGTGCTCCCTCACGGTCGAAACGCGTAAAGATATCCTGCCAGTATCGGCGCTCAACGTAAATATTTCGGCAGGGAGCTTTCCGGGCGTCTCGTTCGTTGAGCCGGTCATGCGTGTGTTCGCCGTGTTGCTGATCGGCCTGGCCGTCGAGCTGACCACCCTGGTGTGGGCGTTCGGCGCGTGGGGATTCCTCACGACCCTGGGCCTGCTCGTGCTCGGGGGTGTCGTCGGCTCGGTGCTGATCCGCCGTGAAGGGGCACGCACGATGGCGGCGTTCACCGAGGCGCTGCGCAGCCGGCGCGAGCCGCACCAGGAGATCGCCGACGGCGTCCTGATCGCGGCGGCCGGCCTGCTGATCGTCGTGCCCGGCTTCCTCAGCGACCTGGCCGGGCTGTTCCTGCTCTTCCCGCCCACCCGGCGGCTCGTCAGCCGGCGACTGGCCCGCGGCGCCGAGCGGCGCGCGGCCACGATCACGCTCAACCAGCGCTACGGTCGGCCGCCGACGTCCGGCGGTGTCGTGATCGACGGTGACGTAGTGGACGTCCGCGCCGATGACCACGACGGGCGGCCGAACCGCCCGGAACTGACCTGATCGACAGGAGGCCAGGTGGCGACGCTGAACCGCGGGATGTGGGACCGGGGCCGGTCACGACTGATCGACTACGCCGCACGCGCGCTGTCGGGCTACGACACGGTCGTGTCGCGGTTACGAGAAGCGGCCCGGGAGCACGAGTCCGAGGAGACGCGCCAGTACCTGGCGTTGTTCGAGCAGGACAACGAGGACCTGCGCACGCAGATCGCCGAGCACAAGCGGCATACCGCCGAGATGGTGGCCGAGCGCGCGTACCTCGTCGAGGAGCTGGAGGCGTTGCAGGGCGAGAACGTCGACCTGCGGCACCGCTGGGACGACGCGCGCCGCAAGCTCGCGCTGGTCGAGCCCCTGCTGTGGCGTGATCATGCCGACGCGATGGCCGCGTTCGCCGAGTCGCCCACGCCCGACGGGGTCGAGTCCGCGGGCGACGCGGCCCTGTTCGCGCAGGCGTACCTGTCCGACCACCTCGTGCTGCCGGACTCGGCGTGCGTGGACCTGGAGGCGATCGACACGGCGGTGGAGTCCAAGGCGTGGGGGCAGACGTCCCTGCGCGGGTTCCTCGCGTTGCACGCCTACGGCCGGGCGCTCTCGGCCGGCGAGCCGGGCTCGTTCTGGACGTGGTGCGTGAACTCCGGGCACCCGTACGCGTGGACGGCGACGTCGAAGAAGCTGGCCATGGCCGAGAGCGCGACGGTGAAGAACACCGACAAGCTGCGGGCCAAGCGGATCTTCGAGGTGGACCCCTCGGTCGACCCGTCCGGGCACCTGTTCATGGAGGCCCACCTGAAGATCGCCGAGGGCGGCGGGAACCTGGCGCCGCGGGTGTACTTCCACCCGTCGCGCGAGCAGGGGCGGGTGCACGTGGGCTACTTCGGGCCGCATCGCAACGTGCCCAATACGGTCGCCTGACGACCCGGTCGGCGGGTCGTCGACCCGCCGCCCGTCAGGCCCGGATCGCGGTGAGTCCCCACGTGGCGTAGGGGAGCGTGACCGACTCGCCCACGGTCGCGGCCACGGCGTCGAGCACCTCGGCGAGGTGTCCGGGCGGCAGGCCCGTCAGTCCGCCGGAGGTCGGGATCAGGTCCAGCAGCTCGGCCCGGCTGTAGGTGCGCTCCCAGTCGTGCCGCCACACCACGGGCTCGTCGAACCCGCCCGCCGCGCGGACGCCGTCCGCCGCCCTGGTGTAAAGCCCCTGGTAGGCGTCCAGGATCGACCGGTCGCCGAACCCGATCGGCGAGTCCGGCGCCACCCGTCGGTACGCGTCGGCCAGGGCGTGCGCCGTCGGGGCCGGGAGTTCGTACACGTGCCCGAACGGGGCGAGCACGCCTCCCGGACGCAGGACCCGTGCCGCCTTCGCCGCGCCCGCGACCGGGTCGACCCAGTGCCAGGCCGTGCCGGAGACGACGGCGTCGAACAGGCGTCCGGCGGGCTCCCACGCCTCGAAGGTCGCCACCTCGACGTCGACGCCCGTGCGCCGGGCGAAGTCGGCCATGCGCGTGTCGGGTTCGACGCCGAGCACCGTGCGTCCGGCGGCCAGGAACTGCCGGGCCGCGATGCCCGTGCCGCAGCCCACGTCGACGAGGGCGGGGCCGGGCGCGGCGGACACGACACGCGCGATCACCTCCCTCGGGTACGCGGCGCGGGTCCGGTCGTATCGTGCGGGGTCGACGCCGAACGACTCGGCGAGATCACGGCGGGAAGTGGGCATGTGCCCACTCTAAGGGGAACGGTGCGATGCCGACCGGTGTGGCGCTGCGCGATCCGCGTCAGCGGCTGTTCGACGCGGCCGAACGGGTCCTGCTGCGGGCCGGGGCCACCGGTCTGACCAGCCGGGCGGTCACGGACGAGGCCGGGGTGGCGAAAGGGGTCCTGCACCGGCACTTCGGCGACTTCGACGCGTTCCTCGTCGAGCTGGTGCTCGACCGCATCGCCCGCGTCGACGCGCGGGCCGGCCGGTTGCGGGCGAAGGTCGGTGCCGGTGCCGTGGTCGACAACCTGACGAGCGTGCTGCTGGAGAGCTTCGACCGGGTCATGATCGCGATCGTGGTGCTGGTCGTCGCACGCGACGAGGTGCGTACCCGGCTGCGCGCGGCCGGCACCGCCCGGTTCCCGCTCGTCGGCGAGGCCGTGGCCATGGTCGCCGGCTATTTGGCGGCCGAACGCGACCTCGGCCGGCTCGCGGCGGACGCGGACGTCGACGCGCTCGCGCCCACGGTGATCGGCGCGGCGCAGTTGCTGTTCACCGAGCGGCACGACACTTCGCCCGAGCCCGAGGCCGTGCGGAAGGTCGTGGTCACGGTGCTCGCGGGCGTGCTGTCGGCCTAGTACGCGATTCGGGTGCGGTTCGTTCTTCGACGGCGCGGCCCGATGCCGCTGTCGCACCGGGGGCGCACCGCCCCGCGCGTACCCGCACCCGGAGCACGGACTAGCGCGGCGGGTACGGGCCCAGCGGGTGGTCGGCCCGGGGGTAGGGGCCGCGGGGGAGCTGGGTGTCGGCGTAGACCAGGTCGCCCACCACGCGCAGCAGGTCGGCCGGGCCGTAGCGGGTCGGCCTGCCCGGCAGGCGGCTGCCCAGGGCCTGGCGCCCGTCGGGTGCGGTGAAGGTGATCGAGCCGAGCACGCCGTCGCGGCTCGACGCCGCCCGCGCGCCCGGACCGTCGCACCACTCGAGGAGATCCGTGCGCGCGGGTTCGGCCACGCGCGCGGCGGCGTCGCGCAGCCGGGCGACGGCGTGTCCGAGCGGAAGGTCGAACGGCGCGTCGGAAGGGGCGCCTTCGACGTCGTTGAGCGCGTCCCGCACGGCGTGGTGCAACCGCAGCGAGGCCCACACGACCCGGCCGAGCGCGGGGAGCAGGTCCTCGTCGCACGGCATGCTCGCCGACCAGTAGTCGTAGTCGATCACGGCGTCATTGTTCCGTACCTGTCACGACGTCCGACCCGGTCGATGCTTGCGCCAACAGTACCAACGGCGTGAAGATATCCCGGTCACACCCGAACTGGCCGAAGGATTTCCTTCATGTCTGTCCACGGTCTGCACCGCGTCCTGGAACCGCCCGGTGTCCTGCCGCAGCGGGCCGACCGGCTGGACCCCACGCCCGTGTGCGGGCCGGACGAGGTACTGGTCGACGTCGGGCTCCTCAACCTCGACGCCGCGTCCTTCCGGCAACTGCGCGAGGCGCACGGTCCGGGGATCCGCGACGCGGTCCTCGACATCGTGGCCGCGCGCGGCAAGATGCAGAACCCGGTCACCGGGTCGGGCGGCATGCTGCTGGGCACGGTTCGGGAGGTCGGGCCCGACTCGCCGCTGGGGCTGCGTCCCGGCGACCGCGTCGCCACCCTCGTGTCCCTGACCCTGACGCCGCTGACGATCACCGGGATGGACTGGGACGGCACCACCGAGCAGGTGCCGTGCCGGGGCACCGCGATCCTGTTCGCCCGCTCGATCGCCGCCGTGCTGCCCGACGACCTGCCCGACGCGCTCGCCCTGGCCGTGCTCGACGTGTGCGGTGCGCCCGCACTCACCGACCGGGTCGTGCGCCGCCATGACCGACCGGTCGTGCTCGTCCTCGGTGCGGGCGGCAAGTCCGGCACGTTGTCGCTGGTGGCCGCCCGCCGCGCCGGTGCGTCCCGGGTGATCGGACTCGTCCCGCACGAGGCCGAGGCGGACCGCGTCCGCCGCTCGGGCCTGGCCGACGAGGTGGTGACCGCCGACGCCCGGGACCCGCTGGCGGTGGTGGCGGCGCTGGCCGGCGGCACACCCGCGCACCCGACGGAAACCGCACCGGCCACGCCCTCGGGAACCGGCGCCGACGTCACCGTGGTCTGCGTCGACGTGCCGGGCTGCGAGCACGGAGCCATCCTCGCCACCGCCGACGGCGGCACGATCGTGTTCTTCTCCATGGCCACCTCGTTCACCGCCGCCGCCCTGGGCGCCGAAGGACTGGCCGCCGACGTGGAGATGCTCGTCGGCAACGGCTACGTCCCAGGTCACGCCGCATTCGCCCTCGACATCGTGCGGACCGAACCTGCCGTGCGCGCGGTGTTCGAGCACCGGCAGACTCCACAGCCGTGACTACCTTGCTCGTGGGCGGACGCGTTCACACCCCCGCCTCTCCCGACGCCACCGCGATGGCCGTGACGGACGGCGTCGTCGTCTGGGTCGGGCAGGACGCGGTCGGCCGCGCCCTGCACCCGGACGCGGAGGTCGTCGACCTCGACGGCGCGTTCGTCGCACCCGCCTTCGTCGACGCGCACGTGCACGCCACGTCGGCGGGCCTGCTGCTGACCGGTCTCGACCTCACCGACTGCCCCTCCCCGCAGGCCCTGCTCGACGCCGTGCGGACGTTCGACGGCCCGCTGGTCTGGGGGCACGGTTGGGACGAGACCCGCTGGTCCGGCCGCGTGCCCACCCGCACCGAACTCGACGCCGCCGCCGGTGGTCGGGTCGTCTACCTGTCCCGCGTGGACGTGCACTCGGCGCTGGCCTCCACCGCGCTGCTCGACCGCGCGCCCGGCGCCCGCACCGCCGACGGGTGGTCCGAGGACGGCCCGCTGACCCGCGCCGCGCACCACTACGCCCGTGCGGTGGCCAAGGACGCCATCCCGGTCGACCAACGCCGTGCCGCGCAACGCGCCTTCCTCGACCACGCCCTGTCCCGGGGCGTGGCCGCCGTCCACGAGTGCGCCGGCCCGGAGATCTCCAGCGTGGCCGACCTCGCCGACCTGCTCGCGATCACCGACGGCCCGCGCGTCACCGGCTACTGGGGCGACCGCGCCCGCATCGCGCTGCCCGTGGCCGGGTACGCGGGCGACCTGTTCGTGGACGGTGCGTTGGGCTCGCGCACCGCCGCGTTGTGTGCGCCCTACGCCGACGACCCGGCCACGTCAGGCGCCCGCTACCTCGACGCCGACACCATCGCCGACCACCTGGTCGCGTGCACGGAGGCCGGCCTCCAGGCCGGGTTCCACGTCATCGGCGACGCGGCCGTCGCCGAGGTCGTCACCGGGTTCGAACGGGCCGCCGCCAAGGTCGGCACGCCCGCGCTCGCCGCCCGCCGGCACCGCCTCGAACACCTGGAGATGATCACCGCCGGGCAGGCCGCGACGCTTGCGTCCTACGGCGTCGTCGCGTCCGTCCAGCCCCTGTTCGACCACGAGTGGGGCGGCCCGGACGGCATGTACGCGCAGCGGCTCGGCGTCGACCGCGGCACCGCGCTCAACCCGTTCTCGCGCCTGGCCGCCGCCGGGCTGATCCTCGCGTTCGGCTCCGACGCCCCGGTCACCCCGGTCGACCCGTGGGCCACGATCCGCGCCGCCGTCCACCACCGCACCGAGGGCCACGGCATCTCCGCGCGGGCCGCGTTCACCGCGCACACCAGGGGCGGCTGGCGCGCGGCCGGCGTCGACGACGGACTCACCGGCACCCTGCGGCCCGGCGCGTCCGCCACCTACGCGGTGTGGGAGGCGGGGGAGTTGGAGGTCGCCGCACCCGACGCCCGCGTACAGCGCTGGTCCACCGATCCGCGCTCGGGTGTGGCGCCGCTGCCCGCGCTCGCCGGCCCCGCGCCGAAGTGCCTGCGCACCGTCCTGGACGGCCGCACCCTGTGGGCGGCCACGTGAGAGGGGAGTGACCCATGGCGCTGCTCGACCTCGATCCCGGGGTGGTCGCCACCGCCCGCCGGCTGGCCGCACGGGCCGCCGCGCCGGTGGTGGCGCTGGCCCGGGGCCACACCACGGTCGCGGTCGAGCGCGCCACCCTGCGCCTGGCCGGGATCACCGGTGCCGACACCGGGCACCCGGCCGGCGACGTGCCATGGGTCAACCGCGTCGTCGACACCGTGCGCGCGCACTGCGGCCTCGAGCACGGCGTCGTCCTGCCGGTGTTCCACGCGTTGCGCACGCACGGCCTGGCCACGCTGACCGACCTGGCCGAGGCCACCGCCGCCGGCCAGATCCGCTACACGCTGCCGAAAGGCGCCGAACGGACCCGTGCGGCCCGTGCCGCCACGACCGCCGTCAACCGGGGCCTGCGCGCGATCGACCGCAACCGCGCCACCCGGGACCGGCTCGTCGCGCGCCTGGGCGACCCGCCTTGCCGACCGTGGCTCTACCTGATCGTCGCGACCGGCGACATCGACGAGGACGTGGTCCAGGCAGCCAACGCCGCCCGCGCGGGCGCCGACGTGATCGCGGTGATCCGGTCGACCGGCCAGTCCCTGCTCGACTACGTGCCCGAAGGCGCCACCCATCACGGGTTCGCGGGCACCTACGCCACGCAGGAGAACTTCCGGATCATGCGCGCCGCGCTGGACGACGTGTCCAAGGAGGTCGGCCGCTACGTCCGGCTCACCAACTACGCGTCGGGCCTGTGCATGCCCGAGATCGCCGTGCTGGGCGGCCTGGAGCGCCTGGACATGATGCTCAACGACTCCATGTACGGGATCCTGTTCCGCGACATCAACCCGGTGCGCACGTTCGTCGACCAGCGGTTCTCCCGCCAGGTGCACGCCCGCGCCGGCATCGTGATCAACACCGGTGAGGACAACTACCTCACCACCGCCGACGCCGTGGACGCCGCGCACACCGTGACCGTGTCGCAGTTGCTCAACGAGCACTTCGCGCAGGAGGCCGGGCTGCCCGACCCCCTGCTGGGCCTGGGCCACGCGTTCGAGATCGACCCGAAGGTGCCCGACAGCTTCCGCCTCGAACTCGCCCACGCCCTGCTCGCCCGCGAGCTGTTCCCGGACGCGCCGCTCAAGTGGATGCCGCCCACCCGGCACATGACCGGCAACGTGTTCCAAGGGCAACTGCTCGACGGGTTCTTCAACCTCGCGGGCGTGCTCACCGGCCAGTCCATCCTGCTGGTCGGCATGATGACCGAGGCCGTGGCCACGCCGTTCCTGTCCGACCGCGACCTCGCCCTGGCCAACGTGCGCTACGTGCTCGACGCGGCGGGCGGCCTGGCCGAGGACTTCCGGCCCGCGCCCGACGGCCTGATCGTCAAACGCGCCCACCAGGTGCTGGGCGAGGCCGTCGACCTGCTCGGCCGCATCGTGGACGACGGCCTGCTCGCCGCGATCGCCGACGGCACGTTCGGTCTGATGCGCCGCCCACCCGACGGCGGCAAGGGCGCCGACGGCGTGATCGCCAAGGCCGACGACTACCTCAACCCGGCCGCCGCGGCTTTGGAGGCGCGATGACCCGCCACGTCCGCCCCTACGGCGACACCACCGGCGACGGCATGGTGCAGACGTCGTTCACGCTGCCCGTCCCGCCCGGTCCGAAAGCCGACGGCGCCGCCCGGCTGCTCGCCGAACGCATGGGCATCGACCCGGCGACCGTGGTGCACTCGCACGGCATCGGCGACGGATTCACGTTCTTCGTCGTCTACGGCCCGGTGCGGCACGTGATCGACCTGGCGGACGTCCGCGTCGTCGAACGCGAGTACCCGCTGCTGTCCCCGGCCGAGGTCAACGCGGCGGTGAAACGCGTGCTGCGCCGCAAACTCGTGGTCGTGGGCGGCTGCATCGGCACGGACGCGCACACCGTGGGCATCGACGCGATCCTCAACATCAAGGGCTTCGCGGGGGAGAAGGGGCTGGAGTACTACCGCGAACTGCGCGTGGTCAACCTCGGCGCCCAGGTGTCCGTGCCCGAGCTGGTGCGCCGCGCCCGTGCGGAGAAAGCCGACGCCGTGCTCGTCTCCCAGGTCGTGACCCAACGTGACGCGCACCTGCTCAACACCCGCGAGCTGGCCGCCGCGTTCCGCGAGGCGCTCGGTGCCCGGCGACCGCTGCTGGTCGCGGGCGGCCCCCGGTTCGACCCGCTGATGGCCGACGAGTTGGGCGTGGACCGGGTGTTCGGCCGCGGCACCACGCCCGGCGAGGTCGCCAGTTACCTCGTGCACGCCGTCCACGCCCGGAAGGAGTCCGCGTGAAACCGGGATTCGAGGTCACCCACCGCCGGTACGTCCCGCACGCGCACGCCCACTACGGCGGCGACCTCGTCGACGGCGCCTACAGCCTCGGCCTGTTCGGCGATGTGGCCACCGAACTGCTCATCCGCACCGACGGCGACGAGGGGCTGTTCGCCGGGTACTCGTCGGTCGAGTTCACCGCGCCGCTGCGGGCGGGCGACGTGGTCGAGGCCACGGCCACGCTCGTCCGCGTCGGCACCCGCTCGCGCGAGCTGGCCTTCGAGGCCCGCGTGGTGTGCCGGTCGGCGCCCGAACGCGGTCCGTCGGCCGCCGACGTCCTCGACCCGCCGTTGGTCGTGACGCGGGCCAGGGGAACGGTGGTCGTGCCCGGCTGAGGTCGTCGTGCGGGGTCGTTCCGGACCGCGGTACCCGGACGTCCACGCCTTCGCGCGGCTGTGGGTGCGCGGTTCCCGGTCCCGCCACTTGACCCGGACGGTATACCTCAACGATCATTGACTCAATGGATGCTGACTGGTCTTCGGAGCTGACCGCGCGGGCGCGGCTGCACGCCGCACTGGGCGAACCCGCCCGGCTGGCGATCGTGGACCGCCTGCTGCTGGGCGACGCCTCGCCGGGCGAGATCGGGCGCGAACTGGGACTGGCGAGCAACCTGCTGGCACACCACGTGAAGCTGCTGGAACAGGCCGGTGTGGTCGGACGGTCGCGGTCGGAGGGCGATGCGCGGCGGTCCTACCTGCGGTTGCGGACCGCGGCGTTGTCCGGGCTCGTGCCGTCGGGCGTGCGGCACGCACGACGCGTGGTGTTCGTGTGCAGCCGGAACTCGGCACGCTCGCAGCTCGCGTCGGCGTTGTGGGCCGCGCGCAGCGAGGTGCCCGCCGCGTCCGCGGGCACCCGCCCCGCCGGCGAGGTCCACCCGCTCGCGGTCGCGACCGCTAAGGCGCACGGCCTGTCGCTGGCCCGTGCCCGTCCCCACCACGTCGACCGGGTGATGCGCCCCGACGACCTGGTGGTCGCGGTGTGCGACAACGCCCACGAGGAACTCGACCCCGCCGACCGGCTGCACTGGTCGGTGCCCGACCCGGCGGCCGTCGGCACCGAGGCCGCCTTCGACGCCGCTTACCACGATCTCGCCGACCGCGTCGACCGGCTCGTACCGGCGGTCCACGACTCTTGATCACCGTGCACAGAAGTGGAGTCGCGATGCGGCCCCTGTCCCGACCGCTCGTGGCCGAGTTCCTCGGCAGCCTGCTGCTCGCCGCCCTGGTGATCGGTTCCGGCATCGCCGCCCGACGCCTCTCGCCCGACGACGTGGGCCTGCAACTGCTGGAGAACGCCGCCGCCACGGCCGCCGGCCTCTACGCCCTGATCCTCGTCTTCGGACCGGTGAGCGGCGCGCACCTCAACCCTGTCGTGTCCATCGTGGACGCGGCCTTCGGCGGGCTGCCGTGGCGGCACGTCGCCCTGTACGTCCCGGTGCAGATCGCCGGCTGCGTCACGGGTGCGATCGTGGCGAACGTGCTGTTCGACGCCGCACCGGTCAGCGTCGCCACCACCGACCGGGCCACGTGGCCGCACGCCGCCTCCGAGGTCGTCGCCACCCTGGGCCTGCTGCTGGTGATCTTCTCTCTGACCCGCACCGGACGCGCCACCCGGGTCCCCGCCGCCGTCGGCGCCTACATCGGCGCCGCCTACTGGTTCACCAGTTCGACCGCCTTCGCCAACCCGGCCGTCACGATCGGCCGCGCGTTCAGCGACAGCTTCGCCGGGATCGCCCCCGCCTCGGTGCCGGCCTACGTCGCCGCGCAACTGGTCGCGGCGGCGGCGGCGATCCTCCTGCTCCGCGTCCTGTACCCCGTCGCCCCGGACCCCTGGCCCGTCGGGCGGCCCGTGAAGGAGAACCCATGACACCGCGCCCGTCCGTCCTGTTCGTCTGCGTGCACAACGCCGGCCGTTCGCAGATGGCGGCCGCGTGGCTGACCCTGCTCGCCGGCGACCGCGTCGAGGTCCGGTCCGCCGGGTCCGCCCCCGCCGACCAGGTCAACCCGGCCGTGGTCGAGGCGATGCGCGAGGTCGGCGTCGACATCTCCGCCCAGTCCCCGAAGATCCTGACCTACGAGGCGGTCCGGGAGTCGGACGTGTGCGTGACCATGGGCTGCGGCGACGCCTGTCCGGTGTTCCCCGGCAAGCGCTACCTGGACTGGAAGCTCGACGACCCGGCGGGCCAAGGCGTCGAGGCGGTCCGTCCGATCCGCGACGAGATCAAGGCGCGGGTCGAGGGCCTCGTCGCGGAACTCCTGCCCGCGGACACGACCGTCGATGCCGTCGGCGTCCGGTCGGTTCCCGGGGCTTCCGGGCTCCGGACGAGTTGATCCACCGGGTGGCGTCCGGCTTCGAGCGGACCAAAGCCCGCGAATCGGTCACCTGTCGGTCGGATCGCCGCCCTCCCCGACGTGTCGGCAGGGTGGCGCGTGGAGTCCGTGATCTCCGACTCGAACTGGTTCTCACCGGGCGGGGACCGGGCCGCTTCCCCTTCGGCGACGTGGAGTCCCGACGGCCAGGAGTTCAGGGTCACCACACGCGGCGCCGACGGGAACAGCCACGAGAGCCACTGGTGGGCCGCTACCGGTTTCAGCGCCTGGTCCGACCTCGGCTTCACCTGGCGCGAAACGTCACCGAGCTGTTCCCCGGTCGCCGTCCTCGGGAATGGTCGAGTAGACCCGGTGCCAATGGTGGACCGAGCGGACCATGTCGTCGACGACGTGGAGGAGGAATTTGCTCAGGTTCTCCAGCCGTGCACCGGCCGGGGTGGTGGTGCCGAGCTTCTCCGCCGCGGTCCCGCAGGCGAGCGCGATCCGGGTCTGGTTGCGCGCGCCGGCCATGATCGACTGGAACAGGACGTCGTCGTCGATGACGTAGCTCTCCGCGCGGCTGCGCGGATCGCGGTCGCGCCTGATGAGAGCCTGGTTCTCCAGATAGCCGACCGCTTTGGAGACCGAGGCGGGACTGACGCGCAGGCGCCGCACGAGTTCGGCCGAGGTGAGGCTGCCGCTGTCGGTGGTGAACAGCGCGGCCAGCACCCTCGCCATCATGTGCGGAAGTCCCGCCTGGACCATCAGTTCCGTGCTCCGCGCGTCCACCTCGTCCAGGAGTCGCGGATCCGTCCGGCCGGGATCGCCGGTCGTCGGAGCCGGCCTGCGCCTGCGTGCCGGTCGTGTGCCGGTCCGGTGGGCCGATTCGGCGTCGTAGCCGCCCGGCCCGCCGTTGCGCATCACCTCGCGCGTGACGGTCGAGGTCGGCCGCTCGATCCGGCGGCCGATGGCGGCGTAGGTCAACCCGTCCCGTAGCCCGGCGGCGATCTGCCGCCGGTCCGGCAGGGTGAGTCTGTCCCCGGGCATCGCTGTCCTTATCCGTCGACGTCGGCGCCAGCGTAGTGCAACGCTGTCGCCGTTGCATTAGTCGGCAGAGGTCACGCAACAATATTGCTCTTTCTACCTGCGTTTACAGTCTTTATTGCCGAGTGCTCGATTGACGAGTTCGTGTATGCAACGTAAATTTCGCTGTGTCGCGAAGGTCATCGGTGCGAGTGGGCCCGATCCGACGCGCGACTTTCGGAACCTCTTCACGGAAGCGGAATCCTCATGACCGCAACTTCCGGTCGATCCGCGCTCGCGATGAACGCCGTACGCAAGGCGTACGGCGATCACGTCGTGCTGGGCGGCATCGACCTCGACATCCCCGCTGGATCGATCTTCGCGTTGCTCGGCCCGAACGGCGCCGGCAAGACCACGCTGGTGCGGATCCTGTCCACGCTCATCCGCGCCGACGCGGGGGAGATGCGCGTGGCCGGCCACGACGTGGTCCGGGAGCCGGACGCGGTCCGGGCCGCGATCGGCGTCACCGGGCAGTTCTCGGCGGTGGACGGCCTGCTCACCGGCGAGGAGAACCTGCTGCTGATGGCCGATCTCCTCCGACTGCCGCGCCCGGAGCGGCGGCGACGCTGCGCGGAACTGTTGCGGCGGTTCGACCTGGTGCGAGCGGCCGGGAACCCCGCGATCACGTATTCCGGTGGCATGCGCCGCCGCCTGGACCTCGCGATGACGCTCGTCGGCCGGCCCCGGGTGATCTTCCTCGACGAGCCGACCACCGGACTGGACCCGCGCAGCAGGCGGACCATGTGGGAGATCATCCGCGAGCTGGTGGCCGCCGACGGCGTGACGATCTTCCTCACCACCCAGTACCTGGAGGAGGCCGACCGGCTCGCGGACCGGCTCGCGGTGTTGCACGAGGGCAGGCTGGTCGCCCAGGGCACCGCGGCGGAACTCAAGCGGCAGGTCGGCGGCGGTCACATCGCACTGCGGTTCGCCGACGCGCGTGGCTACGACCACGCGGCCAGGACGCTCGACGTGGTGAGCCGCGACGACGAGGAGCGCACGCTGCGCATCGCCGGCCGGGGCGACGTCCGATCGCTGCGCGAGGTGCTGGACCGGCTCGACCGCGAGCACCTCGCCGTGGACGAACTCCGGGTCCACGCCCCGGATCTCGACGACGTCTTCCTCGCTCTGACCGGCAACCCGGTCGCCGAACAGGAGAAAGCCCGATGACCACCGTTCCCGGCAGTGTCTCCGCCGCGTTCGTCGACTCGGCGACCATGCTGCGCCGCCAGTTGCGGCACCTGGTGCGCTACCCGACGCTCGTCCTGACCGCCGCCGGTGTCCCGGTGGTCTTCCTGCTGCTGTTCGTCCACGTCCTCGGCGGCGCACTCGGCCGCGGCCTTGACGGCCCGGGCACCTACGTGGACTACGTCGTGCCCGGAATCATCCTGATGACGGTGGCCACCGCGGCCCAGGGCACGGCGATCGCCGTCGCGCTCGACATGACCGAGGGCATCGTCGCGCGGTTCCGCACGATGGCCATCGCCCGGATCTCGGTGCTCACCGGTCACGTGCTGGGCAGCCTGATCCAGACCATGTTCAGCATCGCCGTCGTCATCGGTGTCGCGCTGCTGGTGGGATTCGAACCGACCGCCGATCCCGGCGACTGGCTCGCCGCGGCCGGCATCCTCGTGATGATCACGTTCGCGGTGACGTGGTTGTGCGTCGCACTCGCCATGGTGGCCAAGACCGTCGCCACCGCGAGCAACCTGCCGATGCCGCTGATGCTCCTGCCGATGATCGGCAGCGGACTCGTCCCCACCGACTCGATGCCGGCCTGGCTGCGGTGGTTCGCCGACCACCAACCGTTCACCCCCTTCATCGAGACCCTGCGCGGACTGCTGACGGGCACCCCGATCGGCGACAGCGCGCTCCTGTCCACGGGGTGGTGCGCCGTCATCACCGTCGGCGGCTGCCTGTGGGCCAGGAAGCTGTACGACCGCGAGCCGAACCGGTGAGCCGCGGGGTCGCCCCTCGCCGTCCGGTCGTTCGTCGCCGGTTCGAAGCCGAGGCTCAGCGATCCGGCAGTCGGCGCACGACGTGGCGGGCGTCGCGACCGACGCCGCGCACCGTCGCCGACCCCAGGGTCCGCTGCCACTCCACACCGACGAACCCCAGCCCCGGGACCACTGTGGACAGCCCGCTCCGGTGGACCGGCCGCCCCCGGCCGTCGAGGGCGCCCAGACCATCCAAATAGGACAGTGCCGGGCGGTAGCCGGTCGCGAGGACGATCGCGTCGACCCGTTCGCGGGTGCCGTCCGCCCACGTGAGCACGTCGCCGTCGACGCGGGTGAACACCGGTCTGCGGTCGAGGAGCCCGGCGGCGAACGCGGCGCGCTGGTGCCCGCGGTCGAGGACCGGCGGGTGCGGCGGGTTCCGCAGCAGGCGGCCGACGGGCACGAAGTCCACGCCGGTGGCGGTGATCCAGAAGTGCACGTCGCGGCCCCACGGTCGCTGCCGCACGAACCGCACCGGCACGCGGGTGGCCAACGTGACGCGGGCGTGCCCCGCGAGTTCGACGGCGATCTGGACCGCCGAGTTGCCCGCGCCGACCACCACGACCCGTCGACCGGCGAACGGCGTCGGCTCGCGGTAGCCGGCGGCGTGCAGGAGGGTCCCGGTGAAGCCGTCGGCCAGGGCGGGCCGGTGCGGTCGACCGAACGAGCCGGTCGCGGCGATCACCCGACGGGCGCGCACCTCCCGCCCACCGACGGTCAGGACGAAACCGTCTCCGGCGCGTCGCACGGCGTCGACGCGGTGGTGGGTGCGGATGTCGGCGTCCAGGCCTGAGGCGTAGCGGCGCAGGTAGTCCACGACCTCGTCGCGACGCGGGTACCGGTCCGGGTCGCCGTCGAACGCCATACCCGGCAACGCGCTGTACCGGGCGGGGGAGAACAGGGTCAGGCTGTCGTAGTAGAACGGCCACGAGCCGACCGGTTCGGCGCCTGCCTCCAGCACCACCGGGGTGCGTCCGGCCCGCAGCAGGGCGTGTGCGGTGGCGAGTCCGGCCTGGCCGCCGCCGATGACTGCGGTGTCGATCACGAGGTCCTCCGGGTGGTGGCGAGGGAGAGGAAGGCGGTGCCGAGCGTGGTCACGCCCAGCAGTACGAACGCGGACGCGTGGCCACCGAGCAGGCGGGCCGGCGCGGTGCCGGCGAACGCGGACGGGTAGAGCACCATCCCCATCGCCACCCCGACCACCAGCCACCCCGCGGCGAACCACACCGGGTCGTGCGCCGTGGCCACCGCGACCGCCGACCCGACGGCCATCACCACGCGCGGCCCGCGCCGGTCCGGCCACCGCCCGACGGGAATCCCGACCAGCCCCGACACCGACCGGGCGGCGGAGAACCACGCCGTCAGCGTCACCGCCGACCAGCCCGTGTCGACGGCGATCCGACCCGACAGCACGGGGAAGGCGTAGAACAACACGCCACTTCGTGATCCGCGTGGCGCACAGCACCACCAACACCCGCCGCCGTCCCGCGTGCGACGTCCCGGTGACCACCCCGGTTCAGCGGGCGGCGGGCGCGGACAGCGGGAGCACCTCGGCCGGGGCGCAACAGCCGCCGCCTTCGGCGGGCCCGTCGAACACCCCCGAGCCCCCGCACACCCCGGTCTCCGGCAGGGTCAGCCCGACCTTCGCCGCCGCCTCGTGATCACCGGCGATCTCCGCGACCACGCTGCGCACCTGCTCGTACCCGGTCAACGCCAGGAACGTCGGCGCCCGCCCGTAGCTCTTCATCCCCGCCAGGTACACCCCGGGCTCCGGGTGGCGCAGCTCGCGGGCGCCGTGCGGGTACACCGTGCCGCACGAATGGGCGTTCGGGTCGATCGACGGCGCCAGCCGCACCGGTGCCCGCAGCACCGGGTCCAGGTCCAGCCGCACCTCCGACAGCCACGAGTGGTCCGGCCGGAACCCGGTCAGCGTCACCACCTCGTCGACCGGCTCCAGCCGGTGCCCGTCCTGCGACACCAGGACCACGCGGTCGCCGGCCCGCTCGACCGCGGCCGTGCGGAATCCCGTGACCACCTCGACCCGCCCGGCGCGCACCACCTCCCGGGCCTTGAGCCCCAACGCGCCGCGTGCGGGCAACTGGTCGGCCTCGCCGCCACCGAACACGGTGCCCACCTCGCCACGCCGCAACAACCACACGACGTGTGTGCCCGCCAGTCGCGTCAACGCCACCAACGCGGTCAACGCCGAGTGCCCACTGCCCGCCACGGCGACCCGCCGACCCGCGTACCGGCCGGCGTCGGCGACCAGATCGGGCACCCGGTAGGAGATCCGGTCGGCGGCCTCGCGTTCGCCGACCGCCGGATATCCGTCGCCGCCCAGCGGGTTCGGCGAGGCCCACGTGCCCGAAGCGTCGATCACCGCACGCGCCGTGATCCGGTCCTCGCCCGCGGCCGTGCGCACGTGCACCGTCAACGGTTCGCTGTCCCGTCCCGCGTCCACGACCAGGTCACGGCCCCGACGCGCCACTCCGACCACCTCGGCGCCCACCCGCACCCGGTCACCCAACGCCTCGGCCAGCGGCGTCAGGTACTCGTCCGCCCACTCCGCGCCGGTGGGGTAGCCGTCCGGGTCCGGAGCGGTCCACCCCCGCGTCGCCAACAGCCGCCGCGCGGCCGGGTCGACCAGTTCGGACCACCGCGAGAACAGGCGGACGTGGTGCCAAAGCGCGACCGCCGCCCCGGCCCGGTCGCCGGCTTCGAGGACCACGGGCGTCAGCCCGCGTTCCACCAGGTGCGCGGCGGCGGCCAAGCCGATCGGACCCGCTCCGACCACGACCACCGGAAGCTCGCTCATCGTCGACTCCTTCATCGAGGGATGCCTATCAAGCGAGCCGGACTCTATAGTCATGTGTCGATGGAAGCAACCATAGACAGCTCTCGATATACTGAGGTCGTGATGCCGATAACCCTCCAGGACGACGATGCCGCCACCTACGCGAAGTGGTTCGCCTGCCTGGCCGACCCCACGCGGGTCCGGCTCCTGCACACCGTCGCCACCCACCCGGACGAGATGACCGTCGGTGCCCTGGCCGACGCGATCGGCATCACCCAGCCGACCTGCTCCCACCACCTGCGCAAACTCGCCGAGGTCGGCTTCGTCCGCCTCCGCAAGGAGCGCACCGCCACGCTGGTGTCGGTCAACCCCGCCTGCTGCACGGGACTTCCGCACGCCGCCGACGCGGTCATGGGCACGATCGTCACCCGCCCGTGCTGTCCCGCCGACCTGCCCGGCGACGTCACGGTGCGTGCCCTGCTCGACGGCGACTGGACCGACGTCCGCCGCATCTACGCCGAGGGCATCGCCACCCGCGACGCCACGTTCGAAACCGACACCCCGAGCCGCCGCACGCTCGACGCGAAGTGGCTTCCGGACCACCGCTGGGTCGCCGAACTCGACGGCGAGGTGGTCGGCTGGGCCGCCGCCACGCCCGTCTCGACCCGGGACTGCTACGCGGGGGTCGCCGAGACCTCGGTCTACGTCGCCGCCGGCGCGCGGGGGAGGGGCATCGGCAAAGCGTTGCTGCACAAGCAGGTCACGGCCGCCGACACCGCCGGACTGTGGACCCTCCAGACCTCGGTCTTCCCCGAGAACCGGGCGAGCATCGCCCTGCACCACGCCGCCGGCTTCCGCACCGTCGGCGTGCGCGAACGCATCGCCGAACACCACGGCGTCTGGCGCGACACCGTCCTGCTCGAACGCCGCGCCCAGACCCCGCCGACCTGCCCCTGCTGAACCACCGACCGGGTCGGCGGACGCGGTCCCGGTCGACCGCGTCCGTCCGGAGCGCCGAGCCTTCCGCGTCACCGTCCGGTCGGGATGCTTCCTCTGCCCGACGCCCGGCCGCGCGGTGCGATCGCGTCCTTCCTCCAGAGCCACGAGTGGTCGGCAAGCCCCGCGCCCGGTGCCGCAGGGCACGGTGTCCGGGATCGCGGTGTCGATGCCTCACGACCCGCCGCCGGCGCACCACGTCCGGCCGACACGGATCTCCCGTGCCCGGAAACGGGCCGAGCCGATCACCGATCCGGCGGCCCCGGAATCCGATCACCGGGCCGGGGTGCGTCGCCAGGACTTCGTTCGCCGGGCACGTGATCGCGGGCCACCGGCGGCGGGGCCGGCTTGCCGAGCGCACCGGCCTTGTCGAGGGTGCCGGAGCCCGATCGCCAAGCGGGTGCCGACCTGCGCGGTCGCGGTGACGTCGTCTTCGGCGACCGCGGTGACCCCGCCCGAGCGGTGCGGTGCCGTTCCCCGTCGGGCTGTCCGACGCCGAGGCTCGACGGGGGCTCCGGCGCGGTACCGACCTTGATCGGCGGGCGTCGCCGTGGTCCCGACCAGGGCCTCGCCGATTCCCGGCTTTGCCCGTGCCGCCCCCGCCAGGCTGCCCGTCGGCGGCACGCGGGTCCGGTGTCGAAACCCGATCGTCGAGCGCGCCGGCCCGGTCCGCGGGCTCGGAATCCGATCACCGCGGACCGGGAGGCCCGTCGTCCCACTTCGCCTGACCGGACCGGGGGAGGATCCGATCACCGCGGAGCGGGAGGCCCGGGGGCGGGCCGCGACCTCGGGTCAGGGTGCGATGCCGAGGTCCGCGGAGAGGGCCTGGAAGCGGGATTCGGCCAGGGGAGCGGGGTCCCCGCCCAGCCAGGCCAGGTGGCCGAAGGTCTCCAGGACCACCAGGCCGTGGATCGCGGTCCACGCGGTGAACGCCACCGCCGCCGCGTCCGGGGGCAGGTCGACCGCCGCGGCGAACCGGTCCAGTGCGGTGAGGCTCGGCGGGACCTCCCGCCGTTTCAAAGTGCCACGCCGCCACGCCTTGATGATCGGCGGCACGAAGGCGGCACCGACCTTCCGGCTGGCGTCCGACGTCGGACCGGACTCCGGGGCCGCGTAGTCGGGGATCGGCGTTCCGTACAGCAACGCGAACTCGTGCGGGTGGGTCAGCGCCCACTCCCGGTAGGCCAGTGCCGCTGCCACGAAGGCGTCGCCCCGCGCCGCGTCCCGCGCCCGCGCCACCTCCTCGGCCAGCGCCGCGAACCCCTCGGTGATCAGGTCGGTCAGCAGCGCGTCCCGGCTCGGGTAGTAGCGGTACAGGCCCGCCGGGCTCATCCCGATCGACACCGCCACCGCGCGCAACGACAGCGCCGCGCCGCCGCCCTCCCGCAGGTGGGCCAGCGCCGCCGCCTTGATCTCGGCCGACGTCTGCTCCCTGAGCCGTTCCCGCCTGTTCGCCATGGTGTGTGAGGGTAGCGCGTTGCGATCGGTGTTCGCAGTGCGATACTTTGAAAGTGTGAACACTGATCGCAGTGTAGTTGCTGATCGCAATGCAAGTGGTGGACGCGAAAGCGTCCCGGGGCGGGCGACCGCGATGTTGTTGCTGGTGGAGGGGCTGCTGCTGTTCGTCCCGCTGGTCATCCTCGGGGCCGCGGTGGACTGGCCGGCCAGCCTGGGCGAACCCGCCGCCGCGGTGCTGCCGCGCGTGGCCGAGAACGAGACGGCGCTGCGGCTCGGGTACGTCCTCTACCTCGCCTACTCGGCGTTGTTCCTGCCGGTGGCGCTGTGGGCCACGGTGACCCTCGCCCCGGACCGGCAGGACTCGCGACCGGCCCGGCTCGGCCTCGCGTTCGCGGCCCTGTCCGCGCTGGCACGATGCGTCGGCATCGTCCGGTGGCTCACCACCATGCCCGACCTCGCGCACGGCTGGCAGGAGGGTGGGAACCGGGAGGCGATCGAGGTGCAGTACGACGCGCTGAACTCGTTCGCGGGCGGTGTCGGCGAACTGCTCGGTGTGTCGCTGTTCGCGGCCGGGTGGCTGCTCTGCCTGGCCGGGATCGCCGACCTCCCGGCGTGGCTCAGGGGCTTCACCGTCCTCACCGCCGCCGCCCTCGCCCTGCCGCTGGTCGAGCTCCTCGGCGTCGACGCGGGCGCGCTGATCAGCGTCGGCAGCGCGACGGTCCAGGTCTGGTTCCTGGTCGCGGCGGTGTACGTCTTCCGGAGCGCCCGGGGATCACGTCGGTCGGTCGCGTAGGTCGCGTTCCGAAGGTGACACAGCCGAAAGCCGGAGCGGGCACGGTCGGGTCCGGCTCTGCCGGCCCCGGCCGGCGACGTCCGGTCGGGAGGCGGACCGCCGGGGGTCGGTGACCTCGCCGGGCCCGAGGAGGTCGGCGCGTCCGCGGGCCGACGCGGGGTCGACGGCGTCGTCCAGGCCGCTCGGAGTTCTTGTCGGGTCCGGGCGGCCGGGCGTGGAGCGACCGGCGGCGGGTCGGTCGTCACGAGCGGACGCCGGGCGATGGCTGTCCGGGCGGCCTGGTACCGCACTCGGTGACGCTGTCCGGGCCGTTTCTCCGGTGCGCCGTCGACCTGCCCGCCGGCCATGGCCGATCGCCGCCCCACGCCAGGAGCCGGACTCCCCGGAACCACTCCCGCCGCGCGGACGTCGTTGTGGCTGACGTCGCAGCGGTTCCGCAGGCCCGCATCGCGTCGTCCGGCGGCATCGACAGGAACAACGACGTGCGGCACGGCACAGGCGCACCGACGACAGCGGGGGAGTGGACGACACCCGCGATCGCGATCAACGGCGCGGCGAGAGCCGATCCGCGGTCCTCGTGCCGGCAGTCTGCCAGTATCCCTGCGTGATCAGCCTCGATCCGGTATCCACCGTGCCGCCCTACGAACAGGTGCGCTCGCAGTTCGCGCGCAAGATCACCGACCGCGAACTGGCCGTGGGCACCCGGCTGCCGACCGTGCGCGCCCTCGCCGCCCAGCTCGGCATCGCGGTCAACACCGTCGCCCGCGCCTACCGCGAACTCGAGGAGGCCGGCCTGATCGAGACCCGCGGCCGGGCGGGCACCGTGGTCAGCGCGGCGGGGGAGCGCAGTCGCGAACGCGTCCTGCGGGCCGCACGCGGTTACGCGACCACGGCCCGGGAACAGGGCCTCACGACCGAGGAGGCGCTGGAGATCGTCCGGGCGGTGCTCGCCGACTGATCGGGAGCCTTAGGGTTGGGTCGTGGCCACCGAACACAGCGGCACCGGCGACCCCGCGCGCACCCTGGCCCTGCTGTGGCGCACGGCCGAACCCGTCGCCCGCAAGGGCCGCCCCGACCTGGGCGTGGACCGCATCACGGCCGTCGCCGTGGAGATCGCCGACACCGACGGCCTCGCCGCGCTGTCGATGCGCCGCGTCGCCGAACGCCTCGGCGTCGGCACGATGTCGCTCTACACCTACGTGCCCGGCAAGGGCGAACTCGTCGACGTGATGGTCGACCTGGTCAACGGTGGCACCCCGCGCCCCGACGACGTGCCGGGCGGCTGGCGCGGTCGGTTGACCCGCATCGCGCACGACAACTGGGACCTGCACCTGCGGCACCCGTGGCTGCTCCAGGTCGCGGGCCACCGTGCCGTCCTCGGCCCGAACGTGGCCGCCAAGTACGACTACGAACTGCGTGCCCTCGACGGGATCGGCCTGACCGACGTGGAGATGGACGCGGTGCTGTCACTCGTCCTCGGGCACGTCCGGACGGCCGCCCGCCAGCACGTGGAGACCGCGCTCACCGCGCAGCGCACCGGTCTCACCGACGGCCAGTGGTGGGAGGCCGCCGCGCCGATCCTGGCCCGCGTGCTCGACCCGGCGCGGTTCCCCACCGCCGCGCGCGTCGGCCAGGCGGCGGGCGAGGCCCACGACGCGCCCTACGACGCGTCGCACGCGCTCGGCTTCGGCCTGGACCGCATCCTCGACGGCGTGGCCGCGCTGATCGCCTCGCGCGCTCAGTAGCCCCGCTCGGGCAGGATCAGCCAGAGGGCGAGATAGATCAGGAACTGCGGTCCGGGCAGCAGGCAGGACAACACGAACACGATCCGCACCGTGCTCGGCTTCCAGCCGTAGCGCTGCGCCAGCCCGGCGCACACGCCCGCGATCACCCGGTCCTGTCGTGGCCTGCTCAACGTCGTCATGTCTCCACTCTCCCCGTGCGCGGGCGGCGGCGCATCGCTGTCCGACCCTGGTCTTGTGCTCCGGGGTTTCCCCGAGGAGGGCACCGCCCAACCTCGGCCATACGCCCTGCTCGTACGCTTGCCACGTGGTAGCTCCCCCCGTGGCCGCGCCCGAACCCGCGCCCGCCATCCCCCGCGCCCGTCGCGGGTTCCTGCGCGGCGTCCTGCCGCGCCTCGTCCTGGCCGCGGCCGGCGGTTTCCTGCTCTACCTGTCGGTGCCGCCGCGCACCACGTGGTGGCTGGCACCGGTGGCGTTCGCCGTGCTCGGCGTGCTGCTGCACGGTCGCCGCGCGCGTGCCGGGTTCGGCCTGGGCCTGGTGTGGGGACTGGGTTTCCTGACCCCGCTGCTGCGCTGGACCGGCGAGTTCGTCGGCCTGGTCGCGTGGCTGCCGCTGGCGCTGGTGTGCGCGCTGCTCGTCGCCGTGGGCACGGCCGCGATGGCCCGGGTGTCGACGTTGCCCGGCGGGCCGGTGTGGATGGCGCTGGTGTGGGTGGCCGACGAGGCGTTGCGCTCGACCGTGCCGTTCGACGGCTTTCCGTGGCCGCGCGTGGCGTTCGGCCAGCCCGAGGGCTGGTACCTGCCGCTGGCGTCGGTCGGCGGCACGCCCCTGATCGCGTTCGCGGTGGCGGTGACCGGGTTCGGCATCGCCCACCTGGGCCGCTCCTGGCGGCTGGGCGTGCCGCTCGCCGTGGTGCCCGTGCTCGCGGGTCTGGCCTTGACGCCGCTCGTGCACACGGACGCCACCGAGGGCACGGCCGTGATCGCCGCGATCCAGGGCAACGTGCCGCGCGCCGGCCTGGACTTCAACTCCCAGCGCCGGGCCGTGCTCGACAACCACGTCAACCGCACGCTGGCGCTCGCCGAGGACGTGAAGGCCGGCAAGGTGCCGCGGCCGGACGTCGTGGTGTGGCCGGAGAACTCCTCCGACATCGACCCGTTCCGCAACGCCGACGCCGCCGCCCGCATCGACCAGGCCGCCCGCGCGATCAAGGCGCCCATCGCGGTCGGCGCCGTGGTCGTGGACCGGGGCGACGGGCGTCCGCGCAACACCGTGGTGCTGTGGGACCCGGACCGCGGCCCGATCGACACCTACACCAAGCGGCAGTTGCAGCCGTTCGGCGAGACCATGCCGTACCGGTCGTTCTTCCGGATCTTCAGCTCCACCGTCGACCGGGCGGGCACGTTCCTGCCGGGCACGGACCCGAAGGGGTTCGAGGTCGGCAAGGTCCGGCTGGCGATCGACACGTGCTACGAGGTCGCGTTCGACTCCGTGGTGCGCGACTCGATCACGGCGGGCGCGAACATCATCGCGATCCCCACCAACAACGCCACGTTCGGCTACAACGAGATGACCTACCAGCAGTTGGCCATGTCGCGCGTGCGTGCCGTGGAGCACGGCAAGGCGGTCGTCGTGGCGGCGACCAGCGGCGTCAGTGCAATCGTGCAACCCGACGGGTCGGTCACCGCCCGTACCGGGATGTTCACGCCCGACGCGCTGGTGGCCGAACTGCCGCTGCGCGGGGAGGCTACGCTGGCAACCCGGCTGGGTCCATGGCCCGAGTGGGTGATGACCGCGCTCGCCCTCGGCGCCCTGGCCTTCAGCCTGACCCTGACACGACGACGAGCACGTCCGACCACCCCGGAACCGGGGGTCGGCGAGGAGGACACGGATGGCGGACCAGCAGGCGAAGCCTGACCGCGAACCCGGGCCGGTGCTGGTGGTGATCCCGACCTACAACGAGCGGGACAACATCGAGAAGATCGTCACGCGGCTGCACGCGGCACTGCCCGACGTGCACGCCCTCGTGGTCGACGACGGCAGCCCCGACGGCACCGGTGACATCGCGGACCGCATGTCCGCCGCCGACGACCGCGTGCACGTGCTGCACCGCACGGAGAAGGCCGGGCTCGGCGCCGCGTACATCGCGGGCTTCGGCTGGGGCCTGGAGCGGGACTACGGCGTACTCGTCGAGATGGACGCCGACGGCTCGCACGCGCCCGAGGACCTGCCGCGCATGCTGGCGGCGCTGGGCGACGCGGACCTGGTGATCGGGTCCCGCTACGTCCCGGGCGGCACCACGGTGAACTGGCCGTGGCACCGGCAGCTGATCTCGCGCATGGGCAACGTGTACTCGGCGATCGCGCTCGGCGCGAAGGTCAAGGACATCACCGCCGGGTTCCGCGCGTACCGGGCGGACGTGCTGCGCAACCTCAAGCTGCACAACGTGGCGTCGGCGGGCTACTGCTTCCAGATCGACCTGGGCTGGCGGACGATCGAGCTGGGCTACCGGGTGGTCGAGGTGCCCATCACGTTCACCGAGCGCGAGGTCGGCGTGTCGAAGATGAGCGGCGACATCGTGCGCGAGGCGTTGATCCGCGTGACGAAGTGGGGCCTGCGGCGGCGCTACACGCAGTTGCGCGACCTGTTCGCGCCCAAGCCCAAGGCACCGGCGAACCGGTAGCGGCGGGCACGACGGAAGGGGCGGTCCCGGTGTCGGGACCGCCCCTTCCGTCACAGTCGGATCAGGCGGTGCGGGTGCGCCGGCCCTTCAGCTCCTCCAAGCGCTCCTCGAGCAGCTCCTCCAGCTCCGGGATCGAGCGCCGCTCCAGCAGCATGTCCCAGTGGGTCCGCGGCGGCTTGACCTTCTTGGCCTCCGGCTCGTTCCCGTCGATGATCTTGGATTCCTGCCCGTGGAGGCGACACTCCCAGGTGTGCGGGATCTCGGCGTCGTCGGAGAAGGGGACCTCGAAGTCGTGCCCCTTGGGGCACGCGTACCGCACCGACCGGCGCGGGGCGAGGTCGTGATTGCGGTCGGTCTCGTAGCTGACTGCTCCGAGCCGGCTACCCCGGAGAACGCGGTCGGCCATGGCGGTGTCCTTTCGCTCGGCTCAGGGCCGGGGCCCAGGCTTGCTGCTCACCGAGTGCAACGACCGGACTGCTCCGTTCGTTCCCGGCTTTCATGGTCTTGGTTGCCCTCAGTGACGTCGTTCACCCGTCAACGAAGGCTTCCTCCTAAGGGATGCAATCGCGGCGAGATCGTGACGCGTTATCAAGCTGTCGGGACTCTTCATCACACTGATGGAGCAGTACCGGCAGTTGACGAGCGGCTGCGTCAGCTTAGACCGAACACGTAGTGCGACGTGACGGCGGGCTGGACGCGATTGTCGTGACGGCTGTCTCCACTGTGGTCACCCAACGTCAGTTCGGGGTCTGCCGATCTTGCGTACACGCTCCGTATCGGCCCGGTCGCACGGCGGGCGAGTCCTCCGACGCGTACCCCGAGGGTCACCCGACCGGCCCGCACCCAAACGCCGACCCCTCACATTTGATCAAAGCGATGACTTCAGTGTGGACTAAAGATCAAGCAGGTCGAGCAGCGGGACCTGGCCTTTCACCAGCCTGACCCGCGCCTCGGCCAGATCGAACCAGGCCACGCGATCGACCTCGGGGAACTCGCGGACCGTGCCCGACCTCGGCGGCCATTCGAGGCTGAACGTGCCGGGCACGACGTCCTCGGGGTCGAGGTCGCCCTCCAGGGCGAAGGCCGTGACGACCTTGCCGCCCGACTGGCGCACCTGCCCGAGGGGCACGAGGTCGCCCTCGGGCACCGGCAGGCCCAGCTCCTCGACGAACTCGCGACGCGCCGTGACTTCGGGATCTTCGTCGCCTTCGGTCTCGCCCTTCGGGATCGACCACGCTCCGGCGTCCTTACGCGCCCAGAACGGCCCGCCCATGTGGCCGAGCAGCACCTCGCGCCGCCCGTCGTGCAGTCGGTGCAGGACGATGCCCGCGCTGTGCTTGGCGCTCATCGGTCGAGGGTGGCGGTAGGGCGGGGGAGGAGCGCATGACCGGGGCCCAGCGATCCGGTGCGGTAGTGCCGTCGGCACAGCACCTGGTAACGCACGTCGCCGGCGGGGGCGGTGTCGGCGACCAGGACGGTGCTCCCGGCCCGGACGACGTCGCCGTCGTGCACCCGCGCGTTGAACCGGCCGGGGTGCCCGCACCAGCACAGCACCTCGACCTGGATGGCGTGCAGCTCGTCGGCCAGTTCGAACAGGCGTCGCGAGCCGGGGAACAGCGTGCTGCGGAAGTCGGTGGCCAGGCCGAAGCAGTGCACGTCCACGCCGCCGTCGTCGGCCAGTTCGGCGAGCTGGTCGACCTGGTCGGCGGACAGGAACTGGGCCTCGTCGACGATCACGTAGTCGACCCGCCCGCCGCGGGCCCGCCGTTCGCGTACGAGTTCACGCAGGTCCACGTCCTCGTGCGCCTCGACCGCACGCCGGATCAGCCCCATGCGGCTGGTGATGGCGGGGGAACCGGAGCGGTCGTGACGGACGAGGAGCAGCCCGTCGCGGCCCTGCCGGGCCTGGTTGTGGTCGATCTGGAGGGCGAGCGTGGACTTGCCGCAGTCCATCGGGCCGAAGAAGAACCGCAACCGGCCCGTCGGTCCGCCGCGATGGGCGGCGGACAGGGCGTCGGTGGGATCGGGTGTCGTCGTCGGCTCCACGGCGCGTCACCCTAGTGGGCGCCTGTTCCCGGCGGACCGCCCCCCTGCCTCGATAATCTCTATTCCTTCAGTGTGGACAGAATTTTAACTCGATCGGGAAAACACAAAGCCAAGACCACCAGGACGTCTCCCGGCGGTCTTGGCAGGACGATCAGGCGGCGTCGGACGGCTCGGTGATCACGAGCCCCAGGTCGGCCGACTCGCCGGCGCAGGCTTTGTCGATCATGTCGGACAGCACGCGGGTCAACTCGGCCAGCGTCCGGTCGGCAGGGGAGTCCGCCTTGGGCGACGGCTGTCTGGCGTGTCCGCGCAGCTCCAGCCACAGCCGGACGATGCGCATGATCTGGTGGTGCGGCAGACCGCAGACCCGCAGGAACTGCACCACCTGGTCCTGGCGGGTCGGCAGTGTTCCCCGCCGCAGCATCGAGTAGACCTGACTCCGGGCGATGCCCGAAGCCCGCGCGATCCGCGGCGGGGTCAACCCGGACCTGAGCTGGATCAGGCCGAGGAGGTCGGCGAACTCGGCGGCGTTCGTCGCCTGGAGTTCGGTGTCGAGCATCGGCTCGAGCGCGGTGCCCGAGTCGAGCGCCGTGGACGCCTTGTGCACGTCCACGTCCAGTGGCTGTTTGACGCGGACGTACAAGGACTCCTCGGTGTACGCCTGGATCACGAGACTCGGGCGTGGCACGTGGTCGGTGCGGGTCGGTGCCCGATCCCGGGCGCGGCGGTCGACGACCGCGTCGTGGTCCGCCGTCGCCTCCTGCTTCGACGCGGGTCGCCGGCCGTCGTGCCGCCGCGGGCGCTCGGAGATGAGGCAGTGGTCGTACAACGACCTGATCCGCTGGGACTCGTCGGTGGTCAGCGGCAGGTCGAACAGCCACTCGGCGTAGGTCGCGAAGCGTGCCAGTCGGCCGCTTTCCAGCGCTTGGAGGACCTCGGGGCGGGTGGCGACGTCGTGGACGGTGAACAGCCGGGCGACCGCCCGGTGGAACACGGTCACGGCGTCCGCGGCCGGGTCGGACTCGTGTTCGGCGGCGTTCACGCGGTGGCACCCGCCTCAGCGGTCACCAGCGCGTGCAGCAGTCGTCGCATCAGCAGGCCCGGTCGGGTCCGCACCACGATGACGACGAGGAGCACCACCGCGACCGGCACGGAGACGGCCGTTCGGACCGGGTGGGCCGCGTCGAGGAGCACACCGGTGAACACCAGCGTCGCCACCGCCAGGACGACTTCGGCGGGCGAGACGCGGTTGTGGGACGGGCACGAGGTGCGCGGGCGGGTGCCGTGGTGCCCGCAGATGTGACCCGCTTTCGTATTCATGTCATTGCTCCGTAAGCGCGCTTGTGGCGTTCCCCGCCGAAGTCGGCGGGGAACGCGGTTCGGGCCAGTCGGGACTGGAATGAACATGCCGCCGGAATTCCGACGGCGCCGTCGGGCGCGAGTTGGCGCTCTTGTCCGACGGCGCCGCCAATCCTGGCACCGACCGCCCGAATCGCCTAGCCGGCGGTCGATTTTTTCGCCGTTGACCGGTGCGAATCCGTCCAAGAACGTCCAAGAACGTCCAAGAAGTGCGCGTTATCCGCATTTAGCGGGAAAGGGTAACCACACGATCGGGCGGCAATGCCCACGTCAGACCTGCAACTTTGCGGCTTGTCGCGTCCAAGAAGCTTGATATGTGGCAGGGACGTGACATACCGTTCGCCCCGTTCCGAGGAGCCATACGCGACGAAGGAACACCTGGGCACGCTGATGGGCCAGTCGGGCACCAGGGCATGGTGGCCCCTCGTTGGCGCGGGGGGCCACTACTTTTTTCACCTTCGTGTCGATGCTTCTCGAAGGCGGCCGGCGGTCGACGGCCCGGGGACTGATTTCCGTTCGATCGGTTCCGTTCTCGAGAGCGCAGTCGCGACTGCGTCACATGAGAATACATCGAACCTTCACTCGTCCAGGTGACCCGGTGCGCCGCGCGGCGGTACACACTCTGCGTCTATGCGGTTTAGGTCGACTGAGCAGGGGCAACGTCGGTGAGCCTCTGTCGCCGGGGCGAGAGATTCCCTCGAAAGAGGTAAGCACTTCTCGTCGGAGTAGCGGGCCGTGTATAAGGCTGCCGGGTGGACCGGTCTCCGTTCACCGGTATTCGCAAGTGACGCCGTCGGCATCCGGCGTCGGGTGCGACGGGCGTGCGGTGGTGGCGCGACGCCTGCGACGCCGCTCGCGGGAGCGGGGGGCGAACGAGCCGCCTGTCGACGGGGGACGCGGGGTCCGCTGTGGACGGGGGCGCGCTGGGGGTCAGTCGGTGAAGTGCGTGCGTGCCCCGGCGATCACGTCCGGGTGCACGGAGGCGTGGATGTCGGCCAGCGTCTGGCCGGCCAGTTCGCGGCGCCAGGCGAGTTCGGCGCGGTTCATGGCGCGGTCGACGGCGCATGGCACGCCGGGGTCGACGGTGGCGCGGCCCTCGGGTGTGTTGAGCCTGATCTCGGTGCAGCGGAACGCCGGGTCGGTGCCCTCGATCGCGCACACGACGTCCATGAGCGTGATGGCGTGCAGGGGTCGGGCGAGGCGGAAGCCGCCGCGTGGGCCGGGGGTCGAGGCCAGGATTCCGGCGCGGGTGAGGGCTTGGAGTTGTTTGTTGAGGTAGGGGGCGGGCAGGGAGTAGTAGGCGGCGAGGCGTGCGGCGGGCAGGGCGCGGTCGTCGGGTGCCCAGGCGATGCCGAGGCAGCAGTGGACGGCCCATTCCACGCCTTCGCTCATCCGCACGGGCCGACCCTACACCTGAACCAGGACGTTCCATATCCACTATTGGTGGACGACATATACTGCCGTCCGATATAACTCGGGGTATGAAAGCCATGTCCGAGCAGACGTTCCTGATCCTCACGGCACTGGCCGACGAGTCACGGCACGGCTACGCGATCGTGCGCGCGGTCGAGGAGTTGTCGGACGGGCGCACGACGTTGCGCGTGGGCACCCTGTACGGGGTGCTGGACCGGCTGGTCGCGGACGGTTGGGCCGACCGTGGCCGCGAGGAGGTCCACCAGGGCCGCCTGCGCCGTTACTACAAGCTCACGGACGCGGGTGTGCGCGCGTTGTCCGCCGAGGTGGCCCGGCTGTCCGCGAACGTCCGCGCCGCCTCGGCGGTCCTGAACCGGAAGGGGAGCACGGCATGACGCCGCTCGAACGCCGTTATCGCCGCCTGTTGCGTGTGTTGCCCGCGGACTACCGGGCCGATCGCGAGGAGGAGATGGTCGCGACGCTGCTCGACGACCGCACCGACGAACTCGACCGCGAGCACGGGTGGCCGGGTTGGGGCGAGTTCGCGGCGACGGTCGCCCTGTCGGTGCGGGTCCGGTTCGCGGCGGGCACGCGGATCGGGGGCGTGGCGCGGACGGTCGCGCTCGTCGGTCTGCTCGGCCAGGTCGTGTTGGCCGCCCAGTCGCTGACGGTCGCGTCGCTGGTCGAGGGGGCGCGTCCGCTGCCGTGGTTCGACATCGCGGCGGTGGTCGCGTTCGCCGCGTTGGTGACCGGGCGTCGCACGACGGCGCGGGTGGCGGCGACGCTCGGCGCGGCCGTGTCGCTCGTGCCCGTGGTGACGGCGCTCGTGCGGGCCGAGCCGGGCTGGCTCGCGGTCGTGTTCGCGGTGCCGTCGCTGATCACGGCGGTCGCGATGCACGTCGGGCACCACCGTGAGGCGCCGCTGCCCGAACCGGTCCGCTGGTGGTGGGCCGCCGCGACCGCGGTGGTGCTCGCGGTCGCGGCGACGGTGCCCGATCCGGGTGCTGCCTGGCAGTTTCCGGCGGCGTGGCTGCTGACGCTCGTCGCGGTGGCCGTGGTGCGTCCGCGCGTCACACTTTCGCCGGTACCCGGTTCCCCGACGCGATGATCGCCCGGCGGACCGGTACGAAGATCAGCAGCACGAACCCGACGACGAAGAAGACGATCAGCGACACGATGGCCAGCCGGAACGAGCCGGTGGCCTGGCCGACGCCCGCGAACACCAGCGGGCCCAGCCACGACGTGGAGCGTTCGCCGATCTCGTAGAGGGAGAAGTACTGGGCTTCGCGGCCCGGCGGCACCATCTGCGAGAACAGCGACCGGGACAGCGCGTTGGTGCCGCCGAGCACGATGCCGATGCCGATGGCCAGGGCGTAGAACTGGGTGGGTTGCTGTGCCTGGACGAAGAACGCGCCCGTGATCACGACGATCCACACGCACAGGCTGGCCATGATCGTGTTCTTGGCGCCCCAGCGGCGGGCCGCCCAGCCGTGCAGCAGGCCGCCGAAGAAGGCGACGAACTGGACGATGAGGATCGTGGCGATCAGGACGGTCTCGTCGAACTTGAGTTCTTCGCGGCCGTACTGGGCGGACACGGAGTTCACCGTGGTGATGCCGTCGGTGTAGAGCAGGTAGGTGCCCAGGAACGCCAAAGTGAGCGGGAAGGTGCGGGCCTGGCGCAGCGTGGTGCGCAGTTCGGTGAAGCCGGCGGACACGACGGACTGCCCGGCTTCGACGGGGCGGGGTTCGCGGTGGCGGCCCAGGCGGGCCAGGGGGATGAGCGTGAAGCCGGCCCACCACAGGCCGGAGAGCACGAACGCGATGCGCACGGCGGTGGATTCGCTCAGGCCGAGGGCGTCGTGGCCGAGGAACAGCGCGAGGTGCAGGGCCAGGGCGAGGCCGCCGCCGAGGTAGCCGAACGCCCAGCCGCGGGTGGAGACGCCGTCGCGTTCGTCGGGGTCGGCGATCTCGGGCAGGAACGCGTAGTAGACGACGATGGACGCGCCGTAGCAGACGTTGCCGATCAGGAAGAGGATCACGCCCAGTCCCCAGTCCGATCCGGACACCAGGGCCAGGGCGATGGTGACCGCGGAGCCGGTGAACGCGAACACGGCGAGCATGCGGCGTTTGTTCTGGGAGCGGTCGGCGATGGCGCCCATGATCGGCAGGACGACGACCTGGATGACGGTGGACAGCGACAGCAGGTAGCCCCAGAGGGATCCGGCGGGGAAGTGGGCGCCGAACAGGGAGATGTCGCAGTCGCGCAGTCGGCTCTCGGCGCAGGCGTTCGGGCCGTTGCGGACGACGTCGGCGCGGGCGGCCTGTTCGGCGACGGCGCTGAGGTAGCCGGACAGGAAGACCAGGGCGACCGATGTCGGGAACACCGAGTTCGCCCAGTCGTACCACGTCCAGCCCCGCTGCTCGCGCTTGCGGTCGATGCCCGGTGCAGTGCCGTCGGCCACGCTCATGGAGGCGGACTGTACTTCCCCGAGGGGTGCGTGGAGACGATCATCGGGTACCCGGTGCCGAGCCGATATCGCGAAGCCGAGGAATGTTCACTCCGGGGCGGGTTCGGCAGGCCACTGGCCGCGTGACCGCAGCACGTCGCGCAGGAGGTCGGGCCGGTCGGTGACGAGTCCGTCGACGCCGGTGTCGAGCAGGGCGCGCATGGTCGGTTCGTCGTCGACCGTCCACACGTGCACCTCCAGGCCGCGTCGGTGGGCGGCGCGGACGAAGCGCTCGTCGACGACGGTGAGCCGGCCCTGGCGGACGGGGACCTGGGCGACGGCGTCGCCGACGGCGAACCCGAGGGCGGGTACGCGGGCGGCGAGCCAGAGGACGCCGGCCTGGTGCGGGCCCATGGACGTGAGCAGTCGCGGTCCGGCGGCGCGGCGCAGGCGGCGCAGGCGGGCGTCGGAGAACGAGGCCAGGCACACGCGGCCCCAGGCGTCCATGCGCCGCAACACGTCCAGTACGGGTCCGGCGGCCCGGTCGGCTTTGACGTCGATGTTGACCAGGGCGTCGGGCAGTTCTTCGAGGAGGTGTTCCAGGCGGGTCACGGGGTCCCGGCCGCCGACGCGTGCCTTCGACACCTGGGACCAGGGGAGTTCGGTGACGGTGCCGGTGGCGTCGGTGGTGCGGTCGAGGGTGGCGTCGTGGTGGACCACCACCACTCCGTCGGACGTGGCGTGCACGTCCGTTTCGAGGTAGCGGTAGCCCTCGGCGACCGCGCGGCGGAACGCCAGGAGCGAGTTCTCCATGCCGGCGAGATCGCCGAGGTGCCACCCGCGGTGGGCGAACGCGCGGGGCGTGGACTGGGCCAGGTAGGGGTGCGACGACGTCACGGGTACAGAGTCTGCCCCGGCGGCGTGGCGTGGTGGTGACCGGCCGGTAGCCGGATACCGTCGCCGGCCATGGAGTTGGCCACCCGACATACCGTCGCCGCACCGCGCCGGTCCGACACCCGTCATTGCGCGTGGTGCGGCCGTCCCCTTCCCGACACCGGACGGATCGGCCGGCCTCGGCGGTACTGCGCCCAGCCGTGCCGGCAGCGTGCCTACGAGCGCCGTGCGGCCGTGCAGCGCGGGGGTCTGCCCGACGACGCCGTGGTGTTGTCGGGCGAGGAACTCGCCGATCTCCAGGACCGGTTGTTCCAGTTGCGGTGCGCGGCCGAGGACATCGCGACGGCGGCGACCGACGGCACGGGCGGCGCCGAGTTGTTGCGGCTGGCCACCGAGCTGGCGCACACCGCGCGGGGGCTGGAGCGGCTGCGCTGAGCGGGGCGGGGTGACCACCCGATCAGACCATTGCCCGTCGTGGGTGGGATACGGAGGATGAGTGATCCGCCCCGCACCCCCCACGATCGGACCACCATCCCGTGTCCCACCCGCAGCCGACGCGCGGTGTCCGCCGCCTCGAACTGACCACTCCCGACCCCGAACCCGTCGCCGACTTCTACGCCACCCTGCTGGGCTGGACGGTGCTCGCCGAGCCCGACGGCTCGTTCACCGGCTGGGTGGGCGACCGGCTGGCGACGCACGTGCGCCCGCATTCCGAGACGGCGTGGCGGATCGTGTTCGCCGCCGGCCGGCCGCGTGAGCTGCGCGGGGGCGCGGCCACCGACACCGGTCGCGCGCTGCACGGCCCGTGGGCGCCGACGCCGCGTCCCGGCGAGCCCGCGTGGTTGGAGTTGCACGGCGTGCCCGCCGCCGACGACCCGTACTGGACCGACGAACTGGGCTGTCGGCCGCGGACGCCCGACGCCGACTACACCGTCTACGAGACCGGCGCGGACCAGCGTCCGCTCGCGGCGCGGCACACGAGCGCCGAGGGCGGTTGGCTGGCGTACTTCGCGGTCACCGACGCCACGGCGGTGCTGGACACGGCGCGTGGTCTCGACGCGACGATCCTGGTCGACCCGCGTCCCACGCCCAGCGGCACCGCCGCCGCGCTGTCCGATCCGGCCGGTGCGGTGTTCGCGGTGCTGGAGAAGCCGGCGGTGTGGGGCGGCACGTCCTGACCCGGTGCGCGAGAGCCGGTTCCACTACCGGACGGACGGGCGGTAGTGGAACCGGGCGGCGGTGGCCCCGCGGAAGCTTCGACGAGGAAAGGCCCATAAGGGACAGCGCGATGGTCCCACGTCCGCGCGTTTTCCCGAAGCGGGGTCACCGACCCGATCCGAGCAGTCCGGCCAGGTGGTCGAGCAGCGCGGTCAGCGCCCGTTCGAACAACGCGTCGAAGTCCAGGTCGTAGCCGGTCCGGCCGAACCAGGCCATGGCCGAGGCGAACGCCGGGTGCCCGCCGTCGGCCAGGCGCGCGGCGAGTTCGGACTCCTGCTCGTGCATCCACTGCTCGCCGGAGACGCCGGTGTCGTCCACGGCCTGCGCCTCGCGTTCGAGCTGCACGGCCAGCCCCTGGATGTGGCTGTACAGCACGACGTTGAGGTCGAGTACCAGTGCCGGGTCCAGGCCCCGGCCGGACAGCGTCGCGAACCACCACTCGGAGTAGTCCAGCAGGCTGGGGATCAGCGTGGGCCGGGTCAGCGGGCCCAGGTGGGCGAGCCACGGGTGGGCGCGGTGGACCCGCCACAGCATGCGCGCGGCCAGTTCCAGGCGTGGCCGCCAGCCTTGTGGCGCGTCGGGTCCGGCGGGCAGGCGCAGTTCGGACAGCACGGCGTCGGCCATCAGCAGCACCAGGTCGTCCTTGCCGGCGACGTGCCGGTAGATCGACATCGGCGCGACGCCCAGTCGGGCGGCGATGCCGCGCATCGACAGGGCGGCCAGGCCTTCGGCGTCGGCGATCTCCACGGCCGCGCGCACGACCCGTGTCCGGGTGAGGTCCTCGGCCGCCGGGCGTGGGCGGTCGCGCGGACCGGCGGTCGAGGCCACGACCGTGCCGGCCGACGACGACTCGACGAGGCCCTCCTGGCGCAGCAGGGTCAGGACCTTGGTCGCGGTGGCCATGGCGACGTTCCACTCCCGCGTGATCGCGCGCGTGGAGGGCACCCGGTCGCCCGGTCGCAGCGCTCCGGTGGCGATGCGGTCGCGGATCTCGGCGGCCACGCGCCGGTACGGCGCCTCGTCCTGAGACATGCGTCACTCCTCCTGGTGCACTAGGGCGGCCAGGACCGGTGAAGATCGCTCTTCGCCGACCAGTGCACTAGTGCTGAACTGCGTAAACAGTGGTTGTCGGCGTTGTCGCGTACTTCGTACAGTCCTTCTCGTACACCGTATCGAGGAGGTTCTCCCATGAACAGCACCGTGCTCGTCGTCGGCGCCGGCATCGCCGGACTGACCCTCGCCGCCGCCCTGCACCGGCGCGGCCACACCCCGGTCGTCGTCGAACGCGCGCCCGGCCCGCGCCCCGGCGGGCAGGCGCTCGACGTGCGCGGCCCGGCCCTGGACGTGCTCGACCGGCTCGGCCTGCTCGCCGGCGCCCGGGCCGCCCGCACCCGCATGCGCGGCATGTCGATGCACGACGCCGCCGGCACGGAACTGTGGCGCTCCACCGAGATGACCTACAGCGCGGGCATGCTCGACTCGGCGGACATCGAGGTGCCGCGCGACGACCTGACCACGTTGCTGCACGACCTCGTGCGCGACGACGTGGAGATCGTCTTCGGCGACACCCCGGTCGCGATCGCCCCCGACGGCGAGGTCACGTTCGCCGGCGGCACCCGGCGCACGTTCGACCTGGTCGTGGGCGCCGACGGGCTGCGGTCGGCCGTCCGCCGCCTGGTGTTCGGCGCGGACGAGGAGTTCGTGCGCCACCTCGGCGCCCAGGTCGCGGTGTTCGGCGCGGACAACTTCCTGGAGCTGGCCGACTGGCAGACCTGGACCCAGGACGAGGCCGGCACGTGGTGCGCCTACCCCGTGCACGGCAACGCCCGGCTGCGGATCACGGTCGGCGTGCCGACCTCGGCCGACGAGCGCCGCGAGCCCGACCAGTGGCGGGCGCACCTGTCGGAACGGCTCGCGCACCTGGCCGGCGACACGCCGCGCGTGCTGGAGGCGATGCGCGCCGCGCCCGACTTCTACTCGGCGGCCATGGCGCAGGTCGTGATGGACCGGTGGCACGACGGGCGCGTGGTGCTCCTCGGCGACGCCGCGCACTGCCCGTCCCCGCTGTCCGGGCAGGGCACGAGCCTGGCCCTGGTGGGTGCGCACGTGCTGGCCGAGGAGTTCGACCGCGACCCGGCGCACGCGCCGGCCGCCTACGAGGCGCGGATGCGGCCGTTCGTCGCGGTCAACCAGGCGTTGGCCACGGAGAACCCCGGCCAGGGGGCGTCGCCGGAGTCGCTGGAGCGGGCGAAGAACGCGTTCAGCCTGACCGCGTGATCACTCGCAGCGCTGGAGCAGCGACCGCAACGCGTCGGCGACGACCTGGCGGGTGCGCGTGTCGAGCGGGTCGAGGAGTCGGGTGTAGCGGGCGAGGTGGTCGCCGAGCATGCCGTCGACCATCGTGCGCCCGCGTTCGGTGAGCGTGATCCGCACGACCCGCCGGTCGGTGGCGTCCGGGACGCGGGCGACCAGGCCCTTGGCCACCATGCGGTCGATGCGGTTGGTGATCGCCCCGGCGGTGACCAGCGCGGCGTCCAGGAACGCGCCGGAGGTCATGCCCCGGTGGCCGCCCGCGCGGCGCAGCGTCGCCAGCACGTCGAACTCGCCGGGTTCGAGGTCGAACGGCGCCAGGAACTCGCGCAGGTCGCGGTCGAGCAGTCGGGCCAGCCGCAGCACCCGGCCCAGCACGGCCAACGGCGACGCGTCGACGTCCGGGCGCTCGGCCCGCCACTGCGCCAGGACCAGGTCCACCGCATCGCCCATCCGAACCTCCGGCCCAGGTACTTCAACGTCGAACAATTCGAGATAAAACTAGTGTACGCCGACGCGCCGACACCCGGACCGCGCGGCGGTTCACCGGGATGTCGTACCCACCTGGCCACCTGTGCCGGCGCACACCACTGCGACAGCCCTACGGGCACGCCACGGACACATCAGGCGGACACCACGCCCATCACCCTTCGTGACCGCTGTTCGGCGGTCATCGGAACGTCCGGACCGGCGGCGGGCGGCGGCGTTCACCCGGAAGAAGGTGCCCGAGCGCGTGTTTCAGGGTGTCCGGGCGGAGGACTCGCGGGTCAGTGGGAATGGACGGTGATCGTGGTCCACGCGCCGAGGTGGACGCGGGAGCCGTCGGCCAGCGGGCGCGGGGTGTGGGGGAGCAGCGGGCGGGGGTCGTCGTCCACCGTCGTGCCGTTGGTCGACCCGAGGTCCACCACCGCCCAGCCGGGACCGTCGGCCACGAACTCGACGTGCAGGTGGGACACCCCGGGGTCGTCCAGTTCCCGGTCCGGGACGCGGGACCGCGACCCACCGCGCCCGACCGTCACCCGCGGCCCGGTCAGGTCGAACCGGCACGGCCGGTCGTCGACCGGGAACACGAGCGTGTCCGCGTCCGGCCCGCCCACCGCGAGCACGCGACGGAAATAGGCGCGGTCGGGCGCGGCGCGGGCGTGCCACCGCACGACCGGCACCGGGGCCAGCGAGTCGTGGCCGCACTCCTCGCAGAACCGGCCCTCGCGCGGCGTCCCGCACGCCGCGCAGTCCGCCAAGGCCGGGACGGGCGACTCTCCGGGGTCCGGTTCCGCCAGGGACGCGCCGCACACGTCGCAGTAGTCCTCGGCGGCGGTCGCGTGGCCCGACGGACAGGCGGCCATCACCCCCTCCCGACGCGCTTGGTCATCGTCGACCGGGTGTCCAGGGTCATCTCGTCGGCGTCGGTCACGCCCGCGCGCAGCCGCACCGTCCCCGACGGCGCGTCCTCCACCTCGACCACGCGGGCCAACAGGCGCGCGGTGTCGGTGTGCCCGGACTCGTGGGCCAGCCGCACGGCCTTGCCGAGCTTCGCGGTCGCCGTCGCCACGTCTCCGGCCTTGCGCGCCTCCAACCCCTCCTGGATCGCCTGCGCCATCTCGGCCTGCCCGGTGTGGTGGGCGACCTCCGGGTTGATCCGCGTGGACAGCGCCGAGTCCTCGGTCCAGCGCACCAGGACCAGGCCGCCGCCCAGCACCTCGTCCCCGGCGACCAGGCTCACCCGGGACGCGAGCATCCGCCGGTCGCCCACGGGCGCGGGCCGCACCTTCACGCACAGGTGGTAGTCGCGGCTCTCCGCACCCGACCACGCGCCCGTCGGGTAGTCGCCGGTGCGCGGACCCGCGTCCGCGCGGCGGTCGGTCAGGTCCGCCAACGACGGCGCGGCCTGCTTGAGGAACACGACCTCGGCGCCCTCGGGCGTCCACAACCGCAACGACACGTCCGCGACCGCGCGGTCCATCGCCGTGCCGGTCATCGCCCGGAAGTCCGCGGCCAGCGCCGCCGGGTCGGTGACGATGTCGACCGTGCCCAGCAGGGTCTCGGCGATCCGGCGCAGCTCGCCCACCTCCCAGTCCGTGCCGATGCCCCGGCAGTCGCCGGTGAACCGGCCCGCGACCTGGGCCAGCACGGCCGACAGCTCGGCGGGCGTCTCGTGCTGGTTGCGGCCGTCGGTCAGCAGGATGACGTGCCGCATGCCGCCCTCGTGCCGCGACAGCAGCCGGTCGGCCGTGCGCAACCACGTGCCCATCGCGGTGCCGCCGTCGGCGCGCAGACCGGCGACCGCCGCCTTCGCGTTCTTCCGCGTCGTCGCCGACGCGCTCTTCAACGGGCCCGACGTCGGGTACACGACCCGCGCGGTCTCCGTGCCCGCGACCACGGCGAACCGCACGCCGTCGCGTAAGGAGTCGATCGCCGCCCGGGTCGCCTCCTTGGCGGCGGCCAACTTCGCCGGCGGGTAGCGCATGGAACCGGAGGTGTCGACCACGATCACCTGGGCGATCCGGTCCGCGGCGACGGGTTCCGCGCCATCGCCGGACGCGGTCACGGTGACGATCGCGTCGACCCGGTCGGCCCCTTCGGCCAGGTACTCGTTGTGGAAGACCTCGACGGCGAACTCAAGCCCCATGCCCACCCCGCAATTGGACGACGACGACCGTGACGTTGTCGTGGCCGCCCGACTTCAGGGCGACCTCGACCAGTTCCCGCGCGACCTCGACCGGCGTGACGCCGCGCGGCAGCACCTCGAGCAGGTCCTCCGGTTCCGGCAGGTAGTTCCACAGCCCGTCGCTGCACAGCACCAGCAGGCCCGACACCTCGACCCGGAACGTGACCGTGCGCGGCGCGTCCGTGCCCGAATCCGCGCCCAACCACCGCGACAGCACGTGCGCGCGCCGGTCGGTGAGCGCCTCCTCCTCGGTCAGCACGCCCTGCGCGACCAACTGCGCCGCCCACGTGTCATCGCTGGTCAGGCACGCGGCACCGGCCTGCGCCACCAGGTAGGCGCGGCTGTCGCCCACCCAGCCCACGGTCGCCGAGTCCTCGGTCGCCACCACCGACACGTAGGTGCACGACGGCGCCAGCTCCGGCGCCTCGGGCCGGGCCAGCCGGGCGACCGCCGCGTCCGCCGCCACGACCGCGTCCGCGGTGGACCGCTCCGCGTCGCCACCCGACTGCATCGCGGTCAGCAGCACGTCCAACGCCGTGTCCACGGCCGTCTGCGACGCCTGCTCCGCGCGTTCGGACGACGCCACCCCGTCGCACACCACGGCCGCCACGCCCCGCCCGCGCACCCGGCCGAACGCCATCGAGTCCTCGTTGCGCCGCCGCCGTCGACCCCGGTCGCTCACCCCGGCCACGCCGGGCAGCGTGAACTCGACCCGGTCCCGGCCGCCGCCCCGGGCCAGACCGCACCGCGTGCAGAACGCGTCCCGGTCGAACTCCGTGCCGCCGCACGCGCACCGCGTCGCGGCCGGCGAGTCCGGTCCGCCCACCGGCGTGCGGCGCACCCGCAGGTTGCGCCCGCACGCCTCGCAGAACCGGTCCTGCGCCGACACCGGCGCCGCGCACTCCGGGCAGCAGTCCATGATCACACCAACGTCCTGGGCCGGACCGCGTTCGCGCGGTCGACGAGCGCGATCCGCTCCTCCGGGGTGTCCGCGTGCCGGGCGAGTTGCCGGTAGCAGCGCTCCAGTCCGGTGCGCAGACCCGGTTCGTCCAGCGGGAACCCGAGCAGCCGGCCCGGTGGCGGCGGTGTCGAGCGCACGGCGGCCAGCGCCGCGGCGAGCAGCTCGACGGTGATCTCCGCCCGGCGCTGCGCGTCCAGGTCGAGCCCGGCCAGCCGGGTGCCGGCGGCCAGCACGTCCGACAGCCCGCCCCCGGCCTGCGCCCGCACCGCCGCGAGCTGCGCGGCCAGGTGGTGGCTCGACGTCGCGGGCACCGAGTGCAGCACGGCCACCGCGCCGTCCCGGTCGTCGACCGCAAGCAACGCGCGCGCCAGCCCGAACCCGGCACTGACGTAGGACCGGTCGGTGCGCCACACCACCCGGTGGAACGGGGCCGCGTCCTCGCCCGCCAGCTCCGCGCACGCGGCCAGCGCGAGCTTGGGCGCCGCCTCGCCGGGCAGCAGGTCGCACACCCCGTCGAACAGCTTCCGCGCCCGGTCCGGACGGCCCGCGACCAGCGCCACCACGCCCCGGTACCAGCGGCCGCGCCAGTCGGCGGGCACGTGGTCGAGTTCCTCGGCGGCCTCCTCCGTGCGCCCGGCCTCGGCCAGCACGCGGGCCAGCCGCAACCGCACCTCGGTCGTCACGGCCGGTGCCGCGCGCAGCTCGTCGGGATCGCCGGACGCGGTCATGAGGAACGTCGCCGCCGCGTCGGCCGGGTCGACGTTGGGCACCGGCAGCGCGGCGGCCACCGCGCGGGCGTCGGGCACGCCGTCCGTGCCGAACGCGCGCCGTTCGGGCGTGAACCGCCGCGACAGGCCCGGCCGCGGCACGTCGTCCTCCTGCGCCAACACCTCCCGCAGCACACCGGTCAACTGCTCGGCCATCTCCTCGGCCGAGGAGAACCGGCGGCGCGGCTCGCGGTGCGTGGCCCGGACCAGGAACCGGCGCAACGAGTCGTGCCGGTCCAGCAGCGGCACGTCCTCGGGCAGCGACTCCTTGTACGTGGTGCGGAAGTCGAACCGGAACGTCATCACCGCCAACGCCCGGCCCACCGTGTACAGGTCGGAGGACACCGACGGGCCGGCCTTGCCGATCTCCGGCGCCTGGTAGCCGATCGTGCCGTAGATCGGGGACTGGCGGTCGTCGACCCGGCGCACCGCGCCCAGGTCGATCAGCTTGAGCTGCTCCTCGGTCTGGATCACGTTGTCCGGTTTGAAGTCGCAGTACAGCAGGCCGACGTCGTGCAGGTAGCCCAACGCGGGCAGCACCTCCAGCGCGTAGGCGATGGCCTGCGCGGGCGGCAGCGACTCGTGTCCGGTGCCGGCCAGCCGCAGGCGGTTGATCATGTCCTTGACCGACGTGCCGCCGGCGTACTCCATGACGATGTAGTCGACGAGTTCGCCGGTGGCGCGGTCGGCGTGCCGCACGAAGTTGTGGATCTTGACGATGTTCGGGTGCTCCACCTCGGCCAGGAACCGCCGTTCGGCCATGGCCGCGGCCATCGCGTCCTCGTCGCCGGAGTCCAGCAGGCCCTTGAGCACCACCCACCGGTCGCTCACCGCGTGGTCGGCGGCCAGGTAGATCCAGCCCAGGCCGCCGTGCGCCAGGCAGCCGAGCACCTCGTACTGGTCGTGCAGCACCTCGCCGGGCACCAGCTTGGGCGTGAACGAGTAGCGGTGCCCGCACTCCGCGCAGAACCCCTCGGCCCGGCCCGGCCGGCCGTCCCGGCTCCGGCCGACCTGACGTCCGCAGCCGCTGCAATAGCGCTTGGCCTCGGGGACCTCCGGGTCGGTGAGCACGGCGTCCTTGGGGTCCCGGTAGGGGACCAGCGGCACCTCGACCAGTCCCGCGCCGAGCCGTCCGCGCCCGGCCGACCGGGTCGAGGACCGCCGTGACCGGCTGCCCGCCGATCCGGAGCCGGTCCGGGGTTCGGGTACCGGTGTCGGCGCGGACCACGCCGAGGTGCCGGGTGCGGTACCGGACGGTCCGGTGGCGGCCCCGACCCCGGGTCGCGCCGCCGAGCCGGTCGCCGCCGGACCGGTTCCCGTTCCCGACGACGTGCTCCCGTCCGGGCCGGCGGTCCCGGCACCGTTCGCGGCCGATCCCGTACCGACCGGCCCCGGACCCGTCGAGCCGGCACCGGACACCGCGGACGGACCGCCGCCGGCGGATCCGGTGCCCGCCGATCCACCCGCACCGGACCCGAGCGGGCCGGTTCCGGCGGCGGCCGGCGGCGGGGCCTCCATGCCGCAGCGGTCGCAGAACCCGTCCCCGTCGATCGTCCCGTCGCAGCCCGACCGGGCGCACGTCAGGGCAGTCATCGGCCCGCCTCCGTCCTGTCCAGCACCGCACGCTGGTAGCGGCCGACCGCCACCGTGGCCGCCCGCAGGTCGCACGGCGCCGAGTAGAGCACCGACCGGGCCCGGCGGTGCAGGTCCGACAGCTCCGCGTCCTCGGCATGACCCGTCCGGGTGGCTTTCGCCTGGTACGCCGACAACCTGCCGCGCAACTCGGCCCGCCGCTCCAACGTCCCGGCGAGCTGTTCGAGCACCGCGCGCGCCCGGTCACGCGAGGTCGCGGCCGTCCGCTCCACCTGTGCCACGTCGTTCTCCAGCACGTCGGGAAAACGCGCGCGCACCGCCGCCACCGTCCGGGCGAGGTCGTCGCCCGGCACGTCCGGGTGATCACCGGCGATCCGTTCCACGACCCGCGCCCGCACGACCCGCGCCCGCTCCCGCGTCGCCACGACCTCCTCGACGACCCCGTCCAGCGCGGCCATCCGGTCCGCGAAACCCTCGTGCAGCCGGTGGACCGCCGCGACCTCGTCGACCAGCCCGGCCACCTCCGGGTCCGGCGTCAACGGGTCGGACAGCGCACGCTCGCGGGCCGCGGCGACCCGCACGCGCAACGCCGCCACGACGGCCGTGTCGGGCAGGGCCCGCAACCGGTCGGCGGGCGTGGTCAGCAGCGCCACCCGGTCGGCGCACCGGGCGTGCGCCTCGTCGAGCACCGCGGTGATCTCCGCGTGCCGCCCGGTCATCCGCGCCAGCAACCCGGCGCTGGTGAGCGGGGTGCCGTCCACCTCGGTGACCGGCGTGGCCAGCAACACCCGCAGCAGGTCGGGATCGGCGTCACGGCAGCGGGCCAGCAACGCCCGGTGCACGTCGTACCACTCCCACAGCACGACCATCGCCGCTGCCGTCTCCTCCCACCGCGTGCGCGACGCGCCGGTCAGGCTCGCGCCGCGCAGCAGCCGGTGCCCGGGGTGGTCGTCCATGGCCAGCAGCGCGGCCGTGATCCGGTCGCCGTCGGCGATCAGCCTGTCCACGTCGTCGGCCATGTCAATCCCGGTAGGACGGCGTCGGCGGCGCGGGCGGTGCGCCCAGCCAACGGCGGTGGATCGACGCCCACGTGCCGTCGGCGCGCAGGCGCTCCAGCACGGCGTTGACGAACCGCACGAAGTCCTCGTGCCCCTGCGGGAACGCCATCCCGTACGGCTCGGCGGCGAACGGCTCGCCCACGATCCGCGTGAACGGGTCCTGCGCCACCAGGCCCGCCAGGATCGGGTTGTCGGTGGAGATCGCGTCGACCTGGCCCTGTTGGAGCAGCACCAGGCAGTCCGACCAGTACGGCACCGACACCGGGATCGGCTTCGCCGGGTGCGCGGCGATGTTGGCCAGCGAACTGGACCCCTTGGACGCGCACACCCGCTTGCCGCCCAACGCGTCGATGCCCGCGGCCGACGACGAGATCGGCACCAGGACCCGCTGGTCGGCCTGGTAGTACACGGTCGAGAAGTCGACCTGGGCCCACCGGTCGCAGTTGATCGTCATCGTGCGCACCACGATGTCCACGTCGCCCTGGCGCAGCGCCGGGATCCGCTGTTCGGAGCTGACCACCCGGAACTGGATCCGCGTCGGGTCGCCGAACAGGGCCTTGGCGATCTCGCGGGCCATGTCGATGTCGAAGCCCTCCAGCTCGCCGGAGACCGGGTCGCGAAAGCCCATCAGGTAGGCGTTCTGGTCGACGCCGACGACCACGCGCCCCTTGTCGCGGATCGTGGCCATCGTCGACCCGGCGGGCATCGCGTCCGGCGCGGGCGGCGGACCGGTCGGCCGCCGGCTCGCCGTGGGGTTCGCGGCGCACGCCGGATCGGGCACGGCCGACGGGGTGTTCGGCACGGCCGACGGGAGCGGGCCGGTCAGCTCGGTCGCGTCGACCGGTCTGGGCACGACCGCCGACACGTCGCCGATCGGGGGCGCACCGCTGGGCACGGGCGCGCACGCCACGCACGCCAGCAGCGCCAACGCGGGAACGAGTCGCCTCATCGGTACTCCTTCAGCCGCTGCCACAGGCCCGCCGCCGACATCACGGCCGCGAGCACCGCCATCAACGCCGCGACCGGCGCCGCACCGGTCAACGCGCCGCGGGCCGACGCGATCATGTCGTTCTCCGCGGTCCGCGTCCGGTGCAGTCCCTCGACCAGGGACGCGTCCAACGCGTCGAACGCGCGGGCGGCGCCGTCGGGTCCGTCGCTCAACGCCACCGCCACCGCCTGCGTGTACTCGCCCCGGTCGTCGGCGTCGCGGACGGCCTTGTGCGCGGTGCGCCAGCGTTCGTGCTGGTCGAGCAGTTCCGGGCGCACGGTCGGCCACGAGTCGGAGTTGTCGAGCAGCCCCTCCAGCCGGGTGTCGTACTGGGTGAACCGCTTCTCGTAGCCGGCGCCGCTGCCGCGCGAGACGAGCGTGAGCATCTCGTCGCCGCGCGCGGTCAGCATCGCGATCCGCGCCTGGGCGAGCGTGTCCACGCGGTACGCGCCATGGTCCTCGGCGTCCGTCACGCGGATCATCACCACCACGGAGGCGGTGACCACCCACAGCAATGACACCGTTGTCGCCAGCGTCGCGGCCACCAGTCCGACGTTGAACACCCGGTTCGTGCGCCGGGTCAGGAAGCGCTGGGCGAAGACCAGGACGAGCAGCGCGGCCAGGCCGAGCACGAGTTCGACGTACGGGAAGAGACCGGCCGACCGCAGGCCGTGCACCACGGACGCGCTCTCCGCCCGGTACACCGCCTCCGCGGCGGGCAGCAGCCGGTCGCGCATCAACGCCGACGCCTCGCGCAGGTAGGCCGCGCCGACGGGGTTGCCCTGCCGGTTGTGCGTGCGCGCGGTCTCGACCAGGCCGGTGTACACGGGCAGTTGCCCGGCCAACGTCGTCAACGCCGCGGACAGGTCCGGCGAGCGCACGGTCTCCGTCGTGGCGAACGACAACGCGACCGCGGCCTTGGCGATGTCGTCCTGGTACCGCGCGCGCAACGCGGGCGACTCGACCCCGCCGGACAGGAACGCGCTCGCGGCCGTCGCGTCCGCGTCGGCCATCGCCCGGTACACCTCCTGGGCGGCGTACGCGAGCGGCTCGCTGCGTTCGGCGAGGGTCTCCAGGTCGGCGGAACGCCGCTCGACCGACCGGACGGACAGCGCACCGGCCGTCAGGCTCACCGCGATCAGCAGCAGCGCCACCAGCGTCAACCGGCCCGGAGTGCTCCGGGCGAGCCCGGTCACCCGGCGTACGGCGTCCCGTTGTCCCGTTCCCACCAGCACGACCGCCCCCTCTGTCCGAGTGATCGGCGCCACAGGCGATCCTGTTAGCGTAGAGGCCCGGTGATCAGACGGGACGGCGTTTCGGCGGGAAGGACCGGCATGGGAGACGTGACCGGGGGAGTGGGCCTGACCGCGTTGGGCGCGGCGGCGGCGCGCGCCGTGGAGACCAGCCGCCCCGACCGCCTGGCCGAGGACCCGTTCGCCGCCGCGTTCGTCGAGGCGTCCCCGATCCCGGTGCCGTTCCCCGTGCGCTGGCCCGAAGACGGCGAGGAACTGACCGATCGGCAGCGCGTGCTGCTGTCGGGCGCCAACTACGTCGGGCTGCGCACACGCTTCTTCGACGACGTCGTCCACGGTGCCCGCCAGGTGGTGCTGCCGGCGGCGGGACTGGACACCCGGGCGTTCCGCCTGGACTGGCCGGCGGACGCCCACGTGTACGAGCTGGACCTGGCGGGCGTGCTCGCGTTCAAGGACGCGGTCCTCACCGTCGCACCGGCCGCGACCAGGACGACCGTGGCCGCCGACCTGGCGACCGACGACTGGGCGGCGGCGCTGCTCGGCACCGGGTTCGCCGCCGCGACCCCCACGACCTGGATCGTCGAGGGGCTCCTGCAGTACCTGTCCGCCGACGCCGAGGTCGCCTTCCTCGCCGCGGTGGACGGCCTGTCGGCGCCGGGCAGCACGCTGGCTGTGGAACGGTCGGTCGCACTGTCCGCCGAAGCCCTGCGCGCGGGCGGCGCGAGAGCGGGCGTGGACCTTTCGAAGATCGCGCACGCCGGTGCCCGACCGGACCTCGCCGCCTGGCTGGCCGACCACGGCTGGACCACCGAGGACCACCCGGTGGGCGAGGTGGCCGCCCGCTACGGCCGTCCCCTGCTGCACCCCCGCCTCGCCGCGGGCTCGGCGGCACCGTCACCCGCGGGCTTCACCGTCGCCACGAAGCGCTGAACCTCAGCGCGGCGGCAGGGGCAGCGGCACCGCGGGCAGGCCGTCGATGCTGTGCTGGTTGTGCTCCTTGCTCTCGCAGTAGCCGCGGAACTCCTCGTCGGACTTGCGGCCGAAGAAGTCGGCGTGCAGCGTCCGCTCCTCGCGGTAGTCCATGAACGGCACGGCGAATCCGCACGTGTCGCTGATCAGCTTGGCCGTCACCACCACCACGGCCCGCACGCCCGGACCGTCGGCCTCGCCGAACCCGGCCGCGAGTTCCGCGAACCCCGGCGAGTCGCGGAACACCGGCACGCCGGTCCCGTGCACCCGCACGATGGTGGGCGGACCGTCGAACGCGCACCACATCAGCGTGATCCGGCCGTTCTCGCGCAGGTGGGAGATCGTCTCCGCGTGGCTGCCACCGAAGTCCAGGTAGGCGACCCGCCGCTCGTCGAGCACCCGCCACGTGCCCGACCGGCCCTTGGGCGAGACGTTCACGTGCCCGTCGGCGGCGAGCGGTGCCGTCGCGGTGAAGAACACCGGTTGCGCTTCGACGAACGCCTTGAGTCGACCGTCGATCCGCTCGTAGATCTTTCCCATCCCGCGAGTATCACCGAACCCGAAACCGCTGGACAGTGCCGTGCCGCATGGCGGGATGGGACCGGACCCGCGCCCACGGCGAGCGCACGCCGAGCGCGCCGTCGCCGCGGCCTGCGCGTACGTGACGACCTTCCCGTCCTCGTCCGCCGGCCGCCACGTCGACCCACCGGGTCCTGCTACCGTCGACCGGCCGCCCCTGACCGTCCGGGGGTGGATCGACGACGCTTCCGGCAGGGCGGCCGGGAGTGGCTCGTGCTGTGGTGGGTCTTCTTCGTCAACGGCGCGGTTCTGTCGAGTTGGGCACCGCGCATCCCCGCGGTCGCGGCGTCCCTGGACCTCTCCGATCGCGGACTGGGCATCGCCCTGTTCGGCATCGCGGCCGGTTCGGTGCCGGCGCTGCTGGTCACCGGTCGCCTGATCCGCCGCCGCCGGGCCACGACCCTGTGCCTGTCGGGATTCGCCTTCGCGGCTGGTCTGCCGTTGATCGCCGCGGCGGACTCCCTGGTCACGCTGACCGTGGTCCTGGTGCTGCTGGGTGCGGCCGGCGGGACTCTCGACATCGCCATGAACACGGCGGCCGTCCGGTGGGAACGGACGATCGCCCCGCGCCGGGTCCTGTCCCGGCTCCACGGCGGCTACAGCACCGGTGTCCTGGTCGGCGCGGGCGGCGCGACCCTGGCCGCCGACGTGCCGGTGGGGCTCCACTTCACGGTGGTGGCCGGCGTGCTGGTGGTCGTGCTGGCCGTCGTCGTCCCGCGCCTGCCCGCCGAGACGCCCGCGGACGCACCGACCCGGACCCGGCGTGCGGCCCGCCCGGCGGTCCTGGTCCTGGCCGTGGGCGCGTTGTTCCTGGAAGGCGTCGTCACGGACTGGTCGGCACTGTTGGCGGCCCGGGACCTGGGCGCCGGACCGACGGCGGGCGCGGCGGTGGTCACCACGTTCACCGTCGCCATGGCGCTTTCCCGGACCCTGACCGCCGGCACCCGGACCGCGGCGGTCGCCGGGGTCCTGCTCGCGGTCGTCGCGGTGCCCGCCGCGCTCGTCCTCGCCCACCCGGCCGTGTTCCTGGCCGCCGCGGCCTGCGTCGGCGCGGGCCTCGGACCGCTGTTCCCGGCGGCGGTCGGCGCGTCCGGCGACATCGCGACGGTCACCGCCGTCGGCTACTGCGCCTACCTGGCCGGTCCGCCCGTGCTCGGTGCCGCCGCCGAGGCCGTCGGCCTGCCGGTCGCCTTCGGGGTCGCCGTGTCGGTCGTGGGCGTGGTCGTCGCGATGGCCGCCCGCCGGTGCCTTCCCCGCCGCCATTCCGGTGAACGGGCGGAGTAGGTTTCGGCACGGCGGGACACCGGTTGTCGCGACCGGCCCGGTTACCCGTCCTGGGTGTCCAGCAGCGCGCGCAACGCCGTGCGCAGGGACTCGGTCGTCTCCTCGGCGGTGCTCAACCGGGCGATCTCGGCCTTGAGCCGATCGAGTTCACCCGGTTCCCGCCCGGCGTTGCGCGCTTGGAGCAGGACCCGTTCGACGACGTCCACGGCGGAGCGCTCGGGCGCTCGGGCGGCCTGGTTGTAGACGCGGTTGGTGGTGTCGACCGACGAGTGGCCCACATCGGCCTGCACGTGGGTCATCTCCGCGCCGGCCTCGGCGGCGGTCGTGACGTAGAAGTGGCGCAGGACGTGCGGGCCGAGCCGGTCGGCGACGTCGGCCAGCCCCGGACCGGCGCCGCGGGCCAGGCGGCGCAGCAACGACCACATGTCACGCGGGTCGACCGGTCCGCCGTCGCGGGTGGCGACGAGCGGGGAGAGCTGCCCGCGGACGCGTCCGGGCAGCGTGGGCACGGCCGCCGCGCTCCACCGGTCGCGTTCGGCGAGGTAGTCGTCCAGTGCGCCGGCGGCGAGCGACGACAGGTAGACGATGCGGATCTTGTCGCCCTTGCCCGTCACCCGCAGCGCCCGCCGGCCCCGGGTGGTGTGCACGTCGCTGCGCCGCAGCGCGGCCAGCTCGCCGATGCGCACACCCAGGGTCAGGAGGGCGACGATCGCCACCGCCCGGTAGCGCATGACCGCGTGCACGCCACGCCGCGGCGTCGCGGCCGTGCGCAGCAGCAGGTCGACTTCGGCGGCCGTGAGGACGACGGTGGGGGAGGTGTCGCGGTGCGACCCCAACCCGAGCCGCGACCGGTCGAACCGGGTCGGGTCGACGGTGACGGCACCGTGTTCGGCCAGGTACGCGTACATGGCGCCCACGGCGGACAACCGGTGCGCCCGCGTCGACTTGGGTGCGCCTTCGGCACCCAACTCCAACTGCCACCGCTTGACGGCGGCGCTGTCGGCGCGCAACGGGTGCACGCCGTTGCGGTCGCACCACCGCAGCCAGGCCCAGTCCCGGTACCGTCCCGGCCGGGTGGGCGGCGTCGACCTGGCCGCACGCGGTCCGGGCAGTCCGCCGATGGCCTCGACCCACCGCCGGTCCAGGCCGAGGGCGTCGCCGTACGAGCGTCGGGTCGCGGCCGAGGAATAGCCGGACAGCCAGTCGTGCAGCAGCCGTTCCAACGCGCGCAGTTCCGACTCCCCGACGGCCGGGGAAGCCACGACCTCCCCCGGCCGCGGATCGGACGGCTGCACCGGTTCGACGATCACCGGAGCAGCCTATCCCGCACGCACCGACCACGACCGTCCACAAAGGACCGGTCGCGCGCCCGTCAACCAGGCGGCAGCGCCGTGCACTTGACCTCGGCCAACAATCCCGGCATGGCCAGGGCGCCCACGCCGAGCGCGGTCCAGGCCGGCAACCGGTGGGGATTCGTGAAATGCCGGTCCTTCACTTCGATGAAAAGCGGCAGGTCGCGCATGTCCGTGTGGTACGTGACCATGTCCACCACATCGTCGAACGCGACCCCGGCCGCGCCGAGCACTTTCCCGACGTTCTCGAACGCCTGGGCGAACTGCGCTTCCTTGTCCTCGACCGCGTTCAGGTGTTCGTCCCGCCCCAGTTGGCCGGCCATGAACAAAAAGGCCCGGACTTCACGCCGGGCGAATACCGGAACCGCTCGTGGACGTCCTTCATGTCCTCGGGGACCACGGTCTCTCGTCTGGGCATGTTCCGGTCTTCCTCTCCAGATGCGGTTCGGCGCCCGCGGACGCACTGTCGATCAAGGCTGGTGACTCGCCGGGCACCTGCCCGTCCATTTACCGGACACCGAGAGGAACATCGGCTCTCCCCGTTGTGCGAAGCAGTATTTTATGGCTTCCGACGAGGGTCGATAACGTCGGATTCATGAGTTTTCAGACGGCCGAAGAGATGACCGCCGCGCTGTGCGCGGGCGAGGTGACCTCGGCGGACCTGACCGACGAGGCGATCGCCCGTATCGAACGCGACGACAAGGCGATCAACGCGATCTGCGTGCCGGACTTCGACCGTGCGCGAGCCGCCGCGCGCGCCGCGGACCGGGCACGCGCCCGTGGCGAGGTCCGGCCACTGCTCGGTGTTCCGGTCACGGTCAAGGAGTCCTACGACATGGCCGGGCTGCCCACGACGTGGGGCATGCCGGAACACCGGGACTTCGTGCCGGCCGAGGACGCGGTGCAGGTGTCGCGGCTCAAGGCCGCCGGTGCGGTGGTGCTCGGCAAGACCAACGTGCCCTTGGGGCTGCAGGACATCCAAAGCTTCAACGAGATCCACGGCACGACCAACAACCCGTGGGATCACGAGCGCACGGCGGGTGGGTCGTCCGGCGGATCGGCGGCGGCCCTGGCGTCCGGGTTCGGCGCGCTGTCCATCGGCTCCGACCTCGGTGGTTCGCTGCGCACCCCCGCGCACTTCTGCGGCGTCTACGCGCACAAGCCGACCCTCGGACTGGCGGCGCACCGCGGCATGGTCGCGCCGACCGAGCCGGCATCGCCGACCGATCCCGATCTCGCCGTCGTCGGACCGATGGCGCGCACCGCCCGTGACCTCGCGCTCCTGTTCGACGTCATGGCCGGGCCGGACCCGTTGACGCTCGGCAAGGCGTACGACGTGACGCTGCCGCCCGCACGCCACGAACGGCTGCGCGACTTCCGGGTCCTGGTGCTCGACGACCACCCGTTCATCCCCACCGGGTCGGCCGTGCGGGCGGGCGTGAACCGGGTGGCCGACGCGCTCGCCGACGGCGGCGCCCGTGTCGAGCGACACAGCCCGCTGCTGCCCGACCTGACCGAAGCCGCCATCCTCTACGCGCAGTTGCTGGTCTCGGGCTCTGTCGCCAGGTTCCCCCTCGACGAGGAGCAGGTGCGGACCCGTGTCGCCGGACTGGACGTGGACGACCGGAGCCTCGACGCGGCGCGGCTGCGCGGAATGGTGTTCAGCCACCGCGACTGGCTCGAGGTGAACGCCCGTCGTGAACTCCACCGCCGCGGCTGGCGCCGGTTCTTCGCCGAGTTCGACGCCGTGGTGTGCCCGATCACACCGACCCCCGCGTTCCCGCACGACCACGACCCCGATCCGCTTGCGCGCCGGATCGACGTCGACGGCGTCGAGTACCCGTACTTCGACCAGCTCGTCTGGGCCGGTCTGGCCACGATGCCCGGCCTGCCCGCCACCGCCGTACCCGCGGACCGGTCTCCCGAGGGCCTGCCGGTGGGGGTGCAGCTCATCGGTCCGATGTTCGAGGACCGCACCCCGTTGCGGCTGGCCGAACTGCTCGAGCGGGCGATCGGCGGTTTCCGGGCGCCGAGGTAGGTCAGGTCGTCTCGACCGAGAGGAGCGCGGCCAGCGTGTCGAGGGCCTTCCGCTCCCGTCCGGCGTCGTGCTCCTCGGCCGGCGCGGTCGCTTCGCGCAGCACGCCCGCCACCCGGTCGAGCAGGCGGGCGTGCGCACGCTCGAACCGATCGGCCCGTTCGGTCTGCACGCCGAGGCGGTGCAGGTCCTCCCGTGACCGGGCGTCCTGCGCGCGGTTCTCGGCGTGTGCCCGTTCCACGCGTCCGTCGGCATCGGCGGTGATCTCCGCGGTGATCCGGGCGAGGTCGACGGCGAGCCGGTCGCGGACGCGGTCGACCTCGGCCTCCAGGTCGCGGACGCGCGTGGCCCGTTCGTCGAGCCGTTCCCGTGCGGTGGCCAGTTCGCCGCGCAGGACGGCGGCGGCTTCACGGGCCCGCGCCGTCGACTCGACCGCTTCCCGGACCCGGGCGTCGGCGACGGCCTCGGCCTGGGCGACCGCCGCGGAGGCATCGGTTTTGGCCTTGTCCGCCTGTTCGCGTGCGGCGTCGCGTTCCGCCCGAAGCCGCTCCTGGGCGAGCAGTGAATCCTGCCGCGCCCGGTCGGCGGCGTCGCGGGCACGCAAGGCTTCCGTCCGCTGTGTCCGGGCCTCCTGCGCTTGGTGAAGCGCTTCGTCACGGGCGGCTTCGGCGACGCGTGCCCGGTCCTCGGCCTGCTGCCGTGCGGTGTGGGCTTCCTCGGCGGCACGTTCGGCCTGCTCGGCGCGCGCGATGAGTTCGTCCCGCACGGCACCCAACAGGTCCCGTGATCCCTGCACGACTCCGACGAGGTCCTGGAGCGGTTCCCACACCTCGTCGAGCTGCCCAGCCAACTCCAGCACCGTTTCGCGCAGTGCGCCTGGCCCGCCCGTCATCCCGGCGGCACGCGCGGTGATCCGTTCGGCCCGGGCCCGGGCCTGGCAGTCGCGTTGCTCGGCGGGGCAGTACCTCGGCGGTCTGCCGGTCGGCTTGCGCGCGGTGACCGGCAGACCGCAGTAGGCGCAGGCACGGGTTCGAGGGGCGTCCACCTGCGATTCTTGGGCGACTGTCACCTGTCCAGCCTAGCAGAGTTCTTGTTTCCAGAAACCAGAATGGGTTCCACTTACCGTAAACGATAACTGTGACGAGGAGGCTGCCGAGATAAGTGACATTATGTCGGCGACATGTGCGAACGTGAATTCAGCCGCCCGGAGAGGGTGTAGAAACTGGGAGATCGTCACCGTGACGAAACTCGGCAGGGGGTCACCCTGCTGTCTCATCGAGTATTCGACATCCATATCGCCGGCCTGATCCGGCGGACCGGCCCATCCCGACCACCCCGGACGAACTGCCGGACACCGACGTCGAGCTCTCGGCCATCGGACCGCTGGTCGCCGGTCTACGCCTGCCCTTCGTCACCGCGGACCTCGTGCTGCGGGACGACGGCGTATGGCGCGTCGTCGAGTTGGGCGACGGACAGGTCGGCGATCGACCCCGCACCATGGACGCCGAGGCGTTCATCGACATGCCGATCCCCTGACGGAGAGGGGTCGCCGTAGTACTCGGGAAAACCGGCGGATTTGCCTGAACTGCGGCGATCCAGGCGTCCGGCGGTCTCGGCGTTGGGCTTCGGCGAAGTCGGCGTGCGTCTGGGCGACGGCGTCGGGGTGGGCGTGGCGCTTCTCGTGTTCGGCCGGCGCGGACCGAGGCGACGGTGAGGTCTTGTTCGTCGGTGAAGACCCCTGGCGAAGCCGATCAGCAGTCCGCCCACCGCTGCGGTGTCCCGGTTGACACCCGCTCATCGGGCATTCCACCGGGCGGGACTTACGGGAATCGGCGAGCAGCGGTGATCTTCACGGCGCGGCCAGGGGGCGTGTGTCCCGGTCGGGGTTCGTCGATCGTGACGGCGAATGGGCGCTCGGCCGAAACCGCACGGGCATGGCCGATGAGGGCAAGAAGTCTGCTGAGAGCAACCGTGCGGCCCGGCCCAGGGGCTGTGAACCCGTTGTCAATATCTTGCTCGCCACCACCAGGTAGTTCTCCGCCTCCGGGTTGAACGTGCTCCTTTCCGTCCGGAGTCCGACCCGGTGCAACTCGGCTTCGAGTTCGTCGTGCCGGTAGGGCCAGCAAGACAGCAGTTCCGAGCGGACGACAACCGGCCCGGCTGCGTCGACTTGTGCGACCGCGATCTCGATGTGGTGCTCCTCCTCCCAATGCGGCGCAATCTCCCAGCGGTAGACGACCATGGCATCGCGACCGTTCCGGCGGACGAGTCGATCACTGATGTCCAGCCGGGAACCTCTGGCCCTCACGAGTTCCCAAGTGCGGGAGGTGAGTACCAAGCGTCCGCCACGACGCAGAAGCCGTGACATCGACTCGAGGGCGGCAAGTCTGCCTCTCGCACCCGCGGCATGGTGCAGCGAGTTACCCACGCAGAACACCATGTCGAAGGTGCCGTCATCGAAATGGTCGGGCAACTCCTGCCAGTCCGCCCGCACTGTCCGGACAGATGCCTTGAATTCCTCGGACAACTCCTCGGTCCGACGAACCATCGCTTCGCTGGCGTCAGTCGCGACAACCCGCATGCCAAGACCGGCGAGGCCGACCGCGAGTTGCCCGGTACCGCACGAACAATCGAGGACTTGAGCGTTCGGCGGAAGGAGACAGGTGACGTCGGCGAACGCCGCGGCGAACTCGGGGGGCGTCGACTTCGCGTCCGAGATAAGCCACTCGTACACCTCGGCAAGCACGTCATAGCTCGTCACAACTGATACCTCCGTCACGCGTCAGATTCGCGCCGGCACATCAGTACATCAGCAGGGCAAGTCGGTTCGCCAATGCTTTCGCGAGGGGCGACCCCAGTCCGCTCACGCCGTTGCCGCTGCTCTCAACCGGCAGCCACGTCGTGACCGTCGTGCCTGGCCCCTACGGCCGTGATGCTTGTGGTCTTCGAACTCCGGAATGCCCCGGCCTCGGTCGAGTCTGCTTGTAGAGTCGCCGTAGTGGAGCGTTCCGAGATCTTCGACATTGCCCATCTGCGCCATCCGATCGCGGCGCCCGTGGCGCCCCGGCGGTTACGCGAACTGGTCGGCTGGCTGCGACCGAGCGACGGCGCCCGCGCCGTCGACCTCGGGTGCGGAGAGGGCGAGTGGCTGCAGGAGTTGCTGCTTGCCCACCCCGGGATGACGGGCGTGGGGATAGACCACATGCTCCCGGCCTCTGCCGCCGCGCGTGCCGGCGAGCGGGGGCTGGGCGACCGTGTGCGCTGGATCGAAACGGATGCCGCCACCTGGGCCGACGGGGGCTTCGACGTGGTGGTGTGCGTCGGTGCGAGCCACGCCTTCGGCCGGCTGGAGGACACGCTGGTCGCTGTCCGGCGGCATCTGCGCCCCGGCGGCCAAGCGCTGGTCGGCGACAGCATCTGGGAGGTCCCCCCGTCGGCCTCCGCGCTGGCGGCGCTCGAGCTTCCCGCCGACGCTTATCCCGACCTCGCCGGCTTCGTGCGAGCCACTCGTGAGCACGGATTCGAGCCGTCGTACGGGCACGTAAGCACAGTGGCCGAGTGGGACGACTACCAGTTCAGTTGGTCCGGGTCGCTCGTCGACTGGGCCGTGCGGGAGGCCTCGACGACGGAGGACCGTGACCAGGCGCTTGCCGTCGCACGTGAGCATCGCGAAGCCTGGCTGAGCGGCGCGCGACGTGAACTCGGATTCGCCACCTTCGTCCTGCACGACGTCGCCGGCGCGCGCGACTGATCGGCGTTCACGTCGCTGCCGATGTCGGGGTCGCCGTAGTATCCGGGAAAAATCGGGCGGATATGGCTTCGGTAGGCTCCTGACCTGGGCATTTTCAGGGTTGAGGGTCGTGGTTGTCGGCGCGGGTGTTCGCGGACGAGGAGCTTGAGCGTCTGCGGGAGTTCCCGGAGATCGGTCGGGACGAGTTAGCCCGTTCTTTACGCTGACGCCGGCGGATGTGGCGTTCGTTGACCCTGGTCGCGGGCGTGGCCCGGCGGATCGTCTGGGGTTGGCGGTGGCGTTGTGCACGTTGCCGTGGTTAGGGTTCGTGCCGGACAAGGTGTCGGTGGCGCCGCCGGTCGCGGTGGCCCGTCTCGCCGAGCAGCTCAAGGTGGATCCGGAGGAACTGCGGTCCTACGGGAAGCGGGCGAAGACCCGGACGGATCACCTGCGGCTGGTTGCGCAGTACTTGTCGTGGCGGTTGCCGACGACGCTGGAGCTCAAGGAGCTCGACGAGTTCTTGCTGGCGCGGGCGATGGAGCCCGAGTACACGGCACCACGCCAATCGACGTCACCGGCCGCGACGGCGGCGCTCGCCCTGGGCCTGCTGCCGGGTCGAGCAGTCAAGCCGCTCGGCCCGGCAACGGACGGATCAGACGTCCGGGTCGTTGCGATCGATCACTGCTGGTCCCGGGCGTCGACATGGACCGGCCCCGCAGACGAGGGGCGCCTGCGGGGCCGGGTGATCGCGTAAGCGGGTGGATCAGGCTGGCCGGGGCGGCTCGACCAGTTCGATGCCGATCGCCACGACGCCGAGTGCTTCGCGTTCGGGTGGGTAGATCTGGCGGATGTTGGCGAGCTGGTCCTCTCGGGTGGCGGTGGGGTTGACCGAGGCGACGGGTTCGCGGTCGAACATCTCTTCGAAGCTGGTGTAGCGGTTGACCTTGGTGACGCGGGTCAGGACGTTGTCGCCCTGGCAGTTGAAGCGGATCAGTGAGCCGGGCTTGATGTTGCGGCGGCTGGAGTCGTTGACGCGGATCTCAGTGGTTTTCCGGCCGGTGGCGATGAGATCGAAGTAGCGCTTGTATATGCCCATCTCGTGGGCACGGACGCCGGGTTCGGTGGGTCGCTGGATCATGAGTCGGCCGAGTTCCTTGACGGTGAACGAGCGGAAGAAGTGCTTGGGGTCCTTGAGAAGTTCGCCGACCAGCCACACGAGTGCGTCAACGTAGTCGTCGACGGTGCCGGGCCAGGCTGTGGTGTCGAGCATCCATGGCTCGACGTCGGGCGGGAGCGCGGCGCGGCCCTGTTCGCGCAGCAGCGATTTCGACAGCTTCGCGCCGGTCGGTGCGAGCACCTGCGGGGTGAACACCCGAATCGGCATCTGCGCGGCCGGCGTGCCCAGCGCACCGAGTGCGCCGTCGACGAGCTGGCAGCCGAACGTCCAGTCGCCGCCCTTGAGCATGACGTGCAGCACGTCGGTGTCACGGCCGAACGCGCGTTCCTTCACCAAGTTGCGGTACAGCGTCGCGAGATCCAGGTAGGGCACGTCGTCCTCGGGGTCGATGTGCACCTCGTAGCCGCCGTGGTCCATGCACACCGCGGTGAAGGTGGCACCGTCCTCGTCGAGGTGCGCGAGCTTGGTGCGCTCGGCGCGTTTTTCCGCCCATCCGCAGTCCGGGCACGGCACCCGGATGTGCACCAGACCGTGGCTGGGCGCCATCCACCAGCGGATGTCCTCCAGCCGTTCCAGGGTGCGCAGGAACTCCGCCCGGAAACCCGGGGTGGCCTGCTGGTCGGTGTAGGTCTCCACCGCGTACTCGGTGTCCGTCGCCTCCGATAGCGAGCGGAAGAACGCCTGGTAGTAGCCCTCGATCAGCTCGCCGATCTGGTCCTTGCCCAGGGCGTGGAAGTAGGTCTGCTGGTAGGCGTGGTGGGTTTCCGGGTCCAGGTCGACGGTGTGCGGGGCGTTGTCCAGCGCGCCGAACCGCACCACGGTGTCGATCGAGAACTCTCGGCGCGCGATCTTCGCGAGCAGGAACGCCGCGATCTGCACCAGGTTCGTGCCCAGGTGAGGGGCACCGTTGATCTGCGTGCCGACGACGAACTCGATCCGCTTCGGGCGCGCGGCGAGCACACGGGGCCGCAGCAGGTCGATCGAGCGCAGCAGCGCGTTGGCCAGGATGCTGTTCGGAGAGACGAGCAGCGCGGGTTTTCCGTTGCGCGACAAGGAAATTCACGCTCCTCGGCTGGGTTTGGGCAGACGCAGGTTGGCGCAGATGAAGTCCAGCCGCGCCGACGCGGAGTCGGCAGCGACGAACACCGGCTCGTAGCCGGCGTCGTAGTAGCCCTGCACCACCAGCTCGTGCACCCGGCGGATCTCGCGCTCCTTCGCCCACACGATGTCGTCCGGGTCCTCGAAGGTGTCCAGCGGATCCAGCAGGAAGATCGCGTCGTAGCGGTAGCGCGCCGTCGCCTCCTCGAGCTCGGTGGTCGGCTTGAGGCCGAAGAAGCCCTCCCAGCCGTAGCCGTCCGGGATGCCCCGGTTGTAGAACCGCACGCCGTGCACGTGCGCGGTGTACTCGGCGACGAACGCCTCCAGCACCTCCAGCGAGTACTCGCGCCGATCTTCCTTGCGCAGGTGGCGTCCGAGACGTTCACGGTGCTTGCGGTAGATCTCGCGGCCGGGCTCGTCGACCATGCAGGGGATCCCGGCGTTGTGCACCGCCGTGATCAGGTCGTCCTTGCCCGAGGAGGGGCCGCCGGTGATGACGTAGCGGCGCGGCGGCCCGCCCGCGGCGGCGGCGAGCGCTGTGGACAGGTCGGGGTTGATGCTGGTCACGGTCATCCGTTCTGGTCGGGGTCAGGCGGAACAGGGGTGCTTGGAACAGTCCTGGCCTGCTCGGGGGATGGGAGTGCGGCCAGGAAGCCTTCGGTCCAGGTGTTACCCAGGCCGGTCTCGCCGTGCAGGTGCGCGACGAACGCCTCGCGGCTCGCGCCACCAGCGGCGGCCTCGGTCAGCCGCGAGGTTTGCCCGGCACTCAGCGCCGGCGTCCACCCGGCCAGTGCCACCAGCTCGTGCACCGCGAGGTCCGGAGCGAACGCCGTGGTGTAGCTGATCGCCTCGGCGCGGGCGGCGGCCCACCGCCAGGCAGCGGTCACCGCGGCCCGGATGACGTCGGTGCGCTCGCTGTGCAGGCTGATCAGCCGCTCGACGGTGAGCAGCTCCGCACGGGCGGCGTAAATCGCCGACCACAACAAGCTCAGCTGCTCCTCCTGCTCGGCGACCTCCCACGCGAACGGGTCGGCGAGCACCGGCTGCCGCGCCGTCACCGGTGCAAGCCGGGGCGCGATCAGCGGCGACCGGGTGAACCGGTCCGCGTCGGCCAGCAGCTCGGCCGCCAGCGTCGTGACCAGCTTGGGCTCGACCCGCTTGCGGAAGTGGTGCACCTCGTGGCCGGCCTGCTCGGCCGCGAGCTCGCGGCGCACGGTCAGGTTCATTCCCGGCACGGCCGGTGGCAGGCCGAACAGCGCCCGCGCCGCCGCCGCGTACCGGGCATCAGGGAACCGTGCCAGCAGACCGCGCAGCGTGCCGTCCAGCGCCGCGATCCGGCTGGCCTCGTCGCCGGGGTCGGCCGCCCGCGCGAGCACACCGCGCAACTCCAGCAGCACCGGATCCACTGCCGCCAGCGTCACAGGCAGCCCGCGCCGCATCAGCCGCGCGACCGCGTCCGCAACCTCGTCCTCAAGTGGGCTTTTTGTGGGCATGGGTCGAGTGAAGCACGATGCCCAGAAAAGGCCCAGCCCGTCACCCGTCCGCGCCATGCTGACCACGCTGGTCATCGAGAGACTCGCCCAGCCGGCGCCAGCACCGCCCGGCGACCCGAACACGAACTGAACCAGCCACCGACGGCTGAACGACCTCCACCGAGCCGCATTACTGCGGGTCAGGCATATCCGCCCGACTTTTCCCGGATACTACGGCGACCCCATGTCACGGCTCCCGGACCGGCCTGTCGAGACGCGACCCGCAACGCCGGACGTTCGGCGGGAAGCCGCACGATTGCGGACCGCCTACCCTGGCCTCGGCGCCCCTGCGCGCCGCGGACGGACCACAGGAACCACGAGTGTCCTCGGGAGCCTCCAGTGAGAAGCACAGGAATCGTGCTGTGTGCCCTGCTCATCACGTGGGCTGTCAGCCTCTCTCCGGCATCCGCCACGCCGACCCGGAACGCGTTCACCCTGTCCAGCACCGCGTTCGCCGACGGCGGCACGATCCCCAAGGTGCACGAGTGCACCAGCGGCGGCGGCAACGACCCGGCCAAGAAGAACGAGTCCCCACCCCTGGCCTGGTCGGGCGCACCGGCCGGGGCCAAGAGCTACGCGCTGATCATGCGGGACATCGACAACGCCAACCTCATCCACTGGGTCATCTACGACATCCCGGTCAGTGCGACGTCGTTGCCCCAGAACGTGCAACACGTCTACCAACCCCCGGTTCCGGCCGGGTCGCGGCAGATCTACTACCGGGGCAGCGCGAGCCTCTACGGCTACCAGGGCCCCTGCTCGCCCTCGACGGTCAACACCTACGACTTCGTCGTCCACGCGCTGAACAAGGCGTCGTTGACCAACCTGAACAACAACTCCTCCACGCAGACCGCCGCCCGGGCGATCACCGCGGCCTCGATCGGTTCGGCCCGGATCACCGGCGAGTCGTGATCCGACCGCGCCGTCCCGCCGACCGGGGTGGGACGGCGCGGCTACCAGTTGAGCAGGATCTGCGCGTACGCGAACACCAGCAACAACGCCGGTCCTCGGGCCAGGCGCAGGATGAACGTCAGCGGTACGGCGCCGTAGCCGCCGAAGTCGAACAGCGGGGCCGAGTAGTCCAGTGGAGGCTTGGTCGCGATCCGGTACACGGCGAGTACCGCGCCGAAAGCCGACAGCACCGCGGTGCCCGTCCACGGCAGCGCGGGTGTGGTCGCCGCGCACCACACGAGTGTGCCCACCGTCGGGACGACCAGGTGGGCGGTGCGGATCACGCGGTCCGTGCCGCCGATCGACCGGCGTAACGCTCCCGAACCGCAGACCGCGCGCAGGCCGCCGGAGAGTTGTCCGGCGGCCAGGAACGCGCACAGCAGGTGCAGCACGGCCTGGGTGCGGGCGTCGTAACCCAACCCGATCGCGTACGGCACGGGGATCAGGCCGAGCCACACGAGCGGCACGTGGCGCAGTCTCAGCACCCGTCGGCAGTCGGCGCGCAGGAGCACGGCGAATCGGCGCCCGTGCAGGCGCGCGGAACGGACGCGTCCCAGGGCGCGGGTCCGGCGCGACGTCATCAAAGACGTGAACAACGCGCTGTCCAGGAACGTCACCGACACGGCCAACGCCGACGCCAACTCCGTTCCGGCGGCCAACGCGATCCGGTTCAGCCGGCCGAGCGTCCACACCGCGACACCGGTCGACACCACCGCCGCGAGCGCGACCGGCACCAGCGGCACGGTCACGCCGCCGATCCCCGACATCGTCGGCCGCACCAAAAGCAGCGCCAAGATCGACATCCAGGCCGTGACGGCGACACCGTTCACGACGCGGCGCGGCGCACGTGACACGTGCGGTTGCACGATCACCGTCACGGACGCGGCGACGACACCGCCCAACGCACCCGCCACCGACCACGGACCGCTCACGCGCATCAGCACGAACGGCAGCGCGAAGACGACCGTCCCGACCGTCGCCGACACCGCCAGCACCGCGAGGAACCGCGGCACAAGCAGCCCGCGACGGTCCACGGGCGTGCTCAGCACCCAGAACCGGGCCGCGCCCCGTGCCACGACCGGACCGAACGCGAGCAGCACGCCGATCTGCGCGGTGGCCGCGAGGACGCCCACCAGTACCGCGATCGGGTTCCACAACGTGTCCGGTGCCGGCGTGAACGCCAGGAGTTCGGCGACGGCACCGAGCGCGATCCCGGTGAACATCGCCGTGTAGGTGATCCGGTCCACCGCCCGCGACAGCCGGAAGCGCCACGGGTCGCGGCGGCGCGACCGTCGCAGCCGGCGCGACAGCGCGGCGGACGTGGTCACGGTTCCACGGCTCGGTCGGCGACGGTGTCGATCAGCGTCGCGTCGTGCGACGAGAACAGCACGCCGACGCCCGCCGCCTTCTCCCGGTTCAACCGGTCGGCCAGCCAGGCACGCCCGGCCCGGTCCAGGCGCTGTTCCGGTTCGTCGAGCACGAGCACGCGCCTGGGCCTGACCAGGCACGACGCCAGCCCGAGCCGGTGGTGCTGCCCGGCCGAGAGCGTGCCGGGCAGCTGGTCGCGGACGCCGTCGAGGCCGACCTCGGCCAGTACCCGGTCGACGACGCGGTCCGCGTCGGCCTCGCCGTGCGCCCACGCGTAGAGCAGCAGGTGTTCCACCACCGACAGGTCGGGGAAGTGCTCGACGTCGTCGAGCAGCACGGCGAGTGCCGCCCGGTGCGCGGGGTCGGTGTCGTCGACCGGGCGGCCTTCGAGCAGCACGGTGCCCTCGTCGGGCCGGTCGGCGCCGACCACGCAGCGCAGCAGGGTCGACTTGCCCGCGCCGTTGGGCCCGACGATCGCGACGGCCTCGCCCGCGTACACCGTGAGATCCACGCTGTCGACGACGGGATCGCCGCCGTGGTCCTTGCGCAGCCCGGCCACCCGGAGCAGTTCGTGCCCCATGAGTCCCCCTGGTCGTTCTCCCCGTCGATCAACCTATCGGGGTCTCCAACGACACCGGCCGGCCGACCATGCCGTGCGCGACGGCCCGGTCCACCATCGGCAGGCGGGACAGGCGCAGCGCCTGGCGGCGGGCCCACAGCCGGGTGGGCGAGGACGGCAGGAACCACCGGGCACCGGACCGTCCGACGAGTTGCTTCTCGTCGACGACCGGCCGCCACGCGCGCTCGAACCCGGGCGGGTCGTCGAGGTGGTCGGCGAGCAGGTACGCCCCGCCCATCGCCAGCGACGCGCCCTGTCCCGCGATCAGCGACACGGCACCGGCCGCGTCGCCGACCAGCACGACGCGGTCCCGACTCCAGCGCGGCACGACGACCTGCGCCACGTGGTCGTAGTACGGGTCCGCCGGGCAGAGTTCCAGTGCGCGCGGCACCACCCAGCCCGCCGAGGCGAAGACCGAGCGCAGTTCGGCACGCGGATCGGCGGGCCGCTCGGTGGACGGCGTGCGGTGCACGGTGAACGCGGTGACCCGGTCCCGGCCCAGGCCGTAGCAGCCGAACAGCCGGTCGACGGTGTCGGTGACCCGGAACCGGCCGGCCACCCGCGCGTGCACGTCCGGGTCGGTGAACGAGAACGCGGCGGTGTGGAAGCCGAGATGGCGCACGTGGCCGTCGCCGAAGACGAGCCGGCGCACCGTCGAGTGCACGCCGTCGGCGCCGACGAGCAGGTCCGCGTGCAGCACGGTGTCGTCGGACAGCCGCACCGTGACGCCGTCGGCGCGGTTGTCGACGTCGACGACCGCCGCGCCGTAGCGGAGATCGACACCGGACGGCAGCGCTTCGCGCAGGGTGCGTTCCACGTCGGGGCGCAGGATGCTGAGCAGGCGTCCGCCCAGGATCGCGGACAGCCGGCCGAACCCGATGCCCGCGACGCGACGCCCCTCGGCGTCGACGTACCCGGCCTCGTCGATCACGTGGGACCGGGCGCGCAGGACGGGCAGGATGCCCAGGCGTTCGGCCGCGTCGTAGCCCGGCCCGAAGAAGTCGATCAGGTAGCCCTGGTCGCGCGGCGCGGGGGAGCGGTCGACCACGACGACGTCGTGCCCGACCAGCCGGTGGGCCAGGGTGAGTCCGGCGATCCCGGCGCCGGCGATCACGATCCTCATCGCAGCACCCGTTCCAGGACGGGCACGACGCCCGCGGCCGACAGGCCGGGGTCGAGCGCGCGGTGCAGCAGGAGGCCGTCGACGGCGGCAGCGAGCACGGCCGCCGTCCGCTCGGGGTCGGGCACGTCGAACCCGGCGAGCCACTCGGCGAGGCCCCGGCGGAACTCCGCCAGCACCTCGCCGACCGCGGCGCGGATGGTGTCGTCCCTGGTCGCGGCCAGGAAAGTCTCGGTGAACAGCTCCTGGCCGTCGGGGGAGTCGAGGGCGGCGAGCACCGCGTCGAGGCCGGCGCGGGGTGTGGCCGCCGAGGCGAGCACGTCCCGCAGTCCGGACACGGCCGTGCGCAGGGCGCCCACGGCCGCTTCGGCGAGCAGCGCGGGCAGGGAGGCGAAGTGGTAGTGCACGACTCCGGGGCCGACCCCGGCTCGTTCGGCCAGGACGCGCGTGCTGACCGCGCCCCAGCCCCGTTCCGCGATGAGTTCCGTGGCGGCGGTCAACAGCCGCTCTCGCACCGTCATTTGGACGATCGTACTGGACGATCGTCCAAACATCAGGTGATCACCACCTCACCCGCGACGCCGGCGAACGCGAGCAGCGCGGCGCCCTCGGTCTCCACGTCGACGCGCTGCGCGCGGGTCAACGGCCGGAATATCTCGACGTCGAGCCCGGTGCGGGTCGTGCGCCACGTGCCGTGGACGAACCCGTCGACCAGGACCGTGCGCCGCCCGCCGACCACGACACCGCGCCGGTAGTCCTCGTCGGAGATGATCCGGCGGCGGTCGTCGTGCCCCAGCAGCACGTTGTCGAACTCCGGCAGGAAGCGCACCGGCGCGGGCACGTCCGCGTCGGGCAGCACGGCGTCGGGCAGGTCGACCAGCTCGCGGCCGTCCTCGTCGACCAGACGGCGCAGGTCCAGGCCCTCCACCACATCCTTGAGCCCGCCGAGTCCCGACCACGCCCGCACGTCGGCGACCGTGGCCGGCCCGAACGCGGCAAGGTAGCGCAGCACCAGGCCCGCGTGGTCCGCCTTGTCGCCGCGCGGCACCCCGAGCCAGTGCTCGGCCGTCGTCCACGACGCCCGCCCGCTCGCGCCCCACACCGCGCGCGGCGGCACCTGGATCATGGACAGGAGCTGGCACGCCGCCACCGCGAGCGACTCCGCGTCGACGTCGGGGAACTCCGCGCCGAGCAGCCTGGTCAGTTCCGCCTTCGTGCGCGGCTGCTCCGCGACCCACTCCCGCACGAGCGGCGCGATCCGGTCCAGGTACGGCGCCGCGACCTTGAACGGCGAGGACCGGAACCGGCGCTCGACCATCGGCCGCAGGACGGGTTCGAGCACGCCGTGGTCGTCGGCCGTGACCAGGTGGATCGTCGCCCGGTGCAGCGGCGCCCGCACGACCTTCCGGTCCACGAGCAGGTCGCCGAGCATGCGGGGGTCGAAGTCGCGCACCCGCGACCAGAGCCCGAAGTACGGCGAGAACGGCTCCTGCGCCTGCATGCCGACCAGGTGGGCCACGACCTCGTGGGGCGTCGCCGCCGACCGGTCGAGCAGCAGTTGACGGTCCAACGTGGCCCGGTTGAGGGCGCGGAGGCTGAGCATGCGCCCACGATAGGACCAATCGAGGACAGCTCCGGTCCGCGATTCAGGCCACGACGCCCAGCCGGGCCAACGCGGCGCGGGTGTCGTCGGCGGTGGTGTGCCGGTGGGCGTGCAGGCCGAGCGCGCGGGCGGCGTCGACGTTCGCGGGCATGTCGTCGACGAACACGCACCGGTCGGCGGGCAGGCCCACCAGGTCCAGGGTGTGGTCGAAGATCGCGCGGTCGGGTTTGCGCAGACCGACGCGCGCACTGATGACCAGCGTGTCGAACAGCTCGGTCAGCAGGGTGACGGGATAGCCGTCCTCGCCCCAGCTGTTGGACAGCAGCACGGTGTGGACGCCCGCGGCCCGCAGGTCGCGCACCAGCCCGACCATGGCGGGGTCCGTGTGCGCGGTGCCGAACATGCGGGTCAGCAGACCGGGTGCGTGGACCTGCCCGCCGTCGAGCGTGACCAGCTCGGCGGCGAGCAGGTGCTCGAACTCCGCCACGGACAGCACGCCGGTCTCCAGGTCGGCGACCGGGCCCGACCCGGAGTGCAGCCAGTCGGACATGGTGACGTGGTAGCGCTCGCGGTCGATGCGGTCGACCCGCAGCCAGTCGTCGACGAACGCGGGCACGGGCACCGTCAGCACGCCGCCCCAGTCCACCAGCACCGCGTCGACCTGCCGTCCGTCACCCATGGGCGCACGCTACCGCCGTAGGGGACCGCGCGGTCCCCTACAACCGGGCCAGGTGTCCGGCGTAGGCGCCGGTGGTGAAGAACCGCGGCGGGTCCTCGGCCAACGCGGTCGCCGTGAACAGCTCGCGTACCGCCTCCCGGCGTTCGGGTCGGACCGCCGCCAGCTCCCGGTCCAGCAGCGCGTGCACCAGCTCCTCGGTGACCATGCCGCCCTCGGCCAACGGCGTGATGTGCCGCAGCCACTGCCAGATCTGGCACCGCGCGATCTCGGCCGTGGCCGCGTCCTCCATCAACCCGCCGATCGACGCCGCGCCGACACCGTCGAGCCACGACCCGAAGTACCGCACGGCCACGGACACGTTGCCCCGCAGCCCGGCTTCGGTGACGCCGCCGGGCGTGCGGTCCACGGCCAGCAGGTCGGCGGCCGTCACGACGACGTCCGGGCGCAGCCGGTCGAGCTGGTCGGGCCGGTCGAACGCCGCCGCGCACACCCCGACCAGCCCGGGGTGGGCCACCCACGACCCGTCGAAGCCGTCCTCGGCCTCGCGCTTCTTGTCCTCGCGCACCTTGTCCAGCACGATCGCGTTCGTCTCGGCGTCGCGGCTCGGGATGAACGCGGCCATGCCGCCGATCGCGTACGCGCCCCGCCTGTGGCACGTGCGGACCAACAACTCGGTGTAGGCCCGCATGAACGGCACGGTCATGGTCACCCCGGCCCGGTCGGGCAGGACGAACTCCGGCCGGTCGCCGAAGTTCTTGATGACGCTGAAGATGTAGTCCCACCGGCCCGCGTTCAGGCCCGCGCCGTGTTCCCGCAGCTCGTAGAGGATCTCCTCCATCTCGAACGCGGCCGTGATCGTCTCGATCAGCACCGTGGCGCGGATCGTGCCGCGCGGGATGCCCAGCTCGTCCTGCGCGAAGCCGAACACGTCGTTCCACAGCCGCGCCTCGCGGTGGCCCTCCAGCTTCGGCAGGTAGAAGTACGGGCCGAGGCCGTGCGCGAGCTGTCGGCGTCCGCCGTGGAACAGGTACAGGCCGAAGTCGAACAGGCTCGCCGACACCGGCCGCCCGTCGACCACGACGTGCTTCTCGACCAGGTGCCAGCCGCGCGGCCGGACCACGATCGTGGCGACCTCGTCGGCGAGCGCGTACCGCTTGCCGGTGTCGGCGGTGAAGTCGATGCGGCGTTCGATCGCGTCGAGCAGCGTGAGCTGGCCGTCGACGACGTTGTGCCACGTGGGCGCGGTCGCGTCCTCGAAGTCGGCCATCCACACCTTCGCGCCCGAGTTCAACGCGTTGACGGCCATCCGCCGGTCCGGCGGCCCGGTGATCTCCACCCGCCGGTCGACCAGGCCGGGCGCCGGGGGAGCCACGCGCCACGAGTCGTCGGCGCGGACGGCCGCGGTCTCGGCGAGGAAGTCCGGGGTGCCGCCGGCGGCGAACACCTCGCGGCGTTCGGCACGGGCGGCGAGCAGTTCGGCGCGACGACCGGCGAAACGGTCGTCCAGGCGCACCACGAAATCGAGCGCCTCGGGCGTGAGGATCTCCTCGAACCTCTCGCCCGGGGCTCCGGTGACCACGATCCGGTCGGGCACGGCGGCCTCCTCCCGGCTCACGCGAACTGGGCCTGTTCGGTGGACCCGGCCAGGGCGGTGGTCTCCCCGGTCGGGTCGAGGGTGGTGGAGACGAGGTCGAAGTAGCCGGTGCCGACCTCGCGCTGGTGCTTGACGGCCGTGTACCCGTCCGCTTCGGCGGCGAACTCGCGTTCCTGAAGGCCCACGTAGGCGGCCATGCCGGACTCGGCGTAGCCGCGGGCCAGGTCGAACATCGAGTGGTTGAGCGCGTGGAAACCGGCCAGCGTGACGAACTGGAACCGGTAGCCCATGTGCCCGAGTTCGCGCTGGAACTTGGCGATCGTGGCGTCGTCGAGGTGCTTGCGCCAGTTGAACGACGGCGAGCAGTTGTACGCCAAGAGCCGGTCGGGGTACTCGGCCTTGACCGCCTCTGCGAACCGGCGCGCGACCTCCAGGTCCGGGGTCGAGGTCTCCATCCACAGCAGGTCGGCGTACGGCGCGTACGCCAGGCCGCGCGCGATGCACGGCTCGAGCCCGCCGCGCACGCGGTAGAAGCCCTCGGCGGTGCGTTCGCCGGTGACGAACGGACGGTCGCGTTCGTCGACGTCGGTGGTCAGCAGGGACGCGGCCTGCGCGTCGGTGCGCGCGATCACCACGGACGGCACGCCGGCCACGTCGGCGGCCAGCCGGGCGGCGTTGAGCGTGCGGATGTGCTGGCCGGTCGGGATCAGCACCTTGCCGCCGAGATGGCCGCACTTCTTCTCGGCCGCGAGCTGGTCCTCCCAGTGCACACCCGCCGCGCCGGCGGCGATCATCGCCCGCATCAGCTCGAACGCGTTGAGCACGCCGCCGAACCCGGCCTCCGCGTCGGCCACGATCGGCGCGAGCCAGTCGTGCGCCGACGAGGTGCCCTCGGCGTGGCTGATCTGGTCGGCGCGCAGCAGGGCGTTGTTGATCCGGCGCACCACCTGCGGCACCGAGTTCGCCGGGTAGAGGCTCTGGTCGGGGTAGGTGTGCCCGGACAGGTTCGCGTCCGCCGCCACCTGCCAGCCGGACAGGTAGATCGCCTTCAACCCGGCGCGCACCTGCTGCACGGCCTGGTTGCCGGTCAACGCGCCCAGCGCGTGCACGTAGTCCTCGGTGTGCAGCAGCTCCCACAGCCGTTCCGCGCCCCGACGGGCCAGCGTGTGCTCCTCCACGACGCTGCCGCGCAACCGGACCACGTCCGCCGCCGAATAGGTGCGCCGCACACCGGCCCATCGCGGCGCGGTGGCCCATTCCCGGGTGATCTCTTCCGCGGTGCTCATCTGCCGCGCTCCTCTCGCCGAATTCCCGTTCCGACCGTCGCACGACCGGTACCGGCCCGTCGACCGGCGGAATCTGCGAATTTGTGGAAATCTTCCGCCGACGATCTGCGAAGGTTGCGAAGACGGCATTTCGCGGACATGCCCTACCCTGGTCGTCTTTCCGGGAGGTGACCGCGTGGCGAAGACGTTCGTGGGTGCGCGATTGCGGAGGCTGCGGGAGGAACGGGCGTTGAGCCAGGTCGACCTGGCCCGCGCGTTGGGCATCTCGGCCAGCTACCTCAACCAGATCGAGCGCGACTCCCGGCCGCTGACCGTGCCCGTGCTGCTGCGGATCACCGAGACGTTCGGCGTCGACCCGTCGTTCTTCGCCGGCCACGACTCGGGGCGGCTGCTCGGCGAACTCCGCGAAGCCCTGGCCGGTACCGACGTGTCGGTCGACGACCTGCGCGAACTCGCCGGCTCCCGGCCGGAGCTGGCCCGCGCGGTGATCGACCTGCACCGGCGGGTCCGGGAACTCGCGGCGGCGGCGGGCGACCGGGGCGGCGAGTCGGCGGCCGGCGCGCACGAACGCGTGCGGGACTTCTTCTACACCCACGCCAACCACTTCCCGACGCTGGACTCGTCGGCCGAACGCGTGGCGTCGGCGATCGGCGTGCGACCGGGCGAGGTGCGCACCGTCCTGGCCGCCCGGCTGGCCGAGGCGCACGGGATCCGCGTCGAGAACACCGTCGGCGACGTCGCCCACCTCGCCACGGCCGGTGAGCTGCATCACTACGACCCGGTCGCGCGGACGTTGTCCCTTTCCCTGCACATGCGGCCCGGACAACAGGCGTTCCGCATGGCCACCCAAATAGCCCTGCTCGAATTCGCCGACGAATTGGACGCGATCGCGGCGGAAAGCCGGGAACCGCACGGACCCGTGCGGTCGTTGATCAGGATCGGGCTCGCCCGCTACGCCGCCGCGGCGCTCGTCATGCCCTACGGCACGTTCCACGCCGCCGCCGAACGGCTGCGCTACGACATCGAACTGCTCGCCGACCACTTCGCGATGGGCTTCGAGACCATCTGCCACCGGCTGACCACGCTGCAACGGCCGGGCGCGCGCGGCGTCCCGTTCTCGTTCGTCCGCGTCGACCGCGCGGGCAACGTGTCCAAGCGCCAGTCCGCCACCGGCTTCCACTTCTCCCGCTCGGGCGGCACGTGCCCGCTGTGGAACGTCTACAGCGCGTTCGCCGCGCCGGGCCGCGTCGTGACCCAGGTGGCGGCGATGCCCGACGGCCGGCGCTACCTGTGGGTGGCCCGGACCGTGGCGCGCAGTCGCGGCGGGTTCGCCGGGCCGGGCAAGACCTTCGCGGTGGGCCTGGGCTGCGAGGTCCGCCACGCCGGGCGCCTGGTCTACTCGGCCGGCACCGACCTCGACGACGTCGCCGCCGCCACCCCGATCGGCCCGGGTTGCCAGACGTGCGACCGTCCCCTGTGCCCGCAGCGCTCGGCGCCGCCGATCGGCAAGCCGCTGCGCGTGGACGAGAACCGCAGCACCTTCGTCCCGTACCCGCTGGACTTCGGCGTGCGCCCGCCGCCCCCGTGACTCAGTCCGCGACCACCCCGGTGTTCTGGCAGGCCGTCAGCAGCCACCGGCCCGCCTCCTTGGACATCACGTACAGCGGACTGCCCTCGTGCCCGCCCTCGACCGGGTCGCCGTCGAGGGTGAGGTAGCGCTGGCGGACCTTGACGGCCGCCACGTCGGACCGGATGAACAGGATGTGCACCACCTCGTAGGTCGCCGTGAGGCCCATCATGCCGCCCGGCAGCACCTCGGCGGTGAACGCGGCGATCTCGGCACGGCCGGTCAGGAGTCGGCCGTGCCCGGTGGTCCAGACGGCGTCCTCCCGGAACAGTGCCACGAACTCGTCGACGAGTTCGTGGCACTGGGTGTGTTCCACGGTCGCCACGACCTGCTTGATGGCCGCGATGTCGGCATCGGTGTCGTTCATGTGGATCATCCTCGGACCTCGACCTTGCTCGAGGTCAAGCCTGCTTCCCGGTCGTCGCCCCGGCTTCCTCCGGCCGGTCCGGGTCGCGGGACCCTGCCACGAGTTCCAGCACCTGGTGGGCACGGGCGATGCCCAACCGGTTCCCCGACGCCTGGTGCAGGGCGAGCGCCTCGGCCGCGTGCGCGGCGGCGTCCTCCGGTCGGCCGGCGTCGACCTCGGCGTGCGCGAGCACGGTCAACGCCTGCGCCTCGCGCAGCCGGAACCCGGTGGTGCGGGCCAGGAGCGCGGCCCGCCCGGCGTCGTCGATGGCCGCCGCCGCCCGCCCCAGTCCCACCGCGGTCGCCGCCAGGCCGATCAGGGACGTGATCTCGCCCTGCCGGTAGCCGACGCGCCGGGACAACCCCAACGCCTCGCTGTGGCCGCGCACCGCGGCGTCCCAGTCGAGCTGTCCGGCACGCGCGCTGGCCAGCGTGTTGAGCGTGTCGGCCGCGAAGCGCAGGTTCCCGGTCGACCGGGCCAGCGCCAATGCCTTCTCCCCGTACTCGACCGCCGTGGCGAAACGGCGGGCGTCGCGGTGCACGGCGGCGAGGTTCTGCAACACCTCGGCCTGGTCGTGGCGGGACCCCAGGACCTGGTAGCGCTCCAACGCGCCCTGGTGCGACGCGATCGCCTCGTCGAACGCGCCCTGCCGCAGGTGCACCGCGCCGAGCGTGTTCAACGCGACCGCCTCGGTGTGCACCAGTCCCAACGGCCCCGCCGAGGACAACGCGGACTCCAGGTGCGCGCGGGCCGCGGTCAGGTCACCCGCTTCCAGCCGCGCCACGCCCAGCCGGGCCAGCGCCGCCACGGCCACGGCCGGCACCTCCGCCTCCGCCGCCTCGGCGAAGTGCCGTGCCGCCTCGGCGAGCCGGCCGTCCTCCAGGTGCACCACGCCCAACGCGATCAGCGCCGTGCCCGCGCCCGCGGCGTCGCCGACCTCGCGGTGCAGGACGAGCGCGGCCCGCAGGCGCTCCAGCGCCCGGCGGTAGTCGCCGAGGCTCCAGTCCAGCACCCCCAACGCCCGCAGCATCGTGGCCTCGGCCGGCCGGTCGCCGTCCGCCCGCGCGGTGTCCAACGCGGCGGTCGCCACGGCCAGCAGGTCGCTGTCGTGCCGGTGCGTGTGCAGGTAGCCGGTGACGGCGTCGGCCAAGTGCCGGCTCCACGGCCGCAGGTCCGGGTGCGCGGTGGCGAACTCCACCGCACCGACCAGGTTGGCGCGTTCGGCGCTCAGCCACGCCACGGCCCGCGCCGGACCGTCGAACGCGGCGGGTGCCGCCGCCTCCGGCCGGGGCAGCCGGGGCGATGCCGGGTTGAGCACGACGGCCGCCGCGTCGGCCCACCGCAGGTAGTGCCGGTACAACCGGTCCAGCGCCAGGGCGCGGTGTTCCGCGGGGTCCTCCAGCTCGGCCCGTTCCCGGGCATACAGGCGCAGCAGGTCGTGGAGCTGGTGGCGCCGGTTGCCCTGCTGCTGCACGAGGTTGGCCGTGACGAGCCTGCCGAGCAGGGTCGCGGCCGTGGCCTCGTGCTCGTCGGCCAGCGCCGCGGCGGCCTCCGGCGTGAAGTCCGTGCCCGGTACGAGCCCCAAGAGGCGGAACATCCGGCGTTCGTCGGGCTTGAGCGTCTCGTAGGACAACCCGAACGCCGTGCGCACCGCCGCCTGCTCGTCGTCGTCGACGGCCAACGCGCTCAACCGGTTGGCCCGACGCAGTTCCGCGACGTGGTCGGCGACCCCGGCGCCGGCCCGTCCCACCAGGTTCGCGCCGGCGATCCGCACGGCCAGCGGCAGCCGGGCGCACAACTCGACCAGTTCGGCCACGGCGTCCGGCTCGGCGTCGGCGATGTCGGTGCCGACGATGTCGACCAGCAACCGGCGGGCGTCCGCCGCCGGCAGCGAGTCCAGCGCGAGCCGCCGCGCGCCTTCCAGGGCGATCAGGCCGCGCAGGTCGTTGCGGCTGGTCACGAGCGCGGCACAGCCCGGCTCGCCGGGCAGCAGCGGGCGGACCTGGTCGGAACTGACCGCGTTGTCCAGCACCACCAGCATCCGCCGGCCGGTCAGCAGGGACGCGTACCGGTCCTGCTGGGCGTCCTCGTCCAGCGGCACCTGCTCGGCGTTGAGCCCCAGGCCGCGCAGCAACCGGGTCAACGCCCGCTGCACGGTCAACGGCGGCTGCTGGGAGAAGCCGCGCAGGTCGACGTGCAGCACGCCGTCCGGGAAATCCTCGCGCACGGCATGGGCGACGTGCACGGCCAACGCGGTCTTGCCGACGCCCGGAGGTCCGGACAGCACGACGTACCGGGGCGACGACCGGTCGGGCAGGGGCCGGAGCAGACCCGCGGCCCGGACGGTCTCGGCCGTGCGCCCGACGAAGTGGGCCGCGGCGGGCGGCAGGTTGCCGCGCTGCGGCGGAGCCGTGTCGCGATCCCCGAGCAGTGCCGGGTCGTCGGCCAGGATCGCCAGGTGCAGGCGGCGGACCTCGTCACCGGGGTCGATGCCGAGTTCCTCGGCGAGCCGTGCGGTCAGCGCGCGGTGCGCCGCCAGGGCGTCAGCCTGCCGTCCGGCGCGGAACAGCGCCAGCATGAGCTGAGCCCAGAACCGTTCGCGCAGCGGGTGTTCCGCGATCAGCGACCGCAGTTCGGCGACGGCCCGGTTGTGCGCGCCGCCGTCGACGTCGAGCTGCACCCGTCGTTCCACCGCGTGCAACCGCAGCTCCTCCAGCCACGGGACCTCCTCGCGGTGCATCAGGTCCGACGGCACGTTCGACAGCGGCCGACCCCGCCACAGGTCCAGCGCGGCACCCAGGCACGCGGCCTCGGCGACGCGATCGGCCGCGGCGGCGGCCTCGTCCGCGCGGCGCAACGCGGCGCGGAACCGGGTCAGGTCGAGCCGGTCGGGGTCCACCGTCAGCACGTAGCCGCGGTCGACGGTCCCGATCACCCCCTCGCCCAGGACCTTGCGCAGCCGCATCACGTACGCCTGCGCGGTGCCCCGCGCGGCGGCCGGCACGTCCTCGTCCCAGAGCCGGTCGATCAGCTCGTCGACCGTGACCACCTCGTTGGCGCGCAACAGCAATGTGGCCAGCACGACCCGCTGTTTGCCCGATGCGACCGGCACGGGCGCGCCCGCCGACCGCACCTCCAGCGATCCGAGCAGCAAGAACTCCACCGCGTTCACTCCTGGTCGTCCTCGTGGTGCGGGGCGGTGACGTCCGCTGTCAACGCGGAGTCGACGCCGTGACGACGGCGCCCGTAATCCTTGGTCTCACCCGATCCGAACCCCGAAAGGAACCGACCATGGCAACGCGTCACCACCGGACACTGTCGGCCGCATTGGCGACCGTCGCGGCAAGCGGGCTCCTCTTCGTCCCGGTCCAGTCCGCGTCGGCCGATACCGCCCATGCCGCCCGCGTCGGCGTGCTGGAAGGCACGCGGCTCTACGTCAAGGAAGGCAGCATTTTCGATCCGTGGGTCGAGCAGGCCGACGGCGTGCGCAAGTTCCAGCTCGAAGGCGACCGCATCGGCGTGCTGCGCACCAACGGACAACTCGACGTGAAGGCCGGGGACCTGGGTCCCGGCTGGCACACGGTCAACACCGACTCGGTGACCGACTTCCAACTCAGCGGCGACCGGATCGCCTACACCGAGGGCAACGACCTCTACATCACCGAGGGAGACTTCGGCGGCGAAATCGTGTACCAGGTGGATGCCCCGACCCGGAAGTTCCAGCTCGCCGGCGACCGCGTGGTGGTACTCACCCCGGACGGCACGCTCAAGGCGAAGGAAGGCGACCTCGGTCCCGGCTGGGCTGTCCTGGGCACCGGCGTCACCGACTTCGAGATCACCGACCGTCGCATCGTGTTCGCCCAGGGCGGCAGGCTCTACTTGCGTGAAGACCTCGCCTACCCGAACGAGCCGCTCTACCAGACCCGGGACGTCGTCAAGTTCGACGCGGACGGCAACCGCATCGGCTGGGTGGACAGCAAGGGCGTGTTCAGGGCCATTTTCGGTATTCCCTACTTCGCCAGCGCGGTGACGATCAGCGAGTCGGTGACCGACTTCCGGCTCGACGGCGAGCGGATCGCCTACGTCGAGGACGGCGACCTGTGGGCACAGGAGGGCAGCCTGTGGGCGGCCTCCACCGTGCAGGAGACCGACATCGACGGATTCGACCTCGACGGCGACCTGCTCGCCGTGATCAAGGACGGCGCACTCCTGCTCAAGGACGGCGATCTCGGCCCGGGATGGTACGTGGCCGACGACGACTCGGCGCTGGCCGTGGACCTGCTCGCGGCGAGCGACGACTAGGCACGACGTACCCGGTCTTCCGGCGGCGCTCCCGACAGGGGCGCCGCCTCCACCGGAGCCGGACGGCAGGAACTCCACCACGGTCACTCCTGGCCGTCCTCGTAGCGCGGCACGGTGACATCCGCTGTCAACGCGGAGTCAACGCCGTGACGACGACGCCCTGAATCATTTGTCCCACCCGATCCGAACCCCGAAGGGAACCGACCATGGCAACGCGTCACAGCCGGACGCTGTCGGCCGCACTCGCGACCGTCGTGGGAGCGGGCCTGCTCCTGGTCCCGGTCCAGTCCGCGTCGGCCGATACCGCCCACGCCGCCCGCGTCGGCGTGCTGGAAGGCACGCGGCTCTACGTCAAGGAAGGCAGCATTTTCGATCCGTGGGTCGAGCAGGCGGACGACGTGCGCAAGTTCCAGCTCGAAGGTGATCGCATCGGCGTGCTGCGCACCAACGGACAGCTCGACGTCAAAGCCGGCGACCTGGGACCCGGCTGGCACACGGTCAACACCGACTCGGTGACCGACTTCCAACTCAACGGCGACCGGATCGCCTACACCGAGGGCACCGACCTCTACATCACCGAAGGCGACTTCGGCGGCGAAATCGTGCACCAGGACGATGCCCCGGTCCAGAAGTTCCAGCTCGCCGGCGACCGGGTGATGGTGCTGACCACGGACGGCAAGCTCAAAGTGAAGGAAGGCGATCTCGGTCCGGGCTGGGCTGTCCTGGGCACCGGCATCACCGACTTCTCGGCGACCGATCGTCACATCGTGTTCCTCCAGGGCGGCAGGCTCTACCTGCGTGAAGACATCTTCGGTCTGAACGAGCCCCTCGAACAGGCACGGGACGTCGTCACGTTTCGCACGGAAAGCGACCGTATCGTCTGGCTGAACCGCCAGGGCACACTCATGGCCATGCGCGGGACGCCTTACTTCGCCCGCCCGGTGACGATCAGCGGGTCGGTGACCGACTTCCGGCTCGACGGCGAACGCATCGCCTACGTCGAGAACGGCGACCTGTGGGCGCAGGAAGGCAGCCTGTTCGGGCCCTCCATCCACCAGGAGAACAACATCGATTCGTTCGACGTCGACGGCGACCTGCTCGCCGTGATCAAGGACGGCGCACTCCTGCTCAAGGCCGGCGACCTCTTCCCGGGGTGGTACGTGGCCGACGACGATTCGGCGACGGCCGTGGAGCTGCTCGCGGCGAGCGCCAACTAGGCAGGACTCCGCCACCGGCGACTCGTGATGGCCGACGGCGTCGACACACCGGCACGCGACCGGGACGCCCTCGGGTGAGGGCGTCTCCGGTCTTCCGATGGTGCTCCCGAGGGGGGCGCCTTCTCCGGAACCGGACCGGCGGAAATCGGGCAGCAGGAACTCCACCGCGGTCACTCCTGGTCGTCCTCGTGGTGCGGGGCGGTGACGCCTGCTGTCAACGCGGAGTCAACGCCGTGACAACGGCGCTCGGGACCCTTGCCCTCACCCGATCCGACTCCAGAAAGGAACCGACCATGGCAACGTGTCACAGCCGGACGCTGTCGGCCGCACTCGCGACCGTCGTGGGAGCGGGCCTGCTCCTGGTCCCGGTCCAGTCCGCGTCGGCGGACATGCCGCCCTTCCAGGGGCCGCGCATGGCCGCCCAGCAGGGCACGAAGCTTTGGATCAAAGAGGGCAGTATTTACGAACCATGGGTCGAGCAGGGCGACGACATCCGGTCGTTCCGGCTCTTGGGCGACCGCATCGGCGTGCTGCGCACCAACGGACAGCTCGACGTCAAAGCCGGCGACCTGGGACCCGGCTGGCACACGGTCAACACCGACTCGGTGACCGACTTCCAACTCAGCGGCGACCGGATCGCCTACACCGAGGGCACCGACCTCTACATCACCGAAGGCGACTTCGGCAGCCCGCCGGTCCACCAGGTGGGTGCCCCGGTCAAGAAGTTCCAGTTGAGCGGCGACCGGGTGGCGGTGCTCACGCCGAACGGCACGCTCAAGGTCAAGGAAGGCGACCTGGGGCCGGGCTGGGCGGACGTGGCCACCGGGGTCCGTGACTTCGAGCTGTACGGCGACGAGATCGTCTTCAACAGGAGCGGCAACCTCTGGACGCTGACCGAGCTGTACGGGAAGCCCCAGGAGATCATCTTCGCGCAAGGCGTCACCAAGTTCGACGTCGAGGGCGACCGCCTCGCCTGGCTGGACCGGAACGGTTCGCTGAAAGCCGTCCACCGGACCGTGAACACCGTCTACGCCCCGGTGACGATCAGCGAGTCGGTGACCGACTTCCAGCTCTCCGCCAAGCGCATCGGGTACGTCGAGAACGGCGACCTGTGGGCGCAGGACGGCCCGTTGGAGGCACCGTCCACGGTGCAGGAGACCGACATCGACGGGTTCGAGGTGGACGGCTATCGCCTGGCCGTGATCAAGGACGGCGCGCTCCTGGTCAAGGAGGGCGACCTCGGGCCCGGCTGGTACGTGGCCCTGCCCGACAAGGCGACGGCCGTGGAGTTCCAGGGACCGGTCCTGCTCGAGGACTAGGGGCGTCTTCGGGGACGACCCCGGCGACCTGTGATGGCCGACGACGAAGTCGACACACCGGTACGCGACCCGGACGCCCTCACCCGAGGGCGTCCCGGGTCTTCCGGTGGTGCCCCCGACGGGGGTACCACCTCCCCCGGAACCGGACGGGCAGGAACCGGAGCACACCGTGACGAATTCACCTCGACGATTCGTCGATTCTCGCGGTGGTAACCCGGTCGATGCCGAATAGGTCCGCTTCCGGCGCTGTAGTGTCCCGGATGGACGACGTGACGAAAGGATGACCGGCGGGGTGTTCGTGTTCACGACCCGCACGATGCGGAACGTGGTCGCCGTCGATCCTGACCCGGTGGGTTCCACAAGGTCCGACGTGAACCCGTCACCGGACGTACGCGACCACCGAATTCCGCGCGGTGCGGACGCCGGACGGCGTCCGCACCGCCTCCCCGAGAGGTGATCCATGCGCATAGCAGTACTGGCGGTAGTCATCGTGTTGATCGCCTCCGCGGTCGTGTGGTTGTTCTTGCGGGACGACCCCGACAAGGTCGGTGCGGTCCCGCCGATCTGGCCGACGCCCCAGCACGCCGAGAGTTCGGGCGCGGACATCGACCTGCCGGACGCGGTGATGATCATCGCCGATCCCGAGGCCGACGACTACACCGTCCAGGCCGCCGTGGACGCGTTCCGCGAGGCCGGGGTGGGCAACGTGTCGAGCCTCGACTACGGCCTCGACGCGCCCAGGGAGCCGATGATCGTGCGCCTGGGCAAGCTGGACGGCGCCAACGTCAAGTCCGCCGGGGTGTCCCTTCCCCAGTCCATCCCGGCCGAGGGCTACTTCCTGTCCGCCGACAAGGACGCCGTCGTGATCGCCGGAGCGGACGACGCCGGCACCTTCTACGGCGTCCAGACGCTGTGGCAATTGCTGAAACCGGACGCCCTCCCGTCCGTGCGGATCACCGACTACCCGTCGATGAGGCAGCGGGGAGTGGTCGAGGGGTTCTACGGTCCGCCCTGGTCCGCCACCGAGGAAATGGACCAGATGGAGTTCTACGGCCGGCTCAAGGTGAACTCGTTCATCTACGCGCCGAAGGACGACCCGTACCACCGCGACGACTGGCGGCGGTTGTTCGACAAGTCGCGCGAGGGCCAACTGACGACTTTGGTGGAGGCCGCCCGCGACCGCCACATCGAGTTCACCTACGCGCTCGCGCCCGGATTGTCCATTTGCTACACGAGTGCCGACGACTACGACGCGCTGACCGCCAAACTGCGTTCGATGTACGACATCGGTGTGCGGTCCTTCTCCATCCCGCTCGACGACGTGTGGGAGGACAAGTGGAACTGCCCCGAGGACGAGCGGCGGTACGGCCCGTGGACCGAGGAGCACCTCGCCCAGGCGCAGGTCGAACTGCTGAACAAGGTGCAGGGCGTGTTCCTGCCCGGCCTCCAGGACGTCCGCCCGTTGCAGACGGTGCCCGCGGAGTACTTCGACGTCAAGGACACCCCGTACAAGAAGGCCTACCGCGAGTACCTCGACAAGCGCGTCGTGATGATGTGGACGGGTGTGGGCGTGACCCCCACGTCGATCGAGGTGGCCGAGGCGGCCGACGCAGAACAGGTGTGGGGCCGCAAGCCCCTGGTGTGGGACAACTACCCGACGACCGACTTCGACACGGCCGCCGGCCGCATGCTGTTCGGGCCGTACGCCGAACGCAAACCCGGCATCGGGGCGCACCTGACCGGCATCATCGCCAACCCCATGGAGTTCGCCTACGCCAGCAAGCCCGGTGTGTTCGGCGTCGCCGGTTTCGCCTGGAACGACGGCGCGTACGACCCCGCCAAGTCGACCCGGCAGTACGCCGAGTGGCTCGGCGGCGGCGACGAGAAGGTCGTGACCGCCCTCATGGCGTTCTTCGACCTCAACCACCTGGCACCGGTGCTGGACGAGCCGGGGCAGACCTGGCAGCCCCAGGCGCCGGAACTGGCCCGGCGGATCGCCTCGTTCCGGGAGAAGTGGGCCGCGGGGGAGCACGGCAAGGCGATCGACGAGCTGACCAAGTACGCGGAGACGCTCGCCCAGGCACCCGGCCTGATCCGCACCGCGACCACCGACGACGGATTCGCCCAGGACGCCACCGACTGGCTCGACGCCGCGGACCTGTGGGCGCAGGCCCTGCTCACCACGCTCAAGGGCCTGGCGTCGCGGGCGGGCGGCGACGACGCCGGCGCCGAGCGCTGGTTCGCCGAGGCCGCCGACCTGACGACCCGTGCCGAGGACGTCGTGGCCCCGACCCGCTTCGAGAGCAAGGTCAAGATCGGCGACGGCGTCCTGGACACCTTCATCCGCGAAGCCCCGGCGCTGCGGCGCTGACCCGTCCGGGTGCCGCGCGGCGGGGGGTCGCGCGGCACCCGGGCATCGGACGTCCGGGGTCACCGGGCGCACGGCAGCACCAACTGGGAGCAGTTGACGAAACCGACGCTGGGCTCGGGCGCACCCACGTCCACCACCGCGTACCAGCCGGTTTCCCTGCTGGCGGGATACGGTTCGCCTTCGCGGAACACGTACCACCGCAGGTTCTCGTCGTGCCCGACGCCGAGCTTCACGTCGCCGACGTGTTCGCTGGTCGTGCCGGGTTTGCCCTGCTGCCACAGGTAGCCGGTGCGGGCGGGCGCCGATTCGCCCGCCCGCGCGCAGTCCGGCACGTCCGCGGTCGGCAGGTCACGGGCGTCGACCCAGCCCACTACCTCCGTGGTGTGCACGAACGTCAGCATCCACGGCTGTGAGCCGCCCAGTCGGCAGTACACGGAGTACTTGTGCTCCACGCGCAGCGTGCCGACCCTCGTCTTCCCGTCCGGCGCGCTCAGGACGCGTGCCCCCTCCGGCGGGATCGCGTTCCGGTCGTCGGTCGACCACCACACGGCCATCGCGGTGCCCGACACCGCCAGCACGGCCACGGCGACCAGGGCCTTCAGTCGTGCACTCCGCTTCGGCTCGGTCTCGTCGGGACCTTCCGGGATCGATGCGGTGCCGTCCCGCACCTCGATCGGTTCGGGTTCCAGGCCCACCACGACCCGACGTCGGGCCGCGACCCAGCGGTCGACCTCGTCGTCATCGGCGCCGCATGCCCGTACGAACGCCACCACAAGGTCCTGTCGTGGGACGGAAGTCCGGCGTAATGCCGCGGCGAGAGTGCTCCGCGGCAGGCGCATTCCCCCTCGGGCGGCGGCTCTCTCCAATTCACGGACCGTCATCCCCGTCCAGCGTTTGAGGCACGCCATCGCCTCGACGAATTGGGCTTGATCCCGTACCGAGTCGGGAGTCGGCCTGCCCATTGGGCCGTATGTCGTCACGATGCGGTCTCCCCCGAGTCCACACGCAGCTTGTCCGGTCACTTTGATACGTGATGCTGTTCGTGCCACCAATAGTAGTGATCCAGATCCACTGTGTCACAGCCGTGATCGGGCGGTTGTCCCACTCTGTCCGGGCCTGTCCCGGCGCCCTGGCCGGGTGCCGAGCCGACAAGGACCGCGTTTGCATGGCGTTCGGACATCCAGACCGACTCGAACCGAGGAGAACGCGGTGCGATCGAAATTGGTCATGACCGTCGCGGCGGCACTCTTGATCGGCGGCACAGTGGCGGGCGCGGCGGCGGCGAACGGATCGACGGACGAAGTCGCGGCGCAGTCCGGCAACGCGGCGGTGACGGTGTTGGATTCGCACAACGCGAAGCAGATCGGAAAGCCCGGTGGTGTCATCGACAAGGTGTTGCCGCGGGTGGACGACGTCCGGATCGCGGCGAGCGAGCCACCATCGTGCTGGACACAGTTCGCGCCGACGTGGCCCGCGGGCCGACCGATGGCCCAGTACTACCGCAACTGCAACGGTCACACGGTGCAGGCGTTCTACGGCTACACCGCCAACGGTTCCACCGTCAACGTGAGCGGCTGTTACGAGTTCGTCGACGGAGCGTCCCTGCTGTTGATGTACATCCACACGAACTACCCGGGCGCGACCTTCGGCACGTTCCCCTGCTGATCGTCTGAGGGTGGGCACGCGACCGGCGCGCCCACCCCATTTGTCCGGATTTGTTCGTAGCAGGCCAGGTCCCCCTCCTGTCTACGACGCGCGTACGGGACGGCCCTGCGAGGGCCGTCCCGTACGGGTCCGACTTCCCCGGAAACGCCGATGACGACCAATCGAACGTCAGCATATGGACGACAGGCTGTCCTGTCGTCGTTAGGATGACTGCATGGACACGGGTGCGTACGGGTCGATCCGGGCGATCGTCGCGGACGGGGTCGACGGGAAGGCGTCGACCGCGGAACTGCTGACGGCACTCATCGTGCTGCGCGGGTTGCGGGAGGAACTGGCGGCGTGGGAGCCGATGCTGATCGAGTCGGCACGCACGGCCGGTGCGAGTTGGGCCGAACTCGCACCGGCCCTGGGCGTGGCCAGCCGCCAGGCCGCGGAACGGCGCTATCTCCGGGTGCGGGCGGTCGGCGCGGCCGGTACGGCGGAGCAACGGGTGCGGGCGGAACGCGACCGTCGGGCCGGTGACCGTGCGGTGGCGTCGTGGGCCCGGGACAACGCGGCGGACCTGCGCGGGCTGGCGGGTCGGGTCGGGTCGGTCGACGTGGTGGTGCGGCAGGCACTGGCCGACGACGACACGGCGCTGCTGGTGGAGCCGCTGCTGGCCGCGCTCGACACGGTCCGCGCCGTCGACCCGGTCCTGGCCGAGGCGATCCAGGGCGTAGGCGACCGGACCGACGCGGTCCGCCGACAGACCCAGGCGGACCGCGATGCGCGGGACTGAAGGTCCGGAGCCGGAGATCGTCCGCCTTGTCGCCTGGCGGCACCAGGATCGGAAGGTGCCCCTCGGCCGACCCGGGACGGTGCCGACCGGGTGCCGCACACCGGTCCGAACGCACCCACTCCACGCTCGAACGTACGTGCTCGGACGTGCACCGCCCACCCGACGGTGCCTGAGAGGTCCGTCCGTGCGGCAGCCCCACCGGAATTCGCCCGGCCACCCGCCGCAGGGGCCACCGCGTGGCCACCACCGAGGAGCCTGGCCGGCCGCGCGAGCCCGCCGGAGGCCCACCGGGTCGTCCCCTCCCGACATCCCGGCGCGGCAGGGGATCGTCGACCGGGCCGGGCCTCGACCTACCGCGGCCGCACGGGCTCCAGTCGTCGATTGCGGACGTATCCCCTCCCGCCAGGGTGACCGCGGCCTTGATCGGGAACCACGGGAAATGTCGGACGGGGGTGACAGACTCGATCTTGGAACTGGATCGTTCAGCGATACGGGGGGCTGGGTTCATGGGATTCACGACGCCGGACAAGCCGGTCGACGTGGCCGCGTTGTTTCCGGAGCTGGCGGGATTGACGCGGACCGCGGTGCGGCTGTATCCGCGGCGGGGGGAAACCACCGCCCAGGAGTCCTCGTTGGGTGGGCCGTTGTTGTGGCCGGCGAACGAGCCGTGGCCGGTGTGCGGGGACGACGACCACATGGCGGACGCGGGTGTTCCGGTGCCCGTCGTCGCGGCGCCGTTGGTGTCGGTCGCGCAGTTCTACTCGCGCGACGTGCCGGAGTTGCCGTTCCCCGAGGGGACCGACGTGTGCCAGGTGTTGTGGTGCCCGCGCGGTCACGAGCCCTACTACACGCCGCGGTTCCGGGTGTTGTGGCGGGACAGCGCGTCGGTGGCCGAAGTGGCCGTCGCCCCGGAGCCGGATCGTGAGCACTCCGACGTCGACTTCCTGCCCAACCCGTGCCGGATCGCGCCGGAACGGGTGGTGGAGTACCCGCAACTGCGGGAACTGCCCTCGGACGGGCTACGGGAGCGGATCGTGGCCTGGGAGCGGGAGCAGAAGTGGGACTACAGCGAGCATCTGTCGGCCGCGCCGGGCACGAAGGTCGGTGGCTGGATGGAGTGGATCCAGGACCCCTTCCGGCCGGACTGCGCTCGGGGACATCGCATGACGCCGCTGCTCACGGTGTCCGATTCCGAGATCTCCGGGTGGGAGACGTGGATGCCGATGGAGGTCGTGTCCCGGATCGCCTTCCACAAGGAGGTGCGGTTCGGCCTGGCCAACGGCGGCACCGGGCGGACCTGGCTGGGGCCGGACCAGGAACTCGATCCCGCCGTCGCCGGCATCAGTGGCAGCCGGGTGGTGCCGGAGTCGGTGGTGGAGGTGCCCGTTCCGGACTTCTCCGCGCTGCCGGACGAGTTGGGAGTCGAGTTCGGCGGCGGCAACCTCTACGTCTTCGTCTGCCCCACCTGCCCGGAGCGGCCCATCGAGGTCGAGTACCAGCGTTGACCGGCCGGGTCCGACCTTCGACCGGTGGCGTCCCCGCATCCGGGTGACTCCGGCTGTGGAGTGGTCGCGTGTGATGCGACCGTACCGGGCAAGCGCCGAACCCCGAGATGATCGGAGGCGCGATGTCCACGTGGCGGACCATGACAGGGCATGTGGGCGTGGTCGTGTGCGTGTCGGCGCTGCTCGTGGCGGCGGACGACGCGACCGGGATCGTCGACCTGGGGCTCGGGCACGCGGCGGCGATCGACGACCGGGGCACGGTGGTCGGCTGGGACGGTTCCGGCCGTGCCGTGCGCTGGGACGTCTCCGGGCGCAAGACCGTGCTCGACGTCCTGCCCGGCCACACCACGAGCTGGGCGTCGGACATCGACCGGCACGGGAACGTCGTGGGCACGAGCGCCCGACGCGACGCCGAAGGTCGGACCCTCGCGCGGCACGCGGTCCGCTGGGACCGGGACGGTCGGGTCTTCCGGTTGGCAGGCCTCGACGGGCGACCGGTCGGTACGGCGGTGGCGGTCGACGAGGACGGGGTCGCCGTGGGCACGGCCTCCGGTCCTGACACCGGCGTCCGCGCCGTGCGCTGGGACCAGGCCCGGTCGGGCGACCGACCTCGGCGTCCTGCCGGGGTACGGGTCGTCGACGCCCGCCGCCATCGGCGGCGGTGTGGTCGTCGGCAGCGCCTACACGGCGGCGACGGCGTGGCGGGCGGCCCGGTGGGACGCCGCCGGGCGGATCGTCGACCTGGGTGCCCTGCCGGGCGACGACCGGAGCGGTGCCTGGTACGTCGACCGGGCCGGTACGGCGGTCGGGTTCTCGATCGGTGCCGGGTCCGCGCGTCCTGTGGTGTGGGATCGGGACGGGCGCGTCACCGCGTTGTCGGCCCTGCCCGGCGGTGCGCACGCGTGGCCGGCGGGGATCGGCGTCGACGGCACCGTCGTCGGCGGCTCCACCACGGCGACGACCGGGGTGTCCGGGCCGTGCGCTGGGATCGGCACGGCCGGGTCACCGGACTCTCGACGCCTCCGGGCGTCGGGTCGACGGCCGCCACCGCGATCGGCGATCGCGGCGTGATCGTCGGCTACGGGTGGGTCGACGACCGGACGACCCACGCGCTGCGGTGGGACCGCGACGGCCGGGTGGTCGACCTCGGCCTGCTGCCCGACGGCACCTACAGCACCGCGTCGCGCGTGAACGGCCGCGGCGTCGTCATCGGGCAGGCGGGGAAAGCCGACGGCGACCACGCCGTGCTCTGGCGCACGCGATGATCACGCGCGGTCGGCCAGGGCACGGCGGTGGTCGCTGGGCCGGGTGCCGCGCAGGCGTTTGAAGGCCACGCTCAACGCGAACGCGTTGGCGTAGCCCACCTTCCGGGCGATCGTGGCGACCGTGTGGTCGGTCCGGTCCAGCAGGTCGGCGGCCAACGCGACCCGCCAGTTCGCGAGGTAGGCCATCGGGGGTTCGCCGACGAGGGTCGTGAACCGGCGGGCGAGTGCCGCCCGGGACACGCCCGCCTTCGCGGCCAGGCCGGCGACCGTCCACGGCTGGTCGGGGGTGTCGTGCAGCAGCCGCAGGGCGGTGCCGACGATCGGATCGTCGAGCGCGCGGCACCAGGCCGGCGCGTCGGTGTGCGGTGCGGCGAACCAGTGGCGCAGCGCGGCGACGAGCATCAGGTCCAGCATCCGGTCCAGGACGAGTTGGCGGCCCGGCCGGTCCGCGGCGATCTCGTCCGCCACGACCGCCGCGGGCGGGTGGGCGACGGCCGGGACGGTCAGCACGGCGGGCAGCGCGTGCAGCAGGTGCTCGCTGAGTTCGCCCCGGCGTTCGAAGGCGCCGCTGAGCAGGACCGGGGCGTCGTCGTCGAGCGGCCCGAAGGCCGGCGTGCAGTAGTCGTCGTCGGTCACGACCCGGGTGGGCGCGGTCGTCGGCGAGTCGGCCACGGTGTAAGGCACGTCGCCGCGCACCACGGCGATCTCGCCGGTGCCGACGCGGACGGGCGGCGCCGTGTCGGGCACGATCCACGCGTGGCCGCGCAGCATCATGGCCAGGGTCAACGGGGCACCGCCGACGATCCGCAACGCCCACGGTGCCCGCATGATCGTCCGCTGGAAGACGGCGCCGCGCGCCCGTACGTCCGTCAACAGGTCCGAGACGGCGTCCATCCACCCACCGTAGACGATCAGACATCGAAGTGAGCTTCCCAGCCATTGATCGTCTCGGCGATCGGCGGTTGGCTGATCGCATGTCCGAACAACCGATCCTGGTCACCGGTGCGACCGGCAAGTCCGGCCGCCGCGTCGTCTCCCGCCTGCGGGACAAGGGTTTACCGGTCCGTGCGGCGGCGCGCGGCGGCGAGTACTTCTTCGACTGGAACGACGCCGACTCGTGGGACGGCGCACTGGAGGGCGTCCACGCGCTCTACCTGATGCCGTTGGACGGCATGCGCCTCGTCCAGCCGTTCGTCGAACGGGCGGCACGGCACGGGGTGCGCCGGATCGTGCTGGCCTCGGGCCGCAGCGTCGACGTGCCCGGCTACGTCAAGGACACCGCGATGATGACGCGGTTCCTCGACGGCGAGGCCGCGGTGCGCGAGAGCGGTCTGGAGTGGACGATCAGCCGGCCCGGCTGGTTCTCGCAGAACTTCAGCGAGGGGTTCTTCGCCGCCGACGTCCGGTCCGGCGAGCTGCGGCTGCCCGGCGGCGACGGCGCGGTGACCTACATCGACGTCGACGACATCGCCGACGTCGTGGTCGCCGCCCTCACCGAGGACGGCCACTCGGGCGAGATCTACGACCTGTCCGGCGACGAGGCGCTGACCCTGCACGAGGTCGCCGCCACGATCTCCGAGCACGCCGGGCGCGAGGTGCGCTACGTGCCGATCACCGTCGAGCGGTACGTCGAGGAACTCCTCGCGCGGGGGTGGCCCGCCGACTTCGCCGACGTGATCGAACCGCTGCGGGAAGGCCGCGACGAGCACGTCTCCGACGGCGTCGGCCGGGCGCTGGGCCGCAAGCCGCGCACGTTCGCCGAGTTCGCCGCGACCACCGCCGCCCAGGGCGGCTGGGACTGACGTCGGCCGCGCAATCGGTCGATCGACGGATGCCGGATCGACTTTTCGCCGACCCGATCCGATCCGTTCGCCGATCGTCGTCCCCCTCGGTCGCTGCCACGGTGGTGGCAGAGGACCGAGGGGAACGAGGAGGACATGACGATCCGACGACGAGTCGCCGCCGCGGCCGTGTGCGCGGTTTCGGTGGCTGCCCTGACCACAACGGCACAGGCCGCGGGCACTGCGGACGCGGCACGCCACGATGGCGACTGGGGCACGTGGTCCAAGGACCTGTCGGGGTCCCGGCACAACGCCGCCGAGTGGCGCATCACGCCCGACAACGTGCACCGGCTCAAGCTCAAATGGGTCTACGCCCACCCGAAGTCCGCGGCGCCGGTGCGCTCCCAGCCCGCGATCGTGGACGGCACCGCGTACTTCGGCTCGGACGACGGCACGTTCCAGGCCGTGGACGCGCGCACCGGCGCCCAGCGGTGGTCGGCCGACCTGCGGGCGGGCCTGCCGCCGGGCGAACGACCGCCGCTGGTGTGGGACAGCCCGTCCGTGTCGAAGGGGCGCGTGTACTTCGGCGACCTGGGCGGCCGGTTGCACGCGCTCGACCAGCGCACCGGCGAGCGCGTCTGGACGACGAAAGTCGACACGCACCCGTCGGCCACGCTGACCAGCTCGCCGATCGTGTACGACGGCAAGGTCTACGTCGGCACGTCCAGCGGCGAGAACGCGAACAACAACGGCACCGGCGACGACCCGGCCTACCCGTGCTGCACCTTCCGCGGCCACATCGACGCGTTCGACGCCGCCACCGGGGCGTTGGCGTGGCGGCACTACACCGTGCCGCAGCCGCAGGCGGTCGGCACGTGGCCCAGCGGCGCCACCCGCTACGAACCGTCGGGCGCGGGCGTGTGGAGTTCGCCGGTCGTCGACCAGGCGACCGGCACCGTGTACGTGGGCACCGGCCAGAACTACACCGGCAGCGCGGGCGACTTCGACACGCTGCTCGCGCTCGACCACCGCACGGGCGCGGTGAAGTGGCGCAACCAGGTCACCAAGGCCGACACGTGGCGCGCGATCTGCAACACCCCCGACGCCGAGGGCTACTGCCCGGGGCTCAAGGACGGCACGGCACTGGACTACGACATCGGCGCCACCCCGAACCTGTTCACCGTCGGCGGCCGGCGACTGGTCGGCGTCGGCCAGAAACTGGGCGTCTACCACGTGTTCGACGCGGCGACCGGCGAGGTGGTGTGGCGGCGGCAGTTGGGCGTGCCACTGCCCGGCGGCGGCATCTCCGGCATCCAGTGGGGGTCGAGCTTCGACGGCCGACGGCTCTACATCGCCACGTACTTCGCCGACCCGGGCAAGGTGTTCGCGGTCGACCCGGGCACCGGCCGGGTGCTGTGGGAGACGCCGAACCCGGCGGACGGCTGCACCACGGGCGGCGCGGCCGGCCACCCGGACCTGTGCTCGTTGGCGCACGGCGCGGCCGTGACCACGAGTCCGGGCCTGGTGTTCGAGGGGTCCAACGACGGCAAGTTCCGGGCGTACTCGGCCCGCGACGGCCGCGTGCTGTGGACGTTCGACACGCTCCGCGACTTCGCCGGGGTCGACGGGCGGACCGGCCGGGGCGGCGCGATCGCCGGTGGCGGCGGTGGCGCGGTCGTGGCGAACGGGATGGTCTACGCGCAGTCGGGCTACTCGCCCGAGTATCCGAGTCCGCACGGCACGGTGCTGCTGGCGTTCGGCCTGTGACCCGGTGGCGGGTGGGGGATCTTGGGGGAGCCCCACCCGCCACCTTCCCGCCTACGCCACGAACACCGGCTGGTCGACGGCCCACAGCCACGACCCGTCCGGCTGCCGGCGGGCGATCTCCACGGTCACGTCGCCGCTGGTCAGCGTGGACGAGGTCAACGCCAGGTCGCCGCCCGTCAACGCCGCGTGCTGCCGGCCCTGCGTGAGCACCGGCCTGGCGGCGAGGAACCGCTCGTACACTTCCCGGATCTGCGCGTGCCCGGTGGCGAGGTTGCCCGGCGGGAACGCCAGCACGGCATCCGGCTCGTACAGCGCCACCAGCCCGTCGACGTCGCCCGCGTTGCCGCGTTCGATGAAGTACCTGCCCAGGTCGTTCGGCTCGGTGGCCGGTTCGTAGGTCATGCGGACAAGCCTGCCGTCGAATCACGACATCCTGTGTCATGTATTCCTTGTAGGGTTTTCCGCGTGCGTGCCGACCGGTTGGTGTCGCTGGTGCTGCTGCTGCGTCAGCACGGCCGGCTGTCCGCCACCGCGCTCGCCCGCGAGCTGGAGGTGTCGACCCGCACCGTGCTGCGCGACATCGAGGCGCTGTCGGCCGCGGGCGTCCCGGTCTTCGCCGAACGTGGCCGGCTCGGCGGGTTCACGCTGCTGCCCGGCTTCCAGACCGAACTGACCGGCCTGAACCACGACGAGGCACTGGCCCTGCTCGTCGCCGGATCGCGGCGGGGCGCGCAGGCGTTCGGCCTCGGCCCGGCGCTCGCGTCGGCCATGCGCAAGGTGGTCGACGCGCTGCCCGAGACGCAACGGGCCGCCGCTGCGGGCGCCGTCCGCCGGCTGCTCGTCGACCCGGACACCGACCTGCTCCTGCGCCGCCTGACCACCGAGGAGGTGCCCGACGACGTGGTGGCCGAGGTCCGCCGCGCGGTCGTGGCCGGGCACCGGCTGCGCATCCACTACCGGGCCGCCGCCGACCGGGCGCCGGCGTGGCGCACCGTGGACCCGATCGGCCTGGTCACCGCGCGCGGCCAGGCCTACCTGTTGGCCACCCGGTCCGGGCAGGACCGCACCTACCGGCTGTCGCGCGTGTTGGCCGCCGAGGAACTGGACGAACCCGCGACCCGCCCCGACCGCGTCGACCTCGGCCGCGCCTGGCAGGACCGCGGCACCCGGTTCCGGTCCGGCGGCGACCAGGTCACCGTGCTGGCCCTGGTGACACCGGAACGCCGTGCGGGCCTGGCGGACACCGCCGTGGCGGTCCTGTCGGAACGGACCGAGGGCGACGGCCGGGTCCGGCTGGAGGCGACCTTCCAGGACGCGCGGCACGCCGAATGGGCGCTGTGGCAACCGGGCGCGCACGTCGAAGTCCTGGCCCCCGACTGGTTGCGCACCACACTGCGCGACCGGGCCGCCGCGATCGCCGCGACGTACGCGGACTGAGCCCGGGGCACGGTCTCTCGATAAGCACGGCGTAATCGCGATGGCGGTCGTCGACGTATGGTCTTCACGGTCCTTGAACTGTGTGTTCCGCAGGTGGTGCCGGTGCGCGTGACGAGTGACGTGATCCCAACGGGTTTCGGCGTGGTTCAGCGGTGCCTGAAGTGGTTGCCGGCCAGGGCATCTGCGGCGGTCTGGGTGAGTTCGCGGAGCTGACGTTGGTGTGGCGTAAGGCTCTTCAGCCGTCGTGGAGCAGGGCGAGGCCAGGTTCGCCCGTGGCACGGATGCCGGCGTCGCCTGGCCACAGCGCCGGGGCCGACGGCCAGGTTGTGGGTGTCGCGGCCCGACAGGGAACCCAGGCCGGAAGCTGCCCGCGAGGGCTACTGACTCGCTCGTGATTCCAGAGAGTTCTAGACACCGCAGATTCCGCCCGTGTCGACATTCCCCTGAGGCATCTCAGAACCCACCCGTTTCCACACGGTTCCCAACTTTTCACCCAGCCCGTGCCGGTCCGCCTCGCCGCCGTAAATTTCCGCGATGCCACCCCGCCTGCGCGACTGCGCTTCCGCGGGAGTCGCCAACCGCAATTCCGTCCCCATCCTGTAATGAGAATCCGGGATACTTGGACTCCCTGCTTCGAGCCTGATTTCGATGGTCCTCTTCCATATGGCATCCATCTTTCGAGTACGGACCGGCGACTTCTTTTCTCGAAGCTGGGTGAACCAGCTCTTTTCGAACCGGCAGATCCAGTGATCTCCTTCCTTCGCCACCGCCACCGCCTTGGGTGGATGGTTCGACCAGAGGGAGATCTCTACCTGCTTGCGCACGACCAGGTAAGCGACCACATAGAGCGCGAACGCCTCGGCTTCACCCGCGTCAAGGCCGGAATTGTCCTTCCGGCGACACCGTCGCACAAAAGATCGCACGGCACTCTTGGCGCCGTCGTAGACGGCATTTCCTATCACACCCGCAAGGGCGGCTTGTGCACCCCAGGTAAATTCTGCGTTGATCAGGATGTATTCAACGTCCAGCTGAGGATCGGGATCCTTGTTTTTCGATGCGGCGTACCGCTCGACGATCAGAGTGTGAGCGTTCTTCTCGCTGTCCTGGACGCCCAGCAGGTCATGGACTGCACGGAGATCTTCAGAGTCGTAGTCATATTCATGGTTCGCGGCCACCTTCCCACGGTCCCATAAAAGACCTGGCTGTCCCCACCACCAGAAGGTCGAACGCGACGAAGTCGAGCGGTCGTCGTCCACCCTGGCCCCGCTCTGCCACGACCCACTCCGTGCACGCGGACACGTTCGTCGCGATCAGGCTGCCCGTCTTCGACATCGTCGTCCCGCGCGCCGACCTCACCCGGCCCGGAATCCAGCGTCTCCCGCCCTCGTCGTCCGACGGGGGCGGGAGACGGCCTCGCCTCAGTCGCGCAGCGGCAGGACCGGCACGCCCGGCGGCGTGAAGCCGAAGACCTGGCCGTAGAACGACAACTCGGCCTCCAGCGCGGCGATGATCGACGCGGCCTTGCGGAACCCGTGCTGCTCGCCCTCGAACGTCAGGTAGGCGTGCGGGACGCCGGTGCCGTCGAGCGCGGCCACGAACCGGTCGGCCTGTTCGGGCGGGCAGATCTCGTCCTCCAGGCCCTGCAACAGGAGCACGGGACCGGCGAGCCGGTCGACGCGGTTGGCCGGCGACCGGTCGACGTACCGGTCGCGGGCGGCGGGCCACGGGCCGACCAGCCCTTCCACGTAGCGGGACTCGAAGTCGTGCGTCTCGCCGCCCGTGCCGGTCCACCCGGCCAGGTCCAGGATCGGGAACGCGACCATGCCGCACCGGTAGGTCTTGACCGACGTCATCGACGCCGCCGAGGTCCACCCGCCGGCGCTGCCGCCCCGGATGCCCAGCCGGGCGCCGTCCGCGGTGCCCTCGTCGGCCAACGCCTGGGCCACGGCCGCGCAGTCGTTGACGTCGACCACGCCCCACTGCTCGCGCAGCCGCTCCCGGAACACCCGGCCGTAGCCGGTCGACCCGCCGTAGTTGACCGACACGACGCCGATGCCGCGGCTGGTGAAGTACGCGATGTCCACGTCGAGCACGGGCGCGGACCGGCCGGTCGGACCGCCGTGGACATGCACCACGTACGGCGGCCGTTCGTCGGCGGGTCCGGTGAAGTCGGGGTTGCGCGGCGGGTACACGTAGGCGGGCACGTCGCCGTCGGGGCCGGCGAACACGCGCTCCTCGGGCACCGGCAGGTAGGCGCGCTCCGCCGGGTCGGCCGGGGTGGTGTGCCGGGTCAGGACGCCCGCGCCCAGGTCGTAGGACACGACCGTGCCCTCGTCGAGCGGACCGGCCGCGCTGGACACGAGCACGCCCTCGTGCACCGCGAGCTGCGACTGCCACAGGGGCAGGTCGACGTCGAGGTCGACGACCGTGCCCGCCGCCTCGTCGAGCACGGCGGGCGTGCCCGAGCGCAGCACCGCGTACCGGCCGGGCGCGATCGTGGCGAACCAGCGGTGGCCCAGTCGCCACATCGGTCCACCCAGCTCCTGGGCGACGGGCGCGAGGTTGGTCGACGTCCCGTCGGGGGAGATGCGGAACAGGTTCCACCAGCCCTGCGGGTCGGTGAGCGCGAGCAGGTCGTCGCCGTCCCACTCGACCTGGCAGACGGCTTCGGCGGGACCGCCCGCGACGACCCGGTGGGTGTCCTCGCCGACGCGGGCGACGCACAGCTCGGTGCCGTCCCACGGCATGTTCGGGTGGTCCCACCCGATCCACGCCAGGCGGGTGCCGTCGGGCGAGGGCTTGGGTCCGCTGAGGAAGTGGTGGGACGCGGCCAGCACGCGGATCGGCGAGCCGTCCAGCGGGATCGCGACCAGGTCGCGGCGGACGTCGGTGCGGGCGTCGCCGGTGACGGTCTCGCGCACGCACCACACCTCGGTCCCGCCGGGTCCGGCGGCGAGGTCGGCGTAGCGGACGCCGTGGTGCCGCTCCGGGGCGGGCGTGATCGGCACCGGCTCGGGCACCGGCGCGTCCGGGTCGAAGACGTGTACGCGCTGGTCGTCCCAGTGGGTGAACGCGACCCGGGTGCCGTCGGGGGTGTCGAGCACCACCCACGGTCGGCCGCCGTACTCGTGCACGCGGTTGCGTACGTTCCACGGCGGCGGCAACAGGTCCTGCCCGTCGCGCACGAGCGCGACCCGGCCGCCTTCGGCCGGTCGGCCCTCGGCCCACCACGGGCGCCCGTCGTGCAGGTCGACCCATTGCGGTCCGCCACCGGCGGCGGCGGCGTCGGCCGCCCCGATGGGGGATGTCCACGTTCCATACGGTGCGATCTTCACCACGCAGCGACCCTATAGCGCGGCTCCCCGTGCAGGCAGGCACCGATCGGCCGACAAGGTCTTGTGCGGGGGGAGGGCTGCCGATCTTGCCGGCGTGGCCTAGGGTCGGTCCTGTCATGGCACGCGTCATCCACGTATTCCGTCAGCCCGACCGGTTCGTCGCCGGGACAGTCGGGCAGCCCGGCGACCGCACGTTCTACCTCCAGGCGGCTGAAGAGGCCCGGTTGGTGAGCGTGGCGCTGGAGAAGCAACAGGTCGCCGTACTCGCCGAGCGCATCGGCTCGCTGCTGGAGGAGGTGCACCGCAGGTTCGGGGCCGACGTCCCGGAGACGGTGCCCGAGGACCTGCGCGACACCGAGCCGCTCGCGGTGCCGGTCGAGGAGGAGTTCAAGGTCGGCACGATGGGGCTGGGCTGGGACGCCGAGTCCCGGGCGGTCGTGATCGAGCTGCTCGCGCTCACCGACGAGGAGATCGACGAGGCCGTGGTCCTCGACGACACCGAGGACGGCCCGGACGCGGTGCGCGTGTTCCTCACCCCGGTCGAGGCGCGGGCGTTCGCCGAACGCGCCGACCGCGTGGTGCGGGCCGGGCGCAAGCCGTGCCCGCTGTGCTCGGAGCCGCTGGACCCGGAGGGCCACGTGTGCCCGCGGCAGAACGGCTACCGCCGCGCGGACGAGAGCTGATGCTGCCGGGCGACGACGGCGCGGTCGAGTTCCTGACCCGGGGTCGCATCGACGTGGAAGGCCGCCTGGTCGACGCGTCCAACGCCACCCTGTTCTGCCGGATCTCGCTCGACGGCGTCGAGGCGCGGTGCGTGTACAAGCCGGTGCGCGGCGAACGTCCGCTGTGGGACTTCCCCGACGGCACGCTCGCCGGCCGCGAGGTGTCGACCTACCTGGTGTCACGGGCGGCGGGCCTGGACCTGGTGCCGCCGACGGTGCTGCGGCCCGGCCCGTTCGGCGACGGCATGGTGCAGCTGTGGGTGGACACCGTCGAGGACGGCGACCTGGTGGACGTCGTCGCCGAGGACGCCGTGCCCAAGGACTGGCGCGCGGTGCTGCGGGCGCACGACGACGTGGGCGAGCCGGTCGTGCTGGTGCACGCCGACCACCCGCGCGTGCGGCTGATGGCGGTGCTCGACGCGGTGGTCAACAACGCCGACCGCAAGGGCGGGCACGTCCTGCACGGCGTCGACGGCGGCGTGTACGGCGTGGACCACGGCATCTGCCTGCACGTCGAGGACAAGCTGCGCACCGTGCTGTGGGGCTGGCTCGGCGAGCCGCTGCCCGACGAGGGCGTGGAGGCGTTGCACCGGTTGCGCGCCGACCTGCCCGGCGCGTTGGGCGACGTGCTGCACGAGCACCTGACCCGGGCCGAGGTGCGCCGGTTGGGCGAACGGGTCGACAAGCTGGTGGCGGCGTCGGTGTTCCCCGAACCGTCGGACGACCGGCCCATGATCCCGTGGCCCGCGTTCTGAACCGTGGGACAGTCCGGGACGACGGTGGTCTACTGGGCGCCGTGAGCGCCGTGCTGCTGCGTCCCGTGTCCGACGCCGACGTGCCGTTGTTCTTCGCGCACCAGAACGATCCCCACGCGGTGCGCATGGCCGCGTTCACCGCCGCCGACCCGCGGGACGCGGTGGCGTTCGCGGCCCGGTGGGCGCGCATCCGCACCGATCCGGCGATGCTGGCGCGCACCGTGGAGTTCGAGCACGTGGTGGTCGGGCACGTGCTGCGGTACGCGCAGTTCGGCGAGCCCGAGGTGGGGTTCTGGATCGCCCGCGAGCACTGGGGGCGCGGCCTGGCGTCGGCGGCGTTGGACGCGTTCCTGCGGCTGGACCCGACCCGGCCGCTCTACGCGCGGGCGGCCGTGGACAACCTGGGCTCGCTGCGGGTGCTGTCCAAGTGCGGGTTCGTCGCGGTGGGCGAGGACGTGGGTTTCGCGGAGGGGCGGGGCGCGGACGTGGAGGAGTTCATCCTGAGGTTGGACGTGTGAGGGCGCTGGACGAGCGGATGACGGTCCGCTTCGGGTCCGGCGTGCGGCCGTGGCTGGACGGGCTGCCCGCGCTGCTGGCGGACCTGACCGCGCGGTGGGGGCTGACCGTCGTGCGGGACCTGCCCGGTGGCAACACCTCGCACACCGTGCTGTGCACGACGGCCGACGGCGCCCCGGCGGTGCTGAAGGTGACGCCGGAGCCGCCGATCGCGGCGCAGGAGTCGGCGGCGTTGGGCGCGTGGGCGGATTCGCCGGCGGTGGTGGACGTGCTGGCCGAGGACCTTCCGGCGGGTGTGCTGCTGCTGGAGGGCCTGGTGCCGGGCACGTCGGCGCAGGACGGCCCGGAGTTGCCCGTGCTGCTGGCGGAGTTGGGGCGGGTGCGCGTGGTCGACGGGTTCCCGCCGCTGGCCGCCGGGGTCGAGCGGATGTTCGGGTTGCTGGCGCGGCGGCGTCCGGGCGACTACGCGGCGTCGGTCGGGGCGGCGTCGGCGTTGGCCGCCGACCGCGTGCCGGTGCGGCTGCTGCACGGTGATCTCCACCTGGGCAACGTGTTGCGGTCCGACCGGGGGCTGGTGGCGATCGATCCCCGGGCCACGGTGGGCGATCCGGCGTTCGACGCGGTCGACTTCGCCTACGCCGGACCGGACCTGGACGCGCGGGTCGAGTGGTTGTCGTCGGTGGTGGACGGCGACCGGTTGGCGGCGTGGTGCGCGGCGTTGGCGCCGTTCTTTCCCGACCACCCGGCGGTGGCGGCCGGCAGGCTGTCGGGGTGACGAGCCTGATCGACATGACCGAGCGCGAGTACTTCGCGCAGTTCGCCCTGCGCACCGGTATGTTCGTCGGCCTGCCGACGCTGGGCCGGACGGCCGCTTTCCTTGAGGGCTACCACCAGGCCGCCGTCAGGTACGGGAAGCCGGGCCTGACCGGGTTGCCCGAGTGGTTGGCCGCGAACCACGGGATCGAAGGCCCTGTGGTGTGGTGGGAGCAGCTCCACCGGATCGCCCTGCCGGATCGACCCGCCGACGACACGCCGCTCACCCCCGAGCAGGAAAAGGTCGTCCTCAAGCTGCTGTTCGAGCTGCTCGACGCGTTCCTCGCGGAACGGGAAGCCGCAGCCGACACCCCGGTGGGCTAGCTGTTCTGTCCTGTGAGGTTGGGGACGCGGCTGGCAGGTGGTTGGCCTTTGAGTGCGGTGTGGCCGCGGTGGTGATTATAGGTGTGCAGCCACCGCGGCAGCGTCTCGCGGCGTTCGGTCTCAGACCGGTATGCCTGGGCGTAGGCCCATTCGTCGAGCAGGGTGCGGTTGAAGCGTTCGACCTTGCCGTTGGTCTGTGGCCGGTAGGCGCGGGTGCGTTTATGGGTGATGCCCGCGTTGGCGAGGGTGTCGCGCCAGAGCCGTGAGCGGTAGCAGGAGCCGTTGTCGGTCAGCACCCGGCGGACGGTGACGCCGGCTTCCCGGAAGAACGCCTGTGCCCGGGTCCAGAACGCGGCGGCGGTGTCCTTGGTCTCGTCGGGCAGTATCTCGGTGTAGGCCAGCCTGCTGTGGTCGTCCACGGCGTTGTGCAGGTAGGCGTAGCCGAGGTTCGGGCGGCCGTGGACCTTGCGGGGCCTGGTCGGGTCGCGGTGGGCGGAGCTGTTGCGCCCGCCGGCCCGCCGTCCGTGCACCTTGTGGCCGCCGCCGTCGGGGATGTTGCCGAGCTTCTTGATGTCGACGTGGACCAGGTCGCCCGGTGCGGCGTGTTCGTAGCGGCGCACCGGCGTGGCGGTGGCCCGGTCCAGGTGGGCCAGGCGGGCCAGGCCGAAGCGGCGCAGCACCCGGTGCACGGTGGAGGGGTTCAGTCCGAGCAGGTGGGCGATGCGGGCCGGGCCCCACCGACGCGCCAGGCGGACCTTGACGATCCGGCGTTCGCGGCGGGTGGGCAGGCGACGCGGGCTGCGGTGCGGGCGGCTGGAACGGTCGACCAGGCCCGCCTCGCCCAGCTCGCGGTAGCGAGAGGCCCAGCGGGCGGCGGTGGTCGGCGAGACCTGGAACCGCTCGGCCGCCCGCCGCAGCGGCCACCCCTCGTCCACGACACACCGGGCCAGGCGCAGCCGTCCCAGCTCGGTCAAGGGTGCGTTAGCGTGGGTCACGAGGGCCTCCGTGGGCTCGGTGTCGACGTCGCAATCCACACCGAACCCGGAGGCCCTCCCTCATTCCAACATCATCCGACTACGTGTCGAACCGTCCACAACCTCTCAGGGCAGTACAGCTAGCGTCGCGGGTCGTGCGATCACAGGACTACGGGCGCGACGTGTTGGCGGGCGGGAAGAAGCGGTCGGTGCCGGAGGTGGCGGCCGAGCCGGGCGTGGTGGTGGAGGACCCGGCCTCGGGGTTCTGCGGCGCGGTGGTGCGGTTCGAGTCCGGCAACGTCGTGCTGGAGGACCGGCACGGGCGGGAGCGGCTGTTCCCGTTGCGGCCGGCCGGGTTCCTGGTCGACGGGCGGCCGGTGACGTTGGTGCGCCCGGCCGTCGCGGCGGCGACACCCACCCGGTCGGCGTCCGGATCGGTGCGGGTCGAGGGGCTCAAGGCCCGCACGGCCCGTGATTCGCGGATCTGGGTGGAGGGCCTGCACGACGCCGAGCTGGTGGAACGCGTGTGGGGGCACGACCTGCGCGTGGAAGGCGTCGTGGTGGAGCCGCTCGACGGCGTGGACGTGCTCGCCGACCGGATCGCGGAGTTCGGCACCGGTCCCGGCCGCAGGTTGGGCGTGCTGGTGGACCACCTCGTGCCGGGCAGCAAGGAATCCCGGCTGGTGGCGGCCGTGCGCGACGAGCACGTGCTGGTCACCGGGCATCCGTTCGTGGACGTGTGGCAGGCGGTGAAACCGGCGGCGGTCGGGATCGCGGCGTGGCCGGTCGTGCCGCGGGGCGTGCCGTGGAAGGACGGCGTGTGCGCGGCGTTGGGCTGGGGCGAGCCGTACGAGGGGTGGCGGCGGGTGCTGGCCGGGGTGCGCGGCTTCCGGGACCTGGAGACGTCGTTGCTGGGCGCGGTGGAACGACTGATCGATTTCGTGACGGAAGAGTAGAAACGGACACTGCCGCGTCGTCGTGGTGCGATGATGCGGGGGTGCTGCCCGCGATCATCTGGTTGGTCCTCGGCGTCGTCATGGTGGTCGCCGAGGTGGTGTCGGGCGACTTCGTGCTGGTGATGCTGGGCGTGGCCGCGCTGGGCGCGGCGGGTGCGTCGGCGTTGGGCGCCGATCTCGTGATCGCCACGGTGGTGTTCGCGGTGGCGTCCCTGGGCCTGGTGCTCGGGGTGCGGCCGGCGCTCAAGCGACGGCTGGAGCTGGGCACGGGACACCGGTCCGGGATCGACGCGTTGCCCGGCAGCACCGCCGTGGTGGTGTCGAGGGTGGACGGTCGCGATGGTCGGGTCCGCATCGGCGGTGACATATGGTCGGCGCGGTCGATCGACCACGAGGTCATCGAGGTCGGCGTGGAAGTCACAGTGGTCGAGATCTCGGGCGCGACCGCCGTGGTGATGTCCGGTGCCTGAGTGGAGGCGGGAGAGTTGACCACCGCAACGCTGATCGTGATCGCGGTCCTGGTGCTGTTCGTGTTGATCGTGATGGCCAAGTCCGTCCTGGTGATCCCGCAGGCCACGTCGGCGGTGATCGAACGGCTGGGCCGCTACCGGACCACGGCCGCGCCGGGCCTGAACATCCTGGTGCCGTTCCTGGACCGGGTGCGGGCCCGGATCGACCTGCGCGAGCAGGTCGTGTCGTTCCCGCCGCAGCCGGTGATCACCCAGGACAACCTGACGGTGTCGATCGACACGGTCGTCTACTTCCAGGTCACCGATCCGCGCGCGGCGGTGTACGAGATCTCCAACTACATCGTCGGCGTGGAGCAGTTGGCCACGACGACGTTGCGCAACCTGGTCGGCGGCATGTCGCTGGAGGAGACGCTGACCTCCCGCGACCAGATCAACAGCCAGTTGCGCGGCGTGCTGGACGAGGCGACCGGCCGGTGGGGCATCCGCGTGGCCCGGGTCGAGCTGAAGGCGATCGACCCGCCGCCCTCGATCCAGGACTCGATGGAGAAGCAGATGCGCGCCGACCGGGAGAAGCGCGCCATGATCCTCACCGCCGAGGGTCAGCGCGAGTCCGCGATCAAGACCGCCGAGGGGCAGAAGCAGTCGCAGATCCTGGCCGCCGAGGGCGCCAAGCAGGCCGCGATCCTGGCGGCCGAGGCCGAGCGCCAGTCGCGCATCCTGACCGCGCAGGGTGAACGCGCCGCCCGCTACCTCCAGGCGCAGGGCCAGGCGAAGGCGATCGAGAAGGTGTTCGCCGCGATCAAGGCCGGGCGGCCGACGCCGGAGGTGCTGGCCTACCAGTACCTCCAGACGTTGCCGCAGATGGCGCAGGGCGACGCGAACAAGGTGTGGCTGGTGCCGTCGGACTACGGCAAGGCGCTGGAGGGCTTCGCCCGGATGCTGGGCACGCCGGGCGAGGACGGCGTGTTCCGCTACGAGCCCCCGGCCCCGGACCCCGCGACCCCGGCGCCGGAGGCGGACGACCCGTCGGTGGCCGACTGGTTCGACACCGCGCCGGACCCGGTGGTGGCCGAGGCCGTGCGCGCGGCCGAGGAGGTGGCCCGCAAGGAGGTGCCCGGTCCGCTCGCGGCGCCCGCGCCGAACCCGTTGGCCGCGCCCGCGCCGCGGCCCGAGGTGGGTCCGGGGCCGACCGCGGACTGAGTCCCGGGGGTCCGGTCGACGACCACCGGACCCGAGGAACGGTCGACCGGCTTCGGCCGGGAGCTTGCCGAAACGCCCGGCCGGGACACCCCGGCCGGGCGTTTCGCGTCGGCGGCCGTCGGGGTTCGGCGGCGACGGCCGGCGTCGTGGGTCGAGGGGTCGGTGCCGGGAAGTGCCCGCGCGGCGAGCCGTCGACGACGCGTCGCCGGAGGTGGGCCGGGAGGTCGGTGGACTGGCCGGAGACTCGTGGTGGCGGCGTCGGAGAGCGGGCGAGGTGGGCGGGCAGGGCGACCGGGGTGCCGAGGGCGGTGGCTCCGTCCTTGCCGGTGGCCGCCGCCGCGCGGTCGTCGGCATCGGCCGATCGCGAGCGGCGGGCCGGTATCGGGTTCCGTGCCGGGCCTGGCGGCGGGGATCGTGCGCGGTGGGGCCGGCTCTCGGCGCGGCCCGATCCCGTGACCGGTCGGATTCCCCGCCGGGCCACCGCCTGCAGGTCCGGACGTCGCCCCGACGCCGCCTCGCGTGTCCCGGTCACCGGAGTCGGTCACGTCCCCTGGGCCGACGGCCGTGATGACGGTGCGTGTCGGCGTGTCGCGCGGCCACCGGATCGGGTCGTCGACGGAAAGGCGGGCACGGACCGTCCCGGTCGTGTGGAACCACGCGCACGACCGGGTGGTGCGCGGCTCGAAGCTGTCTTCTCGCCTTCGCCCGGTGCAGGCTGCACGACGTCCACAGTGGACGTCCGAGGAGGTAGCCATGAGCATCAGGTCGACCGTCGTGGCGTGTGTGACCGTGACCGCGTGTGTGGTCCTGGCCGTCCCGGCCCAGGCCGCCGGTGTCCGGATCGGGTCGCCGACGCCGAAGGCCGTCGGTCCAGCCAAGTACACCCTGATGCTCTCGGGCGCGGACCACACGTGGTCGCGTGCGATCAAGCTGAACTGCCCGACCGACGTGGACGGCCACCTCCATCCGTTCGGCGACCAGGCGTGCGCCGACCTGGCCTCGGTCGACGGCGATCCCGGTCGGATGCACCGCGCGCAGGTCAAGTGCACGCCGGAGTACGGCCGGTTGACCGCGTCGCTGTCCGGCGTCCACGCGGGCCGCACCGTCAAGTGGAGCCGGACGTTCCGCGACGAGTGCGCCCTCTACGGCGCCACCAACACGGTGTTCCGGTTCTGAGTCAGTCCGCGTGCCGGGGCGGGCGGCGGTCGGTCCACGGCCGGGTGCGTTCGAGCTGACCGGCCAAGGCGAGCACGGTGCGTTCGTCGCGGGGCTTGCCGACCAGTTGCACGGCCAGCGGCAGACCGGTGCGGGTGCGGCCGGCGGGGACGGCGGCGGCCGGGTTGCCGGTGACGTTCCAGGCCGGCAGGAACGTGGTCATGCGGGCGGCGGCGAGCAGGGCGGCGACGGCGGGGCGCCGGTCCCACTCTCCGACGCGCAGCGGCGGCCGGGTCAGCACCGGGGTGAGCAGGACGTCGTGATCGGCCAGCACGGAGTTGGCGTGGGAGACCAGGGCGTGGCCCTGGGCCAGCGCCGCGCGGACGGCGGTGGCCGGGATCGCCCGGCCGAGCGCGGCGACGGCCCGGGTGCGCCGGTCGAGGCGGCGCGGGTGGTCGAGCGCGGCCTCGCCGGTGGCCGCGCAGTGCAGGTAGCGGGCGGCGAACGCGGCCGAGCCGGGCACGTCGCGCAGGTCCGGGTCGAGCCGGGTGACGCGGTGGCCGAGGTCGACCAGCAGCGCGGCGGTGTCGAGCACGACGTCGCGGACCTCGTCCGCGACCGGGATGCCCGGCCCCCAGGTGCGCAGGGACACCGCGACCCGCAGCGGCGCCGGGTCGGTCTTCTGGGCGGCGACGCAGTCCTCGCCGGGTGCGAGCACGTCGAGCAGCAACGCCGCGTCGCGCACGTGCCGGGTGATCGGCCCGGCCGCGACCAGCCCGGTCCACGGGTTGCGCTCGGGGTCCAGGGGCACGCGGTCGTGGTGGGGTTTGAGGCCGAACACGCCCGTGCAGGCGGCCGGGATGCGAATCGAGCCGGCGCCGTCGGTGCCGACGGCCGCGCCCACGAGCCCGGCGGCGACGGCCGCCGCCGCGCCGCCGCTGGACCCGCCGGGGCTGTGCGCGTGCGACCACGGGTTGCGGGTGGGGCCGGCCCACGTCGACTCGGTGAACGGCCACAGCCCGAGTTCGGGCATGCGGGTGCGGCCGACGATCACCGCGCCCGCCGCCCGCAGCCGGCGCACGATCTCGCAGTCCTCGTCGGCGACCCGGTCGACGGCGGCGGTGCCGCGGGTGGTCGGCAACCCGGCCAGCGCGAGGTCCTCCTTGACCGCGATCGGCACGCCCAGCAGCGGCGCGTGCTCGCCCCGGGCGACCCGCGCGTCGGCCTGGTCGGCGTCGGCCAGCGCCCGGTCCGCGAACACCTGGCGGAACGCGTTGAGCACGCCGTCGTGGCGGCGGATGCGGTCCAGGCAGCCGGCGACGAGGTCACGGGCGCCCACGGTGCCCGAGCGCACCAGTTCGGCCTGGCGCGCGGCGCCCGCGAAGCACGCGTCGGTGAGGTCCATGGCCGAACCCTAGGGCAGAACCGGGTTTCCCGGCCCGCCGGCGCACGAGGACGAACGCGAGCACCACCAGGAGCGGGAACGGCGGTCCGGCGACCCAGCCGACGACGGCGAACGCGACGGCGAACGCGGCGACCGCGCCGATCGGCGGCCGGCGGCGGGGTGGTGCGGGCGGCGGTCCGGGCAGGTCGGCGACGAGCGTGTCGAGGTCGTCGCGGTGCACGGCGGCGTAGGCGGCGGACAGGCGTTCGTCGGCTTCGGTCAGGGTCAGCCTGCCTTCGCCGACGGCGTCGCGCAGGCGGGCCGCGACCTGGTCGCGCTCGGTGTCGGAGGCACGCACGGGAGTGGTCATGTCCGTCGATGGTGGACGTTCCGCAGCGGCGCGGCATCGGTCGCGAAGCGGCCTCGCGGCCCGCGCCCACCGACGTACGCCGCACGGGGGATGATCGGGGTATGCCGTTGTGGGTGACCGTCCTGGTGGTGTGCGCGCTGCTCATCGTGATCTGGGTGCGGCATCGCAAACGCGGCCACGCCGAGGCGTTGTTGGACGAGCACGCCCGACGGCGTACGACGGGCGGTCCGGCGGCGTCCACGCCGGTGTCGCGGTGGCGCGAGGCCAACCGGCTGTTCCGGGCCGGGGACCCGGAGGGGTTGCGGCGGCTGGAGGTCATCGCCGCCGCGTCGCCCCGGCACCGCCAGGCGGTGGTGGCCACGTGGCTGGCGGCGTTGCGCGGCGGGGTGAGCCGGGGCCTGGACCCGACGTGGCGCACGCTGGTCGAGCGGACGCTGGTGGCGCACCTGCGTCCCGGTCCGGGGTTCTGGCCGGGCATGGCGCTGGACGCGGACGGCGCGATCCTGGTCGACCTGGACCTGTCGGGGTGCCGGGTGGGCGAGGTGAGCTTCCGGGGCGCGGTGTTCGTGGGCGACACCCGGTTGACGACGATGACGGTGACGGGCACGGCGGACTTCACGGCGGCCCGGTTCCTGCGGCACGCGGACTTCCACGACACGTTGTTCGCCCGGTCGGCGACGTTCGCGTTCGCGGTGTTCTGCGGCAACGTGTCGCTGGCGGGCGCGCGGGTGACGGGCGACGCGGTGTTGTCGGACGTGAAGGTGTCGGGGCGGGCCACGCTGTCGGGCGCGGAGTTCTCCGGTGCGGCCGACCTGCGCCGGGTGTTCTTCGGCGGGCGGGCGCTGTTCACCGACGCGGTGTTCGGGCAGGACGCGTCGTTCGCGGGCGCGTGGTTCCGGGGGCGGACCGACGTGGGGACGGCGATCATCGCGGCGGACGTGGACTTCACGGGTGCCCGGTTCGGGCACCGCGTCCACCGCTGAGGGTCGAGCGCCGAGGGTCGAGCGGAGACCGGGGATCATGACGATCCTCTCCCCGGGCCGGTACCCGTCGGCACCGGACCACGACCGCCATCCCGGGATCGACGGGCGGACGCCGACCGCGCGGATCGCCGCGGGGGAGGAGGCGGCGTCGGGGGCGCGAGGGTTCGACTTCGTGTCGTGCCGGGCGGCGGCGGTCCCGGACGAGGCCGAGCGGACGGTGCGCGCGGCCGTCGCCGGGCACGCGGTGCGGGTGGTGATGACCGGCGCCGGGGTGCGGATGGCGGTCGAGCACACGGTGTCGTTCGAGCGGTTGGTGGACCTGGTCGTCGACCCGGTCCCCGGCGTCGTGTTCCGCGTCACCACGTCGCCGGAGACGACGGTCGACGCGGTGCGTCGAGCCGGGCTGTAGCCCGTCGGATCAGTACCCGACGGTGAAGCGGCGCTGGACGTGACGGGGGATCTCGATCTCGTCGAGGATCGCCACGGCCAAGTCGTCGGCGGTGATGTCGCCGATGCCGTCCTCGCGCACGAGCAGCCGGTCGCCGCCGACGCGGAAGCGACCGGTGCGCACGCCGGCGCGGACGAGGCCGCCGGACGGGCTCAGGTAGGTCCAGTTGCGGTTGGACACGCGGTAGAGGTCCAGCGCCTCGCGGTGTGCCCGGACGACCCGCTCGTACTCGGCCGGTGCGCCGAGGACCTCGCGCAGGGTCCTGGCGAAGTCCTCGGTGTCGACCAGTTGCACGCCGGGGCGGACCTCCAGGCTGCCCGCGCCGCCCACGACGAGCAGGCGGGTGGCGGGGTGCCGGGCCAGGGCCGCGATCAGGGCGCGGGCCGCCCGCGGGAACACGTCGGCGTTCGCGATCGTGTCGGGGACGCTGCCGCCCGCGTTGATCGAGTTCACGACCACGTCGAGGCCGGTGATCGCGGTGGCGACGTCCTCCGGGTCGAGGATGTCGGCGACCCGTCAGGCGACCGCGCCGGGTTCGGCGGGGACGCGCGCCCCGGTGCGGGTGAACGCGGTGACGCGGTGGCCGCGTTCCAGTGCCTCGTCGACGACCCTGCCGCCGATGACCCCGGTCGCGCCGAAGATGCCGATGTGCACGGATACCCCCTGGTGTCGGACACCGTTGTTGAACGCCGTGTCTTGACTGAACGGTGTGTAGTAACTACACGGGGAAGATTAGCGCAACGCTGTAGGGTGTCAACCGTGCAGATCCAGACCAGGCGCGCACGGCTGAAGGCGGAAACGGCGCGGGAGATCAAGTCGATCGCGCTGACGCTGATGGCCGACGCCGGTCCGGACGCCATCTCGCTGCGGGCCATCGCCCGGGAGATGGGCATGACCGCCGGTGCGATCTACGGCTACTTCCCGACGCGCGACGACCTGGTCACGGCGTTGATCGACGACCTGTACACCTCCCTGGTCGACCGGGTGGAGGCGGCGCGTGATGCCCTGCCCGCCGACGACCGGGCCGGCCGGATCCTGGCGTGGGCGCAGGCGCTGCGCGAGTGGTCGATCGCCAACCCGCAGGGCTTCCGGCTGATCTACGACGCCCCGGTGCCCGGTTACCAGCCGCCGCCCGGCGGCGCCGCGGCCGAGGCCGGGCACCGCGCGTGCGCCGGACTCACGGGTCTGGTCGCCGCCGCGTGGCTGGACGCCCGCGCCCACCAGTCCGACGGCGACCACGCGTGGTCGGACTTCGACCCCCGGCTGGTCGAGGAGGTGCGCGCGGAGTTCCCGCACCTGCCGCCGGCCGCGATCGCACTGGCGTTGCGCGTGTGGGGGCGCATGCACGGCCTGGTGTCGTTGGAGATCCACGGCCACCTGTCGGTCCAGACCCGCGAACCGGCCAAGCTCTACCGCACCGAGATCCACGACCTGATCAGGTCCCTGGGGCTGACCCCGCCCGCCTGACCCGGTCGCATTCCATTCTTGTCGGAATGACCATTGGCTCCACACAAGGACTTGCCGCGCACATCGCTTTAGTGTCAGGATGACCCTAAGCGCGGTTCCGGCGGGGTTGTCACACCGCGCGCGCTCACGTCGTAGCCCTTGTAGGCGCCCGTTCCGCGGCGCCGTCCGACCGCGTTGGGGTGGAGAACCGGTGAAAGTGATCATGACGGCATTGGACGTGGAGCACGCCGCCGTGCTGGCGCACCTGGAGGACGTGCGCCCGCACCGGCACCCGTCCGGCACGGTGTTCGACGTCGGCACGGTGGCCGGTCACCCCGGGCACCGGGTCGCGCTGGCGTTGACCGGCGCGGGCACGACCGCCGCAGCGACGCTCACCGAGCGCGCCAACGCCGAGTTCTCCCCGAAGGCCATGGTGTTCGTGGGCGTCGCGGGCGGCCTGCGGGACTGGCTGGAGATCGGCGACGTGGTCGTGGCCACCAAGATCTACTCCTACCAGGGCGGACGCAGCGAGGACGACGAGTTCCTGGTGCGCCCGTCCGCCTGGTCGGTGTCGCACCTGCTCGACCAGGAGGCACGGCGGCTGCTGCGCGGCAACGCCTGGCACGCGTTCCTGCCCGACGGCGCCGGGCCGCCCGCCTACTTCGAGGCCGTGGCGGTGGGCGACGCGGTGCTCGACTCCCGCACCTCCGAGCTGGCCCGCCGGCTCCGGTCGAGCTACAACGACGCGGTGGCCGTGGACATGGAGGGCGCGGGCTTCGCGCACGCGGCCCACCTGGGCGACCGCGTGCACGCGGTGTCGGTGCGCGGCATCAGCGACCGCGCCGACGGGTCCAAGTCGTCGACCGACCGGTCGGGTGGGCAGCGGCTCGCGGCGCGCAACGCGGCGGCGTTCGCGATCGCCCTGGTCACCGCGCTCGACCCCGACGAGGACGTGCCGCCGCCTCCGGTCGGGCCGGCGTCGATCCCGGTCGTGCGCAACACGAACACGGCCCGGGACAACGCCCGGGTCGGGCAGCAGATCGGCGTCAACCTCGGGTCGATCGGGCGGAAGTGGTGACCGCCGACGTGCTCGAGGTCGAGAACCACAACGTCGCCTCCGACGACGCCCGCGTCGAGCAGCAGATCGGCGTGCAGCTCACGGAGTGCGTCTTCCACAGCGCGAACATCTACACCGTCACCGAGGACGACACGGCCGAACGCCGGTACGAGGTCGCGCTCGCCTACCTCGCGGGCGGCGTCCCGCGCCGGGCCGAAGACCTGTTGCGCGAGTTGGCGTTCGGCGTCGACCAGACGTCCGGCCACGTCTACCACTACGTGCTGTCGGTGTTCAGCGACCGCGGCCTCGGCGACCTGACCAAGGACCTGACCGCCGGTCTGCGCGACGCCCGCAAGATCGCCGAAGGGCTGCCCGACGACGGGTGGGGCCGGGCGAACCGGGTGGTCTGGAGCCTGTTCGACCACGTCCGCAAGGACCGGTCCGGGGACACGTTCGCGGCGGTGGAGGCGTTCGGCCGGTTGCCCGCGCCGCGCCAGGACGAGATCGCCACGCACCTGTCCCGGCTGGTCGCGGGTTCGGTCGAGCAGCGGCTCAACGCCGAACGCAAGCACCAGGTGGGTGTGGAGCGGCTGTCGGGCGACCGGATCGGGCGGGTGTGGAAGTACTTCGAGCCCGACCCGGCGCCACCCTCCCGGTACGAGCCGAGGCTGGAGCTGCCCCGGCTGACCGGACGTCGGAGCGCGGTGCTCGGGGCGGTGGCCGCGGCGGTGTCGGCGGTCGGCCTGTTCACCGGTCCGTTCACGGCGTCGTTCTGGGGCGGGTTGGCGGTGATGGTGGCGGGGTGCGCGGTGATGGGCGGGTTCGGCGTGGCGCACACCGCGCACCTGGTGCAGGTCGCACTCCGCCGGGAGGCGGCCGAGTCCGCCGGCGGCCGGGGCGCGGCGACGCCCGTCGACCGGCTGATCGACCACTGCTTCCGCGAGACCCGTCCGGAGTTCGCGCACGACTGGCCGAACTACGCCGCCGGGTACGCCGCGCGGCTCAAGACCCGGTTCAACGCCCAGTTGTGGGACCAGGACCGGGTGTCGCTGCGGCGGTGGAAGTGGCTGTTCGACTGGCATGCCCGGCGCGTGGCCGACCGGTGGCCCCACCACGACCCGATTGTGCGCCCGGAGGGCACGGTGCCCGGCGGCGCCCGGCTGTGGCAGGTGGTCGGCGTGCTGGTGACGCTCGCGGGCCTGGGCCTGCTGCTGGTCGCGGCGCAGCGGTGGTGGGCGGTGCCGCTCGCGGTGGGCGGCGGGTTCGCGTTGCCCACGGTGCTGGAGGTCCTGGCGGCCCGTCGTGCCGTGCTGCGTCCGCGCCGGGAGGCCGACGCGTTGTTCGACGAGGAGAACGACGAGTTCCTGCGGTGGCGCGCGGAGTTGGCCGACCGTCCCGGCGACGGGGAGATGGCGCGGTGGCTGGCGTTGGACAAGGCGCACCTGAAGAGCGCGGTGTTGCGGGGCGGCGACATCGGCGAGCGTGACCTGGTGTCGCACGTGGTGCTCACCCAGCCGGCACCCGGTGCCCGACGCGGGTCGGTGACGCACGGTCCGCCGCGCTACTCGGCGTACCTGGTCACGGTGATCCTGTTGACCCGGCGCGGCGTGCAGGCCTCGCGCGTGTACCTGGACTTCGGCTCGGGCGAGGTCAAGAACGAGGTCCGGGACGTGTTCGGCTACGACCGGATCGTGTCCGCGTCGCTGCGGATGGAGGACGGACGCCGGGTGCGCCGCCGGGAGTTCCGGCTGACGCTGGTGAACGGTGCGGAGATCATCACGGTCGCCGAGCGCCTGGACGCGGGCAGCGACACGGCGGCGGCCGACGAGGCCGAGTTGGAGCGGCTGGCCGCCGAGACGTCGGGGATGGACGCGGCGCTGCCGGTCCTGCTGGCCGTCGCCCGGGAGGGCACGGCGTGGATCGGGTTCGAACTCGAACGGCAGAGCCTGCGGTCGCGCGACTGGGAGTGACGTCCCGGCCGCTCCGGAACCGGTCGCGGCGGGGTGGCCGGGGACGGCCCGCGCTCCGTCCCCGGCCTTCCTCACGCCGACACGGGCAACAGGTCGTGCGCCGGGTCGTGGACGGCAGCCACGGCGGCGTCGAAGTGACCGATCACCTCGGCGGCGAACGCACGTCGGGTGACGCCCAGCCGGCGCAGGGCGGGGCCGTGGTCCAGGCAGACGACCGCGAGCGCGCCGAGCAGCAGCACCCGCCACGGCCCGCGCACGGTGCGGGGCAGGTCGCCGCGCAGGCGCAGGCAGTGGAACGGCACGTGGCGGCGTTCGTCGTCGAGGATCCGACCGGCGACCTCGGCGACGAGCGGGTCGTCGGCGCCGTCGCGCAACGCCCGGTAGTAGCCGAGCGCCACGACCTCGGCGATCAGCAGGACCATCAGTTCCATGCGCAGGCCCAGCACGCGGCGCAGCCGCACGAACACCGCGTCGCTCCAGTGGCCGGCGATCGTGTCGCGGCCCGCGGCCCCCAGCAGCAGGGCGAGCATGCGGGCGTGGTCGCGCTCCTCGGCGACGAACATCCGCACGGCGCGGGCGTAGTCGTCGTCGCCGGCGTCGCCGGCCTTGGCGATCAGGTTGGCGCCGTCGCCGGATTCCCCGACCTGGAACCGGCGGACACTGGCCACGACCTCCGGTGCCATGACGGCACGGCGCGCGAAGTCCGGGTCGCCGGTGTCGCGCCGCCGGTCCGCCGCGTCCTCGAAGTCCCGCACCCATTCGGCAAACACGCTCAACGTGGGCTCCTCTCGTCTCACTCAAAGGGGGACGGGTCGTGCGGGGCGGGCGTTGTCGCACGGTTGTGGAGGTGGGGTGAAGGTCCTGTGCGCTACGCGTCGCGGTGACCGCGGTACCCGCGGCCACCGGTTCATCGGCGCGACGGCCGCGAGGACGAGCACGGACCTCATCAGGGCGGCGTCGACGGCGACGCCGGAGGAGAACACGGTCACGTCGAGTTCGCCGCCGGCATCGGCGGACGGCCCGGCGGCGGCCGACCGGTGCGCACCGCGTGGTCGCCCGACGGCGGGATCCCAGGGCGGCGTCGGATTGGGCCTGTCGATCGTCGTGGCGGCGGCGCGATGTTCACCGTGCGGCTGCCGGGCGCTCCGCCCGCCGTGCGCGTCCCGGGAGATCGACTAGGGTCTGACCACCGTGGACAACCGTCGTGACCTGCTGCGTGACACCGCCGTCTCCGTTCTGGCCGAGGCGGGCGGGCGCGGGTTGACCCACCGGGCGGTCGACCGGGCGGCGGGGGTGCCGGAGGGTACGACCAAGAACTACTTCCCGTCGCGCGACGCCCTGCTGCGGGCGGCGGCGGAACGGTTGGCCGAGGCGCACGAGGCGGCGGTGGCCCGCCTGCACACCACGACCCCGGCGGACGTGTCGCCCGCCGAGGTCGGCGCGCTCTACCCGGCGTTGCTGCGCCGGGCGGTGGCCGAGCCCGCCCAGTTGCTGGCGATGGTGGAGCTGTACCTGGAGGCGGTGCGCCGGCCGGGGGTGCGGCAGGCGTTGGGCCGCATGGCGGTGGCCAACGCGCGCGCCGGTGCCCGGCTGCACCGGGCGGCCGGACTGCCGGGCGGGGTGCGCGACGCCGGGCTGCTGGACGCGTTCTTCCTGGGCGTGGCCGTGTCGCTGGTGGCGTTGCCGGCCGACGCGTTGCGCGAGGTCGGGCTGGACGACGGCGACGAGCTGGGCGCGGAGCTGTTCCGCGCGGTGGTCCCCGGCCCGGTGTAGCCCCGCCCCCGCCGTCGGACGCCGGTGCCCCGCGGGCGGCGTCCGGGGCCGGGCGACAGCGCGGGGCTGCCACCCCGACGTCCTGTCCCGGCCCGTGCCTCGCGGCGGGGCTCAGGGCACGAGCAGCCAGCGGCCCCGCTGTCCGCCGGCGACCTTGTCGTAGGCGATCACGGCGTCGGCCAGCGCGACCCGGCCCGCGACCCGGGCCTCCAGCACGCCGGAGGCGGCCAGGTCCAGCAGCCGGGCCAGGCCGGCGCCGTCGGGTACGACGCTGCCGATGCCGACGGTGATGCCGCGTTCCGGCTCGGCGGGCACGGGACCCGGCACGCCGGTGTACGCGCCGCCGTCGCGGACCGCGGCGAGCACCGGCCCGTGCAGGACGGCGGCGTCGAGCACCGCGTCGAACGACCGCCCGGACAGGTCGGTGACCAGCGCGCGGGCCCCGGCGCCGAGCACGAAGTCCCGGTCGGCGGCGCGGGCGAGGCCGGTGACGGCCCACCCGGCGTGCGCGGCCGGTGACGGCCCACCCGGCGTGCGCGGCCAGGGCCACGGCGTAGCCGCCGACGCCGCCCGCGGCACCGGTGACCAGCAGGGTCCGGCCGGCCGCCGGACCGAGCCGGTCGAGCAGCTGGGCGGCGGTCGAGGCGTTGAGCGGCACGGCGGCGGCGTCGACCGGGTCGAGACCGGCGGGCAGCCGGGCCGCGGTGGCCGCGGGCACGACGGTCTCCTCGGCGTGGGCGCGCACGCCCGCGGCGAAGTCGACCTGCACGGCGCCGATCCGGTCGCCGACGGCGAACCCGGCGACGTCCGGGCCGACGGCGGTGACGACGCCGGACAGCGAGCCGCCCAGGCCGACCGTGCCGGTGAGGCCGAAGATCGCCCGGGCGGGTCCGCCGGCGACGAGCAGGTCGACGCGGTCGACGGACGCGGCGATCACGCGGACGCGCAGGTCGCCGGGTCCGGGCGGGGGCAGGGTCACCTCCGTGAGGGCGGGGGCGGTGGTGTCGGGCCGGGATACGAGCGCGAGCGTCACGACTTCTCCGTTCGATCGGGTGTGCACCCCACTTTCGGTGCTCTACTCTCTGTTGGGAAGAAGGCACTTGTGAGTGGGGTAGGCACCCGGAGGTAAGTCGTGGACGTGGCCGAGGCCCGGTTCGACGCGTTCAACGCCCTGTGCCCGAGCAGGCGGCTGCTGGACACGATCGGCGACAAGTGGGCGAGCCTGGTGATCGTCGCGCTGGGCCTGGAGGGGCCGTTGCGCTACTCCCGACTGGCCACGCGCATCGACGGGGTGAGCCAGAAGATGCTGACCCAGACCCTGCGGGGCCTGGAACGCGACGGGCTCGTGACCCGCACCGTGACCCCGTCGGTGCCGGTGCGGGTCGACTACGCGCTGACCCCGCTGGGACTGTCGCTGCTGGGCACGCTGCGCCACCTCAAGGACTGGGCCGAGGAACACATGCCGCAGGTCGACGCCGCGCGCGCCGCCTACGACCGAGGCGACCGGGTGTGATCGGTGCCGCCCGTGATCAGTGCGGCGCGGTGATGTCGGTGCCCTTCGGCGTGACCGCGTGGACCACGACGGCGATGGCGAGCATGACCACGCCGCCGATCAGGCCGGTGGCGCGCAACGCGTCGGTGAACGCCGCCCCGGCCGCCGCGGCGAGGTCGGGCAGCCCCCGTTCGACGGCCAGGGCCGTGGCCGCCCCGACCGAACCCTCGGCGGCCGACGCGACCGCCGGGTCCAGGTCGGGCAGTGCCGAGCGCAGCCCGTTGGTGTAGAGGATCGCGGCGACGCTGCCCAGCACGGCGACGCCGAGCACGTTGCCCAGGTCGTAGGCGGTCTCCTCGATCGCCGCCGCGCTGCCCGCCCGGTCGTCGGGCGTGCCGGACATGATCATCGCGGACGCGACCGCCAGCGACCCGACCCCGGCACCGATCAACGACAGCGCGACGGTCACGTGCCCGGCGGCCGGCCCGGACGGGGTCACGACCAGCGCGACCATGCCCAGTCCCGCGACCGCCAAGCCGCCCGCGAGCACGATCCGGGCGCCGACCCGGGCCGCGAGCCAGGTGCCCAGCAGCGACGCGACCGTCCCGGCCACCGCCGCCGGCAGCAGCCGCAGCCCGGTCCGGACGGGGCCCGCGCCGTCGACGACCTGGATCCACTGCGCGAGCAGCAGGAACGCGGCGGCCATCGCGAACGTCGACCCCAGCGCGGCGACCACGCCGGCGGTGAACGGCCGGCGGGCGAACAGGCGCACGTCCAGCAGCGGGTCGGGGCGGCGCAGGCAGCGCACCACGAACCACGCCAACAGACCCACACCGACGACCACCGCCACGACGGCCTCCGGGACGGCCGGACTCTGCTCCTTGGCGAACCGCTTCACCGCCCACATCAGCGCCGCCATGCCCACCAGCGTCTGCACGGTGCCCGCCGCGTCCCACCGGCCGGGGGAGGGGACCCGGGACTCGGGCAGCACGGCCGCGGCGGCGACGGACGCCACGACCATCAGCGGCACGTTGACCAGGAACGCCGCCCGCCAGGAGAACGACTCCAGCAGCACCCCGCCCACGATCGGCCCGACGCCCGCGCCGATCCCGGACACCGCCGCCCACAGGCCCAGCGCGGTCGCCCGTTCCCGGGGGTCGGTGAACACCGCGCGGATCAGCGACAACGTCGTGGGCATGATCATCGCGCCGCCGACACCGAGCAGGGCCCGCACCGCGATCACCTCCCCGGTGGTCGAGGCGAACAGCGCCCCGGCCGACGCCAGGCCGAACAGGGCGTACCCGGCCAGCAGCAGACGGCGGCGCCCGATCCGGTCGCCCAGCGCGCTCATCGACACCAGCAGACCGGCCAGCACCAGCGAGTAGGCGTCCACGACCCACAGCAGACCCTCCGACGACGGCCGCAGGTCGCCGGCCAGGTCGGGCAGCGCGATGTTCAGGATCGTCAGGTCCATGGTGACGACCAGCAGGCTCGCCGACAGCACCGCCGCCGACCCCCACCGCCGGGCCGCGCCGACGGGTGCGACGGTCGTCATCGGACCTCCCGGCCGGTCAGCGCGGCCAGCGACGCGGCCAGCGACGCGCGGTCCATCGGGCGGCCCTGGTGCAGGGCGTGCCAGGTCGCGCCGTCGAGGAACACGGTCACCGCGACCGCCCGCGCCGCGCCCACGTGCGGCGTGAGCACCGCGACCATGCCGTCGAACCAGCGCCGGGTCAGCACGAGCAGGTCGTCGTCGGCCACGGCCGCGGTCGCCACGGCGACGTCGGAGCGCACCAGCCGGGAGTCGGACAGGTAGGCGTGGGTCCAGTCGACGACCACGCCCACCACGTCGTCGGTCGCGGCCAACGCCGTGCCGATCCGCGTGATCTCCTCGTCGAGGAGGCCGGCCATGCTCTCCAGCGCGGCGGTGCGCAGGTCGTCGAGTGTGGCGAAGTAGGCGGTGACCGAGCCGGGGGAGACCCCGGCCCGATCGGCGACCAGGCGGTGGGTGAGCGCGGCCGGGCCGGATTCGGTGATCAGGTCGACGGCGGCGGCGACGATCTCGCGCCGGCGCTGTCCGGGGTCGCGGGCGCGGCGGGCACGCGGGGGAGTGTCCATGCTCGGCTCCTTACGTACAGACGTACATGTACTAATGTACGTTAGGGAGGGTGTCCCCACCAGGGACAGGCACGACCCCCACCGCCGGCGGCACGATGGACCCGTGATCACCACACGCACCGGCGACCTCGGCGGCTTCCTGCGCAGCCGACGCGAACGCCTCACCCCCGAGCGGGCGGGCCTGCACCCCGGCACCACCCACCGACGCGTCCCCGGACTACGCCGCGAAGAACTCGCCGACCTCGCCGGCGTCAGCGTCGGCTACTACACCCGACTCGAACAGGGCATCGGCACCGGCGCCTCCACCGCCGTCGTCGACGCCCTCGCCGCGGCACTGCGCCTCGACCCCGCCGAACACGACCACCTGCGCACCCTCGCCGCACCACGCCCGCCGACCCGCCCCCGCACCCGCCGCAGCAGACTCCGACCCGCGATCCGCGACCTGCTCGCCGCCCTGCCCGGCACACCCGCCATCGTCATCGACCACCGCGCCGACGTCCTCGCCTGGAACCCGCTCGGCCACGCCCTGCTCGCCGGCCACCTCGACCCCGCCGCCCCCGACGCACCCCAGCGACCCAACATCGCCCGCATGCTCTTCCTCGACCCCCACCACCGCGCCCTCTACCGCGACTGGCACGCCAAAGCCCAGACCACCGTCGCCGCCCTGCACCAGGCCGCTGCCCGACACCCCGCCGACCCCGGACTCGACCGGATCGTCGGCCGACTCGCCGTCGACAGCCCCGACTTCGCCCGGCTGTGGGCCCGCCGGCCGATCCGCACCTGCGCACACGCGGTACGCGAACTCGACCACCCCGTCGTCGGCCGGCTCACCCTCGCCAACGAGACCGTCACGCTCCCCGACGACGACCAGCACCTCGGCCTGTTCCACGCCCGCCCCGGCACCCCCGACGCCGACGCGCTCACCCTGCTCGCCCGGAGCGCCACCCCATGAGAACCCTCGTCATCGGCGGCGGCGGCACCATCGGACGACGGCTCGTCCCCGCACTGCGCACCCGCGGCCACGACGTCGTCGTCGCCGGACGCACCACCGGAGACGTACACGTCGACCTCGCCGACCACCCGACCGTCGAAGCCATGTACCGACAGGTCGGCCCGGTCGACGCCGTCGTGGCCATCGCCGCCCACGGCGCACTCGACGACTTCCCGACCCTCACCACCGAGGCGCTGTACGACAACACCCGCGCCAAACTGTTCGGCCAGATCGACCTCGTGCTCACCGGACAGCACCACTGCGCCGACGGCGCGTCCTTCACCCTCACCTCGGGCATCTTCGCCGACCAGGCCTGGCCGCACGTCACCGGCGGCGCCGTCATCAGCGGCGCCCTGCACGGCTTCGCCCTGTCCGCCGCCCTCGAACTGCCCCGGGGCATGCGGATCAACGTCGTCAGCCCGACGATGGTCGGCGACTCGGTCGACGCTTTCGCCGAACACTTCCCGGGCATGCGCCCGGTACCCATGGACGACCTCGTCCACCACTACCTCGACTGCGTCGAAGGCCCGCACACCGGCCGGATCGTCCGCGCCTACGGCTGATCACGCCGGGGGAGCGTCCCGCAGATCACCCGACGCCGCCCCCGAATGCACGTCACGCCAGAAATCCATGCCCCCCAACGACCCCTCACGCGCCGCCCCCGCGAACCACGACACCCAGTCCCGTTCCGCCCGCAACATCGCCGACCGGTACTCCAACTCGATCCACGCCAACTGCGGCAACCCCACCCCGGCCAAGGACACCTTGACCTCCTCCAACGCCGCCACCTGCGCGTCGAGCGCCGCCACCCGCCGACCCGCCAGCTCCACCGCCTCCTCCGGCGGCACCAACCCCACCAACGCGATCCCCGCCTCGAACCGCGGGTACTCCTTCACCGGCACCGCCACCAACTCCCGCAACCAGTCGTGCAACTCCGCACGCCCCGCCCCGGTCAACCGGTACGTGGTCCGCTCCGGCCGGTTGCCCGCACGCCCCGCGCCCACCGCCTCCACCAGACCGTGCCCGCGCAACGAATCCACCACCGTGTACAACGTGCCGTAACTCAACTTCACGCTGCCCACCTGATGACGCTCGCGCAACGTCGCCGCCATCTCGTACGGGTGCATGTCCCGCTCCCGCAACAACCCCAGCACGGCCAACGCCAACGTGTTCGCCCGCCGGAACGGCCTGGCCACGCCCACCTCCACCTCGCACCGACACCCGCGCCCGAGCATAGGGTCGCCACCATGGACAACCTCACCGTGGTCACCGGCGGCAGCCGCGGCATCGGCGCCGCCACCGCACGACTCCTCGCCCGCCGCGGCCACCGCGTCGTCCTCGGCTACCGCACCGCCCACGACCGCGCCCAAGCCCTCGCCGCCGAGATCGGCGGACACGCCGTCCAGGTCGACGTCACCGACGAACACCAGGTCGACACCCTCTTCGCCACCGCCGCCGACCACGGCCAGGTCACCGGCGTCGTCATCAACGCCGGCATCACCAGCCCCGTCGGCCCCCTCGCCGACCTCGACGTCGCCGACCTGCGCCGCGTCGTCGACGTCAACATCGTCGGCGCCCTGCTCTGCGCCCGCCGCGCCGCCCGCGACCTGCGCGAAGGCGGCGCCATCGTCGCGATCTCCTCCGCCGCGGCCACCCTCGGCAGCCCGGGGGAGTACGTCCACTACGCCGCCACCAAAGCCGCCGTCGACACCATGACCATCGGCCTGGCCAAAGAACTCGGACCACGCGGCATCCGCGTCAACGCCGTCGCCGCCGGCACCGTCCGCACCACCATCCACGAACTCTCCGGCGTCCCCGACCGACCCGACCGCGTCGCACCCGCCATCCCGCTGCGCCGACCCGGCGAACCCGACGAGATCGCCGCCGCCGTCGCCTGGCTCCTCAGCGCCGAGGCGTCCTTCACGACCGGGGCGGTCCTGCGGGTCGCCGGGGGGCAGTGAGCACCACCGGACCGTCGTCGGTCACCGCCACGCTGTGCTCCACGTGCGCCGCCCGACTCCCGTCCGTCGTCAACAACGTCCACCCGTCCGCCGCCGCGTAATACCCGTCCCGGCCACCCGCGTGCACCATCGGCTCGATCGCCAACGTCATCCCCGCCCGCAACGTCAACCCCCGTCCCGGCTTGCCCGTGTTCGGCACACCCGGCGCCTCGTGCATCTCCCGCCCGATCCCGTGCCCGCCGAAATCCCGCGGCGTCCCGTACCCCGCACCCCGGATCACCGTGCCCACCGCGTGCGACACGTCGCCCAACCGCGCACCCGGCACCGCCGCCGCGATCCCCGCCGCCAACGCCCGCTCGGCCGTCGCGATCAACTCCTCGTCACCCGACCGCGCCTGCCCGACCACGAAACTGACCGCCGAGTCCCCGTGCCAGCCGTCCACGTGCGCACCGCAGTCCACGCCGAGGAGGTCGCCCTCCTTGAGCCGGTAGCCACCGGGGATGCCGTGCACCACCGCGTCGTTCACCGACGCGCAGATCACCCCGGGGTAGGGGGTCGGCGCGAACGCCGGGTGGTAGTCCAGGAACGACGACCCGGCACCGGCCGCGCGCAGCACCTCGTGCGCGACGTCGTCCAACTCCAGCAGCGACACCCCGACCGCGGCGTGCGCCCGCACCGCCGCCAACATGTCCGCGACCACCAGCCCGGCCGCGCGCATCGCGTCCAACTCGCCGGACGACTTCAGTTCGATCACCACGGACTCCTGACCGCTTCGGTATACCTATACCGGTATTAGTATCACACCCATGGTCCGACAACCCCTCACCCAAGCCGACCACGACCGCGGCGAACACCTCGGCCGACTCCTCCGCCAAGCCCGCGGCGACCGCAGCATGACCGACACCGCCCACGCCGCCGGCATCTCCGTCGAAACCCTCCGCAAAATCGAACGCGGACGCATCCCCACCCCCGCCTTCTTCACCGTCGCCGCCCTCGCCGCCGCCGTCGGCCTCTCCCTCGACGACCTCAACCGCCACCTCAACGACCGCCGACAACCAGCAGCCTGACGTGCACGAACACCTCCTCCACGCACACACCACCCTCCAAACCGTGCCCCACGTCCCCGAAATCCACCTCCACACCGGCGACGACATCACCACCCTCTGGGAACACACACACCACCCCGACCCACCCTTCTGGGCCTACCCCTGGGCCGGCGGCCAAGCCCTCGCCCGCCACCTCCTCGACCACCCCCACCACGTCACCGGACACCACGTCCTCGACCTCGCCACCGGCTCCGGACTCGTCGCCATCGCCGCCGCCCTCGCCGGCGCCACCACCGTCACCGCCAACGACATCGACCCCCACGCCGCCACCGCCACCCGCCTCAACGCCCACGCCAACCACGTCACCCTCACCGTCGACCTGCGCGACCTGCTCGACACCGAACCCCACCACGACGTCGTCCTCGCCGGAGACGTCTTCTACGACCAGACCATGGCCGACCGCGTCCTGCCCTACCTGCGCCGCGCCCACACCTCAGGCGCCCTCGTCCTCGCCGGCGACCCCCACCGCCACCACCGCCCCCGCACCGGCTTCACCACCATCGCCCGCCACGACGTCCCCGTACACCCCGCCCTCGAAGGCAGCCACCACCGCGCCACCGCCGTCCTGCGCGCTACCTGAACCCGTCCGTCGCCGCCACCACCGCCTCGACCATCCCCGGATCACCCGCCGAATGCGACGCACCGGGAACCACCACCAACTCCGCCGCCGGCCACCCCCGCGCCAACTCCCACGCCGTCACCAACGGCCCCTGCAAATCCAACCGGCCATGCACCATCACCCCCGGAATCCCCTGGATCCGATGCAACCTGCCGAACACCTCGCCATCCGCCAACCACGCCTTACGCGCGAAGTAATGCGCCGTGATCCGCGCGAACCCCATCCGCCACCGCGCATCCGCGAACCGCGGCCCCGGATCGTAATCCGGTTCCAACGACACGATCGACGACTCCCAATCGGTCCAATCCGCCGCCGCCCGCTCCCGCACCACCGGATCCGGATCGTTCAACAACCGGTCGTACGCCGCCACCAGATCCACCGAACCCACCGGCGCACCCGCCCGAAAACGCGACCACTCCTCCGGGAACAACCGCCCCAACCCGTGGTACAGCCACTCCAACTCGTCGTACCGACCCGACGTCACCGCCACCAACACGATCTCCGACACCCGCTCCGGGAACGACTCCGCGTAATGCAACCCCAACGTCGAACCCCACGAACCCCCGAACACCATCCACCGACCCACACCCAGGTGCTCCCGCAACAACTCGATGTCCCGCACCAGATGCGCCGTCGTGTTCACCGACATGTCCGTACCGAAATCCGCCGCATGCGGCGTACTCCGCCCACACCCACGCTGGTCGAACAACACGATCCGATACGCCGCCGGATCGAACACCCGCCGCGACGACGCCGAAACACCCGTACCCGGACCACCGTGCAACACCACCACCGGCTTACCCGCCGGATTCCCGCACGTCTCCCAGTACACAAGGTTGCCGTCACCCACGTCCAACAATCCGTGCTCGTACGGCTCGATCTCCGGATACACCATCCCCCCATCCGACCACGGGGGAGCACCCCACAACACCCACCGACCACCCCACCCGCACTTCGACTAGCGTCGACACCGCACAAGACCAAGGGGGAGCGGTGCCACGAATCACCAGACTGACCACCTACCCGGTCAAAGGCTGCGCCGGCGTCGACCTCACCACCACCACGCTCACCACCGCCGGACTCCGACACGACCGCGACTACATGGTCACCAGCCCCGACGGCACCTTCCGCACCCAACGCACCGACCCGACCCTCGCCCTCATCACACCCACCGCCGACGACACCGGCCTCACCCTCACCGCACCCGACGCGGGGGAGACCCGCATACCCCACGACCCCACCGCACCACGCCGCACCGTCACCCTCTTCGGCGTCCACTACGAAGCCCTCGACCAAGGCGACGAAGCAGCCGACTGGCTCACCCACGTCCTGCGCACACCCAGCCGCCTCGTCCGCGTCCCACCCGACCACCACCGCATCACCGCCGGCCTCACCCCCGGAACCTGCGGCTTCGCCGACAGCGGCGCCGTCCACATCCTCTCCACCGCCACCCTCGACCACCTCAACAGCCGACTCGACACACCCCTGGGCATGGACCGCTTCCGCCCCAACATCGTCATCGACTGGACCGAACCCCACACCGAGGACACCACCCGCCGCCTCGTCATCGCCGACACCGAACTCGCCTACGCCAAACCCGCCGTGCGCTGCGCCGTCACCCTCGTCGACCAACACACCGGCACCCGAGCCGGACCCGAACCACTGCGCACCCTCGCCCGCTACCGACGCGACCCCGACGGCGGCGTCACCTTCGGCACCAAGTTCTCCGTACTGCGCACCGGAAACCTGACAGTGGGGGACACCGTCCACGTACCCGCGTACGCCTGACAAAACCGGCCGAAAGAAACGGGGAAAGACGCCGACACCGGATCGTGTCCGAAATGGACGGCCGCAGCCGTAACGGCACATCCCAAGATCGCGACACCCCCATCGCGCCATCCGCGCAGGTCAGAACTACCGCCGGTACCGCGCCGACGACACCGCGCACACCTCCGCGCCGCGGCGACGTCGTGCCTCGAAGCCGAAATGACAGGAACGAGAACGCACATGCACCCCCTCAGGAATTCCCTTGCCATCGCGACGTGCCTGCTCACGGCCGTCGCCCTGACGGCCTGCGGCACCACGGACACGCCCAAGACGACCGGCGGACCGTCGACCACGAGCCCGGCATCGGCCACCGTCCTGGCACAGGGGGAGATCCCGGGTTCCGCGGCGGCGTCCGCCACCGCCGCACCGGTCACCGGCACGTCCGTCGCGGCCACCCCGACGGGACGGTTGAAGTACGGCGAGTCGATGGGCTACGCCCTGCCCGAGACGAAGGACTGGGACACCGCCCTGGAGGTCCGGGTCACCGACCTGGCCGCGACCAGGGGCGAACCGGCCGGGACGTTCGAGATCGGCATCGCCAACCGGACCGGCAGCCCGTTCGACCTCGCGGGGCTCCAGGTCCGCGCGGTGTCCGACGGCAAGACCGTGGCCGAGCTGAAGCGGGACCCGGGCAACGAGGCGCTGTTCAAGACCCTGGCGAGCCCGGCGGTCGTGACCGGGTCGATCACGTTGCCCGTCGAGGCCGGGAAGGTGGAGATCTGGGTGCAGCCGTCGCCGACCGCCACGGAGATCACGAGCTGGAGCACGAACGGGAGCTGATCGGCGTGAGCGCGTCCTGTCCGCCGCGGTGGGCGACGGGCAGGACGCCGGGTCCGGCGACCCGGAGGAGGTCTTACTTAACATAATGTAGATTATCGGCAATACGGCGCCCTGCGGAAACAGGCCCGAGCGACCCCTTGAGGCGTCGACGTCGACACGCGTCGCCCTACGCCTGACGGCCGCGACTCACCGCGCGACTCATCGACCCGGTCCACACGCCGTTCGTCCGCGCCGCGCGTCACACGCACGCGTCGGTGTCACGACGGCGTGCGCGGCTCGGCGTTCGTGGACATCGCGCCGCACATCGGCACGCAGACCGGCCGACATGCCGTCGCGTCCCGTCGCGACGGGAGCATCCCCTGGTTCGCCGCCGGACCCGCGGCGACCCGGCCCTCGATCCGCTCCGACCGATATTTGATGGATAATCGGCATTATCCATCAAACCGTGTGCGCACAAGGGAATCGCGGAGACCCACCCGGCGAAATCGAGGCGGCCGCACCGTCATCCTCACACGGCGGACGTCGGCGTGCGCGGCGATTCGGGTTTCGTGTCGGCCGTGCGCGCCCCGTGTCGCGTTGTCGGCGTCGTGCGTCCCGCGTAAGGCCCACTCCCCTCCTCCGCGCCCGCACGGGTCCGGGTGAAGACCCGACCTGTCCCCCGCTCCACCCGGGTGGCGGCGGAAAACTGTCGGTGGGGTGCGCTAGGAAGATCCACATGGATGTGCTCGCCGCCCAGGAGTCGTTCTTCCTCGCCCGCCGTCCGCGCAAGGACTCCCCGCACACGACGGCGGCCTACCGGCGGGATCTGGCCGGGGTGACGGCGATCCTGGCCGAGGTCGCCGAGGTGTCGGCGGCGGAGTTGACGATCGGGCACCTGTCGTCGGCCAATCTCCGGGCGGCGTTCGGGGTGTTCGCGGACTCGCACGCGAAGAGTTCGGTGTTGCGGGCGTGGTCGACGTGGAACCAGTTCCTGACGTTCTGCGTCGCGGAGGACCTGGTGCCGGGTAATCCGATGGGTGCGGTGGCGCGGCCGAAGACCCCTCCCCTGGTGCCCAAGCCGTTGCGGGGTGAGGACACGCCGGAGTTGTTGTTGGAGGCGGTGGCGGGTGGGGCGCGGCGGGCGCGTGATCCGTGGCCGGAGCGGGACGTGCTGGTGGTGGCGTTGGGTCTGGTGGCGGGGTTGCGGTCGGCGGAGATGCGGGGGTTGACGCTGGCGTCGGTGGTGGGGCGGCCGGGCGAGCGGCGGTTGCACGTGGTGGGCAAGGGGAATCGGGACCGTTCGGTGCCGATCGAGCCGGCGATGGACCGGATCGTGGAGGGGTATCTGGCGTCGTGTCGGCGGCGGTTTCCGCGGGCGCGGTTCGATCGGGGTTCGGCGTTGTTGCGTGATCGGCACGGTGAGCCGATCGGGCGGGGTGGGTTGGAGTACCTGGTGCGGTCGTGTTTCCGGTGGGCGGGGTTGCACGACCGGGTGCCGTCGGGTGCGAATCTTCATGCTTTGCGGCATACGTTCGCGACGCGGTTGGCGGAGGACGGGGCGTCGGCGTCGGAGATCATGGCGTTGTTGGGGCATGCGTCGTTGGCGACGTCGCAGAATTACATCGAGGCGACGGCGCGGGAGCGGCGGGCGGCGGTGGCGGGTAGTCGGACGTACGTGTCGTTGGGGCGGTTGCCGGATGGTAGGTAGGTGTCGTTCGTTCGGGTGAGTTCGTCGTGCGGTGTGGGGTTTGTGGGGGTACGCACGGCGTATGAGGTCCGTGTGGCGTGGGGCGATCTCGTTCGGGCTGGTGACGATCGGTGTGCGGTTGTTCACGGCGTCGGAGGAGCATGATTTCCGGTTCCACCAGGTGCACCGTGAGGACGGTGGGCGGGTCCGTTATCGGCGGGTGTGCCAGGTGTGCGGGTCGGAGGTGGCGTTCGCGGACATCGCGAAGGGTTACGAGTTGGACGACGGTCGCATGGTGGTGATGTCGGACGATGATTTCCGGGCGTTGCCGGTGAATACGGATCATGCGATCGACGTGGTGGAGTTCGTGCCCGCGGTGGAGGTCGATCCGATCTATTTCCAGCGTTCTTATTATTTGGAGCCGGACAAGGCGGCGGCGCGGCCTTATGTGTTGTTGCGGTCGGTGTTGGCGGAGTCGGGCCGGTTGGCGGTGGTGAAGATCACGATCCGGCAGCGGGAGTCGTTGGCGGTGTTGCGGGCACGGGCGGACGTGTTGGTGTTGCACACGATGTTGTGGCCGGATGAGATCCGTCGGCCGGAGTTCGATTTTCTGGGTTCGGGGGTGGAGGTTCGGCCGCAGGAGTTGCGGATGGCGTCGTCGTTGGTGGAGAGCATGGCGGGGTCGTTCGCGCCGGAGTCGTTTTCGGATGATTACACGGTGGCGTTGCGTCGGGTGATCGAGGCGAAGGCGGAGGGTGCGGAGTTGCCGGTGGCGCCGGTGGAGGAGCCGGCAGGTGAGGTGATCGATCTGATGACGGCGTTGGAGCGGAGTGTGGAGCAGGCGCGGTCGGCGCGGGGGAAGTCGGGGAAGAAGAAGGCGAAGCCGGCGTAGGGGGTCGCGGCCCACTGTCGGGGTGGGCTGCGGGGTCAGTCTTGGAGGGTGACGGTGATGCTGAATACGGTGCCGGTCACCTGGTAGGTGGCGGTGGGTCCGTTCTTGCAGTATTTGACGGATCGGCCGTGGTCGATGCCGGGTTTGCCGACGACGTCGATACTGGGGTGGATTCGGGTGTGTTTTTTGGGTTCGTAGGACCGGAAGTCGATGGTGCGGCTGCTGGTGATGGGGAAATGGTCGGTGCGGGCGGTGGATTTCATGTCGCCGTCTTGGTCGCGGTAGCGGCCGTAGAAGGACAGTACGACGGCGGCCGAGTTGATCACGGAGATTTTTTCGTAGCAGTTGTCGGCGGCGGCGGGTGTGGCGGTGAGCACGCCGGTGATTGCCGGGATGATCGTGGCGGTGGCGATCGCGCGGGTGATCATGTGTTTTCCTCCGTCGGTCCGGGTCTCCCCATGCTAGGCCGGTGATTGGCGGGGAATGTTCTCGTTGTGGTGAGAAAATTGTCCGGATTCACCGGGCGGTATCGCGCGTTCGCCTTTTCGGGGGACACCTGCGGAGGAGTTCGGTGGCGGTGCGTGTCAGGTGGCGGGCGGTGGCGAGTACGGGGATCGCGGTGGCGGTGAGGGCGGCGCCGAGCGGGGTGTCGGGGGCGAGGATGGCGCGGACGGTCTTCATGGCGAGGGTGAGGACGTGGGCGCCGCGGATGCGCATGGCGGTTTCGTAGCGGCTGATGGCGCCGGGGAGGGCGGTGGTGGAGCCGGCGGGGTTGGTGGAGGCGTGTGGTCGGTTGGCGCGGTGGTGGTGTGCTGCTAGTCGTCGGTCTTCTTGATGACGTAGGTGACGGGGGCGAAGGTTTCGGGGACGGCGACGAGGTGGGGTGTGTAGGAGCCGTCGGGGACGACCTGCCAGCCGTTGATCGCGGTGGTGATGGTGACGACGGTGGTGTCGGTGGTGTCGGTGGTCTGGTCGACGGGGTGGGCGTGCCAGAGTTCGTTGTCGGGGTGGGTGGGCGGTTCGGTCGGGAAGACGATGAGCGGGCGGACGGTGACGGGTGCCCAGGGTTCGACTTCGTCGAGTGCCCAGCCGTTGGCGGTGCCGTCCTGTTCGATGAGGAGGGCTTGGCGCCGTTCGTCGCGGGTGATCTTCCAGCGGGTGGCGTGGGCGGGGTCGCCGAGGGTGATTTTGCCGTCGTGTTCGACGAGTGCGCCGCCTTGGGTGGCTTCGATGGTGTACACGCTGCCTGAGGGTGCCGGCGTCTGGGCGTGTACGGGTGTGAGGGCGAGGGCGGCGGTCGCGAGGGTCGTGAGTGTGTTCACCGCGGGGCCTTCCGGTCGTGGTGCCGCCGGGGTGGCGGCGCCCGCTCGGGGAAGGTGCCTCGGTGGGGTGTGGGCCATGCGTGGCCGGGTGGTGGTGTACCCGATCGTGGTGCGTGGCTCAGCGGGGTACGGCGTCGAGGGCTTTGAAGATGCGTTTGTCGGAGACGGTGTAGCGGGTGCCGATGGTCTGGGCGAAGTAGCTGAGCCGGAGTTCTTCGATCATCCAGCGGATGTCGTCGAGGGCGTCCTGGGGTTCGTCGGCGGGCAGGGTGGCGCGTAGTTCGCGGTATTCGGCGTGGACGCGGTGGACGTCGTCCATGCGGTCCTGGTCGCGGCGGACGTTCTCGCGGAGTTTCTCCAGGCGGCGGGAGATGCCTTGGAGGTAGCGGTGGACGTCGGCGAGTCGGTGTGTGCCGGTGGCGGTGACGAAGCCGGGGTGGACGAGGCCGGTGAGTTGGGCGCGGATGTCGGCGAGGGATTCGTCGTAGGCGGGGCCGGTGACGGTGTCGAGGGCGAGTTCGACCTGGTGGGCGGCGTCGAGGATCTTGCGGACGGCGCGGACGGTGTCGAACACGGTGTCGCCGAGGTGGGTGCGGACGTGGTCGGTGAGCGCGGTGAAGGCTTTTTCGGTCCACACGGGGGCGCCGACGTCGCGCATGAGCTGGTCGACGGCGGCGGCGATGCAGTCGGCGAGCAGGGGTGCGACGCCGCCGTGGGGGTTGCGGGTGAGGGTGAGTTTTTCGGCGTTGGTCAGGCCGCGTTGGAGGAGTTTGACCGGTGAGGGCACGGTGAGCAGGAGGAGCCGTCGGGTGCCTTTCCACATGGCGGCCTGTTGGCGGCCGGGGGTGTCGAGGATTTCGACGGCGACGGTGGTGCCTTTGTCGACGAGGGCGGGGTAGGCGGTGACGACGATGCCGGATTGTTCTTCGTGGACGGTTTTGGGCAGGGTGCCGACGGTCCAGGCGGTGAGGCCGGTGCGGGCGAGGCTGGAGGCGGCGGCGGCGAGGGTTTCGCGCAGGCGGCCTTGGAGGGTGCGTTTGAGGGCGCCGAGGTCTTTGCCGGTGGCGAGTTCGCGGTCGTTCTCGTCGACGACGCGGAAGGTGAGTTTGAGGTGGTCTGGTACCTGGTCGAGGTGCCAGTCGGCGCGGTCGACGGTGATGCCGGTGGCGGTGCGCAGTTCGCGTTCGAGCGCGGGTAGGAGCGGTTCGTCCTCGGTGATGCGGGTGAGGACGGCGGTGGCGACGTCGGGTACGGGGACGAAGTTGCGGCGTACGGGTTTGGGCAGGGAGCGCAGGAGGGCGACGACGAGGTCGTGGCGCAGGCCGGGGATCTGCCAGGACAGGGAGTCGTCGGGGAGGGTGGTGAGGGCGGGCAGCGGGAGGCGGACGGTGACGCCGTCGGTGCGTTCGCCGGGTTCGAAGCGGTAGGTCAGGGGCAGGGTGAGGCCGCCGCGGCGCAGTTCGTCGGGGTAGGCGTCGGGGGTGATGTCGACGCGGTCGTGGACGAGCATGTCGCGGTCGAAGGTGAGCAGGTCGGGTGTGGTGTGCCGGGTTTTCTTCCACCAGGTGTCGAAGTGGCGGGTGGAGACGATGTCGGCGGGGACGCGGTGGTCGTAGAAGTCGTAGAGGGTTTCGTCGTCGACGACGATGTCGCGGCGGCGGGCGCGGTTCTCGAGTTCGGCGACTTCGGCGAGGAGTTCGCGGTTGTGGTGGAAGAACTTGTGGTGGGTGGTCCACTCCCCTTGGACGAGGGCGTGGCGCAGGAACAGTTCGCGGGAGGCGACGGGGTCGATCCGCCCGTAGTTGATCTTGCGGGAGGTGACGAGGGGGACGCCGTGGAGGGTGACGCGTTCGAGGGCGGTGACGGCGCCGCGTTTGGCGTCCCAGTGGGGTTCGCTGTAGGTGCGTTTGACGAGGTGTTCGCCGAGGCGTTCGGCCCATTCGGGTTCGATGCGGGCGACGGTGCGGCCCCACAGCCGGGTGGTCTCGACGAGTTCGGCGGCCATGACCCATTGGGGTGGTGCCTTGAACAGGGCCGAGCCGGGGAAGACGGCGAATTTGGCGTTGCGGGCGCCGAGGTATTCGGTGACCTGGCGTTTTCCGGCGTCGCGTTTGGGGACGTCCTTGAGGCCGATGTGGGACAGCAGGCCGGACAGCAGTGAGACGTGGACGGAGCGCGGGTCGGCGGGGTCGTCGTTGACGTGCACGCCGAGGGTCTTGGCGACCTGGCGCAGTTGGGTGTAGACGTCCTGCCATTCGCGGACGCGCAGGTAGTTGAGGAAGTCGGTGCGGCACAGGCGGCGGAACTGGTTGGAGGACAGCTCTTTCTGCTTCTCGCGCACGTACTGCCACAGGTTGACCAGCGCCAGGAAGTCCGAGGTGGGGTCGGTGAACCGGGCGTGTTTCTCGTCGGCGGCCTGTTGTTTGTCGGAGGGGCGTTCGCGCGGGTCCTGGATGGACAGGGCGGCGGCGATGACCATGACCTCGCGGACGCAGCCGTTGCGGTCGGCTTCGACGACCATGCGGGCCAGGCGCGGGTCGACGGGCAGTTGGGCGAGTTTGCGGCCCAGCGGGGTGAGTTCCCGGTCGGCGGCGATGGCGCCGAGTTCCTGGAGGAGTTGGACGCCGTCGGTGACGTTGCGGGCGTCGGGCGGGTCGATGAACGGGAACGCGGCGACGTCGCCCAGGCCGATGGAGGTCATCTGGAGGATGACCGAGGCGAGGTTGGTGCGCAGGATTTCCGGGTCGGTGAACTCGGGGCGGGCGAGGAAGTCGTCCTCGGTGTAGAGGCGGACGCAGATGCCTTCGGACACGCGTCCGCAGCGGCCTTTGCGCTGGTTGGCGGAGGCCTGCGACACGGGTTCGATGGGCAGCCGTTGGACTTTGAGCCGGTGGCTGTAGCGGGAGACGCGGGCGGTGCCGGGGTCGACGACGTACTTGATGCCGGGCACGGTCAGCGAGGTCTCGGCGACGTTGGTGGCGAGGACGACGCGGCGTCCGGTGTGGGGTTGGAAGACGCGGTGCTGCTCCCCCGACGACAGTCGGGCGTAGAGCGGCACGATCTCGGTGTGGCGCAGGTCGAGGGCGCCCAGCGCGTCGGCGGTGTCGCGGATCTCGCGTTCGCCGGACAGGAACACGAGGATGTCGCCGGGGCCTTCGGCCTGGAGTTCGCGGACGGCGTCGCAGATGGCCTGGGTCTGGTCGCGGTCCGGGTCGGCCTCGGTGTCGTCGGGGTCGACGATCGGCCGGTAGCGGACCTCGACGGGGAAGGTGCGGCCGGAGACCTCGACGATCGGCGCGTCGGCGAAGTGCCGGGAGAACCGCTGGGGGTCGATCGTGGCGGAGGTGATGACGACCTTGAGGTCGGGTCGGCGGGGCAGCAGCTGCTTGAGGTAGCCGAGGAGGAAGTCGACGTTGAGGCTGCGTTCGTGCGCTTCGTCGATGATGATCGTGTCGTAGCGCGACAGCGTCCGGTCGGTCTGGAGTTCGGCGAGCAGGATGCCGTCGGTCATGAGTTTGACGAGGGTGTCGTCGCCGGACTGGTCGGTGAACCGGACCTTGTAGCCGACGGCGGAGCCCAGCGGGGTGCCGAGTTCGTGGGCGACGCGTTCGGCGACGGTGCGGGCGGCGAGCCGGCGCGGTTGGGTGTGGCCGATCTGGCCCACCACTCCCCTGCCGAGTTCGAGGCAGATCTTGGGCAGCTGGGTGGTCTTGCCCGAGCCGGTCTCGCCGGCGACGATCACGACCTGGTGGTCGCGGATGGCCTGGGCGATGTCGTCGCGGCGGGCGCTGACCGGCAGCTCGGCCGGGTAGGTGATCTTGGGCACGGCCTCGCGGCGCAGGGCGACGCGCAGTTCGGCGCGGTCGAGGTCCTGGGCGATCTCGGCGAGGACGGCGGCGCGTGCGGAGGTGTCGCGCACCCGGCGGGCGCCGTCGAGTCGGCGGCCGAGCCGACGCTGGTCCCGCGACATCAGTCCGGTCAGGCGTTCGCGCAGGTCAGCGTGCTGGGTGGTGTCCATACTGCACTCAGGATATCGGGGTGCCCGGTGCCGGGCTCCCGAATATCCCCCCGGTCGCGGCGGTCGGTGCCCTGGACCGTCCGAGTGAGTCCGGTGCCGGTGCCGAAATGTCCGGCCGGTCCGACGCGACGCCACGGGCGGGGGCGGGTCGGAGGGAGGCGTGGTGGACGTCAAGCTCATGACCGGCCTGGCCGCGATCGCCGCGTCGACGGTGTCCGGGGTGGTGCCAGGTGCCGCCGCGCAGTTCGTCGCGGTGATCGTCGCCCACCTGGACGGCGCCGGGTTCGAGCGGGACGTCCGGAAGGCGCCGGCCGGTCTCCGGCAGGAGGTGGGCCGGGTCGGCCCGGCAGACCTACCGGCACCACATGGGCGCGGGCGGCCGGATCCTGCGCGACGTCGGGTTGTACGCGCCCGCCTCGCGGTACGGGCAGGTCGAGAACGCGAAGTCGGGGTTCCGGCACGCCGCCGCCGTCGCCACGCAGCTGGGCAGCCCCGATCTGGTGATCACGGCGGAACTGGCCCCTCGCCGGCTGTTGGTGCCTGCAGGGCGATCAGCGGGGCGTGGCGGCCACGCTGGGCGACGTCCTCGAGGTCGCCGAGACCGACGTGCTGCTCGGCGACCGGGCGGTGGTCGACCGCTACCGGCACGTGCTGGGGCTGTGCCGGGCGTTCGGCGTGATTCCCGCGGCCTCGACGATCCCGATCGACCCGGCTGGGCGCGGCGCTCACCGCGCACGCCCCGCTCGGCGCGTGGGCGGACCTGTGGGACCTGTACCTGCTGGTCACGGCGGTGGGTCACGGGGCGGCGACCGCGCGGTTCGTCAACCGGACCACGGCCACGACGACCGTGTGGCTCCGGCCGCTGACCGAGCGGGCCCTGCCGTCCGCCCGGCTGATCGACATCGTGGACGGCGCCCCGGTCACCGACATGTACGACGTCGGCCCGGGCGCGGACGTGCTGCTGGAGTTGCGGCTGATCCGCCCGGCGAAGGCCCGGCTCGCCGTGACCGTCCGCCTGCCGGTGTCGTGGGGCCGGCCGGGCGGTCAGGTCGGCCCGTCGGTCGCGTTCCTGTTGCCCGCACCGGTCCGGTAGTCGCTACAGTCCCCCGCCGCCGTGCACGCCCGCGACCACGGCGGCCAGGTGTGCCATGACCTCGCGGTGCAGGAACGGTCCCAGGCTCACCCGGGCGACGCCCAGCGCGGCGAGTCCGGCGGGCGGGGTCGTGCCGGGCCGGTGCAGCACGTTGACGGGCGCGTCGACGGCGCGCACGAAGTCGGCGATCCGGTCGTGGTCGAGGAAGATCGGGTACACGCTGTCGGCGCCGGCCGCGAGGTAGGCGCGGGCCCGGTCGACGGCGGTGTCGTAGTCGCGGGCGTCGGTGCGCGCGTTGATCACCAGGTCGGGGTCGGCGGCGCGCACGGCGGCCAGGAATCCGGCCTGCCGGTCGACGTCGGCGAGCCCGCGGGTGGCGGGGTCGGTGTCCTCGAGGTTGCAGCCGACGGCGCCGGCTTCGGCGAGCAGGCCGACGAGTTCGTCCGGGGAGAGCCGGTAGCCGCGTTCGACGTCGGCGGTGACGGGCACGTCGACCGCGCGGGCCACGCGGGCGACGGCGGCGAACGCCTCGCGGACCGGCATGTCCTCGCCGTCGGCGTAGCCCAGGGAGGCGGACACGGCGGCGCTGGCGGTGGCGACGGCGGGGAAGCCGGCGCCGGCGACGGCACGGGCGGACGCCGCGTCCCACACGTTCGGCAGCACCACCGGGTCGCCGGGGACGTGCAGGGCGCGCAGCAGCTTCGCCCGGTCGGTTCGACTGGTCATGGCACGGACTCTAGGTCGCGGTCCGGGGTCGGGCGAAGGTCCATTTCGCGGTCGCCGTCCTGGTCCACCCGGATCAGGAGGCGCGGATCAGAGGGCGCGGATCACGCGGGCCGGGTTGCCGGCCGCGAACACCCGGTCGGGCAGGTCGCGGATCACGACGCTGCCCGCGCCGACCACGGTGTCGGCGCCGACGGTGACGCCGGGGCAGACGATCACCCCGACGCCGAGCCACGCGTTGGCGCCGATGGTCACCGGCGCGGCGCGTTCCCAGCCGGCCTTGCGCCGGTCGTGGTCCTCGACCGGGTGCAGGGCGGTCACCAGCCGCACGTCGGGCCCGAGGCGGGCGTGGTCGCCGATGGTGATCGCGGCGTCGTCCATGAACAGCGCGTCGGTGTTGACGAAGCAGTGCGCGCCCAGCGTGATCTGCGTGCCGTAGCTGCACCGGAACCGGGGCAGTACGACCGCGCCGGGTCCGACGTGGGCGAACAGTCCGGCCATGAGCGGGCGGCGGGCGTCGTCGTCCGCGGTGGCGTTGAACCGGTCCAGCAGGCGCCGGCAGCGGTCGCGTGCCCCGACCAGGTCGGGTCCGTCCAGGTACCAGTCGCCGCGTGTCATGCGCTCCATGGGGTCCATGGGATCCATGATCCGGATCAGGGCAGCAGCGCGAGCGCGGCCTCCAGGTTGCGCTCGGCGATGAACAGCATCGCGGCGCGGTCCGGGAAGTCGCCGTCGAGCAGGCGCAACGGCCCGGCCACCAGGTTCAGGTGCAGGGACAGCGAGTAGAGGGCGAGCCGGTCGGGGTCGAGGCCGGGGCGTGCCAGTGGCGGGTAGTGGTCGCGGAAGCGCAGCCGCAGGAAGACGTGCTCCCACTCGACGTCGAAGTGCATCAACCCCTCGATGTCGATGAGCACGGGCCGGTCGTCGGCGTCGAGCAGCACGTGGTCGGGGCCGAGTTCGCCGTGGATCAACCCGACCTGGGAGCGGGGTGCGACGCGGTCGCGCAGTTCCGCGAGGCGGTGGGCGAACCGGTCGCGCGCGGCGGCGATCCGGTCGTCCCGGCGGGCCGCCTCGGCGAGGTCGTCCAGCGCCCGGTCGTACACGCGTTGTTCGCAGGCGATGTCCGGGGTGCGGTCGAGCCGGTCGACCCGGCCGCAGCGGGGCGCGTGGTCGGCGTGCATCGCGTCCAACGCCCGGCCCAGTTCGGCGACCGCCGCCGCGCCGCGCCCGGGGTCGCGGGCGAGCAGGGCCTCCAGCGTGCCGCCGGTGACGTCCTCGACGACGGCCCACTCGGCGCCGTCGGTGTCGAGCACGCGCGGCACGCGCACCCCGAGGCGGTCGAGGCGGCGCCACGCGGCCAGGAAGAGTTCCGGTCCGCTCGCCGGTCCCAACGGGTCGGTGTCGTCGACGTCGCCCGCGTCGGGCCAGTAGTTCTCCTCGGCGGTCCACCGGTAGACGATCACGCTCGACGGGCCCGGCCCGTCGAGCGCCACCCGGTACACGCCCTTCTTCGAGCCGCCGCGCAGACGTTCGACACCGGTGGTCCGACGATCTTGGAAGACGGTTCCCGACAGCATCCGCGCGACGATACCGTGATCATGGTCCACGCCCGCGCACCAGGAACAAGGAGCGCACCAGGGTCGACGGCAGGGCGCCCGTCGCGAACACCCCCGGGCGGGGGGGCGCGGGGGGACCGGCCGTCCGGGGGTGCGTCGGCCGCGAGCGCGACGACCGACGCGCGGGAATCGGCGCGGTGCCGACCGGGGAACGCACAGCGGGCGCGGCCGACTCCCCGCCGGGTCGACGCCACCGCCGCCGTTCCGCTCCCCCGCCGAGGACGACGCCGACCTCGTGCACCGGTCGCCCGACGACGCCCTGCCCCCGACGGACACCGAAGCTGCAGTAGCACCGCGGCGCCCGGTCGGCCAAGGTGGGACACCGCACCCCGAAAACGCCCCGGAGCGAACCGACCGATGCGCCGACCCCGACCACCCGCCGGCACCGGACCGCCCTGATGTGTCGGGGGACCCGTCGAGGGAGAAGATCCGTTGTTCCGACCCGTGCCGGTACCCGCGCTGCCACCGAGCACCGCGCTGGCCGACCTCACCGCCACCGGCGACGACCACGCCTGGCTCGCCGGCACCACCGGCGTGTTCACCAGCCGCCCGTCCGCGCCGTTGATCCTGCGCTGGACCGGCACCGCCTGGCGGGTCGAGGACCTGCCCGGCATCGCCGCCGCCGCCAGCCTCGCCGGCATCAGCGCCACCGGACCCGACGACGTGTGGGCCGTCGGCAACAGCGCCGGTCGGCCCCTCGTGCTGCACTGGGACGGCACCCGCTGGCACCTGCGCACCCCGCCCGCCATCCCCTGGGCCAAGGCCGTGCTCGCCCTGGCCCCCGACGACGTCCACGTCGTCGGCGCCGGACCCGACGTCCTGCACTGGGACGGCACCGACTGGCACCGGACCGCCGTGCTGTCGTCGGACCGCGAAGGACTCCAGACCGTCACCGCCACCGGACCCGACGACATCTGGGCCGGCGGCGCGGGACTGGCGGGTGTCGGACCCGCGACCTACGAGTACCCGGTGCTCGTCCGCCGCACGGCCACCGGCTGGCACGAGGTCCGCGGCCCCCACGTCGACCACGGCCACGTCACCCGGCTCGCCGTCGCCACCCCCGAGGACGTGTGGCTCGCCCACGTCCACGGCTCCGACGGCCTGGCCGTGCACCGGTGGGACGGCGAACGCTGGCGGCCCGCGCCGCTGCCGGCCGAGAGCGGACGGCTGAGCCTGCACGGCGTCGCCGCCGGGTGGACGTGGGGCGTGCGCACCACCCGGCACAGCTTCGAGACCCACCCCGCCTTCCACCGCTGGACCGGCACCGCGTGGCAGGACGTGCCGCTGCCCGACAGCCTCGCCCGCACCCCCGCCTCCCACGTCGGCCTGGCCACCGCCGGGGACACCACGTGGGCCTACCTCAAGACCGCGGCCGGCGTGCACGTGCTGCGTCATACTGGACCGTGACCTTCGGCGTGACCGTGCTCGGCACCGCGACTCCCCACCCGCGCCCCGACCGGCCGTGTTCCGGATACCTGCTGCACACCGCCGCCACGCGGATCTGGGTCGACGCCGGCACCGGCACCCTCGCCGAACTCCAACGGCACACCGCGCTCGCCGACGTCGACGCGATCTGGATCTCCCACACCCACGCAGACCACGCCGCCGACCTGCTTCCCGCCTACTACGCGCTGCTCTTCGCCGGACTGCCCCCGCACCGGCCGACCCTGCTCGGCCCACCCGGACTCGCCCACCGGCTGGAGACCTTCCTCGCCTCCACCGGCCCCAACCCCGCCGACGCGGCGTTCGACGTGCGCGAACTCCACGACGGCGCCCGGTTCGACGTCGGCGACCTCAGCCTGCGCACCGCGGCCGTCGACCACGGCGTGCCCGCGTTCGGGCTGCGCGCCGCGCACGACGGCCGGGTGTTCGCGTACTCCGGCGACACCGCGCCCTGCCCCGCCCTCGACGCGCTCGCCGACGGCGCGGACCTGTTCCTGTGCGAGGCCGACGGCGGCGGACCCGACCACTGCGCGCCCGAGGACGCCGCCCGTGCCGGGCGCGGCGCGGGCGGACTGCTGATCACCCACGTCGGACCGGGCCTGACCGAGGCGGAAGCGGCCGAACGCGCCGCCGCTCCGGTGGCCCGTACCGGCGTCACCTACCCGATCGGGTCGTCGTGATCACGCTCGGCGCGACCGTCCTGGACCGCGCCCGCGCCACGCCCACCGGGCGGCCTGTCGTCGTCGACACCCCGGCCGCACCACCGACCCGTCCTTCCGGGCCGACCCCGACCACCGGCGACGAGCCGCGCATGACCGCGCACCCGGACGTCGGCCACGACGCGGCGGGCGGCCACGACCGTTGCCTCCGCGGCACCCTCGCCGACCACCACTGCCGCGCCGGCTCCCCGGACGATCCCGTTCACGCTGTACACCCACTGCGGCATCGCGGAAACGCGCGTGGAGGACCGCTACTACGAGGCCGACCCGCCCCTGGTCGTCTCCCCCGCCGGACCGCCGGCGGACTGGGGCGACCCCGGACCAGCCCGGCACGATGACCTTCGAGTCCGACACCGCGATGGTCTTCCGGGACGATCTGGGCCACGAGATCCGCTTCCGGCCGCGGCCCGGCGCCACGGGGTTCCTCCGGATCCGCCAGTGACTACCCCAACGCGCTGGTGACCGAGTCCAGCAACCCGGGGAACCGGCGTTGCATCTCGTCGCGGCGCAGTTCGTGACGGCGGAAGCTGCCGTGCGGCGTCACCCGCAGCACGCCGGCCTCGCGCAGGACCTTCAGGTGGTGCGACAGCGTCGACATGCTCACCGGCACGTCGAACTGTCCGCACACGATCCCGCCCGACCGGGTCAACTCGGCCACGATCCGCAACCTCACGGGATCGGCGAGCGCGTTCAGCACCGCGGCGAGCTGGATCTCTCCCACGTCCGGGTGTTGTAGAGCGCGCATGACTCCGGATCGTAGCGGCCATCGTCAAGCACGGAATTCTGTCGACACTGAAATATTCGAACGAATAAACAGGTCCGACGAAATGGGACAACGCTGTCACGACGTATCGGAGCGTGACGCCGTCCGCACTCAGCGTCGTTAACTGTAAACACAGCACCCACCGTCGACGTGGGCCGGACGGCGCAGCGCATTACCCCCGGAGTATATCGCCCGCGAAAGTTCCCCCGCCGTTCCCCTGTCCGTTGAGCTGCGGATATGTCGTCGGATCCGACGAACGCTCACCCCCCTGACCTGCGACGGCCACGATCGGCGGCACCGCAGTTCCCACCCGCTCGGGGTTGTTTACGCGGTGATCCACGCCCATACGATCGAGCCCACTTGGTCGCCCGCCCCGGCCACCTGCACCGGACACACAGGAGCGCCCATGAAACGCCACCTCGGTTATGCCGCGGCTCTCGCGGCGATCGCGCTCGTCGCGGCCAACAGTCCGACCGCGACCGCGGCACCGGCGTCCCTCGCCCAGCAGCTCTCCCTGGGCTCCCAGGAACGCCTCGTCGTCGTCGACGTCGTTCCCGGCGCCGACGGCTCGGAGCACGTCCGCTACGACCGCACCTACCGCGGCCTGCCGGTCGTCGGCGGCGACCTCGTCGTCCACCGCGCCCGCGACGGCAAGGTCAAGGACGTCGTCCGCGCCACCGACGCCAAGCTCGACCTGAAGACCACCACCCCGGCGTTCACCGCCGCGGGCGGTCGCCTGGTCGTGTTCGCCGTCGACCGCACGCCGACCCTGGCGTGGGAGACGGTCACCACCGGGGTCAAGGCCGACCAGACCCCGACCGAACTGCACGTCTACACCGACGCCGCCACCGGCGCCGAGCTGCTGCGCTACGACGCCGTCATGCACGTCGAAGGCTCCGGCGTGAGCACCTACAGCGGCACAGTCGCGTTGGAGACCACCCAGTCCGGCAGCACCTACCAGCTCAAGGACCCCAAGCGGGGCAACCAGCAGGTCAACAACCTCAACAACTCCACCAGCGGCGGCACGCTGTTCACCGACGCCGACAACAAGTGGGGCAACGGCAAGCCCAGCGACAAGGCCACGGCCGGCGTCGACGCCGCGTACGGCGCCGCCCAGACCTGGGACTACTACAAGGCCGTCCACGGCCGCAACGGCATCCGCAACGACGGCGTGGGCGCGCTGAGCAAGGTCCACTACGGCAACAACTACGTCAACGCGTTCTGGACCGACAGCTGCTTCTGCATGACCTACGGCGACGGCTCCGGCAACTCCAAGCCGCTGACCTCGCTCGACGTGGCCGCGCACGAGATGACCCACGGCGTCACGTCGGTGACCGCGCGCCTGGTGTACTCCGGCGAGTCCGGCGGCCTCAACGAGGCCACCAGCGACATCTTCGCCGCCGCGGTCGAGTTCGCGGGCAACAACCCGGCCGACGTCGGCGACTACCTGGTCGGCGAGAAGGTCGACATCCGCAACAACGGCACGCCGCTGCGCTACATGGACAAGCCGTCCAAGGACGGCAGCTCGCACGACAACTGGTCCACCAACACCGCCCGCGTGGACGTGCACTACTCCTCGGGTGTGGGCAACCACTTCTTCTACCTGCTGTCCGAGGGCAGCGGCGCGAAGACGATCAACGGCGTGTCCTACAACTCCCCCACCTCCGACGGCCAGTCGGTGACCGGCATCGGCCGCGACAAGGCCGAGAAGATCTGGTATCGGGCGCTGACCACCAAGTTCACCTCGACCACCAAGTACTCCAACGCCCGGACCGGCACGCTCGCCGCCGCGTCCGAGCTGTACGGCGCCAACAGCGCCGAGTACGCCGCGGTCAACCGCGCCTGGGTGGCCGTGAACGTGAAGTAGCCGTCCGACTCCGCAAGCCGTGGCCTCCCGGACCACCCTGCCCGGTCCGGGAGGCCACTTTCACGAACCGAGCATGTCGAAGTGGAAGCCGACGACGAACGCCGCCAGGCTCGCGGTCCGGATCGCCGTCACCACCCGGTCGTGCAGGTACAGCCAGGTCAGGAACCGGGGCAGCAGGTGGTTGACCGCCGCGAGGGCGGGCACGGAGGCGACCAGGGCGATCGCCAGGATCCCCAGCGGTCCGGAGTCCAGCCGCAGCACGACCCCGACGAGCACGAGGACGAACAGCCCGCCGAACACGATCACGCCGCGCCGCGCCGCCCGGCGGTCGACGCGCCACCGGTCGAGGTGGCCGCCCGCGACCCGGCGTTCGACCGAGGCGACGATCCGTTCGGGCCCGATGATGTCGACCACCAGCACCAGGCCGGCCAGGAACGCCATGAGCTTGCCGATCCTGGCCCACCAGAGGACCTTCACGCCCCACAGCACGGCGTCCTTGAGCGTGGGATCGCCGGCGGCCCACCGGGTCCACGCCTCCCACCAGCCCATGTCCTAGGCGCCGGTCGTGCCGCCGACCACCGCGTCCGACGAGGACGGTTTCTCCTCGGGCGGGACCACGCCGGACAGGTCGCCGCCGTTGTCGTTGAGCCGCAGGACGAACGGCCGGGTCTCGGTGTACCGGACGACCGACACCGACGCCGGGTCCACGACGATGCGCTGGAACCCGTCCAGGTGCACGCCCAACGCGTCGGCGAGCAGGGCCTTGATCACGTCGCCGTGGCTGCACGCCACCCACACCGCGCGCGGCCCGTGCTCGGCGGTGATCCGCGCGTCGTGCGCCCGGATCGCGGCGACCGCCCGGGTCTGCACCGACGCCAGTCCCTCGCCGCCGGGGAACACCGCGGCCGACGGGTGCTGCTGGACGACCCGCCACAGCGGTTCCTGCGCCAGCTCCTTCAACGCGCCGCCGGTCCAGTCGCCGTAGTCGACCTCGGCCAGGTCCGGCTCGACCACCGGCTCCAGTCCCCGTGCGCCCAACAGCGGCGCCAGGGTCTGCCGGCAGCGGTCCAACGGCGAGGTGACCACGGCGTCGACCGGGATGCCCGCCAACCGTCCGACCAGTTCCCCGGCCTGTTCCACGCCCCGGTCGGTCAACCCGACGCCGGGGGCACGACCCGCGAGCACGCCCGATCCGTTGGCGGTCGAGCGGGCGTGTCGCAGCAAGATCACGGTAGCCACGCGACCACTCTAGGTCGGCTTCACCAGGTCCATCGACAGCAGGCCCATGAGCACGATGCCCACGGAGATCCGGTACCAGACGAACGCCGAGTAGCTGTGCTTGGACACGTACCTCAGCAGCCAGGCGATGGTGGCGTAGCCGACCACGAACGCCACGGCCGTGGCCACGATCATCTGCGGCACCGAGGCGGCGTTCGGCTCGGACCGGTCGAGCACGTCCGGGATGCTGAACAGTCCCGCGCCGAACACCGACGGCAGCGCGAGCAGGAACGAGTAGCGGGCGGCGGCGGCCCGGTCCAGGCCCAGGAACAGGCCGGCGGTGAGCGTGCCGCCGGAGCGGGACACGCCGGGGATCAACGCCATCGCCTGCGCCAGGCCCATGCCCACGGCGTCCTTGAGGAACAGCTTGTCGCGGGCCTGCTTGCCGAAGTGGTCGGCCACGCCCAGCACGATGCCGAACACCACGAGCACGGTCGCCGTGATCCACAGGTTGCGCAGCTCGGAGCGGATCTGGTCCTTGAACACGTAGCCGAGGATCGCGATCGGGGCCGAGCCGATGATGACGTACCACGCCATCCGGTAGTCGTCGGTCTTGCGCGCCGCCTTGCTGAACAGCCCCTTGAACCACGCCGAGACGAAGTTGCCGATGTCCTTGGCGAAGTAGATCAGCACGGCCACCTCGGTGCCGAGCTGGGTCACCGCGGTGAACGACGCGCCCGCGTCGTTGCCGAAGAACAATGTCGACACGATGCGCAGGTGCGCCGACGAGGAAATGGGCAGGAATTCCGTCAGCCCTTGGACGAGTCCGAGAACCAGGGCCTGCAACCAGCTCAACTACCCACTCCTGCCAGATCCAGTGCGTCGGTCGCCGTCCGCAGGGCGGCGATCCCTTGCGCGAGATCTTGCAGCATGGGCGAAACGGTGAGCGTGGTGACCCCCGCTTGCGCGAACGCGGCCATCCGGTCGGCGATCCGCTCCTTCGGGCCGAGCAGCGACGTGGCGTCGAGGAACTCGAAGGGCAACGCCGCCATGGCGCCGTCGTAGTCGCGCGCCAGGTAGCGTTCCCGCACTTCGGCGGCCTCGGCGGCGTACCCCATGCGGGAGGCGAGGTCGTTGTAGAAGTTGCGGTCCCGGCTGCCCATGCCGCCGATGTAGAGCGCGGCGTACGGGCGCACGACGTCCGCGCACGCGGCCGGGTCGTCGCCGACCACGAGCGGGACGGTCGGCACGACGTCGAACCCGTCGAGGGTCCGGCCGGCGCGGCGGCGTCCGGTCTCCACGGCGGCCAGGAACTCGCCGGCGCGTTCGGGCGAGAAGAACAGGGCGAGCCAGCCGTCGGCGATCTCGCCCGCGAGTTCGACGTTGCGCGGTCCGATCGCGGCCAGGTAGACGGGGATGTGCTCGCGGACCGGGTGCGCGGTGAGGGTGAGTGCCTTGCCGGGGCCGTCGGGCAGGGGCAGCGTGTAGTACGCGCCGTCGTAGGTGAGGCGTTCGCGGCGCAGGGCGGTGCGCACGACGTCGACGTACTCGCGGGTGCGGGCCAGCGGTTTGTCGAAGCGCACGCCGTGCCAGCCTTCGGACACCTGCGGGCCGGACACGCCCAGGCCGAGCCGGAACCGGCCGCCGGACAGGGTGTCGAGGGTGGCGGCGGTCATCGCGGTCGTGGCCGGGGTGCGGGCCGGGATCTGCATGATCGCGCTGCCCACGTCGACCTTCGTGGTGTGCGCGGCCACCCAGGACAGCACGGTGGGCGCGTCCGAGCCGTACGCCTCCGCCGCCCACACCACGGAGTAGCCGAGCCGGTCGGCCTCCTTCGCCAGTTCGAGGTTGGCGGAATCGTTGCCGGCACCCCAGTACCCGAGGTTCAGTCCCAATCGCACGCGCGTGACCTTACCGACGGGTAACCACCGGCGCCAGGCATTCCGATCACCCCTCACGATTGCGGGTGAACACACCGTGACCGGGACGCGTGCGGATCGCGTTCACCCTTTAGGCTGCGCCACGTGGAACAGCGACACCTGGGCCGCAGCGGCCTGCGCGTCTCCCGCCTGGGCCTGGGCACCATGACCTGGGGCCGGGACACCGACGCCGAGACGGCCGAGGCGCTGCTGATCGCGTTCACCGAGGCCGGCGGCACCCTGGTCGACACCGCCGACGTCTACGTCGAGGGCGAGAGCGAACGCGTCCTGGGCCGCCTGCTCGCCGGGATCGTGCCCCGCGACCAGGTCGTCGTGGCGACCAAGGCCGTGGCCCGCCGCGACGACGGCCCGTTCGGCGGCGGCGCGTCGCGCGGCGCCCTGCTCGCCGCGCTGGAGGGGTCGCTGCGCCGCCTCGACCTGGACCACGTCGACCTGTGGCAGTTGCACGCGTGGGACGCGACCGTGCCGCTCGAGGAGACCCTGTCGGCCGTGGACGCCGCCGTGACCGGCGGAAAGGTCCGCTACGCGGGCGTGTCGAACTACGCGGGCTGGCAACTGGGCACCGCCGCCGCCCTGCCCGGCCACACGCCGATCGTCTCCACGCAGGTCGAGTACTCGCTGCTGGAACGCGGCATCGAGCGCGAGGTGGCACCCGCCGCCGAGCACCACGGCATCGGCCTGCTCCCGTGGGCCCCGTTGGGCCGGGGCGTGCTGACCGGCAAGTACCGCAACGGCACCCCGGCCGACTCGCGCGGCGCGTCGACCCACTACGCCGGCTACGTCGAACAGCACCGCACCGACCGCGCCGCCCGCATCGTGCAGGCCGTCGCCACCGCCGCCGACGGCCTGGGCACCTCCCCGCTGTCCGTGGCCCTGGCCTGGGTCCGCGACCGTCCCGGCGTCGTGGCACCCATCGTCGGTGCCCGCGACGCCACCCAACTGGCCGGCTCCCTGGCCGCGGAGACCCTGACCCTGCCCCCGGCGATCCGCGCCGCACTGGACGACGTGAGCGCGATCGACTTCGGCTACCCCGAACGTCCCTTGGTCTAGCTGGCCACACGCACGGCCGGCAGTGCCCGAACGCACATTTCACGGTGCCTGAACGCACAACTCGCGGTGTCCGAACGCATGACTCGCGCTAGGAGGCGGGCACCCGCACCTGCCGGAACCACTCCGACACCGCGTCCAGCCGATCCTCCAACCACGTCGCCACATCGGCCGCCAGATCCAGCGCCCGCCGCGTCCGGACCCGATCCGACAAATGCTCGACCAAAGCCTGGATCCGCCGCACAGGCGGCGGATGACTCCCCGCGAACGGCACCGCCAGGTCGAACTGCTCGGCCAACCGGTCCGTCATCTCGTGCAGGAACAACGGCAACAACATCGCCCCGACCAGATAGGGCTCGTGCACCTCGACGTCGCGCTGCGTCAGGTCGTCCAACGTGTGCGACATGATCGTCGCCGCAGTCCGGTCCGCCTCGTGCTCACGCGGCCACCCCACCGACAACGAATCCAACGCGCCCACCGGAGTGGTCGGATCGGTCCACCGCCGGGCGTGCACCAGATGCCCGGCCACCACGTGCGAGAGTTCGTGGGCCACCACGAACTGGACGGTCCGCCGGCTCAACGCCCCGACCAACGCCCGACGCTGCCCGGACAGCTCCGGCAGGGCATGCGGTCCGACGGCACCGTTGCCGTACAGGTAGGCGTTGAACATCTCGGTCAACGCCCACGTCGCCTGCTCGCCGGACAACAGCGGCGGCGAGCCGTAGTGCGGCAACGCCCCCGTCATCACCGTCAGGACGTTCGGGACCAGGTCCAGCAGCCCGCTGTCGACCAGGACGAGCACGCCGCGTCCGGGCACGGGCAGGCAGATGCCGTCGAGCGTGCCGGTGGGGAACACCGCGGCGAGCGTGGGCGTGGTCAGCGTCCACCCCGCACGACGCGCCAGGTGCAGCAGTTCCGGGTGCAGGGCGTCGAGGCCGCGCTGCCGGTCGTGCAGTCGCGCGGACCGGTAGGGGCCGGGCCGCCGCCGCAGGTCGAGGAGTCGGTCGAGCCGGGCCGCCGCCGGTTCGGACGCCACCTGCGTCCACGTGTGGTAGCGCGTGTCCGACCGGTCCGCGCCGGGGCGCAGGCCGTCCACCACCCTCCGGTCGCGCAGCAGTGCCACGTGCCTGCGACGCAGGTCCTCCACGGTCATCGCGATACCTCCCTGGGTCCCGTGGCATCGTGGCGAACCCGCGGTGGTGCGGGAGCGTTTATCACCTCCCCGGACCAACGACAACACCCGCCCCCCTGCGTGACGATGGGAAATTCGTGATGGATGCTGGGGGGACGTGTCGCGAACGGGTTACCTGGAGGTCCGACGTTGCGCCGACTGGCGGCGGTTGTGCTCACGGGAGCCGTCGTGCTCACCGGCTGCTCGACCGAGGAGAACCCGGCCGACCCGCTCCAGATCGCCGCGTCGCTGGAACCCGCCCGGCCGGCCGCCTCGCCCGAGGTCTCCGGCGTGCCCGCGGGGACGGTCGTGCCGGTGGGCGCGGCGCGTGACGTGGTCGTGCTCGACGGGGTGGCCGCCGTCGCCGTGACCGATCCGCCGTCGGTGACGTTCCTCGGTACGACGCCGCGCGCGGTGCCGTTGCCCGGACCGGCCGAGCGGTTGGTCGTGGTGACCGGCGCGATCGAGGCCGCGGTGCCGTCGGCGGGGGTGGTCGTGACCGTGCGCGCGGACGGGTCGACGTCGTCGCGCGAGGTCGCGGGCGGTCCGGTGGACGTCGCGGTGGTCGAGGGCCGCACGCTGGTGGCCCGGCGGGACGCGCGTCAGGTCGACGTCGACGGCCGGTCGGTCGGGGGGTTCTCCAGCCCGGACCGGGTGGTGGCGGCCGGTTCCCACGCCGTGGTGCTCGACCGTCCGCGCAGCGCGCTGTTCGACCTGGACCTGTCGGCGACCGGGCCGGGTGCGGGGTTGCGCGCGGGCGAGGGTGCGACGAACGCGGTCGTGGACCGGTTCGGCCGGGTGTTCGTCGTGGACACCCGGGGCGGCGAGCTGCTGGCGTTCTCCACGGCGCCGTTGATCATGCGGTTGCGCTACCCCGTGCCGGGTGCGCCGTACGGGTTGGCCTACGACGGGGCGCGCGACCTGCTGTGGGTGACGCTCACCGACCGCAACGAGGTGGTCGGCTACGACGTGTCCGGCGCGGAGCCGGTCGAGAAGCACCGCTACCCGACCGTGCGTCAACCCGACGCGGTCGCGGTCGACGGGAAGACCGGCCACGTCCACGTCGTGTCCGGTACCGGCCAAGGGATGCAGGTGATCGCACCGTGACCGAAGAGGTGGTCGACGGGGACTGGGAGTACCGGCCGCTGCGCCTGCCGGCCGGCATCTCCCGTCGTACGGCGACGACGCAGCTGGCGATCCACGCCGAGTTCTCGGGTTGGGAGCTGTCCCGGACGCTGCTGTTCGGCGATGGTTCCCGCAAGGTGTGGCTGCGCCGGCGGCGCACGGCCCTCGGGATGCCCGGCCCCATCACCTGACCACCACACCTGTGGTACCACAGGTGTGGTGGCTTCCACCTGGGCTTATTCCGGGATTTGAGTAGTCGTACGGATATCGGCCCGCCTGCCGCGCGACGATCATCACCCGAATGGGGAACCCGTTCGACAGCAGCCTGCGGCACCTGAAGCCGGCACGTCCATCCGCCGTTCGTCGCCACGGGCTGTCGGCCGTCGCGGGCGCGGCGCTGGCCGCCTTCCACTGGGCGTACTTCGAACTGCCCCGGTCGTGGTTCGCCGACGAGACCGGTTTCGGGTGGGCGATGCTCGGCGTGATGATCGCACCGCTCACCTGGATCGCGACCTGGTACGGGCTGTACAAGGCCGGCGTCGCACGTCCCGGGTGGACGGTCCTGCTCGGACTCGCGCTCACCTGGTGCGTCGTCTGGTTCCTCGCCCGGAACGACGCGATGCCGTACTGGGCGGTCATCCCCGTCACCGCGGTCGCCTTCCTGGTCGCGGCGCTGTTCACGTCCTGAGCGACCCCCCTCGACGGCCCGACGCTGGTCCGGCGGGTGGTGGCGCCGCTATCTTCGGTGATCACCGCCGAGGACGTCGGGAGGCCGGCACTTGCCCCGTTACAGCAGCGAGCACCACGTGGTCCTCGACGGCCTGCGCCACGAGGTGCTGCGGACCGGGACACCCGGCGCCAAGGAGGAGTCGCTGCTGACCCTGCGGTCGATGGTGTCCACCGCGCGGCGCGACGCCGCCGTCGAGGGGACCGGCACGACGGCGGCCCACCACGCGGCGGCCCTGGTCCAGCTCGCCGAGACCGAGTTCGCCACGGCCGAGTTCGAGGCCTCCGCCCTGTCGTTCGACGCCGCCGAGGCCGTGTTGCGGCGCGGGCCCGACCTGCCGCCGGGCGACCGGCCGGGCCGGGACTGGGCGGACGGCCTCGCCGAGGTGCGGATCATGCGGTCGCGGGTGAACGGGATGCTGCGGCGGCCATTGTCGGCGATCGCGGACGTGCAGCGGGCGTTGGACCACGACGCGAGAGCGCACCTGGCCCAGGCGGCGTGGGCTCTGACGCTCGCCGGGTACGACCCTGAGGTCGTGGCGCGGATGGCCGACGCCGACATGCGGTCCGCCACCGGGGCGCGGCTCGTCCTGGCCGCGCGCATGTCGGCCGTGGCCCACGACCGGCTCGGCGCGTCGGACGCCGAACAGCGGGCGTGGTTGGCGACGTTGGGCGTCGACCACCGCAGGGTCCTCGCCGTCGACGTGCGGCAGAGCGCACGGCCCGCACCGCCGGTGCGCACGATCGCGGACGTGCCCAGGGGGGCCGCGCTCGACGAGGCGGGCTTCGTGGTCTCCCGGCTCGGCGGGGACGCACTGGTCGCGGACCTGCTGGCGCACCAGCGGAAGGCGGCCGGGGACGAGGTGATCGCGCTCGGGCTGGAGGTCCACGCCCTGTGCGCGCTGTCCGACGTGCCGACGGCCGACCGGGTGGAGTCGTTGATCCTGCTCGGCGACGCCTACGCCGACGAGGGGGACGTGGCCCAGCTCGACGACGTCGTCCGCTGGTTGCGCCGCCTGGCACGCCAGGGGGAGGTGCCGCGCGCGGAGGCCGTCCGGCTCGCGGCACGTCTCGAAGCGCGCGTCGTCGAACCGGTGGTGCCGCCCGGCCCGGCGATGGAGGTGGCCGTGCTGTCCTTGATGGACATCGGGGTGGACGTGCCCGACCGGGCGGCGGACGCGTTCGGCCTGGCCGCCGAACTGCTCGCGGTGGCCGTCCGGGACCGGCCGTCCGAGCCGTGCTTCCGGCAGTACGGCGCGACGCTGTACGCGTCCGCCGGGGCGCTGATCGCCGACGACGACTTCGAGGCGGCCGTGCGCGCGTCGGACGAGGCCGAGAAGGCGTACTCCCGCGTGTCCGGCCTCGACGAGCGGATCGCGGACGTCCGCCTGCGCCGGGCCAGGGCGCTGGCGTCGCTGGGCCGGCCGCTCGGCGTGGTCGCCGACACCCAGCGCTGCCTCGACCACTACGCGGACCGGCCCGTGCCGGGCCGGGTGTTGGCGCACGCGGCGTTCGCGTGGTGGATCGTCGGCGTGGACCCGCACCGCACCGCGCGGGCCGCCGACACCGTGCTCGCCGGTCGACCGGAGGACGACCGGGCGTCCGCGGTGATCGCCGCGCAGGTGTCCTACCGCGTGCACCGCCTGCTGGGAGAACGTCCCACGCTCGCCTACGACGCGCTCAAGGCGCTCGGCGAGTTGGCGTGGCCCGAGGCCGAGGACGGGCCGGTGTTCCCGCTGAGCCTGCCCCGGCGGCTGTCGGCCGTGCTGCGTCCCGAGGTCGCCGGTCCGGAGCGGTTCGTGCCCGCACGCCTGGTCGGCGGGAAGGCGGACCGGGTGTGCGCGAAGCTGCTGGCCCTGGCCCGTGACCTCCCGCCGGCCGAGGCCGTGGCGGTGGCGTTGGAGATCCACGCCGTGCGCTCCCCCGCCGGCGTCCCCACCCCGGACTGGGCGGACGCGGTCGCGATCCTGGCCCGGGCGTACGGACGGCTCGGTCTCGCCCCGGCCGCCGCCGAGGCCGAGGAGCTGCACGCCCGGCTGGACCGCGACCGCCCCCGGTCCTTCCTGGCACGCCTACGCCGGAAGTGACGATCCGCTCGTAGGTCGCCGCGGTCGGCAGGTGTGCCCGACAGGTGTCGGTCGGCGGTTCGGGCACGCACCCTTCGACGGCGTCCCGCTCACCTGGCACACGTCGTCGACGGTCGCGGGGCAAGTGGTCCCGGTCTGTGTCGAGGGGCCACCGCCGCCCGGCGACCTCCGGACGAACGGCGGACCGCACGGACCCGGTCACCTCGCCAGGGTCGGCCCGGCCGCACCATCCGTCCACTTCGGACTCCAGGTCGGTCCGCGCACGGGAAGCCGTTCCGCCGGGCCGACGACCGCTCGTCGGCGAGGGACGCGGCCGGGCCGGTCTCGCGCGCACGGGCCGGACATCGCAGGGTGGCGTTCGAGCCTTCCGGCGAGTCGCGGCCCGTACCCCACGCACGGACGGGCCGGTAGCCACGCCGGCCCGGATCGGGTGAGACCGGCGTCTCCGAACGCGTCAACGACGCGTAAAGGCGCCTTTCGGTCGCGTCAAGGACCCGTTTGTGACCCGTTCGGGGCTCCCCCGTCCGATGCACCCTTTCCGGCGTCGTGGCCGTCAAGTGGTGGCGGCCGGGTAGTCGGAAGGGAGCACGCACATGGCCGACCTGGCCTACGCGGTGCTGCTGATCGGGGTCTTCGCGTTGCTCGCGCTCGGCGTCCGTGGTCTGGAGAAGTGGTGAGCGGCACCGGTGTGGTGGCCAACGCCGTCGGCGGCGTGCTCGCCCTGGCGTTGATCGGGTACCTGTTCGTCGTCCTGCTCCGGCCGGAGAGGTTCTGATGTCCTCGACCGCGGCCGGCCTGCTGCAGGTCGGTGTGTTGTTCCTCGCCCTGGCGGTGGCGTACCGGCCGTTCGGCGACTACATGGCACGCGTGTACGACGCGACGACGCATTCGCGTGTGGAGCGTGCGATCTACCGCGTGGCCCGGGTGGACCCCGACGTCGGGCAGCGCTGGGGCACGTACGCGTACGGCGTGCTCGGGTTCTCGTTCGTCGGGGTCGTGCTGCTGTACGTGCTGCAACGCGTCCAGTCCGTGCTGCCGTTGGACTTCGGCCGGGGGAACGTGGCGCCGGGCATGGCGTTCAACACCGCGGTCAGCTTCGTGACGAACACGAACTGGCAGTCCTACGTGCCCGAGGCGGTCCTGGGCCACACGGTCCAGCTGGTCGGGTTGACCGTGCAGAACTTCGTGTCCGCGGCCGTGGGCCTGGCCGTGGCGATGGCGCTGGTGCGCGGGTTCGTCCGCCGGCGCACGGACCGCCTCGGGAACTTCTGGGTGGACCTGGTGCGCGGCACGATCCGCGTGCTGCTGCCGGTGGCGGGCGTGGCCGCGATCGTGCTCGTCGCCTCCGGTGTGGTGATGAGCTTCGCGTCCGGTGTGGACGTCGACGGCACGACGGTCGCCACGGCGCCGGTCGCCTCGCAGGAGGCGATCAAGCTGCTGGGCACCAACGGCGGCGGCGTGCTCAACGCCAACTCCGCGCACCCGTTCGAGAACCCGGACGGCTGGACGAACCTCGTCGAGGTCTTCCTGGTCATGGTGATCCCGGTGTCGCTGACCCGGACGTTCGGCACGCTCGTCGGCGACCCCCGGCAGGGCCGGGTGCTGCTGGGCGTGATGGGCGGGCTGTGGTCGGCGATGCTCGCGGTGATCTGGACGGCCGAGGCGCACGGCCTGCGCCCCTTGGAGGGCAAGGAACTCCGGTTCGGCGTGCCGTCGTCGGCGCTGTTCGCCGACGCCACCACGGGCACCTCCACGGGCGCGGTGAACTCGATGCACGACAGCTACACGGGCCTGGGCGGCGGTGCGACGTTGCTGAACATGCTGTTCGGCGAGGTGACGCCGGGCGGTGTGGGCACGGGCCTGTACGGCATCCTGGTCATGGCGGTGATCGCCCTGTTCCTGGCCGGGCTCATGGTCGGCCGCACGCCCGAGTACCTGGGCAAGAAGCTCGGCCGCCGCGAGGTCACGGCCGCCGCCCTGGCGATCCTGGCCATGCCGACCGTGCTGCTGGTCGGCGCGGGCGTGGCCGCGGTCCTGCCGTCGACACCGGGCGTGCTGGGCAACCCGGGCGAGCACGGCCTGTCGGAGATCCTCTACGCCTACGCGTCGGCGTCGAACAACAACGGCAGCGCGTTCGCGGGCATCACGGTCACCGGCGACTGGTTCCAGGCGTCGCTGGGCGTGTGCATGGCGCTGGGCCGGTTCGTGCCGATCGTGGCCGTGCTGTGCCTGGCCGGTTCGCTGGCCGCGCAACGCGGCACGCCGGTCACCGCGGGCACGCTGCCCACCACCGGGCCGCTGTTCGCGACCGTGCTGGCCGGGGCGATCGTGCTGGTCGCCGCGCTGACTTTCGTCCCCGCTCTCGCCCTCGGTCCCATCGCGGAGGCCCTGCTGTGACCACCACCGCCCAACGTCCGCCGTCGACACCGCCCCGGGTCGCCGCGGGCACGTTCGACCCGCGGCTGCTCGTCCGCGCGCTGCCGGACGCGCTGCGCAAGTTCCACCCGCGCCACCAGGTGCGCAACCCGGTCATGTTCGTCGTCTGGGTGGGATCGTCGCTGGTCACGGTGTTCGCGGTCGGGGAGCCGGACGTGTTCACCGCGGCCGTGGCCCTGTGGCTGTGGGCCACGGTGCTGTTCGCCAACCTCGCGGAGGCCGTGGCCGAGCGGCGGGGCCGGGCCCAGGCCGACTCGTTGCGCCGGGCCCGGCAGGACACCGTCGCGCGGCTGGCCGACGGCCGGACCGTGCCGGGCACCGCGCTGGAGGTCGGCGACCGGGTGGTCGTGGCGGCGGGCGAGGTGATCCCCGGCGACGGCGACGTGGTCGAGGGCATCGCGACCGTGGACGAGTCGGCGATCACCGGCGAGTCCGCGCCCGTGGTCCGCGAGTCGGGCGGCGACCGCAGCGCGGTGACCGGCGGGAGCGTGGTGCTGTCGGACCGGATCGTCGTGGAGATCACGGCCCGGCCGGGCGAGACGTTCGTCGACCGGATGATCGCGCTGGTCGAGGGCGCGCGGCGGCGCAAGACGCCGAACGAGATCGCGTTGACGATCCTGCTGGCGACGTTGACGATCGTCTTCCTGCTGGCCGTGGTGGCGTTGCAGCCGTTCGCGGTCCACTCGGGCGGCGAGCAGTCGGTGATCGTGCTGACCGCGCTGCTGGTGTGCCTGATCCCGACCACGATCGGCGCACTGCTGTCGGCGATCGGCATCGCGGGCATGGACCGGCTGGTACAGCGCAACGTGCTGGCCGGTTCCGGGCGCGCGGTCGAGGCGGCGGGCGACGTCGACACGTTGCTGCTGGACAAGACGGGCACGATCACGTGGGGCAACCGGCGGGCCACGGAGTTGGTACCGGCCGCCGGCGTGCCGCTGGACCGGCTGGTGGACGCGGCGCGGCTGTCGTCGTTGGCCGACGACACGCCGGAGGGGCGCAGCGTCGTGGAGCTGTGCGCGGCGGAGCACGGGCGGCGCGCGGAGGCGTCCGAACACGAGAAGACCGGCGTGTTCGTGCCGTTCACCGCGCAGACCCGGATGAGCGGCATCGACCTGGACGGTCGCCGGGTGCGCAAGGGCGCGGCCGGCGGGTTCGTGGTGGACGACGCGGTCCGGGCCGTCGTGGACGACATCGGCCGGCAGGGCGGCACGCCGCTGGTCGTGGCCGAGGACGACGTGGTGCTCGGCGTGATCCGGCTGTCGGACGTGGTCAAGCCGGGCATGCGGGCGCGGTTCGACCGCCTGCGGGCGATGGGCATCCGCACGGTCATGGTCACCGGCGACAACCCGTTGACCGCGAAGGCGATCGCGGCCGAGGCCGGGGTGGACGACTTCCTGGCCGAGGCGCGGCCCGAGGACAAGCTGGCGTTGATCCGACGGGAGCAGGAGGGCGGGCGGCTCGTCGCGATGACCGGCGACGGCACCAACGACGCGCCCGCGCTGGCCCAGGCGGACGTGGGCGTGGCCATGAACACCGGCACCTCGGCCGCCAAGGAGGCCGGGAACATGGTGGACCTGGACTCGGACCCGACCAAGCTGATCGAGATCGTGGAGATCGGCAAGCAGTTGCTGATCACGCGCGGCGCGTTGACGACGTTCAGCGTCGCCAACGACCTGGCCAAGTACTTCGCGATCCTGCCCGCCATGTTCGCCACGATCCACCCGCAGCTCGGCGCGCTCGACGTCATGCGCCTGGCCTCGCCCCAGTCGGCGATCCTGTCGGCGGTGGTGTTCAACGCGCTGGTCGTCGTGGCGCTGATCCCGTTGGCGCTGCGCGGCGTCCGCTACCGGCCGTCCGGCGCGTCCGCGCTGCTGCGGCGCAATCTGCTGGTCTACGGGCTGGGCGGCGTCGTGGCGCCGTTCGCCGGTATTTGGTCGATCGACCAGCTCGTCCGTCTGATTCCGGGGATCGGGTGACATGCTCAAGCAAACCGTCGCGGGACTGCGCGTCCTGCTGGTGCTGACCGTCCTGACCGGTGTGCTCTACCCGCTGGCCGTGTGGGGTGCGAGCCGACTGCCGGGCCTGCGGGACCGGGCCGAGGCGGTGGACACCACGCTGGTGGCCGTCGACCGCGAAGGCGACGAGTGGTTCCACCCCCGTCCGTCGGCCGCCGTCCCGCCCGCGTCGGGCGGGTCGAACAAGGGCGAGCACAACGCCGAGTACACGGCCGTGATCGCCGACCGCCGTGCCGCCGTGGCCCGCCGCGAGGGCGTGCCGCCCGACCGGGTGCCGCTCGACGCCGTGACCGCGTCGGCGTCGGGGTTGGACCCGCACATCAGCGTGGAGTACGCGTTGTTGCAGGTGCCGCGCGTGGCCCGGGCGAACGGGCTGGACGAGCGGCGGGTGCGGGAGTGGGTGGCCGGGTGCACGGAAGGTCGGGTCGCGGGGTTCCTGGGCGAGCCGGGGGTGAACGTGACCGCGCTCAACCGCGCGCTGCGTCGGTGACGCGGGCGACGAGTCGCACGTCCGTGCCGACGCGGGCCGCGTCGACCAGGTCCAGCCGGCGGATCCGCGACAGGGTGCGGATGCCCGCGTCGGCCAGGCCGCTCTTCCCGGACCCCGGCAGCGTGGGGGCGACGTAGTCGACGACGCGGTCGACGAAGCCGTGCGCGAGGAAGGCGCCGCCGGCGTCGGGCCGCCTTCCCGGAACACCGCCCCGATGTCGCGGGCGGACAGGCCCCGCACGGCCGCGGGCAGGGCCAGTCCGCGCGCGGCTCGCGGGACGCGCAGGACGTCGGCCACGCCGTCGAGGTCGTCGACACTCAGTGCGCCCACTGGGCCTCTCCTTCGGGCGGCGACGGCGTCCGGGTGTCACGATCGCATGCCGCCGGGCGGGGCGGCCGAGGGAGCCCCCGTCGGTACGGGCGGCGCCCCGGGGCCTAGCCGTACAGGTCGGCCCAGGTCGGCACGTACGGCGTGACGAGCAGGCGCATGCCGGCCTCGGCGGGCAGCCGGTCGCCCTTGCGGGAGTTGCAGCTGCGCGCGGCACGGCCGCAGCACGCCACGGTGTTGAGCCAGCTCGTCCGCTCGCCGCCGCGCGACAGGGGCGTGATGTGGTCGACGGTGTCGGCCGGTCCGCCGCAGTAGGCGCACCGGTGGCCGTCGCGTCTGAGCACGCCCCGGCGGGACCAGCGCGGCGGGCGGGCGTAGCGCCATCTGGTGACGACGTAGCGGACGAGGCGCACGACGCGCGGCAGGGGGAAGACACCGATCGTCGAGTCGACCTCGGCTTCGTGGATTTCCGCCACCTTGCGCACCAGCATCCGGACCGCGTGCGGTACGGACACGGTGTGCAGCGGCTCCATGCTGGCGTTGAGAACGAGAACGCCCATGACCGTGCACCCCCTTTCTTCGAATACCGACCGGAATGACAACGAAGCCGCCCGTGCCGGGGTTCCGGCGGGCGGCTTCCGTCATGACCGTGCGCGGGTCATATCGGGAAGCCCAGGTCGTCGACCAGGCACGACAGGTACGGGAAATGGGTGTCACGACCCCTGTCCACGACCCGCACGGCGACTCCTCGACGCTGGTTTTCCGTTGCGCGCACAGTTTTTCCGACGGTCCGGAGCGGCGTCAATCGGATTGACGCACGGATGTCGCGGCGGTGTCGGGGAGGCGACTTCACGGCGATTGATCCGGAAGTGGATCTTGTCTGGTGTGAACGGTGTTTTCGGCTGCCTACAGGTCGGCGAACACCGTACCGGGGTCGCGGTGGGGCGGACCGGCGGGCCACCACCCGCCGTCCCGGCGCACGTAGCCGAACCAGCGGCCGTCGCGGGCGTGGCGCAGTTGCCGGTCCGCGACCGTCCACCTGTTGCGGGTGACGGCGGCCTCGGGCAGCTCGGCCCGGTGCCAGGCGCCGGCCGCGCGGGACGCCTCGGCCTTCGACGGGGTCCACGCGTCCTCGAACGCGGCCAACCCGGCAGGCCCGGCCTGCCGCCAGGCGGCCACGGCCCGGGGATCGGCGCCCAGCCGCCCGGCCAGTTCCGGCACGGTCGCGGCGAGCCGGATGCGGTCGCGCCGGTCGTCGTAGGACGGCCACTCGCCGGTCGCCAGCACGTCGCGGGCCTTGGCCGCCGCGTCGGCGACGAGCAGCGCGAGCACCTCCACGTCCAGGCCCGGCACCGGTTCGAGGTCGGGCAGGGCCACCGGGTCCGGTCCGGTCGGCGACTCCGGCAGCTCGCCCGCGACCGCCGCGAACGCCTCCGCCGCCGGGACGCCCCGGATGCGCGGCCGGGCACCGGCGACCACCTCGTCCTGCGTGCGCCCGCGCACCAGCAGCACCAGCCACGGATCGGCGTCGAGCAGCCACGCCACCTGGTGGCACAGCGCCGCCGCGTGCCGGCACGGCGTGTCCCAGCCCGGACACGTGCAGTCCGGGTCGAGGTCGCCGATGCCGGGCAGCAGCGGCACGCCCACGTCGTCGGCCGCCTCGACGAGTTCGCGCGGCAGTTCCCGGTCGAGCAACGCGGCCAGGTAGCCGGCCTTGACCGCGACCTGGGCCAGGAACCGGTCCCACTCGGCGTCGGTGAACACCGGCAGCGACACGGTGGCGTGGAACGCGTCGTCGTTGTCGGCGACCGTGGCGGCCAGGCGGCCGGGGCCGGCGGTGATCGTGCCGACCAGGCCCGCGTTGGCCCACTTGCGGCCCTGCCGCACGACGGTCTGGTCGAGCGTGGTGTCCTCGAACGCCTGGAGCCAGGCCCGTCCCCACCACGACCGGGTCCGCCGGGCGCCCTTGCCGAACGCGGGGTAGCCCCGCACGCGCTCGGTCACGACCCGCTCCGCAACGCGACGAGGTCCGCCAGTTCGGCGTCGGTCAGCTCGGTCAACGCCGCGTCGCCCCGGGCGAGCACGGCGTCGGCCAGCGACCGTTTGGCGCGCAGCATCTCCGCGATGCGGTCCTCGATCGTGCCCTCGGCGATGATCCGGTGCACCTGCACCGGCCGGGTCTGCCCGATCCGGTAGGCGCGGTCGGTGGCCTGGTCCTCCACGGCCGGGTTCCACCACCGGTCGTAGTGCACGACGTGGTCGGCGCGGGTCAGGTTCAGCCCGGTGCCGGCGGCCTTCAACGACAGCAGGAACACCGGCACCTGCCCGTCCTGGAAGCGGCGCACCATGTCCTCGCGCGCCGCTACGGGTGTGCCGCCGTGCAGGAACAGGCTGTCGATCCCGCGCGCGGTCAGGTGCCGGCCGATGAGCCGGGCCATGGCCGTGTACTGGGTGAACACCAGCACGGCGCCGTCCTCGGCGAGGATGGTGTCGAGCAGTTCGTCGAGCAGTTCGAGCTTGCCCGACCGCCCGGTCAGCACCGGCGCCGACTCCCTGAGGTAGTGGGCCGGGTGGTTGCACACCTGCTTGAGCGCCGTCAGCAGCTTCACGATCCGGCCGCGCCGGGCGATGCCGGTGGCGTCGGCGACCTCGGCCATGAGTTCCCGCACGACCGCCTCGTAGAGCCCCGCCTGCTCGCGGGTGAGCGCCACCGGCCGGTCGGTCTCGGTCTTGGCGGGCAGCTCGGGCGCGATGCCCGGGTCGGCTTTGCGCCGCCGCAACAGGAACGGACGTATCAGGGCGGCGAACCGGCGCGCGGCGGCCTCGTCCCGGTCGGCCTCGATCGGCTTGATCCACCGGGCGCGGAACGCGGGCAGCGTGCCGAGCAGGCCGGGCGTCGTCCAGTCCAGCACGGCCCACAGTTCCGACAGCGTGTTCTCCACGGGCGTGCCGGTCAACGCCACACGGGCACGGGCGGGCAGGCGGCGCAACGCCCGCGCCGTGTCCGAGGTCGGGTTCTTCACGTGCTGCGCCTCGTCGGCCACGACCAGATCCCACTCGACCTCGGCGAGCCGGTCGGCGTCCAGGCGCATGGTGCCGTAGGTGGTGAGCACGAACCCGGTGTCGGCGGTCTCCCGGCCGGTGCCGTGGAAGCGGCGCACCGGCGTGCCGGGGGCGAACCGCTCGATCTCGCGCTGCCAGTTGCCCAGCAGCGACGCCGGGCACACGACCAGCGTGGGCCCGCCGCCCCGGTGCAGGTGCAGCGCGATCAGCGTGATCGTCTTGCCCAGTCCCATGTCGTCGGCCAGGCAGCCGCCCAGACCCAGCGAGGTCATCCGGTCCAGCCAGCGCAGACCGCGCAACTGGTAGTCGCGCAGGGTCGCCGCGAGCGCGGCGGGCTGTTCCGCCGGTTCGAGGTCGGCCGCCGACAGCCGCTCCCGCAGGTCCTCCAGCCACCCGGACGCGACCACCTCCACTCGGGTGCCGTCGATCTCCGTGCTGCCGGACAGCGCCGCGCCCAGCGCGTCGATCGCGGACATCGGCTTGAGGTCGCGTTCCCGTGCCCGCCGGGCGAGTTCGGGGTCGACCAGCGTCCACCGGTCGCGCAGCCGCACGACGGGCCGGTGGGCTTGGGCGAGCAGGTCCAGTTCCTCGGGCGTCAACGGGTCGTCGCCCAGCGCGAGCCGCCAGTCCACCGCCGCGACCTGGTCGGGGCCGAAGAACGACGGCCGGTCGCCCCGGTCGGCGTGGACCACCACGCGGGCGGACAGGTCGCGCACCAGGTCCTTGGGCCAGTGCACGTCCACGCCCGCGGCCGACAGCAGGACCACGCCGTCGGCGAGCAGGTCGGTGACGTCCGCGTCGGCCAACGCGATCCCGTCGGGCACCGGCCGGTGCAGCAGTTCCTCCAGCGGCGGCCACGCCCGCGCGGCCCGGCGGACCGCCACCGTGGCGGCGGACCGGGTGCGTGGCGACGCGCCCGACCACAGCTCGGCGGCGTCCACGACCGAGGTCGGATCGGCCAGGCTGTGCACTTGGACGACCGCGCGGAACTCGTCCGGGCCCTCGACGCGCAGCGAGATCCGCACCCCTTCGTCCGCCCACGCGCGCAGGTGCGGCACCTTGCGCGGTTCGTGCCCGGTGAACTCGGGCGTGCCCGCCGCGTGCACGGCCGCCGAGCCCCGCGGCAGCCCGTCGGCGACCGCGTCGAAGAACGCCCTGATCAGCGGTTCGGCGTCGGGCAGTTCGGCCGGTGAGGTGCCGGGCAGCGGCAGCGCGCGGGCGTGCGCGGGCATGGCCCGGGCGAGGGCCGCGACCGCGGCGTGGTCGGCGGCGTCGAGCGGGCCGACGCGCCAGGCGTCGAAGTCGCCGTCGGTCACCGCCGGCCGGACACGGCCCCGGGCGACCAGGCGCAACGCGGCCACGACGACCGCTCCCCAGAACCCGGCGGCCGGGTGGGCGTCCGGCGCGCGGCGGGCGCGGGACAGCACGGGCACGGCCCGCGCGATCGGCAGCCGGACGGCGGGCACCTCCCGGGTGCCGCCCTCGGGCACGGCGACGACGGCGCGCTCGTCCCCCGTGCCGTAGAAGACCATGGTCGACAGGCGTGGCGGGTCGGCGGGCGCGAAGGCGACCGCGTACCGCTCCAGTCCGGAATCCAGCGCTTCCCCCTAGCTACTCAAGTTTGAGTGTAACCCAGCTCCCGGGCTCCCCGGGCGAACCCGGCTCGCCCCGCATCGCGTACTCCCCGGCCGCCAGCCGTCCGATCAGGCCACGCGCCCACTCCGCGCCCGACGACGCCGAGTGCTCCCACAACCCGTACAACTCCCGCACGTGCGGCGGCTCGCTCCACGCCCGCACCTGCTCCGCCGCCGCCTCCCGCCGCGCCTCCCACGCCGCCGACCGCTCGGTCAACAACCCGATCGCGTCCTCCCGGCGCAACGACGGCAGCAACGCCAACCCCGCCGCCAACAGGTCCGGCCGCGTCTCCGGCCGCCGCAACGCGTCCCGCAGCAACCGCAGGTACTCCTCCTCGCCCTTCACGGTCAGCTCGTAGTCGGTCCGCGTCGCCGTCACCGGGACGTCCAGCAGGCAACCGTCCTTCGTGGACTGCCGCAACGCGTGGTAGATCGACCCCCACTTGACGTTCGCCCACTCCCCCGCGCCCCACGCCATCAGGTCCGTGCCGATCAGGTAGCCGTGCGCGCGGCCGTACCCGCGCACCACCCCCAGCACCAGCAACCTGGTCGCCGACATGCCCACTCCCCGCCCGCAATCCGCTGTCGCGGGAAGCCTAGATCCGACGAGGATGACACCCGTGACGACGCTCGCCAGGATCACCGACCACGACCGACGCGCCCGACTCGGCCCGCGCCACCTCCTCGCCCACCCGGCCGACACCGTCGAGCAGGTCGCCGACGCCGTCGTCGGACTGCACGCCACCGACGCGGCCACCGTCTACCTGTCCGCGTGCGCCCGCCTGGCCGACCCGTCGATCAAGGCCGTCGAGGACGCCTTCTACGAACGCGCCACCCTCACCCGGCTGCTGTGCATGCGCCGCACCATGTTCGCGTTCACCACCGGGGCCGCACCCGTCGTCGACGCCGCCGCGGCCCGCGGCATCGCCGCCAAGGAACGCGCCGGCCTGCTCAAATACCTGGCCGAGGGCGTCGGCTGGGACGCCGCCCGCCTCGCCGAGGTCGAACGGCTCACCCTCGACGCCCTGCGCGACCGGGGCGAGGCCACCGCCGCCGAACTGTCCGCCGCCGTGCCCGCCCTGCGCGAACAGGTCCTCGTCGCACCCGGCAAGAAGTACGAGACGAAGCAGAACGTCTCCAGCCGCGTCCTGCGCGTCCTGGCCGCCGACGGCCGCATCCGCCGCTCGCGACCGCGCGGCACCTGGCTGAGCACCCAGTTCCGCTGGACACCGGCCGACCCCCGGCCCGCACTCGACGTCGCCGCGGCCCAGGCCGAACTCGTCCGCCGCTGGCTCGCCGCCTACGGCCCCGGCACCGAGGCCGACGTCAAGTGGTGGACCGGCTGGACCCTCACCGCCGTCCGCAAGGCCCTCACCGCGATCGGCGCCGAACCCGTCGCCCTCGACCACGGCACCGGCTTCGTCCTGCCCGGCGACGTCGACTCCCCCGACAGCCCGCCCTGGGTCGCCCTGCTGCCCTCCCTCGACGCCACGGCCATGGGCTGGCAGGGCCGCGACTTCTACCTCGACCCCGGGCACAAACCGAAACTCTTCGACGCCTACGGCAACATCGGCCCCACCGTCTGGGCCGACGGCCGCATCGTCGGCGCCTGGGCCCAACGACCCGACGGCGAGATCGCCTGGACCACGTTCGCCGACGTCGGCACCGAGACCACCGCCGCGATCACCGACCACGCGCACCGGCTCGCCGACCTGCTCGGCGACACCCGGTTCGTCCCGAAGTTCCGCACGCCCCTGGAAAAGGACCTCGCCCGATGACCTGGCTCCGCGCCCTCGACGACGACGCCCTCGAACGCCTGCTGCGCCTGGCGGTCGACGACGCCGACCCCGCCGACGTCATGCCACCGGGCTGGACCCCCGACCGCGAGGACGAGTTCCGCGCCTTCTACCGGGGACTGCGACCCGACGTCTACGAGATCGTCATCCGCGACGTCGGCACCGTCGGCATGGCCCGCCTCACCCCCGACGGCGACTTCGGCATGTGGATCGCCCGCTCCCACCGCGGCCAGGGCTACGCCGGCGAAACGCTGCGCGAACTGCGCACCTACGCCGACGCCCTGTGGGTCACGACCATGACCGCCCGCACCACACCCGACAACACGCCCATGATCGCCGCCCTGCGCCGCGCCGGCGCCGTGCCGGCCACCGTCGACGGCGAGGTCCACGCCCGCATCGGACGCGGCGAGGAACCCGCCCTCACCCTCGCCGACCCCGCCACGCTCCTGCGCGGCTTCCTCGACTTCCACCGCGACACCGTGCTGCGCAAACTCGACGGCCTGTCCGACGAGGCCCTGCGCACCCCGCTCGTCCCCTCCGGCTGGACCCCGCTGTCCATGGTCAAACACCTCGCCCACGTCGAACTGCGCTGGCTGCGTCTGTACTTCGCGGGCGAGGACGTCGAGAACCCGCGCGGCAACCCCGACGTGCCCCGCGCCGAGTGGGTCCTGGAAGAGCACGACACCTTCGAGAGCGTCCGCGAGTTCTACGTCGAGCAGGTCGTCCGCTCCCGCCGCATCTCCGACGCCGCGGCACTCGACGACGTCGTCGAGCACTGGCCGCGCGCCGAACCCGCCCCCACGCTGGCCTGGATCCTGTTCCACCTGCTCCAGGAATACGCCCGGCACGTCGGCCACCTCGACATCGTCCGCGAACTGATCGACGGCGAGACCGGCGCCTGATCGGGGGTCGAGGAACATCGGAACGAAAACCGGCGCCAAGCCTCTGGCGCTCCTGAGAGCGTTTGAACCGGACTTCTTCGGGGCCGAAGCCCTCGGCAGTCGTTTCGCCGAGGCGGAAGCCGAGCCGCGGGTGTGGGTGGACGCGCGGGCCTGGACGACCGGGGAGGGCCCGAAGGCGCTGTTCGACGCGGCGGTGGGATGGCTGCGCGAGCGCCGTGTGCTGCTGCCCGGCGTGACGACGCTCGCCCGGCCGCTCGCCTCAGTACGCGAGGCGGCGAACCAGCGGCTGTGGGACAGCCTCTACGGGCTGCCGAGCACCGGTCAGCCGACGGTGCTCGACGCCCTGCCGACCGTGCCGCCCGGCACGCGGGTATCGGAGTCGGATGGCAGAGCCATCGCGGTACGGGGTGGACGGCAAGGCGTCCCTGCTGCGGCACCACGGCGATTCCCGGCATCCCGAACAAGGACGCCACCGACGAGTGACGAGCCGCATTGGGCGGGGACAGCTCTCCCCGCCGGCCCATGGGCTGGTTTGCCTGCGGAGAAACGGCTGTGCGAGCCTCTTACCCCACCTCTCTGAAAGGGCTGGTCGTGACACTCGGCATGGTTCTCGGCGACTCCTCCTCTCGCGCTTCGACGCGGGAGCGGTAGCCCTACCTGCCCTGACACACGAGCCCGTGCCGCGGCACGGGCCGTTTGCCCTGCTCCTCGTCGAAGTGCTCTTCGTGCCCTTGCACGTTCGATCACGAGGAGTACGTGGTGTCCACGATCCACTGGACCGAGACGAACACCCCCGTTCCGCCCACTGGCATTCCGAGAGCGCGACACCGCCTCCCAGCCGGGTCATCCGCGCGGACGACCGGATGAAAGCCGACGCCGCTTACCGTCTGGCCTGCGAAGGAACCGCCTTGCTGTGGCACGGCGACTTCCACAACGCACGTCGACTACTGCAAGCGATGGGCCGCCGCGTCGACCGGAAACCTTCCCGGCCAGGCGGCAGCCCGACAGAGTCCTTCCACCTGCACCGCAGGGCCCGCGGCCACCGTGCCCGCGTGCTCGGCAGGCTCCTCGTCCTGTTGGAAGGCGACTACCGCCTGAACCTGCGCAGGGCCCCCGATGTGCGCCAGGCATGCACCGAGGCGTACGGCCCGCCGTCCGAGCCGATGGCCGTCTCGCTCACCGAACTACTGGGCGTGATCGGAGCGCATCAGTGGCGCACGAAGGGAGTGGAGGTACCGGCCCTCGACGCTCGCATTCACCCGCACTACGGCGTGTTCTCCCCGGTCAGGGGCGAATACGTCGACCTCGTCGCACAGGCACCGCTCCCCGCACCGGCGGCCCGTCGCGCGGGTCGCCGTACCGCATTCGACCTCGGGACGGGGTCGGGAGTACTCGCCGCCGTCCTGGCCCGCCGGGGGATCGACCGCGTCGTGGCCACCGACATCAGTCCCCGTGCCCTGGCCTGCGCACGCGAGAACGTCCGCCGGCTGCACTTCACCGGGCGCATCGACATCGTGGGCCCCGGCCTGTTTCCCGACGGGAGCGCGGACCTCATCGTCTGCAACCTCCAGCCCGGCCCACCTCCGCCGTGGAGCAAGGCGTCTACGACTCGGGCGGCAGCATGCTCCGCGACTTCCTGGACGGACTCGCCGTGCATCTCGAACCGGGAGGTGAAGGATGGCTCATCCTGTCGGACTTGGCCGAGCGCCTCGGGCTCAGGACGCGCAGCGAACTTCTGGCCGGCGTCAAGGCAGCGGGTCTGCACGTGGTGGACAGGACTGACACCCGGCCGCGGCATCCACGAGCGAGGGACACCGCAGATCCCCTCCACTCCGCCCGCGTCGCAGAGGTCACTTCGCTTTGGCGTCTCTCCAGCACGTGACGATCAGTGTCGGCTGTCGCCGGGGGCGAGCAGGCCGGTGATCTCGGCGATCGCCTCCGGGGAAGGATGGAAGTACCGACGAAGGCTCAGCGCCGGTTTTCGTTCCGATGTTCCTCGACCCCCTGACCGCCGAGCGCCGCCTCCACCCCGTCCAACAACACCCGCAACCCCACGCGGAAATTCCGCATCGCCTCCCGCTCGAGGTACGACGCGCACGGGTCGTCCTCGACGGGCGGCGGTTCCTCCGCGCCCAACCACGTCGCGTTCGGGAAACGCTCGCCGAAATCCGGCACGACCTCGGTCAGCACCCCCGACCGCGCGTACCACCAGTCCTCGTCCGACACCCCGGTCACCGTCGCCGCCCGCCGCACTTCGGTCACCATCGCCGCCGTGCCGCGCACGAACTGCATCACCACGCCCACCACGGCCTGCGCGCGCGACGGCGCCAACCCGGTCGACCGCACGATCGCGACCAGCGCCTCCAGCATCCGGAACTCGTTCGGTCCCAGCACCGGCCGCGCCTGCGAGACCTCCAACATCCACGGATGCCGCAGGTGGAACGCCCGCGCGTCCTCCGCCCACGCCATCAACGCCGCCCGCCACCCCGCCGCCAGGTCGTACCCGTCGGGCAGCTCGCCGAGCACCTTGTCGTACATCAGGTCCAGCAACTCGGCCTTGCCCGGCACGTACGTGTACAACGCCATCGCCGTGCGGCCCAGCCGCTCCCCCACCGCGCGCATCGACAACGCGGCCATGCCGTGCTCGTCGGCCACGGCGATCGCCGCGTCCAGGATCGCGTCCAGGGTCAACCCGGTCTTGTCCGACGGCTCACGCCACAACAGCGGAATCGACCGGCGCGGATCGCCCTGGCCCGGGTACACGACCGCCACGCGCTCGCTCCTTATGGTGTAAAGTCCCACTCTCGATCCAAACCTTACGCCATAAACATGGGGGATACAGGCATGGGCACGATCGCCGACAGCCACGACGTCATCGAGGTACGCGGCGCCCGGGAGAACAACCTCGCCGACGTCTCCGTCGACATCCCGAAACGCCGCCTCACCGTGTTCACCGGCGTCTCCGGCTCCGGCAAGTCCTCCCTGGTGTTCGGCACCATCGCCGCCGAGTCCCAGCGACTGATCAACGAGACCTACACCGCGTTCGTCCAGTCCTTCATGCCCAGCCTCGGCCGACCCGACGTCGACGCCCTGCGCAACCTCAGCGCCGCCATCGTCGTCGACCAGGAACGCATGGGCGCCAACTCCCGCTCCACCGTCGGCACCGCCACCGACGCCCACACCATGCTGCGCATCGTGTTCAGCCGCCTGGGCACGCCGCACGTCGGCACCTCCGGCGCGTTCAGCTTCAACCTCCCCGAGGGCATGTGCCCCGAGTGCGAGGGCCTCGGCCGCGTCTCCACCATCGACGTGGACGAACTCGTCGACAGGACCAAATCCCTCAACGAGGGCGCGATCACCGTCCCCGGCTTCACCGTCGACAACTGGTACGTCCAGACCTACATCCAGTCCGGTTTCTTCGACCCCGACAAGAAACTCGCCGACTTCACCGACGACGAGTGGGACGCCTTCCTGCACCGCGAGTCGACCAAGGTCAAGGTCGGCAAGAACAACGTCACCTACGAGGGCCTCGTGGTGAAGGTCAACCGGCTCATGCTGGCCAAGGACCGCGAGTCCATGCAGGCCCACGTCCGCACCTTCGTCGACCGCGCCGTCACCTTCACCACCTGCCCGTCCTGCGCGGGCGCCCGCCTCAACGACGCGGCGCTCTCGTCCAGGATCGACGGCCTCAACATCGCCGAGTGCTCGGCCATGCAGATCAGCGACCTGGCCGCGTGGGTCGACAAGATCTCCGACCCGTCCGTGGCACCGGTCCTCACGACGCTGGGCGAACTCCTCGACTCGCTGGTCGGCATCGGCCTGGGCTACCTCAGCCTCGACCGCCAGTCCGGCACCCTGTCCGGCGGCGAGGCCCAGCGCGTCAAGATGGTCCGCCACCTCGGCTCCGCGCTCACCGACGTCACCTACGTGTTCGACGAACCCACCGTCGGCCTGCACCCGCACGACATCAGGCGCATGAACGACCTCCTGCTCCAACTGCGCGACAAGGGCAACACCGTCCTCGTCGTCGAGCACAAGCCCGAGACCATCGCCATCGCCGACCACGTCGTCGACCTCGGTCCCGGCGCGGGCACCAACGGCGGCCGGATCTGCTTCACCGGCACCGTCGACGCACTGCGCGCCTCCGACACCCTCACCGGACGCCACCTCGACCACCGCGCCCGGCTGCGCGACACCGTCCGCACGCCCACCGGCACGCTCGCCATCACCGGCGCCACCCTGCACAACCTGCGGGACGTGAGCGTGGACCTGCCGACCGGCGTGCTCACCGTGGTCACCGGCGTCGCGGGTTCCGGCAAGTCGTCGCTGATCAAGGGCTCGCTCGCGGGCCGGCCCGACGTGGTGCTGGTCGACCAGTCCCCCATCCGCGGCTCGCGGCGCAGCAACCCGGCCACCTACACCGGCCTGCTCGACCCGATCCGCGCCGCGTTCGCCAAGGCCAACGGCGTGAAGCCGGCGCTGTTCAGCGCCAACTCGGCCGGTGCCTGCCAGAAGTGCAAGGGCATCGGGTTGGTGTACACGGATCTCGCGATGATGGCCGGGGTCGCGACCGTGTGCGAGGAGTGCGCGGGCAAGAGGTTCACCGCCGAGGTGCTCGCGTACAAGCTGCGCGGGCGCGACATCAGCGAGGTGCTGGCCATGCCGGTGGCGCAGGCCCGCGAGTTCCTGATCGAGAAGCAGGCCGCCGCGATCCTGGACCGGCTGGTCGACGTGGGCCTGGGCTACCTCGGCCTGGGCCAGCCCCTCACCACGCTGTCCGGCGGCGAGCGGCAACGCCTGAAGCTCGCCATCCACATGGCGGAGAAGTCCGCGACCTACGTACTCGACGAGCCGACGACCGGCCTGCACCTGGCCGACGTCGACCAGCTCCTCGCCCTGCTCGACCGCCTGGTGGACGCGGGCAACACCGTCGTCGTGATCGAGCACCACCAGGCCGTGATGGCGCACGCCGACTGGATCGTCGACCTGGGTCCCGGCGCCGGGCACGACGGCGGGCGGATCGTGTTCACCGGCACGCCGGAGGACCTGGTGTCCTCAGCGGGCACTTTGACGGCCAGGCACCTGCGTAAGTACGTCGGTTGCTAGAAATATTTTCGATCAACACTGAAATAATCGAGAATACTAACGTGGAGGACGGCGCTCTCGCGCCGTCCTCCACGGCATCAGCCGAACCAGCGCGTCAGGTGCCCGTCCAGCTCCCGCTGGTCGTCGCCGACCCAGGCCACGTGACCGTCGGGCCGCAGCAGCAGGGCCGGGACGTCCACCGCCGCGGTGGCGTCCGCCAGGTGGTCGACCCGGTCCGACCAGTCCCCCACTCCCAGGCCTCCGATGCGGTCCAGCAGCAGTCCCCGACCTCGCCGCAGCAGGTCGTAGAGCCGGCCCGACGCCACGTCCACGTCGCGCAGCCGGCGGCCGACCAGGTCCGGACCCGCGCCGAAGTCGTAGCGCAGGTCGATCGCGATGATCTTCCCGATCAGCAGCCGGTTCACCTCCTCGACGGCCATCAGCTCGGTGAGCAGCCGCCGCACGGCCCGTGCGCCCGGACCGTCGGACTGGATCTCCACCTGGGCGCGGGTGTTGTCGAGCACGTCCTGCGCGACCGGACGGCGTTCGCTCTCGTAGGTGTCCAGCAACCCCTCGGGTGCCCGGCCGCGCACGTGCGCGGCCAACTTCCAGCCGAGGTTCACCGCGTCCTGGACCCCCAGGTTGAGCCCCTGTCCCCCGGCGGGCGGGTGGACGTGCGCCGCATCGCCCGCCAACAGCACCCGCCCGACCCGGTAGCGGTCGGCCAGCCTCGTGGCGTCCCCGAACCGGGACAACCAGCGCGGCGAGTGCACACCGAAATCGGTCCCGGCCACGGCGCGCAACCGGCGCGCGAAGTCGTCGAGCGTGGGCGGCTCGGTGCGATCACCGAGCCCCTTCAGGGAGACCACGACCCGGTGCATCCCGTCCCCGAAGGGGGTGAGCGAGAAGCTCCGGTCGGTCTTGCGGGCCTCGGCCACTGCGGCGGCGATCTCGTCCGGCGGCGCGTCCACCGCCATCTCCCCCATCAACGTGTCGGTCCGCGAGGGCTCGCCGGGGAAGCCGACGCCGAGCAGTTTGCGCACCGTGCTGCGTCCGCCGTCGCAGCCGACGAGGTAGCGCGCCCGCAGCCGTTCGCCGTCGGCCGTCGTGACCGTCACACCGTCGTCGTCCTGCTCGATGCCCGTGACCGCACGACCGCGCCGGACCCGCGCACCCAGGTCGACCGCGTGCTCTTCGAGCAGCCGGACGAGGACCGGCTGCGGGATGCCCAGCAGGTAGGCATGCGCGGAATCGAGCCCGGCGGGCTCGGGTGCGGGAATGGCGGCGAACAACCCGGCGGCCGGGCGCCGACGGCCGTGGTCGAGGAGTCGGTCCAGCAGTCCGCGCATCGCCATCAGCTCGATGCTGCGGATGTGCAGGCCGACGATGCGCACGAAGGAGACCGGCTCGGTCTCCTGTTCCAGGACGAGTACCCGCACGTCGTGCAGCCGCAGCTCGGCGGCCAGCATCGCGCCGGTCGGTCCGCACCCGGCGATGATCACGTCGAAGTCGGCGGAGGTCGGTGAAGAGTCCATCGGTGTCGCCTTTCGGGAGTGCCTGTTGTCGAGGCACTCCCCCGGCGACACCTACACCGGCCGCCCGACCGCCACGGGAAGGGGGAGCACCCACATCGCTACAGCGTTCACGGGTCCCACCTCCTCCATCCGGGTCACGGTCAGCGGCAAGCTACAAGCCAGGCCGTTGGCCCGTCCACCGCGTTTTCGAGCCGCCGGCGACGCGGCGAGCGAGTTTCGGCCGACACTGAAGGAATAGGGAATATTGACCCGTGAGGGTGAGTATTCCCCGAGTTCGGGCCGGTGGGCGGGACGCGCGTCCCGCCCACGCGGAGTCGTCAGTCGACGTGCACGAGCAGCCGGTCGACGCCGTGCACGATGGACGCGGAGCGGAAAGCCGGCCGGTTCTCGGCCGGGCGCAGGCGGGGGAACCGGCGCAGCAACGCCGGGTAGGCGGCGCGCAGTTCCATGCGGGCCAGTTCGGCGCCGACGCAGCGGTGCGCGCCGTACCCGAAGGCCAGGTGGGCGCCGCTGGTCGAGCGGCTCGGGTCGAAACCGGCGGCTTCGGCGCGGTTGGCGGCGTTGAGCGACACCACCACCACGTCGCCCTCCCCCACCGGGACGCCGGCGATCTCCAGGTCCCGACGGGCGAACCGGGGGAACGCGACCTGCACGACGCTCAGGTGCCGCAGCAGCTCCTCGACCACGGGGCCGATCGCGGCGTCGTCGGCGCGCACCGCCTCGGCGGTGGCGTGGTCGTCCATCAACACGATCGCGCCGAGTGCGAGCATGCTGGCCGTGGTGTCGAAACCGCCGGTCAGGACGCCGTCGGCCAGGCCCGCGAGTTCCTCGTCGCCGACCGCGTCGCCGTGCTCGCGGATGATCATGCCGAGGAGTCCGTCGCCGGGCGCGGCCCGTTCGCGTTCGACGATCTCCTTCATGTAGGTCAGCGACTCGGAGATCGCGCCCAACGCCGAGTTCGCGCCGCCGAACAGGTCGAACCGGGCCGCCGCGAGTCGCTGGAACCGGTCGCGGTCGTCGTAGGGCACGCCGAGCAGTTCGCAGATCGTCAGCGACGGGATGGGCAGCGCGAACTTCTCCACCAGGTCGACCGGGCCGCGCGTGGCGGCCATCGCGTCCAACTGGGCGGTGACGATCTCGTCGATGCGTGGCACGAGCCGGTTGAGGCGGCGCATCGTGAACTCGGGCGTGAGCAGCTTGCGCAGCCGGGTGTGGTCGGGCGGGTCGGCGAACCCGAGGCCGCCCGGCGACTGCTCGATCGACCCGACGGCCGCGCCCAGGCGCGCGTAGTCGTTGCTGAACGAGTCGGTGTCCGCGAGCACCTGTTTGGCCTCGGCCTGGCCGGTGACCAGCCACACCGTGATCCCGAACGGGACCGGCAGGCGGTGCACGGGCCCGTCGAGCCGCATCCGTTCCAGGGCCGTGACCGGTTCGACGCCGTCCCGCTTGAGCGGGACCAGCGCCGCGTCCGGCAGCAGCGACAGCGCCCGGGACCCGATCCGGCCCATCACCCACCGCGTCACCGATCGCCGCGCGACCCAGGCCACCAGGCCGTCACGCACCGACGCGAGAGTCGTCATCCCGCACCCCTCATTCCCCGGAGTTGTCGATCGACGGTATCCCCCCGCCAGGGTGAGCAGCATCGCGCCACAGGCGGATTGACAGGGGAATCGACCGGATCGATTATCACGGGTCGTACACGGCGGCGTGGCCGCATCCGGACATTCCGGATGCGGCCACGTTCCGTAGCGGGGTCGTCAGGCCGCGTTGGCCGGCTCCTCGAGCAGGCTGTTCGCGACCCGGCCCTGCTTGCCGGTGTCGGAGTCGAACAGGTGGCTCCACCCGCCGCGCTCGCAGTCGAGCTGCACCTTGTGCGCGGCCTGCGCCTGGTAGTGCATGGCCCGCCGAAGTCACCGCTCACCGCGGGCGCTTGGCGCCGGCCATCAGCAGCACCAGCCCGACCGTCGCCATGCCCAGCCCCATGCCGAACGACGACCGGTAGCCGAGCTGCTGCGCCACGGCGAACAGCGGACCGCCCACCATCGCGCTGATCTTGAAAGAACTGGCCACCATCGTGCTCGCGTAGCCGGGCCGGTCGGGCACCAGGTCCTGGAAGTACGAGATGCCGACGCCCATCACCGCGGAGATCATCACCGCGTGCAGCGCCTGCGCCGCGATGATCTGCCACATCGACGTCGCACCGAGCCCCACCGCGTGGTAGGCCAACGCGAACGCACCGCCCACCAGCACGATGGTCCGCGGCTTGAAGCGCATCGCCAACGCGCCCAGGCCCACCATCAGCGGGATCTCCAGCGCCGCGCACACGCCGAACACCAGGCCCACGTCCGAGGTCGACCCGTGCAGATCCTCGGTCACGAACAGCGGCATCGCCGACGACGTCACGCCCGTCCCGGCCTGGAGCAGCACCATCGCGGCCATGGCGAAGTACAGCTCGCGCCGCCCTCCCCCGCCCTCGTCCGCCGGCGTGGTCACGACGATCGGCCGGGGCTCGGGCAGCATGGTCCACACCACGAGCGACGACGCCAGGTAGACCGCGGCGCCCGCCAGGTAGAGACCGTCGAACCCGACGGTCTGGATCAGCAGCGCGGCCAGCGGCGGACCGCCCACCCACGCCACCGACACCATCATCCGCACCGTGCTCGTGGCCAGCGGCGCCCGCGGCGAGCCCAGCAGCATCTCCCGCGCGTAGGCGTAGATCTGGGGCAGGACGACGCCCGAGAACGAGATCAGCGTCAACTGGACCGCGAGCAGTCCCCAGTAGTTCCGCAGCACCGCGTACAGCACGTACCCGACCGCACCGACGAGCGTGGCCGTGCCGAGCAGCAGCCGCCGTGCCGGGCGACGGTCCGACCAGTGCCCGACCACCGTGCCGACGACCAGGCTGACGACGGCCGTGGACAGCAGGAACGCGCCCACCTCGACCGGCCCGCTGTCCAGTTCCCGGACCAGGAACAGGGACAGGAACGGCATCGCCAGGGCGTAGCCGGTGCCGATCAGGAAACTGACGGCCAACAACGGCGCGAACCGCCCGGAACGGGCCGGCACAACGGTCGGGGCGCTCACCCGACCGATCCTCGGCGCCGCCCCGACCCCGCGGGAACCGGTTTTCCACCCTGCGGGAGTCAGCCCACGAAGCCCGCGTGCCGCTCCACGTCGCACCAGCGGACCAGCCCGGCGATCCGGGGCTGACCGTCATGCCGCCAGGTCATACCCGGCCGGGTCATCGCGCCCGGTTCGGTCACCCGGCAGACACCGAGCCTCGCCAGGTCGAACGCCACGCGGTGCAGCTCGTCGCCGACCGCGCCCAGGCCCACGTTCTGGAAGTGCCGCGCGTACGGGCGCATCAGCTCGACGCCCGCGTCCAGGTCGGGCACGGCCACGATCCGGGCGACCCGGTTGCCGGCGCCGCTGAGCGGCAGCAGCGCGTCGTCCAGCACGACCGTCCACCGCAGACCGTCGGGCGATGCCCACACCTCGCCGTCCGACGACGCCGCCCGCCACCTGGCCAGCACGCGGCGGTGCGCGAGCACGACGGCGGCGTCCTCGTCGACGCGTCCGGGCGGGCAGTCGTCGGCCTCGCGGCGCATCGCCTCGGCGACCTGGGCGGCGACCGCGCGCGCCTGCCCGGCCGCGACCAGGTACACCTGCGGCGACAGGCACGCGTGCTGGTCGAAGTCGCTGCAGTCCGCCGCGATCCGCCGCGCGACCTCGGGCAGGCCCACGGTCCGCACGTACTCCTCGGACACCAGGCCGAACGAGAGCTTGTGGCCGTGCTCCTCGTAGAGCTGGTGCGGCCGGACGCGGGCCCGGATCGCCGCGCACGCCTCGTCGCCGCCGTACGCCACGACCGCGTCGGCGATGTCGAGCACGGCGTCGAGCGTGGCGTCGTCGTCACGGCCCCAGTAGGTGGCCACGACCGCGTCGGCCAGGACCGGTTCGACCTCGTGCAGCGTGCGCAGGAACGCGGCCGTGAAGCCGGGTTCGCGGGCCGGGATCTTGGCGACCACGGTCGACTTCACCAGCAGCGCGCGCACGAGCGACCGCGCGGGCAGGCCGGGCACGTTGCCGGAGAACACGCCGAGCACGGTGCGCGGGCCGATCGCGGTGGTGCCCGCGCGGAAGCCGTCGAGCACCTCCGGGTCGCCGAGTTCGCGGCGCAGTGCCGCGTACAGGTGCTCGGCGCGCAGGTTGCCCAGCTCCGCGTCCAGTGCCCGGTCCACGGTGGCCTCGGACATGCCGGTCACCTCGACGGCCACGCGCGCGGCCGCGCGCCGGGGCGGGAAGTCGGGTTTGGCCCAGCGTTCGGCGACCGTGTCGATCGCCTCCACGATCCGGGCGACCGGCAACGCGCGCAGCTCGCGGTGGGCGCGGGCCAGGCCGGCGCCGATCGCCGCCCAGTCGGTGGGTCTGCCGCCGGGCCACGCACCGTCGCCGGCGCTGAGCGTGAACCGCTCCTGCGCGATCTCCTCCGCCCAGCGCGGAATCCACGACACGCTCATGCGTTCACCGTCCCGGCGGTCATCTCGTCGAGGGAGAGCGAGCAGCCCCGGCTGGGCGTGCCGGCCACGCGGCCGGCGAGCGCGACGCCGTCCGCCCCGGCGAGCGCGACATCGCCGGTGAGCAGCACGTGCGGGCGGTCGATCAGGCACAGATCGGTGATCTCCAGCAGGCCGCGCCCGGCTGTGACGTGCCCGTGCGTGGCCGGGTCGCGCACGGCCATGCGCGACCACACCGTGCCGATCTTGGGGCGTTCGCCGAGCGGGCCGACCGGGCGGTCGACGGCGTCGTAGAACTGGGTGGCCAGCTCGGTCATGCCGAACATGTTGTCGAACTCGCGGACGCCGAGGACGCGCCCGACGAGGTCGCGCAGTTCGTCGACGCGCATGACCCGCGACCGCCCTTTGAAGCCGCCGCCGTCGTACATGCGCGACCCGGCGGGCAGGTCCCAGCGCAGGCCCCGGGCTTCCAGTTCGTCGCACACGTTGACGTAGCCGAAGCTGGCGCCCAGCAGCACGGCGGGCCGGCCCTCGGCGACGACCAGGTCCAGGTGGGCGGCGAGGCGGTCGTAGTCGACGCCGTCGGGTCCCACGACGGCCAGGCTCAGGTCGGGGTCGCCGACGGTCTCCAGGATGCGGGCCATGTCGAACGCGATGGCCATGTGCGGCGCGTCCCGTTCGGCGGGGCCGAACAGGATCACGGCGGGCCGGGCGCCGGGCCGGCTGATGTGCAGCCGGGCGTTGGCCGCGACCGAGATGCCCTTGAGGGCCAGGCCGGGTCCGGTGTAGCGGACGAGTCCGCGCGAGCTGCCGGTGGTGCCGCTGGTGCGGAACTCGCGCACCACGGGCGCGTCGGGGAACAGGTGCGGTCCGCCGTCCTTGTAGGCCGAGTCCGGCACGCCGGTGCCGAAGCCGACCTCCTTCCAGTACCGCGCGACGTCCGGCGCGTTGGCGAGGGTCAGCTCGACGAGTTCCGCGTGCAGCTGCGCGGGGTCACCCTCCCCGTCCACCACCAGCAGCGCGATCCGGTCGAACAGGCGCCCCACGTACGGGTCGTCGTGGGCGATGGTCATTCGACTGCCTCCGGGCGAATCGTGGGGCATCGACGGGCGGAAATCGGGCCGGACCCGCTATTGCCGGTGCGGCGACCCGGGCACGCTAGCAACGGCACGCGGCGGCCAACAAGGCACGGCGGCGAAACGGATCGGCACGTTCCGAGGGGTGGCACCGCACCGCGCTGCACCGTTCGGAGTCCCGAACCCATTCAAGACGCGGGTCCGCACGCGATTCGGTCCGGTTCCGCTATTCCGGGACCGACAGGCTTTCCGCCGACGAACGAGCGGGGTGCCGGTCGAGCGGATACGAATACGACGTCTTCCTCAGCTACCGACGGGGCGGACACGTGTCGGACCGGGTGCACAACCACTTCCACGGGATGCTCCTCGGGTGCCTGGCCGACGAGCTGGACCGGGACCCGCGGGTCTTCGTCGACACCGGCATCGACGTCGGCGCGCACCGGCCCACCCGCCTGGCGTCCGCGTTGCACCGCAGCCGACTCCTGCTCCCGGTCCTGTCCCCGCCGTACTTCCGATCGCGCCGGCGCCTGGCCGAGTGGAGCACGATGACCGCCCGCGAACGGCACTGCGGCCACGTCCACGACCTGCTCTACCCGGTGGTGTTCCGCGACGGGACGCATTTCCCGGCCGAGGCCAGGCACGCGACCTCAAGGCGCGGGCGATGCCGTACCCGCGGTACAACCGGACCCCGGACTTCCTCGCGTTCCACCTGGAGGTGTGCACGATCGCCGAGGACCTGGGCGAGCGGCTGACGAAGGTGCCGCCGTGAGCCGGTGGAGCCGCCCGAGCACGCGTCGGGCGACCTGCCGAGCGTGTCATGAGCGGGTCGGTGGTGGCGTTCCACTCGTTGGGCGGGTCGGTCCGGGAGCCGGCCCTGTCCTGGACCGCCGGGCTGTTGTGCTCGTGGGGCCACCGGGTGCTGTGCGTGGACTGGAGCATGCAACCGCACGGCCTGAGCCGCTACCTGCGCCCCGTACCGGGCCTGGCCGAACTGCTGCTCGACCAGGCCGGGACGGACGCGGTCACGCCGATCCGCGCGCAGGGCCGCGGCCGGTTGTACCTGATCGCCACCGGTCTGCCCGACGGCCGGGCGACCGCCGTGCTGCGCGGCCTGGACTGGGCGGCGCGCTACCACGACGACGGGTGGGGCGACCTGGTCGAGCGGCACCGGGCGCGCTGGGTGTCCGACTACGACTTCGTGCTCGTGGACACCCCGGCCGGCACGGCCGACCCGGTCGGGGTGTGCCTGGCGCAGCTGCCCGACCGCGTGGTCACGGTCGTCGTGCCGGAGACGACCGGGCCGACGCTGGAGCTGTTGCGGCTCACGGAGGACAGGCGGGACGCGCTGCCCTACGACCGGGCCCGGCTCCAGGTGCTGCCCGTGCCGTACCTCCAAGGGCTCGACGCGCGGGCGTTGCCGCTGTTCGACGCCTGGGCCGACCGGCGTTCGCCGCGGGTGCGCGCCGACCTCGCCCGGTCCGACGGCGGCCTGAGCCTGTCCACGGACGTGCTGACCACGGTGGCCGCGCTCGTCGCGCACGGTTTCGCCGACACCCGGACCCTCGCCCGCGACCGGCGGTCCTACGTGGCCGGTGCCCGGCACCCGCACGAGGCCGGACTGGTGCTGGTGTGCTCGCCGGCCGACGCGCCGTTCGCGGCCCGGCTCGCCCTGCGGCTGGTCGGGGTGGACTGCGTGGTCGCGGTCGTCGGCGGACGGCTGCCGGCGGGCGTCGTGCCGCCGGACCGGCACGTGTGCCTGGTCCTGGGCGCCGACGACATCGGTGCGGTGCGGGCGTTCGGGCGGGCGTTCGACCACCTCGGCGACCTGCGGCTGTTCGCGGTCCTGGTGCCCGGCTCACCGGACCGCCCGGTGCCGGGCGCGACCGTGTTCCGGATCGACGACGGTGCGGCGGTGGACGCGCTCGCCGGCCGGCTGCGGGACGGGATCAGGCCCGTGGTGCGGGCGCGGTCCCTCGTGGACCGGGCGGCCGAGGCGCTCGACGACGTCCTCGCCGAACGACTGTCCGAAACGGACTGGGCCGCCGTGTCGGGACTGGTCGTCCGGCTGCGGAGCGCGGCGGCCCGGCACGACGGACGGGCGGTGGCCCGGGTGCTCGACGAACTCGGGCCGCCGCGTCCCGTCGGCGACCTGCCCGCGCCCGACGACCTGGTCCGGGAGGTGCCGCGGCTGCTGGACCGACTGCGGTCCTCACCCGTCGGGCAGGAAGCGGGCGATCTCCAGGGTGGCCGCGTGGGTCGGGCCTAACCGGCGGGTCCGGATGTCCAGGGCGGCGCGCAGTTCGTGCTCGCCGGGCAGGTCGAGGCCGAGCAGCACCAGACCGAGCAGGAGGCGGCTCTCGGCCACCTCCGGGTGGTCGGGACCGCGCAGGACGACCTGCGCCCGGACGACGGCGGCGAGCTGCCCGTGGTCGTGGGCCGACGCGGCGAGCAGGGCACGGGCGCGCAACGCGTCCGGCGCGTCGTCGGGCAGGGTGTCGATCAGGCGCAGGCACTCGCGTTCGGCCGGCACGCGTCGGCCCAGCTCGTGGAGCAGGCGCGCGTAGCGGAGGCGGACGTCGGCGAGCGAGCCGTCCTCCGCGAGCACCTGCCGCACGGCCTCCCCGTCGCCCATCGCCAGCGAACACACGGCCCGCGCCCGCAACGTCACCGGGTGCCGCCGCCCCAACTCCTCCCCCGCCGCCTCGTACACGCGGCCCAGCGCCCTGGTCGAGCCGGTGCGGTCCAGTTCCAGGAGCGCGACGTCGCACCGCACGGCGAACGCCAGTCCGACGTCGTCCAGCAACTCCGGCAGGTCCGCCAGTTCCGCCGCGGCCTCCGCCGGCCGGCCCCGGTCCAGCAGCAGGTAGCCGAGTTCGAGCCGGGTGGCGACCGTCGCCGGCCGGCCCGGACCGTGCTCGCGCGCCGCGGCCCTGAGTCGGGCCTCCGTCCGGTCGGGCGGTTCCGCCACGCGCACCTCCTGGTCGTCGGCCGGGAATCGGCATCCACTGCCTCGGACGCGCGCGGCGCGCGCGGCGATCCGCCGGAATATCTGGATAATACGATCGGGCGCGCGGCGTTCGGCGGTATCCACCGGGCGTTATGGCCCAAGCGTTATGACCACCGGACCGAACTTGTCCTACAATTGGGTCGAACCGGTCGATCCGATCGGCCGCACGATGTTCTGGCAATTGTTAAAGCACGCTCCGACTCCCGTCGAAGGTCTCTCCGACTCTTTCGTTCGTTGACGGCGTTAATTAAGACTCATATCGTCATCGTCCGAGTTCTCCGGTATTCCCTGCATGCCTTTGGAGTCGGCGTGAAACGCAAAATAGGCATCTACCTGGCCGCCGGCCTGGCCGTGGTGTCGGGCTACGTGGCCACCACCGCGACGGCCGCACCGACGGACAGCACCGCACAGGCCGCCGCGCCGGTCGCGCTCGCGGAGGCCGCGGCCGACAAGGCCACCGCGGCGGGCCTGGACGCCCTGGCCAAGGGTCCCGACGAGCAGTTCACGCGTCGGCAGACCTACCAGGGCGGCATCCCCGGCAAGAAGGACCTCTTCTACGTCTCGTACGACCGCACCTACAAGGGTCTGCCGGTCGTCGGCGGCGACGCGGTCGTGACCACGGACGCGTCGGGCAACGTGCTCAACACCGTCGCGGCCAACCGGGGCGGCTTCTCCGTCGACACCAAGGCCACCCTGTCGGCCAAGCAGGCCGAGGGTGTCGCCAAGGGCCAGCTGGCCAAGGTGGACAAGGTCGTCGACAACAAGCTGTCGGTCCTGGCCGGCGGCCACGGCACGCTGGTCTACGAGACCGTCGTCGCCGGTCGCAAGGCCGACAACACCCCCAGCCGCCTGCACGTCTTCGTGGACGCGCGGACCGGCAAGGTCGTCGAGACCTATGACGACGCGCGCGCGGGCACCGGCCAGAGCGAGTGGAACGGCCCGAACCCGCTGGCGATCGACACCAGCAACAACCAGACGGTCGACTCGACCCGTCCGGGCCTGTCCTGTGTCGACTACTCGGGCAAGCAGCCGTTCACCAAGAGCAACAACTCGTTCGGCAACGGCCAGGCGACCAGCAAGGAAACCGGCTGCGTCGACATCCTGTGGTCCACGCAGCACCAGTGGGACATGCTGAAGAACTGGCTGGGCCGCAACGGTATCGACGGCAACGGCCGCGGTGTCCAGGTCCAGGTCGGCCTGAACCAGGTCAACGCCTACTGGACCGGCGACCACATCGAGATCGGCCACAACAACGCCAACCAGTGGATCGCGTCGATGGACGTGGCCGGGCACGAGCACGGTCACGCGATCGACCAGTACACCCCCGGTGGCGCGGGCCGCGAGGCGGGCCTGGGCGAGGCGACCGGTGACATCTTCGGTGCCCTGACCGAGGCGTACACCAACGAGCCGTCGCCGTACGACACCCCGGACTACACCGTCGGCGAGAAGGTCAACCTCGTCGGCCGCGGCCCGATCCGCAACATGCAGAACCCGTCGCAGGTCAACGGCGACCCGAACTGCTGGTCCAGCTCGATCCCGAACACCGAGGTCCACAAGGCCGCGGGTCCGCTCAACCACTGGTTCTACCTGCTGGCCGAGGGCTCGGCGCAGAGCCCGACGTGCAACAACAGCACGGTGACCGGCATCGGCATCAAGGACGCGGGCCGCGTCTTCTACAACGGCATGTTGCAGAAGACCTCGGGCATGACGCACTTCCGGTACCGCGTCGCGACCCTGACCGCAGCGAAGACCCTGGACCCGACCTGCAAGTTCTTCGAGGCCACCAAGGCCGCGTGGAACGCGATCAGCCTGCCGGCCCAGTCCGGCGAGCCGACCTGCACCTCGCAGGACAACCAGTTCAGCGTCACGATCAACCCGTCCTCGGGCTCGGTCGACGCGGGCGGCAGCGCCACGGCCACGGTCTCCACGGCGACCACCTCCGGTTCCGCGCAGAACGTGACGTTCTCCGCGACCGGCCAGCCGACCGGCTCGACCGTCACGTTCTCCCCGGCGTCGGTCAACTCCGGCGCGTCCTCGACCTTCAAGGTCCAGACGGCGGCGAACACCTCCCCCGGCACGTACCCGATCACCATCAAGGGCACGGGCACGGCGACCAACCACACGGTCGTCTTCAACCTGACGGTCAAGGGCGGCCAGCCGGGCGAGAACGACTTCTCGCTCGCGCTGAGCCCGACCACCGGCAGCACGAAGGCCGGTTCGGCGGTCAGCACCACGGTCGGCACCACCACGACCTCGGGTGACGCGCAGAAGGTCAGCTTCCAGGCCGACGGTCTGCCGACCGGCGTGACCGCGACCTTCACCCCCGCGTCGGTGACCTCGGGCGAGAACTCGACGCTGGCCCTCCAGACGTCGGCGTCCACGCCGAAGGGCACCTACACGATCACCGTGACCGGCAGCGGCGCGAACATCAAGCACGCCGCCACGTTCACCCTGACCGTCGAGGACGGCGGCGGCGGTGAGCCGGGCTGCGGCGGCCTGGAGGCGTGGAGTTCCTCCAAGGCGTACGTGCCGGACGACCTCGTGTCGCACAACGGCCGCAAGTACAAGTCCACCTGGTACTCGGCCGGTGCCGAGCCCGGCGCTCCGGGTTCGTGGGCCGTGTGGCAGGACCAGGGCGCCTGCTGAGGTGAGCACCTGACCGGGTGATCCACCCGGTGCCGAGGGGCGGTCGTCTTCGGACGGCCGCCCCTTCGTCGTGCCGTCACCCGTCCCGGTGGTTCGACCGTCCGGTGTCGACGGTCCTGCCTACGGTCGAGGCGGCGAAGGGAACCGGACATGGCGCTGCGCGACGGGGTCACCGTGCTGGCCGCGGTCGCCGCCCTGGCCGGCGGCGGGGTGGCGGCGAGCGCGCCGGGCGCCGATCGCGTGGTCGCCGTCGACTACCCGGCCTTGTACGCCGACGCCGCCGAGGCCGTCCGCCAGGCCGTGGCCGACACGCGGTTCCGCGACGTGCTCGACCTGACGCCGCCGTCGGGCGCGGGACCCGCCCCGCTGCACCGGACGCCGAACCTGGACGTGGCCGTGATCGCGTTGGACGACGCCGCCCGCCCGGTCGCCGCGCTGGACGTGCTCCTGAGCGGGGACCACCCCGAAGGCGTGGTCGTGCCGGTGGACCCGGCGACGCTGTCCAACGGCCGGGTGCGCTACCGCTGGTGGGACGACGCCGAGTGGGACGCGGACGGGCGGGGCGACCGGGACGTGCTGCCCGGCCGCGAGGGCACGCCGTTCGACTTCACCTCGCCCTACCCGGCGTCGGTGCTCAAGCTCATGGTCGCGTTCGGCGTGCTGCGCCTGGTCGACGCGGGCGTGGTCGCGTTCGACACCCGCTACCGCTACCTGCCGGCCGAGGAGTCGTCGATGTGCGGCGGGGAGCGGACCGCGACCGTGCGGCGCTACCTCGACGAGATGATCACCATGTCCCGCAACCAGTCCACCTGCGCGTTGCTCAAGCTCCTGCACGACCGGGACGCGGTGGACGGGCTCAACCGGACGTTCGCCGGGCTGGGCCTGACCACGTTGATGATCACCGGTACCGATCCGGGCACGGGCGGCCACTGGATGGGCTCGAACATGGGCGCGCTCGACACGGCCAAGTTGCTCGTGCTCGTCGCGGGCGGCCCGGACGTGCTGTGGACGACGGAGGCGGGTGTGCCCGTAACGGCGGACGTGCTGTCGCCCGCGTCGCGCGAGTTCCTCCGCGGCAGACTCGCCGAGCAGGGCCACAACGAGATGCTGTCCACGACCAACTGGTGCGGACTCCTCGCACCCGGCATCCCGCAGCGGACCCCGCCCCGGTGGGTGAATCCGCTGACCGGCCGGGTGACCGTCGGCGACGCGCGGTACGACCGGGACGTGCGGCCGTGCGACGCGGCGGCCGAGGTGACGTTCGCGCACAAGACCGGCTGGACCGACACGACCGGCGCGGACGCGGGCATCGTGCGGTCGCTGCCCGGCAAGCCGCGGCGGCACTACGTGGTCGCGGTGTTCGGCAACCTGGGCACGGACTACGTGGACCCCGACCGCCCGGCCGACCGGCCCGACGTGTTCCCCGTGCTCTACACCCGCAAGTACGCCGAACTGGGTCGCGCCGTCGACACGATCATGACCCGGTAGGTCACTCGCAGGCGATGCCGTCCTTGTCGTCGTCGAGGTCGTAGACGTCCTTGCCGATGACGGTGATCGGCCCTTCGACGTAGGCGGGACCGTTGCCCTTGCCGCCCGCGCAGTCGACGTCCTTGGCAATCGGCACGCATCCGCTGTAGTTGGGGTGGCAATCGGGCTGAGCGGGCTGGGTCGGCGCCGGGGCGACCGGCGGCGGCGCCTGGGTCACCGGCGGCTGGGTCGTCACCGGCGGGGGCACGACGGTCGTGGGTGCCGGGGTCGTCGGCGCCGCGGTGGTCGTCGGCGGTGCGGTCGTGACGTGGGTGGCGGTCACGGTGGGCGTCGGGATGATCGCCACGCTGGTGGTCGTGACGGTCGCGGCGGCCGGTGCCGCGGTCTTCCGGTCGTCCTTCTTGCCGGCGATGGCCGCGATCATGAAGACGGCGACGACGAGGGCCGCCGCGATCGACAACGGCTTGTGCCGGACGAAGAAATTCGGTCGTGGCGGCACCATGACGGGTGTGGCCGGCACCGTCGGGTACCCGGCCACGGGCGTGCCCTCGCGGGGCAGCCGCAGCCGGACCTCCAGGCCGCGCGTGCTCCGGACGACGACGGCCGCGCAGCCGGGCCGGGTACCGGACGCGATGACCTGGTCGACCACGGGTTCGTACCGACGGGACAGCAGCGGGGTCAGTTCGCCGACCCGAAGTCCGTCGATCCGCACCTCGACCGCGCGTTCGCCCCGGTGTTTGCCGGCCGCGACGACGCACCACCCCAGTTCGGCGGCGACGTGCCGCTCCTGCCCCGGCTCGACCGCGTACCGGGACAGGGCGTCCTGGTGGTGGTCCTCGCGGGTCACCGCCACGGTCACCTCGGACGCCAGCCGGTACAGGCCCTCGGCAGAGTTCTCGATCACGGCCGTTGCTCCGTTCGCCGACCAATCGGACACCAGGAGATCGGCGGAACGGCGGCATCGTTACCCGAAGAAACCGTCCGCTCACGATCGTGCAGCCGAAGTCACCTGAACGGCCCAACAGACTCGGGACTCCCGTCCGTGACGGTCGCAGCCGGGCGACGGACTGCTCCACCCGCGCGCGCCCGAACGGCACCACCATCCACCGATCTGGTGAAACCTGTTGCGGCACAACGGTTTTCCGGCGTCCCCCGGACGCGCCCGAGCCGGAAGGCGGCCGTAACAGCGGCGCGCACGCCACCGATCTGAGGCGTGAACCAGGCCCGTCGGGCCGATCGACCAGAGACGAGACCCCATGTCGTTACCCGGTGTTGACCGTCGCAGAGCGAAGAGGACGGTGAGCGGGCCGCTGGCCTTCGCCGTTCTCGCCGCCACCGCGGTCGTGCCTTCGGTGCTCTACAGCCCGGCCGCGATCGCCGCGCCCGAGGCGACCGCGCCGACCGTCCAGATCACCACCGCGCCCACCACCTCGGTGGTCGGCACGCCGTACACGTTCTCCGGCACCGTCGCCGACGACGGCACCGTCACCTCCGTCGAGGTCTCCACCGACGGCGGCGTGCTGTGGCGGCCGGCCACCTACACGCAGACGACGTGGACCCACACGTACACGCCGTCGGCCTCGGGTACGGCGCAGCTTCGCGTGCGCGCCTCCGACAACGAGCAGCTCGTCTCGGCGGAGCAGTCGGCGAGCGCCACGGTCGCGCCGCGGGTCTGCCCCTGCTCGCTGTGGTCCGACGGCGACACCCCGGCCACGCCCGACGCCGCCGACGCGTCCGCGCTCGAACTCGGCCTCAAGTGGCAGGCCAACTCGAACGGCTACGTGCGCGGCGTCAAGTTCTACAAGGGCCCGAACAACTCCGGCACGCACGTCGGTTCGCTGTGGACCACCGGCGGCGTCCGGTTGGCCACGGGCACGTTCGCGAACGAGACCGCCGGGGGCTGGCAGACGCTGCTGTTCTCCGTCCCGGTCGCGGTCCAGTCCGGGCAGACCTACATCGTCTCGTACCTGTCACCGACCGGGCACTTCTCGCTCAGCGGCAACTACTTCGCCACGTCGGGCCGCCACCTGGAGCCGTTGACCGCGCCCCAGGCGCAGCCCAACAACGGCAACGGCGTCTTCCGCGCGGGCGCGGGCTTCCCGGACCTGAACTCGTCGGGCAGCAACTACTGGGTCGACGTCGTGTGGGCACCGGACGCGGGTGCCGACACGCGCGCGCCCGGCCTGGTCACCACGCAGCCGAAGGCGAACGCGGGCACGGTCGGCCTCCAGCCGAGCCTGTCCGCGCAGTTCGACGAGCAGATCGATCCGGCGACGGTCGAGTTCACGCTCACCGGACCCGGCAACGCGACCGTGGCCGGCACCGTGTCGGCGACCGGCCCGACCACGAACTTCACGCTGGGCACGCCGCTGGCCACCGGCACCACCTACACGGCCACCGTGCGGGCGCGTGACGCGGCGGGCAACCAGGCCGACGCGTACAACTGGACGTTCACCACGGGCTCGCCGCGTCCGGCGAACTGCCCGTGCACGCTGTGGGACGACTTCTCCGCGCCGCTGGAGTTCGCGGCCGACGACGGCCAGTCCGTCGAGGTCGGCACGAAGGTCCGGTTCGACGGCCGCGGCGAGGTGCTCGGCGTCCGGTTCTACAAGGGCGCCGCCAACACCGGCACGCACACCGGTTCGCTGTGGAGCGCCGCGGGCGTGCAGTTGGCCACCGGCACGTTCGTCAACGAGACGTCCACCGGCTGGCAGACGCTGCTGTTCTCCAGCCCGGTCGCGGTGCAGGCGAACACGACCTACGTCGTGTCGTACCTGGCGCCGCACAGCGGTTACGGCTTCACCTCGGCCAAGTTCGCGAACGAGGAGTCCTCCTACGGCGCGATCCACGCGTTGAAGGACGGCGTCGACGGCGGCAACGGCGTGTTCAAGTACGGCAGCGGTTTCCCGAACAGCAGCCACAACGCCACGAACTACTGGGTCGACGTGGTCTACCGCAACGGCCTCAACGGCGACACGACCGCGCCGACCCTGGTGACCAGGACGCCCGCCGCCGACGCCACCGGCGCCGCGCTGTCGGGTGCCCTGACGCTGGAGTTCGACGAGCCGGTCGACCCGGCGTCCACGCAGATCAGCCTGACCGACCCGGCTGGCGCCACGCTCAACGGCGCGGTGACCGCGTTCTCGCCGGACGGCAAGACCATCACGTGGACCCCGACCGCGGCACTGGTCGGCCAGACGAAGTACGAGGCCAAGGCCCTGGTCGCGGACGCCAACGGCAACCCGATGAGTGCGGTGGCCAAGTGGTCGTTCACCGCGGGCGCGGGCACCGGACCGGTGTCGCTGTTCAGCCGGGCCACCGTGCCGGACGTGCAGTACGTCGCCGACGGTGGCCTGATCGAGCTGGGCGTCCGGTTCGGCACGTCGCACCACGGCCGGATCACCGCCGTGCGGTTCTACAAGGGCGTCGGCAACACTGGCACGCACACCGGTTCGCTGTGGTCGCCGGAAGGCGCCCTGCTGGCGACCGGCACGTTCTCCGGTGAGACCGCGACGGGCTGGCAGACGTTGACGTTCGCCCAGCCGGTGACCGTGCTGCCGGGTCGGATCTACACGGCCTCGTACACCACGACGACCGGCCACGCGGTGAACTACAGCTACTTCCAGAACCGCGCCGTGGAGGCGCCGCCGCTGACCGCGCCGGGCAACACGTGGAACAGCGCCAACGGCGTCTTCAAGCCGGGCGGCGGCTTCCCGACCACGAGCCACCAGGGCAACAACTACTGGGTGGACGTGGAGTACGTCGCGACGGACGACTACGTGGCGCCCACGGGCACCGGCCACACTCCGCTCACCGACGCCACCGCCGTGGACGTGACGAGCACGGTGACCGCCTCGTACAACGAGAAGATCGACCTGGCCAACACCACGTTCACGGTGACCGACGGTGCGGGCGGCAAGATCACCGGAACGGTCGCCCGGTCGGCCGACGAGCAGACCGCGATCTGGACCGCGGCGTCCCCCTTGGCGCCCGGCACGGTGTACAAGGTCTCGGTCAAGGCGTCCGACCTGGCGTGGAACACCCCGGCCGAGCCGATCACGTGGCAGTTCACCACGACGGGTACCACCGCGGGCCCGTGGTCGCTGTTCAGCGCCGCGAGCACCCCGAAGATCACGGTCAACCCGAACGCCACGTTCGCCACGGTGGGCGTCCGCTTCACCCCGACGGTGAACGGCAAGATCACCGCGATCAAGTTCTACAAGGGCGAGGAGAACACCGGCACCCACACCGGACGTCTGTGGGCCGTCGACGGCAAGACCCTGCTGAAGACGGGCACGTTCACCAACGAGAGCACGTCGGGCTGGCAGACGCTGACCCTCGACCAACCGGTCGACGTCACCGCCGGGACGCAGTACATCGCGAGCTACTACGCCCCGACCGGCAAGGCCAGCTACGACGCCGGGTACTTCATCGGCTACTCGGTCACCGCGGGCAACCTGACCGCACCGCAGTGGTCGTCCACCGCACCGAACGGCGTGGTGGGCACCGACGAGACGTCGTTCCCGGAGTCGTACGCGACGGGCGGCAACAACTACTGGGTCGACGTCGTCTTCACGACGCCGTGACCCGATCCTTGGGGTCGCCGTCTCCCCGGCGACCCCAAGGGTCCACCATGTAGGACATGGCACGGGTGTACGTCTCCTCCACCTACTCGGACTTACAGGAGCACCGCGAGGCGGTCCGCACAGCGATCCGGCGAATGGGCCACGAGGACGTGGCGATGGAGTACTACGTCGCCGAGGACACCCGACCGCTGAACCGGTGCCTGGAGGACGTGCGCGCGTCGGACGTCTACGTCGTGATCATGGCTTGGCGCTACGGTTTCATCCCCGAGGGGCACTCGGAGTCGATCACCGAACTGGAGTACCGCGCGGCGATCGACGCCAAGATCCCGGTGCTGGCGTTCGTGCTGTCCGAGGACCAGCCGTGGCTGCCCAAGCTGGTGGAGCACTCGAAGCAGGTCGACCGCTTCCGCACGGAACTGATGAACAGTCACCTGGTCGGCCTGTTCACCACGACGGACGACCTTGCCCGGCGGGTAGCCGAGTCGCTGCATGTCCGACCGGCGGACGCGACGGTCGACTGGGACGTGTACCGCCAGGCCGTCGTCGACCGGTACGAGTTCGTACGCCTGTCGGTGATCGCGGGAACACGTGACCGCAAACCGGCGCGTATCCCGCTCACCGAAGTTTTCGTACCTCAGCAACTCCTCCCCGGCCGCCCCGAATACGACGTGCCCGAGGACGAAGAGGTCGAAGCCGTTCCCGCCGACGCCGTGCGCGTCGTCGGTGCCACGCCGCGCCAAGTCCTGCTGGGCGGGCCGGGCAGCGGCAAGAGCACTCTCCTCCACGCCACGATGCTGACGTTGTGCCACCCGTCCGCCCCGCCACCCGGGCAGGGACTGGCGGACCTGCCCGTCCCGTTCCTGGTGGAGTTGCGCCGGTATGCGCTGTCCGGAGCCGACGACTTCGTGGCCTACCTGGAGAACACCGTCCAGGACGAACTGGGCGTGCGGCTGGGGTCGGAAGCCATCGTCGACCTGCTCTCGTCCGGTGGCGCCGTGGTGCTGTTCGACGGGCTGGACGAGATCGTCGAACCTACGGCCAGAGCCCGGGCCGTCGACCGCTTCCGCACCTTCACGACCCGGTTCCCCGACGCTCGGGTGATCGTGTCGTCCAGGATCGTCGGCTACGACGACACCGAACTCGGCCTCGCCGGGTTCGACCACCACACGCTGCTCGACTTCGGCCTGCGGGAGATCACCGAGTTCGTACCGAGGTGGTACCGGCACTACACCGTCGAGAACGACGATCGCGACGCCGCCGGACTGATCCGTCGGATCACCGAAAACCCCAGGCTGCGTGAACTCGCGGGCAACCCCCTGCTGTTGACGATGATGGCGATCATCTACAAGCACCAGGACCTGCCGGAGAAGCGCTGGCAACTCTATGCCCGCTGCACGGCGGTGTTGCTGGAGGACTGGGACGTCAAGCGCAAGAAGATCGACACCCGCGAGACCCTGCGCCTCGATTTCCCCATCGGTGCGGACCAGAAGGCCGAGATGCTGCAACGGGTTGCCGTACGCATGCTTGCCGACGCACACAGCGGCGAGGTCAACGCGATCCCGTACGGCCCGCTGCGCGCCACGATCGCCGACTACCTCACGTCGCAGTACGCCAAGGCCCCGGCAGAAGCCCGAGCCCTCTCCACGGAGATCATCAACCACCTGCGAGAGCGTACCCACATCCTGGCCGAAACCGGTGACGGCGTCTTCGGCTTCGTCCATCGCACGTTCATGGAGTACTTCGCCGCGGGCCACGTACTCGGCGAGTTCAACCACCGTAAAGCGGACTACGACTGGCTCAAGGTCGACGTTTTCGGCGCTCGCCGCAACGACGACGGCTGGCGTGAACCACTGCTGCTCTTGATCGGCATGCTCTCCGGTCAGGGTTCCCCCGTGCGGGAGATAGTCGAATCACTGCTACGTCACAACGACGCCCTCCTGTTCGCTGCGGACTGCCTCGCCGAGACCGGGCAGGTTGCAGCAGCAGACCAACGATGGGCTTCAGGCTTGCTCGACAAACTTGTCGAGACGGTACGCGACCGCCCGAAACGCATGCCCGCATCATTCATCAAAGACATCGTCGCATCTTTCTGCCGACTGGCCACATTTGTCCCGATGAGCCACCGGACGCCCTTCCTGACCGAAGAGTTGTCCCAGTCCAGGTCAACGAATAGCCAAGCAGCCGGATGGGAAATGAGCCTGGCGTTCAGTACGAACGACGAGCGACGACACGAGGCAATCGAGTCCCTTCACTCCGGATCGAGCGCTGTGCGACGCAGTGCGGTCGCCATGCTGGCCAGAGACTGGCCCGGCGACGAGGAGGTCTACGACCATCTCATAGGAACACTGGAAACAGATGGATCTGCGACCGTATGCGAAAACGTGCTGAATGTCGTGGCCAAAAATTGGCCTATGCGCCGAGAGAGCCTGTTGCCCATCCATTTGGCAGTCAGCATTCTTGGCATATACCGAATTGCCGAGCACCTCTCGGTCGAATGGAAGGGGAACATCGAGGCACTGATGGTGCTCGTTTACACAACAGAGCACGGGATTCACCTCGGCGACTTCGACTTCTACCTCACCATCGCACGTCGACTACGAAGCGGATGGGGCCATCTCGATGACGCGAATTCATTCCTCAATGACATCGCGAAAAATTCGAAGAACATCAACAGCGCCCTCGCGTCAGCAATCGCACTATACCTGGCAGACCACCAGCTTCATGACACCTCGGAGCAGCTTCACAAACTGTCCGAAGACGCCCTCGAGATCGAACTTTCCCGCAGGTCGGAACTAATTTCCGCCTTCATTGCCTGGATAGAAGATTTCCCTTTTTCAAACCGCTCGATTCGTACGCAAATCAAATTGGTCGCCAGTCACGATATCCAAACTGCCAGGCTTCGACTATCGACCGAGTGAGCCGTGTGGCGCACGCTCACCCGAGCGCACGCCACATGACCCACGATCAGCCCAACCGCACCTCACGGGCAGCCGCGACCATCGCCCGCAAAGCGGGCTCGACCTCGGCATAGGCCCGGGTCTTCAGGCCGCAGTCCGGGTTCACCCACAACCGGTCTCCGGGGACGACGGCCAAAGCCGCCTTGATCAGCTCGGTCAGCTCACCCACGGCCGGCACCCGAGGCGAGTGAATGTCGTACACCCCGGGCCCGACACCACGGCTGAAGCCCGAAGCACGAAGATCGTCCAGGATCTCCATCTTCGACCGCGCCGCCTCGATCGTGGTCACGTCCGCGCCCAGCCCGTCGATCGCGGAGATCACCTCGCCGAACTCCGAGTAGCACAGGTGCGTGTGCACCTGCGTCCGAGCCGACGCACCGGACGTGGCCAGCCGGAACGCGTCCACCGACCACTCCAGGTAAGCCGGGTGGTCGACGGCCCGCAACGGCAGCAGCTCGCGCAACGCGGGCTCGTCCACCTGCACGATCCGCGTCCCGGCGGCCTCCAGGTCGGCGATCTCGTCGCGCAACGCCAAGGCGACCTGGTCGGCGGTCTCCCCCAACGGCTGGTCGTCGCGCACGAACGACCACGCCAGGATGGTCACCGGCCCGGTCAGCATGCCCTTGACCGGCCGTGAGGTCAGCGACTGCGCATAGGCCGTCCACGGCACGGTGATCGGCGCCGGCCGGCTCACGTCGCCGTGCAGGATCGGCGGCCGGACGCACCGCGAACCGTAGGACTGCACCCACCCCAGCCGGGTGGTCGCGAAGCCTTCCAGGTGCTCGGCGAAGTACTGGACCATGTCGTTGCGTTCAGGCTCGCCGTGGACGAGCACGTCCAAGCCGATGTCCTCCTGCAACGCGATCACCCGGGCGATCTCCGCACGCATCCGCGCGGTGTACTCGTCGGACGGCAACGACCGCGCGGCCCGGATCTCGGCGGTCTGCGGGAACGAGCCGATGGTCGTCGTGGCCAACGGAGGCAGGTTCAAAGCCTTCTGCGCGACGACCCGTGCGGCGTAAGGCGCGCGGGAACGGTCCTTCACGCCCGCCAACCGGAAGCGGACTTCCTCGTCCCGCCGGGGTTCCACGACGGGCAGTTCGGGCAGGGGCACGCCCGAGCGCAACGCCCGGTCCAGGGTCACGACCTCGGCGACCTTCTGCCGGGCGAACGCCAGCCGCGCCGACACCTCGGGCGCCAACGACGTCTCCACGTCCAGGTCGTAGGGCACGTGCAGCAGGGTCGACGACGTCGACACCACGACCTCGGCGGCCGACCCCAGCAGCGACGCCGCGGTGGCCACCGCCTTACGCAGATCAGTGCGCCACACGTTGCGCCCGTCCACGACACCGGCCACCAACGTCTTGTCCCGCAACGCCGGAACGCTCGCGATCCCCTCGATGGTCCCCGCGACCAGGTCCACCCCGATCGCCTCGACCGCCGTGGCGGCCAGCACCGGCAATGCCGCCCCGAGCGACCCGTAGTACCCGGTGACCAGCAGCTTCGGCCGGGCCGCCACGGCACCGAGCCGCGTGTAGGCACGCCCGAGCGCGGCGAGTTCGGCGACATCGCGGTCCATGGCGAACGCGGGCTCGTCGAACTGCACCCACTCCACGCCCTCGGCGGCCAACGCCCCGAGCAGCTCCACGTACACGTCGAGCAACGCGTCCAACCGCGACAGCGGGTCCGCGGACCCCTTGGCCAGCAGGAGGAACGTCACCGGCCCGAGCAGGACCGGACGGGTCGGCACCCCCGCCGCGCGGGCCTCCCGGTACTCGGCCAACGGCTTGTCGTCGGCCAACCGGAACTCCGTCGACGAGTCGATCTCGGGCACCAGGTAGTGGTAGTTGGTGTCGAACCACTTGGTCAGTTCGAGCGGCGGCGCGTCGGCGTCGCCGCGGGCCGCCGCGAAGTAGGTGTCCAACGCGGAGGACCGCCGGTACCGGTCGGGTACCGCGCCGACCAGGAACGCGGTGTCGAGCACCTGGTCGTAGAACGAGAACGTGTTGGACGGCACCGAGTCCAGCCCTGCGTCGCGCAGCTCCAGCCAGGTGGCGACGCGCAGGTCCCGGGCCGCGGCGTGCAGGGTGTCGGCGTCGCTGCGCCCGGCCCAGTACGACTCGACGGCGCGCTTGAGTTCACGACGCGGTCCGATCCTCGGGTAGCCGAGTACGGTCGCGCCGATACCGCTGGTCACAGGCTCTCTCCTCGCGAGCGTGCGGGAAGTCCGACGACTCGCGGGCAGGCTCGCGCGAACCCCTGTGACGGGGTGCGCCCGTGCCCTTCCCGCGAGGCGACCGGACACCGTGCGCCCGGATGGGCACACGGACCGGTGGCAGGTCTTCGGACTCACGGGCGTCGAGCGCGTTCCTACCGGCCGTCGCTTCCCACGCGTGGACGCGCAGTGCTCATGACGGCTTTCGTTCCCGTTCACCGCTGCGGGGCAGTCCCGGATTCGCACCGGATTCCCTCTTGCCTCGCCCCGGTCGGGGGGCGAACCACCAGCCCGCGCAGCGTAGCCGATATGTAGGGTCGCGAACGTGCTCATCTGGATCAACGGCCCGTTCGGCGGCGGCAAGACCGCCACCGCCCACGAACTGCACCGTCGGGTCGAGGGCAGCGTCCTCGCCGACCCCGAGTACTTCGGTTTCGCCCTGCACCGCCTGCTGCCGCCGGCCCTGCGCGGTGACTTCCAGGACCTCCCGACGTGGCGCACCGGCGTGTACGACATGCTCGACCTGGCCCTGACACAGCATGAGGGGCCGATCATCGTTCCCATGACGGTGGTCAACGCCGACTACTTCGCGGAGATCGTCGGCCGGCTGCGCGAGCAGGGCCACCGGGTCGAGCACTTCGCGCTGCTGGCCGAGCCCGCGACCGTGCTCGCCCGGTTGAGCGGGCGTGGTCTGTGGCCGGGCCTGAAGCGCGAGGGCTGGGCCGTGTCCAAGCTGGACCACTGCCTCAAGCGCCTGCACGAGCCCGAGTTCGCCGAGCACGTCGACACCGACGACCGGACCGTGGCCCAGGTCGCCGACGCCATCGCCCGGTCGGCGGGTTTGCCGATCGTGCCCGACAACGACAGTCCGCTGCGCGCACGGCTGCGCCGCTACGCCACGTCCGTGCGGCACCTCCGGTTCGACTGACGCGACCCAGGCCACAGCCCGTCCGGCGCCGACGACACGTACTATGGGCACAAATGATTAGTGCACGAAGTGACGATGCGTTGGCGCTGGAGCGGCAGGTCTGCTTCGCGCTCGCGGTCGCGTCCCGGGCGGTGATCGGCATCTACCGGCCGATCCTGGAACCGCTGGGCCTGACGCACCCGCAGTACCTGGTGATGCTCGCGCTCTGGCAGCACGCGCCGCTGTCGGTCAAGGAGCTGGGCCGGCTGCTCGCCCTCGAACCGGCCACGCTGTCGCCGCTGCTCAAGCGCCTGGAGGCGATCGGCTACCTGGAGCGCGGCCGGGACAGCGCCGACGAGCGCCAGCTCGCCGTCACGCTGACCGACACCGGCCGCGCACTGCGGGAGCGGGCGTTGGACGTGCCGCCGGCCGTGATCGAACAACTCGGCTTGCCCGTCGAGGACCTCGAAGCACTGCACGCCCACCTGACGAAGGTGATCACGGCCGCCCGGAAGGACCCGGCATGAGCACACCCGCGTTCCCCCTGCGCCTGTGGTACCTCGTGGGCGGGCGGCTGTCGGCACGCCACCGCGAGTGGGTCTTCCACGAGGCCACGAAGCCGTCGTGGCTGGTGTGGTTCACCGTGCGGTCGTTCCTCCAGGTCCTGCCGCTGACGATCGTCATCGCGCTGGTGCTCGTCCTGGCCGTGGGCGCACCGCTGCCGCTCGCGCTGGCGTGCGGGTCGCTCGGCCTGATCGTGGGCGTCTACTTCTCCCTGTCGTACGCGGCGGAGAGCACCGACCACCGGCTGACCAAGTACGGCTTCCCGGCGGGCGCCGGCACCGAGGCCCGCCGACGTCGCACGCTCGACCAGGAGAAGGACCGCCGCGCCGCGTACGAACGCGCGTGGCGGGAACCGTCCTAGCGTCCAGTGACGTCGGCGATGCGATCGCGTCGAGTCCCCCGCTACTTCCGGTGTCCTGAACTGCTGATACCGCCTGACCTGACGGTGGAGAATCCTGGCCATGACGGTCGTCCTGTCCGTGCCGGCCACCGGGCCGGCACCCGCGCTGAGACTGCGGCCGTGGCGGCCGGCCGATCTTCCGGCGCTGGTCGCGGCGCACCGCGATCCGCTGCTGCGTCGTCGGCTTGCCACTTCCCTGACCGGCGAAGCCGAGGCCGGGCAGTGGCTGGACGCGCAAACCGCCGGCTGGGTGACCGCGACCCGGTTCAGCTTCGCCGTGACCGCCGATGCCGACGACCGCACCCCGCTGGGGCACGTGGTGGTGAAGGTGGGATCCGCCGAGATGGCCGAGGTGGGTTACTGGACCGCCGCCCATGCCCGGGGCCAGGGCGTCGCCACTCGCGTAACGGACACCGTGTCGCAGTGGGCATTGGACACCCAGGACATGGTCGTGCTCACCCGACTGGACCTTGTGCACGCCGTCGACAACCAGTGGTCCTGCCGGGTGGCGGTCAAGTGCGGTTACGTCCTGCGCGACCTGCTGCCCGCCGCGCCGCCGGCATTCCCGGCCGACGGCCACCGGCACGTGCGCACCGCCGCCGGTCACGTACTCGCATCCGCATCGGGCGACGTCGGGTAGGCGGTCCGGGCGGCCTCGCGGTCACCAGCCGCGGATGTCCACGCGACACAGTCACGTCACCCTTCCTCGATGAGGCATCAGTCCTCGACCTCGCGCCGCTTGCGCAGCGACGACCCCACGTACATCAGCCCGCCGACGAGCACCACGATGTCGTCGAGGTAGATCGGGTCGGGCAGCAGGTCGATCGGGAAGACCGTGTACGCCAGCGACACCCAGTAGGCGGCCTTGGTCGGCACGGGCGTACCGGGCTGGTGCACCTGCTTGTGCTTGCGCACGAGCTTGAACAGCAGGAACAACGCGACCGCGACCAACAGCACCACGACCACGATCGCGAAGACGCCCAGCGTGGCCAACACGTCGCTCAAGTCGTTCCCCTTCCGCGGAAATCCGCCGGCCACTCCCGACCGGCACACCTACAGTGTCGCCGAACGAGGAGACGACGTGAGACTTGACGGACGATCGTGGCGCGTCCGGATCGACAAGGTCCGGCTCGGCGCCGACGAGTACCGCGTCGTGCGCCCGGCCGCCGTGATCAAGCACGCGGCACTCCACGAGAGCCGCTTCGGCGCGAACCTGTCGGTGGACAAGGACGCGGCCGTGGAGATCGCGGCGGCGTGGTGGTTGGCCGCGAGGTCGCCGCGAACGCTGATCCACCTGCCGCTCAAGGCGAGTCCGGCGACGTGCGGCGGCTGGACGGGCGAGCGGCGGCTCGACCTCGTGCTGCTGCACCACAGCCTCGGTTTCCGGCCCGCACACTGGAAGCAGGTTCGCGCCCGCCTGTCGGCGGGCAGGCCGCACAAGATCACGCTCCCGGCGGACGCGCTGCCCGTCTTCGACGACGAGCACCACGTCCGCGCCTCCCACAAGGACAACCTCGACCGGCTGCACTGGGACATCGCCGCCGACACCATGTTCGTCGTCGGCAGCCGCGCGGCGTACGAGAACGAAGCCGGGAAGATCCGCGGCCTGGTCGAGGACTGCCCGTCCCACCTCGCCCACGACCCCACCACGCACTGCTGCGCGGAGATCGACCTCGACCCGTGCCGCCCGCACCACTACGCCGGGCTGCACGTCGAGTGCTGCGACGACCACTACCTCAGGACGGGTTCACCCGCGACCAGGCGGTCCAGCAGCGCCTCGCCGTCGACGCCGTCCTCGCCCAGCACCTCGGCCACCAGCAGGTCGGTGCCGGAGCCCGCGTTCTCCACGATGGCCGCGCCCAGGTCGTCGTCACTCGCATAGGACGGCAGCACCAGACTGCCTGCCAGCGTGCCGTCGACCTGGTCGGGCGCGCACTCGTCCCACCACACCTGCACGGTCGCGCGCAGGTCGCCGCCGAACACCAGGTACTTGTCCGTGTACCGGCCGTACACGACGTCGGCGCTCGTGTTCCCGGTGACGACGAGCTTGGTGTCGCACGTGGTGTGGAAGCCGGTCGCCCGCAGGTCGCCGAGCACGACCAACGCCGCCGCGCCGTCGTCGAAGTCGTAGAGCGCACCGGACACCGTGAGCGAGCCGTCGACGATGTAGCCGATGTCGTAGTCGAGGTCCCACGGCTGCGGCTCGCCGGAGTTGAGCGGGAAGTCGCCGGTCACGACGGCGTCGCCGGAGTATAGGACGTACTCGCCCTCGTACAGGTTCTCCCAGGTCGACTTGGGCAGGCCGCGCCGTTCGAACAGCTCGACGGCCTCGCTCCACGTGATGGTCTTCGGGTTCACGGCCGAACCGTATACCGGCCCGCAGGGAATACCGTCAGCGCCGCCGGGGTTGGCCCAGCGCCGCCGCGGGAGTGTTACCGGCCGTGGCGCCCTCCGCGTACTGCGGCGTCACGATGAAGACGAACCGGTACACGCGGTCGGCCGCGAGTCCGTCCAGGACGTAGGACTCGGCGATGCGGATGCCGTGACGCATGATCAGTTCCTGGTGGACGGGGAACGCGGTGCCATCCTCGTTGACCTTGTTGCCCAACACCTCCAACGCCCACGTATCGCCGCCGACGATCGCCGGGCGGAACTTCGCCAGCCAGCGGGCCTCGCGCAGGTAGATGCCGGGCATGCCGCGCGACGCCTCCCAACGGGCGATGTCCGCCGGGTCGCGGCGGGCGAGCAGGCGGTTCCAGCCGGTGCGCAGCAGCACGACGTCGCCGGGTTCGATGCGGTCGATGTCGCCGAAGTCGAGCGCGTCCTCGATGTCCGCGACCGTGATGCGGTAGTCGTCGCGCAGCACCGGGCTGCCGTCGCCCGCCGGTTCGCCCAGGTCGCGGCCGTGGGCGAGTTTGACGCCGAGGACGTCGAGCAGCAGGCCGCGCGTGACCACCGGTCCCATGTGCTCGGCGCCGAGGCGGATCGTGCCGTGGCCGCGGGCGATGTCGGTGCCGCGCCGGCCGTTGTAGAACAGCTCCCCCGCGCCCACGTGGTTGAGGTTGTCGAGCTGGCTGCCGATCTGGTGGGTGAGCGCGAGCGGCTTCGGGTGCTTCGCCGAGAGTTCGGCTTCGAAGCGTTCCTCGTGGACGCTGATCCGGTTGGCGCCCAAGGGTTCCGGGGAGATCAGCACGCCGCCCTGCTCGCGGAAACCGGGCGGCGGCTGGTAGCCGTGGATCGTGAGGCGCTGTTCCCACGTGCGGCGCGGGTCGGTCTTGTACGCGGGGAAGCCGTTCCACATCAGCTCGCCCAGGTTGTAGGTGACGACGTCGCGGTGCGGCTTGAGCAGCGCCAGGGCGGCGGCGGTCTTGGCCGGGGTGACCTCGTTGAGCGTGCCGCGCTGGTCGGCCGGTCCGTAGCGGCTCGGCGCCCAGTCGGACAGGTTGGCCGGGTCGGCGTAGTCGAACGGCTTGTCGTCCGGGTGGGCGGCGGCGGACGCCGGTGCCGCACCCACGAGTCCGGCGATGCCCGCGACACCGGCCGCGCGCAGCACGTCCCGTCGGGCGAGGTGGTTGCGCAGCAGGTCCGGTTTCACGGGCGGCCTCCGTTCGACGACCACAGACCAATACCGGGCACCGCGCGGTCGGCACAACGGAAGTCACCTCATCGCGGCAACGGCCCGGCGTGGTCAACCCTGCAGCTTGGCCCGTGCGCGCCCGCACCGGTACCTACCGCCAGCCCTATTCCCCTCGACACCGGTGGTGCGACCCTTCGCTGGTTCGGCCGCGTCCCGTCCGGGGCCGCCAAATCCTGCGAGGGGCGAGTGCGCGGTCGGCTTTACCCTGCCTTACAAGGAGCATTCGGATGAAGCACAGAATCCTGGGTGCGGCGGTCGCCCTGGTGGCGACCCTCGCCTGGGTGACCGGGCCCACCGGGCCCGCGCTCGCCACCCCCGAGCAGCAGCCCGGTGCCGCGGCACTGGCCCCGCCCGACATCGACGTGGCGGCGGTGCAGTCGCACCTGAACCAGTTCAACTCCATCGCCACCTCCAACGGCGGCAACCGGCGTGCGGGCAGCGGCGGGTACACCCAGTCGCTGGCGTACGTGAAGGGCAAGCTCCAGGCGGCCGGCTTCACGGTCGTCGAACAGCGGTGCAGCAGCTGCACCTACGTGTCGAACAACCTGATCGCGGACTGGCCCGGCGGCGACGTCAACCAGACGATCATGTTCGGCGCGCACCTCGACGGCGTGTCCGCCGGGCCCGGCATCAACGACAACGGTTCGGGTTCGGCCGTGCTGCTGGAGAACGCCCTCCAGCTCGCGGCGCGCAAGCCCACCCTGACCAAGCACGTCCGGTTCGCCTGGTGGACGGACGAGGAGCAGGGCCTCAACGGCTCGAAGTACTACGTCTCGCAGCTGGGTTCGGCCCGGTCGCAGATCAAGGCGTACTACAACTTCGACATGGTGGCCTCCAAGAACGGCGGCTACTTCATCAACAACATCAACACCACCGCCGCCGCGCCCCTGCGCGAGTACTGGACGTCGCTGAACCTCCAGCCGGAGGAGAACGTCGAGGGCGCGGGCCGGTCCGACGACTACTCGTTCCAGCAGGCCGGCATCCCGTCGTCCGGCTACGCCACCGGCGCGTCGGCGCGCAAGACCAGCTCGCAGGCGTCGAAGTGGGGCGGTACGGCCAACTCGGCGTACGACTCCTGCTACCACAGCCGGTGCGACAGCACGAGCAACATCAACCCGACGGCCCTGGACCGGTCGGCGGACGGCATCGCTTACACGATCTGGAAGCTGGCGGTCAACGACAACCCGACCAACGAGTTCTCGCTCTCGCTGAACCCGTCCTCGGGCAGCATCGGCGTCGGCTCGTCGGGCACGTTCACGGTGAACACGACCACGACCTCGGGTTCGCCGCAGAACGTGTCGCTGTCGGCCTCGGGTGCGCCCAACGGCGTGACCGTGTCCTTCAGCCCGTCCTCGGTGCAGTCCGGCGGGTCGTCGACGGCGACGGTGTCGGTCGGCTCGTCGGTGGCGCGCGGTAATTACCAGATCACGGTGACGGGCACGGGCACGGGCACGGGTGCGGTCACGCGCACGGCCACGTACTCGCTGACGGTGCCGAGCGACAACCCGGGCAACGAGTTCTCGCTGTCGCTGACCCCGTCGTCGGCCTCGGTCGCCGTCGGGCAGTCGGGTTCGTTCACGGTCAACACGGCCACGACGTCCGGCTCGGCCCAGACCGTGGCGCTGTCGGCCACCGGCACGCCCAACGGCGTGACCGTGTCCTTCAGCCCGTCGTCGGTCCAGTCGGGTTCGTCGTCGACCGCCACGGTCGCGGTGGCCTCGACCACGACCGCCGGCACCTATCAGATCACCGTGAGCGGCGCCGGTTCGGTGACGCGCACGGCGACGTTCACGCTGACCGTGACCGGTGGCGACACCGGTGGTTGCGGTGGTCTCCAGGCGTGGAGCGCGAGCGCTTCCTACGTGCCGGACGACCTCGTGTCGCACAACGGTCGCAAGTACAAGTCCACCTGGTACTCGGCCGGTGCCGAGCCGGGTGCGCCGGGTTCGTGGGCGGTCTGGCAGGACCAGGGCGCCTGCTGATCGCTTGACCCACGTGACGGCCGTCGGATCCCAGAGGTCCGGCGGCCGTTTCCTATGATCCCCGCATGGATGCGGAGAAGTCGCTCGCGATCGACGACCGGCAGGCCGCGGTGGACGCGGTGTGCGCGACGCTGCGCGGACCCGCCTCGCCCGATGTCCGGGAGGAGGCGCGGGCGTTCCTGCTCCGGCACCTCACGCCCGGCGACGACTTCTGGCCCGACATGGACGTCGACCTGACCGGGGCGGCCCTGGACGACTTCGCCCTGGCGGGTTGCCGGTTGCGGACCGGGGCGTTCAGCGGGGCCGGGTTCGCGGGCGTGACGCATTTCGGCTTCGCGACCTTCGACGGGAAAGTCGACTTCACCGACGCCGTGTTCCGCAGCGACGCGGGATTCGACAATGTGGTGTTTGTCGGAGAAGCCCGATTCGACCGGGCGAAGTTCGGCGCGGACGCCTGGTTCATCGAGGCGGTATTCCACGACGACGCCGGATTCGACGACACGGACTTCGTCGGGGATGCCCGGTTCTCCGACGCGACGTTCCACCGGGACTGCGGGTTCGACCGGGCCGCGTTCCACGGCTTCCCCACGTTCAGCGGGACCACCTTCGCCGGGGCCACCCGGTTCCACGACGCCACGTTCGACGTCCCGCCCTGGTTCCACGACGCCACGTTCCACCCGGACTCCCGGCCCGAGGGAGCCCTGGCTGCGTGGCGGGCGGAGTACCGGGGCGAGTAGACGGGAAACTCCCGGCGGGCGAGCCCGCCGGGAGTCCCGGATCACGAACTTCAGAGGCGCTGCCAGAGGGACGCCACGTTCGGCGGCTCCCAGCCGTTCAGCGAGGTGTGCGACTGGAGGCACTTGTAGGTCGCGCCACCATAGGTGACCTGCGTGCCGGCCGTGTAGGACACGCCCGCCGCCCACGCGCCGCCCGGCTGCTGCGGGGTGGTCGTCGTGGTCGGGACGGTCGTGGTGGTCGGCTTCGTCGTCGTGGTCGGCGGGGTGGTGGTGGTCGTCGGGTCGCCACCGCCGGGGCCGACCTGGAGGTCGACGCAGTTGTAGAACGCCATCGCGGTGTCCGCGATGTTCCAGATGGCCAGGATCTTGATCCGGCCGGTCCGCCCACCGAGGCTCACGTCGTGGCGCACGGTCGCGCCCGGGATCTTGCCGCGGTCGTTGAACTCGGCGATCTTGGTGCCGCCGACCCAGTACTGCCACGTGGTGGTGGCGTGCCGGGCGCTGATCGCCCAGTTGAACGTGACGTTGTCGCCGACCGACGCGGCGGGCCACGGCTTGCTCTCGTCACTGAGCGGCGCCCAGCGGGCGTCGCCGCCGTGGCAGTTCGTCTGGCCCTTCGGGCCCTCGACGCTCATGGGTTCGTAGATGATGTCGCCGCACTTCGAGACCTTGCCGGTCGCGCAGTTGGCCTGACGGCTGGGCGGCGACGTGATGTAGCCGTGGGCACTGGCCGTGCCGGCTGCCATCACCACGATGAAGGGTGCGATCACCGCGCCCGCGAGCACGGTCGCGAGTTTGCGTCTGAAGTTCATTCCAGCTCCTTCGGCGGAACCAGCGGTTCCAAGGCAGGGTCCTCATCCGCGGCGGCCGGATCACCCCGTGCGTGACGGCCCGCAGGTAGGCAGCCACACACCGCAAGTGGTCTAGACCATAGTGGTGAACGCCGTCCCCGGTCAAGAAACCGAACAATGCACCACTACTTCGAGAGTCCGTATTTCCTTCACCGCTGTAATCACCGGGACAGGGGCACGGCACGCCGATGGCCGTCTTGCCGTATCGGGACGGACGCGGGAAACTGTCGGCCGTTCAGCGCAATTCGGAGACATCTGCGAGGTGATGGGCGCCGTCCGGTTGCCCGAGTGTGGTGGTGGACATCGAACGCTCCGGCGTCCCGCAGGCCGCGGTCGGTCGCGGATGGCGGCACGCTCCCTACCCGTCCCTGGTCCTCGACCGAGAAGGCCAGATCCGAGCCGCCAACGAGTCGGCCCACACCCTGATCCCCCGACTGGCCGACGGTGTCCTCACGGCCGTCGACTGGGTCGGGCACGCGCACGAGAAGTTCGCCCGCGGCGTCCGCTTCGACGCCCCGGTGTCCGGATCGGTCGGCACGCGCAGCTTCGAGGCCCACCCGGTCGGCCACGACGACGGCTCCGTGACGTGGTGGCTGGTCGAGGACACCGACGCCCGGCTCGCGCGTGAGGCGTTGCGCCTCGAACGCGACCGGGTCGCGCTGCTCGGCGACGTGTCGTCCGTCCTGCTCACCTCGCTCAACCCCGAGCGCTGCATGATGATCACGGCGTCACTGGCCGCCGAGCACCTCGCCGACGCGGCCGTGGTCGTCGGCATCGGCAGCGCGCGACGGGACGTGCCCACCACCCGGTGCGTGCGCGGCGGAACGCCCGAGTCCCGGCGGTTCGACGTCGACGTGGACGCCGTGGTCGGCCTCGGCGAGGCGATGCGCGGCTACCCTCCCGTGCCGTCGCGGTGGATCGACCCGGCGGGCGCACCGGCCTGGCTGGTACCCGACGGCTTCGGCCCGGTCGGCTCGATGGTGATCACGCCGCTGCCCGGCCACGGCGTGCCCGCCGGTGCGCTGGTGCTGCTGCGACGCGTCGGCGGCCCGGCGTTCAGCGAGGACGAGGAGGCGTTCGCCCGGCTGTTCGCCGCCCGCGCCGGCACCGCCACCTCGTCCGCCCGCCTGTTCTCCCAGCAGGCCACGATCACCGAGACGCTGCTGCGCGACCTGCTCCCGCCCACACTGCGCCGCGTGGACGGGGTCGAGTACGCCGGGCGCTACCGGCCGTCCCCGGACACCGAACGGGTCGGCGGCGACTTCTACGACGTCCACGCCCTGCCCGCGGCGGGCGGTCGCGCCGAGGTGCTGGCCGTGGTCGGGGACGTGTCCGGCAAGGGCCTGGAAGCCGCGGTGCTGACCGGCAAGATCCGCACGACGCTCCAGGCGCTGCTGCCGCTGGCCGACGACCACCAGCGCGTGATCGACCTGCTCAACGGCGCGTTGCGGTCCGCCCACCACACGCGCTTCGCCACGTTCGTGCTGGCGTCCGTCTCCCGCATCGGCCGCCACGTCCGGTTGCGCCTGACCAGCGCCGGTCACCTGCCGCCGCTGATCGTGCGCGCCGACGGCGAGGTCCGGTCCGTGCCGACCACGGGCACGCTCGTCGGCGTCCTGCCCGAGGTGCCGTGCACCTCCGTCGACGTCGCGCTGGCGCCGGACGACACGTGCCTGCTCTACACCGACGGGATAGTCGAGGCGCGCGGTGGCGCGCTCGGGGACGGGGTGTTCGGCGAGGACCGGCTGCGCCGCGCGCTGGCGTCGTGTGCCGGGATGCCCGCCGACGCGGTCGCCGAACACGTCCACCTCGTCGCCGAGCAGTGGAGCGGGGCGAACGGGCACGACGACATGGCCCTGTTGGCGATCACCTCGCCACGCGGCGGCCACCCCAGCGACGAACCGGGCAGGCACACCTGATGACCACGGCACACGACATCGAAGAGCAGCTCTGGGGCGCCGTCGCGGCCGGCGACGAGACCGCCGCGACCGACATCGTCCTCACCGGCCTCGGCGGGGGCCTCGGCGCGGAGACCCTGCTGCTGGACGTCATCGGCGCCGTGCAGTTCCGCGTGGGCGCGGAGTGGGCCGCGAACCGGCTGACCGTCGCCCAGGAGCACGCCGCGACCGCGATCAACGACCGCGCCGTGGCGGCGCTGGTCGGCGCGGTGGGCCGACCAGCGCCGCACCGCCGTCACGTCACGGTCGCGTGCCTGCCCGGCGAGTGGCACGCCCTGCCCGCGCGCCTGCTGGCGGAAGTGCTGCGGCTGCGCGGTTTCCGCGTCGACTACCTGGGCGCCCAGGTGCCCACCCCGCACCTCGTCGCGCACCTGCACCACACCGCGCCGGACGTGGTGGCGTTGTCGGGGGCGCTGGCGACCCGGCTGCCGACCGGGCACGCCACGATCCGCGCGTGCCGCTCGGCCGGGGTGCCGGTCGTGGCGGGCGGTTCGGCGTTCGGTGTGGACGGCCGCCACGCGCGAGTGCTGGGTGCCGATCTGTGGGCGTTGGACGCGAGAGCGGCGGCACAGGCGCTGGAGGCACCCCTGCCCCGGCCCTCGCCCGACGAGCCCGACTCGTTGCCGCACCTGGCGGACCAGGAGTACACGATGGTCGCCCGCACCGCCGGGCAGTTGGTCAAGACCACGTACACCGGTCTGGAGCAGCGGATTCCGGGACTGCGCACGGCCGACGACGCGGAACGCGAGCAGGTGGCGGAGGACATCGCCCACATCGTCGACTTCCTGGCCACGGCGCTCTACCTGGACGACACGTCCCTGTTCGCCGACTTCCTGACGTGGACCGCGCAGGTGCTCGCCGCCCGAGGAGTGGACCCGGCCGTGCTGGCGCCCACCGTGGACATCCTGGCCGCGCAACTCCGCGACTTCCCCCGGGCGAGCACCCTGCTCGAGCCCGGACCCGCCCGATGATCGGGTCGGCGGCCCTCACCCTCACCACGACGTTCGCCCTCGCCACCGTCCACGTCGTCCTCGCAGGCGACCTCGCCTACGACACGGCGGACGCCCTGCTCGGCGAGGTGACGACGGCGTTGGGTGCCGACGGCGTCCGCGAGGTCCGCCTGGACTGCGCCGACGTGACGTTCTGCGACTCGTACGGCCTGGCCACCCTGCTGATGGTCCACCGCCGCGTCACCGAGGCCGACCTGGTCCTGCACCTGGAGAACCGCCCGGCGCCGATCGCCCGCCTCCTGCTGCGCACGAACACCCACCCGCACTTCGCCTCCCCGCCCGTGCGGGTCGTGGACAACTGAAGCGGCATGGTGTCCTGAAAAAAATCTGAAAAGATCCGACGCACGTCTTCAAGAGATCCTGAAGGTCCGCTCTCTAACGTTCCGTCCTGCCAGGGGGAACGGTTCGAAAAGCGACTTTCGGGAGATCCGCCATGACCATGATATCCGCTCTCGCCCGCCGGACGGGCACCGTGCTCGCCGTCATCGTGGCGACCGCGACGCTGTCGTCCACCGCCTCGATCGCATCGGCCGCGACGGCGTTCCCGACCGTCGACACGAACCCGGCGTCCGATGTCACGGCCGCGACAGCGGGCACGTCGCCGGAGGGTGTCACGGAGTCGACGATGACCGCCGCGGCGAACGACCCGATCAGCCGCACCGACGTGCGGACCCGTGCCCGGTCGTGGATCGACGAACAGGTCCCCTACAGCCAGACGACCTGGTACACCAACCAGTACGGCTATTACCGGCAGGATTGTTCGGGCTACGTGTCCATGGCGTGGGGTATGGACAAGAGCTACACGACATACACCATCCAGCCGTTCCTGGAGACGATCGAAAGATCCGATCTCCGCCCCGGCGACGTGCTGTGGCGGCACGACCCGGACGTGCAGCACATCGCGTTGTTCATGGGCTGGGCCGACGCCGCGCACACCCGCCCGATCGTCTGGGAGGAATACGACTACCAGCACTTCGCCGAACAGCGGGTGTGGGACAAGGGGTGGGCCGACAGCTTCCACCCGAGGCGCTACAAGAACATCACGTCGGGGAATTTCGGTCGAGCCGACATCGTGCGGATCAACACCGACGGCACCCTCACCGGCTGGCACAACAACGACGCGTTCACCGGGCAATGGAACGCACCCGCCAACCTCGGCGGCGTCGGCCCCGTCGACCACACCCGACTCCAGCTCGCCGACCTCGACGGCGACAACAAGTCGGACCTGATCCGGATCGAAGCCAACGGCCAACTGACCGCTTGGTGGAACAACAACGCCTTCGCCGGACAGTGGAACTCCCCGGTCAACATCGGCGGCGTCGGCAGCACCGACCACACCCGACTCCGCTTCGCCGACCTCGACGGAGACAACAAGTCGGACCTGATCCGGATCGAAGCGAACGGCACCCTCACCGCGTGGCGCAACCTCAACGCGTTCGCCGGACAGTGGAGCGCACCCACCAACATCGGCGGCGTCGGCAGCACCGACCACACCCGCCTGCGCTTCGCCGACCTCGACGCCGACGGACGCGCCGACCTCGTCCGTATCGAGTCCGACGGCCAACTGACGGCTTGGTGGAACAACAATGCCCTCGCCGGACAGTGGAACTCCCCGGTCAACGCCGGTGGCCTGGGCGCGGTCGACCACACCCGCGTCGAACTCGCCGACCTCGACGCCGACGGCAAAGCCGACATCGTCCGCACCAACACCGACGGCACCCTCACCGGCTGGCACAACAACAACGCCTTCGCCGGACAGTGGAACGCACCCGCCAACCTCGGCGGCGTCGGCCCCGTCGACCACACCCGACTCCGCTTCGCCGACCTCGACTGACCCGACCGCACGGAAGGAATCGCACTTCCATGAAGCACTCGACCAAGCTCTCCGTCCGGTTGGCCTCGGTGATCGCGATCGCCTCGGTGTTCGGCGCGATCACGGCGACGGGCGCGACCGCGGACCCGGAACCGGACCCCACCGAGATCTGGCCCTCCCAGGTCACCGCGAACTTCACCGCGCTGCCATGCCGGGCGGGCGGTCCTACCGCAGCCGACAGTGCGGCCGCCGGCGATCTCAACCCGGTACTGAACAACAAGATGCGCGGCTACATGACCGCCTACAACACATCGTGCGCCCGAGCGGTCGTCCAAGCCGTAAAGGCGCGGGGCCTCAACGAGTACGCGGCGGCGATCGCGATCTCTACGACCATCGTGGAGACCGGCAACGCCAACCTCGACGGTGGTGACCTGGACTCGGTCGGCCTGTTCCAGCAGCGCGCGTCGTGGGGCAGTTTCGCCGAGCGCACCGATCCGCCGACCGCGACCAACAAGTTCCTCGACGTGATGCAGGCGTTCTACCCGAACGGCTCGTGGAACACCACGCCGATCGGTGACGTCGCGGCCCGCGTCCAACGCCCCGCCGAGCAGTACGCCTACCGGTACGCGGTGGAGGCGGCCGACGCCGTCAAGATCGCCCACCACCTGTGGGGTGTTCCTCAGGGTCGGGCCGACATCGTGCGGATCAACACCGACGGCACCCTCACCGGCTGGCACAACAACGACGCGTTCACCGGGCAATGGAACGCACCCGCCAACCTCGGCGGCGTCGGCCCCGTCGACCACACCCGACTCCAACTCGCCGACCTCGACGGAGACGGCCGATCCGACCTCATCCGGATCGAACCCAACGGCACCCTCACCGCTTGGTGGAACAACAACGCGTTCGCCGGACAGTGGAACTCCCCGGTCAACATCGGCGGCGTCGGCAGCACCGACCACACCCGACTCCGCTTCGCCGACCTCGACGGCGACGGACGCGCCGACCTGGTCCGCGTCGAGGCCGACGGCGCCCTCACCGCGTGGCGCAACCTCAACGCGTTCGCCGGACAGTGGAGCGCACCCACCAACATCGGCGGCGTCGGCAGCACCGACCACACCCGACTCCGCTTCGCCGACCTCGACGCCGACGGCCGATCCGACCTCATCCGGATCGAAGCCAACGGCACCCTCACCGGCTGGTGGAACAACAATGCCCTCGCCGGGCAGTGGAACTCCCCGGTCAACATCGGCGGCTTGGGCGCGGTCGACCACACCCGCGTCGAACTCGCCGACCTCGACGCCGACGGCAAAGCCGACATCGTCCGCACCAACACCGACGGCACCCTCACCGGCTGGCACAACAACAACGCCTTCGCCGGACAGTGGAACGCACCCGCCAACCTCGGCGGCGTCGGCCCCGTCGACCACACCCGACTCCGCTTCGCCGACCTCGACTGACCCGACCGACACCAAGGTGAACGCCCGCCCGGGATACCCGGCGGGCGTTCACCCTGTCTCCAAGTGGTCACGCTGCGTCCCGGTGCTGCGACTTTCCGGAACCGCGGGAAAATGTCGGAAACTTCTCCGCGCGGGGTGTCGATTCCGGACGGTCCCCGTTCGACGTCCTGACGACACGCACCGACAGACCGACTGGAGCACCCCATGCGCACGCTGATCGTCACCTCGTTCGTCTCGCTCGACGGCGTCGTCGAGGCTCCGGGCGGGGAGCCCGGCTACCGCAACAGCGGGTGGACGTTCAAGGACATCGACTTCGACCCGGCCGCCTACGAGCTGAAAAGCCGCGAGCAGGACGAGGCGACGGCCATGCTGCTGGGTCGCGTCAGCTACCAGGTCTTCTCGCCGGTGTGGCCGACGATGACCGAGGAGTTCCCGCGTTACAACGCGATGCCCAAGTACGTCGTCTCCACCACCCTGGCCGAGCGGGACCTGGTGTCGAACTGGGGCGACACGGCAATCCTGCGCTCGCTGGACGACGTGGCCGCCCTGAAGGCCGGCGAGGGCGGCCCGATCAGCGTCCACGGCAGCGCCACCCTTTCCCGGAACCTCGCGGACGCCGGCCTGGTCGACCGCTACCACCTGCTCGTCTTCCCGGTCCTGCTCGGCGCGGGCAAGCGCCTGTTCAGCGGCACGGACAAGGACAAGCAGAGCCTGAAGCTCGTCGAGAGCGAGTCGTACTCCAACGGCATCCAGAAGCTGGTGTACGACGTGGTCCGCTGACCGTTGGTGCGGCCACCACCTGACTGGTCGAGCACACCCGCGACGAGACCGGCTACCGGTTCGCGCAGCGCCGCATCCGCGACCACGTCGCCCACTGTCGACCGCGCCGGCCCGCCGAGGCGGTGCGCTCCCGGACGGCCCGAGGAGGTCAGGTGAACGAGTCGACCGCGCGGGCGAGCGTGGCGAGCGTGGCGGACCGGTCGTCGAGGTAGCCGCCGACCAGCGCACCGTCGCGCAGCATCATCAGGGTGCGGGCGTCGGCCGCCGGGTCGGGGCGGCCGGCGGTGGTCAGCAGGGCGGTCATCGCCTCGACGAGCCAGGCCCGGTGTCCGGCGATGATCCCGCGCACCGGGTGGGTCGGGTCGGGGAACTCGGCGGCGGCGTTGATGAACGGGCAGCCGCGGAACGACGTGTCGCGCAGTCGCTCGCCCAGTCCCGTCACCAACACGGTCAGCGCCACGCGCGGACTGCCCGCCGCGGCGACGATCTCGGAGACCCGGGCGCGCATGTCGTCGGCATGCGCCGCCAGACAGGCCCGGACGAGGTCCTCCTTGCCCGAGAAGTGGCGGTAGAACGTGGCCCGGCTGACCCCCGCCGCGCCGATCACCTCGTCGACCGGGACCGTGTGGATGCCCCGCAGGTAGAAGATCCTGCTCGCGGTCGTGAGCAGGCGGTCGCGGGCGTCGGTGTTCCCCATGTCGCTCACCGTAATGGAACGTTCTGTCCGCCGGAAACCTCGGAGAATTGCGAGAAAAACGGAACTTTCTGTTTTTCGGCCCGAACTCGGGAGAAAATCGGCACTATTGTGCCGGGGGCCGGACTTCGGCTACGGCCGAGCCGTTCCCGGACCCTCGTCCGGGAGAATCCGGGGAGATGTCCGATGGAGTTCGCCGTCAACGCTGCCGAAAAATAGCAGCCGCTGCGTGCCCACCAGCGGTTATGACCATATTCCGCGCGTGGCGTGCAGCGCGCCGACGAAACGTCTCCGGACACTCCCACATTTATCGAAAAAGGGGCCGATAATGGCAAGGTTCACCCGTACCGCCACTATCGCGGCACTCGCTGCCGCCTTGGTCGCGCCGCTCTTCACGGCGCCCGCCGCGTCCGCGACGGAGACCGCGATCGGCTGCACCGACGGTGCCAACCCCAGCTCGTTCCCCAACCCGAGTTCCCCGCGAGTGGTCGACGGGTTCTTCTACGGCAGAATCGAACTGCGCTACAGCAGCAACACCTGCGCGTGGGGGCGGCTGACCTACCACAAGAGCGACCTCGTGTGGGTCGACCGCGCGAACAACATCACCGAGGCGAACAACGGCAACTGGACGCAGCTCGGCATCACCGAACTCACGACCGGTCACCAGGTCTTCACGCCCGGCTACAACGACAACGGCAAGGTCATGCGTGCGTGCGCCGAACTCAGCGACTTCAACGGTCTGACCGTCTACTGCACCGGCTGGTACTGAGAACGGCGGGCCGCTCCCCTCGTCCGGGAGCGGCCCCTTCCGACGAACGGGTGATCTTCCTCGGCTCGGCCGGGCCGCGAGGCTTGGGCACCGCCCGACGATCCGGTGGCACGGCTTGTGCCCGACCGCCGGGAGGACGATGCTCGGGCGACCAGGACCCCGCACGGGGGAGGTGCGCGAGTGGACATCCGCGAGAGTCCGCTGCACGTCGAGCGCTCGGTCCGCGGGCGGACGGTGGTGGTGACCGTGGTGGGCGAAGTCGATGCCAACACCGCGCCGCCGCTGCACGACGGCTTCGGGGACGCACTCGCGCTGGTCGCGCCCGGCGGCACGCTCGTCGTCGACCTGCGCGACACGACGTTCTTCGCCGCCGCCGGGGTGACCGCGCTCGTCCGCCTGCACAAGGCCACGGGGGCGGCCGGGGTGTCGTTGCGGCTCGTGGCGACCCGAAGGATTCTGCGGGTGCTGCGGATCAGCGGCACGCTCGTGATGTTCACGCCGCTGTCCGTGCCCTCGCCCCGCTCCCCCGGCTAGCTAACGCGACCGGCGGCGCGATCGGGTCGCCGCGAACCACAGGCCCCAGCCGAACGCCAGCAGGCCGAGCGCCAACAACGTCAGCCACGGCGCCGGCACGCCCGTCTGCGCCAGCGGCGCACGTCGGGGCTCGGTGGCGGGTGGCACGGTCACGGGCTGGTCGAGCACGATCGGGAACCGGGTGTCGACCGGTGCCGCCGACACGACGTCCACGTCCACCACGCCCGACGTGGTGCCCGTGGCCGGGTCGGTGCCCACGCACGAGTAGTGGCCATACGGGAGCTGCTCCAGCGTGAAGCCGCCCGCCGTGCTCGCCACGATGTCCATCAGCACGTCGTCGGTCGTGTCGAGGACGTCGTCGAACCCCGCCCACCGGCACTTCACCGCGGCGGCCGGGATCGGATCGCCGGTGCGGCTGTCCACGATCACGCCCGACACGCTCCCCTTGCCGATGCCCGCGAAGCTCGCACCCGAGGTCAGGCCACCCGCCACGGACACGTCCACGGTCCAGTCCGCCTGTCCGTCGGAGTCCGAGGTGTAGGAGAACCCGGCGGCCGTGATCGAGGCCCTGACCTGGTAGTCGCCGGGCGTGACCCCGGTGAACGCGTAGCCGCCGTCCGGGCCGGTGATCTGCGACGGGGGCTCGTCCGCCCTGGTCGCCGCACGGGCCGTGGTCATCAGCGTGACCTGGACGCCCGGCAGTGGCCACTCGTTGCCGTCCCGCACCCCGTTGAGGTTCCGGTCGAACCACACGGTGCCGGACACGACGCCGACCGGCGGCGACTCAGGTGTGGTCGTGGTGGTCGGCACCGTGGTGGACACGGTCGTGGACGACGAAGTCGTGGTGGTGGACGACGTCGTCGTAGTGGGTTCCGTCGTCGTGGTGGTAGTGGTCGGCTCCGTCGTGGTCGTGGTGGGCCCGGTCGTAGTCGTCGGCTCGGTCGTGGTCGTGGTGGTCGTAGTCGTGGTGGTCGTAGTCGGCTCGGTCGTCGTGGTGGTGGGCTCGGTGGTGGTGGGCGGCGTCGTCGCCGTCGTCACGGTCGGTTCGGTCGTGGTGGTGGTCGTCGGTTCCGTCGTGGTCGGTTCGGTGGTCGGAGTCGTCGGTGTGGGCGCGGTCGTCGTGCTCGGTTCCTCGGTGGTGGTCGTCGTCGTGGTCACCGTGGTCGACGTGGGTTCGGTCGTCTCCGTCGTCGTGGGCGTGGTGGCCGTCGTGATGGTGGTGGTCGGCTCGGCGGTCTCCGTCGTGGTGGCGGTGGTGGGCGTCGTCGCGGTCGTGACGCTCGCCGACGTGGTCTCGGTGGTCGTTTCCGTGGTGGTGGTGGTCGTCGGTTCCGTCGTGGTGGTGACTTCCGTGGTGGTCGTCGGCTCAGGCTCAGTGGTCGTGGTTGTGGTCGTGGTCGTCGTGGTCGTGCTCTCGGTCGTCGTGGTCGTGGGCTCGGTGGTCGTAGGCGTGGTCGGCTCCGTAGTAGTGGTCGTGGTGGCGGTCGTGACGATCGGTGTCGTGGTGGTGGTCGGCACGGGCGCGGTCAACGGCGTGCTCGTCGAGTCCTGCCCGGTCAACGGCTGCGCGACACCGGGCGACGTCGCCGACCCCACACCGGTGCTGCTCCACGACCCCGCCGAGACGTCGTCCGCCGTCGCCGTGTGCGTCCCGGTGCACGTCACGCTCGCACCCGGCAGGACAGTCGTCGCCGTGCAGCTCAACGCCTCCCCGCCCACCGTCACCCCGACGCCGCTCAACGTCGTGTTGCCGGTGTTGGCCACGACATAGGACACGGTGATCACGTCCCCCTCCCCCGCGTCGTCCGGCGCCGTGGCCGTGCCCGTGACGGTCAGCCCCGGAACCCGCGCCAACGCCACGGTGTCCGAACCGGAACCGGTGGCCGGACCGGCGGTGCTCCCGGCCGTCACCGAGATCGCGCCCACCGCCGACCCACCATCCACTTCGGACTGGACGAGCGTGCGCGACGTCGTGCACGTGGTACTCGCGCCCACCGCCAACGACGACGCCCCACAGGCACCGGTACCGGGTGTGAGGGCCGTGAGCGCGACGTTGCCGCTGTTGGTCACCGTCCACGTCCACGTGATCAACTGCCCGGCCACCGGCCGCACACCGGCATCGGGCGGCGTCGCGGTCACGGTCAACTCGGGACGCGGTGCGGGCGCGGCCACCGTCACGGCGACCGTCCCGCGCACGGCACGACCCGACACCGGGTCCGTGACCAGGTAGTCGAACGTGTCCGTGCCCGTGAACCCGGTCCGGGGCGTGTACACGAGGCCGTCCACGTCACCGTTGTCCGCCGCGGTCACCACGGTCACCACGCACCCCGCGCACGTGGCGGACGACGGCACGACGACGGGCTTCGGCTGGTCGACGACCACGTCCAGGTCCAGCACCGGTGGCGCCGCCAGGATCCGCACCGACGACACCGCGCCGCTCGAGGTCGTGTACGTGAACGTCGCCAACCCGGCGAAGTCCGCGGGCGGCTGCCAGTCCACCAACCCGTCGCGCACGGTCGCGGTGCCGTAGGACGCGGCGCCCACCGCCACCACCGCGCATCCCGGGCAGTCGTCGTTGGCCAGCACGTCCAACCCGGTCACCGCGCCCCCGTGCGCGACGGTGGTCGAATCCGGCCGGGCGTCGCCGACCTCGACGACCAGGGTCGCCGACGAGGACGCGTCCGTCGCCGGGTCGGTCGCCGTGTACCCGACGGTCACGGTGCCGGTCCACCCGGCTACCGGTGCGACGCGGATGCCGCCGGGAACCAGGCTCACCCGCGGGTCGGAGCCGTCGACGGACACCACGCAGTCGGTGCACGCGTCGTTGGCCAGCACGTCCACGACCACCGGCACGCCGACGGACGTGAACGTCGAGTCGTCCACCGCCACGGGCGTCACGGTCACGCCGACCGACGCGCTCGCGTACGCGCCGGTCGTGGGGTCGACGACGGAGTACGTGAACGCGTCCGCGCCGCTGAACCCCGGCGCCGCCCGGTACACGACCCGGGAACGGACGTCGACCGACACCGTGCCGTGCGCCGGGTCGGAGCCGATGCCCACCGCGCACCCGCCGCAGGAGTCGTTGCCCAGCACCGGGATCACGACCGGGGTGCCGCTCGGCGTCGTCGCGCTGTCGGCCTGCACGCCGGGCACGGCCACGACGTCCACGGTGACCGTGCCGCCGAAGGTGTTGCCCGACCCGTCGACCGCGCTGTAGGTGAACGTGGCCGTGCCGACGCCCGCCGGGGTGAACGTGACCACGTCGTCGACCCGCGTGACCGAGCCCGACGACGGCGTGCCGAGCCCGGTGAGCGCGCAGTTGGCGCACAGGTCGTTGGCCAGCGGCAGCACGTCGACGGGCGTGCCCTCGACCGTGGTCGCGGTGTCGCCCGCCGCGATCGGCGCGACGGTGACAACCACGTCGGCCGTCGTGGTGGCCGAGTTCTTGGTGAGGGTGTAGGTGAACCGGACCTGTCCGGAAAATCCCGCCGCGGGCGTGTACTTCACAGCGCCGCCGACGATCTCGGCCGTGCCGGACGCGGGCGTGGTGACCGAACTGAGCGTGCACGTGGTGCAGGGGTCGTTGGTCAGCACGGGCACCGTGACCGGCGTGCCCGGCGTAGTGGACGCGGTGTCGTCAACGGCGCCGCGCACGGTGATCCGGACCGTGCCGTCCGAACCCGCCGAGCCCGACACGCTGCTGGTGATCCGGTAGGTGAAGGAGACCTGGCCGATCGCGCTGCCCGGCGTGTAGGTGTACGAGCCGTCGCCGACGAACGACACCGAACCCGACGACGGGTTGCTCAGCTTGGTGCGGGTGCAGGTGGTCGGGCAAGAGTCGTTGGCGGCGACCGTGCCGGACACCGACTGTCCCTGGAGGACGGTCGCGGAGTCGTCGGCCGCGAGCGGACCGACGGTCGTGTTCACGGTGCCGGAGATGCGCAGACCACTCGCCGGGTCGGCCACCACGTAGGTGAACGAGTCCGTGCCCGCGAACCCGGCGGCCGGGGTGTAGACGGCGGCGCCGGTCGCCGGGTCGACGGTGACCGACCCGTTGGCGGGCGCGGAACCCGGCGAGTACACGCAGTTCGGGCACGACCCGCCGGCCGGGAGCGGCACGGTCACGGGCACGCCGTAGGTGGTCTGCGCGCTGTTCGTCGGCGGTCCGACAAGCAGCGTCGCCGGCGTGGTCGCGCTGCCGCTGGACCCGGTGATGCCGTAGGTGAAGCCGTCCAACCCCCACAGGCCGGTGGTGGGCGTGTAGGTCACGATCACCGTGCCACCGCTGGAGTACGTCACCGTGCCCCGGCCCGCGCCGGTGCCGGCCTGGGGTTTGCAGCCGCCGGAGCAACCGGGGTCATTGGCCTTGACCGGAACGACCACGGCCGTGTTGTACGGCGTGGTGGCGTAGTCGGGCGCGAGGTCGGCGACGTTGATCCGGACCTGGCCGTCGGCGGTGCGACCGGCGTTGTCCGTCGCGCGGTAGGTGAACGTGGCCGTGCCGCTGAAGTTGGACGCGGGCGTGTAGGTGAACGTGCCGTTGGACGCGACGGTCACCGTGCCGCTCGACGGCGCGGTGAGCACCGCGGCGGTACAGCTCGTGCACGCGTCGTTGGAGAGCACGCTCGAACCGGACAGCTGGGTGTTCTTGCCGGTGGCGTAGGTGTCGGTGATCGCGGCGGGCAGGACGGCGACGGTCACCGTGGCGGTGCGGCTGGAGTAGCCGTCGGTGGCGGTGTAGGTGAACGTCCGGGTGCCGGAGGCGCCCGAAGCCGGGGTGTAGGTGACGGTGCCGGCCGGGTCGAGCACGGCGGTGCCGCTCGCGGGCGTGCTCACGGACGTGACCCGCAGCGGCAGGCCGGAGCTGCTCGTGTCGTTGGCCAGGACGTTCACGACGACGGCCGTGCCGGCGGGTGTGCTCACGCTGTCGTCGGTGACGCCGAGCGCGCCCGAGCCCAGGACCGTGACCGACGCGGTCGCGGGCGCGGAGTCCGTGACGTCGGCGGTCGTGTCGACGACGGTCTGACCGAAGCGGGCGACGGCCGAGTTGACGCGGACGCCCGCGGTGGCGCCGAGCGCGAGCGAGTACGTCAGAGTCGTGGCACCGGCCGCCGGGACCGGGATCGGACCGGGCACGGTGAGGGTGCGGCCGGAGACGACCGGGTCGGCGGCGGTCCGGCCGTCGATCTTGAGACTGCCGGCGACGTACGCGGCGTCGTCGGGGATCGTGTCGACGACGGCGTCCACGGCGGAGGCGGTGCCGGTGTTGGCCACGCGCACGGCGTAGCTCGCGGTGCCGCCGCCGGCCGCGAGCACGCCGTCGGCGGGTGCGGTGCGGGTCTTGCCGAGGGTGAGCGGCGCGAGCGGCGAGACGGTGGGCAGGTCGCCGAACCCGGTGCCGCCCGCGTCGGTGTGCTTCACCTGCGTGCCGCTGGCGATGTACTGGATGGGCCGGACGCGGGCGGCGGTGGCGGCGGGGCCGATCGCGCGGAACGTGTACGTGGCCGTGTAGGGGCGGTCCGGCCCGCTCGCGCCGGACAGGTACAGGCCGTCGACGTAGGTGACCTGCGGCGCGGTGCCGTCCGGCGAGATGCGCAGCTCGGTGCGTTCCAGTCGCCAGGCGGACGCGGGGAAGTCGCCGATCGTGGTCGGGGTGTACTCGAGCACGCCGGGGTCGTTCGCCGGTCCGGCGCCGAGCGTGCCGGTGTGGCCGTTCACGGTGACCGTGACGGCGTCGCCGAGCTTCGCGGTGGGTGAGGCCGTCGAGGTGACGGAGTCGACCTTGTTGGCGAGGGCTTTGATCGTGTCGACGACGTCGGCGTAGGTGAAGGTGCGGCTGCACACGGGCGTGCCGGTGCCGGGCGGTCCGTCGTGGAGGGTGATCGTGTGCGACTGGGCGGCGGTGGTCGCGCCCGTGGCGGTGAGCAGGGCGTACCGGACGGCGTTGGCGCCCGCGGCCAGGTCGGGCAGCGGCAGGGTGGCGGGCTGGTCGGCGGCCAGGCCGAGCACGCCACCGGTGAACCCGCCCAGTTGCAGCCACAGCCGCCGACGGGCGGCCGGTCCGGCGTTGATCCGGTAGCCGGCGTAGCCGGACAGGAACTTCGGGGTGGTGGAGGTGTCCACGTGGAAGTGGGTGTTCTGGAGCGCGACCACCGACGGCGTGCCGGACTCACCACAGCGTGCGACCGGCGTGGCCCGCGCGACGGGACTACCCGCGGCGAGGTCCGTGAACACCAGCAGAACGGCCAACAGACCGCCGACGACCCGACGAAGCACCCGACCCCACCTCCACGGACCGTTCCCGCTGCGGGGAGTGTGCGTCGGTGCCGCCGGGACCGCAGAGCGTGACCGCCCTGTCGGGTGGTTTCGGCCGCGGATCACCCGGAAGAAGGTGCCCGAGTGCGTATTTCGGGGTGTCCGAGTGGAGGACTCGCGGGTTTGCGCGGCCGGCCACCTGGCGTGAAATTGGTTCACGTGCGGGTGTTAGTGTCCGCGCCATGCGCAGAATCGGGGGCATCCTACTCTCTTTGGCGATCTTGGTGGGCTGTTCGTCCACTCCGGACGCCGCGCCGTCGAGCACCGCGCCGGCCACCACCACGACCAGCAGCGCCGCGCCGGCCACGCCCGATCCCGCCCTGATCGAAGGCCGGCTGCAAAAGGCCCAACTGCCCGACGACGTGCTCGGCCCGCTGGGCTATACGCGCAAATCGGACAACGAGCAGAAGAATTACACGATCATGTCCTGCCCGACGGAACTGGGCACCGAGGGCGCCATGGCGATGACCAAGCTCGCCACGTACTGGACGAACAAGGCGGCATTCTCCGCGTTCTCCCAGTACAGCGTGTCCTTCCGCCGCGTCGACGCGGCGGCCGAATCGGTCACGCTCGCGCGCAAGGCGCTGGAATGCCGGCCGTTCTCGATCGGCAAGGAGGGCCCGTTCAGCCCGGACGGCGAACTCACGCTGCCCGCGCTCGGCGGTGACGCCCAGTTCGCGGTCTGCTTCAAGAGCGAACTCATGCGCATCTGCGAGCTGGTCGTGACCAAGGCCGACCTGCTCACCCGGTTCATGTTCTACGGTCCCGCCACGGCCGACGCCCCCGGCGTGCTGGAGAAGGCCGGACGCGCGGTCGTCCCGCTGATGTCGGCCTAGTCGACCGATTCCGGCAGGTCGAAGTGCGGGAAGTGCTCGGCGCCCACGAACGAGGTCACCTCGGCGATGCGGTCGTCGCGCAGCGTCAGCACGTCGATCGACCACGGCAGGTGCGTGCCGGCGTCGTCGTCCCACAGGTAGCCCGCCACGGCGGGCTGCCCGTTGGCCGACGTCGGCACGTGCCGCCAGGAACCGCACGACCCCAGCGGCAACCGGGTGGCGAAGTCCATCACCGCGTCGAGGCCCCGGTACCAGTGCGCCATCGGTGGCATGGACCACGTCACGTCCGCCGTCAGCAACGCCACCAGTGCCGGGGCGTCGCCCTCCTCCAACGCCCGGCTGTACCGGGCCACGACGTCGCGCACCCGGTGGTCGTCGGGCCGGGTCGGCGGCTCCTTGCCGACCAGCACCCGCCGGGCGCGCGACAGCGCCGAGTTCACCGAGGTCGTCGTGGTGCCGAGCATCCCGGCGATCTCGGCCACCGCGAACCCCAGCACCTCGAACAGCAGCAACGCGGCACGCTGGTTGCCGGGCAGGTGCTGCACCGCGGCGACGAAGGCCAGCTCGACGGCCTCGCGCTGCTCGTACTTCTCGGCCGGGTACGGCCCCAGCCACGCCACCTCGGTGACCGGCGGGTCGCCGACCACCGCGTGCTCGCTCGACGGCCGCAGGTCCACCGGCAACGCCCGGCGGCCCCGCGCGCTCACGGCGTCCAGGCACGTCCGCGTGGCCACGGCGTACAGCCAGGCCCGCAAGGACGACCGGCCCTCGTACCCGCCGATCCCCCGCCACGCGCGCAGCAACGCGTCCTGCAAGGCATCATCGGCGTCGTGCGTGGACCCGAGCATGCGGTAGCAGTGCGCGTGCAGCTCGTTGCGCAGCGGGCGGACGAGCCGCGTGAACGCCGCCGGGTCGCCGGCTCGCGCGAGGTCCACATCGGCCGGCGGAAAAACTTCCGTCACGACCGACGATTCTGCCCGACCACCGCAGTCTCCATTCCGAACGGCCACACCGAACCGGGAGGAACCCCACATGACCACCACCGCCGCGATCCTCGACGTGCCCGGCGCGCACCTCTACCACGAGGTGCGCGGCTCCGGCCCGCTCGTCGTCCTGGTCGGCGCGCCCATGGACGCCAACCCGTTCACGCCGTTGGCCGAGCTGCTCGCCGTCGACCACACCGTGGTGACCACCGACCCGCGCGGCATCAACCGCAGCACGGTCGACGACCCGGACGCCGACGCCACCCTGGACCTGCGCGCGTCCGACCTGGCCGCGCTGATCCGGCACGTCGACGCCGGACCGGCCGTCGTGCTCGGGTCCAGCGGCGGCGCGGTGAGCACGCTGGCGCTCGCCCAGGCGTACCCGGACCTGGTGCGGGTCGCGATCGCGCACGAGCCGCCGCTCACCGAGGTCCTCGACGACCGCGAGGAGCTGCACCGCCGGACCGACGACATCATCGCCACCCACCAGGGCGGCGACGTGCTCGGCGCCTGGCGCAAGTTCTTCGTGCTGGCGAACATCGACCTGCCGGAGCCGGTGTTCCTCCAGATGTTCGGCGGCGAGCGCACCCCGCAGGAGATCGCCGACGACGACTTCCAGCACAACCACATGATGCGGCCGACCACCCGCTGGCAGCCCGACGTCGCCGTGCTGCGCTCGATCGCGACCCGGATCGTGATCGGCATCGGCGCGGAGTCCGGCGGCCAGTTCTGCGAGCGCACGTCGATCGCGCTGGGCCGACTGCTCGACGTGGAGCCGACGATCTTCCCGGGCGGCCACATCGGGTTCGCCGAGCAGCCCGAGGCGTTCGAGAAGGTGTTCCGCTCGGTCCTCTGAGGTCACTCGCCGATCAGCACCTCGCGGATGCGGGTGCGCAGCAGCAGGGCGTCGGCCGGCAGCGGGCCGCTCTTCTCCAACACGCGGACGAACGCGGTGAGGTCGGAGCGGATCGTCGCCGAGTCGACGCCCCGCACGTCGTCGAGCAGGCCGAGCGCGAGCGTGCTGCCGTGGTCGAGGTCGCCCGCGTCCGCGTGCGACAGGGCCAGCCGCAGCCCGAAGCGGGCCCGCGAGCGGACCGCGTCGGCCCGGATCAGCGGAACCTGCTCGGCCAGCAGTTCGGCCGCCCGTGCGGGGCGGCCGAGGTGGTAGGTGGACCAGGCGCGGGCCACGGCGACCGGATCGGCGACGCTGGTCGTGCCGAACGCGGGCGGGCCGGAGGGGACGTCGCGGTTCAACTCGGCGGCCCGGTCCAGGGCGCGGCCGAAGAGGACCTCCTCCCCCGCCAGCGCGTAACCCTGTGCTTCACGTTGGGCGGCCAGCGAACGCACGGCGTTCGACACGCCGCGTGCGGCCTGCGCGCGTTTGGCGAGCTGCACGGTGCGCACGGAATCGTTGCGGTACATGGCGAACTCGGCCTGCCTGACCAACGAGTACGCGGCCAGTTCGCGGTCGCCGCCGCGTTCCGCGCACCGGACCGCTTCGTCGGTGAGCCGGATCGCGGCGTCGTCGTCGCCCGCCTCCTGGGCCATCCACCCGCCGTACTCCAGGTAGCGGGCGGCCAACAGCCACAACGCGTCGGTCAACTCCGGCTCGCGGTTCGACTCGGCCATCGCGCGCAGCGCACGGGCCTGTGGCACGAGTCCGGCGAGCACGACCGTCGGACTCGTGCGATGGCCGAGCGTGCGGTAAGCCGCGAACATCTCATGGTGCGCGGCGAGCGTGATGTCGTCCGCGTGCATGGAATGGCCTGGTGTCGGCGTCCCGCGCCGGGTCGGGATCGGGGTGAGCGCGACGAGCGCACCGCCGGCCCGCAACACCTGGTCGCACTTCTCGACCAGTTCCGGTTTCGCGGGCGAGTGGCCGTTCTCGACCTTGCTGAGATGACCGCGGCTGTAATGCACTAGGTTCGAAAGTTCGGACAGGGACAGTCCGCGCTCATGCCGCAGCCGTCTCAACTGGTTGGAGAAGGCGTCTTGCACGGTGACCACCTCCGCGTGCCAGTGTCGCGCAGGCACGCGACCGGGTCCGGTGTTGACCACAAACTGGCATGTTTTCGCCCGGCTGGCGGCGTTTCGAGAGGTGTTTCATGACCACATGGCAACTGAGCGGTGCGACGAGTCGGTTGGTGTGGTGATCGTGTGGCAGCGACTGGCGACAAGCGTCGTGCACAGCTCTCCGTGGTTCGAGGTGCACCGGGACGCCGTCGTGCGACCCGATGGCGGTCATGACACGTACGTGCACGTGGTGGCGCCGGGATCGGTGACGGTACTGGCGTTGGACGACGAAGACCGGGTCGTGCTCACCCGGCAGTGGATCTACACGCACGGCGGGACGCAGTGGCGGCTGCCCGGAGGCGGCGTCGACCCGAAGGACGCCTCGCCGGTCGACGCGGCCCGGCGTGAACTGGCCGAGGAAACGGGTTTACGAGCCCGCGAGTGGGAGCCGATCGGCACCATCCACGGTGCGGACAGCCTCAGCAACCACGTCGACCACATCTTCCTGGCCACCGGCCTGTCCGAGGGCGAGTCCGCCCTGGAGGCGGGCGAGCAGGACCTGCGCGTCCACCGCGTCCCGTTCGAGCGGGCGTTGGAGCTGGTCAGACGCGGCCAACTGCCTCATGCGGGGAGTGCGCACGCCCTGTTGGCGACCGCGTTGCGCAGGCTCACTGTTTCCGACTGAGCCCGGAAACAGGAAACCCATTCTCACGACCGCCCAGTGGCGCCATTCTTGACGTGCCGGCGAAAACAGAGGACGCCGGACCGGGAGAAGGAAACCGGGAAGCACGTCGGAAGAATGAAGCGATCCAGGGGAGGGTGATCGTCATGAGGATGCACTGTGCGCTGTCGACGCTCGTGCGATTGGCAGCGACCTGCCTTCTCGTCGGATTTCTCGTCGGCGGGTTCTTCGCGGTGGCGGTAATGTCCTGAATTCCGGTCCGGCGCCCTCCTCCATCCGGGGGGAGGTGTCACATGGAACCGCACGTCATCATCACCGTTCTGACCACCTTGCTGTCCGACTCCACGTTCTGACCCTCAGGCCCGCCGGCACCCGCCGCGCGGGCCGGAGGTCGTTCACGCACCGATCCGGTACGAAGAACCGACCGGCCCGGCGATCACGACTTCCGCCTTTCAAGCCCGTTCCGATGGCGAAGCCACAGGGTCTCCACCCACAGGTTCGATCCGGGCGGCGGCTCCACGGTCACCGGGTGCACCGGCGAACTCTCGATCAGGTGCATCAACGCCCACGACAACCCGAAGCAGTTGTCGGGCCCGAAGCACTCGAGAAGAAGCCGGGCCTCGTCCTCGGTAACCGGGCGTTCGATGGCCCGAAAGAGACGATCCACGTCCTCGAACCGTGCGTCGTCCACCGAATCGTCATCCTCGGCAGGCAACGGTCCGAGCGCGTGCAGCAGTCGGACCTCGTCGCGGACGACCATGACCGGATCTTACAAGAGATGCGCCGCACGACCGGCAGCCACGATCACATCGATCCCGAATTCCCGCGCATGGCGTCGAACTCGGCAAGCCAGGCGACGAAGTCCACCTGTCCGTGCGGGTACACCTTGCGAAGTCACCACACGTCAATGATCTGGTCTTTCCAGAATGACGATTCTTCCAAAATTTCCGAATCTATCTCCCGGAACTGACCGAGGAGGTGGTGACACAATGCCAGGTAAGATTCATACGGGTCGACGGATAGGTCGACCTTGCCTGCACGCGCCTGGGCCAACTCACACTGCCCCGCCGCCTTCTCCCACTCGGCCAGCAAAGGCAACAGCGCATTCCAGAGCCAGGCACACCGGACGAAGCGAGCGATCGAAGAGTTCACGAGCCTGGGCAGCATGCCGTCCGGATAAAGATGCTTCAGGCCCGGATGGACTTCACTGCTCTGCGGGAATGAGAACACATCTCCGCCACCTTCGACCACAGCAAGGGTGGAAATACCCAGCTTGCCAAGAATATAGATCCGTCGGCCATCACGTGCGACCGTCGGCGTTCCGGACTCTTGGAAGCCTCCGACGATTCCCATCAGTCCGTCTGCCCTTGCAGGCGGCAGACCGTACAGCGCCAAGACCTCTTTTTCGTCCGCCGCGATTCTCCATTCACCCAGCACGGATCCCGGAAGAACCGGGGCTCCGTCGACCAGGCTCAGAAAGTCGAGATCTTGCCCGAGTATCCGGTCGACAACTTCTCGCATATCGTGGAGTTTCACGACTCTCCCACCGGAAATACTAACCGAAAATATACCTACGGATGGCTGCCGCCGCATTCTCGCCGTGCTCGAAACTCCACGACAGGCGCGCATTTACAAATTTACTCATCCGACCCGCACATTCATGACCTTCGGTTAGGCAGAAGTTGCGCTCGGAATAAATATCCCGGACAGACCGAGGATCCAGCCCGATACCGGCGAAAAACTCGTCGGCATGCCCTTCGGAATGGGTCCGCCTGACCGTATTCACGAAGGCCAAATTGGCGATCCGGCCGTTCGGCAACTCGATGCTGTAGATCGCCACATTTTGCCCCGCCTCGATTCCAGCCTGAATCCGATGCTTGACCGCAATCCGACTCAACTCCGTCGAGCCGTATGCGACAGGGCCGCATCCACTGCTGTTGTGGACGAGTACTGCGATGAGCCCTGCCAGCACATAGTACGTGTGCAGGCCGTTGACGGTCAGGTTGTGAACCCGTTTGAGGAGGGTATGCGTAGCGACCGCCAGAATCCACACGGTAGAGCCGGCCGGTGTGCGGAGCAGGTCGCCTGCGTGCAGCTCGGATGCTTCTCGCCATTCAGCGGCGCTGTCGACCCAGAACGGGTGGCCGTCGGTCGCCGTGATCACACCGTCGGAGTCGCCGTCACCATCCGCGTCGACCGTGACATCGACCAGCGTCTTCTCGCCCGCGCCGACGATCGTCGCCGTCACAGGGCGGCTTTCAGTCCGACCATCGACCGGGTCGGAGGCCATGACCTCGTCGCCGACGTTCACGTCTTCGATCGGCTTGGTCGTGCCATCGGCCATCAACACCGGCGTTTCCGGCGTAAAGCTGTTCGACACGCAATCGCCGCTCGACCCCGCGCCCGGAGCGTCACCGCACGTCCAGATCGACGCGCCTCTGGTCACCTGGCCGAACGGGTCGGTGCCGAGGCGGCCACCGGTGTGGCACGAGTCGTCCAGGTATTCCTGCGCGGGCAGGAAGGGGGTCGCCTGCTGGGTGTCGGTCGGCGCGAATGCCTGTTCCTTGCCGCCGGAGACCAGGTTGCCCAGCGCGATCGCCGGTGCGCTTGCCGCCGCGTCGATCAGCGCTTGAACCGAGCCGCTGATCGTCTGGGACAGCTCCGGGCGGGCGGCCTCGGTCAGGGCGTTGTCACGCACACGGGCGGCTCGGGCCAGTTCCTCCAGTACCGCCTGGGACACGGCCGGTGCGCTTTGCGTTGCCCAGCCGCCGACCCATGCCGATACCTCGTCACCCCACGACGAGCCCCAGTCGGACGGGAACGAGACGATGTCGGGCGTTACGACCGTGCCGATGTTGCCGGTTACCGGCTTCTGTCCGTCCGGGTAGCGGATGCCACCACGGCCGCCCCTGTTGATGGAGATCTTGAACTTGTTCTTGACGCTTCTCGTGACCGACGCCTCATAGAGTGCGTAGCCGATGAAACCGCCGACCACGGCCGCAGCACCGATGGCAGCCACTGTGCCCATGGCTCCGACGCCGACCGCTGCCCCACCGGCCGCCAGTACCGGTATGGCGACCCCGATGGGGAGAACCGGTGTGGGGACCGGAGTCCACCAGTTCCCGCTGGGGTCGATGGACGTCAGCGGGTTGGACGCCGCGTAGGCGTGACGATTGGCGTTGAGCAAGTCCCTCGGGTCGAGGGCCGCGGTGTCGCGACTGGAGAACGCGCCGGTGCCGGACTGGTACCAGCGGGCGCCCATGTTCACGTCGCCGGTGGTCGGGTCGGTCCACTGGTGCTGGTACCCGAGTGCAGGCGGGGTGCCCGTGGTCGACTGGACGTCGCCGAACGGGCCGTAGGCCCGGGACGACACGAGCATGCCGGTCGTCGGGTCGACGGTGGCGACCACGTCGGTGTGCAGGTCGGTCACGGACAACGACCTGGTCGTGCCCTGCCTGACACCGAGCGGGGTTCCGTCGGGCAGGTTGCTGTACGTGTCCGTGCCCGCCGCGCTGATCGTCCGGGTGAGCCCCTCGTACGACAGCGTCCTCGACCCCGTGCCGACCAGTCGGTTCAAGGCGTCGTAGGTGTTGGTGGTCCCGCCGTCCGTGACGAGTTCGTCGTAGGCGTTGAACGCCACCTGCGTCGTCGTGCCACCACTCGCCCGGGAGGACAGCGTGCCGCGCGGGGTGTACGTGTACGTCGTGCCGCCACGCGTCGACATCCGGTTCCGGGCGTCGTAGGTCGCCGTGCGGGTCGAGCACGAGCACGGCCCGTGCCGGGTCGTCGGTGGTGCTCAGCACGGGGAAGATCGCGCGCAACGCGGCGAAGTGCCCGTCCGCGCCGGGTGCGACGTGCAGCAGGTGCGGCGCCGGTCCCGCCGGGACGCCCAGGCGGCGGGTCGGATCGGACCTGGGCGTGTGGTCGGCGAAGCGGCTGACCGTGAGCCGCACGGTGACGTTGCCGTGCGCGCGGACGACCGGTGTTTCCTCGCGTGCCGGGCGGACGGGCGCCGTCGCCGGCAGGTCGTGCCACTGCCCGACGATCCGGTCCCACGAGTGGGTCAGCGCGAACGCCCGCGCCCGGCGCGAGTCGGCGCGCAGCGCCTCCCGGTCGTCGTGGTAGCGGACGAGGTGGCCGACGGCGTCGGCCACGTCGACCAGGCCCCGGCACAGGCCGTACTCGTCGTCGACCCAGTCGGCGACGGCGATCGCCGCGCCGTGCCCGGTCACCAGGTCACGGCTGGCGCTGTGCGCACCGGCCAGGGGCACGGCGCCGGCCGCGGCGGCCTGGAGGGTCGGCAGGCCGAACCCCTCGCCGACCGACGACAGCAGGTGCACGTCGGCCGCCCGGTACAGGCCCGCGAGGGTGCGCAGGGAGACGCCGCCGGCGCGGCGCATCCGGAACCCGCGCGTGAACCGCACCCGGTCGGCGAGGCCGAACCGGTCGATGTCGGCGCGCAGGTCGTAGGAGTAGTGCGGCGCGTGCCGGGCGTCGTCGGGATCGGTGTGCAGGTGCAGCAGCACGTCGGGGCGTAGGCGCGTTCACGGCTCGCGGGCGGGGCGAACACCTTCAGGTCCACGCCGTGCGGGATGAACGCGACCGGCACGCCGCGCGGCTCCAGCAGGCGGCGGACCTTCGGCGTGAGGATCTGCGGCACCCAGGGGATGTCCGCGAGCACGATCACGACATCGGGACGGTGCTCGAGCAGGTGGGCGTAAAGAGCGTCGCCGCCGAAGCGGTGGGCGGATCGGGTGCACGGTGCAGCCGTACCGACGGGACGGCACGGTCGTCTGCCACCCGGGAACGGCGACGTCGTGACCCGCGCGGGCCAGTCCGCCGCACACGAATCGGGTGACCGCCGAATCCCGAAGGCGTGTCCGGGCTGTCCGAAATCCACAGGAGTCGCATGACCGGGTTCCCCTCGACCGCGTCCGTGACGCATCGAAGGTGACGCCCGGCGTACCCGGTCGGGAAGGTGTCCGGGACTTATCCGGACAAGGCCGTACAGGCTCGTGTGCGTTTCGCCGGAAATACCCCGTCGGGAACGGTCAGTCGATGCCCGAGGTCTCGCGCCACTGGACGCCGTAGCCGCGACCCTCGCGCGGGTGCGGGAAGTTCACCTCGACCTCGCCGATGTCGTTCACGGCGAGCCGGTTGACGCCCGGCCGCAGGTCGTCGGTGTCGCGGTGCAGCGCGCCGTCCACCCGCCACACGTCGCCGGGCAGGTCGTGGCGCGGGAACCGCACCACCAGGCGGAACCGCTCGCAGCGGCGCTCGGGCCAGAACACGTACGTCGGCCGCATCGCCTGCCCGACCGGCACGCGCACCTCCAGCGCGAACCGGTGCCGCTGCCCGGAATCAAGGCGGTGCGGCAGGCGCAGGCGCAGCAGCCAGCGGCGCGACGAGGGCCGCAGCGACTCGACCAGTTCGACGCCCTGCAACACCTGGACGTCCAGGTGGCCGGGCACGCCGTCGTCGGACGCGGCGGGCAGCGTGATCGACCACTCGATCTCGTCGATGCCGTCCCGGTCGGCGACCACGGTCCGGCGCTCGGTGCACGTCGGGGTGAGGCCGTCGAGCCTCAGCAACGCGTCGAACTCGGCGACGTGCCACGGGTCGGCGGGCGCGGCCGAGCCGTCGCGGTCCGGGTTGAGCCCGGCCTCGACCAACCGCTCGACCCCGGACGCGACCCGGCGCCGCACGGTCCGCGCACCCCGTTCGAGCCGGCCCGCGAGCCAGTCGATGCGCTCGGACAGGAACCGGTTCTGCGCGTCCTCGTGCAGGCCGAGCGGCACGAGGACGAGCAGGCGCAGATCGGTCGGGAACTGGTCGGTGAGCCCGGTGACCCAGGCGGTCACCTTGGTCCGCACGATCTCCGCGGCGTCACCCTTGCCGATACCGCACACCTCACGCAGCGCCGGCCCGACCTGCTTGTCGATGCCCGGAGCCTGGACCCCTTGGCCTCGGCACAACGCGTGCAGTTCGTCGGACAACTGCTTGGGCGTGACGGACATCAACCCTCCGGGCGAGGCGCAATTCCCCGAATCGTTAAGACTGCATGTGTACCACTACCGACACCCGAACCGGGGACATCCCCCCACATCCGAGAGCCCGTGCCCAACCGCACCTCCGGCCGGGTGGACTTTGCCGTGCGGGACGAGACGCCACGGGACGGAAGTCCGCACAGACGTGCCGGCGGTCCGGACCCCGGGGATCGCGGCGCCCTGGTCGTGGCACTCGACATCGACCCGGCCTGCCTCCCCTACGAGTTCCCCATCGAGCAGGAGACGGACGGCGATCGACGGGACAGCGGGGACGGCCCTCGAGAGTCCCGGCCGATCTTGCGTACGCATGGGTGTCGAGTGCGGCCCCGATACGGGAAATCAGCGCGAACAGCAGGCGGCGCCATCCGCCATCCGAACGCCGGGCGGCCGGATCGCCCCACTGGTGGGCGGTGCGCGCCGTCAAAGCAGTTCGGCCACCCGCCGCCCGTCCCTCGTTCCTGTTCCGCTGCCCGGCCTCACACCCCATCCAACGGGCTCGATGGAGTGTGAGGGCGCTCCCACGACACGTTCGGCCGGGCTCGATCGGATCACCCGCGTGGCCCGGACGGTCAGTGCCGGTTGTCCCGGAAGAAGTTCCGCAGCACGGGGTTGACCACGTCCGACCGCTCCCAGTGGACGTTGTGCCCGCACTCGTTGGCCACCACCGTGCGCACCCTCCGGAAGTGCCCGGCCAGCAGACGCTGCACCGGCGGTGCGGTGAACGGGTCGCCGTCCCCCCACAGCAGCAGGGTGGGCACGGTGAGCCGTTCGATCACGGCCCAGGTCAGCGAGGTCGCCCTGGGCTGGACGATCCCGTCGGGCCCGGCCCGGTGGTGGATGTCCAGCCACCCGGCGACACCGTCCGGGTCGGTCGCGCGGTAGGACGGGCCCAACTCCCGGAAGTGGACGGGCAGCGCGTCGACCTCGGGCGACCGCAACCGCCCCACCATGTCCTGGTAGTCCCGCTCCTGGACCTGGAGCACGCACGCGCCGATCACCAGGCTGTGCAACCGGTCCGGGTGGTTGAGCGCGTAGTCCATCGCGTACCAGCCGCCGCCGGCGACGCCGACGACGTGGAACTTCCCGACCCCCAGGAACTCCACGAGGTCGTGCAGGTCCTCGATGCCGGTCCTCGGGTCGTCCGGGTCCCGCACCGGCGAGTGGGCGTAGCCCCGACGCGAGTAGCCGATGACCCGGTACCCCGCACGGGCGAGGTACGGCTGCTGGTACGGCCAGCTCTCGCCACTGCCGCTCAGCGCGTGCAGCAGGACCACCGGCTGGCCGGGCCCGCCGGTGTCCCAGTACCACAGCCGCGCCCCGGGCACCTCGAACAGGCCCCGGGTGGCCGGAACCTGCCCGGGCACCGGGATCGGGCGCACCGGGCTGCCGGGGCCCGGGACCGGAACGCCCGGCGGGTGCGCGTCGGCGGTCCCGTTGGCCAGGGCCGTGCCGCCGAGGGCGAGCCCGGTTCCCCGCAACAGGGTCCGGCGGGACATCGGAAGCGACGGGTCCGGATCGGCCTCGGCGTTGCCCATGCGACCTCATCTCGGGTGACGGGTACCCGCCGACGTGGCGGACGTGCCGAGGAGCCGAACCACCGGCGCATCGGTGATCACGTGCCGAGTCGGGCGGGGGCGGCGGCCGTCCGGAGCGTAGCGAGCGGTCCGCACCCGAATCCAGGCGTTCACCGTGGAGAACGCACCCTGATAGTCACGTCGCCTGTCCGCCGCTGCCGAGGGGCCGCGACGTGTCCGGCCTTCAGTCGGGCACGGTCGCGGACCGCGTTGAGCAGGCGTTCGGCGGCACCGCCGGGTTCCCAGGCGGCGAAGCGCCGGTACACGGTGTTCCAGGGCGGGAAGTCGGCGGTCAGGGCACGCCACTTGATGCCGTTGTCGACGGTGTCGAGGATCGCATCCACGACCAGGCGGCGGCAGTGTTACTCCGGGCGTCCGCCCTGTCCGGCGAGCCACGGCGGGTCGGGCAGCAGCGCGTCGACCACGGCCCACTGCTCGTCGGTGAGGTCGGTCGGATGGCTACGCGGTCGCAGAGCAGGCTTGTGGGTGACGACCAGACGGCAGCAGTCACCCGGTGGTGACAGCTTTCGCCGGACTGGGACAGGACAACAACGGAACTCGTGGTAGAGCGGATGCCTGGACAACACCCGATCTACCAGGAGTTCCCCATGTGCGCACCACAGCGCCTACTTCGGCGGACGCGCCCCCTCGACGCGTCCCCCGCGCGGGTCGGAAAAGGTCAGTCCGTCGAACTCTGGATCACCGCGAACACGGTGCCCAGCGGGTCGGTCAGCCACGCCATCCGACCGACGCCCGGCACGTGCTCGACGGGCATCAGCACGCCGCCGCCGAGTTCGGTGTTGCGTGCGAACGTCGCCTCGACGTCGGTCACCTCGATGTAGGCCACCCACCGGGACCGGCCGTCGCCGACCGGCACGACCCCGGCGAACGACCGCTCGTCCCCGGCGCCGCGTGGCGTCAGCACGGTGTACTCGCCGCCCGAGAACGGCACCTTCGACGCCTCGGCGTCGAACACCCCGGTGTAGAACGCCACGGCCGCGGCCACGTCGGTGGTGTGCAGCTCGATCCACGCGAGCGAGCCGGGCACCGTCACCGCGTCGAGGCCGACCCGGTCGCCGGGCTGCCACACCGCGAACTCCGCGCCGGTCGGGTCGGTGAACGCGGCCAGCCGCCCGGCCGTGAACACGTCGTCGGGCTCGACGCGCACCTCGCCGCCGGCCGCCCGCACCGCGCCCGCCGTCGCGTCCGCGTCCGGCGTGTTCAGGTGGACGGTCCACGCGCCGGGCTCGGTGGACGGGCCGATCGCGGCCACGATCCGCCCGTCGTGGCGGAAGAAGCCGTACCCGCCCGCCTCCGGGCCCAGCGGCTCGTGGGTCCAGTCGAGCAGCGCGGTGTAGTAGGCGGCGCTGCGCTCCACGTCGGTGCTGCCGAGGTCGAGCCAGTTGGGCACGCCGGTCAGGTAGTCGGTGGTGAGCACTTCTCCACACTCCAGGTCGTCGGGTCGTCCGGTCGGGACGGACGTTAGCGAGGGGGTACGACAATTTCCGGTCGGGTGGCACGGGGACCTCGTCCGAGTCCCGATCGGACCCGCGGTGCAGGATGGTCGCCATGAACCCCGTCGTCACCATCACCGGCGCCTCCGGAGGCATCGGCGGACGCGTCGCCCGGCGGCTCGCCGCGGCGGGCGTGGCCCAACGCCTCGTCGCCCGCAACCCCGCCGCCCTGCCGGCCCTGCCCGGCGCCACCCGGGTCGTGGGCGCGGCCTACTCCGACGTCGTCGGCATGCGCGCGGCGCTCGTGGGCACCGAGGTGCTCCTGCTGGTGTCCGCCCGCGAGTCCGCCGACCGGGTGCGCGAACACCGGACCGCGATCGACGCCGCGATCGCCGAGGGTGTTCACCGCATCGTGTACCTGTCGTTCCTGGGCGCCGCGGCGGACTGCACCTTCACGTTCGGCCGCGACCACTGGCACACCGAGGAGTACCTGCGGGCGACGGGCGTGCGGTTCGTCGCGTTGCGCGACAGCCTCTACAGCTCCGCGCTGCCCGCGATGACCGGCGCGGACGGCGTGCTGCGCGGACCGGCCGGCGGCGGCCGGGTGTCGGTCGTGTCGCCCGACGACGTGGCGGACGTGGCCGTGGCCGCGCTGCTCGACCCCGCCTACGACGGGCAGGTGCTGGACGTCACCGGTCCGGAGGCGATCACGCTCGCCGAGGCCGCCGCGCACCTGACCCGCGTGACCGGCCGGCCGGTGTCCTACCAGCCGGAGACCGAGGCCGAGGCGTACGCGTCGCGGTCGGGTTACGGCGCACCCGAGTTCGAGGTCGCCGGGTGGGTCACGTCGTACCAGGCCATCGCCACCGGTGAACTCGCGGTCGTGTCCGACGCCGTGCGCCGGGCCACCGGGCACGCGCCGCAGGCGTTCGGCGACTTCCTCGACGCCAACCCGAACACCTGGGCGCACCTGCGGGTCTGACCGTTTCCGCGTCACCCGGCCCGGGTACAGCCGTCCGGTGGGTGATGTGATCGGGACGAAGATCCCCGGACGGCTCGACCGGCTGCCGTGGTCACGGTGGCATTGGCGGATCCTGCTGGGTCTGGGCACCGTGTGGGTGCTCGACGGCCTGGAGGTCACCATCGTCGGCGCCATGGCGGCGCGGCTGGTCGAGCCGGACGCGGGTGCCGGGCTGACCGCCGCGACGGTCGGCGTCGCGGCGGCCTGCTACGTGGCGGGCGCCTGCGTGGGCGCCCTGGTGTTCGGCCGGTTGACCGACACGTTCGGGCGCAAGAAGCTCTTCCTCGTCACGCTCGGCGTGTACGTCGTGGCGACGGTCGCGACCGCGTTCTCGTTCGCGCCGTGGTTCTTCTTCCTGGCCCGGTTCGTCACCGGCGCGGGCATCGGCGGCGAGTACGCGGCGATCAACTCCGCGGTCGACGAATTGATCCCGGCCCGGCTGCGCGGTCGGATCGACCTGGTGGTCAACGGCACGTACTGGGCGGGTGCGGCGGCCGGTTCGGCGTTGGCGCTCGTGCTGCTGGACACCGACCTGCTGCCGACCGGGCTGGGCTGGCGGATCGCGTTCGCGCTGGGCGCGGTGCTGGGCCTGCTGATCCTGGTGGTGCGCCGGCACGTGCCGGAGAGCCCGCGCTGGCTGTTCATCCACGGCCGGGCGGCGGAGGCCGAGCGGCTGGTCGACGACGTCGAACGCGAGGTGCGCGCGGAGACCGGCGCCGAGCTGTCCGAAGTGGACAAGAAGATCGAGATCCGACAGCGCGGGTCCGTCCCGCTGCGGGAGATCGCGGTGACCGCGTTCCGCGACTACCCGAAGCGCTCGGTGCTGGGCCTGGCGCTGTTCGTGGGGCAGGCGTTCCTCTACAACGGCATCACGTTCAACCTGGGCACGTTGTTCGCCGACTACTACCACGTGGCGTCCGGGGTGATCCCGCTGTTCCTGGTGGTCTACGCGGTGGGCAACCTGCTGGGACCGCTGGTGCTCGGCCACTTCTTCGACACGGTCGGCCGCAAGCCGATGATCGCCGCGACCTACCTGGGCTCCGCTCTGGCCACGATCCCGCTCACGTGGGCGTTCGTCACCGGCACGGGCGGTGCCGGGTTGTTCCTGGCGCTGTTGGTGGTGACGTTCTTCCTGGCGTCGGCCGGCGCGAGTTCGGCGTACCTGACGGTCAGCGAGATCTTCCCGATGGAGACGCGGGCGTTGGCCATCGCGTTCTTCTACGCGGTCGGCACGGCGTTGGGCGGCATCGTGGGGCCGTTGCTGTTCGGCTCGTTGATCGAGTCCGGCGACGTGGGGCGGGTCGCGTTCGGTTTCGGGCTGTCGGCCGTGGTGATGGCGCTGGGCGGTGTCGCGGCGCTGCTGTTCGGCGTGAAGGCCGAGCGCGCCTCCTTGGAGGACGTCGCCCGGCCGTTGAGCACGGCGTGAAGCGTCAGTTGGCGGCGGTGAAACGCTGGTTGAGGAACGCGGGCTTCTCGATCTCGTCCACGAGCGCGACCGCGTAGTCCTCGGCGCTGATCTTGCTCTCGCCGGCCTCGTCGGAGACGACCTGGTCGGTGCCGGTGCGGTACGTGCCGGTCCGCTCGCCGGGCGCGATGGTCTTCGCCGGGCTGAACGCGGTCCACGACACGTCCTCGACCGTGCGCAGGAAGTCCAGGGCGTCGCCGTGCGCGTGCATGATCTCCAGGAGGAAGTCCGGCAGGCCGGGCGTGTCCCACACCTTGACGCCGGGGGCCGTCTCCAGGCTGCCCGCGCCGTTGACGACGATCAGGCGGGGCGTCGGCTCGACCCCGCGCAGAGCCGACACGAGGGCGCGGGTGGCGCCGGCGACGTCGCCGTTGACCGAGCTGACCACGACGTCGTAGCCGGTGACCTGGGCGGACGTGACCTGGAAGACGTCCGCCACGGTCTCCTTGGTCAGCGCCTCGTGCTCCTTCTCGAGCTTCGCCGGGTCGCGCAGCAGGGCGGTGACGCGGTGGCCGCGGGCCAGCGCCTCGTCGAGGATCCGCGCGCCGATGGTTCCGGTAGCGCCGAACAGCGCGATGTGTGCCATGTCCGGAACGCTACGGTCCACCCCGTGCGGACGGCGAGGTGGAACCGGGACCCGATGTGGTGAGAATGCGACACGAGACGATCCTGGACGAGCGGTACAGCAACCCCGTCGGCGATCTGGGCGTGGAAGTGATGACGCTGAGTGTGCTGCGCGAGCGGGCGGTGCCGGGTGGTGATCGACTCGCCGGTCCGCAGCGGCCCCGGTTCCACCTGCTGTTCGTGGTCGACCGCGGCTCAGGCGTCCACACCGTGGACTTCACGCCCTACACACTCGGGCCGGGCAGCGTGCTGTGGGTGCGGCCGGGACAGGTGCAGCAGTTCGGTGACCTGTCGTCGCTCCAGGGCGTGCTGGTGCTGTTCGAACCGGACTTCGTGCCCGATCCGGCACCGTTCGGACCGACGCACTGGCGGCTGGACGTCACGGAGCGCATCCTGGTCGATTCGGGCATTCGGCACCTCGCCCAGGAGTACGCGGCACTGGCCGGACGGCCGCACGCGGCGGTCCTGCTCGGTCACCTGCTGTCGGCGTTGCTGCACCGCGTGTTGCTGGCCGAACCGGACGTGCCGCGACGTGGGCACACCGAGGCGTTCACGCGGTTCCGGGACGCCGTGGAGCGCGACTTCACCCATCGGCACCGCGTGGCCGACTACGCACGCGAGTTGGGCTACTCGACGCGGACGCTGGCACGGGCGACGAGGGATGCGACGGGCCTGGCTCCCAAGGAGTTCCTGGACCGTCGCATCGTGCTGGAGGCGCGACGCCTGCTGGCGCACACCGATCTTCCCGCCGCCGCGATCGGCACCCGACTCGGATTCTCCGACCCGACGAATTTCGCCAAGTATTTCCGGCAACGCACCGCGCTCGCACCCGGGGAATTCCGACTTCGGACCGGTCGCCCGATCCGGGAGGGCGCTCCCGGGGATATTCCGACATAACGACGTCATCGGAATATCCAGGGCCGGTCGACGCGGTACGGGACCGCGCCGACCGGCCGCCTGTCATACCTTGGTGCCGCCGTCGAACCGGTGAAGTGTCTGACGGCGGCGTTCGGCGCGCTGACGTGCGGCTTGCGACGACACGCCCAGCGCGGAGCCTATTTCCGCCCAGGTGTGGCCACCGTGCCCGACGGCCGGGGCGGGTTCACGGGCCCGGAGCACCTCCAGGTCCCCCATCTCGCGGACCGCACGGGAGACGGACTCCAGTACCCACAGCCTGACCAGGATCTCCGGGTCGTGCACGGGGCTGATCAGGACGACCAGCTCGTGCACGAGCGCGCGGACTCTCTCTTCCACCTCGTCATCGAAGAAGACCCCCACAAGATCGAACCTACGACACGCCGACAACCCGCCGGAGACAAATCACCCTGATGGAGCAGCGCTGACTTCGGCCGGAAAACAACTTTTGTTTCAACGAGAACGAAACACAAATTGTTTTACCGGAATTACCCCCGTCGGCCGATTCCGCGCCGATCACCGCGTGCGAAGCTCTTCATCGCCGCTCGATTACCGAGAGGCTTCACCGGGGAAACAAGATGGGGGATCGATTTCGTGTTGAAGCGATTGTTGAGCACGGCCACGGCCATCGCCGCACTGGGTGTGCTGGTCCTCGGCGGCAACGCGTCCGCCGCACCCGACCCGACCGTACCCGAAGAGGCGCAGGTCGCCACCTTCGTCGAAGGGTCCGAGGAGGCATCCCCCCTCGCCAAGTCCGACTACATCGCGGGTGCCGCGGCCAACGGCCAGGCGTTGACCCAGTTGCAGAAGGACGACCTCAACTCGGCCGCCGTGACCTGCTGGAGCTGGGACGCCTGGCGGCAGGCGAAGAACGTCTTCGGCGCCAGGCTGTGGACCTCCCACCACCGGGTGAAGTGGTGCGGCGACGGCTCGTGGATCCGCGCGCACGCCTACACCGAGCGCTGGGGCGAGACCCACTGGATCGGCTGGACCGACAAGGGCCTGACGCAGTCGGGTCAGCAGTACGGCGTGAACTGGAACCGGTACAACTCCTGGACCCAGCGCAAGTTCTGCTACGTCGACTACTTCAACTGCATCCAGGAGTCGAACCCGTACCACAACACCACGGTCTTCCCCAACGGCAAGGGCCAGTGGAGCTGACCGCTTGACCGCACGACCCCCGTTCCGCTCGGGCCGGCGCCGGCCCGAGCGGAACTTTCGCGTTCGGGGCGGGAACCAGGACCTGCCGGGCGGGCATGAAGGGGTGTGATGGGCGACCAGGAGCTGTGGGACGCGGCCGTGACCGGCGACGCCGAGGCGTTCGGCGAGTTGTTCGGCCGCCACCACGACGCCGTGTACAACTACTGCTTCCGCCGGGTGGCATCGTGGTCGGTGGCCGAGGACCTCGTCTCCGCGGTGTTCCTGGAGGCGTGGCGCACCCGCCGTCGACTCGTGCTCGACACCGGGTCGCTGCTGCCGTGGCTGATCGGCGTGGCCACCCGGGTGACCCACCGGCACCGGCGGTCCGGGACCCGCTACGACGCGCTGCTCCGGCGGATCCCGGCCGGTCCACCCGAGCCGGAACTGGCCGAGACCGTGGCCGCGAAGATCGACGACGAACGGCGCATGGCCGACGTGCTCGCCGCGATCGCGGGACTGCCCAAGCGGGAACGGGACGTCATCGCCGTGTGCGTGTTCGGCGAGTTGGACTACGCGTCCGCCGCGATCGCGTTAGGCGTTCCGGTCGGCACCGTGCGCTCACGGTTGTCCCGCGCACGCCGCCGCCTCGCCGCGCTCGTGCCGCCCGTCCCGCTGTCCTCGAACCGATGAACGGAGGAGCGATGCACGACATCCTGGGCGACCTGCCGGCGGCACGGCGCATCCCGGCCGCGAAGGCCGAGAGCATGCGCATGGGGATCGAACGCGCCGTCCGCGCACGGCCACGACGCCGGACCCGGCGCGGGTGGCTGCTCGTCCCCGCCGGGGCGGTCGCGCTCCTGGTGGCGGTCCTGCTCGTCGCGGACGTCCTGGTGACACCACAGCCCGCCTACGCGTCGTGGACCGCCGAGCCGAGCGGACTCGGCCCGGCCGAGACCGCCGCACTGGGCACGCGGTGCGCCGACGACGTGCGCGACGCGTTCCCGGACGCGGCGTCCGACCTGCGGCCGGTCGTCGGCGAACGGCGTGGCGTGTTCCAGACCGCGCTGGTGGCGAGCGGGCGGCAGGTCGCGCTGTGCGCCGACTGGCTCGGGGTCCGGGACGGCGACTCCGTGCGGGGCGGCACGCTCAGCGGCCTGACGCCCGACGCCGCGCTCGCGCCGGGCGAGGTGCTCCAGACCGTGGCCGTCCCGGGCCAGGCGTCGGGTCCGGACGCGGCGCGGATCGCGTACGGCCTGGTCTCGCCGGAGGTCAGCCGGGTGACCGTGGACACCGCCGACGGCCGGCACGTGACCGCGTCCGTGCACGACGGCTACTTCCTCGCGTGGTGGCCGTCCGGCGCCGACCCCGAACAGGTCACCGCGTTCGACTCGGCCGGACGCGCCCTCGTCCCGCCGGTCCGCTGAGCACGCCGGGACGCCCCTCCCCCGTCCCGGCCGCCCCCGACCCGGTGACGTCCGCCACCCCCAGGACGTCACCGGGTCGACTCATTACCCGACCGCGTGGCCAGGACTCCACCGGAACTGTCGGTGCCCGGAGGTAGCTTGTGCCCTGTGAACGCTCAGGAACGCATCCGGGAACTCGCCGATCAGATCGTGTCGTTGCGCGACGCCTACTACAGCGGTTCGCCGCTGGTGGCCGACGCCGAGTACGACGCGATCGAGGACGAGCTGCGCGCTCTCGTGGCGGCCCATCCCGAGTGGACGCCGGACCCGAATCCGCTGGAGCAGGTGGGTGCGCCGGCCGTGCTGCACGCCCCGGTACGGCATTCGCGTCCGATGCTGTCGTTGGAGAAGGCGACGAAGCCCGAGCAGGTGGCGGCGTTCTTCGACCGGTTCCCGGGCCAGCCGGTCGTGGTGATGCCCAAGCTGGACGGGTTGTCGCTGGCGCTGGTGTACGAGGACGGCCGGTTGGCGCGGGCCGTCACGCGCGGTGACGGCACGACCGGCGACGACGTGACACCGCTGGTCAGGGCATTGGTGGACGGCGTGCCGCCGAAGATCGACACGTCCGGGCGCGTCGAGGTGCGCGGCGAGGCGGTCATGCTGCGGTCGACGTTCGCGGCCTACAACGAGACGCACCAGGACAAGCCGTTGATCAACCCGCGCAACGCGGCGGCGGGCACGCTGCGGGCCAAGGACCCGGCGGCGGTGGCCGGGCGGCGGATGGTGTTCTTCGCGTTCGACCTGGACGCCTCGGACGGCGCGGCGGCCGATCTGGAGCAGGGGCTGCGGACGTTCGGGTTCACGGTGGCGGACATGCGGCACTGCTCGGACGCGGCGGCGGCCCAGGACGTGATCTCCGACATCGAGCGCGAGCGCAACGAGCTGGACTACGACCTCGACGGCGCCGTGCTGCGGCTGGCCAACCGCGACGCATACTCGGCCGCCGGCACCCGGTCGAACTCCCCGCGCGGCGCGCTGGCGTACAAGTTCGCGGCCGAGGAGAAGACCACGGTGCTGGCGGACGTCGTGTGGGACGTGGGCAAGACGGGCAAGATCGCGCCGGTGGCGTGGTTGGAGCCGGTGTTCGTGGGCGGCACGACGGTCACCAGGGCGACCTTGGCCAACCAGGAGGTCATCCGCGCCAAGGGCATCCGCATCGGCGACACGGTGCTGGTCCGCCGGGCCGGCGACGTGATCCCGTTCGTGGCGGGGGTGCTCGACGAGTCGAAGCGCACGGGCGAGGAGCAGGAGATCGTGCCGCCGACGCATTGCCCGTCGTGCGCACAACCGTTGACCGAACAGGGCAACAGTCGCGAGCTGTTCTGCACCAACGTGGCCTGCCCGGCGCAGACCGTGCGCCGCCTGATCCACTGGGCGTCGCGCGCGGCGGCCGACATCGACGCGATCGGTCCGGTGTGGATCGAGCGCCTGGCCGAGACCGGCCTCCTGGAGAACCCGTCGGATTTCTACACCCTGACCAAGGAACGCCTGCTGGAGTTCGACCGGGTGGGCGAGACCTCCGCGACCCGGATGATCGAATCGATCGACAAGAGCCGCGCGGTCGGCCTGCGCCGCGCCTTGATCGGCCTGGCGATCCCGATGGCGTCGGAAGGCACGTCCGCCCGCCTGTGCAAGGCCGGTTTCGGCTCGCTGGAGGAAGTCGCCGACGCCGGCGAGGAACGCCTGGTGGCCGTGGAGGACATCGGCCCCAAGGTGGCCGCCTCGCTGACCGAACACCTGGCCCGCCTGCGCCCGGAACTGGAACGCCTGCGCGAACGCGGCGTATCACTGGACGTCCGCGAGGAAGACCTCCCGGCCGTGGTCGCCTCCGACGCGCCGTTGGCCGGAAAGACCATCGTCATCACCGGAACCATCAGCGACCCCCGCTCGGGCGAGAAGGTCCCGCGCCCCACTTTCCAGCGCCTGTGCGAAAAGGCCGGCGCCACCGCCACCTCGTCGGTCTCGGCCACCACCGACCTGCTCGTGACGGGCGCGGACGTCGGCGCCGCGAAGCTGACGAAGGCGGAGAAGCACGACGTGGAGGTAGTGGACCAGTCGGTGATCTGGGCACAACTGATCGCCGCCGGCATCGCCTGACCACGACGACAAGATCAACCACCGCGACCGGTGGCATGTCGGGCACCCACGACATGCCACCGGTCGACGACACGACGGGGTACGGGCACCATCACGACCAACCCCGCTATCCACCCGCGCAGAACCCCATACGAAGCATGGGCAGCATGCCGATCAGCCCGCTACCTGCGCGCACAGGTCCCTATGCCGTGCACCGGCAGCATCTGACTCGACCCACGACGGCGGCGCACCCGGGGCCGATCCCCCTGAGTGGCCCTCCCCGGTGGTCGGCCCGAGCGGCGAGCGACCGCTTGCACAGCTTCCCCGACTCAACCCCGGACCAGGCGACCAAGCACCTGTCACCCCATCAAGATGCGGCACACTCGGCGAGATGACCGAACGACCCATGTCCAACAGCGTCGAAAACGCCATCACCGGCTACGCAAGCCACGTCGTCCAAGCCGGCAAGATCTACGGCGACATCAACTTCCACCACCCAGCGCCCCCACCGGATCCCCCGTACCACCCCCTCCCCTCACACCCACCGGAAGTCTGGCTCCTGCAACCACACTTCGGCGTAGTCCCCTACCTGGGCCGCGAAGACCTGCTCACCACCCTCCAAACCTGGTGCGAAACCGACCACCCCTTCGCCATCGCCCACATCACCGGCGAAGGCGGCTCAGGCAAAAGCCGCCTGGCAGCCGAGTTCTGCACCCGCATGACCGCCTGGGCCTCAGGCCGCGCCGGCCCGGAAACCCTTGCCGTCCTGGCCCCCACCACCGACACGGTCCTGACGATCGACTACCCCGAGCAGGGAACCGCCGTCCTCGGCAAAGCCCTGGAACGACTGGCCACCCGCCCGGACGGCCCTCGAATACGCGTAGTACTCCTGTCCCGCGCCACGCACTGGTGGCCGGAACTCGACCGAGCCGGCCACCGCACAGCGTCCCTGTTCACCACGCTCCACCTGGACCTGGCCGAACACACCCTGTCCCCCGCGGAACGCCACACCCACGCGAAGGCCGCCGTAGATGCCTTCAGCCACCACCTGAACCTGAAACCCGTCCCACCACCGGACGTCACCGACGACGACTACGCCAACCCGCTACTCGTCCACGTGGCCGCCTTACTCGCCCTACACGGCCACCGCACAGCAAACCCGGTCCGCGAGAACGTCCTGGCCCACATCGTCACCCGGGAACGAAACAGGTGGACCCGCCTCCTGCCCGCACACCACCTGGCAGACCTCCACGAGACACACGCCTTACGCGCGGTACTCCTGACCCTGCTGACCGCCCCTTCCGCCGCCGAGGCCGCGGACCGGTTGGCCGCCCTCCCAGAGTTCGCCGGCGAGGCCCAACGGGAACGCCGCAGCCGCATCGCCTACTGGCTGGCCGACCTGTACCCCGGCGACCCGCTCATGACGTCCTTCGGCCCGGACCTGCTGATCGAGGAACTGCTGGACACCCCGGTGCTCGACGAAGTGGTCACGACGGCGCACACCCACAGCCCGTCCGGCCGCGTCCGACTGCTCAACACCCTCAGGCTCGCGGCGGAACGCCGACCGACCGTCCGGGCCGCGCTGCACAAGTACCTGATCTCCAGCATCGACGTCCTCGCGCACCAGGCCCTGGACGCTCCGAACGGCCTGCTGACCGACGCCGTGGACAGCGCACTGACGCTCTGCGCCGAACGCGACGACCCGCATCTGGCCCTTGCCTGCGTCGAACTGCGCAAGGCTCTACCCCTGGATCACGAGCGCGACGCCCGACTGCTGTGCACCATCACGCAGGCGCTCCTGCCACTCTCCCGGAGACTGGCGGAGAAAGACCCCAAGGACGGCCTGGTAGCCCTTCGACTGTCCCTGAGCCTGTTGAGCCACAACTGCCTCCAGGCAGGCCGGTTCGAGGACGCGCTCGCAGCCAACACCGAATGCGTGGACGTCTCCCGCCGACTTGTCGAGAACGACGACGGACACCGCACGTCCCTGGCCTTCGACCTGGGCAATCTCGCCGTGGGCAATGTCCATGTCGGCCGACTCGACGACGCCCTCGCCGCCGCCGTGGAGTCCGTCGCGGTGGCCCGCGAGATACCCGAGGACGAGAACACGGCCGCCCTCGCCTTGATCAAGTTGAGCGGCATCCACGCCGAGCTGGGCGAGTACGACGTCGCGCTCACGGCCAACACCGAGTCGTTGGCTGTGCTACGTCGTCTGGTCGCGTCAGGCGAGAAGTACTACCTGCCCTATCTGGTCCACGCGCTGACCAACCGGGGTGCCATTCTCTCCGGGCTGGGCAGCCATGCCGACGCGGCGACCACGATCATGGAGGCCATCGACCTGCGCGGGACGCTCGGACGACAGCCAGGCCCGGAACTTCCGGAACCGCATTACGACCTCCACAACCTCTCCCATGTGTTGACGAAACAAGGTCGACACGAAGACGCGCTGGCCGCGATCCGCAAAGCGGTCGAAGCGGCCCGAGATCTCGCCGCGGTGAACCCGGCTCGCCATCGGGCCATGCTGGTTCGCAATCTCGAGCAGCTCAGCCGGATCCTTCTCCGCCTGGAACGCGCGGACGAGGCGACCGACGCCCAACTCGAGGCGGTCGACGTCGCCAGGCAGAGCAGCAGGCCGAACCTGGCGGTAACGCTTGCCGGACTGGTCGCCGTTCTCCTCACGCAGAACCGTCACGCGGACGCACTCCCGGTCTGTCTGGAGGCGGTGACGCACCTGCGGCAGGTCACCTCGTCACGACCGGACCTGCTGGTCGTGCTCGCCTCGACGCTCGTGGACCTGAACACGATCATGAATCGGCTCGGCAGATCGGGCGAGGCTCTCGCAGCCGCGAGAGAAGCGGTCGACACAACGCGCCGCACCGACCCGTTCGCACACCCGGCTCCAGCCGATGCCCTCGTTACGCTCGCCCACCAATACGCGCGGTCAGGCCGATGGCGGGACGCGGCGGCATGCATCTCGGACGCCGCGGTCCTGTTGCGCATCACCAACAGAATCGACCTGCTCGCCGACGTGATGGCCGACCTCGCCGAGTTCCACACTCGCCTCGGCCACGACGGTCCGGCCGCGGCGGCAGCGCTCCAGTCGGTCCGGATCACACACGGGACCACACCCACCGACCACGCACTGAAGCTGCTGGGCGAGATACAGCACGCGGTCGGTCGGCACGCCACGGCGTTGAGGACGCTGCGAAAGGCGGCCGAGCTTTTCGACGACCGGCCGCCGGAACTCGCCCAGATCCTGCACAGCCTCGCGGACCTCCGGGCAAGACAGGGCCGGTATGCCGACGCGATCGTCGACTGCCGCCGGGGCAACGAGCTGTACGAGTTGCTCGCGACCCGGGACGAAAGCCGTTACCTGGACCAGTTCGCGCACTCGTCGAGCAAGCTCAGGGCGTTGCTCATCCGCGTAGGACGCGTCGAAGAAGCATTACCCGTGGCACGGCGGCACGTGAAGATCGCACAGCGCCTGGCCGCCGGGAACCCGCGCTTCAAGGAGGTCGCGGCCGAAGCCCGGTCCGGCCTCGCCGAGGTGTTGAGCCACCTGGGTCGGTTCGCCGCAGCACGACGGGCAGGGGAATCGTAGAGTCCCGGTCATGTTCCAGGCCCGATGGCACGAAGACCGCCTGCTGTTCGCCAGTCGCCCCGCCCTGTTCGCGCTGCTGCGCGCAGGCCGGTTGCTGGGCCCGATCCGCCACGTGCCGAAGCTGGGCTGGGTCGTGACGGACCCGTCGCTCGCCCGGAAGATCCTCAACGACGGCGCCCACTTCACGCTGCTCGGCGAAGGCGGCGTGGGCCACCTGTGGGCGCAGGTCCTGGGCGACTACGTGTACCGCATCTTCGACGGGCCGGGCCACGCCGACCTCAGGAGCCGCGCCCGCGACCTGTTCACCGACGCGTCGGCGCAGCAACTGGTGGAACGGGTCTTCGCACCGGCCCTGCGGCCCGCCCGGGACCGGCTGCGTGCCGGACGTGCGATCGACCTGGCCGACCTCGCACGGGTGCTGGTCGGTCGCATGATGATCGAGCTGTTGGGGCTCGACGAGGCGGACGACGCGCGGCGGGTCTTCGCCACCGGCGAAAGACTGGCCAAGCTCGCGTTGGGCAGCGCGACGTCGACCACCCTGCCCCGCGCGGTGATCGACCAGGCCCGGCCGTTGATCGCCGGGCTGACGCGCAACGTGCCGCGGGCGTACGCGGAGGCCGATCCCGCGACGCTCCTGGGCCGCTGCCGTGAGCTGGGGTTGAGCGAGGAGGAGACCACGGGGCTGGCCGCGTTGCTGATGGTCGCGGGAACGGAGACGGCCGCCACCGCGATGACGCGGATCGTCGCGTTGCTCCACGACACGGGTGACCAGCACCGGCTGTTGGCCGACCCGGGGTTGCTCGGGGGCGCGGTGCGGGAGGGGCTGCGGGTGACGACTCCGGCGCCGGTGATCGGGCGGCACGTGTCCCACGCGGTGACCGTCGGCGGCTCGTCGCTCCACAAAGGACAGCGGGTGTTGTTGTTGACGCACACGGCCAACAACGCCGTCGGGCCGTTCGACATCGGGCGTCCGTACGCGCCGGAGACCCGGCAGCTGTGGTTCGGCGCCGGACGCCACCTGTGCCTGGGCGCGGCTTTGGCGCGGGCCGAGATCGGCCACCTGCTGCACGCGCTGTTCGAACCCGGACGGCCCGTCGTGGTGGGTCCGCGGCGTCCGGCGAGGAACGTCCTCATCCCCGGGTACGAGTCCTTGCCCGTCCGCCTTGCCTGAACGAACGACTCGCGGTGTCTGAACGCACAATTCGCGGTGTCTGAACGTATAACTCGCGCGGGATGGGCCGCAGGTGGCTGGGGTCGCCACCTGCTGACCTGGAGGCCGTTGTACATCTGCGGCCCGCCCGAGTCGCCCGACCACGCGTTGCCCGTGATCTTGACGTCCGCCGTACCGCCGTACTGCCGGCTCCGCTTCGGCGGCTACCGCTGTTCCGGTCGCACGGCCGACAACCAGCGGGTGGCTTCGTCCTCGGGCAGCACGCGGTCCAGCCGCACGGTCGGCACCATGTCCGGGTAGATGCGGCCGGCGTTCCACGAGCGCTCGTAAGGCAATGGTTCGAGGACGACCACGCGGCGACCGTCGAACACCGGGATGGCGGCCGGGCGGCCTTCGTTCCAGATCCACTCGCCGTGCGCGTCGACGAGGTTGAACTGGCCGTGTGCGGTCATGCCTTCGGGGTGCGGATCGGCGTCGGTCGCGGCGGCGACCCACTCGGGCGCGGGCGGCGTGCCCAGGAGCAGACCGCTGGACGCGTCGCCGATCACGGTCGCGGCCAGGAGGGTGTGGAGCTGGAAGTTGTCGGCGATGCCGCCGATCGTGATCTCGAACCCGCGCCCGCTCACCGGGTGCAGCACCACGAGGCGTTCGTCGTCCAGCACGGCGAGCAGACCGACCAGCCAGTGCGCGGACTCGACCTCCTCGGCCGCCTTCTCGGCGGCCGAGGCCAGCCGCTCGCGGTCGAACGGCGCCCGACGGACCCGTTCCTGCTGCAGTGGACCGAGCAGCCCGGCACCCCACCGGTCGGCCTCGGCCCAGCGCTCCTCGAAGGCCCGGCTCACCCGGTCCACCCACGGGCCGAGGTCGGGCGAGGCGCCCAGTTCGACCAGCGTGCCCAGGATCTCGCCCGCCACCACGCCGCGCGGCCCGACCTGGGGCATCGCGGCGGCGAACAGGGCCGCGGCCTCGTCGAGTTCGGCGGGGTCGGCCTCGTCGATGACCTCGCCGAGCGAGCCGGCCGCCTCGTTGAAAGCCGGGACGTCCTCCCGGATCACGGCGGCCACCACGACCGCGCTCAACGACACCAGGCCCGGTTCTTCGCTCATGGCACAAGCCTAGGGGTACCGGGTGACGGATCATGGCGTGAACGACGGACTTCGTGGCACGGACTGGAGACGACGGCATGAGACTTCCCGACACCGCGCACACCCGGCAGCCCTGGCGCATCCACGAGATCGCCCCCGACTTCCACCTGGAGGACGTCTGGGCGCTGCCGACACCCGGTGGCGTCGACGACTTCCCCCGCCTGGTGCGGCTCACCGCGAACCGCGACGCCGCCGACACCCCCTCCCGCGCCGCCCGTGCGCTGGTCGTGGTCCGCCGGGTGCTGGGCTCGTGGTTCGGTTGGGACGCACCGGATTCGGGCATCGGCTCCCGGGTGGGGACGCTGCGCGACCGACTGCCCGCCGACCTGGCGTCCGCCCCGCCCGGACCGGAATTCCCGCACCGGCCGTTCACTTCCGTCTACCTGACCGAGACCGAGTGGGCGGCCGAGATCGCCAACCGGACCGTGCACGCGGTCGTGCACCTGGCCTGGGTGCCCGACGGCACCGGCGGCTACCGGGGCCAGATGGCCGTGCTGGTCAAACCGAACGGCGCGCTCGGCCGGGCCTACATGAAGGCCATCGCGCCGTTCCGGTACCTGGTCGTCTACCCGCCGTTGATCCGGCACTTCGGCCAGGCGTGGCGCGCGGCCTAAGCGGTCCGGTTCGAGTAGGCCCTCGTCGGCCGGACGAGCACGACGGCGCGTCGGTCGGCCGCCATCACGCGGTCGTACTCGGCCCAGTCGTCGTGCGTGCCACCGGCCGACGTGAAGACCTCGCGCAGCAGCAGGCGCAACTGCTCGGCGTCACGCAGCCACGGCCGGGCGTCGTCGGGTCCCGCGATCTCTGCCTGACCCTCGACCGTCGCCCACTTCCACCCGGCGCGGAAGGTCACCGAGAGCTGTGGGCGGGCACGGAGGTTGCCGAGCTTCACGCGGCCGTACGTCACGAAGGCGAGCACGTCCTCGCCGGAGTCCGGGTGTGCCAAGAGGCCGACGTTCACCAGCGACGCCTGGATGGTGTGGTCGGCGCGGAGGGTGGCGACGACGGCGAGGCCGGATTCGGTGGACGCGAGCGCGGTCGCTTCCCGCAGAGTGGTCATGGGTACACGATCACACACCGAAGGCCGCGGCCACGTCCGCGAGCAGGCGGACGTCGGCCGCCAGGCCGAAAGCGGGCGGCAGGAACAGGACGATCTCGTCCGCCTCGGCCAGCCCCGGGTCGGTCCGGACCGCTTCCGTCACCTCGTCGGGTGTGCCGTGGAAGACCGGGCTGATGCGCATCCCGGTCGGAAGATCCGCGGTGACGACCGGGGGCAACGCGCCACGGGGACGGGAGGCGGCCATGCCTTCCGTACGGCGTTGGTGGTCGTAGTCGGCGTACGTGGCGCGCAGTTGCGCCGTGGTGCCGGGCAGGATCGACGCGGCCACGGCCACCGGTGGCGGTTCGGTGCCGCGCACGGCACGCCAGGTCGTCCGGTAGGCCCGGATGATCCTGGCCTGGTACGCGCCGAACGTCTCGCCGTCCGCCAGGCCGTGCAGGACGGTCCCGGTGATCAGACCCAGACCCAGTTCGGCCGCGCGGACGGCCGACCCGAGGCTCGCGGCGCCCTGGCGTACCCGCCCGCGCAGGCCCGGACTGTGCGGGGTGGCGCGGAGTCCCGTGCCCACCGGGGCGCCCTGGCCCGGCCCGTCGACGGTGTGCAGGACCTGGCCGGACACGGCCGACAGGAACCGGCGCTGACGGCGTTCGGCCTCGGTCCGGGCGTCGGTGGGCACGGCGCCGAAGATCGCGTCGAACGGGGCGTTCGAGCCCGTCGACACGGCCAGGTGCAGGCGGCCGTCCACCAGCAGGTCGGTGGTGGCCGCGGCCTCCGCCAACAGGATCGGCTCCTGGTAGCGCAACGGGAGGACGGCCGTGCCCAGGCCGATGCGCGAGGTCTCCCGGCCCACCGCCGCGAGAAACGGCAGCGGCGACGACAGGTAGTGGTCGAAGTGGCGTTGGTAGACCCACCCCGAGGCGAAGCCCAGATCCTCGGCGGTCTTGAACAGGGCGATGCCGTCGCGCAGCCCTTGGGCCGGTCCTTCGTCGTCGCCGAAGGACACCCTCGTGTTGAACCCGAACGTGGTCATCGGGTCACCTCCACGACGCCGGGCCGGCCGCTCGGGATCGATGAGACGAGCGCCCGGGTGTAAGGCTCGACCGGGTTGTCGAAGACGACGTCCACCGGCCCGCCCTCCACGATCCGCCCCCGGTGCATCACGGACACGGTGTGCGCGAGTTGGCGTACCAGGGACAGGTCGTGCGACACGAACACGTACGTCAGGCCCAGTTCGGCCTGGAGGGTGAGCAGCACCTCGACGATGCCCGCCTGCACGCTGACGTCCAGCGCGGACGTCGGTTCGTCGAGCACGATCACGTCCGGCCGCAGGACCAGCGACCGGGCCAGGGCGACGCGTTGGCGTTGCCCGCCCGACAACGCCGTCGGCGTGCGGGAGAGCAGTCCCTCGGCCAACCCGACCGACGCCAGGGCCGCGCGCACCCGGTCCGCGCGCTCCGCGCGGGTGCCGACGCCGAAGCGGTCCAACGGCTCCGCGACCAGGCGCCGCACGGTCCACGTCGGGTCCAGCGAGGTGAACGGGTTCTGGTAGACCAGTTGCAGGTGCCGCCGCAGCGAGCGCAACGACGCGTGCGACCGGCCGGTCACCTCCTCCCCCGCCACCGTGATGCCGCCGCGGTCGGGCTCCTCCAGGCCCAGCAGCAGGCGGATCGTGGTGGTCTTGCCGGAACCGGACTCGCCGACCAGGGCGTGGGTGGTGCCCGAGTCGACGACGAACGACACGTCGTCCACGGCGGTGGACGTGCGGCCTTCCACGGTGAAGGTCTTCGTCACCCCGGACACCTCGATCCGGGGCGTGCCGACCCGGCCGGTGCGCAGGTCGCGGTAGCGGTCCGGGTTGAGCGCGGGCACGTCGGCGTGCAGCCGCCGGGTGTAGTCGGCGGCGGGCGAGGCGAAGACCGTCTCCGTGCGGCCGGACTCCTGGACCACGCCGTCCTTGAGCACCACCAGCGTGTCCGCGCGCTCGGCCGCGATCGCCAGGTCGTGGGTGATCAGCAGCAGGCCGATGTCCAGTTCCGCGCGCAGCCGTGACAGCAGGTCGAGGATGCGCTTCTGGATGGTGACGTCCAGCGCCGAGGTGGGCTCGTCGGCCACGATCAGCGCGGGCCGGGGCAGCACGGTCAGTCCGATGAGGACGCGTTGCAGCATGCCGCCGGAGAGCTGGTGCGGGTACGAGTCGAACACCCGGCGCGGGTCGTCCAGCCCGACCTGCGCGAACGTGTCGAGCACCAGGTCGCGGCGGTCCGCGGACCCGGTCAACGCGGCGGCCTCCAGGGCCTGCGAGCCGACGGTGCGCACCGGGTTCAGGGCGTTGGCCGGGTCCTGCGGCACGAACCCGATCCGCCGGCCCCGCAACGGCCGGAACCGCCGCTCCGGCAACGACAGCACGTCCCGGCCCTCGAACTCGACCACGCCGTGCGCACGGCCCACCCCGCGCGGCAGCAGGCGCAGCACGGCGCGGGCGATGGTCGACTTGCCCGAGCCCGACTCGCCGATGAGCGCCAGGCTTTCGCCGCGTGCCAGCGTGAAGCCGACGTCGGACACGACCCGGTGGTCGCCGTACGCCACGGACAGTCCCTCGACCCGCAGCAGGGTCAGTCGGTCTTGCGGAGCCATCGGCTGATCCTGTTCACGGAGAGGACGGTGGCGATCGTGACGAGCGCGGGCGCGTAGACCAGCCAGGGCGCCAACGGGTAGTCCTTGCCCACGGAGATCAGCAGGCCCCAGTCGGACGCGGGCGGCGGGTCGCCGTAGCCCAGGAACGCCAGGCCCGCGATCACCAGGATCGACAGGCCGAACTGGAGCACGGCCAGGGTCAGCACCGAACGGGACGCGTTGGGCAGCACGTGGCGCACGAGGATGTGCCACCGCGAACCGCCCTGGAGGTAGGACGCCTCGACGAAGACCGCGCGCCGGATCTTGAGCACCTCCGACCGCAGGACCCGGGCGAACACGCCGACCGCCGACACCCCGGTGGCGATGGCCGCGTTGACCGTCTCGAAGCCGAGCGCGCTGACGACGACCACCGCGAGCAGGAACGACGGGATCGCCAGCAGCACGTCGACGAACCGGGCCAGCACGGCGTCCACCCACCCGCCGAGGAAGCCGCCGAGGAGCCCGAGCAGCCCGCCGACGAGCACGCCGATGCCCACGGCGATCAACGCGCTGGTCACCGACGACGCCGTGCCGTGCACGACCCGGGCGAACACGTCGCGGCCCAGGTGGTCGGTGCCGAACCAGTGCGCGCCGCCGGGCGGGAGGAACTTCTCGGCCGGGACGCCCGCCGCCGGGTCCTGCCCGGTGAACAGGCCGGGTGCCACCGACCACGCCAGCACGAACGCCAGGATCGTGAACGACACCACCACGGTGGGCCGGACCCGCGTCGTCCGGAGGAAGGGCTCGACGGCCACGCTCACACCGCCACCTCCGCCCGAGGTCGCGGGCGGGCCTCGCCGAGCCGCACGCGTGGGTCCAGCAGCGGGTGGACCAGGTCGGCGACCAGGTTGACCACGACGAACACCACGGCCGCCAGCGTCACGACGGCCTGCAACACCGGCAGGTCCTGGGTCGTCACCGACCGCTGCACCAGGCTGCCGACGCCGGCCCGGCCGAAGATCTGCTCGGTGATCAACGCGCCGCCGAGCAGCTCCCCGACGGTCAGGGCGACGACCGTGACGACCGGCAGCGCCGACGGCTTGAGCAGGTGCCGCAGGAACAGCCGGGTCCGGCCCAGGCCGCGCGACCGGGCCACCGCCGCGTACTCCTGGCCGGACTCGTGGTCGAGGTTGGCCACGAGCACCTCGGTGACCTGGGCCGAGACCGGGATGCCCAGGGCGACGGCGGCGAAGAACGTCGCCGCGCCGCCCTCGGCGTCGATCACCCGGAACAGCCCGAGCTGGAAGGCGAACACGTTGATCAGCACCAGGCCGATCACGAAGTTCGGCACGGACAGGAACAGCGACGGGAACGCCCGCAGCACCCCCGCGTAGCGCGGCGGCAGGTAGCGGGTGCCCAGCCCGATCGCGAACGCCAGCACCAGGGCCACCGCCAACGCCGAGGACGCGAGCACGAGCGTCGACCCGAGGACGTCGCCGATCAACCGGCCCACCGGCAGGTCCGACCGCAGCGACACCCCGAGGTCGCCGACGACGAACCGGGACAGCGACTGCCAGAGCTGCTCGTGGACCGGGCGGTCGAGGCCGTAGTAGCCGACGATCCGCGCGATCTCCTCCTCGGTGAACCCGTTCTGCGGGTTGCGCAGGGTGTTCGTCACCGGGTCGCCGGGCAGCACGCTGATCACCACGAACGTGAACACGTACGCGAGCAGCACCACGACGACCGACTGGAGGACGCGCCGCAGCGCGTACTTCGCGTACGGCGACACGGTCAGCCCAGCCAGGCCGCGTAGTAGTTGGCGTAGGCGATGCCGTTGTACGACACGCCGTGCAGCTTGGGCGACTGGAGGTAGAGCCGCTGCACGATCTGGGTCAGCGGGACGAAGTAGCCCTGCCGGAGCACGTGGCCCTGCAACTCGTCGAGCACGGGCGATCGTGCCTCCACGGTCTCCGCGCGGGCCACCGAACCGGCGAGCCCGACGAGCTTCTGGTCGCTCTGGCCGAGGCCGAACCAGTTCTCGCCCTTGTTCGCGTCGGTCAGGACGCCCGCGACCGTGCCCGCGTCGATGAAGCTGCGGGTGACCTCGTACAGGGCCACGCTCGGGCTGTTGACCTTGACGCGTTCGCCGAACGTCACCACGTCGAACGCCTGGATCTCGACCTTGAAGCCGCGCTTGCCCAGTTGCTGCGCCACGAGTTCGTCCACGGACTTGGAGGTGGCCAGGTAGGGGTTCGCGTACAGGGTGAACGTCAGCGGCTTGCCGTCCTTGGCGCGGACGCCGTCGGCGCCCTTGACCCACCCGGCCTCGTCGAGCAGCCTGTCCGCCTTGGCCGCGTCGAAGGCGAAGTCGGCCGAGTGGTCGGTCGCGCCCGGGACGTTGCTCTGGAACAGCGACTGGGCCGGCAGCCAGTCCTCGGTGTAGACCGTGGAGAGGATCTCCTTGCGGTCGATGCCGTGCTGGATCGCCTGCCGGACCCGGATGTCGTCGAACGGCGCGATCTTCGTGTTGATCGCGTAGCCGTTGACGAAGCCGAGGTAGCGCGGCGTCGCGGTGGTGAAGCCCTGGGCCTTGAAGGACGCCAGTTCCTGGGGCGACGGGTTGTAGGCGACGTCGGCCTGTCCTGATTGGACGGCGGACGTGCGCACCGACGGTTCGGCGACGAGCTTGTAGGTGATCTTGTCCAGTCGTGCGGCGCCCTGGTGGCCCAACGCGGCCGGCGCCCAGTCGTAGTCGGGCCGCTTCTTGAGCACGACGCTGTCGCCCTGCTTCCACGACTCCACCACGAACGGGCCGCTGCCGATGTCGTTGGACAGGTCGGCCTGCTGCGTGGCGGGCAGCGCCAACGTCTTCGGGGAGATCAGGATCGAACCGTGGTAACCCAGTGTCGGGATGAAGCCCAACGTCGGCGCAGCGAAGAACACCTTCACCGTGGCGGCGTCCACGGCCTCGGCCCGCTGGTAGGTCTTGGGGAACAGGCCGATCGGGTTGATGCCGCGCGTCGGGTCGCCCTTGGACCAGATGTCGAGGTTGGCCACGACCGCGGCGGCGTCCAGCGGCGTGCCGTCGGAGAACGTGACGTCCGACCGCAGGTGGAGGGTGAACTCGGTGGCGGTGGGGTTCTGCGCCCACCTCTCGGCGACCCACGGGCTGGCCGCGCCCTTGTCGTCGACGTAGACGAGCTTGTCGGTCACGTGGCCCCAGATGTGGCCCTGGAAGCTGGAGATGGCGCTGTTGTTGGGAATCCACGTGTCGCCGAGCGAGTCGATCAGGAACGTGATCGCGCCGCCGCCCTTGGGTTCCGACGACCCCGGGCCCTGCGCCGCGACGCCCGGCCCGCACGCGGCCAGGACGACGACGGAGGCGAGGCCGACGATCATCCGCGATGCGCGGCCGGCAAGGGTGACGTGACGGGGTCTACTCACGGGGCTTTCTCCTCAAGGAACGCCGGGAACGGCCCGGAAACGCTTCGGGCAGGCCACGAATCTAGGAGTGGCGCGGCGGGGTGGTCCAAGACGAAATGGGGATCGAATCCCATCGAGGAGTCTGATCGACGCACGGGCAGCCTGATTCCGCACCGACGCGGAGATCCCCGTGAAGGTCCGGTGTCCAGGTGCGTCGGAGCGCCTGATACAGGACGGCCCCGCCGAGTGCTGCGAACACGACGGGGCCTGGAATGGGTCAGGTGGTGTAAGTGGCCACGACGGTGTCGGGGTCGCACAGCCACACCGTCTGGCGGCGTGGGGTCACGGCCAGGCCGAACTCCTGGCGCAGCGGGCTGTCATGGTCGATCCACCAGCGGTGGGCGGACTCGACCTCGTCCCACAGGCGACGCGGCCCGTCCTGGCGCACCTCGTAGCGCCCGGCGGCGGTCGCCTCCGGGGTGACCCGCACCGTCGCCCAACTCCCGCTGTCGGTGTGGAACACCAGCAGTTCCCAGTGGTCGGCGTCGTCCCGGGCCACCGAGTGCCGGGCGCCGCCGACGAGCACGCCGACGACGAACGCGGCGTCGGGGTCGTGCACCACGACGTGCGGGGACACCCCGGTCGTGGTGCGGGGCACGTCGGCGCCGGCGGCCAACCGCCCGAACCGCGCGGCCTGGCCGAACGGCACACGCTGGTCGCGCAACGTCATGAAATGGGCGTCGTCGAGCACCGACCCCGCCGCTCCGGTGCCCTCGTGCACCATCAGCCGCACCAACACGCCACCGCCCCACGCGGTGCGCCACGGCATCACCAATTCCCCGCCGGGCCGGGTCTGCTCCACCCACTCCAGCGGGACGCGCCCGGCGGTCACGGCGGCCGTGGACAGCACCCGGTCGTAGGGCGCCCGCTCCGGGTACCCGTCGGCGCCGTCTCCGGTCACCACGGTCGGGGCGAGCCCCGCGTTCTTGAACACGCGGCGTGCCCGGTCGGCCAGGTCCGGGTCCACCTCGACCGTGACCACCCGTTCCTCGCCCAGCCGCGCGGCGAGCAGACCGGCGTTGTAGCCGGTGCCGGTGCCGATCTCCAGCACCTGGTGGGCGCCGGCCACGTGCAGCGCGTCCAGCATCTCCAGCACCAGGCTGGGCTGGGAGGCGGAGCTGGTGGCGTTGCGGCTGGTGGCCGGCCACTCGGTCGCGCCGTCGTCGAGCTGGGTCACGATCGGCACGTCGGAGTACACCGCCTGCGCCCACGCGTGCGGGCCGGCGTCCCGGTCCAGTGGCACCGGCCGGCCGTGTTCGTCGTCGACCCAGCAGCGGTCGGGGACGAACACGCCCCGGTCGATGGCGGCGAACACGTCCCCCCACCCGGCGGGCACCGCGTTCGCCGCACGCAGGTCGGCGACCAGGTCGGCGTGCGTGCGGGTCACGAGCCGGACCCGTGCTTGCCGTCCGGCTTGTCCGGGTCGGGCGCACCCTGCGAACCCGATCCCTGCGGCTTGTGGGGTGGGTCCTTCCGATCCTGGTCGGTCTTGTCCTCGTGCTGGCCCATGTGGCGCTCCTTTCGCCGGACGTCCCGGCGACGCAGACCGTAGGAGTAGTCGTCGGCGTGGCGTTAACCACCGGTTAACGTCACGCCGGGTTCACCCGGTCGGGGCCACGCCCATGCGCCAGGCCAGGCCGCGCAGTTCACGTCCGGCAGAGTCACGTTGGGCGCGTCGCAGCAGGTCCGCGACGGCCTCGCGGACGAAGACGTTGTTGCGGACCCGTTGCGGGGCAATGGATTCGGCGGTCACCAGCGCCTGAATCCCCTTGTCCACGGTGGACCGCTCGGTGAGCAGCGACCGCCCCAGGTCCGTCCAGTACATCGCCCGGCGGGCCTTCGCGGGCAACACGTCCGGGTTCACCCGGCGGGCCAGCTCGGCGACCTTGCCACGTTCTCCCAGCTCGGTCGCCAACGACACCCGCCACACACCGACGTTGGGGCGGCCGAAGTGCAGGAACGCGAAGTTGTCACGGCCCTCCGGCAGGTGCACCGCCAGCACGGCGGCCTCGTCCAGGTGCACCCGCGCGGTCTCGGCGTCGCGCAACGTCGCGGCGGCCAGTGCGGCGTTCAGGTGGAGCATCCCCCGGGCCTGGAGCACGTTCGGCCCGCCGACCCCGGCCAGCCGGTCGATCTCGCGCACCGACGCGGTGAGCTGGTGGGCACGACCCTGCGACCCGGCGGCATGCCCGCGCAGCCACACCGAGAACCCCAGCCACTCGGGAGAATTCAGCTCCTGGGCGCATTCCCGCGCGAGACGCGCGGCGAGCACCGGCAGGCCACGTACTCCGGAGTTCTTCGTGAGCACCGCAGCCGCGTGGTAGGTGTGCAGCAGGCCCACCAACACGTCGCGACGATGTGCCGGGTGGTGCACGTAGGCGGCGTGGAGCTGGAGCAGCAGACCGGGCACGACACGGCCCTGCTCCGCGTAGTCGGCCTCCGGCCGCAGCACGGTGTTGAGGTGGATCACCCGGTCGCGCAGCTCCGGCCACGACGCGACCCGCACTCCGGGGTCCACACCGAGTTCGACGGCCGACAACACCGTCTCCACCTCGTGCAAGGTGGCGTGCGCCTCGGCACCGTTGGCGTCGGTCGGCGCGAACGGCGAGCCGGTCAACTCGGTGGGTGCGACCTGGAGCGCGGTCGCGAGCGCTTCGAGCACGGCTCGCTTGGTGACCGGCCGCAGGCCCCGCTCGATCATGCTCAGGTACGCGGGCGTGATCCCGGCGAGCCCGGCGACGGCCGTCAACGAAAGCCGCCGCCACGAGCGGACCTCCCGCAGGCGGCGGCCGATGTGGTTGTCCTCGACGTTCACGCACACCTCCCCGGCCGTTCCCAGGGTAGCCGGGCTGGAAATGGTCAACCGCCCATCCGACGGGAGCTTCGCTCGAATTCCTCCAACGCACTCCCATGCCGGTCCATGGCAAGTGCCTGCTTCGTCAACGCGTCCGCGTGCCCGAGCAGCGCACGGTAGTGCTCGTCGAGCCTGCCGCCGTGCCTTGTCAGCGCCCGCGTGTGCGCCTCGGTGTCCAGGTTCGCTCGCCGCAACTCGAAGAACGTCGCGATTCCGATGTCCAACGTCGCCTGCGCCAACAGATCCGCTCGCTCCGCGCCGGTCGCGTCCTTGGCACGGTGCCGTGCGTCCAGCGCCTTGTCGAAGTAGTCGTCGGCCTCGCCCGCGGCGTCTGTCGATGTGCCCATCGACCCAGCCTGGCGCGCGGCGCGGGTCACCGGAAACCGGCCGTTCGGCTCATCATCCGAGCGATGGCCTCCGAGCGGCACAGACGCCCGACGTGGCTCGGAGGGCGGCGAAGCGCTGGGTGGAACCGCGAATCAGGGACGAGCAGGCCAAGATCAAGCCTACGGACGGCTATTCGACCAGTCCGGGCAAGCCGTCACCTTCTCTGCGCCAGCGGTACTCCTCTGTGGAGAACTCGATCACCACGGTGTAGCCCAACCACTCGCTGATGCCTTCCTTCGCCCCGGCCATCACCACCGCCTCGACGAAAACCCGCTTGCCCGGTGGCAGGACCGCCGTCGGCTGCCACCCTCGAAAGGGCCGCCGCACCTCGGGAAGCCTCCACCCCCTCACCTCTTTGATCTGCACGTCGAAGACCGGCAAGGGGCTGTCGTTGATCAGCGCCACTCGGTACGGATTCCCGGACAGCTCGAATTCACCGCGCACAAGCGTGGCCGTGGCCTGCTGCCGCCGTCGCTCCCTCGCCCGGGCTTCGCGCGTGCCGCTGCCCGCAATCGCCAACGCCACGACCACTGCGGCGAAACTGCCGAGCGCGCCGGCCCACTGCCCGGCCGCGCCCCACCAGTCAGCCGATTGCCGCGCCAGCCAGTCGAGCGGCTTTGCCAGGAGGGGACCAAGCACGAGGATCAGCTCCCCGACAATGATCACGCCGATCGCGAGCCGGCGCGTTACCTTCACGTGCGACGGCGTGGCCTTCTCCACCGGCACCTCCCCTGATCTGTGGCGGATGACCATACCCGCGGGCCGATCACCGCATCGCGACGCTCAGAGGCGAGCTGACTCGACCTGCCTCAGGTCCGCACCGACTTCATGGCCGACGCCGCGCATCGGGTTGTCCTTGCGTCGACCTCCCGCGCGCGTAGCCGAGCACAACCGGGGAACCTTCCTTCCACTGTCCATGCGCGCCGATCACAACGACCGGCAACCGGGCTCGGTTCACGGCTATCGGGCACGCCTGCCTGGCCGCAACCCGTACCGACGCCGCAAGCTCCACTGAGCGCACGCCACAAGTCAACTGTGGACAGTTTGTGACGGACGGAATGCACCGGACGCCGTTCGCGACGGACCCATCCGGTGGCCGTCACCCGGCACGACGGCCCGGTGCCGCCGGTCCGGGCCTACGAACCGCCGGGCCGAAGCAAGCGCCGCCCGGCCGCGAGCAGGGCGGCGTCCTCCTGCGGCGGGTGGACGCGCACGCACAGCACGTCGCGCAGGTGGCGTTCGAGCGGGTTGTGCCGGGACAACGCCGGATTGCCCAGCGCGGCGACGGCGGTCTGCACGGCGGCCACGACCGACCGCGCGATGGCGACCTTGACCACCGACAAGCCCGGGCCGATCGGGTCGCCGGCCTCGATGCGCAGCAGCGCGCCGTGCAGCAGGGTCTCGGCCTGGGTGATCAGCAGGTCGATCTCCCCGGCCACGACCTGGATCCGCTCGGTCGTGGCGATGGGCCGGCCGAGGGCGGCGGGCACCCGTGACCGGGCGAAGTCGACGAACGCCTGCCGCGCCGCGCGGGCGACGCCGATGTAGAGCGCGGGATGGGCGAAGCCGCCGGGTCCGGCCATGGCCGCCGGGTCCCGGTAGACGCCGTCCTCGCCGCGCGGGATCTCGACGAACGCGTCCGCCGGGAGCGTCACGGACTCGTAGACCACGTCGTGCGTGTTGGACGCGCGCAGGCCCAGGTGGTCCCAGGTGTCCAACCACGTGATGCCCGGCCGGTCGCCGGGGACGGTCACGTGGCCGACGCGCGGTGCCGGGCCCGGTTCGTCCACGACCGCCCACACCACGTGGTAGGCCAGGGCCGTGCCGCCGGTCGCATAGCTCTTGTGGCCGTCGAGCACCCAGCCGTCGGCCGTGCGCCGGATCGTGGTCCGGGGCAGTCCGCCGCGCGCGGGCGCACCGAGTTCGGGTTCGGCGCGCACCGCGTTGACCGGCGCCGGGCCGAGGGCGGACCGGGCCAGCAGGTCGGCGTAGTAGGCCGCCGGCCAGTGCGGTTCCGCGGCCTCGGCCGCATGTGCCATCAGGGTGTTGGCCGCGATCAGTGCCACCGACGGGTCGCCTTCGCCCAACGCGGTCAGGATGCGGGCGGTGTCGCGGGGACCGACCTGCGGGCCACCGTGGCGGCGGGCGACCGTGGCCGTCAGCAACCCGGCGCGGTGCGCGGCGTCGAGGCCCTTCACCGGTACCTCGCCGCTGCGGTCGTAGGCGGTCGCGGTGGCCGCGACCTCGGCCGTGACGGCGGCCAGCGCCTCGTCGGACAGGTCCGGCGCGGCCGTCACCGGTGGTCCGCCGTCGCGTGGCGCCGGTAGTCCTCGGTGTAGTTGCCGAGGTGGTCGGCCTGGAGCGTGCCGCGTCGCCCGGTCGCCTCGCGGTGCGCGATCTCCTGGCGCACCAACGGCAGGATGTGCCGGCCGTAGTCCACGGCGTCGGCGAGCGTGTCATAGCCCCGGATGCTGACCAGGTCGGCGCCCCGGTCGACGTAGTCGAGGATCGCGGCGGCCACGGTCTCGGGCGAGCCGACCAGCGCGGTGGACGCGCCGGCCGCGTTGGTCACGGCGGCGGTCCGTGTCCACAGTGCACGGTCGTACAGGTCTGCCTTGTCCGCGAAGGACAACGCGCGCTGCGAACCCACGTTCTGCGGCGTGCCCTTGAGGAAGCTCTGGCGGCCGTAGGCGGACTTGCCGAACGTGTCGGCGATCCTGGCCACGTACTCGTGCGCCTTCTTCCAGGCCAGTTCGTCGGTCTTGGCGATGATCGGGCGGAACGTCACCCAGATGCGCGGCAACGTCGTGCGCCCGGCGGCGCGGGCGATGGCGTGCACCCGGTCGATCTCGGCGGTCAGGTCGTCGAGCGGCTCGCCCCAGAAGCTGAAGATGTCGGCCTTCTCGCCGCCGACCCGGAACGCCTCGTCGGACTGGCCGCCCAACGAGATCGGGATGGGCGCGTCGTAGGGTGCGAAGCCCGGCCCGAAGTCGTCGAACCGGTAGAACTCGCCCTCGTGGCCGAACGGCGCGGGCTCGGTCCAGGCGCGGCGCAGCAGGTCGATGTACTCGGACGTGCGGGCGTAGCGCCGGTCCTTGGGCAGGTAGTCGCCCTGGCGGGCTTGTTCGGCGTCGCTGCCGCCGGAGATCAGGTGGACGACGGCGCGGCCCTCGGTGAGCTGGTCGAGGGTGGCCAGCTTCTGGGCGCCGACGAGCGGGAAGGTGGTGTTGGGCCGCAGCGCCACGATCGGCTTGATCCGCTCGGTGAGCTGGCCGACGGCCGAGGCGACCACGAAGGAGTCCGCGCCGCCCGCGCCGTAAGGCAGGAGCGTGTAGTCGTAGCCGCCCTCTTCCAGGGCGCGGACGTAGGTGCGGAAGTAGGCGAGGTCGATGCCCCGCGTGGGGATCGGGTCCAGCTCGGTCGACGGGTTGAGGTGCGACAGGCTGATGAACTCGACCTTCCGCGCGGCGGTGTCGGGGATCTGCCGGTCGAAGGCTGCTGCGCTGGTCACGCGTCCGAACGTATGGCCGTGCCGGGCGCACCGTCCAAGACAAGTGCCCGATGGATTCCCATAGCCCCGCCTTATCGGGCTCAGGCGCCCTGGGCCGTCGCGGCGGGGACGAGCTGGAGGTGGGGCCGTTGGGCGAAGAACTCCACCCCGGCCGCGAGCGCGGTCCGCTCGACCTCGGCCGCCAAGCCCCGGCGGGTGACCATGCGCAGGTGCGTGGTGCCCGCGTCGGGCAGGTCGCCGCACGCGCTCAACCCGGTCGGCCGACCGCCGGCGCTGGGCAGCAGCGCCACGCCCAACCCCGCGCGGACCCCGGCCAGCACGCCCTCCAGCGTCGTGGACTGCGCGGTGACCTCGACGTCGTGCCCCTCGCCCGTGAGCACCGACAACGCCCGTTCGCGCAGGCCGCAGGGCTCCTCGAACGCGATCAACGGCCAGGTCCGCCCCGCGGCGGGCGGCGACCAGCCGCGTGCCGCGTACCAGACCAGCGGCAGCCGGCCCACCAGGTGACCGGCGCCCTGGCCCGTCGGGTCCAGGACGAAGGCGAAGTCGACCGTCCCGCGCCGCGCGGACTCCACGAGCTGCGTCGACCGCCCGATCTCGAACCGGGTCGAGCAGTCGGGGAACGCGGCCTGCATCGCGCGGATCATCTCGGGCAGGATCTGGCCGGCGCTGTGCTCCGTCGAGCCGATGACGACCGTCCGGTCCGGTTTGGCCTCCAGGCGGCGCAACGAGGCGTCGTGCACCTCGATGATCCGCCGCGCCTCGACCAGGACCCGCTCGCCTTCCGGGGTGAATCTCATGTTGCGGCCGTCGCGTTCGAACAGCTTGCGCTTGAGACCGCGTTCCAGCAGCCGGACGTGCTGGCTCAACGCCGGCTGACTGATGTGGCGCACCGCCGCGGCCTTGCCGAACCCGCCGCACTCGGCGATCGCGACGAGCGTGCGCAGGTGTTCGAGGTCGAGCGAGTTCGTCATGCCCCCGATTAGAGCCGATCACGCCCCGCGTCGAGACGCCTGACCGCCATGTGAGAAGGCCGCCGGCGGGCTCTTGCCAACCCGTCACCGGGGCTCCTATCCGCGGTCGGAAGCCGACGGCCACCGGGCGACGCGGTCCGGCACAGCGAGGCGGTGCCGGGCTCGGGGCCGGAGTCCGACTTCGGCGTGGGGTGTCGGGCGGCGTCGTGGACGGCGCGGGCGACGAGGCGGGCCGGGTGGGCGGACCACGTCCCCCGACCCATCACGAGCGTTCATCGGTAGTGATCGCGAATGGCTCTTGGACGCGTCGGCCGCCCTCGGGTGAGGCTGGGGGGAACCGTCGAGTACAGGAGGCGAGTCCATGTCCGTCGACGTGCACACCGAACTCGGGCACCACCGGCTGCGCGCCGCGTTCGGCACGTTCCCCAGCGGCGTCGTCGCCGTCGCCGCCCGCGTCGACGACGGGATCGTCGGTCTGGCCGCGAGTTCCTTCACCTCGGTGTCGCTGGACCCGCCGCTGGTGTCGTTCTCGATCGCCAACACGTCCGCCACCTGGGCGGCCCTGCGCCGGGCCGACCACGTGGGTGTGACCGTGCTGGCCGAACACCACGACGTGGTGGCCCGGCAGCTCGCGGGTCCGGCGGCCGGTCGGTTCGCCGGGCTCGACCTGACCGTGGGGGTGGGCGGCGCGGTGACGTTGGCCGACGGCGTCGCGTGGTTCGACACGACGATCGACCGGCACGTGGAGGCGGGCGACCACACCATCGTCCTGCTGCGGTTGCACGCCGTCGGGCACGTCGACGACCCGTTGCCGCTGGTCTTCCACCGCAGCGGGTTCGGGTTGAAGCCAACGGCCTGAGTGGTCCCGCCCGGCGACCGGGCGGGAAACCCCCTCACAGTCCGGGAATGGTGGCCCGCAGGTCGTCGTCGTCCAGCGACCGCGCCGGGAGCCGGTCCGCCGCGGCACGGGCGATGCGCGCCTGGACCGCGGCGTTGGCCGGCGCCTCCCGGCCGTGCAGGCGGGCCAGCAGCACGATCTCCCCGTTGAGGAACTCGGACTCGACGGTCACCCCGCGCACCAGGCTCTGCCACGTGGAGCTGCCCCCACGCTCGTGCCCGGGGATGTCGTGGATCACGAACTCGGCCACGGGCTCCAGGTCGGCCACGGCGATGCCGGCCGCCGCGAACACCTCACGGGCCTCCTGCCGGAGCAGCTCGGCGGCCCGGTCGCGCAGCGGGGTCGCCGGGTAGAGGGCGTCCAGCGCGTTGGGCAGGATGGACACCAGTTTGCCCGCCTTGAACGCGACCACGTCCGGCACGACGTGCACCGTGTGGTGGGCCGCCACGAGGTCGGCCGCGATCGCGTCGAGCCGTGGATCGGCCCCCGACGGGTACTTGCCGGTCCAGAACACGCCCACGGCGGGCGCGGCCGGCGACACGACCTCGCCCGGAACGACGTGACTGGCCGGCGACCACACCACCGAGGCGAACACGGTCTCGAAGCGGCGCAACGCGCCGCGTTCGCTGTCGAGTCCGTTCTGGAGGGTGAACACCGGCAGCTCGGTCGCGGCGACGCCCTTCCCCACCGGCTGCCACGCCCACGCCGAGAGCGCCGTGTCCGCGTCCTGGGTCTTGGTCGCCAGCACGAGCACGTCGTCGGTCCGCAGTTCCAGTTCGCCGGGACCGCCGACGACGGGCAGCCGCAACGTCGTCGTGCCGTCCGGGCGGACGTAGCGCAGCCCCTCGGCGCGCAGGGCTTCCAGGTGCGCGCCCCGGGCCACGAGCACGACCTCGCGGCCGGCCAGGTGCAGCTCGGCGGCCGTGGTCGCGCCGACCGCACCCGCGCCGATGATCACGTACCGGGTCACGGGACCTCCACCCGCTCGATGTCGGCACCCGACCGCAGCCGTTCCAGGAAGCGCACGACCAGCGCCGCGGCGGTGCGGTGGGTCTGGCCGTTCAGCGCGTCGTGCGTGGTGCCCGCGAGGCTGACCAGCACGCCGTCGGGCAGTCGGGCGAACCAGTCGCGCACGCCGTCCACAGTGGACAGAAGGTCGTCCTGGCCGTGCACGCCGAGCACCGGCACGGTCACCGCGGCCGGGTCCGCGTGCCACTCGGCGGGCGGTGCCGTCCACAACGCGCCGCGCCGCACGTCCGGGTCCTCGGTGAGCCGGCCGCGATGGGTCGGGCAGGTGGTACGGGCCTCCAGTTCCGCCTCCCACCCGGGAGCCGACCCCGACGGCGCCGCGAGCGGCAGCCCGGCGAGGACCACGCCGTCGACCGACACGGTGCCGTCCGCCACGAGTCGTGCCGCGAACAGCGCGCCCGTGTCGGAGCCGAGCAGGACGCGCGGGCCGGTCCCCTCGGCGAGCAGCTCCTTCACCGCCGTGGTGGTCGCGGCCGGGTCGCGGGTCGGGTCGTCGAGCACGCGCACGCGGTAGGCGTCGAAGGCCAGTCGCGTGCCGAGGCGCTCGTACACGGCGGGGCTCTCGCCGCGTCCGGGCAGCACCACGACGGTGCCGCGCGCGGCGAGGTGGGGCGGGTTGTCGTAGGAGGCGGTCATGCCAGGGCTCCCGGGACGTAGGTGGACATGATCCGGACGCTAGGTCCGGAGCACGCACCCGGTCCAATGCCGATTCCTGATGTCGATCCATCAGGAACCGTCATCGGATCGCCTTGCCCGGGTTGAGGATTCCGGCCGGGTCGAACACGGACTTGAGGCGGCGGTGCAGGTCGAGCACGGGTTCGCCGAGTTCGTCGGCCAACCACGGGCGTTTGAGCGTGCCCACGCCGTGCTCGCCGGTGAGCGTGCCGCCCACGGCCAGGGCATGCTCGAAGATCGCGGCGACGGCCTCGTCCACGCGCTCGGGCGGCGCGCTGTCCGCCACGACGATCGGGTGCAGGTTCCCGTCGCCGGCGTGGGCGAACACGACGATCCGCACCCCGGTCCGGCGGGCGATGTCCCCGACGGCGGTGATCGACTCGGCGATCCGCGACCGGGGCACGGCGATGTCCTCGATGAGGACGCGCCCGTAGCGCTCGACGGCCGGCAGTGCGGCCCGGCGGACGGCGACCAGCCGGGCGGCCGTCTCCGGGTCGGTGGTGGTCTCCAGGTGGGTGGCCGACGGCCGCAGCAGGCGTTCGGCCTCGGCCAGTTCGGCTTCGGCGCCGTACCCGTCGGTCTGGAGCAGGAGGAACACCTCGCCCCTGGTGTGCAGGGCGGTGCCCTGGGCGTCGTCGATCGCGCGCAGCGTCGCCTGGTCGAGCAGTTCCGCCGTGGACGGTCGCAGTCCCCGACGCTGCAACGAGGTCACGGCGGCGACCGCGTCGTCGGCGGTGGCGAAGAACGCGGCGGCCGTGGCCGTGGTGGTCGGCAGCGGGGACAGCCGCAGGGTCGCGCCGACGACCACGCCGAGCGTGCCCTCCGAGCCGACGAGCAGCCCGGTCAGGTCGTACCCGGTGACGCCCTTGACCGTGCGGCGTCCGGTGGAGACCAGCGAGCCGTCGCCGAGCACCGCGTCCACCGCGAGCACGGCGTCGCGCGTCACGCCGTACTTCACGCACCGCAGCCCGCCCGCGTTGGTGGCGATGTTGCCGCCGATGGTGGAGAACGCCGCGCTGGCCGGGTCGGGCGCGTACCGCAGGCCGTGCGGGTGCGCGGCGGCGTCGAGGTCGGCGGTGATCACGCCGGGTTCGACGACGGCCAGCGCGTCGTCCGGCCGCAGGTCCGCGATCCGGTCGAGCCCGGACAGGTCGAGCACGATCTCCCCCGCGCCCGCCACCGCGCCGCCGGCCACGCCGGAGCCCGCGCCCCGGGGCACGACCGGCACGCCCCGGCTCGCGGCGTAGGAGACCGTGCGCCGGACGTCCCGCACGCTCTGGGCGAAGACCACCAGGTCCGGCAGCCCGTCCGGAGCGACCCCGGAGCGGTCGACCGACACCCGGGCCAACTCGCCGGGGTCGGTCGACCAGGCCGGGAGACCCGAGGTCAGCCCGGTGTGGCTCACCGGTCGCCGGTCGCGACCGGGCGGTCCGGGTGGTTCGACCACTGCGACCACGACCCGGGGTAGAGGGCGGCGTCGATGCCCGCGATCCGCAACGCGGCGATCGTGTGCGCCGCCGTGACGCCGGACCCGCAGTACACCGCGACCTGGTCGCCGGCCTTGACGCCCAACTCCGCGAACCGCGCCCGCAGCGCCTCCGCGCCCAGGAACGTGCCGTCCTCGGCCAGGTTGCCGCCCGTGGGCGCGTTGACCGCGCCGGGGATGTGGCCCGCCTTCGGGTCGATCGGCTCCACCTCGCCCCGGTACCGCTCGCCGGCGCGCGCGTCGAGCAGCACGCCGGGCCACGTGGCCGCCTGGTCGATGTCGATCGTCGGCAGTCGGCCCTCGACCAGCGTCGCCGTGCCCGGTTCGGGCGTCACGTCGCCGGACTCCAGCGGCAGGCCCGCCGCCTTCCAGGCCGCGAGCCCGCCGTCGAGCAACCGCACGTTCTCGATCCCGGCGTTGCGCAGCACCCACCACGCGCGCCCGGCGGCCAGGTTGTCCCAGTCGTCGTAGACCACCACGGGATCGCCGTCGGCCAGGCCCCACGACCGGACGGCGTCCTGCAACGCCGCCCGGTCGGGCAGCGGGTGCCGCCCGTCGCCGGGACCACCGTGGGCGGCCAGGGTCGACTCCAGGTCGACGTACACCGCGCCGGGCAGGTGGCCCTCCCGGTAGGCGGGCCGGCCGTCGGGGACGCCCAGCCGCCACCGGACGTCCAGCAGCCGGACGCCGGTGCTCTCTCGCAACTCCGCAACGGAGACAGTGACACTCACGCCCGCAACGCTATCGGCTGCCCGCCACCCGCCACCGCTCGTGATTTCGGATGGATGAAGATCCGAAATCACGATCCGACCGGCGCGGTCCGCCCGACCAGACCGTCCAGCGACCGCGGCAGGGCATCGCGGTGCAGGACGCCGAGGCGCTGCGTGGCCCGGGTGAGGGCGACGTACAGTTCGGCCGCGCCGCGCGGACCGTCGGCGAGGATGCGGTCCGGGTCGACGACGAGCACGGCGTCGAACTCCAGGCCCTTGGTCTCCGACGCCGGCACCGCGCCGGGCACGTCCGGCGGACCGATCACGACGCTGGTGCCCTCGCGGCCGGCCTCGTCCCGGACGAACTCCTCGACCGCGGCGACCAGGCCGTCGTCGGTCACCCCGCGCGACCAGGGCCGGACCCCGCACGCGCGGACCGATTCGGGCGCCCGGACCTCCGGGGCGAACTCGGCGAGCACCGCGGCGGCCACGGCCATGATCTCGGCGGGCGTGCGGTAGTTGACGGTCAGCGACCGGTAGACCCAGCGGCCCTCCGCGTACGGCTTGAGCACCGCGTCCCACGAGGTCGCGCCGGCGGGCGAACGCCGCTGGGCGAGGTCGCCGACCACCGTGAAGGACTTGCCCGGACAGCGCCGCATGAGCACCCGCCAGTCCATTTCGGACAGTTCCTGGGCCTCGTCGACCACGACGTGCCGGTAGGTCCAGTCCCGATCGGCGGCGGCGCGTTCGACGAGCGTGCGCGTGTCGGTCTCGCCGAACCGGTCCGCCAGGTCCTCGGCGTAGAGCAGGTCCTGGGCGTACAGGTGGTCCTCGTCGTCCATCGAGTCGGCCCGGCTGATCAGGCTGTCCAGCACGCTCTCCGCGTACTCGGCCTGGGCCTCGCGCTCCTGCCGGGCGGCGCGGTCGTCGGCCTTGTCCCGGCCGAGCAGGTCGACCAGCTCGTCCAGCAGCGGCACGTCCGACACCGTCCACGCGTCGCCGCGCTCGCGCCACAGCGCCTGGTCGCCGCCTGCCGAACGCAGCCGTTCCGGCGAGGAGAACAGCTCGGCCAGCACCTCCTCCGGCTTCAGGACCGGCCAGAGCGCGTCCAGCGCGCCGGTGAACACGTCGTCGACCGCCAGTTCGCCCAGCAGCTCGGTGCGCACCCGTTCCCAGGCTTCGCGGTTGTCGCGGGTCAGCCAGCCCTTGCCGATCCGGGCGATGGCGCGTTCGGTGAGGACGTAGGTCAGGATCTCGGTGAACACCGCGCGGGCCTCGTTGTGCGGCAGTCCGCTCTTGCGCGCCTCGTCCCGGGCCCACTCGGCGACCGCGGCGTCGATCCGACCGGTGAAGTCGCGCAGGTTGATCCGGATCGGCTCGGCGGGCAGCACCTGCCGGTCGGCGACCGCGGCCCGGAGCACGTCGAGGATCTTCAGGGAACCCTTGAGCCGCGCGGCCTCCGGCCGGTCCTCGGCCGTGACGCGCAGACCGGGTACGAGCCCGCCCGCGGTCGTGAACACCACGTCGGACTCGCCCAGTGACGGCAGCACGCGGCCGATGTGGTCCAGGAACGCCGGGTTGGGGCCCACGACGAGCACGCCGTGGCGTTCCATCCGCTCGCGCTGCGTGTAGAGGAGGTAGGCGACGCGGTGCAACGCCACCACGGTCTTCCCGGTGCCCGGACCGCCCTCGATCACCAGGACGCCGGGGTGGTCCAGGCGGATGATCTCGTCCTGCTCGGCCTGGATCGTGGCCACGATGTCGCGCATGCCCTCGCCGCGCGGCGCGTTGACGGCCGCGAGCAGCGCCGCGTCCCCGCGCTCGTCCTCGCCCGGCCGGCCCAGCACCTCGTCGGTGAAGTCGACGATCCGCCGTCCGCGCGTGTGGAACTGACGGCGGCGGCGCATGCCCTCGGGGTGCGCGCCGGTCGCCGTGTAGAAGGGGCGCGACGCGGGCGCCCGCCAGTCGAGCAGCACGGGTTCGTAGTCGTCGTCCTCGTCGAACAACCCGATCCGCCCGATGTAGGACGCCTTGCCGTCGAGCGGGTCCAGCCGGCCGAAGCACAGGCCGTTGTCCACGGCGTCGAGCCGCTTGGCGACCTTGCCCAGCGCGCGCACCTCGTCGTCGCGCTCCAGGTGCGTACCGCCGTTGCCCAGCAGGGCCGCGTCGAACGCCGCCCTGACCCGGGCGCGCTCGTCGTCGAGTCGCCCGTAGAGCCCGTCCACGTAGCCCCGCTCGGCCCGCAGTTCCTGTTCGTACCCGTGGGTTGACAAATGCCCCTCACAGCGGCTAGCTTGAAATTACGTTCGGCGCTTCACCATGACTTCGTGGTGACACGCCGATTTTTCATTGTCCGGGTCGTGTCAAGCCCCCGCGACGACAACCCTTCGCCACCCCTCCCGTGGCCGGCTACCCTGCCCGCATGGAGTGCTTCGCGGCCTGCCGCACGCGCGGCTGAACCCCGTCCAGGTTCCCGCGAGGAGAAAGCCACTCCCATGATCATCCGTACCTCGCGCACCGAGGACCTGCCCGAGGTCCTCGCCTTGACGATCACCGTCTTCGGACCGTTCTACGAGGACTCCTACCGGCCGCGGGTCGGCGACCGGGTGTTCCTCGACCGCCACGGCGACTGGCGGGCGGACTACGCACGCCACGTGGCCGCCGTCCACGACCCCGGACAGGGTCGGCACGCCGCCGTCGCCCACCTCGACGACCGGATCGCGGGCTACGTCGCGTGGGTCGTCCACGAGGCCGACCGCCACGGCGAGATCGACATCCTCGCCGTGTCGCCGGACCACCGACGCCGGGGCGTCGGCCGGGCACTGCTCGACCACGCCCAGGCCCACCTGAAGTCCGCGGGCGTCACCGTGGTCTCCATCGGCACCGGCGGGGACGCGTTCCACGCACCCGCCCGTGCCTTGTACGAGTCGCTGGGCCACACCCCGTTCCCGACCGTGAACTACACCAAGGTCGTCTGAGTCACACCCGACCACAGAGGCGAAAGTCCCGGGAAGCGGGGTCCGCCGCCACTGATCCCGACACACCCGCGTCGTAAGCCTGGACGTGGGAAACTGTGGGAGGAGGCCGGGCGATGCGAGTCCGTGAAGTGATGACCCGCGAGGCGGTGACCGTCGGTGCGGACACCCTCGTCCGCGACGCGGGGGCGCTGCTCGCCGCGCGCGGGTTCACGATGCTGCCCGTGGTCGACGGGTTCGGCGCGCTGGTCGGCGTGTTCACCGAGGCCGACGCGCTGGCGCACCGACTGCCCGTCGACCCGCGCGGTCTGGTGCACGGCATGCCGCCCCGGCAGCGGACGGCACCGCCGCACACCGTGGGCGGACTGGTGTCGACGCCGCCCGTCGTCGCCACGCCGCACGCGGACGTGGACGAGGTGGCCCGGCGGATGGTCGAGCACGGCGCGCGCAGCGTGCCCGTGGTGGACGGCACGCGACTGGTCGGCGTGATCACGCTCCAGGACCTGCTGCGGGCCGTCACCCGGGACGACCGCGTGGTCGCCGCCGAGGTCCGCCGCCGCCTGCGCCGCTACGGCGGCCGGGACCGGTGGCGGGTCGACGCGGTCGACGGCCGGGTGTCGATCGTCGACGAGCTGGCCGACGTCGGCGACCGGCACGTGGCCGCGGTGCTCGCGGGCGCGGTCCCCGGCGTCGTGGCGGTGGACTTCCCGCAGGCCGGCCTCGCCGATGCCGTCGACCACCGCTGAGCGCGGGACCGCGCCGCACAGCCTGCCGGTGGACGAGGTCGTGCGCCTGGCACGGACCGACGCCGCCGCCGGGCTGCCCGCGCGGGTGGCCCGGCAGCGGCTCGCCGACCTGGGTCCCAACGCCCTGCCCGCACGCCGGGGCCCCGGCGCCGTGCGGCGGCTGCTGGGCCAGTTCACCAATCCGCTGATCCACGTGTTGCTCGGTGCCGCCGTGCTGACCTTCGCGCTGGGCGAGCCGGTCGACGCCTCGGTGGTGCTCGCCGTGGTGCTGGTCAACGCGATCATCGGCCACCTCCAGGAAGGCCGCGCCGAGCGGGCGCTGGACGCGTTGGTCGCGATGGTCACGACCACCGCCGTCGTCGTCCGCGACGGCACGGCCGCGCGGGTCGACTCGGCGGACCTGGTGCCCGGCGACCTGGTCGTCCTGGAGGAGGGCGACCGCGTGCCCGCCGACCTGCGACTGGTGCGCACCCGCGAGCTGCGCGTCGACGAGTCCTCGCTGACCGGGGAATCCGACCCGGTCGCCAAGGACCCGGCGCCCGTACCGACCACGGCCCCGACGGCCGACCGCACGAACATGGCGTACTCGTCCACGCTGGTCACCGGCGGCGGTGGTCGCGGCGTGGTCGTGGCCACGGGCGCGGACACCGAGATCGGCCGGGTGCACCGCCTGGTCGGCACGACCGGGAGCGTGCGGACGCCGCTGACCCGCAAGCTGGCCAAGTTCAGCCGGCTGCTCACGTGGGTCATCCTCGGGCTCGCCGTCGTCGCCGCGATCGTGGGCGTGCTGCGCGGCGAACCGCTCGGCGCGATGGTCACCGCCGCCGTCGCGCTCGCCGTCGGCGCCATCCCCGAGGGGCTGCCCGCCGCGGTGACGATCACGCTCGCCATCGGCGTCGCCCGGATGGCGCGGCGCCACGCGGTCGTCCGCCGGCTCCCGGCCGTGGAGACGCTGGGCAGCACCACCCTGATCTGCACCGACAAGACCGGCACGCTGACCGCCAACGCGATGACCGTCCGCGAGGTCGTCGCGGACGGCGTGCGGTGGCGGGTCGACGGTGTCGGCTACTCGCCGCTCGGCCCGCACCCGGCGGCACCCCGTGCCGTGCGGGAGTGCCTGCTGGCCGGGCTGGCGTGCAACGACGCGGACGTGGTCGAGCGGGACGGCCGCTGGGTCGCGGTCGGCGACCCGACCGAGGCCGCGCTGGTCGTGGCCGCGCGCAAGGCCGGGATCACCGACGTGCCCGACCGCGTGGACGAACTGCCGTTCACCTCGCGGCGGCGGTTCATGGCCACCCGGCACCGGGGCGGCGTGGTCTACCTCAAGGGCGCGGTCGAGCGCATCGCCGGGTTCACCGGGACCGTCGACCACGCCGAGGCCGAACGCCTGGCCGGGCAGGGCCTGCGGGTGTTGGCGTTCGCCCGTGCCCACGTGCCCGAGGAGCTGGAACTGACCGAGGACGTCCTGCGCGGGGCCGAGTACCTGGGTCTGCAGGCGATGCACGACCCGCCCCGCCCGGAGGCGCTGGAGGCCGTCCGCGCCTGCCGGGAGGCGGGCATCGAGGTGCGCATGATCACCGGCGACCACCCGGCCACGGCCCGTGCCGTCGCCGACCGGTTCGGGTTGCCCGACGACGCGGTGCACGCACGCGTCTCGCCCGAGGAGAAACTGCGGCTGGTCGAGCGCTTCCAGGCCGCCGGGCACGTGGTGGCGATGACCGGCGACGGCGTCAACGACGCGCCCGCCCTGCGTCGGGCCGACATCGGCGTGGCCATGGGGCGCGGCGGCACCGAGGTCGCCAAGGAGGCGGCCGACATGGTGCTCACCGACGACGACTTCGCCACCGTGCGCGCCGCCGTGGAGGAGGGCCGGTCGGTCTTCGACAACCTGCGCCGGTTCATCGTCTGGACGCTGCCGACGAACATGGCCGAAGGACTGGTGATCCTCACCGCGATCCTGCTGGGCACGGCGCTGCCGATCCTGCCGGTGCAGATCCTGTGGATCAACATGACCACCGCGGTCGCGCTCGGCCTGACACTGGCGTTCGAGCCGCGCGACCCCGACGCGATGCGGCGTCCTCCCCTGCCGCCGTCCTTGCCCCTGCTGACCGGTGCGCTGGTCCGGCGGGTCCTGCTGGTGTCGCTGCTGCTGGTGGCCGGGTCGTTCGCCGCGTTCGAGTTCGCGGGCGGGACCGTGGAACACGCGCGCACGGTGGCGGTGAACGTGTTCGTCGCCGCGCAGATCGCCTACCTGGTCAACTGCCGGTCGCCGCGGGCACGCCTGCGCGCCAACCCGTGGCTGCCGGCGGGCATCGCGCTCACGGTCGTCCTGCAACTGCTGCTGACCTACGCGCCGTTCATGAACGCCCTGTTCCACACCGCACCGATCGGCCTGTCGTCGTGGGCGGTCGTGGTCGGCCTGGCCGCGCTGGCGTACAGCGTGGTGGAGTTGGCCGAGGTGCCCGCCTCCTGAGGAGGCGGGCATCGGCGTTCACCTGGTCAGCACGACCTTCAGCGCGCCCGTCTCGGCCGACCGCGCGAACGTGTCATAGGCCAGGGCCATCTCGTCCAGCGCGAAGTGGTGCGTGGCGAACCCCGTCGCCTCCAACCGGCCTGCCGCGAGCATCCGCAGCAGCATGGGCGTCGAGTAGGTGTCGACCAGACCGGTGGTGATCGTCGCGTTCCTGATCCACAGCCGTTCCAGGTGCAGCGTCACCGGTCCGCCGTGCACGCCGACGTTCGCGACCCGGCCGCCGGGCCGGATCAGGCGCGCGCACAGCTCGAAGGTCTCCGGCACGCCGACCGCCTCGATCGCCAGGTCCGCGCCGAGCCCGCCGGTCAGGTCGGCGACCAGGTCGTCCACGTCCTCGTCGGCGTGCACGGTCACGTCCGCGCCGAACCGCTTCGCCGCCTCCAGCCGGGGTTTGGCCAGGTCGACGGCCACGATCAGACCGGGGCTGAACAGCCGCGCGGTCTCGATCGCCGCCAGCCCGATCGGACCCGCGCCGACCACCACCACGGCCTGTCCCGGCCGCACCCGGCCGTTGAGCACCCCCACCTCGTAGGCGGTGGGCAGGATGTCCGAGAGCATCACCGCGTCGCCGTCGGTGACCTCGTCCGGCAGCCTGTGGGTGGAGAAGTCGGCGAACGGCACGCGCACGTACTCGGCGTGCGTGCCGTCGACCAGGTGGCCCAGCAGCCAGCCGCCGCCGCCCCGGCATTGCCCGGACGCTCCCGTGCGGCAGTACTCGCACCGGCCGCAGCCGCTGATGCACGACACCAGCACCCGGTCGCCCGGCTTGATCGACGTGACGGCCGCGCCCACGCTCTCGACCACGCCGACCGCCTCGTGCCCGAGCACCCGGCCGGGCTCCACCTCGGGCACGTCGCCGTTGAGGATGTGCAGGTCCGTCCCGCAGATCGTGGCCGCGGTGACCCGCACGACCGCGTCGGTCGGCGCGACCACCACCGGGTCGGGCACGTCCTCCCACGACCGGCGGTTCGGGCCCCGGAACACCATCGCCTTCATGTGTCCTCCTCGTTCGCTCCATCCCGACCCTGCTCCGGGCAGACCGTGCGGAGCAGGGCCGTCGGGCTTCGGGAACGCACGGCGAAAGTCCCTGCCGGGTCGGGGCCGTCCGCCGCTGTCCGGGGCGCGCGGAGGGGAACAGGGTAGGACGTCATGGCAGCGGTATTGGCGGTCTACGAATCGTTGTTCGGCAACACCGGCATGGTTGCCGAGGCGTTGGGCGCGGAGGTCGCCGCGCGGTGGCGGCAGGAGTTGCCCGACGACCGCATCGGATTCAGCCGCGGGAGGCCCGGCCCAGCCGGCCGTTCTCCACGACGGGGACCGTGGTGGAGGTGCGAAAACCCTGGGCGTGTGCGCGTTCCACGAAGGGCGCCAGTACCTCCCGGCCGGTGATCAGGCCCTGGACCACGTCCGCGAGCATGTCCCCGACGCCACGCCACAACGGCCCTACCTGACAGCCGTCGTCCCGGCGCCACCGCTGCACGCAGCCGTGCCACGCACCGGGCCTCAAGTCGACGAACAACCAGTCTCCGGTGCCGCTGGAGGCGATCGGCACGAACGACTTCAGGAAGACTCCCGACCGCCCACCGGCGCCCTCTCGAACCGCCCGCTCGTAGCCCGGCCAGGTCCTTTCGTCCTCCGCCACGAGACGGCGGTATGCGGTGAGCACATCCCGCGCCGATCTCGGCGCGAACAACGGAGGAAAGACCTCCTCCGGTTGCCAATCGACGCCTTGGCCGAATCGCAACCATGCCCGCAGATCGTTCGGCAGTGCCTCGGGTACTGCCGCTTCCACCGCGTCGACCTCCGACGCGGTGGCGCGCGGTACGAGAGTCTCGAACGTGGCAGGCGCGTTCACGACAAGCCAGTCGACCACCTCGATCCAGCGCTCTTCGACCGATCGGTTCACGTCGACCAGCATGCCCGCGACGACCGGATTCCCGACGGCGGACCTTTTTCACAACGTCACATTCCAGCCGGAAAATCATCCGGACCAAGGTCCCGGCGAGTGCGACCCGCATCGCACTCGCCGGGATCTTCACCCGCACGCCGGCACGCATCCCGACCTGCCTGGTCACCGGCTGACTCCGCCCGGCGTACGCACACCGGAAGTCGACCGGTCCGTGGGGCGGTTCACGCCCGTTCCCCGGCCGGTCGACCGCTTTCCGTGGACACCGGCCCAGGCCCGGTAATCGCCCGGCGACATGCCCACGTCGTTCCTGAAGGCCCGGCCGAAGTCCGACGGCCGGCCGAATCCCCACCTCGTCGCGATCGCCGCGATGGTCAGGTGCCGGAGTCCGGGGTCGGCCAGGTCGCGGCGGCAGTGGTCCAGCCGGCGGGCCCGGACGTGGGCGGCGACGGCGGTCTCGTGGTGCTGTTGGAAGATCCGGTGCAGGTAGCGCACCGAGATCCCGTGCGCCGCCGCGATGGTCGCGGGCACCAGGTCGACCCGGTGCAGGTTCCGGTCGATGAACGACGCGACGTTGAGGTAGAGGACGTGGCCGGGCGAGTGCGGCGGCGCGGTGGCGTCGTCGAGGTGGTGTGCCAGGACCGCGCTCGCGAGGTCCACCGCGATGTGGCCCAGGCGCAACGTGTCGCGTTCGGTGCGGTCGTGCCGGCCGACGGCCAACCCCCTGAGGAACCCGGCGAACAGGTCACCGACCCCGGTGGCGGCCGGAAGCGGCACGGCGACCAGCCGGGCCACCCGCGCCTCGGGAATCGGGAGCAGACGCTTCGGGAACTGCAGCACCACCGCCCCGGCGAGCGTGGGCTGGTCACCGACGAAGACCTCCGACGAGGTCGAACTGTCGTACAGCACCAGTTCACCCGGCCGCAGGTGCTCGCACCGGTCGAGTTGCCGGATTCGCTGTCGTCCCGATTCGACGAGTACCAACTGGTAGCACTCCGGGTCCGATTTCCTGATCATCCGCGCGGTGCGGCGGGCGGCGAGCGAGGCGTACGAGGAAGCGGCGATCTGGGCGATTCCCAACGACGTGACATGTAATCGCGCGGTGAACACCGCGGGGTCCAGAACCCGCACATCCGCGGTCACCAGGGCGGACTCGACGGCTTCCCGCCACGCGTCCACCCGCTGGTCGGCCGGAAATTCCGCACTGTCGAACATCGCGTACACGATTCCCCCTGGCCGCAGGGTGCCACACCGACCGCGACAGTGGAAGTGCACGCCATGCGGGCTCCAGTGCGTCCGCCGCTGAGGACGAACCCGATCCGGACGCGGGAAACTCGATCGGACGCGGAACTCGGCGATTCCCACTCCCCGGAGTGGATCACGACAGGAGAGAACGATCGTGGTGACACCGCCGACGGGCCGAATCACCACGATTCCCTGAAACCGCTTCTCCATGCGCGACGGCGACACCACCGGCGTCGTGCCGGTCCACGGCTTCGAGGGGTGGCCGTCGGCCGGCGACGACGCGATGCCGTGGCGCGGGCCGGAACCGTGAGCGTCGGGGGGACGCTCCCACCGGGATCCGGCTCGACCGGCATGAACGGCGCTGCCCGCCCGCCGGGACAGGCGGCAGCGCGTGGACGTGCCGGACGCGGGTGGTCCGGCCGGGGCCGGACCACCCGCGGGATCACCCCACGTGAGCCTGTGTGTAGACGGGAGTCCCCAACGCCGGTGAGGTGTACACGCCGCGGACCTTCGGGCCGACGAAACCCACGTACACGTACGTGAACAGCGGCACGAAAGGCACGTGGTCGCGGATCAGGCGTTCGTCCACAGCGCTCCACTCCGGCACGGCCTCGGCCGCCGGCAGGGTGTTGATCCGGTCGATCTCCGCGTTGATCCCAGGATCGTCCAGGTACGCCCAGTTGTCGTTGCCCGCCTCGACGATCCGGGTGCCGTCGAAGGTCGCCAGCAGTGCCGAGGCGCTCGGCCACTCGCCCGGCAGGCAGACCAGGTACAGGTCGTACTCGTTGCCCCGGGTGCGCACGATCGGGTTGTGGCGGGGGCGGTCGACGACATCGAGGTCCACGGTGAAGCCCGCTGCCACGAGGCTGTCGCGGACAGCCGAGGAGAACTCCACGAACTCCCTGCCGCTGCGGCTGATCAGGCGCAACGTCGGGAACTCGCCCGCCACCAGCGCCGCCGACCGGGCCGGGTCGTACGGGTACGGGTCGGGGTAGTCGCGGTAGCCCGCCGTCACCGGGGACAGGAGGGTGTGGGCGACCTGTCCCAGCACCGGGCCGCCCTTGACCTCCAGGATCGCCGCGCGGTCCAGTGCGTGGGCGATGGCCCTACGCACGTCGACGTCCGTGACGCGCTGGGTGTTGATCGCCAGGTGCCAGACCAGTGGTGTCGGGTCGTGGTGGACCTGGGACGCGTAGGCCGGGTCGCCGACATAGCGCTCGGCCAAGGCGCGGGGTGCGTGGTTCTCCCCCACCGCGTACGCGTCGTCGCCCACGCCCTCGATCGCGCGGCGGTGCTGGCTCTCCTGGTCGACGCCCATCTCGACCACGAACCCGTCCGGCAGGCCGGTGCGCAGCGGGTCGGTCTCCGGGTCCCAGTGGGGATTTCGTTCCAGAACAAGGGAAATACCCGGTTCGTGCGACTTGATCCGGTACGGCCCGGACGCGATCGGGGCCTGGTCGTAGGACGCCCGCGTGTCCCGGTCGCGCGGGACGGGTGCGGTCACCGGCGTCGACACGGCGAACGGTAGTTCCGGACGCGGACGCGGGAAGTGGAACACCAGCGTCCACGGGTCCTTCACCTCCAGTCCCGGCACGTCGGGACCGTCCACGTAAGGCCCCGCGTAGGAACCGTTCTCCAGCAACCAGTTGCGCAGGTGGGCCGCGCCGTCGGTGATCTCGGCCGCGAACGACCGCGAGATGCCGTACGCCACGTCGGCCGCCGTGACCTCCGTGCCGTCCTCGAAGCGGACACCACGCCGCAGCACGAACTCCCACCGGCGGCCGTCGCCGTCCACATCCCGCCCGGTCGACGTGGCCAGGTCGCCGACCAGTTGCCCGTCCGGTCCGTACGCGGTCAGCGTCCGGAACAGCAACTGCCCCAACGCCAACGCCTGCAACGTGGCCGTGCGCTGCGGGTCGAGGTGGTCGTATCCGGCGTCGCGCAGGATGCGGATCGTGCCGCCCCGCACGGGTTCGGCGGTCATCGGGCTTCCTCCAGGACAGTCGACGCGCGCAGCTCGTCGAGAGTGGTCAGGCCGTCGAGCACAGCGTCGAAGGGCAGGCCGAAGTCGATCAGGCAGGCCAGCTCGTCGACACCGGCGGCGCGGAACCGCTCGACCAGCGGCCGGACGTGGTCGACCGTGCCGAACAGGCCGCTGGTCTCGTAGTACCGGTCGTAGGACCGCCGGATCAGGAAGTCGATGTCGGCCGGCCGCAGCCTGGCCGGGTCCAGGTCGGTCACCGAGCCGGCGATGAGGTGGAACGAACTCTTGAGGTACTCGACCAGCGGCTCGCGCACCCGCTCGCGCACCAGGTCGGCATCGGGGCCGAGGAAGGCGTGCACCATTAGCACGACGTGCCCCGGTGTCCCGTGGTGCGCCAGGTGCGCCGCGCGGTACGCGGCGATGTTCGCGGTGAGCCGGTCGAGTTCCTGGCCGAGCAGGTGGGTGAGCACGCCCGTGCCCGCCTCGCCCGCCGCGCGGAACGTCGCCGTGCTGCCCGCGCTGGTGGTCCAGATCGGCAGCTCGGCCCGGACCGGCGGCGGGAACACGCGCACGGACACCGGCGAACCCGCGCCGTCGGGCAACGACACGCTCCCGCCCCGCCACAACGAGCGCACCTGGTCGATCGTGCGCACGAGTTCCCGCTTGCGGTCGGCGTACTTCTCCGGCGCGAGCACGAAGTCGTTGGCGTTCCAGCCCGACGCGAACGACAGGCCGACCCGGCCGCCGGACAGGTTGTCCACCACGGACCACTCCTCGGCGATCCGCAGCGGGTGGTGCAGCGGCGCGACGACGCTGCCCGCGCGCACACCCACCCGCGAGGTCACCGCGGCGACGGCGGCACCGGTCACGGCCGGGTTCGGGTAGAGCCCGCCGAAGCGGTGGAAGTGCCGTTCGGGCGTCCACACCGCCGTGAACCCGTGCTCGTCGGCGAACTTCGCGCCGTCGAGCAGCAACCGGTACCGCCCGCCGCCCGACGACGCGCTGTCGTCGGCGAAGTAGAACAGGCTGTAGTCCATCAGCGCACGCTCGCCGGGCGCAGGTCGGTCCACACGGTCTCGATGTGTGCCAACGCTTCCGCACGCGTACCCCGGAACCCGGCCTCGCGCCACCCGGCCGGTACGGGCAGGTCGGCGGGCCACACCGAGTACTGCTCCTCGTGGTTGACGACGACAGTGTGCAAAGCGGACATCGGGCTTCCTCTCAGAGGGTGGGTAGCTCGCGGCCGATCCGGGTCAGCGGCGACAGCGCGAGCACCACGAAACCGAGCATCAACAGGGTCGAGCTGAGGCCGACGGCGGTGCGCAGGGGCAGCGCGGTCGCCAGGAAACCGCCGAGCAGCGCGCCGAGCGGCGACGCGCCCTGGGCGAAGAAGCGCACGGACGCGGCGACGCGGCCGAGCAGGGTGTCGGGCGTGACCGCCTGGCGGATGGTCAGCATGGCCACGTTGTTGGCCGTGCCGAACATGCCGAACAGGAAGTTCAGACCCGCCAGGGCGAGCACGGTGGACCAGCCGTCGCCGTGCAGCAGGAAGACCGGCAGCATCGAGCCGTTGGCCAGGAACGCGGTGATCGCCAACGCCCGGCCGTAGCCGATCCGCCGGGGCAGGCCGTGCGCGAACAGCGAGCCGACGAGCAGGCCCGGCCCCAGACCCGCCAGCACGATGCCGATCTGGCCCGCCGACAGGCCGAGTTCACGCGGCAGGAAGAGCAGGAACGTGGTCTGGAACGCGTAGAAGCCGAAGTTGAACAGGCTGGCCATCAACGCGTTCGCCCGCAGCGCGGGGTTGCCGAACACCACCCGCAGGCCCTCGCCGATGCCCCTCACCGTGGCCTTCACGCCGCGTTCGCCGCGTTCGGGCTTGTCCTCGCGTGCCTTGATCAGCCAGAACGTCCACGCCGACACCAGGTACGCCGCCGCGCTGCCGACCAGCGCGAACGGTGCGGTGAGCAGCTGCACGAGACCGCCGCCCAGGGCCGGTCCGCCGATCTGCGCGGCGGACCGGCTGGTCTCCAGCAGGCTGTTGCCGCCGGACAGCTCCCGGCGGTCGACCAGCGTGGGCAGGTACGCCTGGTACGCGACCTGGAAGAACACCGTCAGGCCGCCGATCAGGAACGCGACCGCGTAGAGCGGTCCGAGCGCGAGCCCACCGAAGGCCGCCAGCACCGGCACGGCCGCGAGCACGACCGCACGGCCGAGGTCGACGGCCAGCAGCACGTCCCGTCGCCGGAGCCGGTCGACCACCACGCCCGCGTACAGCGCGAACAGCACGTACGGCAGTTGCGCCAGGAAGTTGAGCGTGCCGACCTGCCCGGCGGTGGCGTCCAGCGCCAGCACCGCGACCAGCGGCAACGCGAGCGTCGTGACCTGCGTGGCGAACTCCGACGCGGCCTGGCCGATCCAGAGCTTCACGAAATCGGGGTTGCGCCACAGGTCACGCAGCCGTGCCTCGGGCGGCGCGGTGGTGGTGATGTCCTCGGTGGGCATCGTCGCCTCTCCTGAACCTAGTGCGGGATAAGGGTTTCCGGCTCGCGTGCCACGCGGTCGAGCAGCAGCGAGACGAGCCGGGGCACGTGGGGTTGTTCCAACATCGAGTAGTGGTCGCCGGGCGACTCGTCGATCACCAGCACGCCGGGCGCGACGCGGTCGGCCCAGCCGAGGTCGCCGTCGCCGAACAGCTCGGTCTCCGCCCGCACCAGCACGGTCTCGCCGGGGTAGGGCGCGCGCGGCTCGTCGCGGTAGCGCAGCAGCGCGCGGGCGTGCCGCTGGTAGAGCCGCACGAGTCGTTCGATCTCGGCGACGCTGCCCGCGTCGGCCCGGCTCCGGCCACTGGTGTCGGCCAGTTCGAGCACCTTGACCAGCCGCTGCTCGGGCGGCAGGGCACGCAGTTCGTCCTCGGTGATCGGCAACTGGTAGGCGAACGCGCCCAGGATCGCGGCGGCCTCGTCCACGGCATAGCGCGGCGGCACGGGGTCGTTGATGCTCGCGCTGACGATCTGGAGGGAGGCCACCTCCTCGCCCCGCTCGTGCAACTGGCGGGCCATCTCGTAGGTGACCATGCCGCCCATGCACCAGCCGCCCAGGTGGTACGGGCCGACCGGCTGGACCTCGCGGACCGCCTCCAGGTAGAGCGCGGCGATGTCCTCCAGGGTCTCCGGGCGCGGGCCGTCCGGTCCGACGAGGTCGGGTGCCTGGATCGCGTAGAACGGCTGGTCGTCGGGCAGCGCGGCGACCAGGTGCGTGTAGCAGAACACGCTGCCGCCCAGCGGGTGGACGAAGAACAGCGGCGGCCGGTCGCCGGTCTCCTTCAGCTTCACCAGCACCGACGCGGTGGCCTCGCGCGTGCCGTCGACGATCTCGGCGATCGTGCGGACCGTGCCGCCCTCGAACAGCACGGCGACGGGCACGTCCACGCCGGTCTCCTCCTGGACGCGCAGGACCAGGCGCAGCGCCGCGATCGAGTTGCCGCCCAGGTCGAGAAAGCCGTCCGTCACGCCGACCGCGTCCAGGCCGAGGATGTCGCGCCACAGCCCGGCGACGACGTGCTCGGTCGGCGTCGCGGGCGCGACGCTCCCGGTCTCCGCGACCCGTCCCGGGACGGGCAGCGCGCGGCGGTCGAGCTTGCCGTTGGGCGTGACCGGCCACGTGTCGAGCGTGACGAACGTGGCGGGCACCATGTAGGCGGGCAGCGACTTCGCGGCCAGGGCGCGGAGTTCCGCGGTCGACGGCACGTCGGGGCCGGACAGGTACGCCACGAGCCGCACGTCGCCGGGCCGGTCCTCACGCGTGACCACGACGACGCGGGCCACGTCCGGGTGCGCGCCGAGCACGGCCTCGACCTCGCCGGGTTCGATCCGGAACCCGCGCACCTTGACCTGCTGGTCGAGCCGGCCGAGGTAGTCGAGCGTGCCGTCGGGCAGCACGCGGGCCAGGTCGCCGGTCCGGTACAGGCGGGCGCCGGGGGCGCCGTACGGGTCGGGCACGAACCGGTCGGCGGTCAGGCCCGGTTTGCCGTGGTAGCCGTCGGCCAGGCCGACACCGCCGACGAGCAGTTCGCCCGGCACGCCCGGCGGCACGAGCTGTCCGCGTTCGTCGAGGATCCGCACGACCGTGCCCGCGACGGGCCGGCCGATGCGCACCGGACCGGCGCCGACCTTGTCCACAGTGGACCAGATCGTGGTCTCGGTCGGACCGTAGGCGTTCCACACCCGCGGGAACCGGGCGGTCAGCTCGGCCGCGACCTCGGGCGGCAGTGCCTCGCCGCCGGTGATGACGCGCAGGGTCGGGTCGGCGGTCAGCCCCGCCTCGACCAGCAGGCGCCAGCTCGACGGCGTGGCCTGCACGACCGTCGCGCCGGATTCCGCGACCAGCGCGCGCAGGCGCGGGCCGTCCGCGCCGACGTCGGGCGAGAGCAGGAGCTGCCCGCCGGTCAGCAGCGGCAGCCACACCTCGAGGCCCGCGATGTCGAACGACAGCGAGGTGAGCGCGAGCAGCCGGTCGGCCGGGGTGAACGAGAGCGTGTCGCGGAACGACAGCAGCAGGTTGAGCAACGCCCGGTCCGGGATGCGCACGCCCTTGGGCAGGCCCGTCGAACCGGACGTGTAGATCGCGTAGACCAGGTGCCCGGCGATCCGGTCCGGCGGGTCCTCGGTCAGGCCGGCGAGCAGTCCGTCGGTGACCGGCACGACCGTGCGGCCCTCGCCGGCGAGCGTGCCGACCAGGTCGGGATCGGTGAGCAGCACGGGCGCGGCCGAGTCCCGCAGCATGTACGCCAGCCGGTCGGCCGGGTACTCGGGGTCCAGCGGCAGGTACGCACCGCCCGCCTTGAGCACGGCGAGCAGACTGACGACCAGCCTGGTCGACCGGCGCTGGTGGACGCCCACGAACACGTCGCGGCCCACGCCCAGCCGACGCAGGTGTCCGGCCAGCCGGTCCGCGCGGGCGTGCAGCTCGCGGTAGGTCAGGGTCTCGCCGCCGAAGCCCAGGGCGGGCGCGTCCGGGGTCAGCCGGGCCTGTTCCTCCAGGCGGTCGACCACGGAGCCGCCCGGCGGCGTCAGGTCGGCGTCGGCGAGCAGTGCGCGGCGGACGTCCGGCTCAAGAAGGTCCACTGTGGACGATTCGGCGGCCGGGTCGGCGGCGATCGCGGTCAACGCGGCCGTGTAGGCGTGTGCGACGGAGGCGATCGACGCCTCGGTGAACTCGGCGGCGTCGTAGTTGATCCGCAGCCCCACCCGGCCGGTGACCGGGTCGGTGCCGAAGTTCGCGGTGAACGGGAAGTTGGTCTGCTCGAAGAACTCCGCGCCGGTCAACGCGATCGCGTCCAGGTCGAGGTCGGCGTAGGACCGGAAGCTGCGGTGGTCGACGACGGTCTCGAACAGGGCCTCGCGGCCGAGGTCCTCCTGGATCTTGGCGATCGGGTAGCGCCGGTAGGGCAGCGCGTCCGTCTCCTGGGCGTGGATGCGCCGCGCCAGGTCGAGCCACGACCCGGACGCGTCGACCACGAGCGGCAGGGTGTTGAGGAACAACCCGGCCGTGCGGTCGCCGCCCGTGGTCTCGGGCCGGCCGTTGGCGACCCGGCCGGTGACGATCCTCGTGCGGCCGGTGAGCAGGGACAGGACGCGGGCGTGCGCCGCGAACAGCACGGCCTTGACCGGCGTCCCGGCCGTGACGGCGGCGGCGCGCAGCCCCTCGGACACGCTTTCGGGCACGGGCACGTCGAACAGCCGCGACGTGCGGGTGGCGGTGTCGCCGTGCCCGGGTCGGGGCAGCGCGCTGAACGGCGCGTCGTCGACCAGCGTGGTCCAGAACGCGGCGGCGGTCGGGTCGGCGATCGCGGCCTGCTCCAGTGCCACGAACTCACGGAACGCCACCGGGTCCGGCCCCGGTTCGACATCCCGACCACCGAGCGCGGCGTCGTAGCGGGTCAGCAGCTCGGTGGTGAGCAGCGACAGGCTCCAGCCGTCCAGGATCGCGTGGTGGAACGCGAGGTTGAGCAGGAACTCGGCATCGGTCAGGCGCTGGACGTGCACACGCAGCAGCGGGGCCTGGTTGACCGCGAACGGCGTGGCCTTCTCCTGTTCGCGCCACGCCGCCGCGCGGCTTTCGGGTCCGCCGCGCAGGTCCTCGACGGTCACGGGCACGCGTGCCGTCCGGTACACCAGTTGCAGCGGCGTGCTGAACCGCGTGAGGTCGAGGCCCGTGCGCAGGATCTCGTGGCGGCCGACCAGGGCGTCCAGCGCGGTGCGCAGCGCGTCCTCGTCGAACCGGCCGCTCAGCCGCAGGGTCGAGATGTCGTGGTAGGTGGCGGTCTCGCGGTCCAGCGCGCTGTGGAACAGCATGCCGGACTGGAGCAGGGTCAGCGGGTAGGCGTCCTCGATGTCGGGTGTCGATGTCACGGGAGGTCCCCTCCTGGTCAGCCGGTGAGGCGCGCGAGGTCGGCCGGGTCCAGCAGCCCGAAGGCGGCGGTGCGGTCGGTGGTCGGCGCCGGGTGGGAAGTCGTGGTGAGCGAACCCGCGACCGCGGCGAGCGTCCGGCCGCGGAACAGGTCCTGGAGCGTGAGGTCGAGGCCGTGGTCGCGGGCGAGCCCGACGACGCGCACGGCGTGCAGCGAATCGCCGCCGACGGCGAAGAAGTCGTCGTCCCGGCCGACACCGGGCAGGTCGAGCACCTGCCGCCACAGGTCGGCCAGGACGGTCTCGGTGCCCGCGCGCGGCGGTTCGCCGCCGGTGGCGCGCACGGGTGCGGGCAGTGCGGCGCGGTCGACCTTGCCGCTGGGGCTCAGCGGCAAGGCGTCCAGCGGCACGATCACCGCCGGCACGAGGTGGTCGGGCAGGTCGCGGGCGAGGGCGGCGCGCAACGCCGCCGGGTCGTGCGCGGCGGGCGTGACGTAGCCGACGAGCCGGCGGTCGCCGGGCCGGTCCTCGCGGACCACGGCCACGGCGTGCGCCACGCCGGGCAACGCGCCCAGAGCGGCGGCGACCTCGCCGAGTTCGATCCGGAACCCGCGCAGTTTCACCTGGTCGTCGGTGCGGCCCAGGTACTCCAGCACGCCGTCGGCCCGCCACCGGGCGAGGTCGCCCGTGCGGTACAGGCGGTCACCGGGCACGCCGTACGGGTCGGGCACGAACCGGTCGGCGGTCAGGCCTGGCCGGCCGCCGTAGCCGCGTGCCACCTGGACGCCGCCCAGGTACAGCTCCCCCGCGACGCCGACCGGCAGCACCCGGTACCGGTCGTCGAGCACGTACACCCGGGTGTTGGCCACGGGACGGCCGATGGGCACCGTGCGCTCGGCCGGGTCGGCGCGGTACGCGGTCACGTCCACGGCCGCCTCGGTCGGCCCGTACAGGTTCTCCAGCCGCACGCCGGGGAACGCGTCCGCGAACCGGTGGACCGTCTCCGGCGGCAGCGCCTCACCGCTGCACACCACCAGTCGCAGGCTCGCGGCCGTGCCGCCCGCCGCCAGGAAGGTGGCGAGCAGGGGCGGCACGAAGTGCGTGATCGTGACGCCCGCCCGGGAGATCACGTCCGACAGGTAGGCCGGGTCGCGGTGGCCGCCGGGTTCGGCGATCACCAGCACGGCGCCGGTGACCAGCGGCAGGAACAGCTCCCACACGGAGACGTCGAAGCTGGTCGGCGTCTTCTGGAGGATCCGGTCGGCCGCGGTAACCGCGTGGTCGTCGCGCATCCAGCGCAGCCGGTTCACGATCGACCGGTGCGCGACCTGCACGCCCTTGGGACGGCCGGTGGAACCGGACGTGTAGATCACGTAGGCGAGGTGGTCCGGCCCGGTGCCCGGGTCCCCGGTGAGCACCGGGTCGGGCACGTCCACCGGCACGGTCGGGACGTCGGCGGCGAAGTCGCCGATCAGCACCCGCGCGCCGGAGTCGGCGAGCATGTACCGCAGGCGGTCGACCGGGTAGTCCGGGTCGAGCGGCAGGTACGCGCCACCCGCCTTGAGCACGGCCAGCAGCGCGACGATCAGCTCCGGCGACCGGTGCAGGTGGACGGCCACGACCACGTCCGGGCCGACGCCGTGCGCGCGCAGGGCCGTGGCCAGTCGACCGGCCCGGGTGTGCAGGTCGGCGTAGGAGATCTCCTCGCCACGCCACCACAGCGCGGTCCCGGCGTGTTCGGTCAGCAGGTCGCGCAACGTCGCGTCGTCGGCGGGCAGCGTGGTGTCGTTCCAGGTCTCCAGCACGGCACGGCGTTCGGCGGGCGTGATCGGGTCGAGGTCGTCGACGCGCGTGCCGGGGTCCTCGGCGACGAGCGCGAGCACGGTCGCGTAGTGGTCGGCGAACCGGGCGGCCGTGGCGGCGTCGAACAGGTCGGTGTCGTAGTCGAGCCGGCCTTCGAGCGCGGTGCCGGTGTCGGTGATCCGCAGGGCGAGGTCGGCCTGGGCGGTGGCCTCGTCCGTGTAGCGCAGCCCGAGCGTGAGGCCGGGCACGGCGGGCGGGTCGAGCGGCGTGTTCTGGAGCGCGAACAGGACCTGGGCCAACGGGGTGCGCGAGAGGTCCCGGTCGGGGTCCAGCCGGGTGACGAGCCGACCGAACGGGACCTCCTGGTGGGCCAGGTCGTCGGCGATCTCCCGGTGGACCCGGCGCACCGCGTCGCCGAACGCCGCGTCGGGGTCGAGGGTCACCCGCAGCACGAGCGTGTTGAGGAACGGACCGATCACGTCCTCGAACTCGGGCCGGGCGCGGTTGGCGACCGGAGCCGCCACGAGCAGGTCCCGGCGTCCCGACCACCGGGCGAGGACCACGGCGTAGGCGGTGATCAGGACGGTGAAGAGCGTGACGTCGTGCGTGCGGGCCAGCTCGTGCAGGCGCTCGGCGGGCACGGTCAGGCGGTGCCGGGCGCCGCGGGCGCGACGGACGGCCGGGCGCGGCCGGTCGGTGGGCAGGTCGAGCACGGTCGGCGCGCCCGCGAGCCGGTCCGCCCACCGGTCGAGCGGCGGCCCGGTGTCCACTTCGGACTTCTCCCAGGCGGTGAAGTCCGCGAACGCGAGCGGTTCGGGCTTGCCGCGACCGATGTAGGCGTCGGCGAGGTCGGTCAGCAGGACGCCGATGGACCAGCCGTCGAACACGATGTGGTGGACGACGACGGCGAGGAGGTGTTCGTCGTCGGCGATGCGGAGCAGCCGCGCGCGTAACAGCGGCGCCCGCGTGAGGTCGAACGGCTCGCGGACGACCTCGGCGAGGTGCCGGTCGACCTCGTCCGGGGTGGTGCGCAGGTCGTGGCGGGTGAACGGGACGCGGACGTCCGCGACGACGACCTGGGTCGGCGTCGGGCCGGCGGGGAACGCGGTGCGCAGCACCGGGTGGCGGTCGACCACGGCCTGGAGCGCCCGTTCCAGGAGATCCGGGTCGAGGTCGCCGCGCAGGTGGACGACCGGCGCCATGTGGTAGGCGGTGGACGCCGGGTCCAGGCGCTGCTCGAACCAGAGGCGTTCCTGGGTGGCGGACAGCGCGTCGGTGGCGGCGCGGGCGATCGCGCGGACTTCGTGGGCGGGCGCCAACGCCGCCTGCGCCCGGACCGTGCGGTGTTCGAAGAGGCTGCCCAGGTCCACGCCGAGCGCGGCCCGCAGCCGGCCCAGGAGCAGGGAGTGGCCGCCCAGCGCGAAGAAGTCGTCGTCGAGCCCGACCCGCTCGACGCCGAGGACCTCCTGCCAGAGCCGGGCGACCCGCAGCTCGGCCGGGGTGGTGGGCGCGACGTGGGTGCCGCCGGCGGCGGGTTCGGGCAGCGCGGCCCGGTCGATCTTGCCGCGCGGGGTGAGCGGGAACTCGTCGAGCACGACGACCGCCGGGACGGCGTAGTCGGGCAACACCCGCGCGAGGTGGTCGCGCACCTGCTCGGCGTCGAGTGCGCGGTCGGCGGTGATCCAGGCGACGAGCCGGTCCGGACGTGCGGCCACGTGGGCACCGGTGACGTCCGGCACGGCCAGCAGGACACCCTCCACCTCGGTCGGCGAGAGGCGGTGACCCCGGATCTTGACCTGGTCGTCGGACCGGCCGGCGAGGTCGATCGAGCCGTCCGGGCGGACGCGGCCCAGGTCGCCGGTGCGGTAGTGGCCGTCGCCGAAGCCGCCGGTACCGCGTCCGTCGACGTAGCGGGCGAGCCGGTGGCCGTGCACCACGACCTCGCCCAGTTCGCCGACGGCGGCCGGGCGGCCGGCGGTGTCCACGACGCGGACGGCGAGCCCGCCGAAGCCGGGCCCGATCGGGGCGACGCCGGCCGCGCTCGTCGTGACGTCCACAATGGACACTGCCTGCGGGGTCTCGGTGGTGCCGTAGAGGTTGAGGTGCCGGGCGGCCGGCGCCAGGGCGGCCCACCGGCGGGCGACCGGGGTGCGCAGCGGCTCGCCGCCGAAGCCGAGCACGCGCAGTCGCGGGTACTCGACGCCGACGCGGGCGACCGCCGCTGCCAGGCCGGGCGTGATGTGCACGAGCGTGGCCGTGCGCAGCCACTCCGCGAGGCGTTCGGTGTCGCGGATGTCGAAGTCGGGGAAGACGGTCGTGCCACCCGCCCACAGCGGTGCGAAGAGGTCGCGCAGGAACGGGTCGTGGCCGAGTCCGGACAGGACCGTGCCGCGGGTGTCCGGGCCGAGCCCGAACTCCCTGGTGTAGTGGTGGAGGAAGTGGTCCAGCGGGCCGCCCGTCCCGGCGACGACGCGCGGGACGCCGGTGGTGCCGGACGTGAACGTCAGGTAGGCGGTGCGGTCCGGGTCGTACGGCACGTCGACCGGTTCGGCGGTTTCGGCGGCGTGGAGGCCGACCAGGCGCAGCACGGGCTCGGTGCCGAAGGGCGCCGCGCGGCCCGGTGCGGCGTCGATCCACGTGGTGAGGCCGGCGGATCGGGCCAGTCCGGCGTTGCGCTCGACGGGGTGCGCGGCGTCGAGGACGGCGAACGCGGCTCCCGCCCGCAGGATGCCGAGGATCGCGGGCAGGAGCACCGGTAAGCGGGCCGCGTGGAGCGCGACCACGTCGCCCTCGACCACACCGGCCGCCGCGAGTCGACCCGCGATGGCACCGGCCTGACCCGTGATCTCCGCGTAGGTCCAGTGGAACGCGCCCCACTCGACGGCGGTCCGGCCGGGGTCGTGGCCCGCGATCCGGTCGAGCAGTGTCGGGACGCCGACGGGCGGACGGGCGGGACGCGGGTCGGCGCCGACCGGGGTGGTCGGCGGATTGTCGTCCTCGGCAGGGGTGTCCGGGCCAGGAACGTCGACCGGCCGGGTCGAGGTGGCCGGGGTGGGCGGCCGACCGTCGTGCCCGACGGAGACCGGCGGGCCGGGCGCGTCGACCGGCCGGGTGTGCGCGGCCGGGGTGCCGGTGTGCAGCGGGTACGCGTCGACCGGGCGGTCCGGGTCGGCCAGGACCTGCTCGAGCAGCAGCCGGTACTGGGCCAGGAAGTCCGTCGCGCGTTCACCGGTGATCCGCACCGAGTGGTCGAGGTCGGCGGTCCCGCGATCGGGTCGGACGCGCAGGACCAGGTCGTGCGGGCTGTCGGGCGGTGGTGCGTCCAGCGGGACGGCGGCGTGGCCGAACAGCGTGGTCGGCGACTCGGTCACGACGAAGCGGGTTCTCGCGGCGGCAAGCGGGAAGCGGTCGTGGCGCACGCTTCCGACGACGTCGCGGAACGTTCCCGTCAGGTCGACCACCGCGGCCTCGTCGTCGACCGCGACGGCGAACCGCCGCGGGCCCGCGTGCCGGCCCAGCACCACGCCGAACGCGGCCAGCAGCACCGCCGGGTCGGTCGCGCCCGCCGGCAGGACGCCGCGGACCCGGTTCTTGCGCTCGTCGGCCACGGCCGGTCGCGGCAGGTCCGCGGGCGGGTCGAGGAGCGGGAGCGGGTCGTCGGGCAGGTAGCGGCGCGAGGCGTCGCGCAAGGTCGGCACGGTGCCCGCGAGGACGGTGGCGTCGTCCGCGATCCGCACGGCGACCAGCGCGTCGCCGGCGGTCCGGAGCGCACGGCGGGCGATGTCGAGCGCGGCGGCCTCCGGGTCGGCGGCGGACCGCGTGTCCCGTGCCACGAGCGTGCCGACGGCGTGGCGCAGGCGGTCGAGGTCGAGCGCGCCCCCGATCAGGAGGCGCGACGATTCGGATTCGGAAGACATGACTCCCCCAGTGGGCGATCGCCCGGATTTCCCCAGGTGTCCGGTTCGGGACCCGATAATGAACCTACACAGCCCCGGAACCCCGCTCTCATGATCCGGAACCCGTCCGATCACGGCCTTGCCGAATCGTGTTCCGATGCGCTAGGCGTCGAATACTCCGGTTGACACCACCGACACCCGCTGCTCCACTGAAATGACGCCGCCCTTTTTCGAACAGGGAGAAAATAATGACGGCGATACATCAACCCACCACCGTCGCGCACGTCGTCGCGGTCACCGATCCGCGGGCCGAACCACTGTTGCGCGAACTGGCCTTCGAGTACCTGACCAGGTACGGCACCGCCGACGAGCTGACCGGGACCGACGACGCCGAGTTCACCGCACCGAACGGCGCACTCGTCCTGCTGGAAGTGGATCAGGAAGTGGTGGCGGGCGGCGGATTCCGCCGACTCGACGAGGACACCGCCGAACTCAAACGCGTCTGGACGCACTCGGCACACCGCCGTCGCGGCCATGCCCGACAAGTACTCGGCGAACTGGAGGAACTCGCCCGCGAACGCGGATACTCCCGCCTGCACCTGACCACCGGTCCCCGCCAGCCCGAAGCGAACGCGTTGTACCTCACTTCGGGTTTCCGGGCGTTGTTCGACGTCACCGCCGATGCGGAGAAGATCGGGGTGTTACGTTTCGAAAAACAGCTCTGACTATTCCCCCGACACCGAAGAGGATTCCTGGGGCAGTCCCGGGACGCCACGACGGACACGGGCAGGCCGTCGTCGAGCGGTCCGGTGGCGGACGCGCATCCGCACCCCGGTTGCGCCACCGGGCGAAGCCCGGCCCGGTCTCCGCGCGGAACGCGCGCCGGATCGTCGCCTCGCTCACGAACAGCTCGGCTGCCCAGTCACCGAGGAGGTGGGCCGGGTCGTCGACCTGCCGGGGTTCGCGGACCTGCCCTGGGACCGACCGGTGGGCGAAGGCGGCAGTGAACTGTCGGGCGGGCAGCGGCAACGGGTGGCGTCGGCCCGTGCCCTCGTGGCGGACCGGGACGTGCTCGTGCTGCACGACCCCCCGACGTCCGGCGACTCCGTCACCGAGGCGGCGCCGGCCCGTGCCGTCCGGCGGCTCCGGCACGGTCGCACCACGCTGCTGCTGTGCTCGTCACCGGCCCTGCTCGCGGTGGCCGACCGCGTCGTGGCCGTGGAGGACCGCACGTGACCAGCAGGCCCCGCGCCGCGACGCCGTCCCACGACCGCGAACGACCGCATGTGACGACCCTGCTCCACGTCGCGGCGGCCACGGCGGCACTCGCACCGCCGCTGGTGTTCGGGCGGCTCGCCGGGTCGTCCGGCGGCCACGTACTCGGCCTGGGGGCGGTGCTCGCCGGCGCGGTCGTGGCCGGGGCGCTCGTGACGAGCCTGGCCGGCGCGGGACCGGCGACGCTGGACTGGTGGTTCCTGCTCGCGTTCGCCGTGGTCCTGCCCGTCCAGATCCCGGCCGTGCGCCGCTACCTGCGCGACGCGCCGGAGGCGTACCGGTCCGAGCGCACGGCGTCCGCCCGGCGGGCCCGACTGCTGCTGGAATCGCCGACCGGCACGCCGACCGGATCGCCGACGCGTCGTGGGAGGCCGTGCGCTGGACGATGCGCGCCCAGAGCGTGCAGAACCGGTTCGTGACCTGGCTGTCGACGGCCGAGTGCGCGGGGGGCGGCGGTGCTCGTGGCGGGCTTCGTCGTGGTCGGGTCCGGTGCGGGCACGATCGGCGCGGCCACGGCGGCGGTGCCGCTGAGCCGATGCGGACCACCGGGGCAGACGCAGCGGCGGACGCGGTGGTCCGGGGGACCGGCGTGTCCTTCCGCTACGACGACCGCCCGGTGCCGCACGACGTCGACCTCGCGACAGCGCCGGGCGAGCACGTCGCGCTGGTGGGCGCGTCCGGCGCCGGGAAGAGCACCCTGGCCGCCCTGCTGACCGGCGCCTACCCGCCCGACACCGGCACGGTCGCGCACCGGACCCCGCCCGCCGGCCGGCGACCCGGCGGCGGGACTGGCCGTCGTCGGCACGAGCCGGGTCGCCGACCTGCCGCAGGGCCTGGACACCCGGCTCGGACCGCGGGCCCACACCCTGACGCCGGGCCAGGCCCGGCACCTGGTGCCGGCCCGGTTGGTCGTGGCCGACCCGGACCTGGCCGTGCTGGACGAACCGGCCGCCGACGAGAGCCTGGACGTCGCGCTCGCCGCGGCGATCGAGGGCCGTGATCGTCGCCCACCCGGCTCGGCGCGGCCCGCGGCGGCGGGCCGGATCGCCGAGGTCGGCCGGCGTGTACGCGGACCTGTGGCGTGGGTGGGAGGCCGCGCCACCGCGATACTGGACCGGTGACAGATCCGGTCGGGATTCGTGCGGTGTCACGGGAACTCATCGCGGCGGACGGGCGACTCGGCGCGCGGAACGTCGTCGACCGGGCCGTGCGGGCGGCGTGGTCGGCGGGTCCGCCGACGGCGGACCGCGAGCGGTGCGCGGCCCTGGCGGAACTGTTCGAGGTCGCCGGGTGGATCGCCTACGACGCCGAACGCCAGGACGACGCGGCCCGGCTCGACGACCGGGCGTTGGTGCTGGCGCGGCTCGCCGGCGACCGGGCGATGGAGAACCTGGTCAAGCTGAACATGAGCCTGCGGGCCGCCCACGTCGGGCGGTACGGCGACGCCGTGGCGTTGGCCCGGTCGGTCGTCGGCGGTGGTTCCCGGGTGCGGACGTTGTGCCTGATCCGCGAGGCGCGGGCGCATTCGAAAGCCGGCAGCGAGGCAGCGGTCGGGTTGATGCGCGGGGCACGGGCGCACTTCCTCGACGGTCCCGGCGCGCGCGAGCCGGACTGGGCGTGGTGGATCGACGACCTCGAACTCGACGGCCACCACGCCGGTGCGCTGCTCGACCTCGGCCGACCCGGTGCGGCACTGCCGCTGCTGCACCGGGTGGTCGAGGCGATGGGCGGCACGGACCAGCCGAACTACCGGGTGATCTGGCAGGTCCGCCTGGTCGAGGCGCTGCTCGCCGTGGGCGACCGGGCCGAGGCCGAGGCGGTGCTGGAACGACTCCCCGCCATCGGATCGGCCCGTGCGCTGCGGTCGCTGCGCTCGCTGCTCGGCGCGGGTGCCTACCGGGAGGTCGTTTCGCGGAACCCGGTGACGTGACCGCGTTCCCGTCGGGGATCAGATCCGTGCGGTCGTGGGCAGAGCCGCGAGGAGTTCGCGGGTGTAGGGGTGTCGTGGGTGGTCGAACAGGTCGTCCACCGGACCCGACTCGACGATCGCACCGTCCTTCATCACGGCCACGCGGTCGCTCACGTGCCGCACCACGGCCAAGTCGTGCGAGATGAACAGCATCGCCGTGCCGGTCTCGTGCCGCAGGTCCCGCAGCAGGTCGAGGATCTGCGCCTGGATCGACACGTCCAACGCCGACACCGGTTCGTCGCAGACCAGCACGTCGGGGCCCGTCGCCAGGGCACGGGCGATGGACACGCGTTGGCGTTGGCCGCCGGACAGCTCCCGGGGACGGCGGCGCAGCAGGGACTTCGGGAGCCCGACCTGGTCGAGCAGTTCCGCCACGCGGGCACGTCCGTCGCGGGGCAGGGCTTCGGCGATCAGGCGTTCCACCGTGTAGCGGGGGTCGAACGAGCCGAGCGGGTCCTGGTGGACGGTCTGGATCGCGCGGCGACGGGGTCTGCGTGCGCGTTCGGACAGGGAACTCCACGCCTGGTCCTGGAAGCGGACCTCGCCCGCGTCCGGCGCGACCAGGCCCAGGGCGATGCGGGCGGCGGTCGTCTTGCCCGACCCCGACTCGCCGACCAGGCCCAGCGTCTCGCCGCGGTGGAGCGTGAACGACACGTCCTTCACCGCGTCGTACCACGTGCGGTCGGGCGCGCGGAAGCGCTTCGAGATGCCGACGGCCTCCAGCAGCGGTTCCCCGATCACCGGGGCGACGACGTCCGACGACACGGTCGTGGTCACCGCCGGCGCCGGATGCCAACACCGCACCGACAGGTCGGGCAGCGAGGTCCGGCAACGGTCGTCGGCGCGGACGCAGCGGGAGGCGTAGGGACAGCCGACGGCGGTGGCCTCGGGACCCTCGAAAGGCACGGCCGACAGCCGCGAGCCCCGAGGCCGGGTGCCCGGCACGGCCGCGATCAGGGCCTGCGTGTACGGGTGGCGCGGGTCGGGCAGCACCTCGTCGGCAGGTCCGTGCTCGACGACCACTCCCCCGTACATCACGGCCACCCGGTCGGCGATCCCGGCGACCACGGACAGGTCGTGGCTGATCAGCAGCAGCGCGGTGCCCTCGTCCTTCAAGCCGCGCAACAGGTCCAGCACCTGGGCCTGCACGGTGACGTCCAACGCCGTGGTCGGCTCGTCGGCGATCAGCAGGCGCGGCCGGGCGGCCAGCGCCGACGCGATCAGGGCGCGCTGGCGCAGACCGCCGGAGAGCTGGTGCGGGTGCTGCCGCGCCCGGCGTTCCGGCTCGGGCACGCCGACGTCCGCGAGCAGCGACCGCACCCGCTCGGGACGTGCGGACCGGTCCACCACGCCGTGCACGCGCAGCGCCTCGCCGATCTCGGCGCCCACCGTCCGCAACGGGTCCAGCGACACCAGCGCGTCCTGGAGGACCAGGCCGATCTCCCGGCCGCGCACCCGTCGCCAGCCGGACTCGCGCAAGCCTGTCAGGTCGCGGCCGTCGAACGTCAGCGCGCGGGCGCCGACCGTCGCGGTGTCGCCCGCCAGGCCGACCAGGGAGCGGGCCGTGACGCTCTTGCCCGACCCCGACTCGCCCACGATGGCCAGACACTGGCCCGCGTCCAGCGTGAACGACACGTCGCGGACCGCGCGCACGCCGGGGAACGAGACGTCGAGACCGTCGACCACGAGCAGGCTCATGCGGGGGTCCTCCTGGTGAACGCGGCCTGGAGCCGGCGGCCGACGACGTTGACCGACACCACGGCCAGGGTGATCGCGGCACCGGGGAACACGGCGGTCCACCAGGCCACGGCGAGGAACTTGCGCCCCGACGACAGCATCGCGCCCCACTCGGGCGCGGGCGGTCGGGCGCCCAGCCCCAGGAAGCTCAGGCCGGACACCGCGATGATCGCGGTGCCGAAGCCGACCGTGCCGAGCACCAACAGCGGCCCGAGCGCGTTCGGCAGCACGTGCCGGGCGATCAGCACCGGACGCGGCAGGCCCAGGCCGACGGCCGCCTCCACGTACCCGGACCGCCGCACGACCAGCGCCTCGGCCCGCACCATGCGGGCGTAGCCCGGTATCAGCGCGACCGCGATCGCGATCATGGTGTTGCCGGTGCCCGCGCCGAGCACGGCGATCACCAGCAGCGCCAGCATGAGTTCGGGCAGCGACAGCAGGATGTCGGCCAGTCGCATGAGGACCGAGTCGGCGACGTTTCCGCCCAGCGCGGCCGTGATGCCGATCAGCGATCCGGCCGTCAACGCGATCAGGATCGCGCCCAGGCCGACCGACAGCGACGGGCGGGCACCGTGGACCACGCGTGCGAACACGTCGCGCCCGAGTTCGTCGGTGCCGAACCAGTGCGTGCCGTCGGGCGCCAGCAGCGCGTTGACCGGGTCGGCCTCCAGCGGCGCGGCCGAGGTGAACCAGCCGGGCGCGACGGCGGCCAGCACGAGCAGCACCACGACGGCGCCGCCCGCCCAGACGCCCACGCGGGGGAACCTGCGCACGCGGGTCACCTCGTCCGCAATCGGGGGTCGATCGCCAGGTAGAGCAGGTCGACCAGGGTGGAGATCACGACGAACACCAGCGCCGACAGCAGCACCAGGCCGACGACCAGCGGCATGTCCTTGTTGGTCACGGCCTGCAACGTCAGCGCGCCGATGCCGGGTCGGCCGAAGACCGCCTCGACGAGCACGGCGCCGCCGAGCAGGGACCCGGTGAGCCAGCCGGTCAGCGTCACGAGCGGGATGGCGGCGTGGCGCAACGCGTGCCGGACGCGCACCGCCGTGCGGCTCAGGCCACGCGCGCGGGCGGTCACCGCGAACGGTTCGGCCAACGCGGCTTCCAGGCCCTCGCGCAGCACCTGCGAGAGCACCCCGGCGACGGGCAGCGCCAGCGTCAGGGCGGGCAGGACCAGAGCCGGGAAGTCCTCTGCGCCGGTGACCGGGAACCAGCCCAGCGAGAAGGAGAACACCGACAGCAGGAGGATGCCGACCCAGTACGGCGGGCTGGACACCGCGAGCAGTTCCCAGCCGGACACCGCTTTGGCGATCCGGCCGCGGCCGGCCGTGGCGACGGCCGAACCGACCGCGATGGCCACGGCCAGTACCAGTGCGGCCAGCGCCAGCTCGACCGTGGGGCCGAGCTGTTCGCCGATCAGCTCGTCGACACCGCGTTGTAGCTGGTAGGACCGGCCGAGGTCGCCCGTCGCCAGCCGGCCCAGGTAGTGCAGGAACCGCAGGACCACGGGCTCGTCGAGCCCGTAGTCGGCGCGGATCGCCGCCTGCACCTGGGCGGACGCCTGCGTGGCCGGACCGAGGATGATGGCGACCGGGTCGCCCGGGATCAGGTGCAGGGCGGCGAACGCGAGCCCGGCCGCGCCCAACAGGACGGCGAGCGCGGCCAGGGCCCGGTTCGCGGCTCCGCGCAGGAGCGTGCGGATCACTTCTTGTCGAGCCACACGTCGTAGAAGGACAGCCGGGAGTCCCGCGTGTAGGCCAGGCCGTGCACGGACTTGCCCACCGCGGCCGAGTTGACCGGCGTGTACACCGGGATGACCAGGGCCAGGTCGGTCACGGCCCGCTGCTGGACCTTGCCGTACGCGGTCGCGCGGGCGGCCGGGTCGGCGGTGGTGCGGCCGGTCTCGGTGAGCTTGTCCAGCTCGTCGTCCTTGGTGAACGTGGCGTTCTGGCCGCCCTTGCCCGGCTGGCTGGCGCTGTTGAAGAACAGCCACAGCACGTCGGGCTCGAACCGGTTCCAGCTGTAGTCGGTGAAGTCGGTCTGGCCGCCGTACACCTGCTTGATGTAGGTGCCGATGTCGGGCTGGTCGCGGACGACCTCGACGCCGATCTTCTTCAGGTCCGCCTGGATGGCCTGGCCGAGCACGTCGCGCTGTTCGCGCAGGTACGGCGGCGGCATGACGGGCCACTTGACGACGAGCCGGGCACCGTTCTTCGTGCGGTAGCCGTCGGCGTCCTTCGTGGTCCAGCCGGCCTGGTCGAGCAGCTTGTCCGCCTCGGCCTGGTCGTAGGGCCACGAGTTCTCGAGCTTGGACTCGTAGCCGGTGGTGGAGGGCGAGAGCGGCGACCACGCCCGCTTGTACTGTCCGAAGTAGACGGTCTTGACGGCCTGGTCGATGTTGATGCCGCGCTGCACGGCCTTGCGCACCACCGGGTCGTCGAAAGGCGCCTTGGACGCGTTGAGGTAGATGTTGTAGTTGCCGCCCGGAACGTCGCTCTTGAGCAGGGTGACGTCCTTGTTGGCCTCCAACGCCTTCGCGTCCACCGGAGCGACGGCACGGGCCACGTGCACCTGGCCGCTGGTCAGCGCGCCGACGCGGACCGAGTCCTCGGACAGGAACCGGACGGTCAGCTTGTCCAGGTAGGCCGGGCCGGTGTGCGCGGCACCCTCCGGACCCCAGTTGTAATCGGGGTTCTTCGTGAGGACGAGGTTCTGCCCCTTGGTGTAGCCGGTGAACGCGAACGGACCGGTGCCCACGGCGACCGGACCGCCGCCGCCGAGCTTGTCGGCGTTCTCGGCCAGGGTCTTCGGCGAGTAGAACCCGAGGTACGGGGTGCTCGCACCCTGGAGGAACGGTGCGAACGGCGTCGTGAAGGAGACCTTCACCGTGCGCGGGTCGACGACCTCGGTGCCCGCGTACGGGCCGAGCAGGCTCGCCGCGAGCTGGGACTTGGTGGCGGGGTTGGCGATCCGGTCGAAGTTGGTCTTCACCGCGGCGGCGTCGAACGGGGTGCCGTCGGTGAACTTCACGTTGTCGCGCAGGTGGAACGTGTACGACTTCAGGTTCGGGGCGACCTCCCAGGAGGTGGCCAGCCACGGCTTGAACCGGCCCTCGGCGTCGATCGAGACCAGGGAGTCGAACACGTGGCGCAGGATCTCGCCGGTGACGTCCTGGGGGCTGACGTGCACGTCGAACGAGACCGGCTCGCTGTCGACGGCGACCGTCAGCTCGCCGCCCGGGACCGGGCTGGTCGCCGACGTGGTCGGGCCCGCGCTCGTCCCGCCGCCGCAGGCGGTCAGGACGAGCGCGAGACCGCTCACCAGGGCGGCGGCCCGCAGCGGGAGGGACGGGGACACTACGGCTCTTCGCCTGCGCATGGTCGGGGGCTCCACGGGGTCGGTTTGCCTTGCGGCACAACGGTTTCGACGCTAGTTCGGGCAACCGTGCCGACAGCACCCCTAGAGACCCCTAACGACCCCTACTCCGGGAGCCAGTGGGACCGGTCCTCGTGTGGGACCCCTGGGCCGGTCGGGAATCTCGGCACGGAGATACGTCTGGCCATGCGCCAGCCTTGTTCGGTTTTGCGGAACTCGTCCAGGTAGTCGCCATTGTGGACGGTGCCGTCGGCGGTGATGGCCAGATAGCGGCTGATGACCCGCAGGGTGTCCGGGTCGTCCTGGGCTCTGGTGACCACGGAGTCCAGGGTGTGGTGGTCCACGCGGCCGGGGCCGATCGCTTTGGCGAACTCTTGGATGGCCGCTATACCCTCCACGCGCTTTCCCGATCCCATGGTCAGTTCTATTACGGCGTCCTCGGTGAAGACCAGGTGGAAGCGGTCGGTGTCCTGGTTGTCGAAGACGTGCGGGAAGAGGGCGCGGACCTGGTCGACCTGGGCGATCTCGGCCTGCGTCGGAGGCGTGTGCGGGGTGCTCAGGACGCCACCTGCTGGATGATGCCGAGGCGGTCCGGGAGGACGCTGTAGCGCACGACCTGGCCGTCGCGGAAGGTGATCAGGCTGACGCTGTGGCCGATGAAGCGGCGGCCGGTGCCGGGGACGCCGAACATCGTGCCGCGGTGGATGCCGTCCATGCGCCAGTAGACGACCACGCGGTCGCCTTCCGCGATCAGGTCGGTGATGGTGGTTTGGACGTCTTCCACCGTTTCCCAGAGCCAGGTGGCGTGTTGGCGGAAGGCTTCTCTTCCCGCGCCGCCGATGCCGGCCGCTTCGTCGACGGCGTCTTCGGCGATGATCTCGTCGACGAGGTCGAGTCGGCGTTTGTTGACGAATTCCTCGTAGTAGCGGCGGGCTACTTCCTTGTTCACTTCGATGCTCAACTGGGTGCCTGTTCTGTACTGGTCGGGTTCTGGCGTTTCGAGCTTTCGAGCGTCGCCCGCCGCCGGGCAGGTCGTCGTGCTCAGCCCGGGGGCTCGCCGGGACCGGCGGGTGGGAGGAGGATGCCGCCGTTCGCGGACAGGCCGCCGTCCACCGAGAGCACTGTTCCGGTGATGTAGGACGCCGCGGGTGAGGTGAGGAAGTGGATCGCCTCGGCCTGTTCCCCGGGTTGCGACCAGCGGCCCAGGGGGATGCGGCGGGCTATCGTGGCGCCGAAGGTCGGGTGTTCCACCTGTGCCCTGGTCATCGCGGTCACGGTGCCGCCGGGGGCGATGGCGTTGATCCTGATGTTCTCCGCCGCGTAGTCGATGGCGGCGGCTCGGACCAGGTTGATCTGTGCCGCCTTCGCCGCGTTGTAGGCCCAGGTGGACGGGTCGCCTCGCAGGCCCGATACGGACGACGTCACCACGATCGCGCCGCCGCCCGAGGCGCGTAGTGCGGGTGCCGTTGCCCTGATGCCGGCCGCGGCGCCGATCACGTTGACGCTCAGCACCTCGGCCAGGCGGTCCAGGGCGCCGGGGGCTTCCAACGGGCCGCCGCCACCGTAGCCGGCGTTCAGGACCGCGGCGTCGAGACGGCCGAACCGGTCCAGGGCCGCTTTCGCCGCCTCGGTGTTGGTGCGTTCGCTTGCCACGTCGCCGATCACGGTGGCCACGTTCGGGTGGTCGGCCAGGTCGGCCAGGCCCGTCGGGTCGATGTCGACGGCGACCGTCTGCCAGCCGCGATCAAGGTAGAGGTCGAGGGTGGCGCGGCCGATGCCGGAGCCGGCGCCGGTCACGACCACCACCCGGGTCGGCTCTTCTGCTGTGGACACTGGGGTTCTTCCGGTCCTCTCTCGTGTTTCCGTCAGTCGAACGTGGCGAGCCAGTCCCGGACGGCTCGCACGGTGGTCTCCGCGTGGTCCTCCAGGACCGTGAAGTGGTCGCCGGGGACGTCGGCCACCTCGTGCGGGAACGGCCACGTCGGGCGCCAGTCGTGCGGGCCGTCGGTGATCGTGCCGCGCAGCGGCTCGCCCGCCCGCAGGAGCAGGGTGCGACCGCCGATCGGCGCCGGGGCCCAGTCCGCCAGGATGCGGCCGTAGCCGCCCATGGCGGTGAGACTGGTGTCGCTCCACACCATCCGGTAGCGCTCGATGCGGTCCAGCATCCCGTCCAGCATCGCCTTGAGCCACCAGTCCCGGAATCCGGGCAACTTCGGGCTTTCGATGAGGTAGGAATCGATCAGGACTTGACCCAGCGGCACGACGCCGTCCGCTTCCAGCGCGGCGGCGACCGCGTTGGCGATGCAGCCGCCCATGGAGCGGCCGACGATCACGAACGGTTCGTCGCCCACCCAGGCCTTCACGGTCTCGGCGTGCATCCGGACGTAGGTGTCCTCGCTGTCCGGAAGGGAGTCCGTGTCCCGGTAGCCGGGTGACGGGACCACGAGCACGTCGCGTTCGCCGGCCATGCTGTGGCCGAACCTGGCGTACTCGTGCGGGCCCGAGATGGCGCTCACGGCCGGGAACAGGACGAGTTTGACCCGGCCCGGACCGGTGGCCAGTTCGATCGGAGGGAGGACGTGGTCGGGGGTTTGTGCCGCCGTGAACGACGTGCGCAGGTGTGAGGCGACGCCGATGATCTCGGCGGCGGCCGGGTACCGGCCGCCGCCGGCCAAGGCGCGGTAGAGCGTGGACAGCGGGCCCTGGCCGGTTCCCGGGGTCGGTGCGGGGGTCGTGTCGGCCAGGTCGCCGAGGGCGGCGTCCAGGTGTGCGGCCAGGGCGCCGGCGTCCGGGTGGTCGAAGGTGGCGGTCGCGGGCAGGCGCAGGCCGGTCGCGGTGTCGAGGCGGTTGCGCAGTTCCACCGACGTGAGCGAGTCGAGGCCCAGGTCCACGAACGGGCGGTCGGGCTCCAGCGCGTCGGTGGTCGTACCCAGGACGGCCGCCGCCTCCGTGCGGACGAGGTCTACCAGCACCTCGTGGCGGCTTTCCGCGTCGAGACCGGCGAGTCGGGCGCGCAGGCCCGGTGCGTCGGCGCTCGCGACCCGGCGGGCGGGGCGGACCAGACCGCGCAGCACGGCGGGCACGACGGGTCTCGTGCGGACGGCGGCGAGGTCCAGCGGTGCCGGGACCAGGGTCGGGCGGTCCAGGCTCAGGGCGGCGTCGAGCAGTGCGGTGCCCTGCTCGTCGTCGACCAGCCGCAGTCCGGCACGCGCGGAGCGGGCCAGGTCGGTGCGGGTGAGGTGACCGGTGATGCCACTGGGCGTGGCCCATTGGCCCCAGGACAACGAAGTCGCCGCCAGGCCGACGCTCGCCCGGTGCACGGCCAGTGCGTCGAGGAACGTGTTGGCCGCCGCGTAGACGCCCTGGCCGGGTCCGCCCAGGATCGCGGCCACGGACGAGTAGAGCACGAACGCGGCCAGGTCCAGGTCGCGGGTGAGGCGGTGCAGGTGCCACGCGGCGTCGACCTTGGGCGCGAACACCGTGTCGACCTGGTCGGACGTGAAGGTGTCGAGCGTGCCGTCGGCGACGACGCCCGCCGTGTGCACCACGGCCGTCAACGGGTGCTCGGCCGGGATCGCGGCGAGGACGTCCGCGAGGAAGTCCCTGTCCCCCACGTCTCCCGCCACGGCCGTGACCTCGACACCGGCCTCGGCCAGTTCCGCCAGCAGGGTGTCGGCCCCCGGCGTGTCCGCGCCGCGTCGGCCGATCAGCACCAGTCGGCGGATGCCGTGCGCCCGCACCACGTGTCGGGCCGCGATGGCGCCGAGGACGCCGAAACCGCCGGTGATCAACGCGGTGCCGTCGGGGTTCCAGGACCGGCCGCCGGTCCCGGGCGCGGTCACGCGGGTCAGCCTGGGTACGAGCACGCGGTCGCCGCGCACGGCGACCTGCGGTTCGCCCAGGCCCAGCACCTTCGGGTCGAACACGTCGTCGGCGCCGAGGTCGACCAGCACGATCCGGTCGGGGCGTTCGGCCTGCGCCGCGCGCAGCAGACCGGTCAGCGGGGCGGTGACGCCGTCGGGCAGGTCGCCCGGCAGGGCGGCGACGGCGGTGCGCGTGACGACCGCGAGCACGCGGTCGGAGTCGGCGAAGTACGCGCGGACCCGGTCGGCGACCTCGTGCAGGGTGGCCCGGATCTCCCGTGGCAGCTCGGCGTTCCCGGCGTGCGTCACCTCCAGCACGTCGTGGTCCGGCACAGGACCGGCCTCGCCCGCGTCGGTCCAGGTCAATTCGAACAGGGCGTCCTGGTCGGTCGACCGTGCGGCGGCGAGGCGGTCCTCGGTGATCAGTCGGGACCGCAGGGCGTCGACGGAGACGACCGGGGCGCCGGACGGGTCGACGGCGTGCAGCGCCAGTTCGTCGGCGGCGGTCAGGGTCAGGCGCACGCGCAACGACCGTGCCCCGGTGGCGTGCAGCCGCACACCCCGGTAGGCGAACGGGAGCCGGTTCGTGCCCGGAGGGTTGGTCGCCAGGTCGTGGTGGGCGGGCACGTGCAACGCCGCGTCGAACAACGCCGGGTGCAGGCCGAAGCCGTCGACACCGGCGGTGTCGGGCAGGTCGAGTTCGGCGTAGAAGACGTCATCGGCACGCCACGCGGCGCGCACGCCCTGGAACACCGGCCCGTAGTACAGGCCCGCGTCGGCGAGTTCCGCGTACAGCCCGGCGGTGTCGACGGGCTCGGCGGCGGGTGGCCAGGCGAACCCGGCCGGTGCCTGCGGTGTGTCGTCGGTCAGGGTGTCGTCGGTCGGGGTGTCGTCGGTCAGGGTGCCGGTGGCGTGGGTGGTCCACTCGGCCCCGCCCACGCGGGAGTGCACGCCGAACGCGCGGCGCCCGGTCTCGTCGGGTTCGGCCACCGAGACCTGCACGCGCACCGCGCCGCGGTTCGGGACGACCAGGGGTGCGGCCACGACGAGTTCGTCCACGACGCCCGTGCCCACCTCGTCGCCCGCGTGGACGGCCAGGTCGAGCAGTGCCGTGCCGGGCAGGATGACCGTGCCGCGCACGGCGTGGTCGACCAGCCACGGGTGGGAACTCGTCGAGAGGGTGCCGGAGAACACGACGCCGCCGTCCGCCAGGTGCGTGACGTCGTCGAGCAGCGGGTGCCCGACCGTGCCGGTCCCGGCCGGGCGGACGATGTCGCCGACCCAGTAGCGGTCACGACGGAACGCGTACGTCGGCAGGGTGACGCGCCGCGGGTCGTGGTCGGCGAACACGGCCGACCAGTCCACGCGGGTGCCCTGGACGTGGGCCAGTCCCAGCGCGGCCAAGGCGGTGGCGGCTTCCGGTCGGTCCCGGCGCAGCGCGGGCCGGGCCTGGACCCGCTCGTCGGCGAGCGTGGTGCGGACCAGGGCGGTGAGCACCCCGTCGGGGCCGAGTTCCAGGAACGTGCGCACGCCCGCGTCGTTCAGGTGCGCCACGCCGTCGGCGAACCGGACCGCGCCGCGCACGTGCCGCACCCAGTAGTCGGCGGTGGCGATCACGGCCGGGTCGGCGACGGCGCCGGTCAGGTTGGACACGACCGGGATCGTCGGCGGGTGGTAGGCCAGCCCCTCGGCGACCGCGCGGAACGGGTCCAGCATCGGCTCGATCAACGGCGAGTGGAACGCGTGCGACACGGTCAAGCGTCGGGTCCGCCGGTCGGCGAACCGGGCCGCGATCTCCTCGACCGCGTCGGCGGTGCCCGACAGCACGACGGACGTCGGCCCGTTGACGGCGGCCAGGCCGACCTCGTGCCCGCGTCCGGCGAGCAGCGGCAGGACCTCGTCCTCGCGCGCCTCGACGGCGATCATGGCGCCGCCCCGGGGCAGCGCGGCCATCAGCCGGGCGCGGGCGGCGACGAGCGCGGCGGCGTCCGGCAGCGACAGCACGCCCGCGACGTGCGCGGCGGCGATCTCGCCGACCGAGTGCCCGGTCACGAAGTCCGGCCGCACGCCCCACGACTCGAACAGCCGGTAGAGGGCGACCTCCAGGGCGAACAGCGCGGGCTGCGTGTGGCCGGTGTCGTCCAACGCGCCCGTGTCGGCCTCGGCGAACAGGACGTCCCGCAGCGAGCGACTCCCGTCGCCCTGTTTGTCCACTTCGGACACGACGGCGTCGAGGGCGGCGGCGAACACGGGGTAGGCGGCGTACAGCTCGCGGCCCATCCCGAACCGCTGTGCGCCCTGGCCGGTGAACAGCACCGCGAGCCCGCCGCCGGACGTGCCGGTGACGAGGTCGGCGGATTGTTCGCCCCGCGCCAACGCCTCCAGTCCGGTGACCAGCGTGTCCCGGTCTGCCGCGACCACGACCGCTCGTCCGGGCAACGCGGCCCGGGTGGTGGCCGCCGAGAAGGCAAGGTCGACGAGCCGGACGTCCGGGTGCCGTTCGACGTGCCGCAGCAACGAGTCCGCCTGGGCCGCCAGTCCCGTTGCGGAACGGGCGGACAGCACCACCGGAACCGGCACGGGCACGGAGTCCGACGGGCGCTCGGCACCACCGGGAAGTGACGACCCGGCTGCGGAACCCGTTGTCCCACCGGCTCCGGCCTCGTCGACCGGCGACGCCCCGGGTTCGGCGGTCGGTCGTGCGGGTGCCTGCTCCACGATCACGTGCGCGTTGGTGCCGCTCACCCCGAACGCCGAGATGCCCGCCCGCCGGGGGTGCCCGGTCTCGGGCCAGGGGCGGGACTCGGTCAGCAGCCGCACGGTCCCGGCCGACCAGTCCACGTGCGGCGTCGGCTCGGCCACGTGCAGGGTCTTGGGCAGGACGCCGTGCTTCACCGCCCCGATCAGCTTGACCAGGCCGGACACACCTGCCGCCGCCTGGGTGTGGCCGATGTTGGACTTCAGCGACCCCAGCCACAGCGGCCGGTCCTCGGCACGGTCCCGGCCGTAGGCGGCGATGATGGCCCGTGCCTCGATCGGGTCGCCGAGCGCGGTGCCCGTGCCGTGCGCCTCCACCACGTCGATCTCGGCCGGGGTCAGGCGGGCGGCGGCGAGGGCGGCCTTGATCACGCGCTGCTGGGCGGCGCCGTTGGGTGCGGTGAGCCCGTTGGACGCGCCGTCCTGGTTGATCGCGGTCCCGCGCACCACGGCCAGCACCTCGCGGCCGGCGCGTTCGGCGTCGGACAGCCGTTCCACGAGCAGCCAGCCGACGCCTTCCGCCCAGCCGGTGCCGTCGGCGTCCGCCGAGAACGCCTTGCACCGCCCGTCCGCCGACAGGCCGCGCTGCCGCGAGAACTCCACGAACCCGAACGGCGTGGTCATCACCGACGCGGCGCCGACCAGGGCCAGATCCGACTCGCCCGACCGCAGCGACTGGACGGCCAGGTGCAGCGCGACCAGCGACGACGAGCACGCCGTGTCGACCGTGACCGCCGGTCCCTCGAACCCGAACGTGTAGGCGATGCGCCCGGACGCCACGCTGCGCAGCGTGTTGGTGCCCAGGTAACCCTCGACCTCGGCCGGAGTCGCGGCGCGCGGCGTGTAGTCCTCGCCCGCGATGCCCGCGAACACGGCCGTGCGGGTGCCGCGCAGCGTGGCCGGGTCGATGCCCGCGCGTTCCAGCACCTCCCACGCGGTCTCCAGCAGCAGCCGGTGCTGCGGGTCGGTGGCCAGCGCCTCGCGCGGGGAGATGCCGAAGAACTCCGCGTCGAAGTCGGTCACCCCGTCGACGAAGCCGCCCTGGCGGGTGGTCGACGTGCCCACGGCATCGGGGTCCGGGTCGTAGACGCCGTCGAGGTCCCAGCCCCGGTCGGCCGGGAAGTCGGTGATCGCGTCGACCCCGTTCGCGACCAGCTCCCAGAGCTGCTCGGGCGAGCGGACACCGCCGGGCAGCCGGCAGGACGCGGCCGTGATCGCGATCGGCTCGTGCCGGCTCGACTCCAGGTCGCGGACCCGCTGCCGGGCACGTTCGGACTCGGCGAGCGCCCGCTTGAGGTACTCGCGGAGCTTCTCGTCATTCGCCATGGCCGGCGGGCTCCTCGAAGTTGTTGTCCATGAACGCGAACAGTTCGTCGTCGGACGCGGCGCCGAAGTCGAGGCCGTCGCCGCCGGCGGGTGTGCCGAGCCGGTCGAGAAGGGCCCGCAGCCGGGCCGCGAGGTCCGGGTGGTCGCCGGCGGCGAAGACCGCCTCCAGGTAGTCGACCGACGCATCCGCGTTCGGGAACCGGTCGACGTCGCCACCGCCCAGCTCCGACACCAGGAACGCGGCGAGGTCGGCCGGGGTCGGGTGGTCGAACACCAGGGTCGCGGGCAGGTCGAGCCCGGTCGCCGCGCCCAGCCGGTTGCGCAGGTCGACGGCGGTGAGCGAGTCCAGGCCCAGTTCCCGCAGCGGCCGGGTGTCGTCCACGGCCGACGGGTCGCCGTGCCCGAGCACGGTCGCGGTCTCGCCGCGCACCAGGTCGAGCACGGCGGCGGCCCGCTCGTCCGGGTCCAGTCCGGCCAACGAGCGCACCAGCCGGGTGCCGGCCTCGGGATCGGCGGTGGGCAGGTCCGCCCGCGCGCGGCCGTCGCCGGCGGCCTGTTCCAGCCAGTACCGGGACCGCTGGAACGGGTACGTCGGCAGCCCGGGACGGACCCCGACGATCCGTCCGCCGGTGACCGGTTCCCGGTCGACCGGTCCCGAGGCGGCCTCTTCCCCGCCCGTCACGGCCGTCCAGTCGACGGGCACCCCGCGCACCCACAACTCGGCCACCGACGCGCGGAACCGGTCGAGGCCGCCCTCCTCACGGCGCAGCGACCCGGCCACGACCGGCCGGTCCACGCCCGCCGCCTCCAGGGTGTCCTGGACGCTCGCGGTGAGCACGGGGTGCGGGCTGATCTCCACGAACACGTCGTGCCCCTGGTCCGCGAGACCGCGCACGGCCTCCGCCAAGCGCACGGTGCGCCGCAGGTTGGTGTACCAGTACTCGGCGTCCAGGCCGGTGGTGTCGATCCAGTCCGCGGTGACCGTGGAGAACAGCGGCACGGCGGACTCGCGGGGCTCGATCCCGGCCAACGCGGCGAGGATCTCGTCGCGGATCGGCTCGACGTGCGCGGAGTGCGACGCGTAGTCGACCGCGATCGTCCGGGCGCGGTGCCCGTCCTCGGTCGCGCCGGCCACGATCGCGGCCAGCGCGTCGGGCTCGCCGGCGACGACGACCGCGGCCGGGCCGTTGACGGCGGCCACCGAGACCCGGTCCGCGTAGGGTGCGATCCGCTCGGTCACCACGTCGACCGGCAGGGCCAGCGACGCCATGCCGCCGCGGCCGGACAGGGCGGTGATCGCCCTGCTGCGCAACACGACGACCCGCGCACCGTCCACAAGCGACAGTGCGCCCGCGACCGTGGCCGCGGCGATCTCGCCCTGGCTGTGCCCGACCACGGCGTCCGGCGAAACGCCGTGCGCCTCCCACAACGCGGCCAACGACACGAGCACCGCCCACAGCACGGGCTGCACCACGTCCACCCGGTCGAGGCCGGGCGCACCCGACGCCCCGCGCAGGACGTCCTGCGGTGACCAGTCCACGAGCGGGTGCAGCGCGGCGGCGCACTCGGCGAACCGGGCGGCGAACGCGGGCGCGGTGTCCAGCAGTTCCACGCCCATGCCCGCCCACTGCGACCCCTGGCCGGGGAAGACGAACACGGTCCGCCCCGGCGTGCCGGCGGTGCCGGTGACCAGGTTCGGCGCGGACCGGCCGGCCGTCAGCGCGGCCAGCCCGGCGGCGTGGTCGCCGAGCACGACGGCCCGTTCGGCGAACGCCGTGCGCCCCGGCAGGGCCGCCGCGGCGGATCCGTCGAGCCCGGTCAGGCGCTCGCCCCACGCGGCCAGGGCGTCCGGCGTCCGCGCGGACAGCACCCAGGGCAGGGCCGGGTCGGCGGGAGCGGGCGCCGGTTCGGGGTCGCCCTGCTCGACGATCACGTGCGCGTTGGTGCCGCTGACGCCGAACGACGACACGCCGGCCCGGCGCGGACGTCCGGTCTCCGGCCACGGGCGTGCCTCGGTGAGCAGCTCCACGCCGCCGGACGACCAGTCGACGTGCGGGGTGGGTTCGTCCACGTGCAGCGTCCGGGGCAGCAGGTCGTGGCGCAGCGCCTGGACCACCTTGATGATCCCGGCCGCGCCCGCCGCCGCCTGGGTGTGCCCGATGTTGGACTTCAACGACCCCAGGTAGAGCGGCACGCCGGTCCGGTCGCGGCCGTAGGTCGCCAGCAGCGCCTGCGCCTCGATCGGGTCGCCCAGCGTGGTGCCCGTGCCGTGCCCCTCGACGAGGTCCACTTCGGACGGTCGAAGACCGGCGTTGGCCAGGGCCTGGCGGATCACGCGCTGCTGCGCGGGACCGTTGGGCGCGGTCAGCCCGTTGGACGCGCCGTCCTGGTTGACCGCCGTGCCGCGCACGATCCCGAGCACCCGGTGGCCGTTGCGGCGGGCGTCGGACAGGCGCTCGACCAGCAGCAGGCCGACGCCCTCGGCCCAGCCCGTGCCGTCGGCGGCACCCGCGTACGCCTTGCACCGGCCGTCCGCCGCGAGCCCGCGCTGCCGGGAGAACTCGACGAACACGGCCGGGGTCGACATGATCGCGACGCCGCCCGCCAACGCCAGGTCGCTCTCGCCCGTGCGCAGCGACTGGACCGCGAGGTGCAGTGCGACCAGCGACGACGAGCACGCCGTGTCGACCGTGACCGCCGGTCCCTCGAACCCGAACGTGTAGGCGACCCGGCCGGACGCGACACTGCCCGCCGACCCGTTGGCGACGAACCCCTCCAACTGGGCGGGTGCCTCGCCGACGCGGGGCGCGTAGTCGTGGTACATCACGCCCGCGAACACGCCGGTGCGGGAGCCGCGCAACGTCGTCGGGTCGATGCCCGCGCCTTCGACGGCCTCCCACGCGGTCTCCAGCAGCAGCCGCTGCTGCGGGTCGGTGGCCAGGGCCTCGCGCGGGGAGATCCCGAAGAACTCGGCGTCGAACCCGTCGGCGTCGTGCAGGAACCCGCCGTGCCGCGTGTAGGACGTGCCCGCGTGGTCGGGGTCCGGGTCGTACAGGCCGTCGAGGTCCCAGCCCCGGTTGTCCGGGAACGGGGTGACCGCGTCCCGGCCGTCGCGCACCAGCTCCCACAGGGCGTCGGGCGAGTCGACGCCGCCGGGCAGCCGGCACGCCATGCCGACGATCGCGATCGGCTCGTCGACCCGGGCGACCGGTGCGACGACGTCCGGCGTGGTCTCGGCCGTCGGGAACAGTTCGGCCAGCAGGTGCTCGACCAGGGCGGCCGGCGTCGGGTGGTCGAAGGCCAGCGTCGCGGGCAGGCGCAGGCCCGTGGCCGCGTCGAGCCGGTTGCGCAGCTCGACCGAGGTCAGCGAGTCCAGCCCGAGGTCGCGGAACGCCCTGGCCGGGCCGATCGCGGCCGGCGTCGTGCCCAGCACCGCCGCCACCTCGGCCCGCACCAGTTCCAGCAGCCCGGCGGACCGGCCCTCCCGGTCGAGTCCGGCGAACCGGCCCGCCGGCTGCCCGGCCGTCGCGACCCGCCTTGCCGGTCGCACCAGCCCGCGCAGCAGCGATGGCACGGTGCCCGCCCGCCGCACGGCGGCGAGGTCGAGCGGCGCCGGGACCACGAGCGGGTCGTCGACGCGCAGGGCGAGGTCGAACAGGGCGAGACCGCCGGCGGTGTCGATCCGGCGGATGCCGGCGCGGGCGTTGCGCGCGTGGTCGGCGGCCGTGAGGTGGCCGCTGATCCCGCTCGCCCGCTCCCACATGCCCCACGCCAGGGACCGCGCGGGCAGGCCGAGGGCGACCCGGTGCGCGGCCAGGGCGTCGAGGAACGTGTTGGCCGCCGCGTACGCGCCCTGCCCGCCGCTGCCGAGCACGCCGGCCACCGACGAGAACAGCACGAACGCGGCCAGGTCCTGGTCCAGGGTCAGCTCGTGCAGGTGCCAGGCGGCGTTCACCTTGGGCCGCAGCACGGCGGCGGCGCGTTCGGGCGTGAGCGAGTCGATCACCCCGTCGTCCACCACGCCCGCCGTGTGCAGGACGGCGGTGAGCGTGCGGCCGGCGAGCACGGCGGCGAGCACGGCCCGGTCGGCGACGTCGACGGCGGCGACCTCGACCCGCGCCCCGAGCGCGGTCAGCGTCGTCACCAGGGCGTCGACCCCCGGCGTGGCGGCACCCCGCCGGCCGAGCAGGAGCAGGTTCCGCGCGCCGTGCCGGGTGACGACGTGGTGGGCGAACTCGGCGCCGAGCGCGCCGAGACCGCCGGTGATCACCACCGTGCCGTCGGGGTCCCAGGCCCGGCCGGGCGCGCGCGGGGCGGCCCGGACCAGTCGGGGCACGGACACCTGCCCGTCGCGGACCCTGAGCTGCGGTTCGTCGCCCAAAGCCGGCACGAGGCCGGAGTCGGTGTCCAGCAGCACGACCCGGCCGGGCCGCTCGGTCTGCGCGGCCCGGACCAGGCCGACGACCGGCGCGTACGCGAGACCGTCACGAACGCGGACGACCAACGTCCGCTCGTCGTCGCTCGCAAGGTGCGCGCGCAGTCCGGCCAGCACGGCGGCGGTCGCGGTGTGCGCGTCGGCGACCGGGTCGCCGGTCGGTTCCGGCGCGTCGAGCAGGACGACCCGGTCGGTACCGGCCTCGGCCGGACCGGACGGCACCCAGTCCACGGTGAACAGCGCGTCCCGGGGTCCGGCGGCGCCGACCTCCACCAGGCGGGAGCGCAGGCTGTCCACGGTGACGACCGGCTCGCCCTGCGCGTCGGCGGCCAGCAGGGACAGCTCGTCGTCCCCGGTCACGGTCAGCCGCACGCGCAACGAGGTCGCCCCGGTGGCGTGCACGCGGACTCCGCGCCACGCGAACGGCAGCCGGTTGCGGCCGGACGGGGTGGTGGCGAGGGTGTCGTAGGCGGCCGGGTGCAGTGCGGCGTCGAGCAGCGCGGGGTGGACGGCGAAACCTTGGGTGTCCTCTGTGGACACTTCGGCGTAGAGGGTGTTCCCGTCCTTCCACAGCGCCTGAACGCCCTGGAAAGCGGGACCGTAGGCGAGTCCGGCGTCGGCCAACACGGGGTAGAGGGAGTCGACGTCGACGGGTACGGCGGCGGGCGGCCACACGTCGAGCCGGTCGGGGCCTGTCGCGGACGAGGACCCGAGTCGGCCGCTCGCGTGCCGCGTCCACCCGTCCTCGTCCTCGGCCCGCGAGTGCACGGACACCGACCGCCCGGTCCCGTCGGGCGGGCCGACCGCGACCTGCACCCGCACGGCCCGGTCCCCCAGCACCAGCGGGGCCTCCACGACCAGGTCCTCCAGCACGTCCGCGCCGACCTCGTCGCCCGCGCGCACCGCGAGTTCCACGAACGCCGTCCCCGGCAGCAGCACGGTCGACCCGACCACGTGGTCCGCGAGCCACGGGTGCGTGTGCCGGGACAGCCGTCCGGTCAGCACCAGCCCGCCGTCCTCGGCCAGGGCGACGGTGGCACCCAGCAGCGGGTGGTCGGCGTCGACGAGTCCGAACCCGGCGGCGTCGGCGGGTGCGCGTTCGACGTCGAGCCAGAACCGCTCGCGCTGGAACGCATAGGTGGGCAGGTCGACCGCACGGGCGCCGGGGAACACCGCCGTCCAGTCCACCGGACGCCCGCGCACGTGCGCGGTGGCCAACGCGGTCACGACGGCCAGGCTCTCGGGCCGGTCCTTGCGCAGCGCGGGCACCAGCACGGCGTCCGGCGCGCTGTCGGCGGCCAGGGCGGTGAGCACGGCGTCCGGCCCGATCTCGACGAACGTGTCCACCCCGGCCGCCACGAGGTGCGTGACGGCGTCGGCGAACCGGACCGCGTGCCGGGCGTGCCGCACCCAGTAGTCCGGGTCGGCCAACTCGGCGGACACCGGCCGCCCGGTCACCGCGGACACCACCGGGATGGTCGGAGCCGAGGCCCGTACGCCGGCGACCACGGCGCGGAACTCCGCGAGCACGGGCTCGACCAGCGGCGAGTGGAACGCGTGCGACACCGTGAGCCGCTTGGTCCGGCGCCCCGACCCGGCCACGTGCGCGGCGACCGCGAGCACCGACTCCTCGGCGCCCGACACGACGACCGCGTTCGGGCCGTTGACCGCCGCGATGTCCACATCGGACAGTCCGGCGAGCAGGTCGCGCACCTCGGCCTCGGGAGCCGCCAGGGCCGCCATCGCCCCGCCGGTCGGCAGTGCACGCATGAGCCGGCCGCGCGCCGCGACGATCCTCGCCGCGTCGGCGAGCGACCAGACCCCGGCCACGTGGGCGGCGGCCAGCTCGCCGATCGAGTGCCCGGTCACGAAGTCCGGCCGCACACCCCACGACTCGAACAGCCGGAACAGCGCGACCTCGACCGCGAACACCCCGGCCTGCGTGTAGAGGGTGTCGTCGAGCGACCCGTCGCCCGTCCCGAACACCACGTCCGCGACGGAGACGCCCGACTCGCGGTCCAGTTCCGCCACGGCCGCGTCGAACGCGCCGGCGAACACCGGGTAGGCCGCGTACAGCCCGCGCCCCATCCCGACCCGCTGCGCACCCTGGCCGGTGAACAGGAACGCCACCGACCCGCCGGCCACGCCGCGCACGACCGACGCGGACGCCGCGCCGGACGCCAACGCCCGCAACCCGTCGTCCAGCGCGGCCCGGTCGACACCGAGCACGACGGCGCGTTCGCCCAACGTCGCGCGCCGGGTCGCCAACGACCACCCGACGTCGGCCGGATCGCCGACCACGCCCGACAGCCGTTCCGCCTGGGCGACCACGGCTTCGGGCGAGTACCCCGACAGCACCCAGGGCACGACGGGCACGCCGTCCGGCACGTCCGCCGCCTCGGCCGCCCGATCCGGGAACCGCTCGCCGATCGACGGCCGTTCCGTACCGGCCGCCACGGCTTCGGGGGAACGCTCCACCGGCACACCCACAGGCCGTTGCGCCCCGACCGCCGGCTCCACCCCGGGCACGCGGCCCGGCACCGCCTCCTCGGCCGGCGCCTCCTCGATGATCACGTGGGCGTTCGTGCCGCTGACCCCGAACGCCGACACCCCCGCCCGACGCGGGGTCTCCCCGCCCGGCCACGGGAGTTCGTGCTCCAGCAGGCGAAGCACCCCGTCCGACCAGTCGACGTGGGTCGTCGGCCGGTCGACGTGCAGGGTCCGGGGCAGCACGCCGTGGCGCAGCGCCTCGACGATCTTGATGATGCCCGCCGCACCGGCCGCCGCCTGCGTGTGCCCGATGTTGGACTTCACCGACCCCAGCCACAGCGGCCGGTCCGCCGCCCGACCCCGGCCGTAGGCGGTGATCAGGGCGTTGGCCTCGATCGGGTCGCCCAGGCGGGTGCCCGTGCCGTGGGCCTCGACGACGTCCACGTCGGACGGGTCGAGGCGGGCGTCGGCCAGGGCCGCGCGGATCACGCTCTCCTGCGCCGGTCCGTTCGGCGCGGTCAGGCCGTTGGACGCGCCGTCCTGGTTGACCGCGCTGCCGCGCACGACGGCCAACACGCGGTGCCCGTTCGCCCGAGCGTCCGACAACCGTTCCAGCAGCAGCACGCCGACGCCCTCGCCCCAGCCCGTGCCGTCGGCCTCGTCCGAGAACGCCCGGCACCGCCCGTCGCCGGACAGGCCGCGCTGGCGGGAGAACTCGACGAACGACGACGGCGACGCCATGACCGTCACGCCGCCGACCACGGCCAGCGACGACTCGCCCGACCGCAGCGACTTCGCCGCCAGGTGCAGGGCGACCAGCGACGACGAGCACGCCGTGTCGATCGTGACCGCCGGACCCGAGAAACCGAACGTGTAGGAGATCCGGCCGGACGCCACGCTGGCCGCCGTGCCGACCGCGAGGTACCCGTCGACCGACGCCGGGGTGGCGGGCAGGCGTGCCGCGTAGTCCTGGCCGTTCACGCCCGCGAAGACGCCGACGTCCTTGCCCCGCACCGAATGCGGGTCGATGCCCGCCCGTTCCAGCGCTTCCCAGGTCGTCTCCAGCAGCAGGCGGTGCTGCGGGTCGGTGGCCAGGGCCTCGCGCGGCGAGATGCCGAAGAACCCGGCGTCGAACCCGGCGATGTCGTCGAGGAACGCGCCGTGCCGGGTGTAGGAGGTGCCCGGCCGGTCGGGGTCCGCATCGTACAGGGCGTCCAGGTCCCAGCCCCGGTCGGCGGGGAACGGTCCGACCGCGTCGCCGCCGGCGGCGACCAGCCGCCACAGGTCCTCCGGCGACGACACGCCGCCGGGGAACCGGCAGGCCGTGCCGATGATCGCGATCGGCTCGTGCCGGACGGCGTCGAGCCGCTCGCGGGTGTCGGTCAGCTCGGCGGTCACCTTCAGCAGGAGTTGCCTGATCCGGTCGTCGCTGCTCATTGCGTTGTCGTGCCTTTCGTTTCTCGACCGGTGTGTCAGGAGATGCCCAGCGTGGCGCTGATGAAGGCGGCCAGTTCGTCGTCGTCGGCGTCGGCCAGGTCGCCGGCCGGGGCCGGTGCCGGCGGGGCCCAGCCCGCGATCACCTCGCGCAGCCGGATCGCGGCGTCCGCCCTGGTGGTGGGGTCCGCGCCGGTGGCCGCGGCGATGAGCGCGTCGATGGCGGCGTCCACCGAGGTGCCGGCCGCGGGGGCGAGCCCGGCGTCCAGGTGGGCGGCGAGCGCGAGCGGGGTCGGGTGGTCGAACACCACGGTCGACGCCAGCCGCAGCCCGGTCAGCGCGCCGATCCGGGTGCGCAGTTCCAGCGCGGACAGCGAGTCGAAGCCCTGGTCGTGGAAGCTGCGCGCGGCGTCGACCGCCGCCACCGCCCGGCCCTGCACGGCCGCGACCTGCTCGCGCACCAGGGCGACCAGCCGGGCCGACCGCTCCGCCGCGTCCAGCCCGTCCAGCGACAGGACCTCGTCGGCCGGCGCCTCGCCGACCAGTTCCGACACGAGCGGAACGGGTCCGGCCAGCGTCGCCCAGTCCACGTCGGCCACGACCAGGGCGGTCTCGTCCGCGTCGAGGATCGGCCCGAGCGAGGCCACGGCGGACGCGGGCGGCAGCCCGGTGATCCCGTGCCGCGCCAGCACCCTGGCCGCGCCGTCGCCGACGATGCCGTCGCCCGCCCACTGGCCCCAGGCCACCGACGTGCCGGGCAGGCCGGACGCGCGCCGCCGGGCGGCGAGCGCGTCCAGGTAGGCGTTGCCGGGCGCGTAGTTGCCCTGCCCGGCCGTGCCGCGCACGCCGGCCAGCGACGAGAACAGCACGAACGCGGACAGGTCCCGGTCGCGGGTCAGCTCGTCGAGCGCCCGCGCGCCGCCGACCTTGACCGCGAGCGCGGTCGCGACCCGGCTCGGGGTGAGTTCGCCGAGCAGGGCGTCGTCCAGCACGGCGGCCGTGTGCACGACCGCGTCGAGCGGGTGGTCGGCCGGAATGGTGGCGAGCACGGCGGCGAGGGCGGTCCGATCGCTCACGTCGGCGGCGACGATCTCCACCTCGGTGCCCAGCGCGGTCAGCCGGTCGGCCAGGTCCGCGGCACCCGGCGCGTCCGGACCACGCCGACCGACCAGGAGCAGGCGGGGCGCGCCGCGTTCGGCCAGCCAGGTGGCGACCCGTGCGCCGAGCGCGCCCGTGCCGCCGGTGATCAGCGTGGTGCCGCGCGGACGCCACGTGCGGGCGGCGGGTTCGACCGGTGCCCGGACGATCCGCCGGGCCAGCACGCCGGACGGCCGGACGGCCACCTCGGTCTCGGTGCCCGTGAGCACGCCCGCGAACCGGTCCCACGCGGCTTCGTCGGCGTCGGGCGCGAGGTCGACCAGGCCGCCCCAGCGGTCGGGGTGCTCGACGGCGGCGATCAGCCCGAGCCCCCACAGCAGGGCGTGGTCCGGATCGGCGTCGGCACCGGGCTCGACGGCGACCGCGCCCCGGGTCACGAGCCACAACGGCGCGTCCACTCCGTCCAAGGCCCGCAGAAGTCCGAGGGTGGCCGGGTGCGCGGCCGGCACGCCCGGGTGGTCGGGGTGGTCGCCCTTGGTCAACGCGAGCAACGACACCACCCCGGCGATGCGCTCGACACCGGGACGCGGCGTCGGGGACGACATGGTGGCGGTGCACACGTCCGCACGCCCCAAGGAAAGCGCCTCGTCGAGGACACCCGGCAGAGCGACGTCCGACCCGCCGGACACCGCCGACGTTCCCCCACCTGCCACCACACGCACGTCCGGCTCAAGCGCGCACGACGCCTGCCCGGCCTGGAAACCCGCTCCCGCCAACGCCCGCGCGACATCCGCCACGTCGGTCACCAGCCGCACGTCGGCCCCTCGCGCGGACAAGGCCCGTTCGGCGGCAGGCGCCCACTGGTGTCCGGGCGGCGCGACGAGCAACCACGTCCCCGACAGCCGCCCGGCGGGCTCGCCGGTCGGCCGCCACACCACGCGGTGCCGCCACGCGTCCACCCGCTCGCCGCCCGACCGACCGGTGTGCCACCGGGACAACGCGGGCAGCACGGCGGACACGGGTTCGTGCAGCCGGTCGTCGCCCAACGCGGCGGCCAGTCCGGCGACGTCACCTTCACGGACCAGTTCCCAGAACCGCCCGTCGCCCGCCGCCACACTCGCGTCGAGCCAGTACCGGCTGCGCTGGAACGGGTACGTGGGCAGGTCGATCCGGCGCGCACCGGGGAACACCGCCGGCCAGTCGACCGCGGCACCGGCGACGTGCGCGGCGCCCAGCGCGGCCACGACCGACTTCGCCTCCGGCCGGTCGCGTCGCACCGAGGCGACCGCGTCCACGTCGTCCGAGGTCGCCCGGGCCAACGCGGTCAGCACGGCGTCCGGCCCGATCTCGATCAGCGTGGTGGCACCGTGCTCGCGCAGCGTGGTGACCGCGTCGGCGAACCGCACGGCCTCGCGGGCGTGCCGCACCCAGTAGCCGGGGTCGGTCAGGTCGGCCACCGACCCGGTCAGGGTCGAGACCACGGTGATCTTCGGCCGGTGGAACGCCGCCGTCTCCACGACCGCACGGAACTCGGCGAGCATGGGCTCGATCAGCGGCGAGTGGAACGCGTGCGACACCGCGAGCCGTTTCGTGCGCACGTCGCCGAGAGCGGCCACGACGTCGAGTACCGCGTCCTCGGCACCGGACAGCACGACCGAGGTCGGCCCGTTCACCGCCGCGATGTCCACAGTGGACACTCCGACCAGGGCCGCGCGGACGCGCTCCTCGGTCGCCTCCACGGCGACCATCGCCCCGTCCCGGGGCAACGCGCCCATCAACCGGCCGCGGGCCGCGACGATCCGGGCCGCGTCCGCGAGCGACCACACGCCCGCCACGTGCGCGGCGGCCAACTCGCCGATCGAGTGCCCGGCGACGAAGTCCGGCCGCACGCCCCACGACTCGAACAACCGGAACAACGCCACCTCGAAGGCGAACAGCGCGGCCTGCGTGTAAGCGGTGTCGTCCAACGATCCCGCGTGCCCGGCCACCACGTCGGCGACCGGGACATCCAGTTCGCGGTCCAGCTCCGCCACGACCGCGTCGAACGCCGCCGCGAACACCGGGTAGGCCGCCCGCAACTCCTGCCCCATGCCGACCCGCTGCGCACCCTGTCCCGTGAACAGGAACGCCACCGATCCCCCGGCACGACCGGGCACGACCGACCGCAGCCCGTCGACCAGTTCCGCCCGGTCCACGCCGACCACTACCGCACGGTGCGCCAACGCCGCCCGGGAGGTCGCCAACGAGAACCCCAGGTCCTCGAGCGGCGCCCCGCCCTCGACGAGCGACAGCACGCGGGCCGCCTGCGCCCGCAACCCGGCCTCGGTGGCGCCCGACAGCACCAGCGGCACGACCGGCGGCACGACACCCTCGGCCGCGACCGAAGCCGGTTCGCCCTGCTCGACCACCACGTGCGCGTTCGTCCCGCTCACCCCGAACGACGACACGGCGGCCCGGCGCGGACGCCCGGTCTCCGGCCACGGCCGGGCCCGCGACAGCAGCCGCACGCCGCTGTCCGCCCAGTCCACGTGCGGCGTGGGTTCGTCCACGTGCAGGGTCCGGGGCAGCACGCCGTGCCGCAGCGCCTCGACGAGCTTGACGATCCCGACGACACCGGCCGCCGCCTGGGTGTGCCCGACGTTGGACTTCAGCGACCCCAGCCACAGCGGCTCGGTCCGGCCCGCCCCGTAGGTGGCGATCAGCGCCTGGGCCTCGATCGGGTCGCCCAGCCGCGTACCGGTGCCGTGCGCCTCGACCAGGTCCACATCGGACGGTGCCAGCCCGGCGGACGCCAGCGCCGCGCGGATGACCCGCTGCTGGGCCGGACCGTTGGGCGCGGTGAGCTGGGTGCTGCGGCCGTCCTGGTTGACCGCCGAACCGCGCAGCACGGCCAGCACCGGGTGGCCCTTGGCGCGCGCGTCGGACAGCCGTTCCAGCACGAGCACGCCCACGCCCTCGGCCCACGCGGTGCCGTCGGCGGCGGCGGCGAACGGCTTGCACCGGCCGTCGGGTGCCAGGCCGCGCTGCCGGGAGAACTCGACCAGGATGCCGGGGCCGCCGAGCACGGTCGCGCCGCCAGCCACCGCGAGCGAGGTCTCGCCCGAGCGCAGCGCCTGGATCGCCAGGTGCACCGCGACCAGCGACGACGAGCACGCCGTGTCCACGGTGACCGCCGGTCCCTCCAGCCCGAAGGTGTAGGCGATCCGGCCGGACGCGACGCTCGTGGTCGTGCCGGTCAGCACGTAGCCGTCGGTGTCCGGGGCGGGCTTGTGGTGCAGGCTCGGCCCGTACTCCTGGGCTATCACGCCGACGAACACGCCCGCGTCGGACCCGCGCAGCGTGCCCGGGTCGATGCCCGCCCGCTCGAACGCCTCCCACGTGGTCTCCAGCAGCAGCCGCTGCTGCGGGTCGGCGGCCAGCGCCTCGCGCGGCGGGATGCCGAAGAAGTCCGCGTCGAAGTCGCCCGCGTCGTAGAGGAAGCCGCCCCGGCGCGCGTAGGACTTGCCGCTGCGCGCCGGGTCCGGGTCGTACAGGTCCGGGTCCCAGCCCCGGTCGGTGGGCAGCGGGCCGGTCGCGTCGCGTTCCTCGACGACCAGGCGCCACAGCGCCTCCGGCGAGTCGACGCCGCCGGGCAGCCGGCAGGCCGTGCCGACGATCGCGATCGGCTCGCTCGCGGCGGCCGTCACCTCGTCGAGACGCTGCCTGGTCTGCTTGAGCGCGGCCGTGACCCTGGTCAGGTAGTCGCGCAACTTCTGCTCGTCGCTCACGGAAAGCCCCCTCTTGGTCGGCTGCGCCCGGGTCAGGGCAGGAGTTCGGCGTCGATCAGGTCGAACAGCTCGTCGGTGTCGGCCACGCCGAGGTCGGGCACGGCGTCGAGCCGGGACAGCAGGCCGCGCAACCGGTCGACCACCTCGGCGCGCACGGCGTCGTCGAGCGGGTCGTCGAGGCGGCCGGCGATCCGGTCGAGGTCGGCCACGACCGGATCCGGGCCGGTGCTGTCGGGTGCGAGCAGGTCCGCCAGGAACGCGGCCACCGCGAGCGGCGTCGGGTGGTCGAACGTCAGGGTCGAGGGCAGCCGCCGGCCGACCCGGGCGCTCAGCTCGTTGCGCAGTTCCATGGCGGACAGGGAGTCGAACTCGCCGTCGAGGAAGCCCTGGTCGGGTCGGACCGCGTCGGGCGAGGCGTGGCCGAGCACGGCCGCGCCCGTGGTCCGCACGAGCAGCAGCAACGCCCGTTCCCGCTCGGCGGGCGCGAGCCCGGCCAGGTCGGTCACGACCGGCACGGCGGCGGCCGGTGCCCGCCGCGGCGCGAGGCCGCGCAGCAGCGGCGACGACGCCTGGCGGGCGTCGATCCGGGCGGTCACCAGGACCGCGTCCGGGCTGTCGAGCGCGGTGTCGAGCAGGCCCAGCGCGACGTCGGTGGACATCGGCGCGAGTCCGGTGCGCGCCAGGGCGCCCCGGTCGTCGGCACCCATGCCGCCCGCCTCGGACCAGTGCCCCCACGCGGCCGAGGTCGCGGGGCAGCCCGGCGGCGGACCGCAGCGCGGCCAGCCCGTCCAGGAAGCCGTTGGCGGCGGCGTAGTTGGCCTGACCGGGGTTGCCGAGCACACCGGCGGCCGACGAGTAGAGGACGAACGCGGCCAGGTCGGCGTCGCGGGTCAGCTCGTGCAGGTGCCAGGCGGCGTCCACCTTGGGCCGCAGCACCGACGCCACCCGCTCGTCGTCCAAAGTGGACAGCACGCCGTCCGCGAGCACCCCGGCCGTGTGCACGACGGCGGTCAGCGGCCGGTCGAGCCCGGCGAGCAGGCCGGCCAGCGCGTCCCGGTCCGCCGCGTCGACCGCCACCACCTCGACGGTGGCACCGACTTCGGCGAGTTCCGCGACCAGGTCGGCGGCACCCGGTGCCTCGGGCCCGCGTCGGCCGGCGAGCACCAGGTGCCGGACGCCGTGCCGCCGCACGAGGTGGCGGGCCGCCACCGCGCCGAGCGCGCCCGTTCCGCCGGTGACCAGCACCGTGCCGTCCGGGTCGAGCGGCGCGGGCAGCGTGACCACGAGCTTGCCGGTGTGCCGGGCCTGGCTCAGGTACCGCAGGGCGTGGTGGGCGTGCCGGACGTCCCACGCCTGCACGGGCAGCGGCCGGACCACGTCGCCCAGGTCGTCGAGCATGGCCGCGATCCGGTCGCGGTCGACCTCGAACAGGTCGAACGCGGTGTACCGGACGTCGTGCTCGGCCAGGACCAGTGCCGGGTCGCGCGGGTCGGTCTTGCCCAGTTCGACGAACCGCCCGCCGGGCCGCAGCAGCCGCAGCGACGCGTCGGTGAACTCGTGGGCCAGCGCGTTGAGCACGACGTCGACCTCGCCGAACGCGGTCTCGAAGGCCAGCGTGCGCGAGGACGCGAGGTGCGCGTCGTCGAGTCCGGCCGCGCGCAGCACGTCCCACTTGGCCGGGCTCGCGGTGCCGAACACCTCGGCGCCCAGGTGCCGGGCCAGGCGCACGGCGGCCGTGCCGACGCCGCCCGTCGCCGCGTGCACCAGCACCCGGTCGCCCGGCCGCACGTCGGCGACGCCGACCAGGCCGTGGTGGGCGGTCAGGTAGACGACCGGCACCGACGCGCCCTCGGCGAACGTCCACCCGTCGGGCAGCGCGGTGAGCAGCCGCTGGTCGGTGACGACGACCGGGCCGAGCGTGCCGTGCACCAGGCCCATGACCCGCTGGCCCGGTCGCACCCTGGTGACGGCGGAGCCGACCTCCAGCACCACGCCCGCGCCCTCGGCGCCGATCCGCGCGCCGCCGGGGTAGGCGCCGAGCGCGATCAGCACGTCCCGGAAGTTCAACCCGGCCGCGCGCAACGCCACCCGCACCTCGCCGGGTGCCAACGGACGCGCCGCGTCCGGGTCGGGCAGCAGCGCGAGGTTCGCGAGCGTGCCCGGCGTCGTGACGTCGAGCCGGTGGCCGCCGGGCGGGACGTCGAGCGCGTCGGCCACCCGCGCCAGGGACGGCACCAGGACCCGGTCCCGGACCGCGAGCTGCGCCTCGCCCGTCGCCAGCGCCGCGCCGAGCCCGGCGAAGCCGCCGCCCACCGGCAGGTCGACCACGACCACCCGGTCCGGCAGTTCCGCCTGGGCCACCCGGACCAGGCCCCACACGGCCGCGCCCACCGGGTCGGCCACCCGGTCGCCGGTCGCCGCGACCACGGCACCCCGCGTGACCAGGACGAGCTTCGCGTCGTCCGACCAGTCGCGCACCAGGTCGAGCGCGGCGGTCACGGCCCGGTGCGTCCGCTCGACGGGCCCGCCGTCGGCGTGGATCTCGGCCACCACGAACGCGTGCTCGTCGCCGTGCTCGCCCAACGGAGCCCATGCGGCCTCGCCGTCGACCTCCGGTGCGGGAACCCAGTCCACCCGGTAGGCGGGCACGCGGTCCGCGACCGGGCGCAGCACCAACGACTCCACCGAGAGCACGGGCGCACCCGCCGGGTCGATCGCGTCCAACGCCACCGAGTCGGGCCCGGTCCGCCGCACGCGCACCCGCAGCGCGGCCACGCCGTCGGCGTGCCGCGTGACGCCCCGCCACGCGAACGGCACGAGGGTCCGGTCGTCCTCGATCGCGATGCCGACCACGGCGTGCAGGGCCGCGTCGAGCAACGCCGGGTGCAGGCCGTACCCGGCCGCGTCGTCACCGGGCAGCACCACGTCGGCGTACACGTCGGCGCCGTGCCGCCACGCGGCCGTCAGCCCCTGGAACGCCGGGCCGTAGTCGTAGCCACGTCCGGCGAGCGTCGCGTAGAGCCCGGCCACGTCGAGCGGCTCGGCACCGTCGGGCAGGCGGAAGCCCTGCGCCGGAACGGAAGCCGCCAGTGCGCCCTCGGCATGCCGGACCCAGCCCCGTTCGCCCCGCGAGTGCACGGACACCGCCCGCAGACCGTCCACTTCGGACTCCACCACGACCTGCACCGGAACCGGCGCGGCACCCAGGACCAGCGGCGCGTGCAACGTCAGCTCGGCGACGGTCGGCAGGCCGCCCCGCGCCGCCAGTTCGAGCAGCGCCGTGCCCGGCACCAGCACCCGGCCGCCGACGACGTGGTCCGCCAGCCACGGGTGCGTCGTGGTCGACAGCCGCCCGGTCAGCACGAACCCGTCGTCGTCCGCGCGCTCGACGACCGCGCCGAGCAGCGGGTGCCCGGCCTCGGCCAGGCCGACGGCGGTCACGTCGGCGGCGGCCGGGGCGTCGAGCCAGTACCGCCGCCGCTGGAACGGGTACGTGGGCACGTCGACCCGCCGCGCGTCGGGGAAGGCGGCCGTCCAGTCGACCGGCGTGCCGGCGACGTACAGCGTGCCGAGCGCGGTGAGCCACGCGTGCGCGTCAGGCTTCCCGGACCGCAACGCGGACACGGCCGTCGTGGCGTCCGTCGTGAGCGCGGTGAGCACCGGGTCGGGGCCGAGTTCGAGGAACGTGCGGGCACCCGCGTCGTGCAGGGCGCTCACGCCCGCGTGGAACCGCACGGCACCGCGCACGTGCGCGACCCAGTAGTCAGGCGTGGTCAACTCGCCCGGCCCGGCCAGGCGGCCGTGCACGTTCGACACCACCGGCACGACCGGCTCGGCATAGGAGAGACCGGCCGCGACCGCGCGGAACCGGTCGAGCACCGGGTCCAGGTGCGCGGAGTGGAACGCGTGGCTGACCTGCAACCTCTTGGTCTTGCGCCCGCGTTCCCGCCAGTGCGCGGCCAGCGCGTCCACCTTCGCCACGTCGCCGGACACGACGACCGAGGTCGGCCCGTTGACCGCGGCCAGGTCCAGGCCGGGGCCGAGGTCGAGTTCGTCCTCCGCGGCCTGGATCGCGACCATCGCACCCGGCGTCGACACGCTCTGCATGAGCGCGCCGCGCGCGGCGACCAGCCGGGCCGCGTCCTCCAGCGTGAGCACCCCGGCGACGTGCACGGCGGCGATCTCGCCGACGGAGTGCCCGATCAGGAAGTCCGGCCGCAGCCCGAACGACACCGCGAGCCGGAACAAAGCCACTTCGAGGGCGAAGAGCGCGGGCTGGGCGAACTCCGTGCGGTCGAGCAGGTCGGCCTCGGGCGTGCCGGGCTCGGCGAACAGCAGGTCGCGGACGGGCCGGGCGGTGTGCGCGTCGAGCGCGGCCGTGACCTCGTCGAACGCCGCGGCGAACGCGGGGAACCGCGCGTGCAGGCCGCGTCCGGCGCCGGGCCGCTGGCTGCCCTGGCCGGTGAACAGGAACGCGACCTTGCCGGTGGGACCGGCGGTGCCGGTGACGGTCAGGTCGCCGAGACCGGAGTCGTCGACCACCGCGACCGCGCGGTGGTCGAACCGGGTCCGCGCGGTGGCCAGCGTGAAGCCGACGTCGGCCGGGTCGCCGGCCGCGTGCGCGCGCAACCGCGCGGCGAGGTCGTCCAGCGCTTCGGGCGAGCGCGCCGACAGCACCCACGGGAACGGCCCGGCCTGCGGCGTCCGTGCCGTCGACGGCTCGGCGGGCGGCTCCTCCAGGATCAGGTGGGCGTTGGTGCCGCTGATGCCGAACGACGACACCGCCGCCCGCCGGGGCCGGTCCACCTCGGGCCACGGCGTGGTCCGGTCGACCAGCGTCACCGCGCCCGCCGTCCAGTCCACGTGGTGCGAGGGCCGGTCCACGTGCAGGGTCCCGGGCACGGTCCGCTCGCGCAGGGCGTGCACCAGCTTGATCACACCGGTCACCCCGGCCGCCGCCTGCGTGTGCCCGAGGTTCGACTTGGCCGAACCCAGCAGCAGCGGGTGGCCGGCACGCCGGCCGTAGGTGGCCAGGACCGCCTGCGCCTCGATCGGGTCGCCGAGCGCGGTGCCCGTGCCGTGCGCCTCCACGACGTCCACATCGGACGGTCCGAGCCCGGCGTCGGCCAGGGCCGCGCGGATGACCCGCTCCTGCGACGGGCCGTTCGGCGCGGTCAGGCCGTTGGACGCGCCGTCCTGGTTGACCGCGCTGCCCCGCACCACGGCGAGCACGTGGTGCCCGTTCGCCCGCGCGTCCGACAACCGTTCCAGCAGCACCAGGCCGACGCCCTCCGCCCACGCGGTGCCGTCGGCCGCGTCGGCGAACGGCTTGCACCGGCCGTCCGGCGCCAGCCCGCGCTGCCGCGAGAACTCGGTGAACATGCCCGGCGTGGACATGACGGTCACGCCGCCCGCCAGCGCCAGGTCGCACTCCCCCGCGCGCAGCGCCCGTACCGCGAGGTGGATCGCGACCAGCGACGACGAGCACGCCGTGTCCACGGTCAGCGCCGGGCCCTCCAGCCCGAGCACGTAGGACAGCCGGCCCGACGCGACACTGGTCAGGCTGCCGGTGAGGTTGTGGCCCTCGAAGCCCTCGGGCGTCTCGTGCAGGCGGGGACCGTAGTCCTGGGTCATCGCGCCGACGAACACGCCGGTGCGGCTGCCGCGCAACGAGCCGGGCTCGATGCCCGCGCGTTCGACGACCTCCCACGCGGTCTCCAGCAGCAGCCGCTGCTGGGGGTCGAGCACCGCCGCCTCGCGCGGGCCGATCCCGAAGAACCCGCCGTCGAACAGGTCGGCGTCGGCCAGGAAACCGCCCTCCCGGGTGTAGGAGGTGCCCGGCCGGCTCGACGACGGGTCGTAGAGGCCGTCGAGGTCCCAGCCCCGGTTGGTCGGGAACGGTCCGATCGCGTCCACGCCGTCGACCAGCAGGTCCCACAGGGCTTCCGGGGTGTCCGCGCCGCCGGGCCACCGACCGGCCGTGGAGACCAGCACCACGGGATCGTCGTCGACTGCCCGCGTGACGACCTCTTCGGCCACGTCGCCGGTCCCGGCCAGGAACCGCGCCACGGCCGCCGGGGTCGGGTGGTCGAACGTCAACGTCGAGGGCAGCCGCGCACCGGTGGCCTCGGCCAGCCGGTCCCGGAACTCCACCGCGCCGGCCGAGTCCAGGCCCAGGTCGCGGAAGGTCGTCGCGGGGTCGACCGCGTCCGCGTCGGCGTGGCCGAGCACGACGGCGGCCACCACCCGGACCGTGTCGTCGAACGACCCCGCGCCGTCGACCCCGGCCGGACCGTCGCCCCCACCCCACCGGAAGTCCACAATGGACTCTTCTGGTCGGGTGCCCGTGCTCCCGGCGGTGTCGATCCAGTAGGGGCGCCGCTGGAACGGGTACGTCGGCAGCGGCACCCGCGTCCCGCCACCGAGCGCCGCCCAGTCGACGCGCCCGCCCTTGACGTGCACCTGCGCCAACGCCGCCAGGAACCGCGCCGCGCCACCCTCGTCACGACGCAACGTGCCGGCGACCGTCACCTCGGCGTCCGACACGGTCTCGGCGATCGCCCGCAGCCCCGAGCCGAGCACCGGGTGCGGGCTCGTCTCCACGAAGAACGCGTGCCCGTCGCGGATCGCGGCCGAGACCGCGTCCGCGAACTCCACCGTGCCGCGCAGGTTCCGGTACCAGTAGTCGGCCGTCAGCTCGGCGGTGTCGAGCGGGCCGCCGGTCACCGTCGAGTAGAACGCGATGTCCGAGGACCGCGGCGCGATGCCGTCGAGCACCCGCGGCAACTCCTCGCGCAACGCCTCGACCAACGGCGAGTGCGAGGCGTAGTCCACCGGGATGGTGCGCACGTCGACGCCGTCCGCCCGGTACCCGGCCACCAGTTCGGCCAACGCGCCGGGCTCGCCCGACACGACCGTGGCCGACGGGCCGTTGACCGCCGCGACCGCGAGCCGGTCGGCCCACGGCGCGAGCGCCTCCCGGACCCTCGTGACCGGGTGCGGCACGGACACCATGCCACCGGCAGCGGCCGTGCCCGCGATCACCTTGGCGCGCAGGGCGACCACGGCCGCCGCGTCGGCCAACGACAGCGCGCCCGCGACGTGCGCGGCGGCGATCTCGCCCTGCGAGTGCCCGATGACCGCGTCGGGCCGCACGCCGCTCGCGATCCACAGCTTCGCCAGCGACACCATGACGCCGAACAGCGCGGGCTGGATCACGTCCACCCGGTCCAGCGGCAGCCCGTCGCGCAGCAGGTCCACCAGCGACCAGTCGACGTGCGGGCGCAACGCGGCGTCGACCTCGGCCACGTGCGCGGCGAACACCGGCGAGTCGACGAGCAGCCCGGCGGCCATGCCGACCCACTGCGAACCCTGTCCGGGGAACACGAACACGGTCCCGCCCTCGACGTTCGCGGTGCCCGTGACCACGCCCGGGGACGGTCGCCCGGCGGCCAGGTCCCGCAACGCGTCCGCGAGGGCGCCGGCGTCCGCGCCCACCGCGACGGCACGGCGGGCGAACGCCGTGCGGGTGGTGGCGACCGAGTAGGCGAGATCGGCGGGGCGGGCGAGGTCGACGGAGTCGGCGGGATCGGCCTTCTCCAGCACCTCGGCGTACCGCGCGGCCTGCGCCCGCAAAGCGGCCTCGGTCTTGCCCGACACGGGCACGGCGATCGCGCCGGACAGCGGGTTCGCCGGCACGTCGACCGACCGGTCGACCACCGGTGCCTCGGCGAGCACGACGTGCGCGTTGGTCCCGCCCATGCCCCACGAGCTGACGCCCGCGACGAGCCGCCGGTCCGGACGCGGCCACGGGCCGGTCTCCGTCACCACGGCGAGCTTCAGGTCGTCGAACGGGATCGCGGGGTTGGGCGTGGCGAAGTTCAGGCTCGCGGGCAGCCGCCGCGCGCGCAGCGCCAGCACGGTCTTGATCAACCCGACGATCCCGGCCGCGCCCTCGAGGTGGCCGACGTTGGTCTTCGCCGACCCGACCAGCAGGGTGTCGTCCCGCTCGCCCAAAGCCGCGCCGAGCGCGGCGGCCTCGATCGGGTCGCCGACCCGCGTCCCGGTGCCGTGCAGTTCGACGTACTGCACCGTCGCGGGCCGCACCCCGGCGTCGGCCAGGGCCGCGCGGATCACGTCGCGCTGGGCGTCCGCCGACGGCACGGTGAGGCCATCGGTCGCGCCGTCGTTGTTGACCGCGCCGCCCAGGATCACCGCGTGCACCGGGTCCCCGGCGGCCAGCGCCGCCGACAACGGCTTGAGGACGACGAACCCGCCGCCCTCGCCGCGCACGTAGCCGTTGGCGCGGGCGTCGAACGTGTGGCTCCGGCCGTCCGGCGACAGGCCGCCGAACTCCTGTGCGGTGGCCGTGCTGTCCGGCACGAGGTTGAGGTTCACGCCACCCACGAGCGCCACGTCCGTCTCGCCCCGTCGCAGGCTCTGCACGGCGAGGTGGACGGCGACCAGGGCGGACGACTGGGCCGCGTCGATCGTCAGGCTCGGGCCGCGCAGTCCCAGCACATAGGACACCCGGTTGGCGATCACGCCGTCGTTGAGGCCGGGCAGGCTGTGCCGCGTGAGCCCGCCGTGCCGGGCGACCAGGGTGGCGTAGTCGCCGCCGATGGCGCCGACGAACACGCCGGTCCGGGTGCCGGCCAGGGTCGCGGGGACGATCCCGGCGTCCTCCAGCGCCTCCCAGGCCAGTTCCAGCGCGAGCCGCTGGCGGGGGTCGGTGGCGGCGGCCTCGGCGGGCGCGACGCCGAAGAAGCCCGCGTCGAACCCGGCCACGTCGTCGAGCGCGCCGCCCAGCCGGGGTCCGCCGTCGGGCGCGGTGCCCCACCGGTCGGCCGGGGTGGGGCCGACCGCGGTGGTCGCCGTGGCCAGCAGCCGGGCGAAACCGGCCGGGTCGGCGGCACCGGGCAACCGGCAGGAAAGGCCGATCACCGCGACGGCGCCCTGGGCGTTCTCGGTACGGTCGTCGCTGGTCATCGCGTGCTCAACGCTCCTTCACCCGGCGGCTGGACGGGCGTTCAGGCCCGATTCCAACCTCCCGCGCGCGAAGCGCCCGGAGCACCCCTAGGCACCCCTATGAACCCCTAGATCATCAGGGGTCCGGTCCAGTCGGGACGCCAGCTCACTGCGCCGGCCGACGCCGAGCTTGCGGTAGATGCGGGTGAGGTGCTGCTCCACGGTGCTCACCGTGACGTACAGCTTGGCCGCGATCTGCCGGTTGCTCAACCCGCGCGCGGCCAGTTCCGCGACGCGCGCCTCGGCGGTGCTCAACTCCTCGACACCATCCACAAAGGACGAATCCGGCGCACGCACCGCCGACCGCGCCACGCGGTCCGCCTCGACCGCGAGCCCGGACTCGGCGACCGAACGGTAGGCGTCGCTCAGCTCCGCCCGCGCCGACGCGAGCGCCGACCGGTCGCCGGACCGCCCGAGCACCTCCACGGCCTCCTCCAGCAGCCGGGGCCGGTCGCGGTGGTCGGACGCCGCCGCGCGCAGCCGCAGGCACAGCCCACGCGTCCGGGACGGTCCCGGGTGCAGGCGCAGCAACTGCTCGTCGACCACGGCACGGGCCGCGGACTGGCGGCCCAGCCGGATGTACGCCTCGGCCACGCCGAGCCGCCACGGCACCAGGCCCGCCAGGTCGACCCCCCACCGCACGGCCAGTTCGCCGCACCGCCGGAAGTCCGCGAGCGCCTCCTCCGGCCGCCCCACGGCGAGCCGTTGGTGCCCGCGCGCGTCCAGGTAGGGCAGGGCGGCGATGGAGTCGAAGAGCGCGTCGGGCACCGCGACCGCGAGGTAGCACGCGGCGTCCTCGGGCTTGTCCAGGGCGAGTTTCGCCCGGACGAGCGTCGCCAGCGGCAACCCGACCGCCACCCCCCACTGGTCGATCGAGAAGTGCGTGACCGCCGACCGGCCGCACCGCTCGGCCTCGGCCGCGTCGCCCAGGCGCAACGCGGTCTCGGCGCGGATCGCGGCGAACAGGGCCTGCCACACGGGCAGGCAGTGTGCCGTGGTCTGCTCCAGCAGCGGCGCCGACCACCGCGCGGCCCGGTCCGCCCGGTCGGCGTACAGGAGCGCGGCGAGCGCACCGGTCAGCGAATCCAAAGTGGAGGAATTGATCGCGCAGTCCCGCAGCACCCGCTCGGCCTGGTCGGCGGTGTCGGCCGGCGTCTGCCGCCGGACCAGCTCGGCGAGCACGCGCAGGCCGTCCGGCGCGGCCTCGGCGGCGGGCGTGCGGTCCGCCGCCCAGCGGTCGCGCAGCGCCGGGAACCAGAACGCCAACCAGTCGACCGTGCGCGGCGCCGCGGCCTGCCGGTCGAGCACCCGACCGGCCGCGGCGACCTCGCCGCGCCAGAACATCCGCGTCACCCGCCGCTGACCGTCCACACCGGACGGACGGGCGACGAGCAGCACCTCGGCCACGATCGCCGGGTGCCGCAGCACCCCGTCCACCACCAGGCCCGACGCGGCCAGCGCCGCGACCGCGCCCGCCGGTGCCGGCCGTCCCTCGGCCAACGCCGACGCCGCCGCCAACGCCTCGGGCGGGAACCGGTAGAGGCACCACCGCACCGCACGGGAGAAGGATTCGCCCACGACCAGGTCGCACTCCCCCGCGCTGTCCTCGACCAACGCCCGCACGAGCACCGGGTTGCCGCCGCTGACCTGGTAGGCGTTGTCCGCCACCCGCGCGTCACGGAACAGCTCGGACAGCGCGGCCCTGGTCAACGGCGCCAACGCGATCCACCGGTGGTAGGGCAGCCGGGCCAGCTCCGTCTCGAACCGGGTGTCCTCGGGACGTCCGGTGTCGCGCGCGCCGGTGAGCACCAGCACCCGGGCCGTCCGCAGGCGGCGTGCCAGGAAGCGCAGCCAGTCCCGGGACTGCGGGTCGGCGTGGTGCACCTCGTCGACGGCCACCACGACGGCCCGATCGGCGGCGAGGTCGAGCACGGCGTCGGCCAGCCCCTTCAGCACGGTGGCGGGCACCCGCGCCCCGTCGGCGACCGCGTGCGCGCCCTCGTCGAGCAACCGGCACACGGCCTTGGCCGTCACGACGTCCAGCGGCGCACCGTGGAAGAGCTGCCCGACGACCGCCAGCGGGAAGTCCCGCTCGTCCTCGGCGCCGGTCGCGGCGAGCACGAGCGCGTCGACCCGCTTGAGGAAGGTCTGGATCAGTTCGGTGCGGCCGACGGCCGCCGGTCCGGTCACCGTGACCACGACGCCCTCACCGGCGGCGCACCGCCGCAGCGCGGCGGTCAGCGTCGCGAGTTCACCAGAGCGTCCAACCAGGTGCATGTCCGTCCATCTCCACGTCGCCGGCGGTGTCCGATCGGCACCCGAACCGCGCGCGGTCGACGATGACCGGGACACGCCGAACAACCGTCCGAAAAGGACGGTTGACGTAGTAGGGGGTCCGACAGCCGCGCCGACACCGGAAAGCTCCTGCCCGCACGGACCACACCAAGCGTGTGACCTGCGCGGAATTCGCCCTCCCACCGGCGCGTCCTGCTGGGACGGGAGGATACGAACCCGCGCGCGACGCCGTCAACGCGGTGATCGACTACGCCGGGACGCCCCGGACGCCGGTCACGGCGGACGGCACGCACCGCGCCCGACCGAACGCGATGAGCAACGGAAGCCGTTCGTATTAGGCCATTACGTCCAGCGGAAGTACGTCCGTTCGCCGCGCCTGCACACCGACCCACGCCTGGCCATCACCTCTGCGTAACGTCCCAGCACCTGGACGGCTTCCGCGAGCCCGCCCGGTGTCGGAAGTCGACGCTGTCACATCGGGCCGTCCCGCCACGATGTCCGGGGTACAGGGCGAAGGGGAGGCCGATGGACCAGCTCGTGCACGGGTCCGGTGGCGACGTGGCCCCGACCGTCGGACAGGTCGGGCTGATCGCCGCGTGGCCCGATCCGGTCGTGCGGAACCTGCGGATCACCTACTGCTACCACGAGTTGTCCCGGTCCGTGGCGGCGTGGACCGGCGGGTCCTCGAACTGGTGCACGTACGCGGTGTGGGCGTCCAAGCAGATCGGGCAGACCATCCGGCAGGAGGACCTGACCCGCGCGGTCGAGCGGCTGATGGCCGCCTCGCCCGAGACCGCCGCCCTCGTCGCGGCCGTCCGCGAGGGACTGCGCCGGGCCGTGCCGGGACACAGGCTCGAAGACACCGAAAAACTCGTGCGGGACGTCGTCCTGGCGGTCGCCCGGCTCGACGCGGCGAGCGCGGCGGGCGCGGCGGGCAACCTGAAGGTGTTCGCCGAGATCGCCCACGAGTTCGCCCGGTTCCTGGCCGAGTTCGCCGACGACACCGCGCTCGACGAGGACCGGCTGGCCGCGTTCGTCGCCGGCCTGCGCCCCGGCGAGCCGCCCGACGGCCAGGACCACCTGTGCCGGGCGTTCGGCCACTACCTGCGCGCCAGGTTCGACCCGGAGCACCGCGCCGAACTGCTGTTCCTGGCCAACATCGAGGTCGGGGTGCACGAGCAGACCCGGCTGCAACCGGAGATCACCGCGGCGATGGAGGCCCCCTTCGTCGACCCCGCCGAGCTGGAACGCCGCCTGCTCGACCTCGTGCTGCCGCACAATCCGGCGCTCCGGTTCCTGCGCCTGGCCCTCGTCACGGTCCTGCGCCGGCGCGACCACGTGCGCGCTCCCGGGAAGCGCCTGGCCGAGAACGTCCGCGCCCTGGCCCGCCGCGCGGTCACCGCGCACCTGATGACGTTGACCCTGCCCGACGGCACGTACCTGGAGTTGGGCAAGGACCTCACACTCCCGTTCCCGCCGTCGCTGGCCACGCTGACCGACCCCGCGCTGCTCGAACTGCTGGCCCGGCTCGACCCGACGCCCGACAGCCCGCTCGACACCGCCGCCCGCGACTGGTCCGACCTGGCCGACCGCCTGCACTACATCGTCGACATGTTCCGCTGCACCGCCGAGCGCGCCGACCTGCTCGACTGCCCGTTCACCGCCGACCAGGTCGACGCGTTCACCGCCGGCCGCCTGCCCGGGGGCAGGCTCTGACCGACTGAACGTCTCCTGAAGGAGACCGCGAAGCGCCGGCACCGGGCGCCGGTCGGCACCGATGCTGTCGGGCATGGCGGAACTCGACGAACGCGGCCTCGTGGCACGCCTGCACGACCGCTTCGGTTTCGGACCGAGGGCGGGCGACCTCGAGGTGGGCGTCACGGCCACGCTCGACCGGCTGCTCGGCGACGGTGGCGCGGACGGACCCGAGCCGCCGAAGCCGGGCGCCCCGGTCAAGGCCGGGGACGACAAGCAGGCCCGCAAGGAGGCGAACAAGCGGCGGGCCGCCGACGAGCGGCAGCTCGTGCTGTGGTGGCTGGACCGGATGGTCGCGGCGGACGTGGCCACGACCGAACGCCTCACGTGGTTCTGGCACGGGCACTTCGCGACCAGCGAGCAGAAGGTCCGCGACCCGCGCCTGATGCTCGCGCAGAACGCGACGTTGCGCCGGCAGGCCCTGGGGCCGTTCGCACCGCTGGCCCGGGCGATGGTCGTCGACCCGGCGATGATCCGCTGGCTCGACGGCGACGACAACCGGTCCGGCGTGCCCAACGAGAACCTCGCGCGCGAGTTCCTGGAGCTGTTCGCCCTCGGCATCGGCCACTACACCGAGACCGACGTGCGGGAGGCCGCGCGGGCGTTGACCGGCTGGACCGTCGACCGCGACGCGGGCACGGCCAGGTTCGTGGCCAAACGGCACGACGACGGCGTCAAGGAGATCTTCGGCGCCAAGGACGACTTCACCGCAGAGTCCTTTGTGGACCTCGTGCTGGCACGGCCGGAGTCGGCCGCGTTCGTGGTCGACCGCCTGTGGTTCCGCCTCGTCTCCACCACGCCGCCACCCGACGACGCCCGTCGGCGCCTGGTGGCGGCGCTGTCCACCGACGTCCGGTCCGTGCTGCGGGCCATCGCCGCGGAGCCGGTCTTCCGCGACCGGGCCACGACCCTGGTCAAGCAGCCCGTCGAGTGGCTGGTCGGGCTGATGCGGGCGCTGGACGTGCGACCGTCGAAGCTCCCGGAACGCGCCGTCACCGCCCTGGGCAACGGGCTGCGGGGCCTCGGCCAACTCCCGTTCCGCCCGCCCAGCGTCGGCGGCTGGCCCGCCGACGCGGCCTGGCTGACCACCGCCGCGGGCGTCACCCGCCTGCGCGTGGCGCGGCTCGTCGCCGCACACGCCGACCTGCCCCGCGACGTCGACGGGGTGGGCCGACTGCTCGGCGTCGCCGAGTGGTCCGACCGCACCCGGGCCGCCCTGGGCCGGGTCTCCGATCCCGACGAGGTGGCCGCGCTCGCCGCGTGCGCACCGGAATACGTGGTGAGCGCGTGAACCGCCGACGTTTCCTCACGCTGTCCGGCGTCACAGCCGGTGCCGCGCTGGCCCTGGGCGCGACCCGGGTCGACTGGGACCGCCTGATGACGGCCGCCCACGACGACCCGCTCGACCCCGGCGCGGGCGTGCTCGTCGTCGTCACCCTCTACGGCGGCAACGACGGCCTCAACACCGTCGTGCCCGCGGTCGACCGCGCCTACCAGGACGCCCGGCCCGACCTCGCCTACCGGCCCGAGGACGTGCTCGACCTGGGCGAGGGCCTGGGCCTCAACCCCGGCATGACGGGCCTGAAGCGCCTGTGGGACGACCGGGGCCTGGCGATCGTACGCGGCGTCGGCTACCCGAAACCCGACCACAGCCACTTCCGGTCGATGGCGATCTGGCAGACCGCGTCGCCGGCGACGGCCGTGCCCACCGGCTGGCTGGGCCGCTGGTTGGACACGCAGGCCGATCCGCTGCGCGCGCTGTCGGTCGAGCCCGTGCTGCCGCCCATGCTGGCGGGCGCGACGACGGCCGCCGCCTCGTTCCCCGTCGGCGGTCTGGACCTGCCGAAGGGTGCGCTCGGCCAGGCGTACGCGGCCCTGGGCACGGCCGTGCCCGGCGAAGACCCCCGACGCGCACGGGTCGCGGGCTCGATCGTCGACCTGCACCGGGCCGTCGACCTGCTCGGCAAGGCCGCGCACGACCCGTCGACCGAGGACGACGAGGACGCGAAAGGCGCCTCGGCGGGCGGCGCCGGGAACCTCGCCGCACAGCTCGACCTCGTGGCCACGTTGATCGAGGCGGCTGTGCCGACCCGGGTCTACTCGGCGTCGCTGGGCGGCTTCGACACCCACGCCGACGAACGCGACACCCAGTCCAGGCTGCTCACCGGGCTGGACGCCGCGCTCACCGGGTTCGTCGAGCGCCTCAAGCGCTCGGACCGGGGACGCCAGGTGGTCGTGCTGGTCTACTCGGAGTTCGGCCGCCGGGTCCGCGCCAACGCGAGCGACGGCACCGACCACGGCACCGCGGGTCCCGTGTTCCTGTTGGGAGACAAGGTGAACCACGGCTTCTTCGGCGCCCAGCCGAGCCTGACCGACCTCGACGACGGCGACCTGAAGCAGACCACCGACTTCCGCGACGTCTACGCCACGGTGCTGTCCGACGTCCTGGGCACCGACCCGGGCCGGGTGCTCACCGACCACCGGGGCCGGGTCGACGGGCTGCTCAGGGCGTAGCCGCCCGGGCCGGGCGGTCCAGCACGGACCAGACGAGGCCGTCCACCACGTGGTGCCGGGTGAAGCCCAGCTTGTCCAGCAGGCGCCCGGACACCGTGTTGGCCGCGAAGTGGCGTGCCATCAGCCGGTCCGCCCGGTCCCGCGCGAACAGCTCGGCGACCACCGCCGAGGTCATCTCGGTGGCGTAGCCGCGTCCCCACGCCGAAGGCGCCACCCAGTAGCCGATCTCCACGGCAGGACCGTCCACATGGGACTCCTCGGCGGTGCGGCGGTTGGCCGACACCAAGCCGACGAACGCACCGGCGCGGTCGCGCACGGCGAGCCGGCCGAAGCCGTGTTCCGCCCAGTGCGCCAACGCGGCGTCGTGCTTCCCGGACACCAGCTCCGCGCTCCACGGCGTCCCGTCGCCGACGTGCCGCACGACCTCCGGCAACGCGGCGAGGGCCGCCAGGTCGTTCCGGTCCGCCCCGGTCCACCGGTGCAGGGTCAGCCGTTCCGTGCTCAGCCAGGTCACGTTCCCCCCTCGGGCAGGTCCACGTGACACGGCTCCCCTCCGCGTCACGTGGACCATGCTGTCAGCCCCGCTCGTACGGCGTCTTCTCGCCCGCCTCCACCGCGAACGGCAGGCGGTTGCCCTCGGGCGGCAGCGGGCAGGTCGCGTAGTCGGTGAACGCGCACGGCAGGTTCGTCGCCCGCGTGAAGTCCAGCACGACCGTGCCGTCCGGCGCCGGGTCGGCCACGGCCAGCGCGCGGTTGGCCGCGTAGGTCGTCACGCCGCTGGTCCCGTCGGTGAACAGGATGCTGAACCCGCCGTTGGACCCGTTGAAGGCGGTGAGCGTGTGCTCACGGCCCTCGTGGGTGAACCGCACGACGCCCGGCGCGGTGTACACGTGGCTCAGGCCCTCGACCACCGCGCCGACAGTCGTCGGCCGCGGCTCGTCGAACGCCTCGTACGTGCCCTTGAACACCCACTCCGGCGACGGCTCGTAGGCCGGGACGCCCTTGAAGTCCCGCAGCACGGGCGCCTTCGGGTCGTGCACCCGGATCAGGTAGCCGCCCCGCCGGGCGACCTCCACCTCGATGCCGTCGACCACGACGCGCGTGCCCGCGCCGCTGTTGACCAGCTCGAACCGCAGCCGCTCGGTGACCGGCCGCCCGTCGTGCTCGGCCTGGCCACCCTTCGGGTCGAAGTAGGCCGCGTCCGCGTCCTGCCACCACTGCCCCGGCAGCCCCGGGTAGGACCGGGGCTCGTTCTCCAACCAGTCCAGCGACACCAGCGCCAGCCAGCCGTACGGTTCGGCGAGCGACCGCTCGCGTACCCGCTTCCACTCCTGCCACGCGGCAACGAACCCGTCCTGGTCGACCTCGTCCAGCACACCGGTCACCGAACGCCTCCTTCGACATGAAGACCGAACGTCCTGACCAACCCGTGCGCGGACGCGAAATTCCACGTCCCACCGAGTGGGATCGACGGGAGTGGGATCAGGTCGCCGGGAGCACCCCGTCCGGCTCGACCGCCCCCGCCCCCGCCGCCGACAGCCGCAGGTGGGCGAACGCGTCGACCGACCGCCCGACCGCCTCGACATCGTGATCGGCCACGACCAACTGCCGGATGGTCAGGCTTTCGAGCCGCGGCACGATCGCGGAACCGGCCAACGCCGCCAGGATCTCGACGTCGCCCGCGTCGAACTCGACGCGGCCCAGGTCCAGGTGGCGTAGCCCGGGGAAGCGGGCCGGGTCGAGTTCGTCGAGCAACTCGACCGGGCACGCGACGCCGTGCACGTCCGACTCCAGGTCCAGCACCAACGTCACCACGCTCGGCGCACGGCCCGGCAGCACCTCGCCGCCGGCCAGCACCGCCCCGCGCAGCCGCAGGTCGGTCAGGTTCCCCAGCACGGCGCCGTCGATGTCGTCGAACAACGCGGCACCCTCGACGGTCAGCTCGCGCAACGCCGGCAGCGCCGCCCAGAACCCGGCGCCCGCCTCGCCGACGAAGCCGTCGGCCAAGTGCTTCTCCGGGTCGATCCAGCCGCCGGTGGAGGTCTGGGCGTTCTCGTACAGGAATTCGAAGTCGTGGCCGAAGTACAGCTCCGACAGCTGTTCACGCCGGTACGTGGCCACCGCCGAGGCCGCCCGACGCGCCGAGTGGTGGAAGTCGGTCAGGTGCAGTTCCAGTCGCCGCAGCCCGACCGAAACCGGGTCCACGAGCAGCGCCTCGACCAGCGCGGCCTCCCACCGCTCCGGGTCGGACGCGTCGGCGCCCAGTGCCTCCACCAGCGCCCGACGGCCATCGGCGGTCTCCGGCACCGCCCGGAACACCGCCTCGTCGAGCCGGCCGTCCACCCAGGTCAGCCGCCAGGACCCGTCCGCGCGCAATGCCTCGAAGTCGATCACCACCGCATGGTAGGCGGTTCAGGACACCGTCCACGGCGAGACCGGCACCAGGCAGCCGTCGCGGCGCAGCACGGCCGCGAACGCCGGGTCGGCGCCGAGCGCGGCCAGGTCCGTGCACACGGGCACCGTGCGCGGCGACGCGCTGCGCAACCGCGTCCGGGCGTTCAACCGCGATGCGGCGGCGGACCGGGACGCCTCGGCGTACTGGCCCTGGCCGGTGCGGCGGCGCCACGTCAACGCCTCGACGACCGCGCGGGCCGCGACCACGCCGCCGAACACGTCCACGACGGTCATCAGCGTGTGCGGCACGCCGGTCCGCGCCTGCACGGGGAACTCGCCGGCCGACCCGGACAGGTAGGCGGTCACCAGGCCCGGCCGGGCCTGGTCGAGGGCCTGCGGGTCGAGCGACCGCGCCACGGCCTCGTCGGACGTCCAGTCGTGCACGAACACGTCCGCGCCGGCGAGCAGTTCGGCCAGCTCCAGCAGGCCGGCCGGCGTGCCGGGGTCGAGTTCGACGACCCGCTTGTCCCGGTTGAACGCGTGGTACCGGGCCGAGGTCTCGTCCACGAGCGGGCGCACCGCCCGGTCCGGGTCGCCGCCCGGCGGCTCGACCCGCACGACCGTCGCGCCCAGGAAGCCCAGCAGCAACCCGGCGACCGGTCCCCTGGTGCGCCGCACCGACTCGACCACGACGATCCCCGACAGCGGCGCCGCGTCCGGCCGTGCCTCGCGTCGGGGGTCGGGTGTGAGATCGGCGGTGGGCAGGGCGCTCACCACGTACGGCGGCAGGTCCTCCACCGCCCGCCGGGCGAGCCGGGCGACGGTCGGCCCGGTCTCCTCGGCGATGTCCTCCACGGCGACGATGGGCGTGCGCGCGGTGAGCGCGAACAGCTCCGGAGGCAGCGGGCAGCACGCGGTCTCGTACCGGTGCGGGAACGTCAGCCAGCCCTGGGCGACGTGCCGGTGCTCGGCACCGAGGACGGTCCAGAACCGCGACCACGCGCCCTCGTCGTCGGTGTCGAGGTCGAACGCGATGCCCTCGACCGACACGAACGGCGGACCGCCCGGTTCGAACGGACCGACCGGCTCGTCCGCCGTGGCCGCCGCCAGGTAGGGCGACACGGCCAGCAGCGCGGCCTGTGCGACCGAGGTGGTCAACGCCCGCACCGGAATCCACCGCGCCCGCCCGAGTTCCGCGGCGGCGAACCCCAACCCCGCGAGTTCGGCGCCCAACGCCGACGCGTAGTCGAACTCCAGGGCCGTAGGCCGCCCGAACCGACGACCGTGCACGTGCATCAACCCGCACGCGGCCTGCACGTCCGCCTCGCCGGTGAGTGTCACCCCCAACGGCCCGGACCACCCGACCGCGGTCGGCGCACCGACCCCCGAGGTCACGACCGCCCTCCCGTCGCACGCACACCGACCGACCCCACCGACCGGCCTCCCGCACCACGCGACCACCCTCGCCGGACCTGCCCGACCGACCGCCCACAGCAGCCGCTCACGGACAACCGGCCGGGCTCCGCACACCCGCCATCACCGAGTGAACCCCGCATACCCGGACGCGCCCGCCGCCCACCTTCCGGCCCACCCGCGCCGGACGCGCCGACAGCGGGCACCCGCACCCCACGGCCACCCACGCTCACGACCGGCCTCCGGTCCCACCGGCCGGCCGCCGACACCCCACGGCCACCTGCCGGACCATCTGCATCGGACAGTCCCGGCCGGCCGCTCACGACCGGCCTCCCGCCTGGGCGAAGCGGCACACCTCGTCCGCGACGACCTCCACCTCGGCGTCGGTCAGGCCGGGGTGCAGGGGCAGCGCCAACCGGGTCCGGGACACGAGTTCGGCGGCCGGCCAATCGCGGTCGCCCTGGGCGTGCGCGGCGAACACGGGTTGGCGCGGCAACGGCACCGGGTGCGGCACGTGCGTCCCGATGCCGCGCGCGGCCAGGTGATCGCGCAGCGGGTCGCGCCGGTCGACGTGCAACGCGTAGACCGGCCCCGAACCCGGCGAGGGCGTCACCACGCCGGCCAGCCCCGCGAACCGCTCCGAGTAGTAGCCGCCGATCCGCACCGCCCGGTCCAGCCGCCGGGGCCACGTGTCCATCCGGTGCAGCAGGAACGCGGCCTGCACCTCGTCGAACCGGCTGCTCGCCCCGATCCGCACCGACACCTCGGGATCGCCGTCGCGGCCGTGGTCGCGCAGCACCCGCACGGCCTGTGCGAGGTCGAGGTCGTCGGTCACCACGATCGCGCCCTCGCCGGGCAGCCCGAACCCCTTGGCCCGGCCGAACGACAGCACCCCGGTCGCGGTCCACGGACCGCCGAACGTCCCGGGCCGGTTGACCGCCGCCTCCTCGATCAGCGGCACCCCGTGCCCGACCGCGACCCGCCGCAACGCGCTGGTGTCCGTGCGCACCGCGAACTGGTGCGACGGCAGCACGGCCCGCGTGCGCGCGGTCAGCAAGCGGCCGACGTCGTCCGGGTCGAGCACGGCGGTCACCGGGTCGACGTCGGCGAACACCGGCACCGCGCCCAGCAGCAACGACGCGGCGGCGGGCGGCGCGCTCCCGTACGCGGGCACGACCACCTCGTCATCGGGTCCGACACCCGAGGCGGACAGCACCAGCGCGAGCGCGGACGTGCCGCTCGCGCACGCCACCGCCGCACGGACGCCGGCCGAGGAGCACACCGCCGCCTCGAACCGCGCGGTGTGCTCGCCGAGCACGAACGGCCCGGCGGAGCGGCCGATCCGCTCGACGACCGCCAGCAGCAGCTCCCGGTCCTCCTCGACGAGGTCGGGCTGCCGGAACGGGATCTTCACGACGTCACCCGGCCGAACGCCGCGATCGCGTCGCAGACCCGGTCCGCGTCGGCCGCGGTCAGGTCCGGGTGCAACGGCAGCGCCAGGGTGCGGCGGGCCGCGCGTTCGGCGTGCGGGAAGTCGCCGGGCCGGTGGCCGGTGTCGGCGAAACAGGGTTGCAGGTGCAGCGGCACGGGGTGGCGCGGTTCGGCGCCGATGCCGGCCGAGGCGAGGTGCGCGGCCAGTTCGGCGCGGTCGTCGGTCTCCACGACGTACTGGCACGGCACGCCGCGCAGTCCGGCCCGGCGGGGCGAGACGGGCAGCGTCAGGCCGGGCACGTCGGCCAGCCGCCGCGAGTAGTGCCGGGCCAGCGCGATCCGGCGGCGCACGTCCGACTCCAGCCGGCCGAGCTTGGCCAGCAGGATCGCGGCCTGCACGTCGTCCATCCGGCTGTCCAGGCCGGGCTGGTCGCCCAGGCCCCGGTGCCGGACGGTCGCGGCGGTCTCGGCCACCACGGGGTCGTCGGTGAGCACGGCGCCCGCGTCGCCGAGCGCGCCCAGCGTGGTCGTCGGCGAGAACGACAGCGCGCCGCCCACGCCGGCCGCGCCGACGTGCCGACCGGCCCAGCGCATCCCGATCGCCTCGGCGCAGTCCTCGACCACCATCAGCCGCAGCCGGTTGGCCACGTCGAGCAGGCCGCCCAGGTCGGCGGGCCGGTGGAACAGGTGCACCGGCAGCACGAACCGGGTGTCGGCGGTGACCACCGCGCGGACCGACGTGGGCGACAGGCCGTAGCCGCCGGGCTCGACGTCGGCGAACACCGGCCGACCGCCCGCGAGCACCACGGCCGAGGCGCTGGCCACGAAGGAGAACGCGGGCACGACCACCCCGTCGCCCGGTCGCAGACCGGCGGCGCGCAGCAGGAGCACGAGGGCGTCCGTGCCGCTGTTCACGCCGATCGCGTGCCGCCGGCCGGTGTAGGCGACGAGCGCCTTTTCCAGTTCCGCGACTTTGCGCCCCGGTTCGAGTTCGAGGACGTCCGCGACGTGCTGCCGGGTAATGGGCCAGAGCTGCGAGAATGTATCCGATTGCGCGTGGAAAGGGACGTTGTGCACGCTCACCTCCGCTGCCCGCCGACCTTTGCGAGGGTATTGCAGCCTGCCGAAACAGCGGATCAACGCCGCGTTGTTCACTCTTCCTGGTCAAACCGGGGACGCCGAGTTGACAGTGCGGCCGGGATTGGGACAGCGTCCGACAGATCAATTTCGGATGCCATTCCCGGGCACGGACAGACAGTGGGTTTCCGCGGTGCGCACTCTCGTCGTCGGACTCGGCAGGGCCGGTGCGGGCCTGCACCTGCCGGTACTCGGGCGGGCGCGTGCCGCCGCGCGCCGACTGTTCTCCACCGAGCCGGTCGTGGCGTGCGAACCCCGGCACAACGCGCTGCGGCGGCCGGGTCTGATCACCACCAACAGCCTCGCCGAGGCGGCCACCCACCTGGACCCGGCCGACACCGTCGCCCACGTCTGCACCCCGCCGACCGTGCGTGCCGAGGTGTTCGCCGAACTGGCCGCGTTGGGCTTCCGCGACCTGATCGTGGAGAAACCGCTGGCCGCCGACACCGACGAGTTGGCCCGACTGATCCGGCTGCGCCGCAAGCACGGGCTGCGCGTCGCCGTGGTCGAGCCCTGGCAGTCGAGCACCCTCACGTCCCGGCTCATCACGTTGGCGACCGGCGGCACGCTCGGCGAGGCGAAGTCGATCACCGTGGTGCAGAACAAGCCCCGGTTCCGGCGGACGCTCACGATGCCGGGGTACCCCACGGCGTTCGACGTCGAACTGCCGCACGGTCTGGGGTTGGCGTTGCGGCTGGCGGGCAGCGCCCGGGTCACGCACGCGGCCGGGTTCGACCTGACGTTCGGCGACGTGGTCATCCCGCGCATGGGCGGCGCGCGGATCGGGTTGCGGCACAACTCGGGCGTGCGCACGGAGATCAGCTCGGACCTGACCTCGCCGGTGCGCGAGCGGCGGGTGACCGTGGAGTTCGAGAAGGGCACGGCCGTCGGACACTTCCCGGTGAGCGACGACGACGACCACGCGCAGCTCACCGTGACCGCGAACGGGCGGCGGGAGCACAGCGTGTTGCGCGACGACGCGTTGGCCGAGTGGATGGTGCAGACCTACAGCCGGTTCCACTCGCCGTCCGACCAGCACGCGCGGCACTTCAGCTTCGCCACGGACGTGGTGCAGTTGCTGGCCGTGGCCAAGAACATCTGCGCGGAACCGGTGGTGTCGTCCGCGCGCCGCGAACCGGCGGTGTCGCTCCACGCCTGGTGATCCGTCCACCCACCGCGCGAGTCCTCCACTCGGACACCCCGAAATACGCGTTCAGGCACCCCGAAATACGCACTCGGGCAGACCTCGAGGCCGTTCGACCGGTCAGGTCGACCTCGGCCGACGACGCGACCAGCGGACATCCGCCCGCCCTGGCGTGCCCGAGTGCGTGTTTCGGGGTGTCCGAGTGCGTGTTTCGCGGTGCCTGAGCCGAGGACTCGCGGGATCGAGGGGTGTGGATCACACTTGCCCCGCAGTTTGAGTTGTGTAGACTCAAACCCGACGGGATCAAGCGGACCGTCCACTGCGGACGGGAAGGGTGGCCACGATGGGCTACGGGCGCTGGGACGACGACACGTACAAGGCGGCACGTACTTTCCGTGCGGCACAAGGCATCGACGACTTCGGCTACACCGCCGACATGCGCCACCAGCCGAGAGAGGAGTGGCGGGCCGACCCCCTGCTCGACCCCTACCGCGTCACGGCGCGCGAGTGCCGCGACTCGGCCGACCACGCCGACTCGACGCCCATCGCCGTCCTGTTCGACGTCACCGGCTCGATGGGCCGCGTGCCCCGGATCATGCAGGGCAAGCTCGGCCGGCTGCACGGTCTCCTGCGGCACAAGGGATACCTCGCCGACCCGCAGATCCTGTTCGGCGGCATCGGGGACGCCGACTCGGACCGGGTGCCGCTCCAGATCGGTCAGTTCGAATCGGACAACCGCATGGACGAGCAGCTCCGCGCCATGTTCCTGGAGGGCGGTGGCGGCGGGCAGAAGAGCGAGTCGTACGAGCTGGCCGCGTACTTCATGGCCCGCCACGTCGCCACCGACGCGTGGGAGAAGCGCCGACGCAAGGGCTACCTGTTCCTGATCGGCGACGAGCTGAACAAGCACCGCCTGGAGGCCCGGCACATCCGCCGCGTCATCGGCGACGCGGTCGAGCCCGACATCGACCCGCGCTCGGTCTACCGCGAACTGGCCACGCGGTGGCACGTCTACTACATCCTGCCCCGGCAGTCGTCGTACTACGACGACCCGGAGATCGCCGAGCACTGGCGCGACCTGCTGGGCCAGAACTTCATGCGGCTGGACGACCCGGGCGCGGTGTGCGAGCTGATCGCGACCACGATCGGTCTCGAGGAACAGGTCGTCGACCTCGACCAGGCGCTGGTCGACCTCGCCGAGGTGGGGTCGAAGGCCGAGAGCAAGGCGGTCGGCCGGGCGTTGGCGGCGGGCGGCCGGCGCGCGATCGGCCCGGCGTGATGCCGGAGCACGTGGCCGTCGTCGGGCTCGGCTTCGGCGACGAGGGCAAGGGCGCGGTGGTCGACGCGCTCTGCGCCGCCCGGGAGACGGTGTCGGTCGTGCGGTTCAACGGCGGCGCGCAGGCCGCGCACAACGTCGTGGTCGGCGACCGGCACCACACGTTCAGCCAGTTCGGGTCGGGCACGCTCGCGGGCGTGCCGACCCTGCTGTCCCGGCACGTCCTGGTCGAGCCGATCGCGTTGGCGACCGAGGCCCGCGAACTGGCCGCGCTCGGCGTGCCCGACCCGCTCCGGCTGGTCTCGGTCGACCGGGACGCGTTGCTGACCACGCCCGTGCACGTGGCCGCGAACCGGGCGCGGGAGGACGCGCGGGGTGCCGACCGGCACGGCTCGTGCGGCAAGGGGATCGGCGAGACCGCGTGGTACGCGTTGCTGCCCGGGCACGGTCCCGGCGACGTCGTGGAGGGGTGGCCGCTGCCGGGTGTCCCCGGCCCGGCCCCCACCGTCGGCGACTGCGCGGACGAGGCGACGTTGCGCCGGCGGCTCGACGCGCTGGCCGCGTTCTACGCGCCGCTGACCGAGGATTTCCCGGCGGTGGACGACATGGTCCACCTGTACCGGGCGTTCGCGGACGCGGTGCGCACGGTCGACGGCGACGAGGTACGCCGCCGGGCCGCGCGGGGACGACTGGTGTTCGAGGGCGCGCAGGGCGTGCTGCTCGACCAGCACCACGGCTTCCACCCGCACACCACGTGGTCCACGGTCACCCCGGACCTGATCCCGGCCATGCTGGGTGAACGGCCGCGGGTGCTGGGCGTCACCCGGACCTACCAGACCCGGCACGGCGCCGGCCCGCTCCCGACCGAGGACCCGGCGTTGGACCTGCCCGAACGGCACAACGGGTACGGGCACTACCAGGGCGGTTGGCGGGTGGGCCACCTCGACGCCACGCTGCTGGACCACGCGGTGCGGGCGTGCGGCGGCGTGGACGCGTTGGCCGTCACGCACCTGGACCGCACAGGCCTGTCCGTCCGCACCGACACCGGACTGCACGCGCTCCCCCGCGACGTGCCCGGCTGGTTCGAGCGGCGGTACGGCGTTCCGGTGCGGGTCACGGGCACCGGACCGGACCGCGTGGACTACGCGGTCCGGGTCCGGGAAGCGGCGCCGGCCGACCGTGGGCGAGAATTCCCTGATGATCGAGTCGACGTTGGTGTCCGTTGACGTCCTCGCGCTGCGGTTCGACACCGGCGCGCGGGCGGTGCTGCTGGGCATCTCCGAACGGCCGCAGGAGCCGTTCGCCGGCGCGCTCGCGCTGCCGGGCGTGCTGCTGAGGCGCGGGGAACGGCTGCGGGACGCGGCGGTGCGGGCGGCGGCGGACAAGCTCGGCGTCAAGGTGCGCGCGACCGGACAGCTGATCACCTTCGACGAGCCGTCCCGCGACCCGCGCGGCCCGACGCTGTCGGTGGCGCTGTGGGCGGCCGTCGACCCGTCGGCGGCGGGCCGGACCTGGGTGCCGCTCGACGACGTTCCGCACCTGGCCTTCGACCACGACCGGATCGTGGCCGACTGCCGTCCGCTGCTGCGCGACCGGCTGTGGCGGGACCCGGCGTTCACCGCCGGGCTGCTCGGCACGGAGTTCACCACGGCCCAGGCGCTGGACCTGACCGAGGCGCTCACCGGCGAACGTCCCTACCCCGCCAACCTGGGCCGCACGATGGAGCGCGTGCCGGGGCTGCGCCGGACGACGCAGCACGCGGCGTCCCTGCCGAAGGGCGGTCGGCCGCCGTCGGTGTGGCGGTGGGAGCAACCCGCCGCGCAGGCGTGAAAAACCGTCCCCGAACAAGGACTTTCGACCCGGGCGGCGACGGTCTCGACGGTCGTAGCGTGGAACGTGGGACAAGAGGAGAATCCGACGGACCGCGGCAGGGGCGGTGGCGTCGGAGGTGGTTCCGGTCCGGTACGAGGCGCATCGGCCGGCCACCGGATCGCGGTCGGCCCGGACGTGGGCGAAGGGCGAGGCCGACCGGCGGTCGCTCCTCTCTGTCCCACCTCGACGTGTTCATCAGTACGTGAACGCCGTGGCGAATTCGAGCAGCTGCGCCGCGTCCAGCGGCGGCACGGGCCGGGGCGGGTCCAGGTACTCCGCGCCGACGTTGGCCACCACCACGATGTAGGTCCCGTTCGGACGCTGCGCGCACAGGACGCTGCTCGGCCCCCAGCCTTCCACCGGACGCGAGTTCGGCCACGCGGCGGCGATCGTGCCGTCCGGCAGCGTGCGGCGCACGCAGCCGGGTTGGTCCGATGTGCACGGTTCGAGCGTTCCGGCGCTCGGACCGGTGAACGCGGTGAACGGCTTGTCCGTCGCGACCTTCCCGACGCTGATCTCCAGCGTCGCCATGCCCGTGCCGTCCCTCAGGATCGTCCGCATGACGTAGGACGTCCCCGTCACGCTGTCGTACCACCGGTGGAACGGTGCCGCCGCGGCGAAGGAGTCGTCGGTCACCAGGCCGGCCTCGGCCAGGGCGGACCTGGTCGCCGCGAACTCGGTGTCGAGACGAGCGGACCGCGCGTCACGGCCGGGGACCGCGACGCCGAGCTGCCCCGCGGGCGGCCCGCCGGCCGACTCGAACCCGTTCAGCGCCAGGACGAGCGACCCCACCAGGGCCGTCGTCACCACACCCGCCGCGATCGTCGCCACGCGCCCGCGCCCGCGTGCCCGTGCCCGCTCGACGACCCGGTCCACGTCGAGCGGGTGTGGGCGGGCCTCGTCCGCCAGGAGGCGCAGGCCGTCGGTCAACTGCTGCTCGTCCATGCCTTCTCCTTGATCGGGTCGGATGAGGTGACGGCGACGCGCAACGCGGCCAGGCCCCGGGCCGTCTGGCTCTTCACGGTGCCCTCGGAGCAACGCATGATCGCCGCGGTCTCGGCCACCGAGTACTGGGCCCAGTAGCGCAGGACCACGGCCGCGCGCTGCCGGGGCGGGATGGCCGCCAGGGCACGCCGCAGCACCTGCTTGTCGTGCTCGGGCCCCACCGCCTCGGCCGGGTCCGCGCGGTCGTCGGGCAGGTCGGGCACGACGCCGTCGCCGCTCTCCGAACGCCGCCACGGTCTGCGCCGCTCGTTGAGCCAACACCGCAGCAGGACTTTGCGCGCGTAGGCGTCCGCGGTGTCCGGGTCCCGCAACCGGGGCCACACCGGGTACAGCCTGATCAGGCAGGTCTGGACCAGGTCGTCGGCGAGGTGCCCGTCACCGCACAGCAGGTAGGCCAGTCGCGTCAACGGCCCGCTCGACCGGGCAGCGAACGCGCGGAACTGCTCCTCGTCGGCGCTTCGGCTTCCCCTCATACCCCTCACACACCCGCCCCGCCGCAAAGGTTGCACGACGGTACGGGAGCGGACCGGACCCGTCGCCGACCTGGGCCGATGTTTTCGGCCGGCCCCGAATAACGTGCCTCCGGGTCACCACGCACCGGAACGGCGAAGTTCCACATCTCGCACCCGAACACCACAATGGACCGGAGACGACCGCCCGGACCACCGCGTCCGGCGTCGGCATGACGGTTCGGCGATTTTCCGATCACCGGAACACGACCGCCCGACGCCACGATTACCCCGACTGCCACAACCCCCGGATTTTCGCACTTCGTGACAAAACGGCGGTGGCGAGCGCCACTCGGTTTCGTCACCGGTGACGAGGCCCGGCGCGGTGGCCCGCCGGCAGGGTTGCCCCGGGGTCGCCCTCCGCCGGAACCGCGCACCGGCCGTCGATCCTTCGGCACCAGCACCGCGTTCACACGGAATCAGCGAAACCAAGAGGGGAACACCGAATGAGGTCACGCATCTCCAGATTCCTCGCCGTCGCGACCGCGGTCGCCGCGGCGGCGGTCGCGCCGACGACCGCGACGGCGGAGCCGGCACCGGCGCAGGCGGCCCAGGCGGTGTACGGACTGGCCGGCGGGGGCAAGTTGCTGAGCATGTTCAGGACCGACAGCCCCGACCGGCTCGACTGGGTGCGCACCGTCAACGGCCTGGTCGGCGACAGCTTCCTGATCGGCTTCGACTTCCGGGTGCAGGACGGCAAGCTGTACGGCGTCGGCAACCGCGGCGGCGTCTACACGATCGGCATCCCGTCCGCGACGGTCGCGAAGGTCTCGCAGCTCACCGTCGCGCTCCACGGCACCTACTTCGGCGTCGACTTCAACCCGGCGGCGAACCGGCTGCGGGTCGTCAGCGACACCGGTCAGAACCTGCGGCACAGCATCGACGACAACGCCACGGCCACCGACACGCCGTTGACCACGCCGCCCGCGACCGGCACGACCACGGGCGTCACGGCGATCGCGTACACGAACAACGACCTCAACAACGACACCGGCACCACGCTGTTCGTCATCAACACCGACACCGACCAGGTCGCCATCCAGTCGCCCGCCAACAGCGGGCAGCTCGCCGTCACCGGGAAGCTGGCGGTCCGCGCCGACACGGACGCGGGCTTCGACATCTTCAGCGACCTGACCAACGGCCGGACCACGTCGAACCTCGCGTTCGCGGCGCTGGGCAACGGCGGGATCTCGACGTTCTACGGGGTCGACGTGCTCACCGGCTTCGCCTGGCCGGTCGGCGACTTCCCGTTGAACATCACCGACATCGCGGTGGCGTTGGACACCGCCTGACCGCGGGCACATCCGGACGAACATTCCCCGAATAGATTCCCTCCGGCGGAAAGCCTTCCCGAAGCCCCCCGAGGGAAATGTCCCGCACCGGCAACCCCACCGCCGGTGCGGGACGCCTTTCACCAGTGGACGTGGAATCGGGGAATCCGATCGGCTCCCGATTCACGGCACCTGGCGGTACAGTCGACGCCTTCGGTGTGCCACCGTCGCGGGCGAAACCATGGGGAACCGGAAACCGGGGGCGACATGGCCGATCTGTTCGGCATGTGGAGAAGCAGGATAGATCACAACAGCCGTATGGCGGTCGACGCCTATCAACGGGAAATACCGGATTTCCGGCGGATCGCGACCCGGCCCGACGTCCGGGAGAGCCTGCTCGACTTCGCCGTGTACCTGCGGCGCCGCACGATCGAGCTGATCGCCGACGACGAGCCGTTCAGCCGCGCCGACATCGGACTGATCACGGCCATGGGACGCGCACGCGGAGCCAAGGGTGTGTCGCCCGCCTCGCAACGCCAAGTGCTCGTACTGCACACGTCGTTGCTGCTGCGCGAGGTGCACGAGATCGCCGGGCCCGACGACGGCGACGCGGTGATGAGCGCACTGCACTGGCTGCCCGAACTGGGCGCGGCGTCGCACAGCGCCTACACCACCGGCTACCTCGGCGGTCTGGCCGACGCCCGGCCGCTGGTCGACCGGGTGCTGCTGCTGGCGGAGGCGCTGGTGACCGACGACCCGCTGGCCCACGACCTGGCCGCGCACCTGGCGATGCCGGTGCCCCGGCGCTGCCTGGTCGTGGTGGTGCGGCTGCCGCGCTCGGACGTGCCGCGCTCGGCGGTGGCCGATCTGCTGGCCCGGCACTGGGTGCCGTGCGGGTGGACGGCGGCCGACGAACTCACCGCCGTGGTCGACGGGCGCGATCGGGGTCTGGCGTTCGTCCGCGATTTCGTCGCGGCCGTCGACGTGCCCTGCTCGATCGGCGCGGCGCACGGCGAGGTGGGTGCGCTGTCGGAGGTCGCGGCCGGTGCACGCGAGGTGAGCCGGGTCGCGCCGCCGAGGACCGCGATCCACCTGCGCGACGACCTGTTCGCCGAACTCGGCGTGTCCCGCGTGCCGGCGGTGGACGCGTGGCTGCGCGACGTGGCGGACCGGTTGGCGCGGGGTCCCCGACTCGTCGGCACCCTGGATGCCTTCTACCGCAACGACATGGCCCGGTCGCGGACGGCGGCGGCGTTGGGCGTGCACCCGCGCACGCTGGACTACCGGCTGCGCCGGGTCGAGGAGTTGACCGGCATCGACCCGGTGACGGTGCGCGGCGTGCGGATCCTGAGCACGGCCGTGAACCGGGTCCTCGCGGAGGGGTGACGGGAGTCGCGAGTGGACGATCTCTACGACCGGCTGCGCCGGAGGGTGGCGACCAACGCCCGGATCGTGGTCGACACGTGCATCGCCGAGCTGCCGGAGTACGCGGCCACCATCGTCGACCACCGGGACCTGGCCGGGATGCTGGACTTCGCCGTGTTCATCCGGCGGCGCACCGTGGACCTGACGGCGGCCGACGAGCCGATGACGCCCGAGGACCTGGCCACGATCGCGTCGATCGGCCGGGTGCGCGGTGAACGCGGCATGCCCCACGCCGTGCTGCCGCGGGTGTTGGCGCTGCACGCCGCCGCCACGTTCCGCGAGGTGCAGGAGGCGTCCGGTGCGCGGGACCTGACCGACACCATGCAGGTCCTGAGCTGGCTCAGCGACCAGGGGTCGGCCGGGCAGCGCGCGTACACGCTCGGTTTCCTCAACGGCCAACGCCGGTTCCTGTCCCCCACCGGCCAGGTGCGCCGGCTCGCCGAGCTGACGCTGGCCGCCGACCCGGCCGCCGCGTCCTACGGCGAGGACATCGGCGTCCCGCTGCCGGACCGGATCCGGGTGGTGGTCGCCCGGTGCACGCCGCCGCACCCGGTCGACGAGGTGATCGAGACCGTGTGGCAACGCCACCGCGTGCCCGCGACGTGGACCGGGCCGCACGAACTGGCCGTCGTGCTGCCCGCCGAACCGGACACGCTCGCCGCGACCGTGACCGAGGACCTGAACGCGACGCTGGGCCGCCCGTGCCTGGGCACCGCGACCGCGACGCTGTCGGCGCTACCCGACGCGTTCTCCCTCGCGCGCCGCGTGAGCACGGTGGCACCCGGGGGTTTCCTGTACACGATCGCCGACCTGCTGCTGGAGGTCGCGGTCCGGGAGATGCCCGAGATCGAGCGGTGGCTGGACGGCCTGGCCGCCCGCCTGTCCTCGGGCCCCGACCTGATCGCCACACTGGACGTCTACTACCGCTGCGACCTCAACCGGGCCGAGGCAGCGTCCACGCTGCACATCCACCCGCGCACCCTCGACTACCGCCTCCAGCGCATCCGCGACCTGACCTCGGTGGACCCGCACACGACGCACGGGATCCGGGTGCTGAGCACCGTCGTCACGCGGGTCAGGCGTTAGCTCTCGCGCAACAGGGTCCGCGCGTCGCCCAACGCGCGCCCGAGCAGGTTGAGTCCGGGCCACCGCGCGGGGTCGGTCGCCCGCGGGTCGTCGGCGGCCAACCCGATCCCCCACACCGGGTCCACCGGGCTGGCCTCGACCAGCACCCGGTCCCCGGTGCCGAGCAGGAACGCCCGCAGGTCGTCGCGCTGCCCGAACTTCGCGACGGAACCGTCCACCACGATCCCGTACCGGTGCTCGACCCAGACCTCGTCCGAGAAGCCCCGCACCCGCCGCCCCAACCCCTTGGCATCGTCGGGGGTCGCCGCGTCGAGCACCTTGCCGGCGGTCTCGTGGTCGTCGAACAGCGAAGCCTTGCGCCACATCATGTAGTGCTCGGCCGACGCGAACACCCGACCGTCCGCGGTGAACCGCGTCGGCCACCACTGGCTCAGGCACCACCTGCCGATGCCCTCACCCCGATGCCCCCAGAAGAACAGGAAATCCGCCACTGCCCACCCCGTGATCCGTCCGCGGTACGCCCGGATCATGCACGCCCGCACGTCGGAAGCCAACTTCATACCCGCTCGGACGCGCCCGGCCGGGGGCACGCGCCGTCGTGCGACACCGATCCGGGGTGGTTCGCTCCCTTTCGGCCCGTCATCGTTCTTCGCGCGCCCTTTTCCGCGCGCGACCTGCGGGGAGCAACACCGATTCGTACGTTGCGCCGATTCGCGAACGTGAGGAAATCCGTACGTTCGGTCCGGTCGAAACACCCCGATGCCAAGGGGGAACCGTGACCACCGGAGACACCCGGAAGACACCGCTGGAGCACTGGCGCGGCGCGTCGGTGACGACGAAGTTGTACTGGCTGCTGAGAATCGGCGTGGCGATCGAATACCTCGGCCACGGATGGGCCGGGTTGAGCCGGTCACGGGCGTGGCTGCCCTACTACGACCTGTTCGGCATTTCGGCCGACACCGCCGTGGACTACCTGATGTACGTGACCGGCGCCGTGGACATCACCGTCGGCCTGGTCGTCCTGTTCTGGCCCCTGCGGATCGTGCTGCTGCACGCCACGGTCTGGGGCGTGTTCACCGCACTGCTGCGTCCGGCCGTCGGCGAGGGCTGGTGGGAATTCCTGGAGCGCGGCGGCAACTACGGCATGCCGTTGGCCCTGCTGATCCTGGTCGGCGGCGGCGGGTACTCGCTGCGCCGCTGGTTCACCCGGGCCGACCCGCCGGCCGACGTCACCGATCGCGCACAGGTCGGCGTGCACACGGCCGCACGCGTCGGACTCGGCCTGTTGCTCATCGGCCACGGCGGCTTCGGCGCGTTCGAGAACAAACGCCACTGGTACGACTTCTTCGCACTCTTCGGCGTCGGCCGGGGCACGGTCGACGACGCGAATCTCATGGTCGTGTTCGGCACCTTCGAAATCCTGCTCGGACTCGCCGTGCTGATCCGTCCGGTCGTGCCGCTGCTGTGGTTCGTGCTGGGCTGGAAACTGGCCACCGAACTGCTCCGCCCGCTCGTGGGACAGGAGTGGTTCCAATTCGTCGAACGCGACGGCGACTACGTGCTGCCGGTCGTGCTGATCGTCGGCGCGGGCGTGTACGCGACGGCTTATCGGCGGCTGCACGGCACCCGCTCGTCCACCCCCTCGTGAAAGGAGGCACCCGTTGCGTCGCCTGATCGTCCTCGTCGTCCTGCTGATGGCCGCGACACCGACCACCGCGGTCGCCGGCGGACACCGGAAACCGGTCGTGATCGCCACCATCGACGTCGGCCTGGCGCCGCGCGCCGTCACGTTCACGCCCGACCAGCGCTACGCCTACGTCGCCAACGCGGGCTCCAACACCGTGTCCGTGCTCGACGTGGACAAGCGGGCCGTGGTCGACACGATCCCGGTCGGCTCGTTCCCCTACGGCATCGCCTTCGACCGGCATGACCACGCCTACGTCGCCAACCGCGACTCCGACGAGGTGACCGTCGTGGACACCGACTCACGCACGGCGGTGAAGACCATCCCGGTCGGCGACGCGCCGCGCTGGGCGGAGGTCACCCCGAACGGCCGGGAGGTGTACGTCAGCAGCACCGGTTCCAACGCGGTGACCGTGATCGACACCCGGACACAGGCCGTGACCGCGACGATCCCGGTCGGCAAGGCACCCCGCGGCATCGAGTTCGACCGTGCCGGGCGGCACGCGTACGTCGCCGACTCGGACTCCGACACGCTGTCGGTCGTCGACACCCGCACCCGCGCGGTCGTGGCCACGGTGCCGGTCGGCGACGAACCGCGCGGCGTCCTCGTGACGCCCGACGACCGCACCGCCTACGTCAGCAACACGATCGGCGGCACGGTCTCCGTCGTGGACCTGCGCACGCGGAAGGTGACGACGACGATCACCGTGGGCCGCAACCCGCGCGGCATCTCGCTGCACGCGGGCAACCGGATCGCGTACGTGGCCAACTCCGGCTCGGGCACCGTGAACACGATCGACACGCGCACGAACACCGTGGTGGGCGAGGTGGCCGTCGGCACCGATCCCCGGTGGACCGCACCGGGGCCGGGTCACCGCTACGTCCTGGTCACCAACACGGGTTCGGCGAGCGTGTCGATCGTGACGCTCGGCCGCTGACCACACCGTCCACAGTGGAATCCCGGCACCACGGGCGTGGTGCCGGGACCACTCACAGACCGCGGGCGGCCTGCGCGGTGTGCTTGAGCAGAACAGCCGTGGTGACCGGGCCGACGCCGCCGGGCACCGGGGTCAGCGCGCCCGCGACCCCGGCGACGTCCGGACGCACGTCGCCGACCAGGGAGCCGTCCGCCGCCGGGTTGGTGCCGACGTCCACGACGACCGCACCCGGCTTCACGTGCTCCGCGCCCACGAAACCCGCACGGCCCACGGCGACCACGAGCACATCGGCCTCCCTGGTCACCGCGGGAAGATCGGCCGTGCGCGAGTGGCACACCGTCACGGTCGCGTCGGCGGCCAGCAGCAGCAACGCGGCAGGCTTGCCGACCACCGTCGACCGGCCCACCACCACGGCCCGGGTACCGGCCAGCGGCACCCCCTCGTGCCGCAGCACCTCCAGCACGGCGACGGCCGTCGCGGGCGCGAAGCCCGACAGGCCCGCCGCCACCCGGCCCAGGCTCTCCGGGTTCGCGCCGTCCACGTCCTTGCGCGGGTCGATGAACGCGCCGACGTCGTCGAGCGCCACGCCGTCGGGCAGCGGGGTCTGGCAGATCACGCCGTGCACGGACGGATCGGCCGACAGGTCCGCGAGCCGGTCGACGACGTCCTGTCGAGACGGTTCCTCCAACTGCACGACCCGGCACGCGATGCCGACCTTGCGCGCGGCCCGTTCGATCGACCGCACGTACCAGGCCGTGGCCTCGTCCCGGGTCGGTACCAGCACGGCCAGCGTCGGCGGCACCGACGCGGTCGCCACGGCCGCGGTCACCTCGGCCGTGATGGTCGCCGCGATCGCCCGCCCGTCGATGCGCCTCATCGGCCGACCCGCTCCCGCACGGCGGCCACGACCGCGTCCGCCCGGCCGATCGCGGGCAGGTGCCCGTCCAGGGCCGCGGCGAGCGACGACCGACGCGGGTCGTCGCCCAGCCCGGCCAGGTTGATCTCGACGTTCACCGCGGCGGACTCCAGTGCGGCACGCGCGGACGACGCCGCGACCGCCACGTCCGACAGCACGTTCGGATTCGCGCCCGCCAGCACCGATTCCGCCAGGGCGACGACCGACGCGGCGAGCGCGGCCGTGCGCAGCGGCACGTCCGCGGCGGCGGCCAACGCGTCGCGCACGGCGGTGCCCCGCGTCTCCTTCGGCAGCCGGTAGGCCGCGATCACCGCGTCGAACGCGACCGCGTCGGCGTCGGCGAGTTCCACGGCGGTCAGGCGCAGCCGTTCGGCCTCGTGCAACGCCCCGGTCATCGTCTCCTCGTGGGCGGCGTACTTCGGCCGTCCGATCGTCAGGTTGCACACCATCGACACCAGGGCCGCACCCACGGCCGCGTTGAGCGCCGCCGCCGCGCCGCCGCCGGGTGTCGACGCGCCCGAGGCGAGGTCGGCCAACCACTCGCCCACTTTCCGTGACTCCACGTGTCCCCCAATCGCAGATCCGCAGCTCACCCTATACGGCGACTGAGCAGCACTCGTCCAGTCCACAGAGGACCAATGGGTACATGTCCGGCACTTTCGGGTTACATATGGTCCTCGTTAGGGGTATTACGTGATGACCACACTTTCGGTTCGGGAGGACCCATGCGCACGGCGATCGCCCTCGCCGCCCTCACGCTGGTGGCCGGGTGCGGCCTCGGCGCACCCCCCGGCGGCGGCGTCGCCGACGGCCGGGTCCCGGACGGCACACCCGACGCGGCCGCCGCGCGCACCCTCCTCGCCGGACTCGTCGTCGCCGAACCGGGCACCCTCAAGGGCTACGAACGCGACTGCGACAAGGGCGCGGCCTGCGTCTTCGGGCGCGCGTGGAAGGACGTCGACGGCGACGGGTGCGACCAGCGCAGCCAGGTCCTCGCCCGCGACCTCACCGACGTCAAGCGCAAGGACGGCCGGTGCGGCGTCGAATCCGGCACGCTCGCCGATCCCTACACCGGCGAGACGATCACGTCCGTCTCCAAGATCCAGATCGACCACGTCGTGCCGCTGGCCGAGATGTGGCGCAGCGGAGCCGCCGCGTGGCCGGCCGACCGGCGGGTGGCGGCGGCCAACGACCTGCGCAACCTCGTGGCCGTGCAGGGCAAGGCCAACCAGTCCAAGAGCGACCACACGCCGGACGAGTGGATGCCGCCCAACGCCGCGTACGCGTGCTCCTACGGGCGCATGTACGTCGGCGTGAAGGCGAACTACGCGTTGACCATCAGCGCACCCGAACGTGCCGCGTTGGAGTCCGCGTTGGCCAAGTGCGGCTGACCGCCCGTCACATGTCGGCGAGGATCATGCCGTCCCACCACTGGTACAGCCGCTCCAACGCCAACCCGCCGGTCGCGCTCGAGGACCGCAGCACGCCGACGGTCAACGTCTTCGAGTCCGACCACCACACCTGACCACGTCCGTCCTTGACGAAGCAGGTCTTGTAGTCGCCGTCGAGCGGGCCGTCGGTCGTGCGCGAGTACGCGGCGTAGTGCGGCGTCAGCTCCTGCGGCTTGCACCCGCCCTGGGCGTCGTTGCGCGGGATGTTGTTGCCGCTCATCACGTCGAGGAAGAACTCGTCCTGCTTCCCCCGGCTGGCGAACAGGTGGAAGACGGCCTCGTCGGGCGCGGGGAGCTGCGGGTGCACCCGGTTGGCCTTGGCACAGGAGATCGACGCCTCGGCACCGGCCTGGGTGGTCGTCTCCTTGCAGGTCGTGTTGCCCGAGTAGACGTAAGGCAGCAACGCCCGCAACCGCTGCACCGACTCCGGATCGGCACCGCCCGAGGTGGGGGGCACGTCCTCGGTCGTGGTCGACGCCGCCGTGGCGCTCGACGGCCCCGGCCCCTGCTGCCCGGAACCGCGCGACGCCAGGACGGTGGCCACGACGCCCACCATCACCACCACCGCGATCGACACGGACACGACCAACGCCCGGTTGGCCGCGAACCACCCCTGCCCACCGCCGGCACCGGCCCACGCGGGCGCCGGATGCGGACCGGTCACGGCCAAGGGCGTGGGCGGCAACGAGTTCCCGCCCAGACTCGGGTGGGAAGGCCCGCCCAACCGCGTGGGCGGCAACGACGAACCGCCCAGGTTGCCCGGCACACCCCGCACGCCGCCGGCGGGCGTACCCGGCACGGGCACACCACGCGCGGGCGTACCCCCGACGACGGGCTGGGCGACCGCGGGCGCACCCGACGCGGACCCGCCACCGACGACAGGCCGACCGACGACCGGAATCCCGGCAGCGGGCGTACCCGGCACCGGCACACCCACGACCGGCTGACCGGCCACCGGCGTACCACCGACCGGCTGGCCGACCACGGGAATCCCGGCAGCCGGCGTACCCGGCACCGACGCTCCACTCGCGACCGGCCGACCGGCCACCGGACTCCCGGCCACCGGCGCACCGTCGACCGGCCGGCCGACAACGGGGGTCCCCGCCACCGGCGTACCCGGCACGGGCACACCGCCGACCACGGGAATCCCGGCAGCCGGCGTACCCGGCGCCGCGACTCCGGCGACCGACCGGCCAGCCACCGGAGTTCCGGCCATCGGCGAACCGACCACGGGCGCTTCACCGGCGGGAATGCCCACTACGGGCACCTCGGCAGCAGGAGCGTCCGCGACCGGCACGGGCGTCTCGACCGGCGTAGCACCAGCCTCCGGCGTGCCGGCAGGCGTGCCCGTCGCCGCAACCGCACCGCCCGCCGACGACCCGACCTCCGAATCGGCCGACACCCCGGTGCTACCGACGGCCGGTGTTCCGACGCCGGGAACGATCTCCTCCGTCGGCGCACGACCGGCGACCGGTCCGCCGCCGACGGCGGAACCCTCGGCCGACCCACTCGACCGCACCTCGTCGGCCGCCACGGCACTCCCCGGCGGGTCGCCGACAGGCGTACCACCCACCGGCACGTCACTTCCCGGCGGACCACCGGCCACCGGCACACCGCTCGCGGCCGAAGACCCGTCGAGACCACCCACGACAGCCGACCCCGACGACGATCCACTGCGGCTCTCGACCACCGGCGCCGCGTCGGGAGAGACCTCCGGCGACCCGACGGACGGCGCATCACCCGGCGCGATACCACCGGAGGACGTGTCGATCTCCCGCGGCTCGGCGACCGCCGTCGACTCCTCCGACGACCCGGGCGTGCCGCCCGAAGTCCCGCCGTCGGCCGGCGCACCGACCGTCGGAACGTCCGACGCGACCGGAGCCGCACCGGCAGCGGGCACGCCCGGAGCCGACACGCGCTCGACGGGCGTGCCACCGTCCACCGGCACACCGGCAGCCGGGGTCCCCGGACCCGCGGCGGGCGGCACCCCGGGCCCACCCGGCCGCACCCCGGGTGCCCCGCCCGGACCGAAGCCGGGCGTGCCGAACGCGGGTGGGCCGGGCTGCTGGTAGCCCGGCGGCATCGGCGCACCGTAAGGCGGACGCATCTCCGGCGGCGCGACCAACGTCGGCCACCACCCACGCGTCGGCGGTGCCGGCAGCACGGGCCGGGACTGCTCCAACGCCAGCGCCGCCGCCGAAGCCAGCGCACCCGCCGTCTGGTAGCGGCGGTCCGGGTCCTTGGCCATCCCCTTGACGACAACGTCGTCAAACGCGCGCGGCACCATCGGGTTCACCGACGACGGCCGAGGGGGCGGCTCCTGCATGTGCGCCCAGATCTGCGCCGCGGTGCCGTCGGCGTTGAACGGCCGCCGGCCGGTCAGGCACGCGAACAGCACGCACGCCAGGGCGTACACGTCCACCCGGCCGTCCAGCGGGCCCGGGTTGAACCGCTCCGGCGCCATGTAGTCGAGCGTGCCGACCACGTCGCCGGACGCCGTCAGGTGCGTGGCCGTCGTCGACAGGCTGCGGGCGATGCCGAAGTCGACCAGGTAGACGAAGTCGCCGGCCGACACGAGCACGTTCGACGGCTTCACGTCCCGGTGCACGAGGTTGTCGACGTGCGCCGCGTCCAGCGCGCCGGCCACCTGCTCGATGATCCGCACCGCGCGTCGCGGCTCGATCGGGCCGTGCGCGAGCACGCGCGCGAGGTCGTGCCCCTCGACGAGCCGCATGTCCAGGTAGAGCCGACCCTCGATCTCGCCGAACGCGTGGATCGGGATCACGTGCGGTTCGCGCAGCCGGGCCACGATCTGCGACTCGCGCCGGAACCGGGCGCGGAAGTCGGAGTCGTCGTTGTACGCGCCGGAGAGCCGCTTCAGCGCCACGACCCGGTCGTGCGCGGTGTCGAGGGCGCGGTGGACCTCCCCCATCCCGCCGCGACCAAGCAGCTCCAGAATGCGGTACGGCCCGAACGACTCTGCTGACATCACTCTCCCGCGTGACCGATCTGCCCGTGTCGACGCAGATCGTAGTCGCAGGGTTCCGCCGCTTCCCCGGAAACGGGACCGGTCAGGCCACCGCCGCGTGGGGAACACGCACGGCGACGATCCGTGACCGTCGCCGCAGCCGGAAGCCCAGCGACTCATAGAGCCGAATCGCGTTCACGTTGGACGCCAACGCGTGCATCAACGGCGTCTCGCCACGCTCCCGGATACCGGCCGCGACCGCGAGCACCAACCGGGTGGCCAATCCCCGTCCCCGGTAGGCGGGGTCCGTGCACACCGCGCTGATCTCCCGCCAGCCCGGCGGGTTCATCCGCTCCCCCGCCAACGCCACCAGCCGCCCGTTGTCCCGCACCCCGAGGTAGGTGCCGAGTTCGATCGTCCGCTTCCGGAACGGCCCCGGCCTGGTCCGCTCGACCAGGTCGATGATCTCCGGCACGTCGGCGGGCCCGAGCCGCACGGCCTCGGGGAACGGCTCCGGCACCACGCCGTCGTCGACGAGCTGCACGCCCTCGATGTCCTCGACGATCTCCCAGTCCGCGGGCGCGCTGAACGCGGCCAGGTTCACCGACACCACGCCGCCGGGGCCGGCGAACTCCGCGACGTCGCGCCACACATCCGCGTCGGACTCGGGCGGCAGGGCGAGGAACGGCGCCACCTCGGGGTCGTACCGCACCACCTGGCCGTGCCACTGCGCGAACCGCGCGTGCCCACCGTGCAACGACTCCCAGGCCGCGTGGTCCAACGGCGAACTCGAAGCCATGCGCCAACCCCCAGGAGAACAGCCGTCCAATGATCGGGCGAATCATCGCCGGCGCCGATCACCGCCGTCCACGCCTCCCACATCCTGAACAGGACCGGGCCGCCCGGAAGCGATCCCCGTCACGGCCCGACCGCGCGCCACGACCAGCAGCACACCGGCCACGACACCCAGGAAGTACGGCGACGGCACGAGCAGCACCCCGCCCACGAGGCACCACACCGCGAGCCCCCACCCGATGCCGACGGGCAGCGTCACGCCCCGTCCCGCCAAGTGCCAGGTCAGGCACCCCAGCAGGAGCAGCGGCACGGCGAAACTGCCCGGTCCGGCCCAGAACGTCAGCCCGTTCACCAACGCCGCCTCGGACCGGTCCGCCGGGATCAGCGGAACGGCCGCCCACCCGCCCCGCGCCACCCACCCGACGACCACCGACCACTTCAGCACGATCGAAAGTCCCAGGTGTCCCGCACCCAGCACCACCATGATCCCGGCCGCCCACCGCTGCGGTCCCATCCGCCACCCCCGTTGTGTACGCCACCGTATATTTGATCTGTACGGTAGCGTACACATCCCCGTGCCCCAGGAGGTCGAGTTGCCGCCCACCCCCCGCACACCGCGCGAACGCTGGCTCGACGCCGGTCTCGAAGCCCTGGTCGAAGGTGGTCCGGACGCCGTCCGCGTGGAGACCCTCGCCACCGCGCTGGGCGTCACCAAAGGCGGCTTCTACGGCTACTTCGCGGGACGCCCGGCCCTGCTCGACGAACTGCTCGACGAGTGGGAACGCCGCTGCACCGACGACGTGCTCGCCCGCGTGGAGGCCGAGGGCGGCGACGCACGCGACCGCCTGCGCCGGGCCGGCGGCCTCACGTCGTCCGAAGACCTGCACCGCCTCGACCTCGCCGTGCGCCAGTGGGCCCGCCGCGACGAGGCCGTGGCCGCCCGCCTCCGGCGGATCGACGCCGTGCGCCTGGACTTCCTGCGCCGGATGTTCGCCACGTTCGTCGCCGACCCCGACGAGGTCGAGGCCCGCAGCACGCTGATGTTCACGCTCGCGATCGGCCGGCACTTCCTGGCCGCCGACGCCGAGGCCGTCCGCCGGGCCGGCGAGCACCTGCTCCGTTGAGCACCGTCCCCGGCCGCTCGAAGCGACCGGGGACGGTAACCCTTACGGGGCAATATTCTTGGTCAACACTGAAGCGACAGCGATCACTCGCGGCGCCGTGACCGCTCCAGCAGCAGCACGCCGCCGAGCAGCAGGACCAGACCCAGCACGACCAGGCGCGGCAGCTCGTAACCCGTCCAGGCCAGCACCGGCGAGTCCATGCGCTCGGCCACCGTGGTGGTCGCCGACGCCAGGTCGTCGTCCGCCGACCGGTCCGTCACGCCGGCGGCCGTCAGGGTCACGTCGTTGACCAGCTCGCCCGGCTCGTCGACCACCGCGGTCAACGTCAGCGTGCGGCTCTCCCCCGGCGCCAGCGCGCCGACCGCCCACTCGCCGTCCACCAGTTCCTCGCTCGACGACTCCACCGCCAGCGGCAGGTGCTCGCGCACGATCACCTCGGGCGCGGTGGACGACCCGTTGTTCGTCACGGTCACGGTCCAGGTCACCCGGTCGCCGACGAACACCGTCGTCTCGTCCACGGTCTTGGTCACCGACAGGTCCGTGCGCCGTTCGACCTGGGCCGCCTCCGCGGCACCCGGCCCGGGGTCACTGCCCACCACCGACGCGCTGTTGATCACCGTGTCACCCGGCAGACCCGGGTCGACGGCCGTGCGGATGTCGACCGTGCGGCTCTGCCCGGCCGGGATCGTGCCGAGCGCGCACGTCACGACCTGGCCGGCCGCCGTGCACCCGTCGCCGCCGGTGAAGGTCAGCCCGGCGGGCAGCGGGTCGACGGCCTCGACGTCGGTCGCCGCCACCGTGCCGCCGTTGGCCACCGTGATCCGCCAGGTCGCCTCCGTACCCGGCACGACGCTCTCGCCGACCAGGGTCTTGGTCACGCCCAGCGCCGCGGCGCCCGCCACCGCGACGGTCGACGTCGCGAGGTTGTTCTCGGCATCGGTGTCCGAGGTGGACGCGTTGATCGACACGGTGTTCAGGATCTCCGTCGCGTCCGTGTCCGCCTTGACCACGGCCTTGAGCGACAGGGACAGCGTCGCCTGGTCGGCCATGTCCGCCAGCTCGCACAGCAGCACGTCGCCGGAGAGCTGGCAGTTGTCCGGCAAGTCGACGAACTCGACCTGCTCGGGCACCACGTCGGCGAGGATCAGGCCGTCGGCGGTCTGCGGGCCGTCGTTGCGGATGTCGAACGTCCACGTGATCGTCCCGCCGGGCGCGACCGACTCGACGTCGGCCGTCTTCGTGATCGACATGTCCGCGAACACGGCCAGCGACCCGATGACGGTGGCGACGTTGTTCTCGTCGTCCGGGTCGGGCACCGACGAGGAGACGGTCACCGACTGCGAGACCTGCTCCGGGATGACGTCGGACGACGCGTTGACGACGAACTCCAGCGTGATCGACGCCCCCGGCGCCACGGCGCCGAGCGAGCACACCAGGGCCTGACCGGTGACGGTGCACTGGCTCGGCACGGTCACCGGCGTGAGCCCGGCGTTGAACGTGCCGGTCAGCTGCGCGTTCGCCGCCGTGGCCGGACCGTTGTTGGTCACGACCGCCAGGAAGGTCTCCTGCGAGCCCGGGATCAGCGGCGCCGTGGTCAGCGCCAGTGTCACGGCCAGGTCCGCCGTACCGGTCACGGTCGTCGACACGCTCGCCGTGCTGTCCGCCGGATCGGGGTCGGCCACGGCCGACTGCGCGGCGGCCACGGCGGTCACCGTGCCGTTCAGGTCGGTCGCGGCGGTCGCCGTGAACGCGAACGTCCGCGTGGCGCCGACCGCCAGCGCGTCGAACGCGCACCGCACCGTCCGGCCCTCGACCGTGCACCCGGCGGGCGCGGTCGGGGTGACGCCGGCGGGCAGGGTCGCGGTCACGACCACGCTCTCGGCCTGTGACGGACCGTCGTTGGTGACGACCACCTGCCACGTCCCGCCCGCACCGGCCGCCAGGGTGGCCGGGCCGGTGAACGCGACCCGCAGGTCCGCGCTGCCGTCCACCGGCGCGTTGGACGAGGCCGTGTTGTCGGCCGGGTCCGGGTCGCTGGTGGCCGACGAGCCGACCGACGTGAACACGAAGGTGCCCTTGGCGTCGGCCGGGAGCACGCCGTTGATCACGATCTCCCGCTGCTCGCCGGGCGCCAGGTCGCCGAGGACGCAGTTCGCCGCGTCGGCGCACCCGGTGACCGAGGTGACGGTGAACCCGGCGGGCAGCTGGTTGGCCAGCACCGCGGCGATCGCCGTCGCCGGGCCGTCGTTGCGCACGGTCACCCGCACGGTGACCGGCGAACCGGCGACCGGGGACGCGGGCTCCGTCGCGACCGAGACGGTCAGGTCCGCCACCGCGCGGACCGGGGTCGTCACGGTGGTGGAGTTGTTGCCGGGCACGGTGTCCACCATGTCCGAGACCGTGTTCGCGGCGACCGCGAGCGTCCCGGCGGTGTAGTCCGGCGCGAGGGTGCCGGTCACCACGATCGACAGGTCCTCGCCGGCCGCGAGTTGCACGGCCGTGCAGCGGACCGTCTCGTCGCAGATCAGGCTCGGCGACGCCACCACCGAGGTCAGGGTCACGCCCGCCGGGAGCGGCAGCCGGAACACGATGCCCTCGGCGATCGACGGACCCGAGTTGACCACGCGGGCGGTGAAGGTCGCCGACTCGCCGGCCGACAGCGGCGTGGGCGAGACGACCAGCTCGGTCGACACGTCCACCGTGCGCACGACCTCCGCGCCCAGCACGGCGGTGTTGTCCGCCGGGTCGGGATCGGCCGTCGGCGAGGTCACGGTCACCGGGAACTGCAGCGTCCCCGGCCGGGTGTCGGACGGCACGTCCCCCCGGATCTCGATCAGCACCGAGCCGGCGGGCAGCGAACCGATCGTGCAGCGCACGCTCGTGTCGCACGTGACGCCGGCGGGCGCGACGACGGTGACGTTGGTGAGCCCGGCCGGGATCGGCACCGTCACCACGACGCCGGTCGCGGTGGACGGACCCGAGTTCGTCACGGTCACCGCGACGGTGGCGGGCGAACCGGCCACCAGCGGCGTGGGCTGCGAGGTCACCGTGACCGACAGGTCGGACGAGCTGACCACGGTGGCGTTCACCGACGCGCCGTTGTTGCCCGGCGTCGCGTCCGGAGTGGACGTCGTGGTGTTCGCGGTGACGGCCAGCGTGCCGCCGGCGAAGTCCGCCGCGAGGACGCCGGTCGCCACGATCTCCAGGGTCGCACCGGTACCCAACGTCGTCGTGGTGCACCGGATCGACTGGTCGCAGGTGACACCCGGCGGCGCGGCGATCGACGTGACCGTCACCCCGGCCGGCACCGGCAGCGTGAACACGACACCGCTCGCACCCGACGGGCCGGCGTTGGACACCACGGCCCGCAAGGTGACCGGCGAACCGGCGACCAGCGGCGACGGCGTCACGGCCAGGGTCGTCGACACGTCCGAGGAACGGCCGACCGCCGCGTCGAGCGTGGCGGTGTTGTCCGCCGGGTCGGGGTCGGTCGCCGGGGACGTCACGGTCGCCGGGAACGGCAGCGTGGTCGCGGCCGAGTCGGCCGGCACCCGGCCCTGGATGCGGATCCGCACGTCGCCCACCGGCAGCGAACCGATCGTGCACCGGACCGCGGCGTCACAGGTGACACCGGCCGGCGCCACGACGGTCACGTCCGTGAAGCCCGCCGGGATCGGCACCGTGACCTCGACGCCCGTCGCGATCGACGGACCCGAGTTGGTCACCGTGACGGTGACCGTCGCCGGAGAGCCCGCGACCAGCGGGTCGGACGCGACGGCCACCGACAGGTCGGAGGCGACGCCGACGGTCGCGGTCACCGACGACGCGTTGTTCGCCGGTGTCGGGTCCGGTGTGGTCGTGGCCGCCGTCGCCGTGAGGCCCAGCGACGTGCCGGCGAAGTCGGTCGCGAGGACACCGGTGACCGAGATGTCCAGGTCCGCGCCGGCGCTCACCGTCGTCGCGGTGCACCGGATCGACTGGTCACAGGTGACACCCGGCGGCGCGGCGATCGACGTGACCGTCACCCCGGCGGGAACCGGCAACGTGAACACGACGCCCTGCGCGTCGGACGGGCCGCCGTTGGACAGTCGCGCGGCGATCGTCAGCGGCGACCCGGCGGTCAGCGGCGACGGCGTCACGTTCAGCGTGGTCGACACGTCGGCCGCGCGGGTCACCGGGACGTCGATCGTGGCCGTGTTGTCGGACAGGTCGGGGTCGTCGGCCGGGGACAGCACCGAGACCGGGAACGTCAGCGAGGTCGCGAGCGAATCCGCCGGCACCATTCCCTGGATCAGGATCTCGATCGGGCCGACCGGCACGAAGTACATCGTGCAGCGCACGGTCGAGTCGCAGGTCACGCCGTCCGGCGCGATCACGAAGACGTCGGTCAGGCCCGCCGGGATCGGCAGGGTCAACTCGACGCCGATCGCGGTCGACGGACCGAGGTTGGTCAGCGTCACCCCGATCGCGGCGGGCTGACCGGCCACCAGCGGGTCGGAGGTGATGGACACCGCCAGGCCGGACGCGAGGCCGACGGTCGCGGTCACCGACGACGCGTTGTTCGCCTCGGTCGGGTCGGGCGTGGTCGTCGAGGTCGCCGCCGTGAAGTCCAGCGTCGTGCCGGTGAAGTCGGCCGACACCGTGCCCGTGGCCATGATCTCGATCGTCGCCCCGGCACCCACGGTCGTCGTGGTGCACCGGATCGACTGGTCGCAGGTCACGCCCGGCGGCACCGCGATCGACGTGATCGTCACGTCGCCGGGCACCGACAGCGTGAACTCGATGCCGTCTGCGGTCGACGGACCGGTGTTCGACACCAGGGCCCGCAGCGTCAGCGGCGCACCGGCCGTCAGCGGCGACGGCGTCACGGTCAGCACCGTGGCCACGTCCGCCGACCGCTCGACGCCCGCGCCCAGCACCGCGGTGTTGTCGCTCGGGTCCGGGTCGGGGACCGACGAGGACACGGTGGCCGGGAAGTCCAGCGACCCGGTCGGCGTGGCGGCGGGCACCCGACCGGTGATCTCGATCCGCACCTCGCCCGTGGGCAGCGACGGGAAGACGCACCGGACGGTCGTGTCGCACGTCGCGCCGGCGGGCGCGGTCACCACGACGTCGGTGAACCCGGCCGGGAGCGGCACGGAGACCTCGGCGCCGGCCGCGGCCGACGGACCGGAGTTCGTCACCGTCACCGCGATGGTCGCGAGCGAACCGGCGATCAGCGGGCTCGGGCTCGACGCCAGGTTCACCGACAGGTCGGCCGACATGCCGACGGCCGCGGTCACCGACGCCGAGTTGTTGTCCGGTGTGGCGTCCGGGGTCGTCGCGCCGGTCGTGCCGGTGAACGTCAGCGAGTTGCCCGGCAGGTCGGCGGCCACGGTGCCGGTCACCACGATGTCGACCTGGGCACCGACGCCCAGGGTCGGCGCGGTGCACCGGACGGTCTGGTCGCACGTCACGCCGGCGGGCGCCGTGACACCGGTGACCGTCACCCCGGCCGGGACCGGCAGCGTGAACACGATGCCGCCGGCCGTGGACGGACCGGTGTTCGCGACGTGGGCCGTGACCGTCACCGGCAGACCCGCCGTCAGCGGCGTCGGGGAGACCTCGAGCGTCGTGGCCACGTCGGCGGACGGTCCGACCGGCGCGTCGAGCGTGGCCGTGTTGTCCGCCGGGTCCGGGTCGGACACCGGCGAGGTGACCGCGGCCGCGAACGGCAGCGACGGGTCGGTCACGTCGGCGGGCACCTGGCCCGCGATCTCGATCCGCACGTCGCCGAGCACCAGGGACGGGATGGCGCAGCGCACGCTGTTGTCACAGGTGACGCCGGCGGGCGCGGTCACCGTGCCGACGGTGAACCCGGCCGGGATCGGCAGGGTCACCACGACGCCGGTGGCGTTCGACGGGCCGGAGTTGGTCACCGTGACGGCGACCGTCGCGGGCGTGCCCGGGACCAGCGCGCCGCTCGTCACCGCCACCGACAGGTCGGCGGAGGCGCCGGCGCCGGTGGTCACGGAGGCCGCGTTGTTCGCCGGGGTCGGGTCGGTGGTGGTCGTGGTCGACGTCGCCGTGAGGTCCAGCGACGGGCCGGTGAAGTCTGCGGCGAGCGTGCCGGTGACCGAGATCGTCGCCGTGGTGCCGGCACCGATCCGGGCCGCCGTGCAGCGGATCGCCTGGTCGCAGGTCACGCCCGGCGGCACGGCGATCGACGTGACGGTCACCCCGGCCGGGACCGGCAGCGTGAACTCGATGTTCTCGGCGTCCGACGGGCCGCTGTTCGTGATCGCCGCGGTGATGGTGAGCGGCGCACCGGCGGTCAGCGGCGACGGCGACACGGTCAGCGCGGTCGAGACGTCGGCCGACCGCTGCACACCGGCGCCGAGCACGACGTTGTTGTCGCTCGGGTCCGGGTCGGGGACCGGCGAGGTCACGGTGACCGGGAAGTCCAGCGACGGGACCGACGTGTCGGCGGGCACCCGGCCCGTGATCTCGATCCGCACGTCGCCCGCCGGCACCGACGCGATCGTGCAGCGCACCGACGAGTCACAGGTGACGCCCGCGGGCGCGGTCACGGTCACGTCGACGAACCCGGCCGGGATCGGCACGGTCACCACGACATCGGTCGCCGTGGACGGTCCGGAGTTCGTCACCGTCACCACGACGGTGGCGGGCGAACCGGCCGTCAGCGGATCGGGATTCGACGCCACCGTGACCGACAGGTCGGACGACGTGCCGACAGTCGCATTGACCGTGACGGCGTTGTTGGCCGGCGTGGCGTCGGGTGTCGTCGTGGTCGACGTGGCCGTGAAGCCCAACGTGGTCGCGGTGGACCCGGCGTCGAGCGTGCCCGTCACCGAGATGTCCACAGTGGACCCGACCGTGAGGGACGCGGCCGTGCACCGGATGGACGTGTCGCAGTCGATACCCGGCGGCGCCGCGATCGACGTGATCGTCACACCCGCCGGGATCGGCAGCGTGAACTCCACGTTCTGCGCGAGCGACGGACCGGCGTTGGAGATCCGCGCCGCGATGGTCAGCGGCGAACCGGCGGTCAGCGGCGCCGGCGAGACGACCAGTTCGGTCGACACGTCGGCGGACCGCGTCACGCCCGCACCCAGCACCGCACTGTTGTCGCTCGGGTCCGGGTCGGCGACCGGCGACGCGACGGTGGCCGGGAAGTCCAGCGACGGCGCCGACGAGTCGGCGGGCACCCGGCCCGTGATCTCGATCCGGACGTCGCCGGTCGGCACCGAGGCGATCGTGCACCGGACGGTCGTGTCGCAGGTGACACCGGCGGGCGCGTTCACGGTCACGTCCACGAACCCGGCCGGGATCGGCAGCGTCACCACGACGCCGGTCGCGGTCGACGGACCCGAGTTCGTCACCGTCACCGCGATCGTCGCCGGGGAACCGGCCACCAACGGGTTCGGCTCCGAGGCCACCACCACGGACAGGTCGGCCGAGGTGCCGACGGCGGCGGTGACCGACGCGGCGTTGTTGCCCGGCGTGCCGTCCGTCGTCGAGGTCGACGAGGTCGCGGTGAAGCCCAGCGATGCCCCGGTGAACCCGGCGTCGACCGTACCCAGCACCGTGATGTCCACGGTCGCGCCCACCGCGAGGGTGCCCGCAGTGCAGCGGACCGTCTGGTCGCACGTCACGCCCGGCGGCGCGATCACGCCGGTGACCGTCACCCCGGCCGGGACCGGCAGCGTGAACTCGACGCTCTCCGCGACCGACGGACCGGCGTTGGAGATCCGCGCGGTCGCCGTCACGGCCGAACCCGCGACCAGCGGGGCGGGCGTGACCGTCAGCTCGGTGGCGACGTCGGCCGACCGCGACACACCCGCGCCGAGCACGGCGCTGTTGTCGCTCGGGTCCGGGTCGGGAACCGGCGAGGTCACCGTGGCCGGGAAGTCCAGCGACGGGACGGACGCGTCCGCGGGCACCCGACCGGAGATCTCGATCCGCACGTCACCCGCGGGCAGCGTGGCGATGGTGCACCGGACGCTGGTGTCACACGTGACGCCCGCCGGGGCGGTCACCGTGACGTCGGTGAACCCGGCCGGGATCGGCAGCGTCACCACGACATCGGTGGCCGTGGACGGACCCGAGTTCGTCACCGTCACCGCGACGGTCGCCGGGGAACCGGCCACCAACGGGTTCGGCTCCGAGGCCACCACCACGGACAGGTCGGCCGAGGTGCCGACGGTCGCGTCGACCGTGACCGCGTTGTTGGCCGGAGTGGCGTCCGGAGTCGTCGTGGTCGACGTCCCGGTGAAGCCCAACGTGGTCGCGGTGGACCCGGCGTCGAGCGTGCCCGTCACCGAGATGTCCACAGTGGACCCGACTGTGAGGGACGCCGCCGTGCACCGGATCGACGTGTCGCAGTCGACACCCGGCGGCGCCGCGATCGACGTGATCGTCACACCCGCCGGGACCGGCAGCGTGAAGACGACGTTCTCGGCCAGTGACGGACCGGCGTTCGCCACCCGGGCGTTGATCGTCAACGGCGAACCGGCGATCAGCGGCGACGGCGAGACCGTCAACTCCGTCGACACGTCCGCCGAACGCCGCACACCCGCGCCCAGCACCGCGCTGTTGTCGCTCGGGTCGGGGTCGGCGACCGGCGAGGTCACCGTCACCGGGAAGTCCAGCGACGGGACCGACGAGTCGGCGGGCACCCGGCCCGTGATCTCGATCCGGACGTCGCCGGTCGGCACCGAGGCGATCGTGCACCGGACGCTCGTGTCACACGTGACACCCGCGGGCGCGTTCACGGTCACGTCCACGAACCCGGCCGGGATCGGCAGCGTCACCACGACGCCGGTCGCGGTCGACGGACCCGAGTTCGTCACCGTCACCGCGACGGTCGCGGGCGAACCCGCCGTCAGCGGATCGGGGTTCGACACCACGGTCACCGACAGATCGGCCGACGTGCTGACTGTCGGGTCCACGGTCACCGCGTTGTTGCCCTGGTCGGCATCGGCGGTCGAGGACGACGACGTGGCGGTGAAGCCGATCGACGTGCCGGTGTACCCGGCGTCGACCGTGCCGGCCACGACGAGGTCCAGGCCCGCGCCGGACGCGAGGGACGCGGTCGTGCAGCGCACCGAGGAATCACACATCACGCCCGGCGGCGCGGTCACGCCCGTGACCGTCACCCCGGCCGGGATCGGCAGCGTGAACTCCACGTTCTCGGCCTGCGACGGGCCGGCGTTGGCGACCCGGGCCGTCAAGGTCACCGGCGAACCGGCCACCAGCGGCGTCGGCGACACCGTCAGCGCGGTCGACACGTCCGCCGAACGCGACACGCCCGCGCCCAACGTGGCCGTGTTGTCGGCCGGGTCGGGGTCCGGGACCGGCGAGGTCACGGTGGCCGGGAAGTCGAGCGAGCCGGCCGACGAATCCGCCGGGACCCGACCGGTGATCTCGATCCGCACGTCGCCGACGGGCAGCGACGCGATCGTGCAGCGCACCGAAGCGTCACACGTGACACCGGCGGGCGCGTTCACCGTGACGTCGACGAACCCGGCCGGGATCGGCAGCGTCACCTCGACGCCGGTCGCGGTCGACGGACCGGAGTTGGTCACCGTCACCGCGATCGTCGCCGGGGAACCGGCCACCAGCGGGTCGGGGTTCGAAGCCACCGCGACGGACAGGTCGGCCGAGGTGGTCACGGTCGCGTCGACCGTGTCCGCGTTGTTGCTCGGCGAGGCGTCCGGGGTCGTGGTGCCCGTGGTCGCCGTGAAGCCGACGGTCGCGCCGGTGAAGGCGGCGTCGAGCGTGCCCGCCACCGAGATCTCCAGCGTGGCCCCGGTCGCCAGGGACACGGCCGTGCACCGGATCGACGTGTCGCAGTCGACGCCGGGCGGCGCCGTGACGCCCGTGATCGTCACACCCGCCGGGACCGGCAGCGTGAACACCAGGTTCTCGGCCAGCGACGGACCGGCGTTGGAGATCCGCGCCGTCGCGGTCAACGGCGACCCGGCGACGAGCGGCGACGGCGAGACCGTCAGCTCGGTCGACACGTCGGCCGACCGCGTGACGCCCGCGCCCAGGACGGCGGTGTTGTCGCTCGGGTCCGGATCGGCGACCGGCGACGCGACGGTGGCCGGGAACTCCAGCGTGGCGGCCGACGAATCGGACGGCACCCGGCCGGTGATCTCGATCCGGACATCACCCGCCGGCACCGACGCGATGGTGCACCGGACGCTGTTGTCGCAGGTGACGCCCGCCGGGGCGGTGACGGTCACGTCGGTGAACCCGGCCGGGATCGGCACGGTCACCACGACGTCGGTCGCCGTCGACGGACCCGAGTTCGTCACGGTCACGACCACGGTCGCCGGCGAACCCGCCACCAGCGGATCGGGGCTCGACGCCACCGTCACCGACAGGTCGGCCGAGGTGTCGACCGTCGGGTCGACGGTCACCGCGTTGTTGCCCTGGTCGGGATCCGAGGTCGAGGTCGAGGACGTTCCGGTGAAGCCGATCGACGCGCCGGTGTACCCGGCGTCGACCGCGGCCGTCACCGTGATGTCCACGGTCGCACCGACCACCAGCGTCCCGGCGGTGCACCGCACGGTCTGGTCACAGGTGACGCCCGCGGGCGCCGTGACGCCGGTGATCGTCACGCCGGCCGGGACCGGCAGCGTGAACTCGACGTTCTCCGCGACCGACGGACCGGTGTTGGACACCCGCGCGGTGATCGTCGCCGACGAACCCGCGACGAGCGGCGACACGGTCAGTTCGGTCGACACGTCCGCGGAACGCTGGACAGCCGCGCCCAGCGTGGCCGTGTTGTCGGCCGGGTCGGGGTCGGAGACCGGCGAGGTCACCGTGGCCGGGAAGTCCAGCGAACCGGCCGACGAGTCCGCCGGGACCCGACCGGTGATCTCGATCCGCACGTCACCCGTCGGCACCGACGCGATCGTGCAGCGCACCGAAGCGTCACACGTGACACCGGCGGGCGCGGTGACCGTCACGTCCAGGAACCCGGCCGGGATCGGCACGGTCACCACGACGTCGGTCGCCGTGGACGGACCGGAGTTCGTCACCGTCACCACGACGGTCGCGGGCGAACCGGCCGTCAGCGGATCGGGGTTCGACGCCACGGTCACCGACAGGTCGGCCGAGGTGCCCACGGTCGCGGTGACCGACGCGGCGTTGTTGGCCGGTGTGGTGTCCGGCGTGGTCGTGGTGGACGTGCCGGTGAACGCCAGGGAAGGACCGGTGAAGTCCGCGGCGACCGTGCCCTCGACGACGATCTCCAGGTCGTCGCCGGCGCCCAGCGTGGCGGCCGTGCACCGCACCGAGGAATCACACGTCACGCCCGGCGGGGCCGTGACCCCGGTGACCGTGAGGCCGGCCGGGATCGGCAGCGTGAACTCGATGCCCTGTGCCACCGACGGACCGGCGTTGGCCACCCGCGCGGTGATCGTCGCCGACGAACCCGCCACCAGCGGCGACGGCGACACGGTCAGTTCGGTCGACACGTCGGCGGCGCGGCCGACCGACGGGGTGGCGGACGCGGCGTTGTCCGCCGGGTCCGGATCGGCGACCGGGGAGGTCACGGTGACCGGGAACGTCAACGACGTGGCCGACGAGTCCGCGGGCACCCGGCCGGCGATCTCGATCCGCACGTCGCCGACGGGCAGCGACGCGATCGTGCAGCGCACCGACGAATCGCAGGTGACGCCCGGCGGCGCGGACACGGTCACGTCGGTGAACCCGGCCGGGATCGGCAGGGTCACCTCGACGCCCGTGGCGGTCGACGGACCGGAGTTGGTCACGGTCACCACGACCGTGCCCGGCGAACCGGCGGTCAGCGGGTCGGCCGTGACGGCCACCGACACGTCGGCCGAGGTGCCGACGCCGGCGTTGACCGTCGCCGTGTTGTCGGCCTGGTCCGGGTCCGGGGTCGTCGTGGCGACCGTGCCGGTGAACGCGAGCGTGCCGTCCACGTAGTCGGCGCTGAGCGTGCCGGTGACCACGATCTCGAAGTCCGCGCCGGCGGCGAGGGTGTCCGCCGTGCAGCGCACCGACGCGTCACAGGTGACGCCCGGCGGCGCGGTCACGCCGATGACCGTCACGTCCGCCGGGATCGGCAGCGTGAAGTCCACGTTCTCCGCGACCGACGGGCCGGCGTTGGCCACCCGCGCGGTCAGCGTCACGGCCGAACCCGCCACCAGCGGGTCGGGCGTGACGGCCAGCGTGGTCGACACGTCGGCCGCGCGGTCGAGCTGCGCGTCGAGCGTGGCGGTGTTGTCGGCCGGGTTCGGGTCGGCGGCGGGCGACGTCACGCTCGCCGGGAAGGCCAGCGTCGCGACGGCGGTGTCCGACGGCACCCGGCCGGCGATCTCGATGCGCACGGAGCCGGTGGGCAGCGACGCGATGGTGCAGCGGACGGTCGTGTCGCAGGTGACGCCGGCGGGCGCGGTCACCGTGACGTCGACCAGGCCCGGCGGGATCGGCAGCGTCAGCTCGACGCCGGTGGCGGTCGACGGGCCCGAGTTCGTCACGGTCACCGCGACGGTCGCGGGCGAGCCGGCCACCAGCGGCGACGGGTCGGAGGTCACGGCCACCGACAGGTCGGCGGTCGGCGTCGTGGCCGTGGCGCTGGTCGACGAGTTGTCGCCGAGGTCCGGGTCGGCGGTCGCGGCGCTCACCGTCGAGGTGACCAGCAGGACCGGGTCGGTCACGTCGGGCGCGACGGCGCCGGTGACGATCAGCGTCACGTCCGCGCCCGCCTGGAGCACGGGGATCGTGCAGCGCAGGCCGGTGCACGTCACGCCGGCGGGCGCGATCACCGAGCCGCCGGTCACGCCGGTGGGCAGGACGATGTCGACCGCGACGTCACGGGCGTCGGACGGGCCGTCGTCGGTCACGACGACCGCCCACGACGCCGCCTCGCCGGGCACCAGGGTCGGCTGCTGCGCGGAGGTCACGATCGACAGGTCGGCGGAGCCCGCGACCGGGCTGGTCGCCGACGCCGTGCGGCCGTCGGGCGGGGTCGGGTCGGCCTCGGGTACCGGCGAGGTGAGCGTCGCCGTGAGTGTCAGCGTGGCGGCCGTGATGTCGGCGCGGGCGGTGGCCGTGACCTCGATGGGCAGCGACGTGCCGCCGACGATCGTGCCGAGGTCGCAGCGCACGGTCCGGCCGGTGATGTCGCACGTGCCCTGCAGCGGCGTGACGACGACGTCGTCCAGGCCCTCGGGCAGCGTGAACTCCACGATCGCGGCGGCGTCGGACGGACCGTCGTCGACGGCCGTGATCTCCCAGCGGACCGGGGAGCCGGGCGTGATCTCGTCCGGCGCCAGGATGTCCAGGCGCAGGTCGGCCAGCGGCGTCACGGGCGTGGTCGCCGACGCGGAGTTGTTCGCGGGGTCGGGATCGGCGGTGGCGGTCAGGGTGTCGACGCCGACGGTGATCTCGGTGCCGTCGAACGACCCGGACAGGGAGACCGGGATCTGGATCACGACGGGCCGACCCGGCAGGACCGGGCCGAGATCGCACACGATGTTGTCGTCGAACTGCTCGCACGTGCCCTGGTCGGTGAGGATGTCGCCGTTGATCGACAGGCCGACGGGCAGGCCGGTCAGCGACACCACGCCGAGCGCGGCGGACGGTCCGGTGGTCGACACGGTCGCGGTGTAGAGCAGGGCGCGGCCGGGCACGGCGGGCGACGGGTCGGCGGACAGCGTGACCGACAGGTCGGACGACGAGGTGGCGCTCGTGTCCACGACGGCCGTGTTGTCACGGGCGTCCGGGTCGCCGGTCGTGGCCGACGCCGACGCGCGGAACTGGAGCGTCGAGCCGGTGAACAGCGGGTCGACCGTGCCGCTGACGCGGTAGGTCACCGAGGCGCCCGGCGCGATGTCGCCGAACGAGCACGCGGTCGGCGACCCGCAGGAGGCGTTGTCCACCACGGCGTCGAGCAGTTCGGCGGGCACCA